>CAVRCA010000004.1:0-717312 GCA_963719345.1 uncultured Alphaproteobacteria bacterium
CGAGTTCGCCGGCATCCACGTCGACCCGTCGGGGCGCATGATATCCGATGCCGAGTGGCGGTCGCAGCAGGCGGGCTTCCTGCCGACGGCGGAGGACGGCGATTATCTCGCCAGCCTTATGCGCCCGGTGCGCGAACCCGGTCAGTATGCCGGCTGGATCGCATCGCCCAAAACCGGGATCGACGGCAAGCCGGGCGATTTCGATTACGTCCGGATCGAGGAGTAGCGGACGGAATCCATCGATCGCTCACAGGGGACGATTACCGCCGGAGCGATCCCGCGGTGGCGTGACGATCGTCAGGCCAGGGCGGAGGACAAGTGGCGGAGGGAGTGGGATTCGAACCCACGGTACGCTTTCACGCACACACGCTTTCCAAGCGTGCGCCTTAAGCCGCTCGGCCATCCCTCCGCATGCGGAAAGCCGGTCCATTCAGCACCTGGGCCGCCAGCAACATAGCAGCCGACCCGCTTCAGGCAACCGCGCCGTGAGGCAAGCCGGATCAGCTATCCATCTTGAGGGCTGCCAGGAAGGCCGATTGCGGGATCTCTACTTTGCCGAACTGGCGCATCCGCTTCTTGCCCTCCTTCTGCTTCTCCAGCAGCTTGCGCTTGCGCGAGATGTCGCCGCCGTAGCACTTGGCAGTCACGTCCTTGGACAACGCCCCGATCGTCTCGCGGGCGATCACCCGGCCGCCGATCGCCGCCTGCACGGCGATCTTGAACAACTGACGCGGGATGAGGTCCTTCAGCCGGGCGCAGATCGCCCGACCGCGATTTTCCGCCACGCTCCTGTGCGCGATGAACGAGAGGGCGTCCACCGGATCGTGGTTCACCAGGATCGAGATGCGGACGAGGTCGCTCTCGACATACCCATCCATCTGGTAGTCGAAGCTCGCATAACCGCGGGACACCGATTTCAGCCGATCGTAGAAATCGAACACCACCTCGTTGAGCGGCAGCCGGTAGACCGCCATCGCCCGGCTGCCGACATAGGTGAGGTCGACCTGCTCGCCCCGCCGCTCGTTGCACAACGTCAGCACCGCGCCGAGATAGTCGTCGGGCACCAGGATCGTCGCCCGGATCCAAGGTTCCTCCATGTGGTCGATCACGCTGCCATCGGGCATGTCGGCGGGATTGTGCAGCTCCTGCATTTCTCCATTCGTCCGGTGGAGCCGATAGACCACGGACGGGGCGGTCGCGATCAGCTCCAGGGCGAACTCGCGCGACAGCCGCTCCTGGATGATCTCGAGGTGCAGCAAACCCAGAAAACCGCAGCGGAAGCCGAAGCCGAGCGCGGCCGAGGTCTCCGGCTCGTAGTGGAACGACGCGTCGTTGAGCCGCAGCTTGCCCAGGCTCTCCCGCAGTTTTTCGAAATCGTCCGCATCCACGGGGTAAAGTCCGCACCACACCACCGGGATTGACGGCTTGAAGCCGGGCAGAGCTTCGGCGGCAGGTGTGCGGTCGTCGGTGATCGTGTCCCCGACGTTGCAGTCGGCGACGGTCTTGATGGCGGCGGTGATGTAGCCGATCTCGCCCGGCCCGAGATCGTCGGTCGCGATCATCTTCGGCGAGAAGACGCCGACCTGCTCCACCGCGTGTACCGCGCCCGTGGACATCATGCGGATTTTTTGACCCCGCCTGAGCCGGCCGTCCTTGACCCGCACCAGGATCACCACACCGAGATACTGGTCGTACCAGCTGTCGACCAGCAGCGCCTTAAGCGGCGCGGTCGCGTCGCCCGTGGGCGCGGGAAGGCGATGAACCAACGCCTCCAGCACCCCTTCGATGTTCAGTCCGGTCTTGGCGCTGATCTCGATCGCATCGGAAGTATCGAGCCCGATCACGTCCTCGATCTGCTGCTTGACCCGCTCGGGCTCGGCGGCCGGAAGATCGATCTTGTTGAGCACCGGGACGATCTCATGGCCAGCGTCGAGGGCGTGATAGACGTTGGCGAGCGTCTGCGCCTCGACCCCCTGGCTGGCGTCGACGACGAGGAGGGAACCCTCGCAGGCGGCGAGGCTGCGGCTGACCTCGTAGGCAAAGTCGACGTGGCCGGGCGTGTCCATCAGGTTGAGCTCATAAAGCTCACCGTTGCGGGCGCGGTAGGCGAGCCGCACGGTCTGCGCCTTGATGGTGATGCCGCGCTCGCGCTCCAGCTCCATGTTGTCGAGGACCTGATTGGTCATCTCGCGGTCGCTCAGCGCGCCGGTCGCCTGGATCAGCCGATCGGCCAAGGTGGACTTGCCGTGGTCGATATGGGCGATAATCGAAAAATTGCGGATGTGGTCGATGGCGGTGTCGGTCATGCTATGCCTGGCAGCGCCGGGCGGTATAGCCGGCAGTTCACCGCGATCAGATAGGACAGACGCCGCCCGGTGTCAGCCGATGTCTGCCGGAAAGACGTCGCGGAGGACCATGCCGGGAGGATCGAGCCGCACCGGACCGTCGTGAACGATACTTGTCAGGATATCGCCCTCCCCCGTCTCCCGCCGGTGGTGGATGACCACCTTGTCTTCGATCTTGGCGATCAGGTAATGGCGGACCGAGGGAATCTTGAAGTAATCGATGAGCTTGACGCCGCTGTCCCGGTATCCCGTCGAGCGAGACCGAACCTCGACTACGACGACGGGATCATCGACGGTCACGGTGTCATAGGGGAGCTTCGGGCCGCAGCGAAGCATCGCGTCCGGTTCGTATATGGTCCGTTCATCCACGCGAACGGCGACACCGTCGGGTAGGGCGACGCAGGGCAACCCCAAGCGCTCGATCTCTTCGGTCATGCGGCGCACAAAAAGGTGCTTTACGATTGCGTGCCCGAGCCGCTCGGGAGCCATGGTGACGACTTCGCCGCCGGCAAGCTCGTAGTGGCAGCCCTCCGGCTGCTCCATCGCCCAGGCGATGAATTCATCGGCATTCATACCTTTGGGAAGCGGCTCGGCCATACGCGAACAGTAGTGCCGAATCCATGGATTGTCAGTCGCTATCGCAGCACCCCTCCGGTCGCCTTCGCCACCGCCGCGACCACCTTGCCGCTCGCCGCTTCGATCTCGGCCTCGCTCAGCGTGCGGTCGCGCGGCTGGAACGTGACCTCGATGCCGAGCGACTTGCGCCCCTCCGGCAGCGGGTCACCCTGGTAGACGTCGAACAGCGTCACCCCAGCAACAAGGTTGCGCTCCGCCCCGCGGGCCGCCCGCAACACGGCCTCCGCCGCAATCCCCGCATCGACGATGAAGGCAAAATCGCGCCGCACCGGCTGGTAGGGCGCGAGATCGGGCGCGGACTTGCGCCGCCGCTTCGGCTCCGGGATCGCATCGAGCATCAGGGCGAAAGCGACAGCCGGTCCGGGCAGGTCGAGCGCCGCCCTGAGCCTCGGATGCAGCTCGCCGAAATGGCCGAGCACGGTTTTCGGGCCTTGCCGCACCGTTCCGGACCGGCCGGGATGGTAATAAGCCGGCGCGTCGGCGGTGACGGTCACCGCCTCCGGCGGCACGCCGAGGGCGGCGAGCGCGGCCCAAAAATCCGCCTTGGCATCCATCGCGTCCACCTCGCGGGCGGGCGCGATCCAGCTGCGCGGCGTCGCCCCGATGCGCAGGCCGGCCGCGACCGCGCCCTGAGAGTTCGGGGCATCCTCTCCGAAGGCCGGGCCGATCTCGAACAGGCCGAGATCCGAAAACCCCCGTGCGGCATTGCGGGCAGCGGCAAGGCCGAGGGTGGCGACCGGCGTCGGGCGAAGCTGGTCGAGGTCGGCGGCGATCGGGTTGGTCAGGCGCAGGCTCTCCGGTGCGGCGCCGAACAGCGTCGCCTGCTGCGCCGGCATGAAGCTGAAGGTGACACACTCGGCCAAGCCACGGGCGGCCAGGGTCCGGCGGACCAACGCGGTCCGTGCCTGCGCCGGCGTCAGCGTCGCGGCCGGCACCGCCGCCGCGCGCGGCAGCGAGACCGGCGGGATCGCGTCGAGGCCGCGCAAGCGCAGCACCTCCTCGATCAGGTCGCACTCGGGCTCGATGACAGTGCAGCCCTCGGCCGCCACACCGGCGACGGGCAGCTCCTGCGCCTGGTCCAGCGCGATCAGGGCCGCCACATCGTTGCGCCATGAGCGGCACGGCGACCGTCACCCGCTCCGCATCGCGCTCCCGGACCGCGAACCCGAGCCGCTCCAGCGCGGCAACCGCTTCCTCAGGCGGGACATCGGCGCCCCCGAGGCCGGCCAGCCGCGCGAAACGCATGGTCGCGTCCCGCTGCCAGGCCGGCTCGGCGCCGGCCGACCGCACCGCGCCGGCCTCGCCGCCGCACAGTTCCTGGATCAGGCGCGTCGCGGCTTCGGTCGCGTCGGGCATCACGGCGGGATCGATGCCGCGCTCGAAACGCTGGCGGGCGTCGGAGACGATCTGGTGCCGCCGTCCGGTCCGGGCGATGCGGACCGGGTCGAAGAGGGCGCATTCGACAAACACGCTGGTGGTCGCCTCGTCGCAGCCAGTGGCTTCGCCGCCGATCACTCCGGCGAGCGACTGCACCCCGGCCGCGTCGGCGATCACGCAATCCTCCGCCGTGGCAGTGTAGTCGCGCCCGTTCAGTGCCCGGAAACTCTCCCCGGCTCCGGGGCGGATCGTCAGCACCTCGCCCGTAACCTTGCCGGCATCGAACACGTGCAGCGGGCGGCCAAGGTCGAACGTGAAAAAGTTGGTTACGTCGACCAGCGCGTTGATCGGCCGCAGGCCGAGCGCGGTGAGCCGGTCCTGCAGCCATTTCGGGCTCGGCCCGTTGCGCACGCCCCGGATCGTGCGGCCGAGCACCCACGGACACGCGTTGCGCCAAGCGATCTCCCAGCGCAGCCCGCCCTCGAACGCGGCCGGGACCGGGCCAGGCTGCCAGGCCCGCAGGGTGCCGATGCCGGCGGCGGCCAGGTCGCGCGCGATGCCGCGAATGGCCAGCGCGTCGCCTCGGTTGGGAGTGACCGCGATCTCCACCACCGGGTCATCGAGCCCCGCCCAGGCGGCGTAGGACACGCCGACCGGCGCATCCTCCGGCAGTTCGATGATCCCGCTGTGGTCCTCGCCGAGGCCGAGCTCGCGATAGGAGAGCAGCATCCCGGCGCTCTGCACGCCGCGGATTTCGCCGACCTTCAGCGTGATGCCGGTGCCAGGAATGAAGCTGCCGGGAGGAGCGAACACCCCGACCAGGCCGGTGCGCGCGTTGGGCGCGCCGCACACCACCGACACCGGGCCGTCGCCCGCATCCACCTGGCAGGCCCGCAGCCGGTCCGCGTTCGGATGCGGTCTCGCCTCGATCACGCGGGCGATGCGGAACGGCGCCAGCGTCGCCCCGCGATCCTCGACCGCTTCCACTTCGAGGCCGATATTGGTCAGCGTCTCGGTGATCCGGGCCAGCGGCGCATCGGTCTCGAGGTGGTCACGAAGCCAGGACAGCGAGAACTTCATCGTCTAGAGCCCCTCGTGCAGCGTCACGGGAGCCAGCGGGTCGAACCCGTAATGGCGCAGCCAGCGGATGTCGCTGTCGTAGAACGGCCGCAGGTCCGGGATGCCGTGCTTGAGCATCGTCACCCGCTCGACGCCCATGCCGAAGGCAAAGCCCTGCCAGTCGCGCGGGTCGAGGCCGCAATTGGCCAGCACGCGAGGGTGGACCATGCCGCTGCCGAGGATCTCCAGCCAGTCGCCGCCCGAGCCGATGTCGCCGGTCCTGCGGTTCCAGCCGATGTCGACCTCCATCGACGGCTCGGTGAACGGGAAGTAGCTGGCCCGGAAACGGACGGGCAGGGTGTCGATGCCGAAGAAGGCGCGCAGGAAATCGATCAGGCACCCCTTGAGATGGCCGAGCGTGCTGTCCCGGTCGATCACCAAGCCTTCGCATTGGTGGAACATCGGCGAGTGCGTCGCGTCGTGATCGGCCCGATAGGTGCGACCGACGGCGATCACCCGGAACGGCGGCGGCTGCGTCAGCATGGTGCGGACCTGCACCGGAGAGGTGTGGGTGCGCAGCACGCGCGGCGGCGCGTTGCCGATCGGCGGCAGGTAGAACGTATCGTGATCGGCACGCGCCGGATGGTGGGCGGGGATGTTGAGCGCGCCGAAATTGTGCCAGTCGCTTTCGATGTCGGGTCCCTCGGCGACCGAAAAACCCATTGCGCCGAAGATGGCCGCGATCTCCTCCATGGTCCGGCTGATCGGGTGGATCAGTCCGGCGGGGGAAGGTCGCGGCGGCAGGGTGACGTCGAGCCGCTCGCCGGCCAACCGGGCGTCCAGTTCGGCCGCCTCCAGCGCCACCCGCCGCGTCTCGATCGCGGCGGTGAGCTCGTTCTTCAGTTGGTTGAGCGCCGCACCTCGTTCGCGCCGCTGCTCGGGAGAGGCGCGTCCGAGTTCCTTGAGCAGCCCGGTCAGCCGGCCGTTGCGTCCGAGCACGCCGACGCGCACGGCGTCCCACGCTCGCAGGTCCGCCGCCGCCTCCAGCGCCGCCTCGGTCTCGTTCTTCAGGTCCAGCAGGTCGTTTTGCACATCGGTCTCACACGAAGAAGGGCCGCCCTGCGCGGGCAGCCCTTCGCCTCGTTCGTCGGCCTTTGGAAAACCGAACGTCAGGCCAGGGCGGCCTCGGCGGCCGGGGCAGGCTCGGACGACAGCGCCGCCTGCGCCTGCCTGACGATCGCCGCGAAGCTGTCGGCGTCGTCGTAGGCGATGGCGGCCAGCACCTTGCGGTCGATCTCGATGCCCGCCTTGTTCAGCCCGTCGATAAACCGCGAATAGGTCAGGCCGTGCTCGCGCACCGCGGCATTGATGCGCTGGATCCACAATCCGCGGAAGTCGCGCTTCTTGTTGCGCCGGTCGCGGTAGGCGTATTGCAGCGACTTCTCAAGCCGCTCCAGCGCGATCCGGTAGTTCGTCGAGGAACGGCCATAAAAGCCCTTCGACTGGGCGAGAACCTTCTTGTGGCGAGCGTGCGTGGTGACGCCGCGCTTGACCCGTGCCATGCGCTATCTCCTTACCGCAGCCCGTAGGGCGCCCACTGTTTCACGGTCTTGCCGTCGGCCTCGGTCAGCACCTGCGAACCGCGGTTCGTGCGCTTCATCTTCTGCGACCGATTGATCAGGCCGTGCCGCTTCATGCCGGGGCCGGCCAGAACCTTGCCGGTCGCGGTGATCTTGAACCGCTTCTTGACCGACGACTTGGTCTTCATCTTGGGCATTTCGGGCTCCTTCTTCTCAGGCTCGTCCTTCTCCGCTATTCGGAACGGACGAGCGTCGCGGCCGGGCATGCCCATACCAGGCCCGGACGCGCGAACAGGGGCGCGGATATAACGGGGGCGGGTCCACGATGCAAGGATGCCCCTTCCGCTGGCGCCGCCACCCACAGATATAGGCGAGGATGCTGGCACGCTTCACAAAGATGCACGGCTGCGGCAACGACTTCGTCGTGTTCGACGAGCGCGCCGCCCCGCTCAACCTGAGCCAACGTACCGCCGCCGCCATCGCAAATCGTCGGACGGGAGTGGGCTGCGATCAACTCATCACCATCGAGGAGCCGCCCAGCGGTTCCGAGGCGGACGCCTTCATGCGCATCCGCAACCCCGATGGCGGCGAGGCCGGTGCCTGCGGCAACGCCACGCGCTGCGTCGTCGATCTCCTGGCGCGTGAGACCGGGCGGCCGGCGCAAGTGATCCGGACCGTCGCCGGCGATCTTCCCTCGCGGCGGCTCGCGGATGGCCGGGTCGCGGTCGACATGGGACCGGCACGCCTGCACTGGCGCGACGTGCCGCTGTCACGGCCGATGGACACGCTGCATGTCGATCTCGGCACCCTGCCCGCGGCCGCCGCGATGAGCATGGGAAACCCGCATGCAACCTTGTTTGTGCCGGACATTTCGGAAATCCCCGTCGCGGCGCTCGGGCCGGGGCTGGAGCACCACACGCTGTTCCCCGAGCGCGCCAACATCGGCATCGCCCAGGTGCTCGCCCCGGACCGCATTCGCCTGCGGGTCTGGGAGCGCGGGGCCGGCTTGACCCTCGCCTGCGGTTCGGGCGCCTGTGCGGCCCTGGTCAATGCGCACCGGCGCGGTCTGACCGGCCGCCGCGCGGCCGTCGAGCTAGACGGGGGCACGCTCGAGATCGAGTGGCTTGCCGACGGGCACGTGCTGATGACCGGGCCGGTGGCGACCGCCTACACCGGGACAATCGATCTGGCGGCGCTGCCGTCATGAGCGCCGAAGTGCTCACCTTCGGCTGCCGCCTCAACGCCTACGAGAGCGAGGTGATCCGCAATCACGCGGCCGCGCTGACCGACACGGTGGTGGTGAACACGTGTGCGGTGACCGCCGAGGCCGAGCGGCAGGCGCGCCAGGCGATCCGGCGCGTGCGCCGGGAGCGGCCGGACGCGCGCATCGTGGTCACCGGCTGCGCGGCGCAGATCGACCCCGGGAGATGGGCGTCGCTGCCGGGCGTGACCCGGGTGCTCGGCAACCGCGAAAAACTGCTGGCGGAGAGCTGGGGCGACGACGCGCCCGGCGCCGTCTCCGACATCATGGCGGCACGCGAGACCGCGGCGCATCTGGTCACCGAGTTCGCCGGCCGGGCGCGCGCCTTTGTGCAAATCCAGCAGGGCTGCGATCACCGCTGCACCTTCTGCGTCATCCCGTTCGGTCGTGGCCCCAACCGCAGCGTACCGGTCGGCGTCGTCGTCGCCCAGGCTCGCGCCCTGATGGAGGGCGGCTATCGGGAACTGGTGCTGACCGGCGTGGACATCGCCAGCTACGGGGCCGACCTGCCCGGAAGCCCCTCTCTCGGCCAGCTCACAAGACGATTGCTGGCGCTGGTGCCAGACCTGCCGCGCCTGCGCCTCTCCTCGCTCGATCCCGCCGCGATCGACGACGACCTTTGGCGACTGATCGCGGAGGAGCCCAGGCTGATGCCGCACCTGCATCTCTCCTTGCAGGCGGCAAACGACCTCGTCCTCAAGCGCATGCGGCGTCGGCACCTGCGGGGGGACGCCCTCGCCGTGATCCGGCGAGCGCGCGATCTGCGGCCGGGGATCGCCTTCGGCGCCGACCTGATCGCCGGGTTTCCCACCGAGACGGAGGCGATGTTCGGCGAGACGCTGGCCTTCATCGACGAGGCCATGCTGCAGTTCCTGCATGTTTTCCCTTATAGCGAGCGCCCGGGAACGCCGGCCGCCCGGATGCCGGCCGTGCCCGTCGGGGAGCGGCGCGAGCGCGCCGCCCGCCTGCGCGAGGCCGGCAGGCGCCAGGCCGCAGGTTTTTTTCGGACCCAGCGCGGGACCGTCGTCCAGGTCTTGGCGGAGACGGCGGAGACCGGCCACAGCGAGCATTTCGCGCCGGTCCGCCTGACCCGCCCGCTGCAGCCGGGGCAGATCGTGGCGGCAAGGGTGAAGGATGCCGATGGCCTGACCATCCTGGCGGAGCCGGTCTGATGGCGCTTGGCGGGTTTTTCAACAAGCTCAAGCAGGGTCTGTCGCGCAGCACGCAAAAGCTGACCGAGAGCATCAGCACGGTTTTCGTCAAGCGACGGCTCGACGACGAGGCGCTTGAGGAATTGGAGGAGCTGCTGATCTCGGCCGATCTCGGCACCGCGGTGGCCGCCCGCGTCATCCAGGGTTTCCGCCGCAGCCGCTTCGGCACCGAGGTGACCGACGCCGAGATCAAGTCCGCGCTGGCCGACGAGGTGTCCGCGATCCTGGCGCCCGTGGCGCATCCGCTGGTGATCGATCGGACCCGCAAACCGCATGTGGTGCTGGTCGTCGGGGTCAACGGGACCGGCAAGACGACGACGATCGGCAAGCTGGCCCAGCTCTATCAGGAGCAGGAGCTGCGGCCGGTGCTGGTCGCCGGCGACACCTTCCGCGCTGCGGCGGTCGAGCAGTTGCAGATCTGGGGACAGCGGACCGACGCGCCGGTGATCTCTGGGCCGCCGAACGCCGATGCCGCCGGCTTGGCGTTCGAGGCGCTGACGCGGGCGCAGGCCGAGGGCGCCGACGTGCTGCTGATCGACACCGCCGGCCGCCTGCACAACAAATCCGTGCTGATGGAGGAACTGCGCAAGATCATCCGCGTGTTGCGCAAGCATGATCCCGAGGCGCCACACTCCATCCTGCTGGTACTCGACGCCACAACCGGCCAGAACGCGACGCAGCAGGTGCGCGTGTTCCGCGACATGGTCGAGATCACCGGATTGGTGGTGACCAAACTCGACGGCAGCGCGCGAGGCGGCATCGTCGTCGCCCTGGCCGAGGAGTTCGGCTTGCCCGTACACGCAGTCGGCGTCGGCGAGCAGGCCGGCGACCTGCGCCCGTTCGACGCCGGCGACTTTGCCCGCGGATTGGTAGGAACCTGACATGCTGCAACTGATCAGCGCCATGCCGAGCCCCTATGCCCGCAAGGTCCGCATCGCGCTGGCGGAAAAAAGCATTCCGTTCGAGTTGCGGACCGAGGTGCCCTGGGACAGCACGACCGAGACGCCGCGCTACAATCCGCTGGAGAAGCTGCCGGTGCTCCTGCTGGAGAACGGCGGATCGGTGTACGAGTCGCGGTTCATCCTCGAATACCTGGAAGCGAAGTATTCGGTGCCGCCGCTGTTGCCCGACGACATCGACGGCAAGCTGGCCGCTCGGCACGTCGAGGTGTTGTGCGACGGCGTTTGTGATGCGTGCGTGTTGCTGTTCTGGGAGCGCCATCGCGCGCCGGAACACCAGAGCGCCGAATGGATCGCGCGTCAGCGGCGCAAGGTGGACGGAGGATTGCGGGCGATCGCGCAGCTTGCCGGGGAGCGCAGTTCGTCGCGGTGATCGGTTCGGGCTCGCGGACATCGCAGTCGGCACCCTTCTTGGGTATCTCTCCGTCCGGTTTGCGGAACTGCCGTGGCGGACGACCTATCCGAACCTCGCCGTAATGAGCGAGCGGCTGGAACAGCGCGCCTCCTTCCGCGGTTCAGTCCCATATGCGCAGACGATCACCGACAAAGTCGTGTGACGGGCGCTGACGATGCCGATGCCCGATGATCTCGATCGCTTCGTGAACGCGCAGGACCCGGTTCTGGAGCGGGTGCGGCAGGAACTGCGGCAAGGCCAGAAGCGCAGTCATTGGATGTGGTTCATATTCCCACAGCTCGCCGGTTTGGGGCACAGCGCGATGGCGCGGCACTACGCGATTGCCTCTCTTGCCGAGGCCAGGCTTACATGCGGCACGCCCTGTTGGGACCCCGGCTGATCGAATGCACCGAGCTGGTCAACCGGATCGAAGGGCGATCAATCCACCAGATTTTTGGCAGCCCGTACGCCGTTTCATGGACCGAGGCCATGGCCAGGCTGCGATATTGCTTGGTGATCACTCCTCACCTCCGTTAGCACACCCGTGGCCATCGCTCGAGCGAGCGCCGCGTCGTCGTAGGCCAGCAACCTTGCCGCCAGCAGCCTAAAGGCGGCTAGCTCGTCGTCATTGACGCTGCTTCGCGTGGCAACAGCTGCTTGATGACACCGCCGCCAAGGTCGGCATCGATCATTCCTCGGTCTGCCCTCCCAACTGCCTCCTGCAACGTTGCATTGTGAGACGCGACTTCGGGCAATCGCGCAAACGGCTTGTTCTTGAATATCTGCATCAGCGCTCAGTTAGCCGCTGGAAGGACATCCAACTAACCTATAACACCTAGTGTTACAGTAATCAAGGGTAGCGGCGCCCCGAGATCGAGGCGACGACCAGACCGACTTGAGGGGCGCTAACGGGCCTGCGCGCTGGCGTCCGAGCGGGTCGCACCGACGCGGCTGGCCAGGGCCGCCGCCATGAAGGCGTCGAGGTCGCCGTCCAGCACCGCATCCGGGTTGCCTTTTTCCACGCCGGTACGCAGGTCCTTTACCAGCTGGTAGGGCGCCAGCACGTAGCTGCGGATCTGGTGGCCCCAGCCGATGTCGGTCTTGGCGTTTTCCACCGCCGTCGCCGCCGTCTCGCGCCGCTGCAATTCCTGCTCGTAGAGCCGCGCCTTGAGCATCGCCATCGCGGTCGCGCGGTTGCGGTGCTGGCTGCGATCGGTCTGGCAGGCGACGATGATGCCCGACGGGATGTGCGTGATGCGGATCGCGCTCTCGGTCTTGTTGACGTGCTGGCCGCCGGCGCCGGAGGCGCGGAACGTATCGACCTTCAGATCGCTGTCGTTGACCTCGATTTCGATGGTGTCGTCGACCACCGGATAGACCCAGACCGAGGCGAAGCTGGTCTGCCGCCGCGCGTTGGCGTCGAACGGACTGATGCGCACCAGCCGATGCACGCCCGCCTCCGTCTTGAGCCAGCCATAGGCGTTCGGTCCGCTGACCTGCAGAGTGGCGGACTTGACGCCCGCCTGCTCGCCCTCGCTCTGCTCGATCAGCTGTACCTTGTAGCCGCGCTGCTCGGCCCAGCGCATGTACATGCGCATCAGCATCTCGGCCCAGTCCTGCGCCTCGGTGCCACCCGCTCCCGCATTGATCTCGACATAGCTGTCGTTGGCGTCGGCCTCGCCGGAAAGCAGACTTTCGATCTCACGCTGCTTGGCCTCGCCGGCGAGAGCCCGCAGGTTCGCCACCCCGTCGGCCACCAGCGCCGCATCGCCGTCGGCTTCGGCCAACTGGATCAGTTCAAGAGTGTCGGCGACCTCCCGTTCGAGCCGCTGGACCCCCTCGACCTGGCCGGCGAGCTGGTTGCGCTCGCGCATCAGCTTCTGCGCCCCCTCGGGTTTGTCCCAGAGGCTCGGGTCCTCGGCGCGGGCGTTCAGCTCGGCGAGGCGGCCCTGCGCGGCATCCCAGTCAAAGATGCCTCCTCAGCAGCGCGACGGACTGCCTGATCTGCTGGTCGAGAGTGTCGGATTCGGCTGACATGATGGGGGCTTATGCGGGAATCCGCGGCCGGGAAGCAAGAGCCCCGGATCAGTACAAGCCACCCATGCCGCTATCGACCCCGGCGGCAGGCGCGCTTCCGACGCCGGTGTCACCGCCCGCCGCGGCGGTCAGGCCGCCAACCGGCCCCGAGGCGCCCGGCACCTGGTCAGGCTTGAAAGCGTCCGTCACCGAGCCGAAGCCGCTGTCCCACCGCGCCATCGTGACCCCGGGCGGCTGAGCAAAATTCAGGTACCGGGTGGTTCTTCAGGGCGGTCATCATGAAATTGCGCCAGATCGGCGCCGCCACCGATCCACCGGTCTCGTTGTCGCCGAGGCTTGCCGGGTTGTCGAAGCCGAGCCAGACGGCGGTGACGAGGTCGGGCGTGAAGCCGATGAACCAGGCGTCGTTGAAATCCTGGCTGGTGCCGGTCTTGCCGGCGATCGGCCGGTTCATTCCCTTCCCCGCCTCGAACCCGGTGCCGCGCTGCACCACACCCTGCATCATCGTGACCATCTGGAAGACGCTGGCCGGATCGGCGACCTGGGCCCGCGTATCGTCCAGCGTGGGCGGGTTGGCGGCGTCGTCGCACGTTTCGCAGCCGCGTCCGGGCGCTCGCCACACCACATGCCCGTCGCGGTCCTGCACGCTGTCGATCAGTGTCGGGACCACCTCGCGGCCGCCTTCCGCGAGGCCGGCATAGGCACCCGCCATGCGCAGCACCGTGGTATCCACCGCGCCCAGCGAGGCAGGCAGCACGCGCGGCATGTTTTCGACGACGTGGAATGCGGCGGCGGTCTGTGCCACCGCCTCCATGCCGACCCGCTGGGCGATGCGGACCGTCACGAGGTTGAGCGATTTCTCGAGCGCGATCCGCATCGGAACCGGGCCGCTGAAGGTCATGCCGTAGTTGTTCGGTCGCCATTGGCCGGCGGCGCCCTGGTCGATGACGAGCGGGGCGTCCATGAACTTCTGGCTTGGCGAGATGTCCTGCTCCAGCGCGGTCAGATAGACGAGCGGCTTGAAGGAGCTGCCGGGCTGCCGGATCGCCTGGGTGGCACGGTTGAACTGACTGCTCTCGTAGCTCCACCCGCCGACCATGGCGAGGACGCGGCCGGTGGTCGGGTCGAGTGTCACCATGGCGCCCTGAACCTGCGGGATCTGACGGAGCTGCACCCGATCGGGATGCAGGGCCGGGCGGCTGCTTGGTCCGGGCGCCGACGACAACGGCTGCCCGGATGCACCCGCAACCATGACGACGTCACCGGCCTGGACCACGTCGGCGATCCGGCGCGGCGCGGGGCCGAGCCGACCGTCGCGGAACAGCCGGGCCCAACCAAGGTCGGAAAGCGCCAGCGCACCGATTCGCGGCTGCGGGCGGCTGCCGGCCCCCGCATCGGCGGGACGCTCGAGCCAACCGACGCGAGCCTCGCTGTCGGAGGTCTCCAGCACCAACCCGAGTTGCCAATCGGGCAGCATGCCGGTCGGGCGGTTCACGCCGGCCAACACGGTCTCCCACCCTCCATTGCGCAGTGCGGCTGCGCCCACGTCGAGGTGCGAGACCGGCCCCCGCCATCCGCCGAGCTTGCGATCATAGGCGCCAAGCCCGTCATGCAGCGCCTTCTCGGCAGCGACCTGCAACGCCGGGTCGAGGCTGGTGCGCACCATCAGCCCCCCCTGCGTGGTGGTGTCGGCGCCGAACCGGTCGATCAGTCGACGGCGAACCTCTTCGGCAAACCAATCGGCGCCGGCGATCGGGTCCGGCCGGCGGAACTGGGCCGGGATGATCGGCTGCTTCTTGGCCGCGTTGGCCTGGGCGACGGTGATCACGTGGTTGTCGGCCATCCGGTCGAGCACCCAATCCCGTCGCGCCTTCGCCGCTTCCGGGAAGCGGAACGGATTGTAGTTGTTGGGCGCTTTCGGCAGGGCGGCGAGAAAGGCGGCTTCCTCGATGCCAAGATCGTCCAGCGGCTTGTTGAAATATGCCTGGGCAGCGGCGGCCACGCCGTAGGATTGCAAGCCGAGATAGATCTCGTTCAGATAGAGTTCGAGAATGCGCTCCTTGCTCAGCGTCTCCTCGATGCGCATGGCAAGAATCGCTTCCTTGACCTTGCGCGAGAACGACAGCTGGTTATCCAGCAGCATGTTCTTCGCAACCTGCTGGGTAATGGTGGAAGCGCCGACCGGACGACGCCCCTGGCCCATCTGGAGCAGGTCGGTGACCCCGGCCCGCGCGATCGCGATCGGATCGACGCCACGATGGCTCCAGTAGTTCTGGTCCTCGGCGGAGACGAAGGCCTGCTTCACCAGGTCCGGGATGGCGTTGTAGGGCACGAACAGCCGCCGCTCGGTCGCCAGTTCCGACAGCAGCCGGGCATCACCGGCGTAGACGCGGCTCATTACCTTGGGCTGGTAGCTCCGCAGCCCGTCGACGTCGGGAAGATCGGCGGCGAAATGGCGATACGCCTCGTATCCCGCGACCACTCCGACCACGGCGGCAATCGCCAGGAGGCCCAGCAGTGCCCCGCCCAGCCGGGCAACCCAGCGCAACGGCGACCGCCGCGTGACGGCCGGCACACGACCATCGTTGCGCCTGCGGTCCCGGGAGAGCGCGGGGGAGACGGGTCTTGCAGGCGTATCGGATTTGGGGGAGCCGCTCATTGTTGCGGTTTACACTGTTCCTCGGGACAGGCCAGCCCCGGGGCTCGATACCGCGAGGGCCAATGATCAAAAGTCTATCCGGCGTATCTGGCCGTCACCGCGAAGTAGGCATCCACCGCGCGCCGCATCGCCATCGCCACTTTTGCGCGATGGGCGGCCTGGCCAAGCGCAAATTCATCCTGCCGGTTCGACATGAATCCCATCTCAACGAGGACGCTCGGGATGTCGGCCGACTTGAGCACGACGAAACCGGCGTGCCGGGAGGGATTCTCGAGCAACGTTACGTCGGGTTCGAACTGGCCGACCAGGGTGCGGGCCATGCGCGCCGACCCCGCTCGGGTCTCCTGCCGCACCAGGCTCGCCAGGATCGCCGCTACCTCCGGCGGCGCGGCCCGCACGGTCGGGTCGCCGGTGCGATCGGCGCTGTTCTCCCGTTGCGCCAGTGCGGCGGTCTGCGCGTCGGAAGCCTTGGCGGACAGCGTGTAGAAACTCGCACCCCGCACCGCATGGTCCGGCACCGCGTCCGCGTGCATCGAGACAAACAAATCCGCCCGCTGGGTCTGGGCGCGCCCGACCCGTTCGTCGAGCGGCACGAAGACATCCCGCGACCGCGTCATTGTCACGCGATAGCGGTCCCCCACCTCGAGCATCTGCTTCAACTCACGGGCGGTGGCGAGAGAGACGTGCTTTTCGTACGTGCCGGCGACGCCGATCGCACCCGGGTCCTTGCCGCCGTGCCCAGGGTCCAGCATCACCAGAGGGGGCGGCTTGGGCAATGGAGCGCGGCGACGAGCCGGCTGCTTGTCGGAGCCGGGGGAGTCCGTGCGACCGCCTCCTCCAACCAGGCGGGGAGCAGAAAGGCCCCATAGACGCCCGAGCCGAGCACCAACCGCCGTCCGATCGCCACGCGCGACGTCATGGCGCTCCGTAGCACGTCACCTCGCCTTCGCCATCTTACCTGTCGATTACGGTGACTTAATGCGGGGCGCGACAGCCGCACACCATATCAGGGAAATGATAGATTGCTTGCGGTTGGGCCGGCTTTGCTCCATGGTTTGAGCAATCTGGGGTCCAGTCGGGATGCGATCGGCCGCCAAGTGACGCGCGCCGTGCCCGCGGTTTGTTGCAGGCGTGGCCGCCAGCCGGACACCGGTCCGGGCGCAGAACCAGGCAAGCATCCATTCCGATCGGGGCCGCGTTCCAGTGACAGACACGGCCCACTCTGCAGGAACCATGATCGTCGACTTCACCGCATCCTTGCTTCGCGTCTCTCCGTCTCGGAGCGGGCGCGTTGGCGCGGCGGGCGATCAGGCTGGGGGCAGGTCCTCTTTTCCACCTTTTTCCCGCCGTCTGCTGCCGCCTGCCCGTTCCGGGTGCGCGATGCTGTGCCGGACGGCGTACCGGAGTTTAGGCGTTTATGACCAAGCGTATGTTGATCGATGCCACGCACGCGGAAGAAACCCGCGTAGTGGTGCTGGACGGTAGCCGCCTCGAGGATTTCGACGTTGAGACGTCGACCAAGCGACATCTCAAAGGCAACATCTACCTGGCCAAGGTCGTCCGGGTAGAGCCCAGTCTGCAGGCGGCCTTCGTCGAGTATGGCGGCAACCGGCACGGCTTCCTCGCCTTCAGCGAGATCCACCCGGACTACTATCAAATCCCGGTAGCCGACCGACAGCGCCTGCTGGACATGCAGGCCGAGGAGGCGCGTCAGGACGAGGAAGCGGAGGACCGGGCGGCGGCGGACGAGGAGCGCGGTTCCTCGGCCGCCACTGCGCCCCCGCTCGCGACACCCGCGCCCCTGCCTGCGACGCAGCCGAGTGAAGCGCTGGCGACTGAAACGCCGGAGAGTGAAACGCTGGTGACTGAGGGGCCGGCGGCCGGCGGAAGCGGTGAGAGGGCCGAGGCCGGCACCCCGGCCGAGGCCGATGCCGCGGCACAGCCGGCGGCGATCCCGCACGACATCATCTCCGGGCCATGGCTGACCGACGCCGCGCTCGCCGGCAGCGAGCCGGAGACCGCGGGCACGGTCGAGGGGGACGCAGACATGGCGCCCGCGCCGGACGCCGAACCGGACGCCGAAGAACCCGCAACCGCCGATGGCGCGACGGGATCGGCGGAGGACGCCGCGAGCGAGCCGCCACTGACGCCGACTGAACCCGAGCTTGCCGGCGGCACCCCCGGGTTTGGGGCCACCCCTGTGGTGCGCCACGCCGACGACACGGCCGCTGCGGACCTGCCTGAGCAGATGCCCGGCTCATCGAGCGAGCCGGATGGGGAGAGCCTGGCCGAGGAACCCGGCAATCTGCATGTCGAGCCGGCGGCCGACCTTCCGCCGCCCGAGACGGTGGGCGGCGACGGCGATGCCACCGAGGAGGCAAGGGATCGGCGCATCCCGCCCCGCTACTTGCGCAATTACAAGATCCAGGAGGTCATCAAACGGCGGCAGATCCTGCTCGTGCAGGTCGTCAAGGAGGAGCGGGGCACCAAAGGGGCCGCGCTGACCACGTATATTTCCTTGGCCGGTCGCTATTGCGTGCTGATGCCGAACTCGCCGCGCGGCGGCGGGATTTCGCGCAAGATCACGGCCGGCCCGGATCGCCGTCGGCTCAAGGAGATCATGTCGGAGCTCGACATCCCGCCCGGAATGGGACTGATCGTGCGCACCGCGGGGGCGAACCGTCCCAAGGCCGAGATCAAGCGAGACTGCGAGTACTTGATGCGGCTGTGGGACGATATCCGCGACCACACGATGCGCTCGGTGGCACCCGCGCTGATCTATGAAGAAGCCAGCCTGATCAAGCGCGCCATCCGGGACGTCTATTCGCGCGATCTCGACGAGATTGTTGTCGACGGCGAAGACGGCTGGCGCGCGGCGCGCGACTTCATGCGCATGGTGATGCCAAGCCACGCCAAGAAGGTGCAGCTGTGGCGGGATGGCGGTCAGCCCCTGCTCGCGCGCTACCAGGTCGACGCGCAACTCGACGCGATGCTGTTGCCTATCGTCCAGCTCAAGTCCGGCGGCTATCTCGTGATTAATCAGACCGAGGCGCTTGTCGCGATCGACGTGAACTCGGGCCGCTCCACCCGCGAACGCGGGATCGAGGAGACGGCGCTGCGAACCAACCTTGAGGCCGCTGATGAGGTCGCACGCCAGTTGCGGCTGCGCGATCTTGCCGGACTGATCGTCATCGACTTCATCGACATGGAGTCGAAAAAGAACAACGGGTTGGTCGAACGGCGGCTGAAGGAGGCGCTGAAGAACGATCGGGCGCGCATCCAGGTCGGCCACATCAGCCATTTCGGGCTGCTGGAGATGAGTTGCCAGCGGCTGCGCCCGAGCTTGGCCGAGACCAGCTTCTCCCCTTGTCCGCATTGCGGCGGCAGCGGTCACGTCCGCAGCACGGAGAGCTCGGCGATCCATGTGCTGCGCCAGATCGAGGATGAAGGCGCCAAGCGCCGCGCCGCCGAGGCGGTCGTGCATGCGGCCAGCTCGGTTGTGATGTACGTCCTCAACCACAAACGCGAGCGGCTGGCCGAGGTTGAGACCCGGCACGGGCTGCACGTGGTGTTCGCCATCGATGACGGACTGATCCCGCCGCAGATCCGCATCGATCGGGTGCGCGCCGCGGTTCCGAGCGAGCTGCCGCCGGCGATCACGCCGGAAGCGCCCCCCGTGCCGCTGGCCTCCGACGTTATCGAGGGCGATCGGATCGAAGCCGACGAGGCCGAGGACGAGGAGGATGTTGCCGAGACCGACATGGCCGAGCCGGAGATGGACTCCGAAGCGGCCAGATCGGCAGGCGAGGCCGGCGGCCCTTCAGGCGGCACCTCGGAAGCCGGGGAGGCGGATCAGCGCCGCCGTCGTCGGCGTCGGCGTCGGCGTGGCCGGCGGGACGGCGAGGGCACGGCGCCCGACAGTCCTGTCGAACCGGCCCCTGCCGGGGACCCGACCTTGGGCGAAACGGTTGGGGCTGCCGATGCCGCGACCCCCGAAACCGAGGAAGGACCTTGGACGATCGAAGGGGCACCCGAGCAGGCGGATGAAGCTCAGGCCACGGAGAGCGCGAGGGACCGCTCCCGCAGCCGCCGGGGCGGCCGCCGGCGTCGCCGCGAGCCTTCGGGCGAGGAACCCGTGGAGCCGATGGCCCAGCCGGGCGTCGAGCAACCGGACGTGCCGTATTCGGGTCCGACCCCGGCCGATCCGTTCGGCGGGCAGGTCTTCGACATTTTTGACATGATGGAGCATGCGAGTGTCCCGGCCAGGGCGCCGGTGCCGGTGCCAGCGGAACCGGTTCCGTCGGCCGCTGCCTCGCTCGAGATGCCGGCCAGCGAGGCGGCTGGCGCTGTGGAGGGCCAGGCGACGCAGGAGGCGGACGCGCCGGTGTCGGTCGAAAGCGGTTCGGCCGCCACGGCCGACCGCGCTACGGACGCGGTCGCCATCGTCGAAGCCGAGCCCAACCCCGGGTCCGACACCTCCCGGCCGGCGTCGGAGGAGGAGCCATCATCGGCCCCGGAGGCAGCCTCATTGCAGCCGACGCCCGACCCTCAGCCACCCACACCGGAGCCGGCCAATGACACTGCTCCCGAGCCGGTCATTCAGCCGATCATCGTCGGGGCGGAGAGCGAGGCGAGCGGCGAAAAGAAGCGCGGTTGGTGGCGTCGCTAAAGCGAACGCTTAGGAGTGCGTTCCGAGCGACCGGGTAGGTCGCTCGGTGAACGCCCGGCCGCCCGGCCGCCCGACTGGCCGTCCTTAGGGCAGGCCAATCGACGCATCACATCATCGTCCACTCTTCAGCCGCCAGGGTCCTACGATGAACCGCCATGTCCTTTACCACTGCGGACTGGACACCAGGGGACATCGCCACTGGCGCCTGAAGACTCACCTCGCCATCCGCAATTGCCGATACCACGCCGCCCTGTTCCCCAGGATCGTTGTGATTACCCGTTGCGCAGCTGGGCGCGAGGTCTGGCGCACCGGGTTGCAGCAGCGTCGCTGGTATGCGGTCGCGGCTCAGGTCCGGGCCGATCGCAGATCCTTTCTCACCACCCTCACCTATCCGCCGCTGGTCTCACCCAATCCACCGGATTTCCGATGAACCCGGCGATGAGGGAACTCAGCCAGGCACCAGCGGGCAATGGCCGGCCTTCATGGGGCGGAACGCCTGGTCGGCCGGCGTCGTCGCCAGTACCTTATAGAGGTCGCCCGGATACCGGCTCTCGGCCGGCGTCTTGACTCCAAACAGGTAAGCCGGATGGATCGTGCGGCCGTCGGCGCGGATCGAGCCCCGGCCGAAGCAGTCGTCGTCGGTCGGCATCCCCTTCATCGTCGCCATGGTGGCACGGCCGGATGCCTTGGCCTTTGCCGGCCCCATCGCCTGCACCGCCTTGAGGTAATGCACGATGGCCGCGTAGTCGCCGGCGTGATTTTGACACGGCAGCGTGTCCGGAGGCAGATGCGGCTTGACGCGGGCCATGAAGCTGCGGGTCCGGTCGTTCAGGTCCCAGTAGAAGGTCTCTGCCTCCGTCAGCCCCTGTGCGACCGGCAGGCCCAGCGCGGCGATGCTGTTGATGTAGCCGGAGAACCCGACGAACGTCGTCCTGCCCGTCGTCAGCCCGAACTCTTGAGCCTGCTTGACGCAATTGACGAAATCATTGCCTGCGCCGGTGAACGCGACCGCCTTCGCCGCTGCTCTGCGCCTGCAGAAGATAGGCGGAAAAATCGGTCGTCTCCGGGAACGGGTAGCTTACGCTGCCAATAACCCGCCCGCCGGCCTCGGTCACCGCGTCGGTAACGTCGCTCTGGAACATTTTTCCAAATGCGTAGTTCGGCGTGATGAAGAACCACGTGTCTAGCCCTTGCCGCACGAGCGGGCCGCCCGTGGCGTGCGCCAGGCACCAGGTGTCGTAACCCCAGTGCAGCGCATTGGGGCTGCAATACTCGGAGGTCAGCGCCGAGCTGGCGGCGGAGGTGTTGAGGTGCAGCTTGTCCTTCTCCTCGACCACCGCCTTGAGGGCGATCGCCAGCGCCGAGTTGCTGACGCCGACCACCGCGTCCACTCCCGACTGATCGAACCACTGGCGCACGATGCCGAGGCCAACGTCGGGCTTGTTCTGGTGGTCCGCCGACACGAGCTCGACCGCGATGGCAGGATTGCTGGCACGGAACTCCCGGATGGCCTGCTGCGCGCAGACAACGCTGGTTGGTCCGCTGATGTCTCGGTACGGGCCGGACATATCCTCCAGCACGCCGACCCGGATCGTGGCGTCACCATTGGCGGGCTGCGCGCCGGCGCGCCCCAAGGGCACCGCAGCGGCCATCAGGCTTGCTTGTAGCAGCCGGCGTCTGTTCAGCGTCATCCGCTCCGTGCTCCGGGTCGTGCGAGAAGGGCCGTCCGCTTTAGCATCCGGGTGCAAGCCCGCAAGTAGCTCCCGCGGCTGACGCCGACATTCAACGATACCTTTCGGCTACCCAGCGGTATCATCCTGCGAACCAGGGAGGACATCTCATGCTGAAACCTATCGTGCTCATGTATCCCGTCATCCCGGCCAAGGACGAGGAGGAGCGAGCCGCGCTGCGGCCGATCGGACGAAACCGCGACCGCTACCAGGCCGCAATGCGGGGAATGACCGAGATCATCGAGGCGGCCGATGAAATGGGTATTTGGGGCGCGGCGACACCCGAGCATCATTTCTGGTCGGAGGGCTACGAGGTGGCGCCCAGCCCGGGCGCAAGCAACGCCTACTGGCTCGCCCGCACGAAGAACATCCACATCGGCCCGCTCGGCTACGTGATGAGCACGCACAACCCGATCCGCGTCGCGGAGGAGGTCGCCGTCATCGACCATCTCTCGCAAGGGCGCACGTTCGTCGGTTTCGCCCGCGGCTATCAGTCGCGCTGGACCAATACGCTGGGCCAGCATTTCGGCACCCGGGCGACGAAATCCCCCTCGGCGGCGGTCTACAACGCACAGACCGTGCAGGCCGGGTTCTCGCAGGAGACCCAACTGCAGAAGGACAAGGACGACGACGCGCACAACCGGGCGATCTTCGAGGACAATGTCGAACTGGTCGTGAAAGCCTGGACGCAGGAGAGCTTCACGCACAAGGGTGCGGCCTGGCAGGTGCCCTATCCCTACGAGGCCGGCATCGAGGATTGGCCGCTCGCCAAGGCCGGCGTGACGCAGAAGCTCGGGGCGCCCGGCGAGGTGGACGAGCAGGGCGTCTGGCGCCGCGCCTCGGTCGCACCCTCGCCCTATACCCGGCCGCACCCAAAAGTGTTCGTCGCCGGCTCCGGCAGTCCGGAGACGGTCGAGTTCTGCGGCAGGCATGGATTCGTGCCGACGTATTTCGCCTCGATCGCCGCCGCCGGACCGCTGTCGGAGCGCTATCGCACGATTGCCGCCCAGCACGGGCGCAGCTTCGCGCCGGGGCAGAACCAGTGTCTCGTCCGCTGGATGCAGATCGGCAAGACCGACGAGGACGCGCTCGACAAGATCCGCGAATACGACCTCGACATCTGGAAGAATTTCTACGCGGCGATGGGGCGCCGCAAGGTCGAGGGCAACGACATCTTCGGCTCCCTTGTCAATTCGGGCCTGTTCGTCTTCGGCAGCGTCGACAGTGTGCGAAAGCAGCTCGTCGAGCAGTGGAAGATCCTGCCGGGCGAGCATATCGCGATGGTGAACCACTACGCGCAGATGCCGAAGGACGCCGTCATCGAGACGCTCGACATCTTTCAGCGTGAGATCAAGCCGGCGCTCGACGAGGTAATCGACAGGTCGTCCCGCATCGCGGCGAAGTAGATTTTATGCGGCGCAGTAGATTTCATGCAGTCGCTCGATTTCGACCTGCTCCGAGACGTCGTAGGCGGCGAAGAGGAACGCCACACGGTCCTCGAACTCTCGCAGGGCTTCGGTAACGGACCTCCTCGGGTAGCGTGTGCAGTTCCACCGTGCGGCGGCGTGTCGCGTCGGGGACGCTGTAGAATTTGCCGCCGACGCTCACCATGCCTTCGCTTGAGATGCGCCGTTCCAGCCGCAACACCGCCCGGAACGGCGCCAACGGCAATGGACGCAGGTGCAGCTTCTCCTCGGCGAAGGCCTCGTTGAGGACCCGGCGCGTCGTTGCATGCACCCGCGGATTGGCGACCGCATCCAGCCAACGACGCAGTTGCTCGTTGAGATCCGCTAGATCGCGAAAGCTACTGGCGAGGAAGAAGTCGTCGCGAATGTAGCGGAATGGTCGTTCCACTTTGGTTTGGCTTTGCCCGATGAGGCTGACAGGCTTTCGGGCCCCCATAGGCCGGCGGCTCCAGCCCACGCTCGATGTAGTGGCGCCCCGTCCTACGATCGAGCCCACTTTGTCGGGCGATCTCGGACACCGGCAGCCCTTTGCCGATGCAGATTTAGGATCACTACCACCCCCTCAAGCCTGACCACCGTCGTGCCTTTGCCGCTGAGCGGGTCAGCGCCGCTTAGCGGGTCAGCGTACCGGCGACGGGTCGCCCGGCACGAGCGGGGCGGGTGGGGGACCGGAGATCAGCGGCGCGCGGTTCCACGTCCTCGACGTCCCGGAAATAGCGGTGGCTCACATACGCCACCACGTCGGACACCGTCGCGAAGCGCGCCACGGCATCGGACGAGAACTCAAGATCGAATTCTTCCTCAAGGCACAAGGCCATCTGCCAAGTGTCGAGACTGTCCAGCCCGAGATCCTCGGCCAACCTCGTGCCCTGGGTGATCTCAGCGTCGGACGTGCAGCAGGTCTCACGCAAGGCCGCGACGACGGCGGCAAGGATGGCGGCGTTCAGAGCTACTTGCATGGCACGACTCCGGCCTTTGGTTGTTGCGAGGCTGCCCGGAAAGGCAGCTACCCACAGTGACCAGTGTCACCTCGATGCTGTGGCACGCGTACGGCCCAACCGGAGCGGATTCAGGGCAAGGCGCGGGTGCCGGGATTTCACTGGATGCCTGTGTTGCCGACGGCGGCGGCCGGCGGGAGTTCTTCTGCCGGCCGCCGCTGCCCCTCGGCTCAGTCCCTCCGATAGCTGCCGCGGGCGACCGCCGGCAGATCCGAGCGGTTCAGACCCATGTCGCGGAGTTCGCGGGTGCTGAATGCATACAGCTCTTGGATGTCTCGGGCCGCCCGACGCCGGGCGGTCCAGCCGGCGATGATGCGGTCCAGCCCCGCCGTGACCCGCGATGGCCACCCGTTCACCTCGGGCAGAAACTGATGCGGGTGCTCCGGACCAAGCCGGGCATGTTGGAAAATGCGCATGACGGGTTCCTTCAATCGAGCCGATTTCGGACCGGCTCTCGTGTGAAGGACGTTTCCAGATGGTGCACTGCAACATAACGGATCGCTCCACCGCTTCGTCAAGGGCGATGCGCAATCCTACCGCCTGCCGGTGGGCGCCGGTTTTTCCGGCGTTCCCACTGGCGAGCCGTGCTGCGCCTAGGCCGCCTGGGCGAGCGTCAGGTCCGACACGTCATGGAAAAAGTAACGGCTAAGGTGGGCCACCACATCGGACACGGCCCGGAAGCGATTGATCACGTCGCGCGAGAATTCGAGATCGAACTTGTCCTCGAGCGCCATCGCCACCTCGAGGATATCGAGGCTGTCCAGCGCCAGATCCTCGGCGAAGCGGGTCTCGACCGTGATCTGCGTGTCCGGCAAAAAGAAGCAGCGGCGGATGGCTTCGATAACCGCGGCTGCAATGGAACGGTTAAGAGCGTCGGTCATAATTGCCTCTCACTCACGATGTCGCGAGTTAATCAGATCACGTTTTGGTGCGCAAGCATGAGTTGTAGAGATCGTTCAGAAAATTGAGGTCGTGGCTTTAGCGCAACCTCAAGCAGTTCTCCGGGACGCGATCTCGCTAGCTGAGGGCGTTTTCCCCTGAGCTCCACCAACGCTTGGGCCCGGCCGGCTGATCCGGCGCTGACCGGGCTGCGCCCGGATTGCCGCCCGTGCCGGCCGTGATACGCTGGAGCATGACCACCGGGCTTTTCCGTTGCTCTCGGCACCGGTTCCGCGTGTCTGGCCTGTTGGCTGCGCTCATCGCGCTGGTCAGCCAACTTGCGCTCGGGTCGGTTGTGCTTCCCGACGCGTCGCCGCAAGCGCAGCTCGTCGCACTCACGGCCGCGAGCGTCCTGTGCCAGCCGGCGGGCAACCCGACCGTACCAGCTCCCGCGCCGATCCAGCATCGCGGCGGCGATTTCGCCCTCTGCCCCTTCGGCGTGTGGCTCGAACAGCCCGCCGCCGTTCTGACCGGAGCTCCGGCGCTTCCGGCTCCCAGCACCGCCGTCGCAAAGCGGCCTGACGCGCCGTCGCAAGCCCGCGCGCCGCCGTCGCTTGCTCCCGCCGCCGCTTATCCGAGAGGCCCTCCTCGCCTGGCTTGAGGCAGACGCCCGCGCGCCCTTGCGCGGTGAAACTCTCTCCTCTGACCAGGAACGCCCTCATGCATCGTTCGATCGCACCGACCGCGCTCGCTTGTGCTGCCGGTCTGCTCACCTTCCGGTCCCCTCCTGCCGTGGCCCACGCCGTCTGCGGCAGCCGCGTCTTTCCGGTGACCTTGACCTTGGACGACCCGGGGGCCGCCGACGAAGCGTCCCTGCCGACATTCACCTACCAGCGCAGCGGCGCCAACGGCGGACCGGGCCCCACTCACGAGTACGACTTCAACTTCGAATACGATAAGCGGATCACCCGCGATCTCTCGGTCGGCGTGAACTACGGTTGGAGCGTCTTCGACACCGAGCATGCCAAGACGCAGACCGGGTTCTCCAATCTGGCCGTGACGGCCAAATACCAGACCTGCGTCAGTCCCGAACACGAGTTCATCGTCACTGTCGGCGTGCAGCGCGAATTCGGCCGGACCGGGACCCAGCACACGGGGGCCGACGAATATGGCGCCACCACTCCCACCTTGTATTTTGGCAAGGGCATGGGCGATCTGCCGGTTGCCTTCCTCCGGCCGTTCGCGATCACCGGGGAGTTCAGCTACACGATCGCCGACAAGGCACTGAAGGCGGCATCGCTCACTGCCCCGGAGACGCCGCTCCTGTCGCTGCAATATAACGGCGGCAACGAGAACCGCTGGTTTGGCGGCGCGTCGCTGCAGTACAGCATCCCCTACCTGCAATCGCAGGTGAAGGACCTCGCGCTACCCGACTTCCTGGGCCGCCTGACACCGCTGGTCGAGGTCACCTGGTCGTCACCGGCCACCTCGCCCAGTAACCAGGGCACGACCTGGACCATCGCACCAGGCGTGATCTACTCGGGCGACGTCTATCAGGTCGGCGTCGAGCTGCTGGTTCCCGCCAACAAGACGACCGGGACGAATGTCGGCGTCATCGCGCAGTTCCACCTCTTTTTCGACGACTTGTTCCCCAACAGCCTGGGCAAGCCGCTGCTGGACTTCTGAGCGGAGGAGAAACCCATGATCGTCAAGTTCGCCCTTGCGGTCCTGTTGGCCGCCGCCTTGTCGAGCACCGCGTCTGCCCATGCCTTTCTGACCCGCGCCGTCCCGCCGGTGGGCAGCACGGTCAAGGCCGCGCCCACCGAAGTCGCCATCACCTATTCCGAAAGCGTCGAGCCGACGTTCAGCACGATCGAAGTGACGGACGCCGCCGGCACCCGCGTGGACGCGCGTGACCTGCATATCTCTCCCGACAGCGACAAGCGCCTGATGATCGGGCTCAAGCCGTTGCCGGCGGGCACCTACACAGTGACGTGGCACGCCACCTCGACGGACACGCACAAGACGGAGGGTTCCTATAGTTTCACCGTCCGGCCCTAGGATGGTGCCGTGAACGCCGCAGCGGCCCCGGCCTTCGATTTCGACGGCGGCGTGGCACTCGCGCTGATGCGTGGGCTGGCGGTCGCCGGCCTGCTCGCATTCTTCGGTGCCTTGCTGTTCCGGACGGCACTGGCCCCTCCCGTCCTGGTGGGCATGGAGGGTGGCGCAATCGCGGTGTTCCGGCGGCGGTGGCGCGGGCTGGCCTGGACGAGCTGGCTGGTCGCCGTTACCGCGGCGCTGGGGTGGCTGCTGCTGCAAGCCGCCGCGATGGCCGATGCAGGGACCGTTTCGGGCGCTCTCGCCGCGACGCCGACCGTGCTTGCGGACACGCGGTTCGGCCTCCTCCTGCTGCTCCGCGTGTTGCTGCTGGCGCTGGCCGCTCTCGTCCTGCGGGGAGGCGATCGGCGACTCTGGATCGCAACCGTCGTGGCGGCGGCCGCAACCGCGCTGCAGGCGGGGCACGGCCACGCCGCCTCGATGTACGACGGACCGAGCCTGCTGCTCGCGTCGGAGGTGGTCCATCTGCTCGCGGCAGGAGCCTGGCTGGGTGGCCTGCTGCCGTTGCTGCTGCTCGTCGCCTCGGCCGCGCCGGATACAGCGGCTCGCGCCTCGCAGCGTTTCTCGCCCTTCGGCACGGCGTGCGTACTCCTGCTCACGGCGACCGCGTCGTTCCAGGGATACGTGCTGATCGACAGCCTGGCCGGCCTGTTCGGCACGGTCTACGGATGGATGGCGCTGATAAAGCTCGCGGGGTTCGCGGGCCTGCTCGGGCTGGCCGCCCGCAACCGCTTTCGCCTCACGCCCGCGCTTGCCACTGGGCGGGCGGCCATGTCGAAGTCGCGCCTGTGCCGGAGCATCGCCGTCGAGGCCGGGCTGGGGCTGCTCGTGGTCCTGGCAGCGGGACTGCTGACCAGTCTGCCACCCGCCATGCACCTCCAGCCGCGCTGGCCCTTCCCCGAGCAGCTGAGCCTTCAGGCCGTTCGCGAGGATGCCGACTTTCGGCGCGAGGTGATCGGAGCCGGGGTCGCGCTGGCGGCAGCGTTGGCGCTGCTGGTCGCCGCCCTCCTCGCCCGGCGGCTCCGCTGGCCTGCCCTCGCGGTGGCGGCGGTCATCTGCTGGTTCGCCGTGCCGCATCTCGATCTGCTGCTCGTCGAGGCGTATCCGACCAGCTTCTACCGCTCGCCGACCGGCTTCGCCGCGACCGCCATTGTCGAGGGCGACCGGCTGTTCCGGCAGCACTGCGCGGTCTGCCACGGCGCCGAGGGTCGCGGCGACGGACCGGCCGCCAAGGGTCTGCCGATCCCGCCCGCCGACCTGACGGCCGAACACCTCTGGATGCACAGCGATGGCGAGTTGTTCTGGTGGCTGTCGCATGGGATCGATGCCCCGGACGGCGGGACGGCCATGCCGGGCTTCGCCGCCGTGCTGTCGGACGAGCAGCGGTGGGACCTGATCGACTATGTCCGCGCCCACAATGCGGGCACCACGATGAGCCGCGCGGGCAACTGGTCGCCGCCCATCCAGGCCCCCGGGCTGCAGGCGACGTGCGGCGATACGGTGCTTGCATTGCGCGACCTGCGCGGCCGCTTCGTCCGTCTGGTGATCGGCCCGTCGCCGCCTGTCGGCGTGGAGCCGGACGTCGTCACCGTCCTCGCCGCCGCGAGCGCTCCGGCGGGTCTCTGCTTCACCGACGACCTCGCCGTGTCGCAGGCCTATGCCGTCGTCGCTGGTATCCCGCCCGGCGAGCTGCTCGGCACGCAGTTCCTCATCGATGACCGCGGCTGGCTGCGCGCACTCCAACGGCCCGGCAAGGCGGGCGGCTGGGATGAGCCGAATGCACTCGCCGCCGAGATCCGGGACCTACGAGCTCACCCGCTGACCGCGGTCTCCGGTTCCGACGGCCCGATGGACATGCGCCACATGGACATGAGGATGTAGCGATGGCGACGAAGCGTGGCCGGGCCGCGCCTCCAGCGCACCGGGACCGCACCTTGCTGGCGACGGTGATCGGCCTCGGGGCCGGTCTGCTGCTGCTGGTCGCCGGGTACATGTGGCTGATCGGCGCCGGCGGCGGAGCACTCCCCCGCACCACGGCAATCGGCGGTCCGTTCGCACTGGTCCAGGGCGATGGTCGGCCGGTCACCGACCGCGACTTCCGGGGCAAATACCTGCTGATCTACTTCGGTTACACATCGTGTCCAGACGTGTGCCCGACGACGCTCGCCAGCGTGGCGACGGCGCTCGACCGGCTCGGCCGCACGGCCGATCGGGTGCAGCCGCTGTTCGTCACGGTCGATCCCGAGCGCGACACGCCGCCGGTTGTCTTGCGCTACGCCGCCTCGTTCTCGCCACGGCTCATCGGCCTGACAGGGCCCTCGGACGAGATCCAGAAGGTCGTGGACGAATACCGGATCACCGTCGCTCGCCACGGCACCGGCGTGGTGGATCATGGTGCCGTCATCTACCTGGTCGGACCGGACGGGCGATACCTCGCGCCGATCCGGGCCGACGCGCCGGGCGACGCCATGGCCCGGATCATCGCCGGTTACGTCTCGTGAAGGGCCGTCTGGCATACACCTTGCTGGAACGTGCAGGCAGCCAGTGAGGAGCGTGGGCATGGAAGTCGGCGTCTTCATCCCGATCGGCAACAACGGGTGGCTGATCTCGCAGCACCTCGCCGCAATACAAGCCGAGCATTCGAGCTCAACCGCCGAGGTCGTCCTGAACGCCGAGCGCTACGGGCTCGAGTTCGTGCTGTCGATGATCAAGCTGCGCGGCTTCGGCGGCCCGACGGAGTTTTGGGACCACAACCTCGAATTGTTCACGCTGATGGCCGGGCTGGCGGCCGTCACATCGCGCATCCGCCTCTACGCCACGGTGCCCACGCTCGCCATCCCGCCCGCCATCGCGGCACGCATGGCCGTCGACCATCGACTCGATCTCCGACGGGCGGTTCGGGCTCAACGTCATCACCGGCTGGCAGCGACCGGAATACGACCAGATGGGCCTCTGGCCGGGCGACGAGTATTTCGCCCGGCGCTACGACTACGTTGCCGAATACGTGCAGATCCTGCGCGACCTGTGGAGCACCGGCGTCTCCGACTTCCGCGGCGAGTTCTTTCAGATGAACGATTGCCGTCTGAGCCCCCGCCCGCAGGCCGACATGAAGCTGATCTGCGCCGGCCAGAGCGAGGCCGGGATGGCGTTCACCGCCGCCTACGCCGACTACAATTTCTGCTTCGGCAAAGGCTTGAACACGCCGACCGCGTGCGCCGGCACCATTGCGCGGATGCAGACCGCGGCCGCGAAGACCGGGCGGTCCGTCGCGTCGCTACGCCCTCTTCATGATCATCGCCGACGAGACCGACGCCGAGGCGATGGCGAAATGGGAACACTACAAGGCGGGGGCGGATACCGAGGCCCTGGCCTGGCTGACGCAGCAGGGCGCAGCCGACAAGAAATCGGCCGGTGACACCAACGTGCGCCAGATGGTGGACCCGACCTCGGCGGTGAACATCAACATGGGCACCCTGGTCGGCTCCTACGCCAGCGTCGCCCGCATGCTGGACGAGGTCGCCACGGTTCCCGGGCTGGCCGGCGTGCTGCTGACCTTCGACGAGTTCATCAGCGGCACGGAGATTTTCGGCGAGCGCATCCAGCCGCTGATGCGGTGCCGCCAGCATGTCGCCGCCGCCCAGGAGGCTGCCGAATGACCCGGCCGGCCGGCTATCTTCCTGCCGAACACCCGGCGACCCGCGAACTGCCGGCCCGGCCGGAACCCCTGCTGTTCCGGCCCGACGAGACCGCGCTGATCATCGTCGACATGCAGAACGCCTATGCCTCGCCGGGCGGCTACCTCGACCTCGCGGGCTTCGACATGTCGGGTGCGGCCGCCGCCATCGGTCGCATCCGGGAGGCCGCCGACGCCGCGCGGGCCGCGGGCATGCCCGTCATCTTCTTCCAGAACGGCTGGGACGCGGACTACGTCGAGGCGGGCGGACCGGGCTCGCCCAACTGGCACAAGTCGAACGCGCTCAAGACGATGCGGGGGCGCCCGGAGCTGCAGGGGAAGCTGCTCGCCAAGGGCGGCTGGGATTACGAACTGGTCGACGCGCTGCGCCCGCAACCAGGCGACATCGTCATCCCGAAGCCGCGCTACAGCGCGTTCTACAACACGAACCTCGACAGCGTGCTGCGCTCGCGCGGCGTCCGCACCCTGGTGTTCACCGGCATCGCGACCAACGTGTGCGTCGAATCGACGCTGCGCGACGGCTTCTTCCTCGAGTATTTCGGCGTGGTGCTGCACGACGCGACGCACCAGGCCGGTCCCGCCTTCATCCAGCAGGCCGCGCTCTACAACATCGAGACGTTCTTCGGCTGGGTCTCCAGCGTCGACGAGTTTCGTGCCGCCCTGCAGCGCAACGCCGGCCCGAGCGAACGAGACGCCTGATGCCGATGACCCCTGTCGTTCCCGCCAACGCCGGCAAGCCGCTCGCCCCCTACTCGCCGGGCGTGGTGGCGGATGGCGTCGTCTACGTCTCCGGCACGCTGCCGCTCGATGCGGACGCGAACGTCGTCCATATCGGGGACGCAGCGGCACAGACCCACCACGTCCTGCGCAGCATCCGGGCGGTGATCGAGGCGGCCGGCGGCACGATGGCCGACGTGACCAACAACTCGATCTTCATCACCGACTGGGCCAACTACGCGGCCATCAACGCCGTCTACGCCGAGTATTTTCCGGGCGACAAACCGGCCCGGTTCTGTATCCAGTGCGGGCTCGTCAAGCCGGGCGCCCTGGTCGAGATCGCCACAATCGCCCATCTCGGCCGCAAGGCCTGATCCCGGCCGCATGCACTACGACCTGCACGAAGGGGCGCATCCCGGAACCGAAACCGTGCTGCTCTCCGCCGGCCTCGGGGGCGTCGCCAGCTACTGGCAGCCGCAGATGGCGGCGCTGCAATCCCGCCGGGTCATCGCCTATGATCACGCCGGCACCGGGCGCAACCGGGTGAACCTGCCCGATGGCTACAGCATCGCGGCAATGGCCCAGGACGTGCTTGCCATCCTGGATGCCTCCAACACCCCGTCCTGCCATTTCGTCGGCCACGCGCTGGGCGGACTGGTGGGGCTGGAGTTCGCACGGCACCACCCGCATCGCCTCCGGTCGCTCACCGTCGTGAACGGCTGGGCCAAGGCGGACGCCCACACCAAGCGCTGCTTCGCGGCCCGCCTCACCCTGCTGCGCGCCGCGGGGGCCGAAGCCTATGTGCGGGCCCAGCCGATTTTTCTCTATCCCGCCTCCTGGCTTGCCGAGCACGAGGCGAGGATGCAGCAGGAGGACGCGCACGCCCTGGCGGGTTTCCAGGGCGAGGACAGCCTGCTGCGTCGGATCGACGCCTTGCTTGCGTTCGATGCCACCCCGTATCTCGCCGCGTTGCATGTGCCGGTGCTGCTGATCGCCGCCCAGGACGACGTGCTGGTGGCGTGCACGCAGTCCGAGCGGCTGGCGGCGGCGATCCCGGAAGCCGAGTTGCACCTCGCCCGGTCCGGCGGCCACGCGCTCAACGTCTCCGAGCCCGAGGCCTTCAACGTCCGGCTCCTGACGTTCCTGAACCGCCACGCGAGTTGATCGGACGACTTGCCGAGGATAAGAGCGGAGCAACAGTTAAGTCAGCGAGGAACGCAGGTGTCCGAACCATCGGTCGCCGAGGCGCTGGACCCGGCCGAGCGGGCGTCGCGGGACGAGATTGTCGCGCTGCAGCTCGAGCGCCTGCGCCGCTCGCTCCACCACGCCTACGACAACGTGCCGCTCTACCGCGCCAAGTTCGACGCCGCCGGCGTGCATCCGGGCGACGTGCGGGCGCTGTCGGACCTCACGCGCTTTCCGTTCACCACCAAGCAGGATCTGCGCGACACCTACCCGTTCGGGATGTTCGCGGTGCCGCGCGAGCGCATCGCCCGCATCCACTGCTCATCCGGGACCACGGGCAAGCCGATCGTGGTCGGCTACACGCAGGTCGACCTCGACATGTGGGCGGACGTGGTCGCCCGCTCGTTGCGCGCCGCCGGCGGACGGCCCGGGATGATGCTGCACAACGCCTACGGCTACGGGCTGTTCACCGGCGGCCTCGGCATCCATGCCGGAGCCGAGCGGCTGGGCTGCGCGGTGGTGCCGATGTCGGGCGGCATGACCGAGCGGCAGGTGCAGCTGATCCACGATTTCCGCCCGGAGCTGATCACCGTCACCCCGTCCTACATGCTGGCGCTGCTCGACGAGTTCCACCGCCAGGGGATCGATCCGCGCGCCACCGCCCTGCGGGTCGGCATTTTTGGCGCCGAGCCCTGGTCCGACGCCGTGCGGCGCGAGATCGAGACCGCGTTCGACATGCAGGCGGTGGACATCTACGGCCTCTCCGAGGTGATCGGCCCGGGTGTCGCGCAGGAATGCGTGGAAACCAAGGATGGGCTGCACATCTGGGAGGACCATTTCCTGCCCGAAGTGATCGACCCGGCGAGCGGGGAGGCGCTGCCGGACGGGCAAACCGGCGAATTGGTGTTCACCTCGCTGACCAAGGAGGCGTTCCCGGTCGTGCGCTACCGCACCCGCGATCTCACCCGGTTGCTGCCGGGGACGGCGCGGCCCGGGATGCGGCGGATGCGCAAGATCACCGGGCGATCGGACGACATGATCATCCTGCGCGGGGTGAACGTGTTTCCGACCCAGATCGAGGAGGCGCTGCTCGCCTGCGACTGGTGCGGCGGTCACTTCCAGATCGAGCTGACCCGCGACGGCCGCATGGACCAGATGACGGTACACGCCGAGGCCCGGCCGGAGCACTGGGACGGTGCCGGCCTGCCGGACGAAGCCGCGCGCGTTCGTCACGCCATCAAGGGCAGCCTCGGCATCACCACGCGCATCGTCGTCGAGCCGCCCGGGACACTCGAACGTTCGATCGGCAAGGCCAAGCGGGTGATCGATCGGCGCCCGCGCGAGCCGTAGCGTCTCGGCAAACGACGGCTACTTGAGGGTCTCAAGATAGGCGATGACATCCTGGCGGTTCTTCTCGTCGGACAGGCCCGCAAACGCCATTCGTGTGCCGGGGACGGTCTTCATCGGCGCCGCGAGATAACGGTCGAGCGTCTCGGGCGTCCAGGTCACGTCGTAGGCCTTCATCGCCGTGGAATAGGCGAAACCGGGCACACTGGCCGCATGCCGGCCGACCACGCCGAACATGCTCGGCCCGAGCTTGGGCTTGCCGGGCTCGACCGCGTGGCAGATGCCGCACTGCGAGAACACGGCCTTGCCGTGCTCGGCGTCCCCCGCCGCCCACACCGGGGTTGCCGCGAGCCACGCAAAACCGGCCAGAAACACGTCACGGACTTCTCACTGGCGGACTCCGAGACGCAGATGCAAACCCAGCCGCTCGATATAGGCGGCCAGTTTTTCGGCAGCACCCCGGCTCGCGGCAAGCGCGACATAGCCGTCAGGACGCACCAGATAGGCCGCATCGCGCTCGAACCCCGCCTCATGCGCGGCAGCGCTCCACGGGAAGCCGTGCAATGGGAGCGCCTGCGCGTCGCAGGCGGCGGCGAGTCCCTCTTCGGGGCTGCCATAGACATGCATCTGCCAGTCGCAGGAGCGCAGCGGGGCGAAATTGTCCTCGCCGGTGCCGCCGGTCCAGGGCAACCGGTCGCCGCCTTGGACGTGCCCCGCTTCGCCGACGCTGAGCACGCTGTCGGGGTAGTGGATGTGGATCTGGGACACCGTGCGGAAGGCGGCATGGCGGGTGAAGGCGAAGCGGGTCATCACGTTGGCCGCCAGAGGAGCAAGAATGCGGCGCGTGAACTCGCCGCGCATGCCCTCCGCCACCATCGGCGTGAAGGCGCGGTCGGTGGTGGCGACGAGCTTGCGGGCAAACGCGATCCGCTCCGGCTCATAACTGTCGAGCAGCGCCGGATCGGCGCGACCGGCGACGACCTGCGCCAGCTTCCAGCCGAGATTGACGGCATCTCCGATCCCGGTGTTCATGCCCTGACCGCCGGCCGGGCTATGGATATGCCCGGCGTCCCCGAGCAGGAACGCGCGGCCGACGCTGGAACCGGGCGGCGACCCGGTGGTGGACCCGGTAGGTCGAGAACCAGTTCACCTCGGCCACATGCACGTCCAGCAACGGCTCGACCTCGCCGCGGATCGCGTCGAACGTCAGGTCGGTGCGGTGCGACAGGTCGGGGGGAACCAGGCCGATCAGCCGCTGCATGCCGCTGACCCGAACCGGCAGCATCAGCGCCAGGATGTGCTCGCCGAGATTGATGTAGCTGTCCTGTTTGAAGCCGCCCTCGATCTTCACATCGGCGACATAGAACAATTGATCGTAGGTGCCGCCGGGGAAGCCGAGCTTCAGGGACTGCCGCACTTGGCTGTGGGCACCGTCGCAGCCGCAGAGGTAGCTCGCCGTCACCGCCTCCGTGCGTCCGTCGCGGTGCTCAAGGGTCGCGTGCACCCCGTCATCGTCCTCCGTAAATCCGGTCAGCGTCACACCCCACTCGACGCTGCGACCCGCCGTCGCCAACTGCTCGACCAGGAAGCGCTCATGCGCGTCCTGCGGGTAGGTCAGCAGGAACGGGTACGGGCTGAGGCCGTCGCCGAAATCCTTGAAGCTGAACGTGGTGACCTCCCTGGCGCGGCCGTCGCGGCCGCTCTCGCGCAGGTGCATCCGTTCGGACTGGATGCCTTGGGCGACCACCGCATCGGCGAACCCGAACTGGCGATAGAACTCGAGGGTGCGGGCATGCACGCCCATCGCCCGCGAAGTTTCGCCCGGACCGTCCGCCTGGCTGATCAGGCGGAACGGCACACCGCGGCGCGCCAAGCTGATCGCCAATACCAACCCGGTCGGACCGGCGCCGGCGATGAGGACGGGAGTGTCGGGCATGGCGAGGTTCCTTCGGCAGGTAGCACGAGGCAGGCGATAATGTCGTGCTCGTCACCGACACGCGACCGTTAAGTCCGGCCCGGCTCGCTTGGTGGCAAGATTGGCTGACCCTCAGCCGCTTGCCTAGGGAGCGCCGCCGCCTGTTCACGCAGGTCTTCAGGCTCCTGGGCGAGCGGGGCCGTCGGCCCATTCCTGTCGGCCAAGCAGCGCCTGAACCCGGCGCACCAGCGTGTCGAGCTCGAAGGGCTTGCCGATCACCTCGGTCCCCGGCGGCAGCCGGGTGCCGGCGTAGCCCGTGATGAACAGCACCGGCACGCCGGGAACCCGCTCGCGCACCGCCTCGGCCACCTGTCGCCCATTCATCCCGTTCGGCAGGCCCACGTCGGTGACCAGCAGGTCGATCCGCCTCTCGTTCTCCAGAACGCGCATGGCAGCCGGCCCGTCCACCGCCTCCAGCACCCTGTAGCCGAGCTCGCGTCAGTCGCTCGACCGCTGGTCCGCGGACGGCGCTCTCGTCGTCGACAAGCAGCACCGTCCCGCTGGAAGCCGTCCGTTCCGAGAGGGCGGCTGACGCCTCGGCGGTCTCGGCCGCGATGGCGGACCTCCGGGCCGGCCCGTGTCGGCAGGCAGAGGCGCACGGTGGTCCCTTGTCCGGGTGCGCTCTCGACCCGGACCAGGCCGGCGGACTGCCGGACGAAGCCATAGACTTGGCTCAGGCCCAATCCGGTTCCTTGCCCCTGCGGCTTGGTCGTGAAGAACGGCTCGAACACCCGCTCGAGCACATCGGGGGACATGCCCGCGCCGGTGTCCGCGACCGAGATCACGACGTGCTCGCCGACCTCGGCATCGCCGAGCCCCGCGGCATCCGCGGCCGACAGCATTGCTTGTTCCGTAGCGATCGTCAGCCGTCCGCCGTCGGGCATGGCGTCGCGCGCGTTAATGCAGAGGTTCAGCAGCGCGCTCTCCAGCTCGCTCCGATCGCACAGCACGCGACCCGCGCCGTCGCACAGCTTGAGGTGGATCTGGATGCCCGGCCCCATGGTGCGGCGGACCAAGTCCGCCATGCCGGAGATCAGCTGGTCCGCATCGATCAGCTTCGGCTCGAGGCGCTGCCGTCGCGCGAACGCCAGCAACCGCTGCGTCAGGGACGCGGCGCGGCCGACCGCTTCGAGCGCCATGTCGAGATAGCGCCCGACCTCGCCGGCACGACCTTCCGCGACCCGCCGCCGTGCCATCTCGAGGCCGCCCGCGATGCCCTGCAGCATGTTGTTGAAATCGTGCGCGATCCCTCCCGTAAGCTGGCCCACCGCTTCCATCTTCTGCGTCTGCCGAAGCGTCTCCTCGGCGGCCATCAGCTCCGCGCTGCGCGCGGCGACCAGTGTCTCCAATCCCTCGCGGCCGCGGGCCAGCACTTCGCGCGCGCGCATCTGGTCCTCGATGTCGGTCGAGGTCCCGAGCCATTCGACGATGCGGCCCTCGGGGTGCTCCGCATCCGGGGCGTCCCGCACCGGCAGGGCGCGGCTCTGGAACCAGCGATACGCGCCGTCGGCCGCGCGGCGCGTCCGGTGCTCGACGGAAAACAGGCCACTCGCCTCGGCCTCGGCCCAGGCCGCCATCGTCGCGGCGCGGTCGTCGGGATGGACCGCGTCGAGCCAGCCCAGGCCGATGCTCTCCGCCTCCGAGAGGCCGGCGTAGCGGATCCATTGCGGGCTGCCCCACGTCCGCTCGCCCGAACTGCGGGAGCGGAACACGAGGTTCGGGATGCCCTCGGCCAACGTGCGGAACCGCCGTTCGCCCTCGCGCAAAGCCTCCTCGGCAGCCCGGCGTTCGGTCACGTCCTGGCCGATCTTCAGGAAGCTTCGCACCCCTCCCTCCGGGTCGCGCAATGCCGTGACCTTGCCGTCGATGAAGACGCGCGAGCCGTCCTTGCGCTGGTGCCAGCGCACGTTCGGAGCCGTCCCCTCCGCGCGCGCCGTCTCGATCTCCTTGTCGGCTTCGCCCCTCGCCTGGTCCTCCGCCGTGAACAGGATGTCGGCGGGCCGGCCGATCGTCTCTTCCGCCGTCCACCCGAAGACGGCCGCGGCACCGGGGAGCCAGTCGGTGATCCGGTCATCGGGGTCGGTGATGAAGATCGCGTAGTCGCGCGCGTTCTCGACGATGAGGCGCAGGCGCTCCTCGCCGACGCGCAGCGCGTCCTCGGTCCGCCTGCGCTCGGTGATGTCGATGACGAACTCGATGCATTGGGAGGTCCGCCCGCTGCCGCTGAGCCGCATCGGCGCGAACAGCCCCCACCAGCGCGAACCATCCTTGCGGATCATCTCCTTCTCGAACGGCGCGGTCTCGCCGGAGCTGGCAAGTTCTTCCGCCGCGAGCCGGGTTCTCCGCATGAACTCGGGCGTGGTCAGCCGCTCGCAGTCGGGCAGGCTGAGGAGTTCGTCACGGCTGAAGCCGCTGAGCCGTATAAAGGTTTGGTTTGCGTCGGTGATGCGCCCGTCGAGGCTGAAGAAGAGCACGCCGACGGTGCCGATGCCCATCGCACGGCGGAGCAGCTCCTGGCTCTCGGACGAGCGCCGCTCGGCGTGGACCTTCTCCGTCGTATCGGTCGCGTTACAGTAGAAGCCGGCGACCACCCCGGCCTCGTCGCGCAGGGGTACCCAGGAAAACGTGAACCAGCTTGCCGAATGGTCGGCGAGGGGCACAGGCCGGTCCGCCAACTGGCGCGCCTCGCCGGCCATCGCGGCCTCAACCACGGGACGATACTGGTCCCACTTCTCGGCCCACAGCTCCCCATAGGGTTTGCCCAAGGCCTCGGCATGCTTGCTGCCGAACAGCGGGGTAAACGCGTCGTTGTGGAGCGAAGTGAGGCTGGCACCCCAAGCGATGCAGGCCGGTTGGCGGCTTGCGAGCATGAGATCGACGACAGTGCGCAGGCTCTGCGGCCACGCCTCGATCGCGCCGAGCGGCGTGCGGGTCCAGTCGAACGTACGGATGCGTTCGCCCATCACCCCGACACCGCGTGGCCAGCCGCTCGTCATTTCCGCGTCACCGTCACAGGCGCTTAACCCGCGGAACGGCCCGCAGTTCGGCGGGGGGCGGCGCGGCGATAAGCCAGGGTGCGTTTCTGGGCCACGTGTTTCGGGCTACACACTCCCCTCGACGGGCAGCGCAATGGCGAACCCGTCGGTGGCGCTGGAGGAAACGTGCTGCGCATCGTCGTTCTTGGAGCCGCGGCCGGTGGCGGATTTCCCCAGTGGAACGCCAACAACACGGCTTGCCGGAGAGCCCGCGCCGGCGATCCGGCCGCACGCCCCCGCACCCAGTTTTCGGTCGCTGTCTCCGGCGACGGCGAGCATTGGGTGGTGGTCAACGCCAGCCCCGACCTGCGACAACAGATCGAGGCTCGTCCGGTGCTGCATCCGCGGCACGGCCGGCGACATTCGCCGATCTCCGCCGTCGTCCTCACCGGAGGCGAGGTGGACGCGGTGGCCGGGCTGCTCAGCCTGCGGGAAAGTCAGCCGTTCACCCTTTTCGCAACCGGGCGTGTCCACGATGCCCTGCGCGCCAATCCGATCTTCGGCGCGCTCTCGCCTACCTGCGTGAGGCGCCAGCACGTGCTCCTCGAGCAGGGGTTCGCTCTGCCCGGCGGACTGGCGGCCGAACTGTTCCCGGTGCCCGGCAAAGTGCCGCTCTATCTGGAGCAGGAGGACGCCGCTCTCGCGGGCACGCCCGAGGATACGGCGGGGCTCCATCTAGCGGACGCGTCCGGCGCCGGCTGCACCATTATTCCGGGGTGTGCCCATCTCCCTCCCGCGCTGCGCGACCGGCTGCGCGGCGGGCAGCTGGTGTTCTTCGACGGCACTTTGTGGACAGACGACGAGTTGATCCGGGAGGGGTCGGGCGCGAAGACCGGCAAACGGATGGGACATATGAGCGTTGCCGACCCGGATGGGACGCTGGCCGGGTTCCGCGATCTCGGCGTCGGCCGCAAAATCCTGATCCACATCAACAACAGCAATCCCGTACTGCTCGAGGATTCACCGGAGCGGGCGGAGGTCGAGCGGGCCGGCTGGGAAGTCGCCTATGACGGAATGGAGATCGTGCTGTGAGTCATGCAGAGGACGGGGGCGACAGCGTCCTGAGCGCGGACGAACTGGAAGCGGCGCTGCGTGCGATCGGCGCCGAGCGCTACCACAGCAATCACCCGTTCCACAAACTCATGTACAGCGGCAAGCTCGACCGCGGGCAGATCCAGGCGTGGGCGCTGAACCGCTACTATTACCAGTGCCGCATCCCGGCGAAGGACGCGACGCTCATCGCGCGACTGCCGACGCCCGATTTGCGCCGCGCGTGGCGATCGCGCCTGATCGACCACGACGGCGACGGCGAGCAGCCCGGCGGCATCGAGCGTTGGCTCCGGTTGACGGATGGCGTCGGGCTCGACCGCGACTACGTCATCTCGACGCGCGGGCTGCTGCCGGCCACCCGCTTCGCGGTCGACGCCTACGTCGCATTCGTACGCGACCAGTCGCTGCTGGACGCGGTGGCATCGTCACTGACCGAGATGTTTTCGCCCGTCATCATTGCCGAGCGGGTTGATGGGATGCTCGCCAACTACGCGTTCATCAGCCGCGAAACGCTGGCCTACTTCCAGCCCCGTCTGACGCAGGCGCCCCAGGACGTGCAGTTCGCACTCGACTACTGCAAGGCGCACGCGCGGACCCGACAGGAGCAGGACGGCGTGCTGGCGGCGCTCCGGTTCAAGTGCGACGTTCTCTGGGCGCAGATGGACGCGCTCTGGCATGCCTACGTGGAGCCACGGCACATACCCCCCGGCGCCTTCGTGCCGTCCGAACGATGACGGCGCGCCGGCCGACGATCATCGCCCCGGAGTCGGTGCCGCACTTCCCGCGCGGGACGCGGCTGCGGTTCGATGCGACGCGACAGGCCTGGGTCCTGCTGGCGCCCGAGCGGCTGATGATGCCGGACGAGATTGCGGTCGCGGTGCTGAAGCTCGTCGACGGCGCTCGCCCGGTCCGGGCGATCGCCGAGCAACTCGCGGCACAGTTCAATGCTCCGGTGGACGAGGTTCAGGCGGATGTTATGGCGATGCTGCAGGAACTCGCCGACGACAGGGTGTTGGACGACGCCGCCTCGCCGGAACCGCCACCGTGACGTCAGACGACCGCGCAGCCGTACGCGTTGATCTCGCAGCCTACGGCGATACGGGTGATGATCGGTTTGCGCCAAGTGGACATCATCTACTCTCCCTTGTTGAGTGGCCGACGGGTGTCCGGCCGCTGCTGTACGATCCTACATGCGCATTGGCCGGGGCACCATACCGTCCATGATGGGGCAGGACATGTTCGAGACAATCATGAAACCTGTCGAGCCACCTCTGGCGATGCTCGCCGAGCTTACCCATCGATGCCCGCTGCAGTGTCCCTACTGCTCCAACCCGATGCAGCTCGGCGGCGCCTCGGTCGAGCTCACGACCGAGGAGTGGCGGGGCGTGCTCACCCAGGCGGCAGCGCTCGGGGCGCTCCAGGTCCACTTCTCCGGCGGCGAGCCGACGGCGCGACGCGACCTTGCGGAGCTGATCCGGCACGCGGTCGACGTGGGGCTTTACACCAATTTGATCACCTCCGGCGTGCTGCTCGACGAGGCACGGGTGGAGGGGCTGGCCGAAGCCGGGCTCGACCACCTCCAACTCAGCATGCAGGACGCCGACGACGCGAACGGCGACCGGGTCGCCGGCCTGACGGGGGCTCAGCGCAAGAAGCGTGAAGTTGCGGCGATGGTGCGACGCGCCGGCTTGCCGCTCACCGTCAATCTGGTGGTCCATCGGCAGAACCTCGGCAATCTGCCGGCGATGCTGGAGATGGCGGCCGGGCTCGGCGCGGCGCGGATCGAGGTCGCGCACGTGCAGTATTATGGCTGGGCGCTGGCCAACCGGGCGGCGCTGCTGCCCTCCCGCGTCCAGCTCGACCGTGCGACCGAAGACGTCGAGACGGCGCGGGCCCGCCTCGCCGGCGCCGTCGTGATCGACTACGTCGTGCCCGACTATCATGCGCGTCTGCCGAAATCGTGCATGGGCGGCTGGGGACGGCGTTTTCTCAGCGTCACCCCGGCGGGGCTCGTGTTGCCGTGCCACGCCGCCGAAAGCCTGCCGGGTTTCCGGTTTCCCTCCATACGTGAGGCCACGCTTGCCGAGATCTGGCGCGCATCGGACGCGTTCGCCCGCTTTCGCGGCACCGACTGGATGCCTGCGCCGTGCGCCGGGTGTGAGCGGCGGGAGATCGACTGGGGCGGGTGCCGCTGCCAAGCCTTTGCCCTGACCGGCGACGCCGCCGCTACCGACCCCGCCTGCGGCAAGTCTCCCCATCATGGCCTGCTCGACGCGGCAGTACAGTCCGCCAAGGATTTTTCCCCTGGCTTCGTCTATCGCCGTATCGCCACCGGCACTCTCAGGCGCTTCTCGAGGTTCGAACCCAACCAGGATCGATAGTCTGTGACCAGGGCGAGCTGCCGCTGGTTGAATTGTGAGCAGGCCTAAGGAACCCAGGCCTTCCAAGGTTCCCATCCAACAATGGCACGAAAGAGAAGGGTGTAGCCGCCCCTGTTTGGATGGACTCCATCTCCCTGCTGTGCCTCGTGACGCCAAGTTTCATTGCCTTCCAGGGAAGGAAAGAGAGTTAGAAAAGGTAACGACAGTTCTGTGCAGAGAAGTTCCATACGGCTGGACAAGCTCTTCACTCGCAGATCGAGAGCAGCCTCTCCCGCGCAGGGTGGACCAATGATTAGAGTGGGCCATCTCGCCTGAGCGCGCTCCAGGATCGAGCGCGTGTTGATGACGGCCGCATCCTCCGGAACCCTGGGCCGCCCTCCTAAGTCGTGAACGCAGTCGTTGACGCCGAAGGAGAAAACAACTCTTCCGTCATGTTCCGGTGCCAGCCGGGCCGCGGCCTCGCGCTCCCACCTTTCTGCGATGTCGCCTGAGGTGTCGCGGCGGATACCAAGGTTGTAGAGCGTGATGTTGTGTCCGCGTTGTCTGGCCTCAGCGCAGAGACGACCAGCCCAACCCAGGCAATCATCGTCACCCGTCCCATTCACGAAGCTGTCGCCGATGAAGCAAATCCTCATGGCCGGATTTTGCACGATGTTAACCGACCCACAAACGGTCACGACGGTCCGATTGGGCCGGGGGCGAACCCGAGTAGGTTCGGGCCCGAGCCTTCAAGGACCGCCGAACGGGATGCGCAGAAGCACGCCGGGAGCTTTACGGGCTGGCCGATCGTCCGGGATCACGAACCGATAGGAGTCCTCCGGCATTGCCGCCCAACGCGACGTGCCGGCCCCCAAGTCGAAGTCCGACCGATCCGATTGAAAGCGTGAACGGCCGGCCCGTGAAGGTAGTGCCGCTCCGTGGCAAGGGAAGCCTCAGCTCCTGCTGCTCTTCCGAACTCGGAGGCGGACGACGGTATCGCGCCAACGATCAGGCCGGCGCCGACCGCGAATGCTAAACCATGGTGCGCATCAGCATGATCCCACGTTGCGCAACGAAGGCGAGCATGGCTTACCTCCTCGAGGGACTTACCAGAAGAGGGCGGCGTCCGGTTGCGCGTGCCAAAACGAACTCCGCGTCAGCGTGCGCGGGCACAAAGCATCCTCGCGGCGCTCGCCCTTGGAGCGCTGCCGGTCGCCTCGCTGGCGCAGAGCGCAGGCGATCGATCATCGCCTGACGCGCCGACCATACTGCCCAGGGTCGATGTGGTCGGCAGCACACCCTTGCTCGGCTCCGGGGTCGATCCCGACACAATTCCCGGTCAGGTGACCGTGCTCGGGTCGCACGACGTCCGTCGCGACGGCACGCCCAACCTGACGCGCGCCCTGGGCGAGCAGGTGGGCGGCGTGGCCCTCAGCAATGCCTCGGGCAATCCCGACCAGCCCGATCTGTTCTATCACGGCTTTCGGGCCTCGCCGCTGCAAGGCAGCGAGCAGGGCCTCGCCGTCTACGTGAACGGCATCCAATTCAATCAGGCGTTCGGTGATACCGTGGACTGGGACCTGATCCCGAACCTTGCCATCGACCAGGTGAACCTCGAAGGCTCCAACCCGGCATTCGGGCTCAACGCGCTGGGCGGCGCGCTCAACGTGCAGCTGAAGAACGGCTTCACCTATCACGGTCTCGAGGCTGACCTTTCGGGCGGTTCGTTCGGCCGGGTGCAAGGTGACGTGCAATACGGGCGCCAAGCCGGCGACACCGCCGCCTACTTCGCGGCAACCGGTCTGCACGAGGATGGCTGGCGCGACAAACAATCCTCCGACGTCCAGACGTTCTTCGGCGATCTCGGCTGGCGCGGCGAACGCGCCGAGTTGCATCTCGGCATCACCGGCGCGAACTCGACCCTGAACGGCCCGGGCACTACGCCGATCGAGCTGCTGGCCGCCGATCCGCGCGCCCAGTTCACCGCCCCGAACACGATCAGCAACAAGTATGTGCAGCTCGCGCTGAGCGGCAGCTATCAGGCGAGCGACACCATCTCGGTGCAGGGCAACGCGTACTACCTCAACTTCCAGCAGCGCGTACTGAACGGCAACGCGCCGAGCTTCGCGCCGTGTAACGACGGCTCCGGCGCACTGTGCCAGGAACCGGGGGTGTTCCTCACCGACCGGGGCGGCAGCCCGATCCCCGATTACCTGAACGGCGGTCCCTATTCGCAGCTCGACCAGCAGGCGACGAACACCAACGGCTACGGCGCGGCGGCGCAAATGACCAGCACCGATACGCTGTTCGGTCACAGGAACCAGGCCGTCGCCGGCGTGAGTTTCGACGGCGCCGCGACCACGTTCAGCGGCTTGTCGAGCGCCGGCGGCCTCTCGTCGCCGGACCGCGAGTTCGTTGGCCCGGGATTCCCGATCGACCAGCCGGACGGCTCGATCGCACCGGTGCGCGTCGGCATCAGCAACGCCAGCTACGGCGTGTTCGCGACCGACACGCTCGACCTTACCTCGCGCCTTTCGGCGACCGTGTCGGCGCGCTTCAATCTTGCCGAGATCGACCTCAACGATCAGAACGGCTCCTCCTTGACCGGCAATCATCAATACAGCCGGCTCAACCCGGCGGCTGGGCTCGCCTACAAGCTCACGCCCTGGATGACCGCCTATGCCGGCTACTCGGAGGCCAACCGCGCGCCTACGCCGGCCGAACTGTCCTGCGCGAGCGCGGGGGCTCCGTGCAGCCTGGCCAACTTCTTCGTCGGCGACCCTGACGTCAAGCAGGTCGTGGCGCACACCGTGGAGGCCGGTGCGCGTGGCCGCCTCGCGCCGTTCGACGACGCCGTGATCGCCTACAGCATCGGCGTGTTCCACAGCGACCTCGCCGACGACATCCTGTTCGTCAACAGCCCCATCCAAGGCCGCGCATTCTTTGAGAACGTCGGCTCCACTCGCCGCCAAGGCGTCGATGCGAGCGCCAAGCTCACCACGCCCCGCTGGGAGGCCTGGATCGGTTATGCCTACACCGACGCGACTTTCCGGACCGGCTTTGCCGAGGCGAGCCAGAACAATCCAGCCGCCGACGCGAACGGCACCATCGTGGTCCAGCCTGGCAACCGGCTGCCCGGCGTGCCCGCGCATCGGGTGACGCTCGGCGCCAGCTACAAGGTCACCGACGCGTGGAGCATCGGCACGACGGCGGTGGGCGCGTCCGGCGTGTACCTGTTCGGCGACGAGGCGAACCTGACGCCGAAGCTGCCGGGCTACTTCGTGCTGAACCTCAACACCCGGTATCAGGTCACCGAGCACCTCGAACTGTTCGGCTGGGTCGAGAACGTCACGAACCAGAAATACTATGTCTACGGTACGTTCGCGCCGACCAATTCGGTGTTTCTCGCCCAGGCGCCGAACGCGTCCAACCCTCGCAGCTACAATCTGGCCGCCCCGGTCGGCGGCTTCGGCGGCGTGCGCGTGACGTTCTGAACCGACCGGCTCAGTGCGGCAGCCTGAACTCGACGGGCACGTCGGCCATGGCCGCGACCGGCACGTCGCCGCGCGTCGCGGGCACGAAGCGCCACTGCCGTACCGCCTCCGTTGCCGCGTCGTCCAGGCTGTCATGCCCGCTGCTGCGGAGCACCACGACCGAACTCGGCTGACCGTTCATCGAGACGGCGACCCGCAGCACGACCAACCCTTCGTCACCCCGCCGTTGCGCGAGGCGCGGATAGATCGGCGGCCGGTTGGCGCTCATGCCCGCCACCGGACGCGCCGGAACGATCGTCTCGGCAACCGGCGACTGGGTGCGATCTTCGCCTGATCGCACGGAGCCCGTCGCCGCAGGGCGCGCCGGCGACGGCCGAGGCCCAGCAATCGCCGCGTGCCGCGCCCCTTGCGGCGGCCGCGCGTCGGCGGGAGGACGGACGGGCTTGGCGGGCTGACTAGCGACAGCGTCCGGTTGCGGCGCCGGCGGAGGCGCGACCGAAGCCGCGGCCGGCTCGGGCAAGGCGGGCTCGGGAGGGGCCGTCACGGTCGCCGGTTCCGGAGCCTCCGGCGGCGCCGCGACCACCGGGACAGGTGCGGGCGCCGCCTCGATAACGAACGACCATGCCGTCTCGCCAGGAGGCGCCTCGCCGATTTGCGAAAAATCGATCAGCAGCAAGGCGCCCGTGGCAGCCGCGTGCAGCGCCACCGACACCGCGATCGCCACACCAAGCCGATCACGACGGCGCAGCCCTTCCTGCGGTCGTGCCAGGGATGCACGCGCCCCGCAGGACGACGCTGCCTCTTCACGGCGATCGAGCACCAGAAGAGGCAAGAACTCGGTGCGTCGCAGATACACTCGTCTTCCTCGAACCTGTTGTGTCGAGCCTAGATGTGTGGCCGTGCCGACGGCGATCCGTCGGCGCCGTCACACTGTCCGCCGAGAAACCCGAACGCCTTGACGATCGACGTTCGCAGGGCGGCACGGGCGCTGGCCAAGTCCTCCTCGCCCACCGGCAGGTTCGCCGCCACCGTGGCCGGCTGCCCCGAAAGGATCAGCACGCGGGAGACGAAACCCAGAGCCTGGTTCAGGTCGTGCGTCGCAAGCACGACGGCGCCGCCGGTGCGCCTTGCCCAGCGCGCGACAACTCCTCCGAGGACGGCAGCGAGATGCGGGTCCAATGAGGCGAACGGCTCGTCGAGCACCAGCAGGTCGGGTGCGACCGCCAGCGCGCGGGCGAGCGACACGCGACGCGCCATGCCCAACGACAACTGGCGGGGAAACAGCGATGCGGCGTCGGGCAACCGCACTTCGTCGAGCAGACCGGCAATGTCGGGCGCCGGCGCCGCGTCCGTCGCAACCACGCGCAGATTGTCGGCGACGCTCAGCCAGGGAAGCAAGCGCGGCTCCTGGAACATCACCCCAACCCGATTGGCATTCCGCCGGAGAGTGCCATCGAACGCCGTGTCGAGGCCGAGCAGGATGCGCAGTATCGTGCTCTTGCCGGTACCGGACGGAGCGAGGATACCCACCAGCTCTCCCCGCGTCACTGCGAAGGCGACGTTGCGAAGCACCGTCCGGCTCGCGCCCGACGGTAAGGCGAACGACTTGCGCTCGATCCGCACGTCAAGCACCGGCGGGTTGGGCATCGGGCTGCAAGGCGTCGATCCGCCAAGCGTTCGCGCGCCGCTCCAGCGGCTGCAAGAGGGCCGCTTCGACCAGCAGCATCAGGCCGGCAAAGGACAGGCCGTACGCCAGGACACCGGTGACGTTGAAGTTCTGGAACAGCAGGTTGAGCACGTAGCCGACGCCGTTCGGCCGGCCCAGCAGCTCGACCACCAGCACGATCTTCCAGGTGATCGACAAGCCGCTGCGCCCCGCCGCCGCGAGATAGGGAAGCAGCTGCGGCAGCACGATGAAGCGCAGGCGGCGGCGCACCGGGAGGCGAAAAACCTGCGCCACGTCCGCCAGCGCGGGATCGAGCGCCCGGGCGCCTTCGCGCACCGTCACTATGACGGTCGGCGCCTTGGCCAGCACGACCGCAAACACGGCGGCGACGTCGTTGAGGCCGATCCAGATATAGGCGAGCACGATCACGACCAGCACCGGCAGGTTCAGCGCGATCACCACCCACGAGTCGATCAGCGCATCGACCCGTGCGGATCGGCCGGCGGCATAACCGACAAGGCTGCCGCCGATCATCGCCAGGGTGAAAGCGATCGCGACGCGCGACAACGTCGAAGCGAACGCACGCGGCAGGTCGCCGCTGGTCAGCTCGTGCCACGCGAACAGGCCGACATGTCCGGGGGAGGGCAGCAGCGCGGGCGAGCCGACGAGACGCGCGGTCAACCACCAGAGCAGGATCAAGCCGCCGAGCGACAACACGCGGTCACGGATTGCCGAGGGGCTATCCCGACGCATCTCTGACCGGCCAAAAGATCCCGGACGGCAGCGCGTCGATGCCGCCGGTCGCCAAGGAGCCGCCGGTCTCGCGCAGGATCGCGAACATCTTCGCGGCGGCTTGCTCCTCGGCCGCTGCGCCAGGATGGGCGATGCCGGCGCAGAAGCGCTGGCGCAGTCGCTCGAACACCGCGTCGTTCTCGGCGTCCATCAACGGCCGAACGGCCTGCCACTCGGCGGGCGATTGGGCCAGAAGCTGCTGGGCCTGCTGCGACGCGGCAAGCAAGCCATCGATCGCCGGCCGCGTGGCGGTTGCCCAGTCCTGATGGAACACGAAGCCGACGAGATTCATGCGGGCAGGCAGCCCCAGCGCGCCGGCACACTCGGCGACCGAGACGGCTTCACGGAAGCCGGCCGCCTCCAGCTTGGCCGAGAAGTTCCAATAGGTGAGCACCGCATCCAACTCGCCCTGCTGGAGTTTCGCGCCAAGCAGCGGCGGTGCTCCGTAGGCGATGTCGGCGGCGGTCGCCAGATCGATGCCCTGTGTCTTGCGGCCGGCGGCCTGTACCAGGAGCCAGGCCTTGTCCGCGGCTCCGCCCGCCACCCCGAGACGCCGGCCACGCAGATCGGCGAGCGAGCCGATCGGGGCGTCCTGCCGCACGATGACGCCGCCGGACGCGCTGGAGAACGGTGCGAAGCACAGCTTCGTGCCGCTCGCCCGCTGCACGGCGACGAACGGCCAGTCGGAGACGACGACGTCAGTGCCTCCCGCCATCAGTGAAATCCGCCCGCCATCGGTGGAGGCGAGCTTGACCGTGCGCAGCGCGAACCCGTGCTGGCGGTCCAGATCGTGCCGCCGGATGATTTCGGCGACCCACTGCACCGTGCCGAACTGGAGAATGCCGAGTCGCAGCTCGGGAAGCGGCATCTCGGCGCGCGACCGCGCTGCGGCGAGACCCGCCGCCAAGCCGATCAATGTCGCCCGTCGGCCCGGACGCATCAGCCAGGCCCCCCGCCCCGGCGGACCAGCAGCCCGCGGGCGGGATCGTAGGCGAGGATCGCGCCGACCATGAACACGAGAGTTACCGTCGCGACGACCGCCAACGCTTCGAGGTTGAGCTTGCCGTAAAGCATGAACCGGATCAGCTCGATGCCGTAGGTGAACGGATTGAGACGGCAGATCGTGTAGACGACCGGGCTCGACTGCTGGATCAGCCAGAGCGGGGAGAGCGCCGTGGAGGCGAAGAACATTGGAAAGATGACGAAATTCATTACGCCGGCGAAGTTTTCGAGCTGCTTGATCACCGAGGAGAGCAGCATGCCGAGCGCCCCGAGCATCAGACCGACCAGCACGAACGCCGGCAGCGCCGTCAGGAACGACCAGGGCGGCAGATCGACGCCCCACAGCCACGCGATCAGCATGAACGCGGCGACCTGCAGGATCGATACTGCCGTGCTCGCCAGCAGCTTGGCGACCAGCAGGAACCAGCGCGGGAACGGGCTGACGAGCAGCATCCGCATGTTGCCCATCTCGCGGTCGTAGACCATGGACAAGGAGGACTGCATGCCATTGAACAGCTGGATCATCGCGATCAGGCCGGGCGTGACGTAAACCTCGTAGAGCACGTAGGTCTCGTACGGCGGGATGATCGACACGCCCAGGATCTGCCGGAAACCGGCGGCGAAAATGAACAGCCACACCAGCGGCCGCACGAGGGCGGAGACGAACCGCTCGCGCTGATGCACGAAGCGGAGCGTCTCGCGCCACATGATGCCCCGCAGACAGGTCAGATAGCCGGCCCAGCCGAAGTCCTGCGCCAGTTTGGGCAGCGCGAGATCGCTCACGGCGCACTCCCCGGAGAGACGTGACCGGTCAGTGCGGCGAACGCGCCCCGCAGGTCGGGGACGCCCGTGCGCGCCAACACATCGGCCACGCGCCCGGCGGCGAGCTGCTTGCCGTGGTGCAGCACAACGACGTCGTCCCCCGGCTCGATCTCATCCAGCAGATGCGTCGCCCACAAGACGGCAACGCCGCCCTCGCGAACCAGCGCGCGCACATGTGCCACGATCGCAAGCTTCGAGGCGACGTCGAGGCCGACCGTCGGCTCATCGAGGACGAGCAGAGGCGGCCGATGGAGCAGGGCGCGGGCGATCTCGACCCGCCGGATCTGCCCGCCGGACAGGTGGCGCGGCTTGTCGCGCGCGCGGTCGGCGAGGTCCACCTCCGCCAGGACCGCCGCCGCCCGGCGCTTCGCCGCGCCTCCGCCGATGCCGTGCAGCGCGGCGTGGAACAGCAGGTTGTCGCGCACCGTGAGATCGAGATCGAGCGTGCGGGCCTGGAAGACGACACCGAGCCGGCGCAGCGCCTCGCCCGGCGCGCGGTCGATGCGATGGCCGAGGACGCTGATGCTGCCGATCCTGGTGTCGAACAGGCGCGTGATCAGCGAGAACAGCGTGGTCTTCCCCGCGCCGTTCAGACCAAGAAGGGCCGTGAATCGTCCCCGTTGGACCGTAAAGGTCACATCCTCGAGCACCCGTCGGGTCCCATAGGCATGGCTCACGCCGGCCACCGACAGGGCCGGCTCGGGCGGCGACAGGACGGCGGAGAAATCGACGTCGGCGACGGTGCCGAGCGGCGCTGGCATGTCGGTGAGCCCGCGATCGGCCGTTCGCCGGCTCAATGCATCCTGCATTTGCTTTCCCCCCGATCGACGCCGAGAGTGTCCAGCTCGGTCACCGGATGCAAGAACCCCGGCTGTGGCGAGATGGAGACGACGGTGCGGCCGTCCGACAACAGGATCGGCTGTCGGAGCTGCAGGTCCCAATCGCGCAACGTCAGGCGCTGGCCCTTGTAGGCGGCCAAGCCGAAATCCGGGCTTTTCATGGTGGCGATCAGCTTGCCCGGGTCCGCCGTCCGGCCGCGACTCGCCGCCTCGCCGATCATGCGCATCCCCGTCCAGGCCTGCATGTCGAGCGGGGTCATGCGCCGGTGCGCCCGACGCTCGAACCGGCTCTGCAGTTGGGTGCCGCCCCACAACTCGCTGCTCGGGTCCCACGTCACCGGCTCGAGGCCGGCGGAGCCGACGACGGGACGCGCGTTCCACGTGCGATAGGGCAGGTATCCGGCGAACACCTCGTTCTCGTCGGCCGCAACGACCACGTCGTGCTCGGGCGCACCCTGGGTCAACACCGGCATCAGTTGTTGCGTCTGCACCAACCCGGTGTCGGTCTGGCGCGAACCTCCAGTATCCTTGCTCAACCGTTCGTCGACGATCCGCGCGCCGAACCGCTTGGCGGAGCGACGGTACGCATCGGCAAGCTGCGCGTCGTCGGGATGGGACCCGAAGACGAGAAGCCACCGCGTCCATTTCTTCCACACCAGGTCCTGCGCCAGCGCGTCGGCAAGCATGCTGCGGCTCGGCGCCACGTGGATCAGGTTGGCACGGCAATCGACGCCGCGCAGCGCGTCGTCCGGCGCGGCGAGATTGAGGAGCGTGATGCCGCGCCCTGCCGCGACATCGGCGAGCCGAGGCAGGTCGTCGCCCAGGACGTCAGTGAGGACGACGCGAATGCCCTGATCGGCAAGCCTCGCCAGCGAAGCGGTCAGGTCGGCCCCTCGATGCACCGGCGCGTCGATCAGCTCGAACTCCTGCCCGACGAAGCGGCCGGTGGTGTTGTCGTCGTCCAGCGCCAGCAGGGCGCCGGCCAGTCCGGCGTCCGGCGGTGCGGCGTCCAGCAGCGAGATCGTCGGCGTGTGATCCAGCAAGCGCATGTAGCCGATGCGGATCACCGCGGCGTCCGAAGTCGGCGCGCAGGCCGTCGGGATGCAACAGCGCGCATCCGAGCAGCAGGGCTGCGATCCATCGCCGAGCAAAGCGTTCGAGCACGCGGTTGGTCGTAATCATGAGATCCTGCGCAAAATTGTCGTGCGCCCCCCTGCTCCCGCCGTTGCCAGGCTTGATCCGGCAATCATTGCCGCGGGTCTATCGCCCGTTGCCTGACACACGCTAATGTGGTTGCAGAATACGCCACGGCGAAGCGTACCCGGGGCATAGACATCATGCGTCAGCCAACGGCGCGGAACGAGGGAGGGTAGAAACGGTGCGAAAGCTTCTGCTTGCTGCAGCGGTTGCGGGACTCATGCCATTCAGCGGACACGCTCAGACGGCGAGCGACCTGGCCCGCGGCGCACAGGACACCGCCAACGTCCTAAACTACGGGATGGGCTACGACCTCCAACGGTTCAGCCCGCTCACCCAGATCGACCGCCAGACCGTCAAGCGCCTCGTTCCGGTTTGGAACTACAGCTACGACGACAACAAGAGCGAAAAGTCGCAGCCGATCGTCTACAACGGCGTGCTCTACGTGACGACCAACATGGCGACCATGGCGCTCGACGCGAAGACCGGTCAGCAGTTGTGGAAATCCAAGATCGATTACCCGGCTGAGACCCCGCGCATCGTCTGCTGCGGCATCATCAACCGCGGCGTCGCCATGTACGACGGCAAGCTCTTCCGCACCACGCTGGACGCGAACGTCATCGCACTCGACGCCAAGACCGGCAAGGAGCTCTGGCGGCAGAACGCCATCGACTTCAAGGCGGGCTATTCCATGACGGTGGCGCCGCTGGTCGCCGACGGCGTGGTGATCACCGGCATCTCGGGTGCTGAGTACGGCATCCGCGGCTTCATCGATGGCTGGGATCCGGAGACCGGCAAGCATCTGTGGCGGACCTACGCCGTCGCCGGACCGGGCGATCCGAACGCCGCGAGCTGGCCGGGCGACACCTGGCAGCACGGCGGTGGGTCGGCCTGGATCACCGGGTCGTTCGACCCCGACCTGCACACGGTTTTTTGGGGCACCGGCAACGCCGGCTCATGGAATCCGCAGACCCACCCGGGCGACAACCTCTACACCTGCTCGGTGCTGGCGCTCGATCCGAAGACCGGCCAGATCAAGTGGCATTTCCAGTTCTCGCCCAACGATCCGTACGATTACGACAGCGTCGCCGAGATGATCCTGGCGACGCTCGACATTGGCGGCAAGCCGACCAAGGTATTGATGGACGCCAACCGGAACGGCTACTTCTACGTGCTTGACCGGACGGACGGGAAGCTGATCACGGCCAATCCGTACGTCGAGAAGATCAATTGGGCGAAGGGGGTCGACCCCGAGAGCGGTCGGCCGATCCCGACCGAAGTGACGGACAAGGTGCGCAAGGGCGAGCCGCAGGAAGTGTGGCCCAGCGCGCTGGGAGGCAAGAACTGGATGCCGGCCTCGTTCGATCCCAAGACGGGGCTCATCTACGCCAACACGCTCAACATCGGCATGCACTATAAATCCACCACGCCGCAATACCGCGCCGGCCTGACGTATTGGGGCGCCGATATCGACTGGGTCTATCCGGACGGACCGCGCGGCTATCTCAAGGCGATGGACCCGATGACCGGCAAGGCCAAATGGGAGGCGCCGAGCGACATTCCCCGCTTCTCGGGCGTGCTCTCGACCGCCGGCGGCCTGGTGTTCACCGGCAAGCTGACCGGCGAACTCGAGGCGTTCGACGCCGACACCGGCAACAAGCTGTGGCAGTTCAAGACAGGCTCGGGCATCGAAGGCCAGCCGGTCACCTGGCAACAGGACGGCGTGCAATATATCGCCGTGTCGAGCGGCATCGGCGGCGTCTATTCGATCTTCTCGGGTGACGAGCGGCTGTCCGCGGTTCCCGCCGGGGGCTCGCTCTGGGTTTTCGCCCTGGCGCCGCAGCAGCAACAGTAACGTCAGGTCAAGCAAGCGGAGGCGTCATTCCCGGGTCGCCTCCGTCTATCGGGTTGGAGGATCGAATGAGACGTGCCGCCTGCACTGTCGCAGGAATGGCGTTCTGCGCAGCGTTCGGCTTGGCGCGACCGGTCGCGGCTGCCGAGCCGTCGCCGACGCCTGCCCAGTTTGACAAGGGAAGTGAGCTGTTCGCCAGCATATGCTCGCACTGCCATGGACCGCACATGGTCAATCCGGGAAACGTGTCGTTCGATCTCCGCAAATTCCCGCACGACCAACGGGCGCGTTTCTTCAACTCGGTGGAGAACGGCAAGAACGCCATGCCGCCCTGGAAGGACGTGCTGCACCCGGACGAGATCGAGGCTTTGTGGGCCTACGTGGAAACCGGCGGGGTGGAGCCGAAGTGAGGCGAAGAGCGGTCCTGGCGATTGGGCTGACCGTGCTGGGCTGCGCGACTGGTGCGGCGAGTGCTCAGGTCGCGCAGCCGGACGCGGCGCCCCTGGCGATCTGCATGCAGTCGAACGATCCGCCGGTCTCGGTGCGGGGCGGCGACAGTCCGAGCGGGTTCGCTCCTGCGCTGGCCCAGGTCATCGCGCACCGACTTGGCCGTGAGGTGCGGATACAATGGTTTGTCAGCCGCGACGACCCGGACGCCAAGCTGGCCAAAGAGGCCAACGCGCTGCTCTCGGACGGCAAGTGCCAATTGGTGGCCGAGTATCCGCTCAGCACGGATACGCTCGAGCGCCCGTTCGCCCCGACCGCCAAGCTGCCGCCATTTGCGGGTGCCACGTCCGAGGATCGCGGTCGATGGGTCAAGCTCGGCGAGCTGCTTGCCACCCGGCCGTACCGGCTGGACGCTCTCACTGTCGTCCTGTCGTCGCGCGATGCCGACCGGCATATCGGCCGGCTGGCCGATCTTGCGGACCTCAAGCTCGGCGTCCAAATCGCCACACTGGCCGACGCCATCGCCATGCAGTACGGGGAAGGCCAGCTCGTCGCGCGTGTCGTGCATCTGCCGGACTCCCGCAAGCTGCTCGATGCGGTGCAGGCCGGCGACCTCGACGCCGCGTTCGTCGACCTGCGGGCGTTCGACGCTTGGCGGTTGAAGCATCCCGACAACCGGTTGGTCACCTCGGGCTACTTGCATTCGACCGCTATCAACATGGGCTTCGTCGGCCTGACGGGCGAGGCAAAGTTGATCGGGGATGTGGATAGGGTGCTGACCGAGCTGCAGCAAGGAGATCGGATCGCGCCGCTCGCGAAGCAGAATGGCCTCACCTACGTTGCGCCGCGCTCGCCCGCCGTGCTGCCCCCGGTTCAACGGGCCGCGCTGTCGGGGGACTGAGCCTACGAGGCTGCAGGAAAAGTTGATGTTCTCTCGATGAGGATGAACAGTGTCAGCAGCAGCAAGCAATCATGGCGACGGAACCGCCCGCGTTGCGCGACGAGCGCTCCTGCTCGCCGGTCTGGCGACCGGTGTGGGGATCTCGTCGGAACCAGTCAGCGCCGACGAGGAGCCTGCCGGCAGCGACGAGCGACCGCAGAAAGGCGATCATCTTGTCTACGCCGAAGGCAATAAGGAGGGGCAGGTGATCAAGTCGGCCGACCTGCCGCTCGGTGGCCCGCCGGTGCCGGCTTGGCCGGTCGATGCCAAGACGAAGGTCGTGCGCAACGGATCGCGGCTCAATGAAGTGCTGGTGGTGCGGCTCAAGCCGGACGAGCTCGGCGATGACACGAAGGCGCGGGCGGCGGACGGGATCGTTGCCTATTCCGCCGTGTGCACGCACGCGGGATGCGTGGTGTCGGAGTGGGTGATGCACGACGACACGAAGGTTATGAAGTGCCTGTGCCACAACTCGGAATACGATCCACGCCACGATGCCGAGGTGGTATTCGGGCCGGCGCCGCGGCACCTTGCGGCCCTGCCGCTGGGGATCGCGGACGGGACGTTGTTCGTTGCCGGCGCATTTGTCGGCAAGATCGGACCGCAGACGTCGACTTGACGGCGCCGACCGTGCGGCTGCGGTGTGGGCCGGGCGGCAATTCAAAAGGGGGAAACAAACGTGAGTTTCAGGAACTGGCTTCTGTCCGGTTTGGTGGCGTCCACATGTTTGTTGCCGATCGCCGCGACGGCGGCCGAGATCGACAACTACAGCCCGGTGACGCAGGAGCGCCTCAAGAACCCGGAACCGGGCAACTGGATGCTGTATCGACGCAGCTATGACGGCCAGGGCTACAGCCCGCTCGATCAGATCAACGCGTCGAACGTCAAGAACCTGGTGCCGGTCTGGACCTTCTCGACCGGTGTCAACGAAGGGCACGAAGCGCCGCCCATCGTCAACAACGGCGTGATGTTCGTGACCACGCCGATGGGTCAGGTCATCGCGCTCGACGCGCGCAGCGGCGATGAGATCTGGCGCTACAAGCGGCAGCTGCCCGATGACCTGTTCCAGATGCATCCGACGAACCGCGGCGTCGGGCTGTGGCAGGACAAGCTCTATCTCGCCACCACCGACGATCATCTGGTGGCGCTCGATGCCAAGACCGGCAAGGTGGTCTGGGACAAGAAGGTCCAGGATTACAAGAAGGGCCAGTACATGACGCTGATGCCGCTCGTCGTGAACGGCAAGGTGCTGGTCGGCGGCTCCGGCGGCGAATTCGGCGTCCGGGGCTATGTGGTCGCGTTCGACGCCAATGACGGGCACGAGCTCTGGCGCACCTTCACGATTCCCGCCGAGGGCGAGCCCGGCCACGATACGTGGAAGGGCGACGACTGGAAGAACGGCGGCGGTCCCGCGTGGATGACCGGCAACTACGATCCCGACGCCAACACCGTCTACTGGGGTACCGGCAACGCCGCGCCGTGGCCGGGCGATCTGCATCCGGGCGACAACCTCTACACCAGCTCGGTGCTCGAACTCGATCCCGACAACGGCAAGATCAAGGCCTATCACCAGTATCACCAGAACAATTCGTGGGACTGGGACGAGGTCGAGGCGCCCATGCTGATCGACCTGAACATCAAGGGGAGGAGCGTGAAGGCCCTCGTCCATCCCGGCCGGGATGACATCTTCTGGGTGCTGGAGCGCAAGCCCAACGGGATCGACTATGTCGCTGGCTGGAACTTTGTCTACACCGACGTCTGGAAGGGGATCGAGCCGGAGTCCGGCAAGCCTACCGTCGATCCGGCGCACAAGCCGGTGCTCGGCAAGCGGGTGACTTTCTGCCCCTCGCTGTGGGGCGGCAAGGATTGGCCGTCCGCCGCCTACAACCAGAAGACGGGCCTGGTCTACGTGCCGACCAACGAGAACCTCTGCAGCGGATTTACCGGCCAGAAGGTGCCCCTGAAACCGGGCGAGCCCTGGCTCGGCACCAAGGCCGAGGATATCGGCCTGACTGTCCGGCCGGGCGCCGACCATATTGGCGAGCTACAGGCCTGGGACCCGGCGACGGGCAAGAAAGCCTGGTCGAAGACTTTTGCCAAATCGCAGATGTTCGGCTCGGTAACCACGACCGCGGGCGATCTCGTCTTCGTTGGCGGCACCAACGACCGCAAACTGCACGCCTATGATGCCAAGACCGGCGATCTGTTGTGGGAGCAGAAGACCAACTCCGGGATCGTCGGGATGCCGATCGCCTACGAGGTCGACGGGACGGAGTACATCGCGGTCCAGTCCGGCTGGGGCGTCGATGCGCAGCGCATCCAGGATGCCTTGGCCGGCGACAATGTCGGTATCAAGGACGATGTCCCACAGGGCGGCGTGGTCTGGGTGTTCGCCGTCAAGAAATAGGGTAGAAGTGCCGCGACCGGCGCTCTCACGGGGCGCCGGTCGTTCCTGCCCGCCGCAGGCCGACACGGGGCAGCACCCGATCGACGCCGCTGCGATCTTGGCGAAGCGACCGACATCCGAACAAGACGGGGAGAAGCAATGATCACGCTCAAGATCAACGGTCAGGAACAAAGCTGGGATGGTGATCCCGCATTGCCGTTGCTCTGGTTCCTGCGGGACGAAGTCGGCCTGACCGGAACCAAGTTCGGCTGCGGCCAGGCCCTGTGCGGCGCCTGCACCGTCCATGTCGATGGGCAGGCGGTACGATCCTGCATCACCGCAGTGTCCGATGTGTCAGGGCGGAAGGTGACGACGATCGAGGGCCTTGATCCGAAGGGCGACCATCCCGTCCAGAAGGCGTGGCGCGAGGCGAACGTGCCGCAGTGCGGCTATTGCCAGTCGGGCCAGATCATGCAGGGCGCGGCGCTGCTCAGCGAGAACCCGCATCCCAGCAGCGAGCAGATCCGCGAGGCGATGTCGGGCAATCTTTGCCGCTGCGGCTGCTATCAACGCATCGAGGCGGCGTTGCGCCTCGCAGCGACGGGGACCTGAGCCATGCATATCAGAAAACCTCCTACCATCGAAAACGTCTCGCGCCGTGGCGTGCTGAAGGGGCTCGGCATCGCCGGCGGTCTCGTGCTCGCCGTCCCCGTGCCGTTGCGCCGCGCAATCGCCGCCTATTCGACCGGCGCCGGCGCCATGCCGCACGGCACCGTGGTCGACCCGCGCGTGTTCGTCGCCATCGCGCCGGACGGCATCGTGACGATCGTGGCCCACCGTTCGGAGATGGGCACCGGCGTGCGCACCAGCCTGCCGATGATCGTCGCCGACGAGATGGAGGCTGACTGGTCGCGTGTCCACGTCCGGCAGGCGCCCGGTGATGAAGAGAAATACGGCAACCAGGACACCGACGGCTCGCGCAGCACCCGGCACTACCTCATCCCGATGCGACAGATCGGCGCGATGGCGCGCACGATGCTAGAGGCGGCGGCGGCGCAGCGCCTGAGCGTACCCGTCTCCGAGGTGAAGGCGGTCAACCACGAGGTGGTGCACGAGCCGAGCGGGCGACGCCTGGGGTTCGGCGATCTCGCCGCCGCCGCCGCGGCACAGCCGGTCCCGAACGCGGCCGACGTTCACCTGAAGGACCCGAAGGATTTCCGCTATATCGGCAAGGGCACGATCAGCCTGGTCGATCTGCACGACATCACCACCGGGAAGGCGCAGTACGGCATCGACACCCGCCTGCCAGGGATGAAATACGCCGTCATCGCCCGCCCGCCCGTGGTCGGTGGCAAACTCGTCTCGTTTGATCCCAAGGACGCCCTGGCTGTCCCCGGGGTGGAGAAGGTCATCGAGGTACAGGGCTGGCCTTGGCCGTCGAAGTTCCAGCCACTCGGCGGAGTCGCGGTGATCGCCCGCAATACCGGGGCCGCCATCAAGGGCCGCGACGCGCTGAAGATCGTCTGGGAGGACGGCCCCAACGCGCAGTACAACTCGGTCGCGTACCGCGCCGACCTCGAGAAGGCGGTGCGCGCACCGGGCGCGGTGGTGCGCAACGAGGGCGACGCGGACGCCGCGCTGAAGGGTGCCGACAAGGTGATCGTCGGCGAATACTACCTGCCGCATCTCGCGCATGTGAGCATGGAGCCGCCGGTGGCGACGGCGCGCGTGGCGAACGGCAAGGCCGAGATCTGGGCTCCCGTGCAAAGTCCCGGCGGAACCCGCGACGACGTGGCGAAGACGCTCGGCATCCCGGTCGAAGATGTCACGGTGAACGTGACGCTGCTCGGCGGCGGCTTCGGTCGCAAATCCAAGTGCGACTTCGCGCTCGAGGCGGCGTTGCTCTCCCGCGCGGTCGGCGCGCCGGTCAAGGTGCAGTGGACGCGCGAGGACGACGTCCGCCACGACTTCCTGCACACCGTCTCGGCGGAGCGGATCGAAGCCGGTCTGGACAAGAACGGCAAGGTGGTCGCCTGGCGACACCGCAGCGCCGCGCCCACCATCTTCTCGACGTTCGCGGCCAACTCGACGCACGAGGCTGCCTTCGAGCTCGGGATGGGGCTGGTCGATGTGCCGTTCGAGATCGCCAACATCCGCTGCGAGAATCCGGAGGCCGCGGCCCACACAAGGATCGGCTGGTTCCGTTCGGTTTCCAACATCCCGCACGCCTTCGCCGTCCAGTCGATGGTCGGCGAGATCGCGCACGCCACCGGCCGCGACCAGAAAGACATGCTGCTCGAGCTGATCGGCCGACCGCGCATCGTCACGCTGAACGAACTCGGTCAAGAAGTTCTGGAACTACGGCGAGCCGCTCGATAGCTACCCGATCGATGCCGGTCGGCTGCGCCGGGTGGTGGAGATGGTGGCCGAAAAAGGTGGATGGGGCCGGTCGGTGCCGAAGGGGCATGGGCTCGGCATCGCCGCGCACCGAAGCTTCGTCAGTTATATCGCGACCATCGTCGAGGTGGCGGTGGACGACAAGGGCCAGCTCACAGTGCCGCGGGTCGACACGGCGGTCGATTGCGGGACTTTCGTGAACCCCGAGCGGATACGGTCGCAGATGGAAGGGGCGGCGATCATGGGCCTCAGCCTCGCCAAATACGGCGAGATCACGTTCAAGAACGGCAAGGTGCAGCAGGGGAACTTCGACGACTTCCCGATCGCCCGCATCGACAAGTCGCCGGCCGTTACGAACGTCTACATCATGCCGGCGGCCGCCGACGTGCCGCCCAGCGGCGTCGGCGAGCCGGGCGTGCCGCCCTTCGCCCCGGCCCTGATGAACGCGATCTTTGCCGCCACCGGCAAGCGCATCCGCACCATGCCGCTTGGCAAGCAGCTCGAGACATGAGGCCGGTCGGTTCTCCGCCGCATCAGGAAGGGATTAGGTTGATGAAGGACCGACGCGCGGCAATCCTGGGCGTCATGGGGCTCGCCGCTCTGCTGTTCGGCGCGGCGAGCGTCGAGGCGCAGACCGCCTCGCCGCCGGACGCGACCGCGACCCGGCCGGCAAAGACGCCGGGGGCACAAACGTCGCTGCCCGCGGCTGCTCCGCCGGCCGGAACCAAGCAGACGACGGGCGCCACCGACCACAGCCCGACGGTCAGCCAGATGAACAAGGCGGCGAAGTCCAAGGTGGAGGTCGAGGGCAAGTAGGCGGCGTCACCACGTCGTGCAAGCAACCTTCTTTCGTGATGCCGGTTAGCCTTCCCGCATTCGGGGAGAAGGCATCATGACCGTTCCGCAGACGTCGATCGCACGGCGGCACCTTGTCGCCGGCGTGGCCGCGGCTGCCGCACTCGGGCGGTTGGTCCCCCATGCGGCGGCCGCGGCCGACCGCCCGGGCTTCAGCCGGATCGCGGGTTTCGACCAACAGGTGACCGGCGTCGCGGTCGCCAAGGACGGCCGCACCTTCGTCAATTTCCCCCGCTGGGAGAAGGACGTTGCAATCTCGGTCGCAGAGCTGATGAAGGACGGTTCGCTGAAGCCGTATCCCGATGCCGATTGGAACGCCTGGACCAACCTCAAGCCGCTGTCGACCGGCGATCATTTCGTCTGCGTGCAGAGCGTGACGGTGGATCCGCAGGGCTTTCTGTGGGTGGTGGACCCGGCCGCGCCCGGCAACGAGTTCATCAAGCCGGGTGGTCCGAAGATCGTAAAAATCGATCTCCGCACGGACAAAGTGGTGAAGGTGATCCCGTTCGATCAGATGGTCGCGCCGCAGGGCAGCTACATGAACGACGTGCGGGTATCGCCCGACGGCCGGCACGCCTTCCTGACCAATTCCGGCCAGCGTGGGGCGCTGGTCGTGGTCGACGTCGCAAGCGGCAGGTCACGGCGGCTGCTGGATGGCGATCCGCGCACCCAACCCGAACCCGGCGTGGTGCCCGAAGTCGACGGCCATGAACTGCGCCGCCCGGACAACCGCATCCCGTCATTTGCCGCCGACGGGATCACGCTGGATGCGTCCGGCCGGTTCGTGTACTGGCAGGCGCTGGTCGGCCGCACCCTGTATCGCGTTCCGGTCGCGGCGTTGATCGATCCCGGCCTCTCGCACCAGAAGGTCGGCGCGGCCGTCGAGAGGGTGGCGACCACGAACGTCGCCGACGGGCTATGGATGGACGAGAAGGGGTTTCTCTACATCACCGACCCCGGCGCGAATGCCGTCCGGATGCGGGCGCCCGACGGCACGATGAGCATCATCGCCCAGGACGATCGGCTACGCTGGCCGGATAGCCTGGCCGAAGGGGCGGACGGCTCGATCTATGTCACCGCCTCGCACATCCAGGACATGGCGCAATTCCATGAGAAAGGCAGCACGCAGCGGGGACAGTGGGAGCTGTTCCGCATCGACCCGCCGCATGGGCGCTGAGCGCATCCAGGCGCCTGCGCCCAAAGACCTCAGCGCCAACTCAGCTTCCAAAGCCAGATGATCGGGGCGAGGTAGAAGCGCAGGGCTCGGTCGATTTCCGCCCACAACCAGCCCGTTGTATGCGGATCAGCCGCCACCGTCGCTGTCAGGCCGCCTCAGCCCGGATCGCATCGCCGAGCACGCCAAAGATGCGGTCGACATGCTTGCGCTCGATGATCAGGGGCGGCGAGAGGGCGATGGTGTCGCCGGTGGTGCGGATCAGCACGCCGTGCTCGAAGCAGCGCTGGAACACGCCCACTGCCCGCTCGGTCGGCAGGTCCTTGCGCGGCGCCAGCTCGATGCCGGCGATCAGGCCGAAATTGCGCAGGTCGATGACGTTGGGGCGGTCGCGCAGGCTCTGCACCGCATCCTCCCAGTAGGCTTCCATCGCGCGAGCCTGGCCGGCGAGATCCTCGCTCTGGTGCAGGTCGATGGCGGCGATGGCGGCGGCACAGGCGAGCGGATGACCCGAATAGGTGTAGCCGTGGAACAGCTCGATTCCGGCCGGCGCGCCTTCGACGATCGCGTCGTAGATGCCGTCGTGGACCGCCACCGCGCCCATCGGCACGGCGGCATTGGTCAGGCCCTTGGCCATCGTCATGATGTCCGGCAGGACGCCGAGCCGGTCGGCGCCGAATGGCGTTCCGAGCCGGCCGAAGCCGGTGATCACCTCGTCGAAAATGAGCAGAATGCCGTGCCGGTCGCAGATCTCGCGCAGCCGCTCGAGGTAGCCGACCGGCGGCACCAGCACCCCGGTCGATCCCGCCACCGGCTCGACCATGACCGCGGCGATGGTCTCGGCGCCGTGCAGCGCGACCAGGTTTTCGAGAACATCGGCAAGATGGGCGCCGTGCGCCGGTTGGCCGCGGGCGAAGGCGTTGTGCTCCGGCGCGTGGGTGTGCGGCAGGTGGTCGGCATAGGGCAGCAGCGCGCCGAACTGCTTCCGGTTGGGACCGATGCCCCCCACAGTGATGCCGCCGAAGCCGACACCATGATAGCCGCGCTCGCGGCCGATCAGCCTGACCCGCCCGGCATTGCCGCGCGCCCGGTGATACGCCAGCGCGATCTTCAGCGCTGTGTCGGCGCTCTCCGAGCCCGAGTTGGTGAAGAACACGCGGTCGAGCCCGTCGGGGAGGAAGTCGGCGAGCCTGGCGGCGGCCTGGAAGGCGACCGGGTGACCCATCTGGAAGGTGGGGGCAAAATCCATCACTGCCGCCTGCCGCTGGATCGCCTCGGTGATTTCGCGCCGTCCGTGCCCGGCGTTGACGCACCAGAGCCCGGCCGTGCCGTCGATGATCTCGCGTCCCTCGGGCGTGTAGTAGTGCATCCCCTCGGCCCGGGCGAGCATCCGTGGATGCGCCTTGAAAGCCCGGTTGGCGGTGAACGGCATCCAGAACGCGTCGAGATTGTTCGGCGGCGGGAAGGTGGTCTCGCTCATCGGGCGCTCCGCTGGGATCGCGCCCAAGTTGGCGGTTTGACAGCGGAGCGGCAACTGGCATCGTGCGGCGATGCCCGACGGTCGCCTGTTTATCGCCACCCGCCGCTACTCCTCGTGGTCGATGCGCGGCTGGCTGGCGGTCAGGCTGGCCGGGCTTGACGTCGAGGAAATCGTGTTGCCGAGCGACGGGACCGGCAGCACCGAGGCGATCCGCCGGGCGACGCCGCACGGACTGGTTCCCTACCTCGAGCATCGCGGCCATCGCGTATGGGAGTCGCTCGCGATCGTGGAATACTGCGCCGAGTTGTCGCCCGCGATCTGGCCTGCCGACACGATCGCCCGCGCCCATGCCCGCGCCATCTCGGCGGAGATGCACGCGGGGTTTCGCGGCCTGCGCAGCGCGATGCCGATGAACCTCGGCCGGGATTTCACAAGCCTTGGAGGCACGCCAGAGGCGCTGGCAGACATCGCCCGGATCGAGGCGGTGTGGGACGAAACCCGCGCCCGTTTTGCGGCCGACGGTCCCTACCTGTTCGGCGCAGCGTTCGGCGGCGCGGACGCGATGTTCGCGCCGGTGGTCGCCCGGCTGTTGACCTTCAAGCCCGAAGTTTCAGTGTCGACGCAGGCCTATTGCGCGGCGGTGCGGGCGCATCCGCTGGTCAGCGCCTGGTATGACGAAGTGCCGCGCGAGCCCGAAGCGTGGTTGGTCGACAGCTACGAGAACCCGACATGAGCAGCGCCGAAACCCTGGACCACATCGGCATCGCCGGGCCGGACCTCGGCGCGATGGCGGCTACATACGAGCGACTGGGCTTCCGGCTCACGCCGCTGGCCCGCCACTCCGGCCGCCGCACGCCGGATGGGCCGATCGTGCCGTTCGGCACCGGCAACCGCTGCATCATGCTGCGGCAGGGCTATCTGGAGCTGATCGCGATCGTCGATCCGGCGGCGTTCGACAACCTGGTCGGCAGCGCCCTCGCGCGCTACGCCGGTATCCACATCGTCGCCCTCGGCATCGGGGACGAGCAGGCCAACCTCGAACGCCTGCGCCGGGCGGGCATCGACCTGCCGGGGGTCGCCTATCTGGAGCGTCCGGTCGACGACGCCGACCCCGACGGCCTGCGCGCCCGCTTCGCCCGCCTGCCGCTGCCGGACGCACCGGAAGGCCGGCTGCAGCTCATTCGCCACCTCACGCCCGAGGCGATCTGGCAGGAGCGGTTTCTCGACCATCCGAACCATGCGGTCGCCCTGAAAACCGTGGTGATCGCGGTGGAACAGCCCGCCGAGGCCGCGGCGCGGTTTTCCCGGCTGGCCGGTCGCCCGGTGGTGCCCGACCCCGCGGGCGGGTTTGCGCTGCCGCTGCCGCGCGGCACGGTGAGGCTGCTGCCACCCGACCGGCTCGACGCCGTCTTCCCCGGCGTTGCAATCCCCGCGCTGCCGTTCATCGCCGGCGTGGAAATCCGCACCGACGACGCCAACGAAGCAGCCGCAAGGATTTTTGGGGCGGCCGGCGTTCCGGCTCGCGTGGTATCGGACGGGCTGCTGGTTGCGCCGGGCGAGGCGTCCGGGGCGGCGGTGTTGTTCACGCCCGGGTAGCCACCGATATCAGCAACATGGGACCTGCTGAGATGAAGGATTTCCGCTCCCTCTACCGGCACGGCTTTGCCCGGGTGGCGGCTTGCACGATCAGGACCGCGGTCGCCGACCCCGCGACCAACGCCGCTTCCGTTCTCGACCTTGCCGCCGAGGTCAGCGCCGAGGGCGCCGCCCTGGCGGTATTTCCCGAGCTCGCGCTGTCGGCCTACGCGATCGACGACCTGCTGCTGCAGGATCCCCTGCTCGACGCGGTCGAGGCGGCCGTCGCCACCCTGGTCGCCGGCTCGACCGACCTGCTTCCTCTGCTGCTGGTCGGCGCCCCCCTCCGCCACGGCACCCGCATCTACAACTGCGCGCTCGCGGTGCATCGAGGCCTGCTGTTGGGCGTGGTGCCGAAGGTGCATCTGCCGAACTACCGGGAGTTCTACGAGCACCGCCATTTCGCCTCCGGCGAGGGCGTCACCGGCGAGGCGATCCGGGTCGGCGGACTGACCGCGCCGTTCGGCACCGACCTGCTGTTCGCCGCCGAGGACGTCGCCGGACTGACCATCCACGCCGAGATCTGCGAGGATCTCTGGGTGCCGCAGCCGCCGTCGGGAGCGGCGGCGCTGGCCGGGGCGACGGTGCTGGCCAACCTCTCGGCCAGCAACATCACGATCGGGAAGGCCGAAACCCGGCGCCTGCTCAGCGTCTCACAATCGGCGCGCTGCCTCGCCGCCTACCTCTACGCCGCCTCGGGGGTCGGCGAGTCGACGACCGACCTCGCCTGGGACGGGCAGGCCTCGATCTTCGAGAACGGCTCGGTGCTGTGCGAGACGGACCGCTTCCCGGCCGGCGCGCAGCACGCGATCGCCGACGTCGATCTCGACCTGCTGCGCCAGGAGCGCGCCCGCCAGGGCACGTTCGACGACAATCGGCGGCAGTCCTTGCTGGAGGCGCCATTCCGCACGGTCGGGTTCCGGCTCGATCCGCCGGGCGACGATCTCGGCCTGCGCCGACACGTCGCCCGGTTTCCGTTCGTGCCGGCCGATCCGGCGCGGCTCGATCAGGATTGCTACGAGGGCTACAACATCCAGGTCGCCGGGCTGATGCAGCGGCTCCAGGCCGCCCGCATCAAGCGCCTCGTGATCGGGGTCTCCGGCGGCCTCGATTCCACCCAGGCCCTGATCGTCGCCGCCCGTGCCTTCGACCGGTTGGGCCGGTCCCGCAGCGACATTCTCGGCTATACGCTGCCCGGTTTCGCGACCAGCGGCCAGACCAAGCACAACGCCATCAGGCTGATGCGGGCGCTCGGCGTGAGCTGGCAGGAGCTCGACATCCGCCCGGCGGCGAACCGCATGCTGGAGGACATCGGCCACCCATTCGCGGGAGGCGAGCCGGTCTACGACATCACCTTCGAGAACGTGCAGGCCGGGCTGCGCACCGATTTTCTTTTCCGTCTGGCCAACCAGCATGACGGCATCGTGCTCGGAACCGGCGACCTCTCCGAGCTGGCGCTCGGCTGGTGCACCTACGGCGTCGGCGACCAGATGTCGCACTACAACGTCAACGGCGGCGTGCCCAAAACGCTGATCCAGCATCTGATCCGCTGGGTGATCCATCATCGCGAGTTCGACGCCGAGGTGGCCGAGACGCTGGAGGCAATTCTCGCGACCGAGATTTCCCCCGAGCTGATCCCCGCCGGCGAGGACGAGCTGCCGCAGAGCACCGAGGCCAAGGTCGGACCATACGCGCTGCAGGATTTCAATCTGTTCTATGTCCTGCGCTACGGCTTCCGCCCCTCGAAGATCGCCTTTCTGGCGCTACATGCCTGGGAGGATTCGCAAGCCGGCGCATGGCCGCCCGGCTTCCCGGAGGACAAGCGCGGGGCCTACACGCTCGGGGACATCCGCCATTGGCTCGGCGTGTTCCTGCAGCGCTTCTTCGCGTTCAGCCAGTTCAAGCGCTCGGCGCTGCCGAACGGGCCGAAGGTGGCGGCCGGCGGCTCCCTCTCCCCGCGCGGCGACTGGCGCGCCCCGTCGGACGGCAACGCCCGAGCCTGGCTCGACGAGCTGCATCGCAACGTCCCGGAGTCGTAGCCTCCGGGACGTAAGCTTCCGCCCGGTCTTGGCCTTAACACTCTCGAAACCGCGCCCGGCTTAGATCACCCCCAAACATTGGGGTCTCGGGCATTGAGCGCGGTCCAGCCACTCGGGCGCACGTCGTATTCGCAGAGCGGACGGCCGCCGGTTGGAGCGTCGGGCTTCGAGATGCCTGCCCTCGCGCTGCCGGCGCTGCCGGCGGTCACGATCGCCGCCCTGTCGAGCGCCGAGCGTCTTACCATGCTAGGCCTGCTTGCCCTGCAGGGAGGCCAATGCCGTACTACTCCGCCGGCAACGCCGGCGCTTGACGGCGGACGCCCAGCCGCGGCGAACCTCGATCAATACAATCAATATATCGGCCGATCGGCCGGCTCGGGGCAGTGCGTTGCCCTGGTCCAGGCCGTCGATCCAAGCGTCGGCACCACCCGCACCTGGGCACCGGGCGCGCCGGTCGAGGGCAACACCGGCCTGACGCCCGGCACGGTGATCGCGACGTTCGACGGCTCCGGCCGCTATGCCAATGCGACCGACGGCTCCAGCCACGCCGCCGTCTATCTGGGGCAGGACGAGCACGGCGTCCGCGTGCTGGACCAGTGGTCGGGCAGCCCGGCCGCAATCCGCACCATTCCTTGGACCAACCCCGGGGGCGCCGCGGCCAATACGGGCCGCGCGTTCCGTATCGTCACCGCCGCGGCGTAGGACGGTCGCTGCAGCCAGCAACTCGATTCAGGGGCGGTATTCACATTTTGGAGGGAACCGCAATTTCGCCCAGCGCATCACGTATGACGGGCGAATGGCACAACCCTCGGATGAATTAGCCTCGTGGGAGCTCGTCCGGAGCGCGCCGAGGTGACGTATGCCGGTGGGCTCGACGTTCTCAGCGGCGGCGGGGAAATGGGTGCGCGCCTGCGCGCCCATGACTGGTCCGCGTCTCCACTAGGACCTCCCGAGACCTGGTCGCCAAGGCTGGAGACACTGGTGGGCGTGATGCTCGGCTCCAACCAGCCCATGTTCGTGGCCTGGGGACCGCAGCGCACCCTGCTCTACAACGATGCGTATGGCGTGTTGCTCGGCCGCAAGCATCCGGATGCGCTCGGCCGCCCGTTTCTCGAGGTCTGGTCGGAGGCACAGGCCGACCTTACCCCGCTCGTCGAGCGGGCGTTCGCGGGCGAGCCGGTCCACATGGACAACATCACGCTCACGCTGGAGCGGCATGGACGGCCGGAGGAAGCGCATTTCGCCTTCAGCTACACGCCGGTGCGCGACGGCGGTATCGTCGCGGGCCTGTTCTGCGCCTGCACCGAAACCACCGGGCAGGTGATCGCCGAGCGCCGGCGGGTCGCCGAGTTTGCCCGGCTGCACGACCTGTTCCGGCAAGCGCCGGGCTTCATGGCCATGCTGCGCGGGCCCGAGCACGTTTTCGAGCTGACCAACCCCGCCTTCATGCGGCTCATCGGCAGCCACGAGGTGATCGGCAGGCCGGCGCGCGAGGCGCTACCGGAGATCGAAGGCCAGGGATTGTTCGAGCTGCTCGACCAAGTGTACCGAACCGGGGAAGCCTACTCGGAAGTAGCCGCCAAGGTGGCCTTGCAGCGCGCGCCGGGCGACGTGGTCGAGGAGCGGTTCGTCGACTTCGTCTTCCAGCCCATGACCGACGCCAAAGATCGGGTCTTCGGCGTCTTCATCGAGGGTGCGGACGTGACCGGGCGAGTGAACGCCGAGGCCGAGTTGCGCGCGAGCGAGGCGCTCAGTCGCCAGATCATGGACAGCGCCTCCGACTACGCGATCGTCGCCGCCGACCTCGACGGCCGGATAACCCGGTGGAACCGGGGGGCCGAGCTCATCTTCGGCTGGCGGGAAGCGGATGTCATGGGCGACAAGATGCATCGCTTCTTCACGCCCGAGGACGTGACGGCCGGCCAGCCAGAGACCGAGATGCGGCTGGCACAGGAGCAAGGGTACGCAACCGACGAGCGTTGGCATATGCGCCGTGGCGGCGAGCGGTTCTGGGCCAACGGGGCCATGACCCCGCTCCGCGATGGAGCCGGTCAGGCGGTCGGCTTCGTGAAGGTGTTGCGCGACCGTACCGAGCGGCGCCTGACCGAGCAGGCCTTGCGGGAAAGCGAGTTCGCGGTTTCGGCTGATCGCCGATTCCGCTCCGGTCCCGATGTGGGTCACGCGACCCGATCGCAAGCGCGAGTTCGTCAATCGGGCCTACGCCGAGTTCCTCGGGCTGTCCTACGAGGAAGCGGTCGAGTACCGACTGGCGCCAGTCCATTCACCCCGACGACGTCGCGCGGATCCACGCGGCGCAGATCGAGAACGAAGCCGCGCTGAAACCCTTCTCGCTGGAGGCCCGCTATTGCAACGCCGCCGGCGAGTGGCGCTGGCTGCGCTCGGAGTCCCAGCCGCGCTGGGACCCTTCGGGTCGACATGTCGGCTTCATCGGCGTCGCCTACGACGTCACGCTCGCCAGGCAGGCGGCGCTCGACCTGCACGCGCTCAACGCCTCGCTGGAGGCCCGGGTCGACCGGCGCACGCGCGAGCGCGACCGCTTGTGGGACCTCAGCGAGGACCTTCTCGTGGTGGCCGACTATGATTACCGCCTGCTGCGCGTCAGCCCGTCCTGGACCCGTCTGCTCGGCTACGAGCAGGACATGCTCCTGGCCTGCCCCTATGATCAACCGGTCCACCCGGAAGATTTAGGGGCGCTGCACGCCGCGCTGCTGCACATGCGGTCGAGCGGGCACTCGGTCAACGTCGAGGATCGCGTCCGCGCCGCCGACGGCAGTTGGCGGTGGGTGTCCTGGACGCTGTCCCCCGAGCCGAACAGCGATCGGTTTACCGGCATCGGACGCGACATCACCGCGTCGAGAGAGGCGGCCCAGGCGCTGCAGGCCTCGGAGGCACGCCTGCGGACGATGTTCGAGACGAGCTATCAATATCAGGGCCTGTTGGCGCCGGACGGGAGAGTGCTGGAGGCGAATGCGACGTCGCTCGACGCGATCGGCGCCAGGCTCGAAGATGTCGCCGGTCGGCCGTTCTGGAATACGCCTTGGTTCACCGGCACGCGCGGACTGGCCGGCATCGTGCGTGCCGCCGTCGGCGCGGTCGCCAAAGGGAGGACGGTCCGGCAGGAGATGCTGGTGAGCCTGCCCACCGGCTGGCGGTGGTTCGACTTCACGATGCGCCCGATGCACGACGAACGCGGCGCGGTGGTCGCCATCGTCCCCGAAGCCGTCGAGACCACGGAGCGCCGGCAAGCGGAGGAGGCGCTGCGTCAGGCCCAGAAGCTTGAGGCCATGGGCCAGCTCACCGGCGGCGTGGCGCACGATTTCAACAACCTGCTGACCCCGATCATCGGCGGGCTCGACATGCTGGTGCGGCGCGACGTGGGCGGCGAGCGGGAAAAGCGCCTGATCAACGGTGCGCTGCAATCGGCGGAACGGGCCAAGATTCTGGTCCAGCGTCTGCTGGCCTTCGCCCGGCGCCAGCCGCTCCAGCCCGTCGCGGTCGACATCGTCGGACTGGTGACCGGCATGGCCGACCTGATCGCCAGCACCACCGGACCGCAGATCAGGGTCAGCGTGGAGACGTCACCCGATCTGCCGGCGGCCGATGCCGACCCGAACCAACTCGAAATGGCGATACTCAACCTGAGCGTCAACGCGCGCGACGCCATGCCGGACGGCGGTACGCTGCGGATTTCGGCGGTCAGCGAGGCGATCCGGCCGCACCACCGCTCGAAACTCCACCCCGGGGACTACGTGCGCCTTTCGGTCGCCGACAGCGGGATCGGGATGGATCAGGCGACGCTCGAGCGGGCCATAGAGCCGTTCTTCTCGACCAAGGGGATCGGCAAGGGGACGGGCCTTGGTCTGTCCATGGTGCATGGCCTCGCCTCCCAGCTCGGCGGGGCGCTCGCCATCACGAGCCGGCCGGGTCTCGGGACCAAGGTCGATCTGTGGTTCCCGGTGAGCACCGGGCGCAGCAAGAGCCCCGAGCGCCGGGGCGAGGACGCGCCGGAGCGCAAAAGCCTGGGCACGGCGTTGCTGGTCGACGACGAGGACACCGTGCGGATGAGCACGGCCGACATGCTGGCCGATCTCGGCTACCGGGTCATCGAGGCCAGTTCGGCGAAGGAAGCCCTCAGCTCGCTCGAGCACGAGCGGCATGTCGACGTGCTCGTGACCGACCATTTGATGCCGGGGATGACCGGCGCCGAACTCGCCCGCGTCGTCCGGGACCGGAGCCCGGACAAGCCGGTGCTCATCGTCTCCGGCTATGCCGAGGCGGAAGGGATCGCACCCGACCTGCCGCGTCTGGCAAAACCGTTTCGCCAGATCGACCTTGCCGCCGCGCTGGCCAGGCTTCTGACAAGAAGCACGATGGAGACGTTTTCCGCCTCTTGAGGCTCGCCCGCGCCGCGGCGGGCGGGTCAGAAGGTCTCGACCCAGGGCCGGAGTTCCACTTCAAGCGACCAGGCACTTCGCGCCTGAACCAAAACGTCGAGATAGACCTGCGCGATTGCGTCGGGATCGAGCGTGCTGTCGGGCCGCTCCGCCGGATCGGGCCGCCTGTCGCTGCGCACTCCGCCGTCGATCACGAAATGGGCCACGTGGATGCCTTTCGGCCCCAACTCGCGCGCCGCGCTCTGCGCCAGACCGCGCAGGGCGAACTTGCCCATCGCGAAGGCCGCCGATCGCGCAAACCCTTTTACGCCGGCCGTCGCCCCGGTCAGCAGGATCGCCCCGTGGCCTCGCGGGGTCATCCGTCGCGCCGCCTGCTGGGTGACGAGGAAAGCCCCGAAGGCCGAGATCTCGACTGCCTTGCGGACCGCCTCGGGCTCGATCTCGGCGATCGGCCCGTGCGCCCGCGCGCTGGCATTGTAGACGACCACATCGGGCTCGCCGATGCGGGCGTCGACGGTATCGAACAGGCGCTGGACCCCGGCCGGGTCGGCGGCATCCACGGCGAAGGCCTCCGCGCCGGTCTCGGCCACCAGCGGCGCAAGCTTCGCCACGTTGCGCGCGGCAACGCCGACCTTGAGCCCGGCCGAGGCCAGACGGCGCGCCAGCGAGGCGCTGATGCCCGGCCCCGTGCCGACGATCAGCGCGGTGCGATAGGGAATGTCTGCCATCCTGGTGTCCTCGATTGCCTGTTTTGCAGCCCAGCCGGAGAGGCGGAGAGACCCGCCGGATGCCGCCCTAATCGCCGGCCCGGCGCTCCCAGTCCTCGACCTCGATGCGCGGCAGCTCGAACCGGTCGGTCGTGCGAGCATACCAGCCGCGGCCGTGCATGCGCCCGATCAGGTCGAGCTTCGGCGTGTCGATGTAGCACTTCACAGGATCGAGCACGCAATCATCCCGGACGTGCATGGCGACCACCCGGCCCATGACCACGGCCCGGTCGACCCCGACCTCGACGATGACGAGCCGCTCGCACTCCATCGAGACCGGGCTTTCGGCGATCCTCGGCGCCTTGACCCGGTGCGAGGGCAACGGCGTCAGTCCGGCCTCGCGGAACTCGTCCACCTCGGGTCCGAACTCGATGGCGGTGACGTTCATCGCCTCGGCGCGGGCGCTGTCGACCAGGTTCACCACGAAGTCGCCGGTGCGGCGGATGATGTTGCCGGTGTCCTTGGCATCGCCAGGGGCACGGCCGCCGATGCCGAAGCAGATGATCGGGGGCTGGCCCGACATCGCGTTGAAGAACGAGAACGGCGCCGCGTTCACCGCGCCATCGAGGTCCCGGGTGGACACCCACGCGATCGGCCGCGGCACCACGGTCGCGACCAGCAGCTTGTAGCTGTCCCTGGCATCGAGCGTCTCCATGTCGAACAGCATTTTTGGCCCTTCCGTGTGCTGCGCGGCAACCTGACGCCCGGCTCGTCGCCTGTCCAGCTAGGCCGCCCCGACGGCTGGGCAGAGGGCCTCCGGCTTGGCAGGATAGCCCTTCCCCATGCCGCATCCCGTTCCGCCATGAGCGCCTGGCTTTACGTGTTCGCCTGGGCGGCGACCCTCGTCGACCAGTTTGGAGGCTGGCCGATCGCGGGCGAGGCGGCCGGCCTCGCGATCCTCGCGTTCCTGCTCCGAGAATTCCCGCGCCAGCGCCCCTACGCTCAAGCGGTGTTCGTCGGGCTGAGCGCACTCGGCCTCGCCGGGGTGGCCGCCTCGGCGCATCCCGCCGCGGTATTCCTGGGGAGCTGGCGGCGCGGCGCGGGCTACGCCGCGTTCTATCTTGCCCTCACCTCCTTGCGCGACGCCGCCGAGACCAGCCGCCTGGTCCGGCGCTGCGGCCAGCATCTGGTCGCCCAGCCGCCCGGCCGCCGCTACGCCGCGCTCACTGCCGGCGGCTACGTGTTCGGCATCATCCTTTCCTATGGTGCGATCGATTTGCTGGGCGCGATGGTCGCGCGGGCGAACACCCTCGCGGCGGCAGACGGGGTCGACGCTGTGCGCCGGCTGCGCGCCCGGCGAATGCTGATGGCGGTCTATCGCGGCTTCGCGCTGATGAATTGCTGGAGCCCGCTGAACATCATGACCGTGGTGGTATCCTCGGCGGTGCCGGCAGCACCCATGCGCCTGCTGCTGCCGATCGCGTTCGTGGTCTCGCTCGGCCTGCTGGCGCTCGGCTGGCTCGACGACCACCTCCGCGGCCGGCGTGCGCCCGCGCGCACGGCCGGCCGGCCACGGACACCCGAGCGCTGGTCCATCCACCTGCGCATCGTCGCGCTGGTCGCGTTGGTCATGGGACTGGCCGAACTTACCGGGCTGGCGCTCGGCGTTACCTTGGTCGCCGCCGTCACGCTCGTCGTGCCGCTGATCGGCCTCGCCTGGGTCGGCGTGCAGCTCCGGCCGCTGGCGCGCCGCTCGCATCCGGCTCTCGCAAGGCGGCGGGTGCTCGGCAGCCTGCGCCGCCGCCTGCGCCGGTTCCTGCTCCGGGTGCCCGGCTTTCGCGGCGAGGCAATGGTGCTTGCCGCCGCCGGCTTCATGGGGGCGGCGCTTGGCGGCGCGCTGCCCGCCCACGGGATGGCGGAGGCCGCCGCGCTGCCGCCCCTCCTGATCCCGCTGCTGGTGCCCTTGCTGCTGATCGGCACCGGTCAGCTCGGGCTCAATCCGGTGGGCGTGGTCGCGCTGATCGGGGCGCTGCTGCCGGACCCGGCCGCACTCGGCGTGCCGCCGGCGGTGCTGGCCTTCGCCTGCATGCTCGGCTGGGGCGTGGGGGTGGGCATGACCCCGATGTCGGCCAGCGCGATCACCACGGCTCGGTGGGCGGAGACCACGCCGTGGCGGGTCAGCACGGTCTGGAACGGGCCGTTTACCGCCGCTGCGGTACTGGCCGTCTGGCTCGCCATCGGGGCGCTCTGGTTGGCGTGGCCTTTTATTGGCGATTAAGTCGATCGGCACAGACTGGACGGGGCTGCGGAGCATGGAGCAGCTCAGCACGATCGCGGGCTCGGTCGGCGCGTCGGCCGCCGCCAGTGCCGAAGAGCTGGCCGCCTCGGTGCTCGAAATCGGCCGGCAGGTCGCCCAGTGGGCGCGCATCGCCGGCCAAGCGATGCTGGAGGCCGAGGAAACCGACTGCTGCGTCACCGATCTGTCCGAGGCCGCCGGTCGGATCGGTGGTGTCGAGCGGCTGATCAGCGAAATCGCCGGACGCACCTGGTTCTTGCAGTTTCGGATGAGCTTTCAGGTGCGGGCCAACGGGCAGCCGCCCTCCGACAGCGGGCGGTACGCCTGGTCCGCCGGGGTCGTCGCCACCGGCTCATAAACGGCGCCTGGGGTGGTGATCTGCTCCGGCGCCTTGACCCGGAACAGGTAGGCCGGCTGGATCTTGCGGCCGTCGACGCGGATCGAGCCGGGGCCGAAGCAATCGTCGTCGGTCGGCAGCCGCTTCATCATCGCGACCGTGTCCCGCCCCGACGCCTTGGCGGCGGCGACGCCAAGCTCCTTGACCGCCTTGAGGTAGTGCAGCGTGCCGGCGTAGTCCCCGGCATGGAGCATGTTGGGGAACGTCCCGGCCTCCAGATGCGGCTTGATCCGGCCGAAGAAGGCGCGGGTACGGTCGTCATGGTCCCAGTAGAAATTCTCGGTGATCATCACGCCCTGCGCCACGTTCGGTCCCATCGCGAGCACGTCGGTGATGAAGCCGGTCATGCCGACCAGGGTCACGCTCCTGTTGAGGCCGAACTCGTGCGCCTGCTTCATCAGGTTCACGAAGTCGTTGCCGCCAACGCCGAAGGCGATCACCTCCGCCCCGCTGCTCCGCGCTTGCAGCAGATAGGCCGAAAAATCCGTGGTCTCCGGGAATGGATAGGAGACGGCGCCCGCCACCCGGCCGCCATTCTGCTCGATGGCCTGGGTGGCGTCCGCCTGGATCGCCTTGCCATAAGCGTAGTTCGGGGTGACGAAGAACCACGACTTGCCGCCGGTGCGCACCACCGCCGAGGCGGTGGAATGGGCGAGGTTCCAGCTGTCGTAGGTCCAGTGCACCAGGTTGGGCGTGCAGGACGGTCCGGTCAGCGCCGAGCTGCCGCCCGCGGTGACGACGCACACCTTGTTCTTCTCGGCCGAAAGATTGCTGCAGGCCAGTGCCACCGCCGAGTTGGTGAGGTCGGTCACCATGTCGACGCCGTCGCGATCGTACCAGCCGCGCAGGATCGACACGCCGACATCCGCCTTGTTCTGATGGTCGGCTGCCAACACCTCGGCCGGAATGGACGGGTTCGCCGCGGTGAACTCCGCGACCGCCTGCCGCACGGCAGCCACTGTGTTCGGGCCGTTGATGTCGCGGTATGGTCCGGACAGGTCGGTCAGCACGCCGACGCGGATCGGCGTCGGCTGCGCGTGCCCGCGCCGGCTTGCCGCGCCAAGCGAGACCGCCGCGGCGCCGATCGCCGCCCGTCGGGTGATTTTCATGATGTTCCCTCCGCCGGGGCGGATCATGCGCCGGCGGCCCCCCGCCAGGGAAGCCGCCCGGCGGGGATCAGGCGGCTTCGGGCCGATCAGGCAGCCTGTGCGCCATGGGGGACGCCGTCATTCCTGCTTGGCATTCGGCTGGCCGCCGGCGTCGGGCGCAGCATAAGTTCCGTGCCGGTGTAGAACTCCTCGATGGGCACCTCGATGCCCACCTCGGAAATGCGCAGCGTCTCGCCGGCGACCAATCCGGTTGCCGTCCAGGGCGCGTCTCCCTGCGTCCGCGCGAAGACGGACAGGCCGATCCTGGTCCGCTCGACGATAACGTAGCGGAGAATGGACCGAACCGCCTGATACTCGCGCAGCTTGCCGATGCGGTCCGTCGGTCCGGAGGTCTTGCTGACGACCTCGAAAACCACGACGACCCCGGGTACTAAATAGGCGTCGTCGCTGACCTGGGAGCAGGTGATGAGGGCATCCGGATAGCGCACCGCGTCGCCGATTGTCGCGAGACCTGCATCAGGCCCGAGAGGCCGGCATCCGCTCCCTTGAAGCCGGGCCCGGAGAGCGACCTGGATGTTGATGGTGATTTGGCTGTGACTGACCGTTCCGTCCGTCATGGCCACCGGCTGGAAGCCGTCGAACTCATAGCGGGTGTCCCGGGTCTGCGCCCACTCGAAGAACTGGTCCCGGGTCATCCGGCGGGTACGGAGGACGGTATTCATGGGTTGGCTTTCTGCCAGCGTTCGGTCCGGCAGTCTTCGTCCCAGTCTGGCCGGCCCCCGGAATCAGGCGGCTTCGGCCAGCACCAGCCGGCGCCGCACCACCTGCTGCACAGGCAGAGCGGCATAGACGTCCTTCACCGCCGCGGTGATCGTCACGCCGGCGAGCCGCGGCATCACCCGATGGCCGACGCGCTCCAGCAGGGGCGCGCTGCGCAGCACCAGGCGAAAATTGGTCGGCGGGACGTAGAGCGCGGTGTCCCGGCGCTCCACCCGAAACAGCGAAGCGGCCAGCAGCCGGCCGATCTGGCCCGCCGAATAGGGTTCGCCGTGCCCGAACGGCGTGGTCTCGAAATGCGCCCACATCCCGAGGCGGTTCGGCGCCACCACGAGCAGGGTCCCGTCATCCTTCAGCACCCGCCAGACCTCGCGCAGCAGCCCGCGCGCGTTCTCGGCCGCTTCCAGCCCGTGCACCAGCAGGATGCGGTCGAACGTCAGGTCGGGGAACGGCAGCGCGTCCTCGTCGGCCGTGCAGCTCAGGTTTGGCGCGCCGAGCGGCCAGCGGGCGCCGCCGACCTGCGCCGGGGTCACCGCGACGCAGCGCGCCGCCGTCTCCCGCCACATCCGCAGGTAGGGCGCGGCATAGCCGAGCCCCAGCACCGACTGGCCGCTAACGTCCGGCCAGAACTCGGCAAGCCGTCGTCGCAGCGTCCGGGCCGCGACGATGCCGCGAGCCGTCGAATAGAAATCCGCCGCGAGGTGTGCGTCCGCGCTCATCCGTGCCGCTATAGCACGAACCCCGGTTTCCCGCCGCTGCGCTCCGGGCTAGGGTTCGGCCATGAGCATCACCGCCACGCCCGTCCCCATCCTGTCCGACAACTACGCTTGGATGCTGCGCGACAGCGGCACCGGCGCGGTCGGCATCGTCGACCCGGCGGATGGCGGGGCCATCATCGCGGCTCTGGAGCAGGCGGGCGGACGGCTCGACCTGATCCTGCTGACCCACCATCACGCCGACCACGTCGCCGGCACCGACGAGGTTCGGGCCCGCTTCAACTGCCCGGTGGTCGGGGCGGCGGCGGACGCCCACCGGCTGCCCCGGCTCGACCGGGCACTGCGCGAGGGCGAGGAGGTGCTGCTGGGCGACGCTCGCGGTCGGGTGATCGACACGCCCGGCCATACCCGCGGGCAGATCAATTTCTTCTTTCCCGACGGCGATGTGCTGCTCAGCGGCGACACGCTGTTCAGCCTGGGCTGCGGCCGGCTGACCGAGGGCACGGCGGCGGAGATGTTCGCCAGCCTGCGCAAGCTCGCCGCATTGCCGGGCGATACCATCGTCTGCTGCGGGCACGAATACACCGAATCCAACGCCCGCTTTGCCCTCACCGTCGAGCCGGACAACGCGGCGCTGCAGCGTCGCGCGGCCGAGGTGAAGCGGCAGCGGGCGGCCGGGCAGCCCAGCGTGCCCTCGACCCTGGCGAGCGAGCTCGCCGCCAATCCGTTCCTGCGCGCCAAGGACGTCGACACCTTCGCCGACATCCGGGCGCGCAAGGACAAGTTCTGAGGGGGAAATCCGTGAAGCTCCATTATTCACCGACCAGCCCGTACGTCCGCAAGGTGATGGCCTGTGCGATCAGCCGCGGCCTTGACGGGCAGATCGAGCGCATTCCGACCAATCCGCATCAGTCGCCGCCGTCGCTGCTCGCCGACAACCCGCTGTCGAGGGTGCCGTGCCTGGTGACCGACGACGGGCTGGCGCTGTTCGACAGCCCGGTGATCTGCGAGTACCTCGACAGTTTGGGGGACGCCGCGCCGCTGTTCCCGCAGGGGGCGGCCCGTTGGCGCGCGCTCAAGCTGCAGGCGCTGGGCGACGGCATCCTCGACGCCGCCGTCGGCCGTCGAGGCGAGCAGGCCAAGCCGCGCGAAGAGGGACGCGATGCGTGGATGGCACGCCAGAAGGCGGCGGTCGCCCGGGCGCTCGATCTGCTGGAGGACGATCCGCCCCACCGCCTGCTCGACATCGGGTCGGTCGCGGTGGCCTGCGCGCTCGGCTATCTCGATTTTCGGTTCGCCGCCGAGCCCTGGCGCGAGGCGCATCCCAAGCTGGCCGCATGGTTCGAGGAGTTCGGCGGCAATCCCGGCATCGCGCAGACGGTGCCGAAGGACGCCGGCTGACCGCCGCTCAGCCCAGCCGCTGCAGCAGCGCCATAGCCGCTGCCGGGTTTCTCTCCTTCGCACCCGAGATCACGTAGGCGTAGCAATCCCGCTGCCGCGACCAGTCCCCGAGGCGCGCGGCCCAGTGATCGAGCGCCGGCGGCGGGTAGCCCGCCGGCTCCTCGGCGACGCTGGCCTTCAGCCGCGCATAGGCGAAATCGGCCGTATGTGCCGCCTCGATCTCGGCTCCGCTGTCTACGAGCACGCGGGCGACATTGCGCGCGCCCAGCAGTTCGGCCGCCTCGTCGACATCGAAGCTCACGTGCTGCGCCTCGATCGCGTGACGCAGGCGGCACCCGTCCCGCGCCGGCGGCAGCGCATCGAGGAAGGCGGCGAACTCCCCCGGGTCGAAGCGTCGGTTGGCCGGGAATTGCCAAAGTATGGGTCCGAGTTTGCCGCCGAGAGCGGTCACGCCCGACCCGAGGAACCGGTCGATCGCCGCGGCGGCCCGGGCCGCGTCCCGGCCCTGCGTCGCCGCGCGCGGTCCTTTGAGGGCAAAGACGAACCCCTCGGGCGTGGCGTCGTGCCAGGCGCGGAAACTCGCCTCGCTCTGCGTGCGGTAGAACGTGGCGTTGATCTCGATCGAGGTCACTCGCCGGCTGGCGTGCGGCAGCCACTCGGCGGCCCGCATGCCGGGAGGATAGAAGGTTGTCCGCCATGGCGCATAGACCCAGCCGCCGATGCCGATCAGGACCGGATGTGGCCGGGGCTGCGGGCTGGGCGCGCTCATGGCGGGCGAGGCAGGGCGAAAGCCGCCATTTGACGCGCTTGCCGGCGCAAGCTAACAGCCGCGCCGAGCCGGATTGGCGCAATAAACCAGGAGACGTTCATGCTGCGCAGAGCCCTGCTGGGCTTGCTTGCCCTGCTGCCGCTCGCCCTGCCGGGGTCGGCCAGAGCCCAGACCCCGCCGGCCGAGATCAAGATCGGCCACCTGCACGCCGGTTCGGGGGCGTATGCGAGCATCTCCATGCCGGTCTATCTCGGGCTGAAGTTCTGGGTGGACCAGACCAACGCCGGCGGCGGCGCCTTCGTCAAGGCCTACGGCAAGAAGATCCCGCTGAAACTGATCTCCTACGACGACCAGAGCTCCACGGCGACCGCGGCCACGCTCTACAACCAGCTCATCACCCAGGATCAGGTGAACATGCTGGTGGCCGATTCCGGCTCGGTGCTGACCTCGGTGGGAGTGCCGATCGCCCGCGAGCACAAGCAGTTTCTCTTCGATCCGACCGGCACCGGCACCGCCTTCTTCGAGAACAATCAATACATCGCGCTGCTGGCGGACCCGGTGTCCTCAATCTGGCCGAAATACATCACCGACTTTCTCAAGTCGGACGGCGTGAAGGCCGGGCTGAAGCGGGTCGCGATGCTCTACTCGACCAACGATTTCACCGGCACCCAGGCGAACGCGGTGCGCGGCTTCCTCAAGGGATCGCCGCTCGAGCTGGTATATGACCAGGGCGTGCCGACCAACACCTCCAACTACACGGTGCTGATCAACAACATCGCGGCGACCAACCCAGACGCGGTCATCGCGCTCGGTTACGTGGGCAACGACATCGCCTTGTTGCGCAACTTGCAGGATGCCGGCACGAAGTTCCGGTTCCTGTTCGCCATCTATCCCGGCATCGAGACCGAGGAGCTGCTGAAGAACGTCGGCGCGGCGGGACTGGACGGCGTGTTCACCTACGTGACTTCGGCCGAGATCGCCTACAAGCCGGAAGTCGGCATGAGCGAGGCCGAGTTCCGCACCGCGTTCCAGAAGGCCGCGGCGGGCAGCAACGCCGCCTACGGGTTCAACGCCATCGCGGGCTACACCACCGGGCTCGTGTTGGAGCAGACGCTGGCGAATACCGAAAGCCTGGACCAGCTTGCCTTGCGCAAGGCGGTGTTCGGCTTGTCAGGCAAGCTCAAGACGCTCGACGGCACCTTCCAACTCGACGAGAACGGCGCCCAGATCGGCGAGATCACCCCGCTCGGCCAGATCGCCGCGCATGGCGAGGAGGTGAAGATCACCGTCGTCTATCCGCCCGACGTCGCCACCGGCAAGGCGGTGATCGGCAAGCCGTGAGCCGGCTTCGGCTCGGCGAACCGCAAGCTGCATGCTGATCCACGCCGTCATCGCCGGGCTGGTGTTCGGTCTCTATTTCACCCTGGTCGGGCTCGGGCTGAACCTGGTGTTCGGCGTCATGCGCATCGTCAACCTGGCGCATGGCGATTTCCTGATGCTCGGCGCGTTCGCCGCGTTCTGGCTGTTCAACCTGTTCGGCCTGCACCCGCTGATCGCGGGCGTAGCGGTGCTCGTCGTCTTCGTGCTCGCCGGCATCCCGATCTACTATCTCGTGGTGCCGCGCCTGCTCGTCTCGCGCAACTCGGAGATGCTGTCGATCATCCTGTTCTTCGGGCTGTCGCAGGTGATCGAGGCGATCGCGACGATCTTCTTCGGTACCTCGGAGCGGTCGATCCCCGGTCGCGTCCTGGGCAGCGGGCCGGTGCGTCTGCTCGGGCAGTCGCTGCCATCCGCCTGGGTGTTCAGCGCGGCGGTGAGCGCGGCGGCGGTGCTGCTGATGTATCTCTACCTCTACCGCACCCGACTGGGCACGCTGACCCGCGCCGTCATGGTGTCGCGCGACGAAAGCCTGGCGACCGGGATCGACGTCGATCGCGTCTCGGCGCTGGCGTTCGGCGTCGGCATCGCCCTCGCCGGCCTGTCCGGCGTGTTCGCGCCGTTCATGCTCGGCAGCGTGACCCCGGCAATCGGCGGCGACATCAACATCGCGGCGTTCGCGGTCATCGTCGTCGGCACCCTGGGCAACCCGCTAGGAACGTTGCTGGGCGGCATCATCTACGGCGTGTCACTGCTGCTGATGCAGACCTATCTGAGTTCGTGGGCGAACCTGTTGCCGAACCTGCTGCTGATCCTCGTATTGCTGGTGCGGCCCGAGGGGCTGCTCGGACGGCAGGTGCGCCGTGCGTAGGGGGGCGCCCGACCTCGTCATCGCGGCGGCGCTGATCGCCGCGGCGGCCCTTGCGCCTTTCGCGTACCGCAACGAGCTGCTGGCGTTCAATGTCGTGACGTTCCTGGCGCTCGCGCAGGGATTGAACGTGCTCTACGGCTTCACCGGCTATCTGCCGTTCGGCTATGTCGGCTTCTTCGGCGCCGGCGCGTACGGCTTTGCGCTGACGGTGATGCACCTGCATTGGCCGCCGTTGGCAGCGTTGGCGGTCGCGGCGGCGGCGGCGCTCGCGCTGGCGGCCATCCTCATCCCGCTGCTGCGCCTCTCGGGCGCGTATTTCGCCATTGCCAGTCTCGCCGCGGCGCAATCGGTCTACGAAGTGGTGGCCAATCCGGCGCTCGAGGACGTGACCAAGGGACCCTACGGCGTGTCCTTGACCAGCGTGTTCGCGCCGATGTTCAGCTACCAGGTCGGCGTCGTCATTCTCGCCGTCGCACTCGGCGTCGTGATTTGGCTGCGCAACTCGTCCTTTGGACTGGCGCTGCAGGCCATCCGGGAGGACCCGGTCAGCGCCGCGATGGCCGGGGTGTCGGTGGTGCGCGGGCGGATGATCGCGTGGCTGCTATCGGCGCTGATCGCCGGGCTGGTGGGCGGCGTCTATGCCTGGCACATCTCGGTGTTCTATCCGGACACCGCGTTCAACATTCAGTTCAGCATCTTCGCCACCGTGTTCGTGCTGTTCGGGGGCGCCACCACCTTGCTCGGCCCGATCCTCGGCGTGCTCATCCTCTACGGCATCTACAACGCGATCGGCATCACCGTGCCGCAATACTTCCAGCTCATCTACGGCGTGCTGATCGTGATGCTGGTCCTGTTCCTGCCCAACGGCCTCGTGTCGCTGGCAACCCGGCGCGGCATCCGTGTCCCCTGACGCGGCGCCCGCGCGGCCGATCCTCGACGTTCGGACGCTGGTCAAGCGGTTCGGCGGGTTCCGTGCGCTGGACGGCGTATCGTTCCACCTCGCGTCGGGCGAAGTGCTCGGCCTGGTCGGCCCGAACGGCTCCGGCAAGACCACCTGCATCAACGTGATCTCCGGCCTCTACCCGGCGGACGGCGGCGAAGTGACGCTGGACGGCCGGCGGATCGACGGCAGCAAGGCGCATCTGCTGGCGCGAAGCGGGATCAACCGCACCTTCCAGTCGCCCAAGCCGTTCCTGTCGCTGAGCGTGCGGGAGAACGTCGCGATCGCGGCGCGCTACGGCAACACCCGGGCGCCGGTCGACCTCGACGCGCTGCTTGCCTCGCTGGATCTCGACCGCCACGCCGCCCGTCCCGCCGCCGACCTCAACAGCGCGCAGCAGAAGACGCTCGACCTTGCCCGCGCGCTCGCCACCCGGCCCCGGCTGCTGCTGGTCGACGAGTTGGCGGCCGGCCTCAACCCAGCCGAGCTCTCCCGCATGGCCGACCGCCTGCGCGCCCTCGCCCGCGAGGGCATGGCGCTGCTGGTCGTGGAACACCTCATGGGGTTCATCGACCGTGTGACCGACCGGGTGATCGTGATGAACGCCGGCCGCGAGATTTTCGGCGGCACGCTCGCAGAGGCGACGCGGGACCCGACCGTGGTGCAGGTGTATCTCGGGGGCGCCCATGGCTGACCCGCTGCTCCGGGCGACCGAACTCGAGGCCGGCTACGGCAAGGTGCAGGTGCTTTGGGGCGCGGGCCTGTCCGTGCAGGAGCGGGAAAGCGTCGTCCTGCTCGGCACCAACGGTGCCGGCAAGACCACGCTGCTCAAGGTGTTGATCGGCCTGATTGCCGCCTGGAACGGCGAGGTGCGGCTGGCCGGGGAGGACGTGACCCGATTGCGCACCGACCACCGGATGCGGCGCGGTCTCGCCTACATGTCGGAGGTCGGCGTGTTCACCGGCCTTTCGGTTGCGGAGAACATCCGCATCGGCGGCCAGTTCGCGACCGCCCCGGCGCTGCGTCGACGCATGGACGAGCTGTACGCGGTTTTTCCCGATCTTGCCGCCCGCAAGTCGGCGCTTGCCGGCGCGCTGTCGGGTGGCCAGCGCAAGATGCTCGGAGTGGCGAAGGCACTCGCCGGCAGTCCCCGGCTGCTCGTGATGGACGAGCCTTCCGCCGGGCTCTCGCCGCTGTTCGTCGCGCAGGTGATCGAGGTGCTGGGACGGTTCCACGCCAGCGGCCTCGCCCTGCTGATCGCCGAGCAGAACGTCGCCTTCCTCGATGTCGCGGACCGCGTGTTCACCCTGGAGGGTGGGCGGATCGGCTTCGAGGGCACCGTCGCCGCCTTGCATGCCGACGACGCGCTGCGCCGGGCCTATTTCGCCCTCTGACGGCACACACGCCAACCCCGAGAATTCGGTTGTATGCTCTCCCAATGGTTGTGTATCGTGCGACCGCTACTCGGGGTGGCGCCGGGCCATTCCTAATTTCAGGAACGTGTTCCCAAAATGAGACTTACGCTTCCGATCCTTGTTGCTGGTGCTGTTGCGGTCTTAACCCCGCAAGCCGACGCATCAGCGGTCCCGCCCGGCGCCATTCTCGACCTCGCAGCCGCGACGAACGGCGGGGCGTCGCCGACGACATACACCCAGTATCAGGCCACGTTCACGGCCCAGCACTCGGATACCATCGTCTCATTCGCCTTCCAGGACGTGCCGGGGTACATCTCGTTCGACGACGCCTCGGTGACCAGTTCCGCCGGTGGGCCGAACCTGCTTCGCAACCCGGGGTTTGAAAGCTCCATGCCGGGCAGCGGCAACCCTTATGGCGGCTGGGGGCTGTTCGTGCAGCCGGGCGTCTCGCAGTACGCGACCGTGTGGAGCGGGGTTCCGGACGGCAACTCGTCCAGCCCCCATTCGGGAAACAATTTCTGGCGCGACGGCTCGTTCGGCGGTTACGACGGTCTGGCCCAGGCGGTGCCCACCCAGATCGGCCAGAGCTACACGGTCAGCTTCTGGCTCGCGACCGACACCGGCGGTACGTTCGACCCCGCCTCTCTCGACACGCTCGTCTATGCCGGTCAGACGGGTACCAAGCGGGACTATCATCACGGTCTCGCCGCTGCCGGAACCGGTTTCGGTCGCCCTGCTCGGCGCCGGTCTGCTGGGGCTCGGGTTCGTCCGGTTGCGCACTCGGCCGGCGCACGTCTAGCTCGACAGCCGCCCGCTTCACCCCTACCCGCCCGCCCGGCAGCAAGGTAATCATGGCCTGATACCAGCCGGCCGGAACAGGCTTGCGTGGGGGAAGCCATGAACCAGGATTATCTGACCGGCCTCGATCGCAACTTGGCGAACTATGCGCCGCTCACCCCGCTCACGTTCCTGGAGCGGGCCGCCGCCGTGTACCCGGACCGCCTCTCGGTCGTACACGGCCCCTGGCGCATGACCTGGGGAGAAACCTACGCACGCTGCCGGCGGCTCGCCTCGGCGCTGCGCCGTCGAGGCATCGGCAAGAACGACACCGTCGCCGTCCTCGCCCCCAACGTCCCGGCAATGTACGAGGCGCATTTCGGAGTGCCGATGTGCGGCGCCGTTCTGAACACGCTGAACAGCCAACTCGACGCGGCGACGATCGCCTTCATGCTGCGGCACGGCGGCGCCCGCGTGCTGCTGACCGACCGCGAATTCTCCGCCATGGTCGCCGAAGCGCTGGCGCTGCTCGACGACCCGCCGCTGGTCATCGACATCGACGATCCCGAGGCGCCCGGCGGCGCGCTGCTCGGGGAAAAGACCTACGAGGACTTCCTGGAGGAAGGCGATCCCGATTTCGCGTGGGAGAACCCCGCGGACGAGTGGGACGCGATCGGGCTGAGCTACACGTCCGGCACGACGGGCGATCCCAAGGGCGTCGTCTACCACCACCGTGGCGCCTACCTGAACGCCGTCTCCAACATCGTGAACTGGGGCATCAAGCAGCATCCAGTGTATTTGTGGACGCTGCCGATGTTCCACTGCAACGGCTGGTGCTTTCCCTGGACGATCGCCGAACGTGCTGGCGTGAACGTCTGCCTCCGCCGTGTCGAGGCGCAAGCCTGCTGGGATGCCATCCGCTTGAACGGCGTGACGCATATGTGCGGCGCGCCGATCGTCTATGCGACCCTGATCAATGCACCCGCAGCGCTGCGGCAGGGCGTCGATCACACCATCGCCGGGCAGGTTGCCGGCGCGGCGCCGCCGGCGGCGCTGATCGAGGGAGCCGAGCAGGCGGGCTTCGAGCTGACCCACGTGTATGGACTGACCGAAACCTACGGGCCGGCCTCGGTCTGCGCCAAGCACACGGAATGGGCCGACTTGTCGCTCGAACGGCGCGCCGAGCTCAACAGCCGTCAGGGCGTGCGGGTGCCGATGCAGGAAGCGCTCGCGGTGCTCGACCCCGACACCATGCAGCCGGTGCCGCGGGACGGCGAGACGATGGGCGAGATCATGTTCCGCGGCAACATCACGATGAAGGGGTATCTGAAGAACCTGCCGGCGACCGAAGCGGCGTTCGCCGGCGACTGGTTCCACACCGGCGATCTCGCGGTGACATACCCGGACGGCTACGTGAAGATCCGCGACCGCTCGAAGGACATCATCATCTCCGGCGGCGAGAACATTTCCTCCATCGAGGTCGAAGAGGCGCTCTATCGCCACCCCGCCGTGATGAGCGCGGCGGTGGTCGCGCAGCCCGACGAGAAATGGGGCGAGACGCCCTGCGCCTTCATCGAGCTCAAGCCGGGCGCCCGCGCAACGGAGGACGAGTTGCGCGCGTTCTGTCGCGAGCATCTCGCCCGCTACAAGGTGCCCCGGAGCTTCGTGTTCCGCGACATCCCAAAAACATCGACGGGCAAGATCCAGAAGTTCGCGTTGCGCGAGGCGGCCAAGTCTCTCGTCCGCGCAGGCTGAGGAGGGCCCTGGATGACCTACGCCGCGCCGCTGCGCGACATGCGGTTCGTGCTGCACGAGCTGATCGGGCTGGACCGGATCGCTCCCTCGCCGACCCGCGAAGCGCTGACCCCGGACTTGGCGGATGCCATCCTCGACGAGGCGGCGCGCTTTGCGGCCGACGTGCTCGCGCCGCTGAACCAGCCGGGTGACAAGCAGGGTTCGACCTGGAGCGACGGCGAGGTGCGCACGCCGGACGGGTTCCGCGACGCCTACGCGCAGTTCGTCGCCGGCGGCTGGAGCGCGCTGGCCTGCGATCCCGCGCATGGCGGGCAAGGACTGCCGGCGCTGCTAGCGACCGCCGTCGAGGAGATGTGGCACGCCTCGAACATGGCGTTCGCGCTTTGCCCGTTGCTGACCCGCGGCGCCATCGAGGCGCTCTCGTTGTGCGGGACCGAGGCGCAGAAGGCGCTCTACCTGCCGAAGATGATCGAAGGCGTCTGGACCGGGACGATGAACCTCACCGAGCCGCAGGCGGGTTCGGACCTCTCCGCCGTGCGCACGCGCGCCGTCCCGGACGGCGACCGCTACCGCCTCCGCGGCCAGAAGATTTTCATCACCTACGGCGAGCACGATCTCACCGAAAACATTATTCATCTGGTGCTGGCACGGCTGCCGGACGCGCCGGAGGGCGTGAGGGGCATCTCGCTGTTCGTCGTCCCAAAAATCCTGGTCAACCCGGACGGCAGCCTCGGCGCGCGCAACGACGTGCGCTGCGTCTCGATCGAGCACAAGCTCGGCATCCACGCGAGCCCGACGGCGGTGCTGGCGTTCGGCGACACCGAGGGCGCGATCGGGACTCTCGTCGGCGAGGCCAATCGCGGCCTCGAATACATGTTCGTCATGATGAACTTGGCGCGCTTCGGCGTCGGGCTCGAGGGCGTCGCCATCAGCGAGCGCGCGCTGCAAGCGGCCGTCACGTATGCCGCGGGCCGGATCCAGGGTACCGAGATCGGCGTGCGCGGCGGCGGCCGTGTGCCGATCATCCGCCACCCGGACGTGCGCCGGATGCTGATGGACATGAAGGCGCGCACCGAGGCGATGCGCGCGCTCGCCTATCACGTCGCCGCAAAACTCGACGCGGCGGCCGGGCTGCCGGACGCGGAGGGGCGTGCTCGTGCGCAGGCGGCGGCGGAGCTGCTGATCCCGGTGGTCAAGGGACACTGCACCGAGAGCGCGGTGGAGATCGCCTCCATCGGTGTGCAGGTGCATGGCGGCGTCGGCTTCATCGAGGAGACCGGGGCGGCGCAGCATCTGCGCGACGCGCGGATCACGCCGATCTACGAGGGCACCACCGGCATCCAGGCCAACGACCTCGTCGGCCGCAAGATCGCCCGTGACGGCGGCAAGGTGGCGCGCGCCATGATCGCCGAAATGCGCGACGTCGCCGGACGGCTTGCCGACGCCGACCTCGCGCCGCTCCGCGAGCCCTTCGTCGCGGCGGTGGCGGCGCTGGAGCGCTGCGTCGAGTGGGTCGTTGCCACCCACGGGTCCGATCCGCAGGCGACGGCCGCAGGCGCGGTTCCCCTGCTGCGCCTGTTCGGCATCACGGCCGGCGGCTGGCAGATCAGTCGCGCCGCCCTTGTTTCGCAGGAGAAGATCGCGGGCGGCGACAACGCCGACCGCGACTTCTACGCCGCCAAGCTCGGCACCGCCCGCTTCTACGCCGACCACGTGCTGCCGCAGGCGAGCGGCCTGGCGCACGCGGCGATGCACGGCGCCGCCGGCGTGCTGGCGCTCGACGAGGCGTGGTTCGCCGCCTGAAGGGCGGCTACTCGGCGGCGATTTCGGCCGGAGCCCGCGCTGCAACCCGATGCGGGATGTTCAGCCAGAAGCCCGAGACGATGGCGGCCAGCACCCCGAACCCGGCCAGCGCGTAGAGGCCGCCGGCGAAGCTGCCGGTCGCCTCGCGAACCCAACCGACGATCGCCGGGCCGAAGAAGCCGCCGAGATTGCCGAGCGAGTTGATCCAGGCGATCCCCGCTGCCGCCGACACGCCGGTGAGGAACATCGTCGGCATCGCCCAGAACGGACCTTTGGACCCGTAGAATCCGGTCGCGGCAATCGACATGCCGACCACCGACCACCAGCTGCCGACCGTCATCGCCGCGATCACCAGCCCGATCGCGGAGAGCATCGACGTGCAGAACAGCGTCCAGCGCCGCTCGCCCAGCCGGTCCGAGATGGCGCCGGAGATCACCATCGCGACCGCACCGCAGGCGTAAGGGATCATAGTGATCCAGCCGACCTGCATGTTGCTGATGCCGAGCTGCTTCACGATTTGCGGCAGGAAGATCAGCATGCCCAGGCTGGCGGTCACGATGCCGAAATAGTTCAGCGACAGCAGCAGCACGGTCGGGTTCCAGAACGAGTGCAGCAACGTGACCGTCCCGTGCCTCTCGATCTGCCCGCGCTCGCCCGCGATCGTCTCGACGATCCAGTCGCGCTCTTCGGTGACAGGAACTTCGCCTGCTCCGGCCGGTCAGTCAGATAGAACAGCACCGCGACGCCGAGCAACACGGTGGGCACCGCTTCCAACAGAAACAGCCATTGCCAGCCTCGCAGGCCGAGCAGGCCGTTGAGTTCGAGCAGCGCGGTGGACATCGGCGCGCCGAGGGCGACGGCAATCGGCAGCGCGAGGGTGAATCCGGCGAGGATGCGGGCACGGTGGTGGTCGGGGAACCAGTGCGTGAAGTAGAGCACCAAGCCGGGGAAGAACCCGGCCTCGGCGACGCCGAGCAGGAACCGCACGGTCAAGAAGCTCCAGGGACCGGTGCAGAGCGCGGTCGCGGCCGACAGCAGGCCCCAGGTCACCATGATGCGAGCGATCCAGAGCCGCGCACCGACCTTCTCGAGGATGATGTTGCTGGGCACCTCGAACAGGAAATAGCCCCAGAAGAAGGCGCCGGATGCCAGGCCGAACATCGCCGGGTCGAGCCCGAGGTCCTTGTTCATCGTCAGCGCGGCGAAGCCGACGTTGATCCGGTCGACGTAGCAGAAGAAGTATGTCAGCCCCCGCAAACGGCAGGATACGCAGATAGACTTTGCGCATCGCCGATTGCTCGATCGAGCCAACCATGACGCCGTTCTCCTCAATTCGTGCCGAGTGACCGACACCGGCTCCGTCATTCCCTGTCCCTTCCGAAACGACCATCGCGGTTCACGCGGCCCCTGTCACGCGCCGGATCAGCGCGGCGGCATCGGCCGGGGCCCGCACTTTCCGGTCGTTGTCGAAATAGACAAACACCGCGCGCGGCTTCGGGTCCGCCGCGCCGTCGATCCGTTCGGCATCTTCCGGTTCGCGCCCGGCGGCCCAGGCCACGATCCGGGCCGCCCAGACATCGAGCGCGGCATCCTCATACCCGCTCGCATAAAGCTCCTCCGACCCGTGCAGGCGGCAGTAGACGAAGTCCGCCGTAAGGTCCATCAGCCGCGGCCACGCGACGGTGTCGGCACAGACCAGCGCCACCTCGTGCGCACGCAACAGGCGGACGAAGGCGGGATCGCGAAAACTCTCGTGGCGGATCTCGATCGCGTGGCGCAGCGGGCGACCCGCATCCGTCTCGGTCCAGGCGCCGCCGGCGAGCCGCCCGTCATGGTGCGTCCGGGCGAACTCGGCCGCGGCGACGGTATCGCGCGGCAGCAGCCCGAGGAACGCCGCCAAGCGGTCCGGCTCGAAGCCGAAATTGGGCGGCAGCTGCCACAGGATCGGCCCGAGTTTCGCGCCGAGCCGCAGGATGCCGGAGCCAAGGAAATTGGCGAGCGGCGCCTCGATGTCGCGCAGCCGCTTGGCGTGGGTCAGGAACCGGGGCGCCTTGACCGCGAAGACAAAGTCGCCCGGCGTCTGTTCGGCCCAGGCCGCGAAGGTCTCGGGTCGCTGCAGGCCGTAGAACGTGCCGTTGATCTCGATGGTGGGGAAGCGCGAAGCGGCGTAGGCCAGCTCGTCGCGACGCCGGAGCCCGGACGGATAGAACACGCCGCGCCAAGGCGCGTAGGTCCAGCCGGAGATGCCGATGCGGATCGGACCGACGCTCATCCGAGAGGACGACGATGCGGCCATCCGGGTCGCCCGACTACCCGGTTGCGCGCCGATGGCCGATGCTGGCTTGCATGACGCGCCCCGACGCATTCACCCGCTACCTGCTCGACGAGCTTGCGCCGATCGGGCCGGTATCGGCGCGACGGATGTTCGGCGGCGTCGGGCTGTTCCATGGCGACACGATGTTCGGCCTGATCGCGCGCGACGAGCTTTACTTCAAGGTGGGCGAGCCGAATTGGCCCGACTACGAAGCGGCGGGGCAGGCGCCGTTCGCTTACGATACCAAGGGCGGACGCCACACCCTCACCTCGTACTGGAGCTGCCCGTCGGAGGCGCTCGACGACCCCGATGCGCTGCGCGGGTGGGCACGCAAGGCGGTGGCGGTCGCGCTGGCCGCCAAACAGACATCGCGCAAGCGACCGGCCGCGAGCGTCAGGCGCGGCTAGGACGCCAGCGCGCCGTGCTGGCGCAGAAAGCCGAGCAGGGGCAGCAGCGGCAACCCGAGCACGGCGAAGTATTCGCCCGCGATCTCGTCGAAGAGTTGCGCGCCGAGACCCTCGATCCGGTAGCCGCCTACGCTCGCCGTCACCGCCGTCCCCTCGGCGGCGAGGTAGTCGTCGAGAAACCCGTCGGAGACGTCGCGCATGACCAGCCGTGGCCGCGCGACTGTGTGCCAGATCCGCGCCTCGCCGCGCTGACACAGCACCGCCGTGACCAGCGTATGCGTCCGCCCGCGCAGGCTGCGCAGCTGCTCGCGGGCCGCCTCCGTGGTGTCGGGCTTGTCGAACCAGCGGTCGCCGCAGACCAGGATCTGATCGGCGGCGATGACCAGGGCATCGGGCTCGCGGCGGCTGATCCGGGCGGCCTTGAGCTCGGCCAGCAGCATCGCGGTCTCGTCGGCGTCGACGCCCTCCGCCCGGGCCGCCTGCTTGATCGCGGCCTCGTCGACATGCGCCGGCATCGCCTCGACGGCGAGGCCCGCGCCCCGCAGCAGGGCAAGGCGCGTGGCCGAGGCGCTTGCAAGGATGAGGCGTGCGGGTCGGGGTGGCTGCATGGGTCCTCCGCTCGGTGTCGCAGGCCGGCCGGGTGGTGACAGGGCTCGCGTTGTCCGGGCCGGCTCTATATCGTACCTGCCCGGCATGATGACCGATCTGCCTAATGTGCTTACGCTGTCGCGGATTGCCGCAATTCCACTCGTCATGGCGCTCGTGGCCATGCGGCGGCCGTTTGCCGACCTGGCCGCCTGCGTCGTCTTCACGGTCGCTGCCGTCACTGATTATTTCGATGGCCGGATTGCGCGCGAGCGGCGCCAGACTTCGGATCTCGGCCGGATGCTTGACCCGATCGCCGACAAGCTGCTGGTCGGCGCCAGCTTGATGATGCTGGCCGGTGAGGGACGACTGCCCGGCCTGAGCCTCTACCCCGCGGTGGTCATCCTGCTGCGGGAGATCCTGGTCAGCGGGTTGCGCGAGTATCTCGCCGGCATCCGCGTCGGCCTGCCGGTGACCCGCTTGGCAAAATGGAAGACCGGGTTTCAGATGGGCGCGCTCGGCACCCTGCTCGCCGGCGACACGTCGGCCGCGATGCTGCACCTCGAATTCCTGCCGGTGTCGCTCATCGGCGAGGCGATGCTGTGGGTGGCGGCCGTGCTCACCCTGGTGACCGGCTGGGATTACCTGCTGGCCGGTCTGCGTCACGCCAGCGGTCCCGCCACCGGCTCGGGCCGGCCCGACGTCGTGAAACCGCCTTGAGGACAGTTGACGGCCGCTGTCCGCTGATCGTGGCTGAGGGCGCAGCGAAGGCGGCGGCGTGAAGGTGCTGGGCCTGGTCGGGTGGTCCGGCAGCGGCAAGACGACGCTGCTCACCGCCCTGGTGGCGCTCCTGCGCCTTCGGGGCCTCTCGGTCTCCACGATCAAGCATGCACATCATGGGTTCGACATGGACCGGCCGGGGAAGGACAGCTACCGGCACCGGCAGGCCGGCGCCCAGGAGGTAATGGTCGTGAGTGGACCCCGCTGGGCGCTGCTGCACGAGGTCGGCGGCCCGGAACCCGCGCTGCCGAGCCTGCTCGGGCGCCTCGCCCCGGTTGACATCGTGCTGGTGGAGGGCTTCAAGACCCACCCCTATCCAAAGATCGAGGTCTATCGCCCGGCGCTTGGCAAACCGCCGATCTGGCCCAACCAGCCCGGCATCGTCGCCGTGGCGAGCGATGTGACGCTGGAGGGCGCTCCCGTCCAGCTGCCGCTGAACGAACCGGCGCATGTGGCGGAATGGAGTGTTCAGTTCCTGAACAGCAATCGGCAGGGCCCGGCGTCCTTGAGCCCTTGACGCGCTGAGGGCACAGTCCGCCGCAATTCAACCGGCCTGCCTTTGGAGCCTTGTTGCATGTGGCGTCCCGCCCTGATCGGCCTTGTCCTGCTGCTGCCCGGCTGTGCCGGGACCGGTGACTTCCTTGGCGACACGCTCTCCTACGGCGTCAGTCCCAATGCCCCGGTGGGCAATTCGGAAAACATGAAGCGCGCCCGCGGCGTCGAGGCGGAGATCGAGCCGCTGGTCCCCGAGCCCGGAAACATCTGGCCCGGGCCGGTGCAGCAGACCCCGACCTTGCAGGACCTCGAGAAGGGCAGCTTCCAGCCGCCGCCCGGCGGCGAGCCATACACACCCGACCATCGCGAGCCGCGGCCGCCCGGCAGCTCGACCCCGCCCGGCAGCGTCGAGCCCGGCCCGACGCCGCCCGCTCAGGTCAGGCCGCCGGTCGTCTCCAGCGCTCCGCCGGCGCGCAGTCCGGCCGGCCAGGCAGTGTTCCCCCCCTCCGGCCCTGGCGTGACCTCGGGAGGCACTTCGGGCTACCAGACGCTCACGACCCCGCAGGGACCGGCCGTGGTGGTGCCGAACGGCAACGGGACCAGCACCGTGATCCACTCGGACGGCTCGGTCGAAACCATCCAAAGCCCCCACTGAGCCCGATGGCCGAACCGATCACGCTGAAAATCCTCTACTTCGCTTGGCTGCGGGAGCGGACGCGCGTGGCCGAGGAGACCGTCTCGGCGCCCGCCTCAGTCGGGGGCGTCGGCGACCTGATCGACTGGCTGGCCGGGCGGAGCGCCGGCCATGCCGCCGCCTTCGCCAACCGCAAGACGGTCCGCTGCGCCGTCAACCAGGAGTTTGCCGACCCGGCCACGCCGCTTCGCTCGGGCGACGAGGTGGCATTCTTCCCGCCTGTCACCGGCGGTTAAAGGAGAACCCCATGGCGACGGTGCGCGTGCAGGAAGCGGATTTCGATGTCGGCGCCGAGTTTGCCGCCCTGACCGCGGGGCGAACCGACATCGGCGGCATCGGCTGCTTCGTCGGCACCGTGCGCGACAATGCCGGGGGTCGGCGGATCGCGGCGATGGAACTGCAACATTACCCGGCGATGACCGAGCGCGCCCTCGCCCGGATCGCGGCCGAGGCTGAGCAGCGCTGGTCGCTGCTGGGTTGCACTGTGCTCCATCGGGTCGGCCGACTGCTGCCGGGCGAACTCCATCGTCCTGGTCCTGGCCGCGGCGCCGCACCGGCAGGCGGCGCTGGATGCCACCGGCTTCCTGATCGACTTCCTGAAGACCCGCGCGCCGTTCTGGAAGAAGGAAGCTCTTGTGGGCGACGCCGGTGAAGCCTGGGTAGAGGCGCGGGAAGCCGACGATACCGCCGCGTTGCGTTGGGGCAGTCCGACCTAGCAGTCGGCCGGTCAGCTCGCATTAGTTTTGCCGCTATGGTTGAGGGTCAGCTAGAATTAGCGCGAAATGAGCGAAAATAGCCGCACCCTGGATGACGACAGGCACCGCCATCGCGCCCTGTCTCCGACAATCGGCCCGGGGGGCGCCATCGCCTTGGTGGCCGGCCTGGCTTTCCTGGTCGCTGTCGTCGGGGCGTCGGTGTGGCTCGCAGCTCGCAACGCGGAGGCACTCGAGGCCGTATCGAAGGAGCGAGCGTTCCTCAACACGCTGGTCAGGGTCGGGTTGCTGGTGGAGCAGGCGGAGACCGGGCAACGCGGCTTCCTGTTGACCGGTGGGCGGGAGTCCTACCTGACACCCTTCGTCGACGCGGTCGCCCAGCTGCCGTCGGCCCTCGATGCATTCGAACGATCCGCCGCCGGGGCCCCTGAGCCGGAGGCGCGTCGACTGGCCGAGCCGCTGCGGACGGCCGCTGAGGACAAGGTAGCGGAACTGCAACAAACGATCGGCCTGGCCCGGGACGGCAAGCTGGGGGAGGCGCTCGCGCTCGTGCAGTCGGACCGTGGGCAGCGCGCCATGGATGGCATTCGAAGCGGGATCACCCGGGTCCAGGGTCTGGAGCAGGCCATGGTCGCCGGACGGTTCGAAGCGATCAATCAGCGGGGTCGCTGGCTGGTCCTGATGGCCGGGGCCGCGCTGACGGGGGTGCTGATCCTGGCCGGCTTCATCGGCTACGGGGTTCGGCGGCACATGGTGCAAATGCGCTTCGGCCAGGATCAGCTCGAGGCCGCCAACACCAAGTTGGAAGCCGGCAACGCCGACCTGGAAAGAGCTGTCGAGGCCCGCACCGGCGATCTCCAGGAGGCCAACGACGAGATCCAGCGATTCGCCTACATCGTGTCGCACGATCTGCGGGCGCCCTTGGTCAACATCATGGGCTTCACCAGCGAACTGGAGGTCGCCATGCGGCGGCTCGCGGCATTTCTTGCCGAACGCGATCCCGCCTCGTTGCCGGCCGACGTCGCCGAGGCCGCGAACGACGACATCCCCGAGGCGCTGCGATTTATCAAAGCGTCCACCGCTAAAATGGACCGGCTTATCGGCGCCATCCTGCAGCTCTCGCGCGAGGGACGGCGCGTGCTGGCGCCGGAGCGGCTGGAGACGCGCGAGCTGCTGGAAGGGGTCGCGGATACGCTGCAGCACCAGGCAACGCAGCGGCAGGCGCGGATCACGATCGGCGATCTGCCGCCGCTATCGTCCGACCGGCTTGCGACGGAACAGATTTTCGCCAATTTGCTGGACAATGCTCTGAAATACTTGGACCCGGCCCGGCCCGGCGTGGTCCGGGTGGACGGCCATCTGGACGGGCGTATGGCCGTGCTCGAGGTGCGGGACAATGGCCGAGGGATCGCGCAAAAGGATCACGGACGGGTGTTCGAGCTGTTCCGGCGTGCCGGTGATCAGACCACCCCCGGCGAGGGCATCGGCCTGGCACACGTCAGGGCGCTGGTAAGGCGGCTCGGCGGCCGCATCGAATGCGAGTCGGTGCTGGGCGAGGGCACCGTCTTCCGCGTCCGTCTGCCCGCCGCGCCCGACCGCAAGCGGAGTATCGCGGCATGAACGGCGTTCCGGTGACGATCCTGCTGGTGGAAGATGATCCCGGTCATGCCCGGCTCATCGAAAAGAACGTCCGGCGCGCCGGGGTCAGCAACGCCATCGTCCACGTCGCCGACGGCACGAGCGCCTTGAACCATCTGTTTGGGGGCGGCAGCGGCCCGACTGCACCGGCCCCGCTGCTGGTCCTGCTCGACCTCAACCTTCCCGACATGACCGGCATCGACATCCTGGCCCGGATCAAGCAGGACGACAGCCTGAAGCGGACCCCGGTAATCGTTCTCACCACGACCGACGACAAGGCCGAGATCCAGAAATGCTATGACCTCGGCTGCAACGTCTATGTCACCAAGCCGGTCGACTACGAGGCTTTCGCGAGCGCCATTCGCCAGCTCGGGTTGTTTCTCGCCGTCATGCAGGTGCCCGACAGCACGTGACGACACCGGACCACATCCGCCGCATGGGCGTCCTCTATGTGGACGACGACCCCGGCACGGGTCGCCTCGTGCAGCGGCACCTGGAGCGCTCGGGCTACCGGGTTTGTCTGGCGGCGGACGGCGCGCAGGGGATCGCACTGGCGGCTTCGGGCGAATTCGACGCGATTGTTCTTGATCATTACATGCCCGGGCAGGACGGCCTGGAGGTTCTTGCATCGCTCCGCGGGCTGGCCGACAGCCCGCCGGTCATTTTCGTCACCGCCGCGGAGGAGCCGCGCATCGCGGTCGCCGCGCTGAAGGAGGGCGCCGCCGACTACGTGACGAAGGACGTGCAGGGCGCATTCCTCCACGCCCTGGATGCCGCCATTCGGCGCGCCGTCGAGCAGGAGCGGTTGCGGCGCGAGAAGGTGGCGGCCGAAACGGAACTGCGCGCATCGCGCGACCGGCTCGAAAAACTCGCGGCCCAGCAAGCGCTCTTGCTGAAGGAAGTAAATCACCGCGTCGCCAACAGCCTGCAGCTGATCAACGCCCTGATGATGCTGCAGGCGAAACGTCTGGCCGACCCGGTCGCGCGCGGCATCCTCGGTCAGGCGGTGGAGCGGGTCGAGGCCGTCAGCCTGGTGCATCGGCGGCTCTACACCTCCGATGATGTCCAGTTCGTCGCCGTCGACCAGTATCTGGCGGGGCTCGTCGAGGAGTTGCGTCGGGCGGGTACCGCCGACCCGACCAACTGCCAGATCGAGCTGCACGCCGAACCGGTTCGGGTCGAGACGGACAAGGCGGTCCCGATCGGCCTGATCGTCAACGAGCTGGTCACCAATGCGCTGAAATACGCCTATCCCGCCACCGGCCACGGCATCGTCCGGGTGCGGCTCAGCCGGGCCGACGCGGAGAGCATCACGCTGGTCGTGGAGGACGACGGCGTGGGCCTGTCCGAGCCGGTCCTGCTCCAGGGCAGCGGCCTGGGCACCGTGATCGTCCGCTCGATGGCGGATACGCTGCAAGCGAGCGTCGATCTCGACCGAAGCCATCGGGGCACCCGCTACGTCGTCCGCCTCGCCGCGTAGCGGAACGCCGGCGCCTACCGTTGGAGCAAGCGAGCCCAATCCTGCGCCATGCGGTTGCCACGCCCTCAGGGCCGCCGTGATCAGCTTCCCCGGTATGTCGAGTAGCCGTATGGCGAGAGCAGCAGCGGGATGTGGACATGCCCGGGCTGGTCGCGAATGGTGAACCGGATCGTGATCCGGTCATAGAAACCGGGGTCGCTCTCGGCCGACCGCCAGGCGGCGATTGCGAAGCTGAGTTCGTAGACCCCGGGCGACAGCGCCGTGCCGCACAGCAACGGGGCATCACACCGACCGTCGCCGTTGGTCGTGGCCGTGGCGAGCACGACGTCGCCGCGGCTCAGTGCCAGCCCGAGGCCGGCAGCCGGTCGGCCCGTGGCGGTGTCCAGCACGTGGACGGTGAGGTAGTCGGCGTCACTCATCGACCAGGTCCTCAAGACGGAAGCGGGCGATGGTGGCGACCTCCGCCATGGCCGTCGCCTGCTCCGTCTCCGGCGTGTTCTGCAGCCGTCGCTCGAGCGCCGCCTGGATCGCCGTCCGGTCCTTCTGGCCGCGTATCGCGATGATGAATGGAAACCCGAAGCGCTCGCGGTAGCGTCGGTTGAGATCGGCCAGGATGTGCGCGTCGTCCGCCGACAAACGGTCGAGCCCCAGCCCACCCTGCTCCGCCGCCGAGGCCTCGGTGAGCGTGGTGACTGCGCCCAGCTCCGGATGCAGCCGCAGCACGGTCAGTTCCGCATCCGCTCCGGCCTTGTCCAGAACCCGCATCATGGCCCGATGCAGCTCCTCGACGGTGGCAAACGGTCGCGCCGCCCACGCCCCTGCCGCCACCCACGGCGAATGCTCGACGATGTCGGCCAGGGATTCGGTGAACGCCACCTGATCCAGCGCGGACAGCGCGCCGAGTGAGATACGGTTCATTGCGCCAACCTCGCTGCAGCCGCTGCGTGCCGGCGCATCAGGGCCGCCACGTCGAGACCGGGTATGTGGCCGTCCTCGACGACCCAACGACCCGCCACCATCACCCGATCCGCCCGATGGGCGCCGCACAGCACCAGCGCCGCCATCGGATCCCCGGCGCCGGAAAACCGCAACTCGTCCAGCGTGAACAACGCCAGGTCGGCCGCCGCGCCGACGGCGATGCGGCCCAGCTCCGGCCGGGCGATGCAGGCCGCCGAGCCCTCCGTCGCCCAGCGCAGCGCATCGCGGTGGCTGACCGCCGCGATGCCGCTGGTCCCCCGCTGCAACAGGAAGGCGGCGCGCACCTCCTGCATCATGTTCGACCCATCGTTGGAGGCCGACCCGTCGACCCCCAGCCCCACCGCCGCCCCGGCCTGTTCCAGCGCGCAGACCGGGCAGGTGCCCGAGGCGAGGCTTTGGTTCGAGCAGGGGCAGTGCGTCACCCCCACCCGGGCGGCGCCAAGCCGGGTGATCTCGCCGGCGGAAAAATGGATGCCGTGCGCGAGCCAGGTGCCGGGCTCCAACCAGCCGCAATCCTCCAGGTAGTCGAGCGGCGTGCAACCGAACCGCGCCTGGCAGAACGCGGCCTCGTCCGCGGTCTCCGCGAGATGGGTGTGCAGCAGCACCCCCCTCCGGCGCGCCAGCTCGGCGGTGGCGTGCATCAGCCGGGTGGTGACGGAGAACGGCGAGCACGGCGCCAGCGCGATCTGCAGCATGGCGTGCGGCGCCGGATCGTGATGCCGCGCGATCAACCGCTCGCTGTCCGCAAGGATGGTATCGGCGTCCTGCACCACGCTGTCTGGCGGCAGGCCGCCGTCACGCTGCGACAGATCCATCGAACCGCGCGTGAGCACCGCGCGCATGCCGAGCCGACCGGCGATCTCCGCCTCGATGTCGATCGCATCCTCCAACCCGGCCGGGAAGACGTAGTGATGGTCGGTCGTCGTGGTGCAGCCGGACAACAGCAGCTCGGCCAGCGCGACGCTCGCCGCGGCTTGCAGCGCATCCGGCGTCAGCCGCGCCCAGACCGGATAGAGCGCCTGCAACCAGGGGAACAGCGTCCGGTCGAGGGCAGGCGGGAAAGCGCGGGTGAGTGTCTGGTAGAAATGGTGATGCGTGTTGATGAGGCCGGGCACCATCACGTGTCGACCGGCCTCGAACACCGCCGCCGGACCCGACGGGCGCCGCCCGCCGGCACCAGCTCCGCAATGCGGCCGTCGCGCACCACGATGCCGCCCGGCGCGTCGCCGAGCACCGCGAGCGGGTTGCGGAGCCAAAGTGCTTCCGTGGCGGCCGAATCCGTCATCGTGGGATGGCACACTATCCGGCTGTCCGGCGCAACATTTGTCACAGGTTTGGCGCGCTGCTTGCATCTGCGGCCGGGCGCATTCTCAACGGGACATCTCGCCTGGATCTGAACACCATTGCCACGATCGAGACGCCTCGCTGCCGAGCCGGGCTCAAGCCCTGGCGGGAGGGTGACGCCTGGTTGGGCGGCGGCACGTGGCTGTTCTCGCAGCCGCAGCCGCAGCCGCATCTGCGCCGACTGATCGACCTGTTCGGCCTCGACTGGCCGCCTCTCCGCATGTCCGAAGGCGGCTTCGAGATCGCGGCCACATGCACCATCGCGCAACTCGCGGCTGCGACGCTGCCCGTCGAATGGACGGCCGCCCCGTTGTTCAAGCAATGTTGCCGGGCGCTGCTGGCGTCCTTCAAGGTCTGGAACACGGCGACAGTCGGCGGGAACATCTGTCTGGGTCTGCCGGCCGGGGCGATGATCTCGCTCGCGACCGCACTCGACGGCGAGGCAACGGTCTGGCTCTCCAATGGGCAGGATCGAAAATTGCGGGTCAGGGAGCTGGTGACCGGGCCTGGGACCACCGCGCTGGCGCCGGGCCAGGTTCTCCGGCGCATCGTACTGCCAGTGGAGGCTCTGACGCGACGAACCGCCTTTCGCCAAATCTCTCTTAGCCGGCATGGCCGATCGGCGGCCCTGTTGATCGGCACGCGGCCGGCGCAGGGCCGCGGTTTTGTCCTCACCGTGACCGCATCCGTTGAGCGGCCAATCCAACTGCAGTTCGAGGACGTGCCGGAGCGGGCCGAACTCGCCGATGCGATCGAACGCGACATCCCGGCCGCCCGCTACTACGACGATCCGCACGGTCGGCCGGACTGGCGGCGGCACATGACGATGCATCTCGCCGAAGAAATCCGGCGCGAGCTTGCCACTGGGGCAGCACCGTGACCTTCCTGGTCAACGGCCGGGAAATCGCGCAGGTGTCGCGCCCGGGGCAATGTCTGCGCACGTTCCTGCGCGATGCCGGATTTTTTGGGGTCAAGAAGGGTTGCGACGCCGGTGATTGCGGCGCCTGCACCGTGCTGCTCGACGGAGCCCCGGTCCACAGCTGCCTCATCCCGGCGTTCCGCGCAGAGGGCCGCCGCGTCACGACGATCGAGGGCCTCGCCCCGTCGGGCGACCTGCATCCGATGCAGCGCGCCTTCCTCGACGCACCGGGCTTCCAATGTGGCTTCTGCACCGCCGGGATGATCCTGACGGCGAGCTGCCTGTCGGCGGAACAGAAACAGGACCTGCCGGTCGCCTTGAAGGGCAATCTCTGCCGCTGCACCGGCTATCGCGCGATCGGCGATGCGATCGCCGGCGTCGCCGTCATCGAGAAGGCCAGCGAGTCCGGCGAGGCGGTGGGCAGAAATATTCCCGCGCCGGCCGGCCCCGACATCGTCACCGGAGCCGTCCGCTACACCCTCGACATCGCGATCGACGGGCTTTTGCACATCAAGCTCCTTCGCTCGCCGCACCCGCACGCCCGCATCGTCGCGATCGACAAGGCGGCGGCGCTCGCCGTGCCGGGCGTGCAGTGCGTCCTCACCCACGAGGATGCGCCCGATCGGCTATTCTCGACGGCGCGGCACGAACACCCGACGGACGACGTCGACGACACGCGCGTGCTCGACGACGTTGTGCGGTTCGTCGGCCAGCGGGTCGCCGCGGTGGTCGCCGACAGCGAGGCGGCGGCCGAGGAGGGATGCCGGCACCTGAGCGTCACCTACGAAATCCTGCCGGCGGTGTTCGACCCGCTGCTCGCGATGGCGCCCGGCGCTCCGGTCGTGCAGGACAGGCCACGCGGTGTCGCGCATCCTGCGTCCGGAACGCAACATCGTCGCCGAGGTGCACGGCGAATTCGGCGACGTGGAAGCCGGTTTTGCGGCCGCCGCCCACATCTACGAGGGCACGTTCTCCTCCCAGCGCATCCAGCATACCGCCCTCGAGACCCACGCCGCGATCGGCTGGCGGGCGCCCGACGGCCGCCTGCACATCCGCACCAGCACGCAGACACCGTACCTGACGCGGAATGCCCTGGCCGCGCTGTTCGACTTGCCTCCGGCCGGGATCAGGGTTTTCTGCGAACGGGTCGGCGGCGGCTTCGGCGGCAAGCAGGAGATGCTGGTCGAGGATATCGTCGCCCTCGCTGCACTGCGAACCGGCCGACCGGTCAAGCTCGAACTGACGCGCGAGGAGCAGTTTACCACCACCACGACCCGGCATCCGATGCAGGTACGGATCAAGGCGGGCGCGACCGGCGACGGGCGGCTCAGCGCGCTTCAGTTGCACGTCCTCAGCAACACCGGTGCGTACGGCAACCACGGCCCCGGAACGCTGCACCATGCCTGCGGCGAGTGCTTCAGCGTCTATCGCTGCGACAACAAGAAGATCGACGCCTTTGCCGTCTACACCAACACTCTGCCGGCGGGAGCGTTTCGGGGCTACGGGCTCAGCCAGACGGCGTTCGCCGTCGAGTCCGCGATGGATGAACTGGCGCGCGCGTTGTCGCTCGACCCGTTCGAGTTCCGCCGCCGCAACGTCGTCCGGCCGGGCGATCCGATGGTGTCGGTCGACAACGTGCCCGGCGACACCGAGTTCGGCAGCTACGGGCTCGACCAATGCCTTGATGCCGTCGAACGGGAGCTGGTGAGCAGCCGCCTTACCGACGCGACGCCGCCCTCGGCCGATTGGCTGGTCGGCGAGGGGATGGCGCTCGCCATGCTCGACACCGTCCCGCCCGGGGGACACCGCTGCGAGGCGCGCGTTGCGCTGGACGAGGACGGAATCTATACCGTTGCCGTCGGCACCGCCGAATTCGGCAACGGCACGACAACCGTCCTGCAACAGATCACCGCTTCGTCCCTGCGTACCGATCCCCGGCGTATCAGAATAGTCCAGTCCGACACCGACCGCACCGGCTACGACACCGGCGCCTTCGGCAGCACCGGCACCGTCATCGCGGGTGGTGCGACACATCTTGCCGCGGCGAGTTTGGCCGACATGGTGCTTGATTTCGCCGCCGAGATCGCAGGCTGCGGGCGACAGGGCTGCGCGCTGGGGTCGGACGGCGTTCTCTGCATCGACCGGAAGATCGGCCTTGCCGAGCTTGCCGGATTGGCCCGACAGGCCGGTCGAAAGTTGTGCGCGTCGGGCCAGACACTCGGCACGCCACGCTCGGTCGCCTTCAACGTGCAAGGGTTCCGGGTGGCGGTGCATCGCCGCACCGGCGAGATCAGCATCCTGAAGAGCGTACACGCGGCTGATGCCGGCACCGTCATAAACCCCGCCCAGTGCCGCGGCCAAGTCGAGGGCGGCATCGCCATGGCGCTCGGAGCCGCGCTGTTCGAGACCCTGGAAGTGGATGAGACCGGCCAGGTGAAGCACCGTGCGTTCCGCGACTACCATATCCCGACATTCGCCGACATTCCGCCGACCAGTGTGCATTTCGCCGAGACGCACGACAGGCTCGGACCGGCCGGAGCGAAGTCCATGAGCGAAAGCCCGTTCAACCCGGTCGCGGCCGCGCTCGGCAATGCGATCCGCGACGCGACGGGCATCCGCTTCCGGCAGACGCCCTTCACGCCCGACCGGCTCTACCGCAGCATCGTCGAGCGTCACGCCTCGCATGTCTCGCAGCTTGAAGGAGAACCGCCGTGCCGATGATTCACAACAGGTACGGGAAAGGCCGCGTGCGGATCGCCCGCGTGCTGCGCGACACCGAACGCCACGAAATGCGCGAGCTGACCGTGCAGACGCTGCTGGACGGCGACTTCGACGCTTCCTACACCTCCGGCGACAACCGCAGCGTGATCGCGACCGACACGGTCAAGAACATCACCAACATCGTCGCGCGCGAAAACCTGTCGGCCAGTGCCGAGATGTTCGGCCAGGCGCTGGCGGCACGTTTCCTGAAGCGCTACAAGCAGGTGGAGAAGGTCACGGTCACGATGCAGGAGACGGTCTGGCGACGCGCCCGCTTCGGCGGTGCCGCGCACGACCACAGCTTCGTGCTCGACGCCAACGGCCAACCGTTCGCCGAAGTGACCGCGACGCGGGAGGGGGGCGCCATTATTTCGGGAATCAGCGGCTATACCTTCATGAAGACGACCGAGTCCGGCTGGGTGCAATACGTGATGGACGACTACACCACGTTGCCGGAAACCACCGACCGCATCGCCGCCACTGCGATGGACGCGCGCTGGACCTGGCGAGCGCCCGTCGAGGACTATGATGCGACCAACGCCCGCATCCTGGCGACCATGCTGGAGGTGTTCGCGACAACCTACAGCAAGGGCGTCCAGGACAGCCTCTATCGCATGGGCGAGGCGGCGCTGGCGGCGGTGCCGGAACTTGCCACCGTCAGCATGGCGTGCCCGAACAAGCATTATCTGCCGATCAACCTGAGCCCGTTCGGTCTCTCGTCCGACAACATGGTGTTCACGCCGACGGACGAACCGCACGGTCAGATCGAATGCACGGTGGGACGCGCGGCCTGATCGCGTCCCTTGCTGTCCGTTTCAGTTCTGGTGGAAAACTCCAAGCCGTCATTGCCGGGCTTGACCCGGCAATCCATGCCGCCGATTTCGCCACCGTGGAATGGATGCCCCAATCAAGTCCGGGCATGACGGTTTGTGGTTGCGGAACTACTCATACCGCAAGGATCGTCAGCTCTTGTGGGTGGACACCTGCACAAGCATGCCGTCGGTGTTGCCGGCCCCATCGAGGTAGAACCCGACAAGCTGGCCCTTGTCGTTGATGCCATTGACGACCGTCATCCCCGTGGGACCCTTGACGCCATTGGGATCGTCGATGGTCGTGTAGGACTTGGACTGCGCGTCGAACAGGAAGCCGTGCATCTGCCCGGTCGCATCCGTGTAAGAACCCACCACGTCGTCCTCGTTGTTCACGCCCAGAGCCTGCACGGAGACCGCACCCTTTGGCCCGGCCAGTAGCTCGACCTTGCCGTCATCCTTCAGAAAACCCTTATCGACGCCACCGTTCTGCACGAAGCCGGCGACGTCGCCCTTGTTGTTGATTGCCGTGGCGGTGACACTGGCGAATCCCGCGACCTGGACCGCGTCGAAGTCGTTTCGCCCGATGTCGTAGGTGAAGCCGTGCGCGTTACCCTGCGCATCATTGTAGAAGCCGACCGCGACATTGTGGTCGTTGACGCCCAGCAGCTGCTGCACGGTCGGCACGCCGGGGGCTGATTTCGGTGCATTCGGATCGACGACGTTGGTGAAGTGGCCGTCGTGGTCCACGAAACCAAAGTTGTCGCCGTTCGCGTCGGCCCAGAAACCCACCGTGCGATCGTTGTTGTTGATGCCGGTGACCTGCGTCTGCTGTGACCCGGGGAAATTCTCGTTGACGTAGTTCCCCTGCCCGTATGGCGGATTGAGCGTGTAGCCCTTGTTGGGATGCACGTTGGCGGGCGTTCCGCTACCGAAATAACTGGCGATCTTGCCTTCGTTGTTGATGCCGAGCAGCTGGTTGAAGGTCGGATCGGCATTGTCGTTCAGGGTCTTGAAGGTGAGATCCATTTTCGTCTCCTGTCGTTGTTTCCGGAACGGTGTCCGGACCTTGCCTCAAACTGGACCGGACAAGCCCGATACAGTTGGCGAGGCGGAATTTGCCTGCGCGACGGGACCTGCGGGGTGACGACGGTCACGTTTGACGTCGATTGCTCGGAACTCATGAGCCGACGGGAGTCTCACCTCCTCTGTGCCCTCGGTCACCTCCTGCGCGCCGCTCCGGTGGCACTCAGGCGCCACGCAGCGGTCTTGCTGCGTCAATCGAGGAGCAAGGCGGTGGAAACCAATCCGGATTTGGGCACCGAGGAGTCGGAGTCGAAGGCAAGCTGCCGACCTCGAGCGGCCGGACGGCGGTTCAGATACGCTTGATGGCTATAGCGGCCGCGGCGCGTTTCCATGGCGCCGAACTTGATCGCCGGGACCTTCGCGCCCGGGACGACGAGAGCCCCTCGCCCGCGGCGTTGACGGACTGGCTGCGCGGCAGCGGTTTGTGGGCCAAGGCGGTCCGGCTGCCCTGGAAGCAGCTCGTAGCCATCGACCTTTCGTCCCCCGTCGTTCTGCTGCTGACCGACGGCAGCGCCGTTTTGCTCGTCCGCAACGACCGCAAGCGCGACCTGATCTGGGTCAGGCACTCCCGCCTCACGCCGACGGACGCACCCGTCGCGCTCAGCCAAGCCGAGCTGTCCAACGTGTGGACCGGCCAGGCCGTCCTGATGCGCGCGCGACGGTCGATCGGTGACACGGAAGCGCCGTTCAGCCTCGGCTGGGTGGCGGAGCTGGTCTGGATGGAACGGCACGCATTGCGCGATGTCGGCCTTGCCTCGCTTGTGCTCAGCATCCTGACCATCCTGCCGGCGCTGATGGTGATGACGGTGATCGACCAGGTCGTGACGCATCAGAGCCTGTCCACGCTGGTCCTGATGTCGCTGCTCATCGGGGTTGCCATGCTCTCCGAAACCTTGCTCGGCTACGCCCGCCGCCAGCTGATCCTGGTGGTCGGCTCCCGCGTCGATGCCAAGCTCAACCTGCATGTCTTCCAGCGGCTGCTGCGCTTGCCGCTCGACTACTTCGAGCGGAACCAAGCCGGCTACATCTGGTCGATGACCGGGCTGCAGATCAGCAAGATCCGGGAATTCCTGACCGGCAAGCTGCTGACGACGATGCTGGATCTAGTCACGTTGGTCGTGCTGCTGCCAATTCTGTTCTTCCTGCAGCCAACCTTGTCCTGGCTGGTGCTGGCCGCGGCCGGGCTGATCGCCGGCATCATCGTCGCGTTCATGAAGCCCATGAGCCGCCACGTAAAGCGGTTCATCGACGCCGAGACGGCGAAATCCAGTGTCATGGTCGAGACCCTGCACGGCATCCGCACGGTCAAGTCCCTGGCCCTCGAGCCCCAGCAGCGGGAACGCTGGGACGCCCGCGTCGCCGAGGCGACCCGAGCGAAGATTGCCGCCGGCCGCTTCGCCAACCTGCCGCAGATGCTGATCAACCCGATCGAGGGTTTCATGCAGCGCGGCGTGCTGCTGGTCGGCGCCTACATCACGCTAACCGATCCCGGCACGGTCGGCTTGGGCGGGCTGGTCGCCTTCATGATGCTCAGCGCCCGCGTCGCCCAGCCGCTGGCCAGCCTTGCCAAGCTGATGGAGGATATCGGCGAAGTCCGCACCGCAACCACTCTGGCCGCGTCCGTTCTGAACCAGCGCCCGGAAACGGCGGACCCGACGGCCGGCATCCGCCCCCGCTTTCAGGGCGCGATCTCCTTCCGCAAGGTCGCGTACAGCTATCCCGGTGCGTCGAGCCCCGCGCTCGACCAGATCAGCTTCGGCATCGGGCCCGGAACCGTGTTGGGTGTCGTCGGCCGCAGCGGCTCGGGCAAGTCGACGATCACGCGCCTGCTGCAGGGAATCACCCGCGACTACAGAGGGCAGGTTCATATCGACGGCATCGATATGCGCGACATCAACCTGGCCCATCTCCGCCGCAACCTCGGCGTTGTCCTGCAGGAAAACTTCCTGTTCCGCGGCACGATCGCCGAAAACATCCTTGCGGGCCGCCCGGGCCTGACGCTCTCCGACGCCATCCACGCCGCCAGGCTCGCCGGCGCGGCGGAGTTCATCGAACGCCTGCCGAGCGGCTACGAAACGCTGATCGAGGAAGGCTCGCCCAACCTGTCCGGCGGTCAACGCCAACGTCTCGCGATCGCCCGCGCGCTGGTACACGACCCGCGCATCCTCATCCTGGACGAAGCCACCAGCGCGCTCGATCCCGAAAGCGAAGCGCTGGTTAACGCCAACCTGGCGCACATGGCACACGGACGGACGATGGTGATCGTCTCGCACCGGCTGTCCTCGCTGGCCGACTGCGACGCCATCCTGGTGCTCGATCAAGGCCGGGTCCTGGACCTCGGACCGCACAGCGAGCTGATCGCGCGCTGCCCGACCTATCAGCATCTCTGGAACCAGCAGAACCGGCATCTGCTCGCTGCCGCTGAGTAAGACCCGGAACAAGGAAACACGTCATGTCCGTCACCACACAGAGCGCCCGGGCGCTGCTGGAATTCCAGTCGCCCACCGCCGCCGTGATTGCCGATCGCGTCCCGCTTGCCGGCCGTGTGACGATCTGGGTGATCGTCGCCGCCATCCTGTCGTCCATCGGCATAATGGGGTTTTATCCGATCGATCGGGTGGTCGCGGTGCCCGGCAAGGTCGGGGCCAAGATCCCCAACACGGTCGTGCAGCCGCTGGATACGTCGATCGTTCGGCAGATCAGCGTCCATGAAGGCCAGGTCGTACATGCCGGCGACCGACTGGCGATGCTCGATCCGACCTTTGCCGCCGCCGATGCCGGTTCACTCGACGCGCAGGTGAGCAGCCTACAAGCCGAGGTTGATCGCCTGGCGGACGAGGTGGCGGGTCGCCCCTATCTGCCGGACGGCAGCCCGGCAAGCCAGTTGCAGGCTATGATCTTCGCCCAGCGCCACGCCGAGCAAGCCGCCAAACTGGAAAGCTACCGTCAGCGGATCGACGGCGCGCGGGCGAAGATCGCCCAGACGGTGTCGGACATCGCCAGCTACTCGGAAGAATTCCGTGCCGCCGAAATCAAGGAAGGCATGCGCAAGCAGTTGGAACGCCTGCAGATCGGCAGCAAGCTGAGCACCTTGGACGCCGGCGCGCAGCGGGCCGAAGTCAACCGCTTCCTGCAGGCGGCGGTTGCCGGCAATGCCGCGGCGAAAAGCGACCTCGACGGACTGACCGCCGAACGCGACGGCTATCTCCGGCAGAGCCAGGGCGAGACGGCCCAGCAACTGAGCGAACAGGGACGCAAGCTGTCCGACGCGCGGGAGCAGCAGACCAAAGCCCGTCTGCGCCGCAGCCTGGTCGACCTGCGGGCCGATCGCGACGCCGTCGTGCTCAGTGTTGCCAAGGTTTCGGTCGGCTCGGTGGTGCAGTCCGGTGACGAGCTGATCACCTTGGTTCCAACCGACGCCCCGCTGGAGATCGAGGTCAGCATTCCCGCCCGCGACGCCGGCTTTGTTCAGGCGGGAAATCCCGCGGTGATCAAGTTCGACACGTTTCCCTATACGACGTATGGGACCGCGACGGGCACGCTCCGAACCGTCAGTCCCGACAGCTTCACCGGCTCGCCAAGTGGTCGCGATCGGCCCAGCCGGCCAAACCTGTCCCAGCCGGAGGCGAACGGCGGTGCGGCATTCTTCCGCGGCAGTCTCTCCATCGATGCCACGAATCTGCATAACCTGCCCGGCGGCTTCCATATGACGCCTGGCATGCCGGTCACCGCGGACATCAAGGTCGGCCGACGCACAGTGCTGGCGTATCTGCTGGCGCGCGTCGTTCCCACCCTGTCGGAAGGAATGCGCGAGCCCTGAGTAACGGCGCGGGACGGAGACGGCGCGATCGCCGGCTCCGTCCCGGGCCCGCTAAACCAATTCGGCAAGCTGGTCCACGCGCTCGATCGAATGCACCAGCAGCGGAGCAGTACGGCCGCGCAGAGTGATTTCACGACGCGGCAACCCATTCGGCGGCAGATCGGCGATCCGCCAGACATCCTCCGAGATCACCGCCTCGCAGCCAAATTCCTTGCACAAGCTCTCCAGCCGGGCAGCGACATTCGCGGCGTCGCCGAGGGCGGTGAAGGTCCGCATGGCGCCGTAGCCGATTTCACCGACGACCGTCGAACCGCAATGTGCCCCGACCCCGAAGCGGACGGTTTCGCCGGTCTCGGCGGTCAGCACCCGATTGAGCGCCGCCACGTTCCCTCCGATGGCGGTGAGCGCCGACAGGGCCTGCCGACACGCATCCCTCGGCCCGCAGGCCAGGCCGAACGTCGCCAGCAGCCCGTCGCCCAGAAAGTGGTTGACGCGCCCGCCGCTCGCCTCGACCGCGGCGCCGACCACGGACACGAAGCGGTCGACGATGAACACCGCGTCGAACGGCAGGCGCGTTTCGGCCAGGCGAGTCGAATCGCGCATGTCGACGGTCACGACGACGATGAACCGCTCCTCGCCGGGTGTCGGCCACTCGCGACGGCGCAGGGCGGCCAGCGGCCAGTTCGAGGGCAGCAAAGGCGCGACGCTGACGTCGCCGGACGGTCGCGATTGGCATGCCAGCCGGACCCCCGGCTCGGCGCTGACCCGTCTCAGCACCTCCTGCTCTCCGGCGGACGGTCCGGGAATGGAGTCTCCGCCGGCGAGCACCCGGATGCGGCAGGTGGAACAGCGGCCACGGCCGCCGCAGATGCTGGCGTGCGGGACGCGCGCGCTCCGACTCGCCTCCAACACCGTGAACCCGATCGGCACGCGCACCGACGGTCCGTCGACATAGGTGACGCGAATGGCGCCGCCGCGGCGTTCCCGCCAGGCACGGGCCAGGCGGGCCAGCAGCACGAAGAATCAGCAGGGCGGCGGCAGTCCACAAGCTGGCATCCCGCCACGCCAACAGTTGCGCGTTCTGCGCCGGAGTGCCGACCTGACCCGGAGTGAGGTTTTCGGCGCGCCAGGCGGGATCCTGGGCCAAACTCAGCATGGTCCGGCCACCCTGGAAGAAGCCCAGCAGCGCCAGGACCGGCAACAGGACGGCGCCGCAGAACAGGTAGGGCATCCAACGCGTGAACATCGGCCGCAGCCGCAGCGAGTGATAGATGCCGATGCACCCATGGATCCAGGCGACGATCAGCACCGTCACTTGCAACGCCCCGAGATGCGGCGCTTTCACCCAGAATGAAAAGAGCTCCTGCGCATAGCCTTTCTCCGTGCCGAATACTGCGAGGGAAATGCGGGTGACGAACAAGTGGTTCATCAGCAGCAACGGAATGCTGAGACCCAGCACAAGCTGCACGATCTCGGTCCTGGTCCAGCCGAAATGCCGGCGCTCATAGAACGCCCAGAGCCCGAGGAGATAGTGGGTGCCCAGCGCGACATAGAGGGCGACGGTGCCAACCACCCCCTGCCAGATCCACTTCTGCACGACCATGCCGGCCTCCATCGCCGGGATGGAGACGTTGCCGAGCGAATGGTTCAGCAGGTGGGTCGTGACATAGGTAAAGAGCGTCAGCCCCGTATAGAGCCGCAGCTTGCGCACGCGTGGCTGGCTCACCCAGGCCTGAACCAAACCGGTCACCCGATCAATGCACCGCCCGCCTTGCTTCTCCGGCCGTGTCCGGCGCCGACTTCGCTACGACGGGCCATCCTATGCCGTGAGCGCGAACCGGAACAGGCCTGGTCGGCGAGATCGGCCCGCGCCGGGCCGAGCCGTTGACAGAAGCCGGCGTGCCGGTCTCGATTGCGGGATCGAACCGCAGATGCGGACGATCGGCCACCCGGCTACATCGAGGGCCAGGGAGACGACGATGGATGTCGCCGAGCGACGCGGCGCGCTGGCCAGGACCCAAATCTTTCAATCGTTGCAACCGGCCGAACTCGACGTCGTGCTCGCGCGCGCGACGCCGCGGCGAATTGCTCGCGGCGAGGTCATTCGTCGCCGCGGCGATCCTGGCACCGGGATGGTGGTAATCGTCAGCGGCCGGGTGCGCATCAGCCTGGTGTCGGAAGATGGACGGGAAGTCACGGTCACGGTGCTTGGCCCTGGCGAGGTGCTGGGCGAAATGACGTTGCTGGACGGCGGCGAGAGCAGCGCCGATGCGACTGCGCAGGAGGATTGCGTTCTCCTGACGATCGAGCGGACCCAGTTTCTGCGGCTGCTGAAGTCCAACAGCGAACTCTGCCTGCAACTGATGTCGATCCTTTCCGAGCGCCTGCGCCGGGCCAACGCGGCGCTCGGCGACATGGCGTTGCTGGACCTGTCGACGCGTCTTGGCCGGCTGCTTCTCCGCCTGTCGGGCGACTACGGCGTGGCGACGCCGCGCGGCACACGCATCGAGGTCAGATTGTCGCAAAAGGATCTCAGCAGCCTGGCCGGAGCGTCGCGGGAGAAGGTGAACCGGCAATTGCGTCAATGGGAGCAGGAAGGGATCGTCGGCCGGGACAACGGCCGGCTGCTGATCCTCAAGCCGCAAGCCTTGGCGCCGCTGGATTGAGCGAGCGTCGCCCACCGAATGGCGTTCAGGTGATGGCGGGAGCGCCGCTGGCGGAGACGGATCGCAGCGCGTCGAACCCGTGAATCCAGCCGAAATCCTCGGGGAACCGGGACAGAAGCGCATCGCGCTCCGGCAGGGCGGGGCCATCCGGCAGATGGAGCAGCGTGTTCGTGACCCAAGAACTGCGCTGGATGCGCCGGGTGCGCGCCCGCCGCAGCGCCTCGTAGCGGCGCAGAATTGCATCGAGGTCGCCCGGTTCCGCGCCGGCAAGCAGCTCGGCCAACGTGACGGCATCCTCGATCGTGGTGTTGGCGCCCTGGCCGTGGTGCGGCAGCATCGCGTGCGCGGCGTCGCCCAGGAGAACGGCCCGGCCCCGCCGCCAGCGCCACAAGGGCCGTGCTGCGAAGAGTCCCCACCGCACGCTGTGCGGCACGGCGGCGATCATTTCGGTGACGGCCGGATGCCAGCCGTTGAAGGCGACGAGGGCTTCCCCGGCTTCAACCGGGGCCGTCCAGCCATCCGCACGCGTCCAGGTCCGCGGACCCTCGACGACAGCCAGGAAATTCACGTCCCTTCCCGCCCCGCCGATCGCGTAGTGCAGCAGGTGCGCCTTCGGCCCCATCCAGAACTGGATCGCCTGCGGGTCGGGGAGCGAGGGGAGCCGATCCGCCGGCACGATGCCGCGAAAGCCGCTGGTTCCCGAAAACACCGTGCCCTCGCCGCCGGTCACCCAGGCGCGGACGGCCGAGCGCACGCCATCCGCCCCGACCACCACATCGGCCTGCACCGCGCGCCCGTTGGCGAACTCGAGGCCGATCGCGTCGCCTTGTTCGACGAGGTTCACCAGCCGGTGGCCGAGATGCAGGCCGGAGCCATCGAAGCCGACGCCGAGTGCGCCGCCGAGGACGCGCTGGAGGTCGGCGCGGTGGATGCCGAAATAGGGTGCGCCGAAGCGCTCGCGATACCGGTCGCCGTTGCGCACCGGGTGGGCCGCGATGCGACGGCCGTCGCGCCAGTTGCGCCAGATCAGCTCGCTGGGTTCGGTCGAGACGGCAGCCAGTTCATCGAGCAGGCCAAGGCGCCCCAGCTCCCGTGTCGCGTTGGCGGACAGCGCCACCGCCGCGCCGATCTCGGTCAGCTCCGGCGCCTGCTCGAAGACCTGTGCCGCGACCCCGCGCCGGCGTAGGGCGAGCGCCAGCGTCAGGCCACCGATGCCGCCGCCGACGATCGCGACCCGAAGCGTCTGCGCGCTCACGGCTCAGACGCCGGCGAGGATCGTTGGCGGGTTTTGCGCGAGCGGCATTTTTCCTCCCCTCCGCCGAGCATAGCGGGGCGGCTTGGCCGCATCCAGGGCGCCCCCATTCGACCAGGCAGCGCGTTTGCTTCTCGGAAAGGTTCGCCGTGATCCACTGCGCCCGGCAAAAGGCGCAGGGACTTTTTTGGCATGCGGGGCAAAACCCTCGGCATTCTGGTGGCGGCACAAATGGTAGCGGCCGCTGCCGGCGCGGCGGCCGCCGGCCCGGCGAGCCCGTCGGAGACCTGCCGGCGCGCGGCCGCGCTGGCCGAGCGGCGGTGGGCGCTGCCGGAAAACCTGCTGCTCGCCATCGGACGGGTGGAGAGCGGCCGTGTTGACGAGGCGACGGGCGAGGTGCAGCCCTGGCCGTGGAGCGCCAACGCCGCCGGGTCGCCCTACGTGTTCGCCTCGGTGGCCGAGGCCGGTGCCGTGGTCGGCTTTTTGCGCGAGCGCGGCATCGCCTCGATCGACGTGGGCTGCTTCCAGGTCAACCTGCACCACCACCCGACCGCCTTCGGCAGCGTGGCGGAGGGTTTTGACCCATACGCCAACGCCGACTACGCCGCCCGCTTTCTGCGCCAGTTGTTCGAGCGCACGGGGAGATGGGAAACGGCGATCGCCGACTACCACTCCGCCGAGCCGACGCTGGGCGGGGAATACCGGATGAAAGTACTGCGGGCTTGGTACATGCTGCGTGCCGGCATGGCGCCATCTCCTGCGGCCCAGACGCGCGACCCGCATGTCGTGCTGCTTGCCGGTTCCCCGCCATCGGTCGCGGTCTACACGCCGCAGACCCTCCCCGGCGCGTTGCGGGCCGCGCTCGGGCTGGATGAGGCGAGCGGAGCAGCGGCACGGCAGTAGGAGCGGCACTGCTTCGATCCCTGCGCCATGCTCGGCGAAGACCGAGCATCTACGCCTTTGATCCGTACCGCCTCGGAAAGGCGTGGATGGTCGGCCTACGCCGACCATGGCGGAGGGGTCGATCGGGGGATCTCCCGGTTTATCGGGCCGTTTAATAATATAGAAAGTTGATTTCGTTACGAGAGCTGTGGCTTGGGCAGGTCGCTTTCACGCGCGTCTCCGTCCAAGGCACGGGTGACTGCGGCGACCCGGCATGGGGCTGGTCGCGCTTTCAGGAGTTTAGTAGATGTTTGCTCGGCTTTTTGTGATGCTTTCTTGCCTCCGCCGGGACAGCAAGGCTGTGACTGCGCTGGAGTACGGCATGATCGCCGCGCTGATCGCCGTCGTGATTATCACGGCCGTGACCGGCATCGGGACGAAGTTGAACACGGCGTTCACGACTATCAAAAACGGGATCTAATGCTGTCGGATATCGGAACCGGAGGAAGCGACTGCTTCCCCGGGTCCGATAGGACGGTGCAATCGCCCCGTCTACGGCGAGTTCGCACGACATGACCCTGCTCCTACATTCTGGCGTTGTGATCGCGGTGAGCTTGCTTCTGCTTGCCGCCCTGCATGACTTGGCTGTGCGAACGGTACCCGAACGGCTTGGTAATCGCAGTCGCGGTCTGCGGAGGTGTGTCGGCCGCTTTACAGCAACGGTTGTTGCCGTCCTTGATGGTTGCCGGAATGCTCTTGCTTGTTGCCGCCTTGTTTTGGTTGCGCGGTTACATGGGGGGCGCGGATAGCAAGCTGCTGGCAGCAGCCGGGTTGCTGGTGGCTCCCGGCAGCGTCCCGACCATGATCCTGGCGACCGCGCTGGCGGGCGGTCTCCTTTGCCTCCCCTACCTGCCCGGCCGCGTGCTGTTTGCCCGTCCCACCCGCGGCCGTCCCTCCGAGTTGCTGCGCCGCCTGCTGCGCTGCGAGCACTGGCGGCTGCGGCGGCGGGGACCGCTCCCCTATGCCGTGGCGATCGCCGCGGGAACCCTGTTCGCCCTTCTGCAAGGAGCCTGACGCCATGCTGCGCGTGCTTGTCATCGGGATCGCCGGCCTACTCGTGACTGGCTTCAGCCTGGTCGCCTATGTCGGCCTGCACCCGAGCGCACCTGCCGCGGCGGCGCCCGTCATGGTGTCGGTCATTGCCGCAGCGCATCCGCTGCGGGCCGGCAGCCTGCTCCAGCCGAGCGACCTCGCCGCGACGGAAATGCCCTCTACCCAGATGCCGGCGGGGTCGCATACCGACAGCGCCGAGGCGCGCAGCGCGCTGGTCGGCGCGATGGTGCGGCGGATGATCGGCGAGCACGAGACGATTGCCGCCGCCGACGTGCTGCGTCCCGGTGATCGCGGCTTCCTCGCCGCCGTCCTGCAACCCGGGACGCGCGCCGTCTCGGTCGCCGTCGATGCCGTGTCGGGCGAAGCCGGGTTGATCTGGCCGGGCGACCGGGTCGACGTGATCCTGACCCAGACGATCGACGGCAACGACCAGGCGCTGGCGCGCCGCGTGGCCGGGGAGACGGTGCTCGGCGACGTGCGGGTCATCGCGGTCGACCAGCAACTGGTGCAGGGCGGCCAGGCCGGCGGCCTGCTGGAAGAACGCGCGCCGGTGTCGCGCACCATCACCCTCGAGGTGACGCCGCACGACGCGGCCCGCATCGCCGTCGCCACCCGGCTCGGCAAGCTGCAGGTGGTGCTGCGGGCCGCTCAGCCCGACGCCGCCGAAACAGCCGCGCTGCCGAACCCGGCCCCTCGTCAACCCGCGACCCAAGCACCACACCCCGCGCTGCCCGCTTCCGCTCCAGCGTCCGCCAGGCCACCGGTCGACGGGGCGACGGTTTGGGGCGGCGACGTGTCCCGTGCGCTCGGCCCGAACGGCAACGGGCACACCTCCGAGGTGCGGCTGTTCCAGGGCAGCAAGGCGGTCGAGGCTTACAAATTCTAAACCTTTAGGTGGTGCATTGCCGCGTTCCGAAAATCGGAAACGGAAGGTGCCTCCTTGTCCTGGTCCCTTGGCCTGACTCATGCGGCCCGATTGGCCAAGGTCGGAGCTTGCTTGGTCTTCGGCGTGACGGCAGCGGTGCAGGCCACGGCGCAAACCGACCCGGCGCGCTCGCCGGGCGGCGATGAAGCGGCGCTGGCAGCCGCGGTGCCGGCAGGTGTCGCAACCCCGGCGGTGGCGTCGCCCCCTCCTGCGACGACCGCCGCCGCCGGCACCGGACGGCTCGCGATCACCCTCAACGTCGGCGCCGGCCGCGTCGTCAGGCTCGCCCAGCCGGCGACCAGCCTGTTCGCCGCCGACCCGAAGGTGGCCGAGGTGCGCCCGGCCAGCCCGACCAGCCTGTTCGTCTTCGGCATCGCGCCGGGCCGCACCACCATCGCCGCGGTCGGCGAGAACGGCGTGCCGGTCGCCCAGATCGACCTCACCGTCCACCCCTCCTCCTTCGGCTCCGGCGAGGTCGCGGGCCTGGTGCGGTCCGGCCTGCATTTCCCGGGCGTCGACATCCGGGCCACGCCCGGCGGCTACACCATCACCGGCCACGCCGAGACCCCGGCCGACGCCGAGCGCGTGCTGGCCGCCGTGCGGCCCTACCTCGCGCCGGGCCAGACGATCGACAACCGGCTCGTCGTCGAGACGCCGCTCACCGTCAACCTGCGCGTCCGCGTCGTCGAGGTGCAGCGCACGGTGACGCGCCAGCTCGGCATCAATTGGGGCGCCGTGATCGCCAACTCCGGCGGCTTCATCACCGGCCTTTCCATCGTCAACCGCGTGATCGACGCCACCAACCTGCCCGACCAGTTCGGCATCGGCTACAACGGCGCGAACGGCGGCGTGAACGCGATCATCGACGCGCTGGCGCAGGACCAGCTCGCGGTCATCCTCGCCGAGCCCAACCTCACCGCGCAGAGCGGCGAGACCGCGAGTTTCCTCGCCGGCGGCGAGTACCCGATCCCGATCGCGCAGCAGAACAACACCATCACGGTGGACTACAAGCAGTATGGCGTGTCGCTCGCCTTCGTGCCCACCGTGCTGTCGTCGAACCGCATCAGCCTGAAAGTGCGTCCCGAAGTCAGCGAACTCACCACCCAGGGCGCCGTCGCCATCTCCAACGGCAGCCTCACGCTTAGCGTCCCGGCGCTCACGGTGCGCCGCGCCGACACCACGGTTGAACTCGGCAGCGGCCAGAGCTTCGCCATCGCCGGCCTGCTGTCCGACAACTCGACGCAGAACGCGCGCGGGCTGCCGTTTTTGGGCGAGTTGCCGATCCTCGGCCCGCTGTTCCGCTCCACCGCCTTCCAGCGCGGCCAGACCGAGCTGGTGATCATCGTGACGCCCTATCTCGTGCGCGGCGTCAGCAACCCGACCACGTTGGTAACGCCGACGCGCGACATGGTGCTGTCCAACGACCTCGACCGCATCGTCTACAACCGCCAGCTCGCGCGCGGCACGGCGCAGCCGATAATGACGCACATCCCGCTCGACACCGGCTTCATCGCTCCATGAGGACCCGTCCCATGCGCATCCGAGCCACGGGCCTCCTGGCGTTCTCCTTGCTGGCCGGCTGTGCCGAGACCGACCCCTACCAGCGCATGGGGCTATGGAACCCGCTCGGGGCCAATGACGCCAACCTGCGCGCGATGGTCGCCGACCCGCGTGACCTCGAACTTGGTCAGGGCGGCGCGCGCGGGGCGGGCGACATGGGGGCCGCCGCGGTCGCCCGGCTGCGCACCGACACGGTCCGCCGCCTGCCCGCCTCCTCCATCTCGAAGGTGCAGCCCGCCGACGCCGGGGCGGCGACGGAGGGCGGCAGCGGCGCGGCAACCCCCGCCGCTCCGGTCGCGGCGCCGGCCGGAGGCGGCAGCCCGTGAGCGAAGCCGTTACCAAGGCCGAGGCGGAACGTGGCCCGGAGGCGACGCGCAGCGCCCGGGCGCCGATGCTGGCCTTCGCCACCGACGCCGAGACCGAGGCGGTGCTGCGCGACGCGCTGACCGCCGAACTCGCCGACGGCGCGGAAGTCCGGCGCGGCGGCATCGAGGAGGCGGCGCGCACGCTGGAGCGCAACCCCTCCCCGCATGTCCTGCTGGTCGACATCAGCGGCAACAAGCAGCCGCTGACCGCACTCGCCGAGCTGTCGCAGCTGGTCGAGCCCGACGTTCGCGTGCTGGCGATCGGCGACCGCGAGGACCTGACCCTGTATCGCGGCCTGACCCACGGGCTCGGCGTGCTGGAATACCTCTTCAAGCCGCTCACGCGCGAGATGGTCACCCAGCATTTCGGTCCCATCCTGGCGCGCAAGGCGACCGGGGCGCGGCTGCTCAGCGGTGGCCGCGTGATCACCGTCACCGGCGTGCATGGCGGCGTCGGCGCGACCACGATCGCCGCCAACCTGGCGTGGTATCTTGCCGAAAGGGCGCGGCGGCACACGCTGCTGCTCGACGGCGATCTCTACGGCGCCGCGGCGGCGATGCTGCTCTCGGTCAAGCCGCGACCGGGGCTGCGCGTCGCCCTTGAGCACCCGGACCGCGTCGACGACCTGTTCATCGACCGGACGGCGCAGCTGGTCGGCGAGCGGCTGTTCGTGCTCTCGGGCGAGGGCAAGCTGGCCGAGGCGCCGCCGATGGCCGCCGAAGCGATGCCCCGGCTGCTCGAAATCCTGCGACGCCGCTACAAGTTCATGGTCTGCGACGCCCCGTTTCCGGGCAGCCGGATCGGCCGCGACATGTTCGAGGCGGCGCATCAGCGCGTGCTGGTGACCGAACCCTCGGTCTCGGGCGCGCGCGACGTGCTGCGCTATCTCGCGATGCCGCAGCCGCCAGGCGCCGCCGGCGCGCCGCTCGTCGTCCTGAACATGGCCGGACTGAGCGGCAGCCTGGGCCTCGCCCAGTTTGCCCGCACCATCGGTCGCGAGCCCGACCTGGTCATCCCCTACATGAAAGGCGTGCTGCGGCAGGCCGCCGATCTCGGCGAGCCGGCCGTCGCCAAGCACGGCGCTCTCGCCCGCGCCATGCAGGCCCTGGCGTTTCGTGCGGCGTCGGTGAGCGAGACCGGCGGCTCGCTCCGCCGGCGCTGGCTGGGGCGGCGATGAGCGAGGCCCCGGTGTTCGGCCGCCGCTCCGGGCGCGAGCGGACGGAACCCGCGCCCGATCCCGCCATCCCCGCCCCGCCGTCGGCCGCGCCGGTGCTCCGGCCGGTCGAGGCCGCCCCCGAACAGGCCAGCGTCGGCGTCGCCGCCGAGTTGCGCACCGTGTGTCTCTCGCGGCTCGACCCCAGCACCGTTGCCGGCATGTCGCCCGAACGGCTCGGCCTCGAGGTCGAGCGCCTGGTTGCCGAGATCGCCACCGAGCAGCGCATCCAGCTCAACGCACGCGAGCAGCGCCGGCTGTCGCAGGATCTGGTGGACGACATGCTCGGCCTCGGCCCGCTCGAGCCGCTGCTCGAGGACGAGGCGGTGGCCGACATCATGGTCAACGGCCCCGAGCGCGTGTTCGTCGAGCGGCGCGGCAAGGTGACGTTGACCAACGTACGGTTCCGCGACCGCCAGCACCTGGCGAACATCTCGCAACGCGTCGCCGCCAAAATCGGCCGGCGCATCGACGAGAGCAGCCCGATGGTCGACGCCCGCCTCGACGACGGCAGCCGCGTCAACATCGTGTTCCCGCCGCTGGCGCTCGACGGTCCCTATCTTTCCATCCGAAAATTTTCGCGCCGGCAGATCGACATTCCCAAGCTGGTCGGCTTCGGTTCGATGTCGGCGCAACTCGGCCGCGCGCTCGAGATCATGGGACGGGCGCGGCTCAACATCATCATCTCGGGCGGCACCGGCTCGGGCAAGACCACCCTGCTGAACGCCATCTCGCGGATGATCGACCCCGGCGAGCGCGTCGTCACCATCGAGGACGCCGCCGAGCTGCAGCTGCAGCAGCCGCATGTGGTGCGCCTGGAAACCCGGCCGCCGAACATCGAGGGCCGCGGCGAGGTCACCCAGCGCGACCTGATCCGCAACGCCCTGCGCATGCGGCCCGACCGCATCATCGTCGGCGAGGTGCGCGGCTCGGAAGCGTTCGACATGCTGCAGGCGATGAACACCGGCCACGACGGCAGCATGTCGACCGTCCACTCGAACAACACCCGCGACGCGCTGACCCGGGTCGAGAACATGGTCCAGATGAGCAGCATGGGTCTGCCGTCGCGCGCCATCAAGACGCAGATACTGAGCGCCGTCGACGTGATCGTGCAGGTCGGCCGTCAGCGCGACGGCGGCCGGCGGGTGATCCAGCTCACCGAGCTGGTCGGGCTCGAGGGCGACGTCATGACGTTGCACGACATCTTCTCCTTCGAGCATGAGGGCGAGGACGCCGAGGGCCGTCTGATCGGCCGCTGGCGGCCCTCGCGCGCGGTGCCGAGTTTTGCCGAGCGGCTGCGCTATTTCGGCCTGGAACGGGCCTGGGATGCGGTGATGGAGGAGGCCACGCTGACGTGAGCGCCGAGCTGATCCTGGCGGCCGGCGGCGTCGGCATCGTCGTGGTGCTCGGCGCCAGCGCCATGGTGCTGGCACACGATCAGCGCAACCGGCGGCTCGCGCTGCGCATCGCCGAGCGCGTCACGCCGCTCGCCCCGGCGCGTGCGCCAAGCCGGACACTGTCGGAACAGTTCGGGACCTCCCAGCTCGCCGCCCGATGGATGGAGCGGCTGGGCCGGGTGTGCGGCTTCCGGACGGACCGGCAGGACGCCTACCCGCTGCGCGCGCCGCTGCTGCTGCTGCTGCTGGCGATCCCGGCGGTCGCGGTCGACCGTCTCGCCGGCCCCGTCCTCGGCGTGTCGCTCGACCCGGCGCTGCCGCTGATCTGGGTTGGGTGCAGTCAGGTGCTGTTCCGCACCCTGCACGGCCGCTACGCCAACAAGCTGTATCGGCAGTTTCCCGACGTGCTGTCGATGATTGTCCGCTCGGTGCGCGCCGGCATCCCGCTGCACGAGGCGCTGCGCGCGGTCGCCCGCGAGAGCCTGGAGCCGTCCGCCCGGCAATTCACCCGCGTGGTCGATCAGATGTCCATCGGCATCCGGCTCGAGGACGCATTGCGCGACACGGCGGTTCGCACCGGTGTTGCCGAATACGCCTTCTTCACCGTCGCCCTGACCTTGCAGGCGCAGACGGGCGGCAGCCTCGCCGAGACCTTGGAGAACCTGGCCGACGTGATCCGCAAGCGGGTCGCACTGCGGCTGCGCGCCGTGGCGCTGGCCTCGGAAGCGCGTACCAGCGCCTATGTGCTCGCCGCGCTGCCCGTGGTGACGGGGCTCGTGCTGTCGGTGATCAACTACGACTATCTCCGCCCGCTGTTCGAGACGCGCAGCGGCAATCGGGTGCTGCTCTCCGCCGTCTTCATGCTCTGCCTCGGCGGCGGCACGATGCGCCTGCTGATCAAGAAGAGCCTGCGATGACGTTCGCGCTGGACGCCAGGCTGTCGCCCGGCGCGCTGCTGCTGGCCGCACTGGCGCTGCTGCTGCTGCTCGCGTTGCTGGTGGTGCTGGCCTGGGCGCCGCTGCGCCGAGATCATCGGCTGCAGCGTCAGCTCGCGCAGGTGCGCGAAACCTATGGCCCGAGCGGCCTTCCCCCGAGCGGCCTGCAGGCGCCGGCCGCGGTGACGCGCGCGGTTGCGGCGGTCGGGTCCCTGCTCACCCGCAGCGGCGTGCTGTCGCCGAAAGCCATCGCCAATCTCGAAAGCACGCTTGCCTCGGCGGGGTTTCGCGGCGGCCGCGCGCTGCCGGTGTTCGTCGGCGCCAAGATGCTGCTGCTCATCGGCGTGCCGGTACTGACCAGCCTGCTGCTGCGCGAACTCACGCTGTCGGCCAATGTCACGCGGCTGCTTGTGGCCGGCGCCGCCGTGGCCGGGCTGATGGCCCCCGACATCCTGCTGCGGGGCATCCGCCGGCGCTACCTCGCCTCCGTCGAGGGGGCGATGCCGGACGCGCTCGACCTGCTGGTGATCTGCGCCGAGGCGGGGCTGGCGCTGGAGCAGAGCATGGAGCGGGTGGCCCGCGAGATCCACATCAGCAGCCCGCCTTGCGCGGTCGAGCTGTCGCTGACCCACAACGAGCTACGCATTCTGGCCGATCGGCGCACCGCGTTGCTCAACATGGGACGCCGCACCGGTCTTGTGAGCCTGCAGCGCCTGGCCGGCACGCTGGCGCAAGCCCTGCAGTACGGCACGCCGCTCAGTCAGGCGCTGCGGACGCTGGCCAGCGAATTGCGCACCGAAGCGCTGACCCGCTTCGAGGCGCGCGCGGCACGGCTGCCGGTGTTGATGACGTTGCCTATGATCCTCTTTATCCTGCCCTGCGTGTTCCTGGTGGTTGCCGGCCCCGCGATCTTGTCCGTCCTGCGCGTCATGTCGAACTGATGAGGATTGTCGCCGTGTCCTGCACCGCTTCGCGTCCTCCGAGATCCACCTGTGCCGCGCTCCTAGGCCTGCTGCTGGGCGTCGCGGGCTGTGCCGACAACCCCGGGCTGCCGGGCGGCGCGCGCAATGCCGAAGCGCTGCAGATGCGGCTGGCCGACGCCACCCTCGCCGCCGGCGCGCCGGCGACGGCGCTGCGGGTTCTCGACGAGCGGCTGCAGCAGAGCCCGGGGGACGTCCCGGCCCTGATCCGACGTGGCCGGGCGCTTGCGGCGCTCGGCCGACCGGCCGATGCGGCCCAGAGTTTTTCGGCCGCGCTCGCCGGGCAGCCGAGTTCGATGGACGCGCTGATCGGTCTCGCCGGCGCGCGGGCGGCGACGGGCGAAGCGGCGGAGGCGGAGAGCGCCTGGCGTCGCGCCCTGGCCCGCGCGCCCGACGACGCCCGGGTGCAGACCGGGCTGGCGATCTCGCTCGATCTGCAGGCCAAGCACCAGGAGGCACAGGCGCTGTACCATGCCGTGCTGGCCCGCGCACCGGATGACGTCATTGCATCCGCCGACCTCGGTCTGTCGCTGGCGCTGTCCGGTCATGCGGCGGAGGGCCTGCCGCTGCTGCAGCGCGCCGCGCAGGGCGGCTTTGACGGCGAGCACGCCGGCGCCACCGTGCGGGCGCGGCACAATCTCGCGGTGGGATTGGTGATGGCGGGCGACGAGCCCGGCGCGCGCCGCTTGCTGAACCAGGATCTCGCCCCGTCCGACGTCAATGCGGCGCTGACCGGGCTGCGCCAGTTCGCCGCGGTGCAGTAGCCTACTGGGTGAAGCGTGCCGGGATGCTGATTGCGGTCTGCAGCATCGTCTGCAGGGCCGCATTGATCGAGTCGGCGTCCGTCGCCTGGAACGCGAACGCCGGCGATGAGGCGCAGGCCTGCAGATTGGGAAAAATCTGATTCCCAAACGGTGCGACGTTGGCAACGTAGTAGGGATTGGCATAGGGCACGTTCGGCGGGGTGATCGGATAGTATTGCGTGTAGAGCGTCATGATCTGCACACCCTTCGCCTTCAGCGCCGCGCATTGTGTCGGGTCGAACGGCCCGAGCGTCCGGTTGCCCCCTTGGGCGAAATAATCCGCAACACCGTCGGTGACAATGAACAGATAACGCAGCGGCGTCGCCGCGCTGGAGCCGTCCCCCGCGGCCGGGAGCGCCGTCGTGATGGACTGCAACGCAAGCGGTATGTTGGTGTCCGCGCTGCCGCCATCAGGCGTCACTGGCAGTGTCACCGATTGTGCCGCCGTCTTGGCTTGCGCGAGATCGGTAGTGGCTGATTGGACGGTGTTGAACGTCGCATTGAAACTGTAGAGTTCAACCTGAAACTGCGGCGCAGTCGGTGACTGGCTGATCGTGTCAATCACACCTTGTACTGCCTGACTGAGCACGTCGATGCGCAGCGGTATCCCGTTCGACTTTGCCACGCCAAAGAAATCATTGTTTCCCGCGTCGTAATGGCAACCGAACGCGCAGGCTTGGTTCTGGGCTACACTCTGGTTATAGGAGTAGGTCAACGCGCCAAGCTTCGCCATGTCGGCCTGCGACGCGGCGATCGCCATCGAGGAAGAGGTATCCATCAGGATCGCGATGTCGAAATAGGGGCTGTTGGTCCGGCTGGTTGACGCGAGGCCCGAGGCAGGCAGCGTCGGAGCGCCGAACAGTCCGGCGAACTGGGTCGTGTAGGTCGCATTGTAGGTGACCAGCGCGGTTATCGTCGCGCCGTGACGCGACACCGCGACGTTCAACGCTCCCAGGCTGACACCCGGCATCTGGTTGGCCTGCGCGTAGAACCGTTTCACTCCCGCCTGCTGCGCCGGCTTGAGCGACGTGTTGGGATTAAGGGCAAAGTCGTTGGACCCCTTGGTCGCCGCGGTCAGCGCGGCGGCGTCGGCAGCAAGGTCGAGCTGGCCGCGCGTCCAGACGACGGAGCCGACGTCGAAGGCGAGCGCCACGAAGCCCATGACGGGAAGCAGCGTGAGCGCGAACAGCACGGCGGTCGCGCCCCGCCGGTCGCCGGCACGCCGCACCCACCGTGCAAGCCGGGACGGTGCGCACGACGCTCCGGGTGGGTCCGGGCTCATCCCGTGTACCCCGGACATTGCGCTTGCGCCGCTTGCGGTCCGGTCAGCCGCACCCACGCTGCATCCGTGCCCGTCCGCGGCGACATGTATGCCGATTCCATGAACCGCAACCCGGCACCGAACAGGGTGGTGAACAGGGGCGTGAAGTCATACGTCACATCGACCACGACCACCGGCGCGGAGGTGAACGCATCCACTGGCAAGGTGGTGATCGAGGCGGGCTGGGTGTCCGGCGCCTGATTGAGCTGGCCGCACGGCCGTCTCGCGGCGTTCCCTTGCAAGCCTACGCTCCAGGCGACGTTGGCGTTGTAGGTACAATCGCTCGTGCACCCGGCCACCGTCGGCGTCATCACAACGCTTGAGATGGCGACCCCGTAGGTCGATGCCGGAGCGCTGGAGAGCGTCGGCATCACCGCGAACACCGCGGTGCTTACCGTACTCGCCTGCGTCCTGGTCAGACTGTTGGTGTTGGTGGTAGTGGCGGCCATGCCGGTCGCCATGCGAGCGATCGCGTCGGCCGCGGCGGACAACTGCCACCAGGAGATGACGGCGTTGGTAACGTCGTAGAGCGACATCGCGATGACGACCAGCACGGGCGCCAGCAGCGCGAACTCCAGGGCCGCCACCCCTCGCCGGTCCGCCGCGGCACGCACCAGTCGCTTCACCGCTCGGTACTCGTTCTGATAGGGCGCGCCGACTGTCACCGACGTCGCCGCGAAAGAGCCGGCCCCGCTGCCGTCCGGCGCCGGCCAGCTCAGCAGCGGTAGCTGATAGGTGGCCTGCAGCAGCATCAGGCTGCCGCCCTGCCCGGGGCTGAACGGCGGCGTGCCGTTTGGATTAAGGGTCGATCCCGGAATGTAACTTGTTACCGGTTGAAGCGACACGGTCACTTGGCTGCAATCCAGGAACCACCACCGCGGATCACACAGGGTCGCGGCCTGGAATGTGGCCCGGTTGGCCGATAGCTTCTGAGTGCTGTCGACCGCCAGCGCACGGGCGGCATGGTTGGTCGCGAAGTCGAGCGCCACCTGCACATAGAGCCGGAACCCGAGCGCGATCACGAACAGGGTCAGCCCCAAAAAAGCGGAGCCGGTCAGCGCGAACTCGAGCGCGGTCGCGCCGCGCCGATCCCGGGCGAGGCGGAGCAGGCGCCGCGCCAGACCTCGCGCTCTCCCCTGATCCCGCCGTTCCGCCACCAATCCTCTCCGCCAGGGCGCACAGCGCCAATCGGACGGGCCTAGCGGAAAAGGATGAACGGAAGCTCTACGGGCGGGCTGCCGAGCCAATCCGGCCTGAACGTCGAAATTCCGACGTGGGCCTGCCGCAATGGACCGCCGATCCCTAAATGGCGTAGGGGAAGATGGCGTTCCGAGGAGGACGGAGAATGTACACCCAGGCGCTGAACGAGGCTCCCGGCGCCGACCTGACCGGGGACGCGGAGCAGGCCGGGCGGTTCCAGGCGCGGGTCGACGCCGAGCAGCGGATCGAGGCGAACGACTGGATGCCGGACGCCTACCGGCGGACGCTGGTGCGGCAGATCAGTCAGCACGCCCATTCCGAGATCGTCGGCCAGCTGCCGGAGGGCAACTGGATCACCCGCGCCCCGTCGCTGCGGCGCAAGGCGGCGCTGCTCGCCAAGGTGCAGGACGAGTGCGGCCACGGCCTCTATCTCTACGCCGCCGCCGAGACGCTCGGCGTCTCACGCGAGGAGCTGGTCGACCAACTGCTGGCGGGCCGTGCCAAATACTCGTCGATCTTCAATTACCCGACAATGTCCTGGGCCGACATCGGCGCCATCGGCTGGCTGGTGGACGGTGCGGCGATCATGAACCAGATCCCGCTCTGCCGGTGCTCCTACGGCCCCTACGCCCGCGCCATGATCCGCGTCTGCAAGGAGGAAAGTTTCCACCAGCGACAGGGTTTTGAGATCATGCTGACCCTGTGTCGCGGCACCGCCGGGCAGAAGGCGATGGCGCAGGACGCGCTCGACCGTTGGTGGTGGCCGTGCCTGATGATGTTCGGCCCGCCGGACGGCGAGAGCCAGCACTCCGACCAATCCATGCGGTGGAAGATCAAGCGGTTCGGCAACGACGAGCTGCGTCAGAAATTCGTCGACGCCACCGTGCCGCAGGCGCAGCACCTCGGACTGACCCTCCCCGACCCCGCGCTGCGCTTCGACGCGGCGACCGGGCATTGGGAGTATGGGCCGATCGACTGGGAAGAATTCCGGCAGGTGCTGGCCGGCAACGGTCCGTGCAACCGGGAGCGGCTGGCCGCGCGCCGCAAGGCCCACGCGGACGGCGAGTGGGTGCGCGAAGCCGCCGCCGCGTTCGCCGCCAAACGCAGCCAGCGCGCGGCCGCCTGACGGGAGCGCGACATGGCCACGCCGAACACTCCGCTCTGGGAGGTTTTCATTCGCAGCCGCAACGGGCTCGCGCACAAGCACGTGGGCTCGCTGCACGCGACGGACGCCACGTTGGCGCTGCAGGCCGCGCGCGACGTCTACACGCGGCGCGGCGAGGGGCTGTCGATCTGGGTGGTGCCGTCCGCCGCCATCGTCGCCTCCGATCCTGCCGACAAGGACATGATGTTCGAGCCGACCGCCTCGAAACCGTACCGGCACCCGACCTTCTACGAAGTGCCCGACGAGGTCGGCCACATGTAGCGCGAGTCGGAATGGCGGGGAGCAAGCGATGACGGTCGGGTCCATCGAGGTGTCGGAAACCCCGCTGGTGTTGTTCCTGCTGCGCCGGGCCGACGACGCGCTCATCCTGGGGCACCGGTTGTCCGAATGGTGCGGCCACGCCCCGACGCTCGAGGAGGACATGGCGCTTGCCAACATGGGCCTCGACCTGATCGGTCAGGCGCGCGCGCTTTACGCCTATGCCGCCGAGGTCGAGCCGGTCCGCGGCGGCGCGCCGGCGAACGACGAGGATCGCTACGCCTATCTTCGCGACGTCGGGCAGTACCGCAACCTGCTGCTGTGCGAGCAGCCCAATGGCGATTTTGCCCAAACGATCGTCCGCCAGTTCCTTTACTCCGCCTTTGCCGATCCGTACTGGCGGGCGACGATGCGGTCGGCGGATACCGGCATCGCCGCGATCGCGGCCAAGTCGGAGAAGGAGAGCGCCTACCACGTCCGGCACAGCGCGGAGTGGGTGATCCGGCTCGGCGACGGCACGGCGGAAAGCCACCGCCGCGCGCAGGACGCGGTGGACGCGCTGTGGCCGCTCACCGGCGAGATGTTCGACTGCGACGCGGCGGAGCGGGGATTGGTGGACGCGGGCGTCGCCATCGATCCCGCCGGTCTGCGCGAGGCGTGGCTCGCCCATGTCGACGACGTGTTGCAGCAAGCGACCTTGCGCCGGCCGGAAACCAGCTGGGTGCAGCGCGGCGGCCGCATCGGGCGGCATTCCGAGCATCTCGGGCACCTGCTCGCGGAATTGCAGCACCTGCCGCGCTCCTATCCGGGGGCGACCTGGTGAACCGGATTTCGGCGGACGACGAAGCTCTCTGCGCGAGAGCGCGCGCCGCCCTGGAAGCGGTGGTCGACCCCGAAATCCCTGTCCTGACCATCGCCGATCTCGGCGTGCTGCGCGACGTCGCGGTCCGCGACGGCCGCGTCGAGATGGCGATCACGCCGACCTACTCGGGCTGCCCGGCCATGAACATGATTGCCGTCGACATCGACGTGGCGTTGCGGCGCGCCGGCATCATGGGGGCACAGGTACGCACGGTGCTGTCACCGGCCTGGACCACCGACTGGCTCTCCGACCAGGGGCGCCGCAAGCTGACGGAGTACGGCATCGCGCCGCCGCAGCCGGGCGGCGGCCGGCGCGCCCTGTTCGGCCTGGACACGGTGCCGTGCCCGCGCTGCGGCAGCACCGACACGGTGCAGCTCGCCGAGTTCGGCTCGACCTCGTGCAAGGCGTTGTGGCGCTGCCAAAGCTGCCGGGAGCCGTTCGACTATTTTAAGTGCCATTAGGTTAGCCAGCGAATTTTGAGGAAGTGCCGAAGTGACTACACCCAAAGAAGCGACTCGATCCGATGTGGGCGGGCAGGTTGACGAGGATCATCCTTGGAGAATGCGCACGCGAATGAAGGTTAAGAAGCATTGTAATAATTGTGGCATCCCCACGAACCAGGAGATACTCCACCGTGAGGTGACAAGATGGAGCCAGGATTTAGACTTTGATCTCGCCATAGATGGCGGCGACGAATTTATCTTGTTGAAGTGCATGGGCTGCGACCGGGTTAGCTTAGCACATGAGTCTTGGTGTTCTGAAAACACAAGCGCGGGCGGCTCACCTATCGTTACGGAGGCTCGGTATCCCCCCGCAGCGTCGCGTAGTTTTCCAAGCTGGATCAATAAAGCGAAAGGCGGCGCGCCTACTCGCATTGGAGAGTTTTTGAAGGAGATTTACGTTGCTCTTCACAACGGCAGCTACCGCTTGTGCGCAATTGGCATCAGAGCGCTTTTAGAAGACATAATGGTAAACAAGGTTAAGGATCAGGGAAGCATCGGAAAGAATGTAGACGCATTTATCCAGGCCGGTTTTGTCGCCTCGCAATCTACCGGAGAGTTCAGGAACCGTGTTCTCGAAGCAGGTCATGCCGCTATGCACAGAGGCTATTCGCCGTCCGAAGAGAATGTTGTTGCTCTATTGGACATTACCGAAAGCATTATTGCAGCAATCTATGTCCATCCAAAGCAGCTAAAAAGACTTGGAGGTAGCATACCACGCCGGAGACGGCCAAAGAAAACTATAAAGAGTAGCGCCTCAAAGCCTTCATGACCCATTTATCGGGGGTGGGTCCGACCGTGCCGCGCTTTCACCGGCTCCGCGTCGCCGATGTCAGGCGGGAGACGCCGGACGCGGTGTCGGTCGCCTTCGCGGTGCCGGACGAGTGGCGAGCGCACTACGCGTTTGCTCCCGGCCAGTACCTCACCCTGCGCACCGAACTGGACGGCGAGGAGCTGCGTCGTTCCTACTCGATCTGCTCAGGACCGGATGACGGCGAGCTGCGCATCGCCGTCAAGCGCGTCGACAGCGGCGCGTTCTCCGGCTGGGCCAACAGCGAGTTGCGGCCTGGCGACGCGCTGGACGTGATGACGCCGACCGGGCGGTTCGGCGTGCCGCTCGCGCCGGACGAGGCGCGGGTTCATGTCGCCTTCGCCGCCGGTTCGGGGATCACCCCCATCCTCTCGATTGCGCGCGCCGTGCTGGCGCGCGAGCCGCACAGCCGCTTTTTCCTGTTCTACGGCAACCGCTCGACGGCCGACATGCTGTTCCGCGACGCGCTCGAGGAGCTGAAGGACCGGTTCGTCGACCGGCTCTCGGTGTTCCACGTGCTGTCGCGGGAGCAGCAGGATATTCCGATCCTCAACGGTCGCCTGGACGCCGACAAGGTGCGCCTCGTGCTGCGCCACGTCGTGCCGGCGGCGAGCGTCGACCATGTCTTCGTCTGCGGCCCGCTCGGCATGAGCGAGGAGGTGGAGGCGACCCTCCAGGAGCTCGGGGTGTCGCCGGAGCGCGTGCATGTCGAGCGCTTCGTCTCTTCCTACGAGGGCAAGCCGCGGCCGCGTCCCGCCGTGCCGGCGCCGGACGCGCCGCGGCGGATTGCGGCGCTGATCCTCGACGGCAAGCGCAGCGAGATTCCGGTCGCCGATGACGAGGCGGTGCTGGACGCCGCGCTGCGCGCCGGAATGGATTTGCCTTACGCCTGCAAGGGCGGGATGTGCAGCACGTGTCGGGCGCGAGTGGTCGAGGGCGCGGTGCGCATGGACCTCAATTTCTCGCTGGAGCCCTGGGAACTGGCGGCCGGCTACGTGCTGACCTGCCAGTCACATCCCACCACCGAGCGCGTGGTGATCGACTACGACCAGGTCTGATCCTGCCGCGTCTCAGCGAAAGCCGTACACCGCCATCGCATTGTCGCGAAAAATCATGCGTTGCTCCTCGGGCGTCAGCTTGATGCGGAAGGCGTAGCGAGGATCGTCGAAGTCCCAGTGCGGGTAGTCGCTGGAGTACACGATCCGATCCCAGCCGATCCACTCGAAGGTTTGGCGCAGATCCTCAGATTTCTCCGGCTCCTCGACCGGTTGGGTCGCGAACCAGATATTGCTGCGCATGTACTCGGACGGCGGCCGCTTCACCTGCGGCACCTCCGCGCGCATCTTCCTCCAGTGCGCGTCGAGACGCCAGGCCAGGGTCGGCCCCCACGCGAAGCCGCCCTCGATCAGCACGACCTTCAGCTTGGGGAACGCCTCGAACACGCCCTCCAGGATCAGGCTCGCCGCCTGGTTCTGCATCGAATGGACCAGCACGTGGTGGTCTTCGATGTAGAACTGCGGCCAGCCGCCGGCCGAGGGGGCGTTGGCCTGCGTGCCGCCGATGTGCAGCCCGATCGAGAGGTCGTTCGCCTGCGCCGCCGCGAAGATCGGCCAGTAGCGCCGCCGTCCGAGCGGCTCGGTAGTCTTGGAGCCGAGCTGCACTTGGGCGAACCGCTGGTCGCCGACGCGCTTCTCGATCTCGCGCACCGAGGCCTCGGCGTCGTCCTGCGGCACCAGGATGGAGGCGCGCAGCCGCGGCTCCTGATCGACGAAGCAGGTTGCCTGCCAGTCGTTCATCGCCGTGCAGAGTGCCGCTGCCGCATCCAGATTGCGCGCGATGTTGCCGTTCAGCAGCGGCTCCAGCACGCCGTGGCTGATCCCGTAGGGATCAAGCAGTTGCTCCCGGATGAACGCCACGTCGGAGCCGGGCGCGCCGCCCCCGGGCGGCCACGCATCGCGCCGCGCGGTGTTCGGGGTGAAACGCGGATAGGTGCCTCGGCTCGCGTACGGGCCGCAGACGAAGTAGCCGTATTCCTGGACGTATTGCCGCCAACGCGCCGAAAGGAATGGATCGAGGTCGCGCGCGGCCTTGAAGCCGGGGTGGATATCGCAGTCGACGATACCGAGTTTGGCGTCGGTCGCGGACGGTGGCTCCAACACCTCGGCGGTGATGCTCATCGCAGGCTCTCCTTGAGGCGAGGGTAGGTCTCAAGCGGGTTGTCGTGCCGCATCCGGCGGACCAGGTCCGGGCTCAGCCCCGGCGGCAATGGCTCGTCGCCATCGAACTGCCAATGCGGGTAGTCGCTGGCGAACAGCAGCATCCGATCCGAGTCGATCTGATCGATGATGCGGTCAAGCGAGCGCGCGTCGGGTGGCGCGTCGATCGGCTGGGCGGTGAGGCGGATGCGGTCGCGGATGATCTCTCCCGGAGACTGCTTCACCCACGGCACCTCGGCGCGCACGCCGCGCCAGGTCTTGATCGCGCGCCATATGAAGCCGGGCAGCCAAGTCACGCCGGACTCGATCAGCACGACGCGCAACTCGGGAAACTTGGCGAACACCCCATTCGAAATCAGGCTGAGCAGTTGATCCTCGAATGTCTGCGACTGCGCGACATAGTCGTGCAGGAAGTGCGACGGCCAGCCGTTCGCGGTGGGCGCGTAGCGGTACATGCTGCCGGCGTGCAGCCCGACCGGCAGGTTGTGCCGCACGGCCGCTTCCCAGATCGGCCAGTAGTAGCTGCGGCCCAGCATCATCTCGCAGGCGACCGGCAGCAGCACCTGTACGAAGCGACGGTCGGCGGCGCAGCGCTCGATCTCGGCGGCAGCGAGCAACGGCGCTTGGGCCGGCACCACGATCGACCCGCGCAGCCGCGCGTCGCGGTCGAGCCACTCGGCGACCAGCCAGTCGTTGACCGCCGAGCAGATCGCCGCTCCCATCGTCTCGCTGACGGCAACCTGCCCGCCGTAGAGCACGTTGCAGATCGCCAAGCCGATGCCGAGCGGTTCCAGTGCTTGGCGCTGCATGGCGGCAAGATCGGTGCCGGGCTTGATCCCCTTCCCGCGCCAGTCGGGTCGGCAGGTGATCGGAGCGCCCGTCGGGTAACTCTGCATCTCCAGCCCGTCGATCCCGCGCATCACGAACGTTTCCTGCCAGAACGCGTCCATGTAGGGTAGCAGCGCCTTGAGGTCGGGCACCGACGGATGGATGTCGCAGTCGATCGTGCCCTGCACGTCAGAAGTCATCGTGCCCTGCACGTCAGAAGTCCAGGAAGACGGTCTCGCCCTCGCCCTGCAGGCGGATGTCGAACGTCCACACCGCGCTGTCGCCTGGTCGCGCGATCATCGTCGCGCGGCGGGCGGGGTCCTCCACCATCGACAACACGGGATCGTCGTCGTTCAACGGCTCGCCCTGGAAATAGGCGCGGGTCACCAGACGCGTGAGGATGCCGCGCGCGAACAGGTTGATGGCAAAATGCGGCGCCTGCTGGGTGTTGCCCCATCCCGGCACCGGGCCAGGCTTCAACGTGGTGAAGCGGTAGCGGCCGTCGCGGTCGGTGGCGGAGCGGCCCCAGCCGGGAAAGGTTTCAGAGGCGGCCGGGCTCGCCTGCCACAGTTCAGCCACGCCGTCCACGACGGGCGTGCCGTCGCCGTCGGTGATCCGGCCGGTGAGCACGATGCGTTCTCCCTCGGCGCCGAACCGGGTGAGGTCGGCCATCTCGGGGTTCTCGATCAGCGCCCAATAGGGGCCGATCGTCTGGAAGGCGGTCGCGATCGGCATCGCCCTACTCCTGCACGATGGTGGTTTCCCGACCGCGCAGCACGAAATCGAAGCGATAGCCGAGCGCCCATTCGGGCCGGGTGATCTCGATGTCGAATTTTGCAACGAGCCGCTGGCGGGCTTGCTCGTCGGGTACGGCGTGAAACACCGGGTCAAGCTCCAGCAGCGGGTCGCCCGGGAAATACATCTGGGTGATCAGCCGGGTCGCGAAGCCGGCGCCAAACAGGGAAAAATGGATGTGGTTGGGCCGCCACGCATTGTAGTGGTTGCGCCACGGATAGGAGCCCGGCTTGATTGTGATGAACTGGTACCAGCCCTCGGCGTCACTGAATACCCGGCCCTCACCCTTGAAGTGCGGATCGAGCGGCGCGTCGTGCTGGTCGTTCGGGTGATTGTAGCGGCCCCCCGCGTTGGCCTGCCAGATCTCGATCATGGTGTGCGGCACGGGCCGATTGTCCTCGTCGACCACGCGGCCGCGCAGGATTATGCGTTCGCCCAGCGCTTCATGGGTCCCGTTGCGCGTGATGTCGGCGATTGCCGGAAAGCGGTCCGTCGAGAAACGCGGGCCGGCGATTTCGGTGACGGTCTGCGGGATGCGGAGCCGCGCCTGCTTGGGATGTCGCTTGTGGGTGCTGCCGTATTCGGGGCTGTTGTTCTCCGGCTGGCTGCCGGGAACGTGGTCGCGAAACGGCGTGTTCTCGTCCGCCACCCGGTGGAAAACGTCACTCATGGGCCGATCTCTCCCGTCGCCTGCTGCCGAGGGCAGCGCAGTTGCAGCAAGTATGGCAGCTTGACGCGGCGTGCTTAAGCCCCCGCGCCGGCCAATTCCGGGGGTCACTCTGCTGCGTTGTTCGATGCGGCTTGCACCTGCTGAGAGAGGAGTCGCGTGTAGGCGCCGCCACGGGACAGCAGCTCGGCGTGGCTGCCGCGCTCCAGCACACGCCCCGCTTCGAGCACCAGGATCTGATCGGCGTCGCGGATCGTGGAGAGGCGGTGGGCGATGACGAGGGTGGTCCGCTCGCGCATGAGAGCGTCGAGTGCGGCGCGAACCTGCGCCTCGCTGATCGCGTCGAGATGCGAGGTCGCCTCGTCGAGCACCAGCACCGGGGCGTCCTTCAGGATAGCGCGGGCGATCGCGACGCGCTGGCGCTGGCCGCCCGAAAGTTGCACGCCGCGCTCGCCGACCCGCGTCGCGAGCCCGTCCGGCAGTGCCGCCACGAAATCGTCGAGAGCGGCCTGCTCGACCGCGCGGCCGAGCGCATCGGCGTCGGCCTCCGGGCGCGCCAGGCGTATGTTCGCCTCCAGCGTGTCATTGAACAGGAAGGTGTCCTGCGCCACCAGCGCCACCCGACCGCGCAGGCTTTCGAGGCGCAGATCGCGCAGATCGACCCCATCGAGCGTGATGCGACCCCGATCGGGGTCCCAGAACCGCAGCAGCAGGTTGGCGATCGTGGTCTTGCCGGCGCCCGACCCACCCACCAGCGCCAGGGTACGCCCGGCCGGCGCATCGAAGCTGACCTGGTCGAGGGCGGCGCGCCCCCGGTCCGGGTAGGTGAAGCGCACCGCCTCGAACCGCACGGCGGCGCCGCCCGGTCGAGCGGGCGGATCGAGGCGGCCGTCGGTCACGGCCACGGGCTCGCGCTGCACCGCGCCGAGCCGGCGGGTGGAAGCGATCGTGTCGGCCAGCTGGCGGCTGACCTGGGCGATCTCGGACACCGGCAGAAACGCCGCGATCGCGAGGAGGACGAGCAACGGCAGCAGCCCGGCCGGGAGGGTGCCTGCCGCCACCAGCCGCGCCCCGAACGCCGCCACGGCGAGGCCGCCGAGGCTGGTCGCCGCCTCCAGCGCGGCGGACTGGCGCGAGAGGTCGGCGAGCAGCGCCAGCCGGGCGACGGCGGCTTGCCGGGCGACGGCGACGAAGGCCGCGCCGCGCCGCCGCGTCGCCTGGAACGCAATCAGTTCCGAGAGGCCCTGGACGGTCTCGCTCACATGCGCCCCGAGCGTCCCGAGCGCGTCCCGCGACGCCGCGCCGAGACGGTCGATGCGGGCGCGCCCGCGCAACGGCGCCAGCAAGGCGTAGGTCAAAAACGGCAGCAGCACGAGCGCGAGCGGCCAGGCAATGAGCAGCAGGGCCAGCACGATGGAGGCCGGCACCAGCACCGCGACAACCGCCGGCGCGACCGTATGGGCATAAAAATACTCGATGGTCTCGATGTCTTGGGTCGCCAGAGCGACGAGATCGCCGGTGCGCCGGCGCAGCAGGTAGGCGGGTGCCAGCCGGTCCAGCGTGGCGAACAGGGCGATGCGCAGCTCGGCCAGCAACTGATAGGCCATCGCGTGCGCCAGCCAGGATTCGAGCCAATGGCAGAGTGCGGCGAACGGGGCCGTCAGCACCAGGGCGACCGCCAGGAGGCCCACCGGCCGCTCGCCGCGCACGGCGGCGATGAGCAGCGCCCCGAGCGCGCCGACGCCGATGAAGCCGGCCACCCGCCCGATCCCCAGCGCCACCGTGAGCGCCAGCCGGCCGCGCCACGGCCGAATGAACCCGGCAAGCGTCGCCAGCGTCTCGCGCCAACCGATCGCCGCCGCCTGAGTGTCGATCGGCATCGGCTCGGCTTCCGCCACGGAGGCCGGCGGCGCCGTCGCATCCAAGGCGAGATCCGACTCGGGCGGCCGGTCGGGCGCATGCACCCCGATCTGCGGCGCCATCAGGCGACGGTAGAGGCCGGCTTGACGGATCAGATCGTCGTGCCGGCCGCTCTCGGCGACGCGGCCTTCATCCAGCACCAGGATGCGATCGGCGCCGATGACGCTCGACAGCCGGTGCGCAAGGATGATGGTGGTGCGGCCGATCATGAGACGATCGAGCGCCTGCTGGATGATCGCCTCGTTCTCCGCGTCGACGGCGGACAGCGCCTCGTCCAGGATGAGGATCGGCGCATCGCGCAGCAGCGCGCGGGCGATGGCGATCCGCTGGCGCTGCCCGCCCGAAAGACGGGCGCCGCGCTCGCCGACCACCACCTCGTAGCCGCCGGGCAACGCCGTGATGAACTCGTCGGCGTTGGCGGCGCGGGCGGCTTGGCGCAGCTCCGCGTCGGTTGCATCCGGCCGGCCGAGGCGGAGGTTGTCGGCGATCGTGCCGTGGAACAGGGCCGCCTCCTGCGCGACCACCGCGATGCGGCCGCGCAGCGCCTCGGCATCGAGTGCCGCGATGTCCTCGCCGCCGATGCGGATGGTGCCGTTTTGCGGGGCGTAGTCGCGCAGCAGCAGCCGCACGATCGAGGACTTGCCGGACCCGCTCGGCCCGACGATGCCGACGCGCTCGCCGGCTCCAACCGCGAAGATGAGCCCCTGATGCGCCGGCCGGCGGGTGCCGGGATAGGCGAAGCGGACCTCCTCGAAACTGATCGTCGGCGCGAGGTCGCGTACCGGCTGCGTGCCGGAGGCGGGCAGCGAGGAGGCGGCATCGAGCAGCGCGCCAATCCCGACGGAGGCCGACCGGCCGAGCAATCCCTGGTGCAGCACGCCGCGCAGGTCGCGCAGCGGCCGAAAGATTTCGGTTCCCGCCATCAGCACGATGAGCAGGGCGGCCAGGCTCATCTCGCCGTGCTGCACCCGCCATGCCCCGAGCACGAGCGCCGCGGCGGCACCGAGCGCGGTGCCGAGATCGACGATGAAGCGGGTCAAGACACTGAGGGCCAGCACCCAAAACGTCTGGGCAGAGAGCGCCCGCGCCCGCTCGGCCAGCCGTGCCCCGTAGGCGCCGCTCTGGCCGAAGGCTTTGAGAGTGGGCAGCCCCTGCACGGCGTCCAAGAACTCTTCGCCGAACGCCTTGAACGCGCGCGAGCGCGCGAGGTTGGCGCGTCGGTCTCGGCGGTGGACCAGCATCGGTCCGACCAGGGCGAGCAGCGCGCCGGCGAGCAGGACGGTAGCCACCGGCACGTCCCAGATCGCGACGAAGCCGAAAATGGCGAACGGCGCGACCAGGGCGATGACGAGCTGCGGGATATACTGGCCGAAGAAGCTCTGCAGCTGCTCCACCCCGTCGACGATCGACAGCATCACGCCGCCAGTGCGCTCCTGCGCAAACCACGCCGGGCCAAGGGCCACGATTTTTGCGTGCAGCCGGGCGCGCAGCGTCTCCTGCACCCGGGCCGCCGTGCGATGCGCCATCGTCACCCGCGCATGCTCCAGCCCGGCGCGAAGCAGGATCGCGCCGACCGCCCCGCCGATCGGCCAGAGCTGCGCGGTCAGCGGCGCGCCGCCGAACGCGAGGGCGAGCAGCTGGCCGAGGAAGGCGAACCGGGCGATCCCCGCAGCCAGCGCGAGTAACCCCAGCGCGACGCCCGCAACCAGGCGCCCATGCAGCCCGCCGGTCAGCCCCCAGAGGCGGCGGTCGAAGAACATTCTTTGGGCTCCTGCCGACGTCGCGGCGCATCATCGGCCGGCCGCCGCGACGGGAAAAGCCCGGCTGGCGCGCCGGCCCGGTGCCCGGCAGGATGCACGGCGCAACTGGAGAGCCTCGCCATGATCGCCAACATCCCCGCCACCCAGACCGTGATCGAGGTCAAGGCGCCGGGCGGCCCCGAAATGCTGGTGCCGGCGACCCGGCCGGTGCCGGAGCCGAAGGCGGGCGAGGTGCTGATCCGCATTGCCGGGGCCGGTATCAACCGGGCTGACACCTTGCAGCGCATGGGCCGCTACCCGATGCCGCCGGGAGCGCCGGACATCCCAGGCCTCGAATGCGCCGGCACCGTCGTCAAGCTCGGCGAAGCGGCGAGCCTCTGGCAGGTCGGCGACCAGGTCTGCGCGTTGATGATCGGCGACGGCTATGGCGAGTATGCCGCCGTGCCCGCCTCGCAATGCCTGCCGGTGCCGCCTGGCGTGAGCCTGGTCGACGCGGGCGGACTGCCGGAGACGTTCTGCACCGTCTGGACCAACGTGTTCGAGCGGCTGCGGCTGCGGCCCGGCGAGGTTTTCCTCATTCAGGGCGGCTCCAGCGGCATCGGCATCACCGCCATCCAGCTCGCCCACGCGTTCGGCGCGAGAGTGCTGGCGACCGCCGGCTCGGAGGAAAAATGCCGGGCTTGCCGTGACTACGGCGCCGATCGGGCGATCAACTACCGTACCGAGGATTTCGTCGCGGTCGGGCGCGACTTCACCGGCGGCCGAGGGGTCGACGTGATCCTGGACATGGTGGGCGGAGACTACATCCCGCGCCAGATCGACCTGCTGGCGCGCGAGGGCCGGCTCGGCTTCGTCGCCCTGATGCACGGGACGAAAGTGGAAGCCGATTTCGGCGCCATCCAGCGCAAGCACCTGACGGTCACGGGCTCGACGTTGCGCTCGCGCACGGTGGCGGAGAAGTCCGCCATCGTCGCCGCTTTGCGCGAGCGGGTCTGGCCGCTCTGGGCCGAGGGGAAGCTGCGCCCGTTTACCTACAAGACGTTCCCGCTGGTCGAGGCAGCGGCGGCGCACCGGCTGATGGAGAGCAGCGCCCACATCGGCAAGATCGTGCTGGTGCCGTGAGCGGTTCGTTCAGGGGTTGGCAGTACGGGCGAACACCGGGCCGGCATTAATCAGGTTGGCCGCGAGCAGGCCGCCGTCTACCGGCAACGTCACGCCCGAGACGTAGCTCGCCAGATCAGAAACCAAAAAGGTCGCCGCCTTGGCGATCTCGATCGGCTGGCCGCGCCGCTTCGCCGGGATCGGGCTCTCGGCGTAGAACGCGGCGCGCTCGTTGGTGTCGTAGAGCCGAGGGGTCACGATGTGGCCCGGCGCGATCGCATTGATCCGGATGCCGTGCTCGGCCCACTCGACGGCGAGCGATTTGACCAGACTGATCAGCCCGGCCTTGGCGGCGCCGTACGGGGCGTGCCAGGCGGACCCCTGGATGCCGTCGACCGAGGCGATGCCGACCATCGCGCCGCCCCGGCCACGCCGGATCATCGCCTCGGCGACGACGCGGGACAGCACGAAGAAGTAGCGGAGGTTCCGGTTGAGATCGAGGTCCCAGGTTTCGGGGCTCATCTCCAGCGCCGGCCCGAACGCCGACTGGCCGACGATCGAGATCATGATGTCGATGCCGCCCAGCTTCTCCTCGGCGGCGCGCACGATGGCGGGGATCTGCGCGTCCTCGAGTACGTTGCCGACCACCGCGGCGCCGCGCCGGCCCGCCTCGGTGACGCGGGCGGCGACCTGTTCGGCGCGGTCGGACACGACGTCCACGACCGCCACGTCGCAGCCTGCCTGGGCGAGACAGGTGGCGCTCGCCTCACCCATGCCCTGACCGCCGCCGATGATGACCGCCGTCTTGCCCTCCAGACCGAGCATGGACGTGCTCACCGGGGGCTACCCCACCGCGACCGCATCGGCGCGGAAGCCGCTGCGGCCGCCGGCGCAGCAGGCGCAGCCGCCGAAATGGCGGGCGCCGCCGCCCGGCTGCCAGGACGCCGCCTCGGCCGGGGCGCTGGTGCCGGCACCGAGGTTCGGCACGGTGAGGGCGCGCTCGGCCAGGGCGCCGCAGCCGGGACAGGGCTGCGGGTCGGCGTACGCGGCGATCGGATGGCTGTCGGCAAAGCCGCCGCACCGGGCGCAGGTATAGTCATAGAGCGGCATGATCGTTCCCTGGGCGATTTGGGATGAAACTAACCCGGCCCGCCCAGGAATCCAACGATGCCCAACTCCGGGCACCGCGGGCATCGGCCTTGCCGGGACCGGTCAGCCTGGCGCCATGCCGGTCGCGATCCGGTCCAGCACGGCCACCGTGTCGCGCGACAGCTCCAGATTGGCCGCCGCCAGGTTTTCGCGCAGATGCTCAACCGACGAGGTGCCGGGGATCAGCAGGATGTTGGGTGCGCGCTGGAGCAGCCAGGCGAGCGCCACCTGCATCGGCGTCGCGCCGAGCGCCTTGGCCGCATCGGACAATGCCGTCGATTGCAGCGGCGTGAAGCCGCCGAGCGGGAAGAACGGCACATAGGCGATGCCTTCGGCGGCGAGCCGGTCGATCAGCGCGTCGTCGCTGCGGTGCGCGAGATTGTACTGGTTCTGCACGCAGACGATGTCCGCGATCGTGCGCCCCTCGGCGATCTGCCTGGGCGTCACGTTGCTGAGGCCGATATGGCGGACGAGCCCCTGGCGCTGGAGCTCGGCGAGCGCCGTCAGCGGCGCCTCGATCGAGCCCTCGGCCGGACCATGGGCGTCGAACATGATGCGCAGGTTGACGACCTCGAGCACGTCCAGGCCCAGGTTGCGGAGGTTGTCGTGGACCGCGCTCGTCAGGTCTTCGGCCGAGAAGGCCGGGTTCCACGAACCGTCCGCGCCGCGCCGGGCACCGATCTTGGTGACGATCACGAGATCGGCGGGATACGGATGCAGCGCCTCGCGGATCAGCTGATTGGTGACGTGCGGGCCGTAGAAGTCGCTGGTGTCGATATGATCGACGCCGCTCGCGACCGCGTCGCGCAGCACGGCGATCGCGCCGTCGCGGTCCTTCGGCGGCCCGAACACGCCCGGTCCGGCAAGCTGCATCGCGCCGTAGCCGAGGCGCTTCACGATTCGGTCGCCGAGCTTGAACGTCCCGGCTTTGCTGATGTCGATCATGGTCTGGCTCCTATGGTCGACCATGCAGATGGGCAGTCTCGACACGCGCGATAACGGGGCTTAATCGGAACAGGCTGTCCGGGAACGCGAACAATGGCGGCGGATCTTGCTGATCTTACCGCGTTCGTCGCGGTTGCGGCGGCAGGCGGCTTTCGCGAGGCGGCGCGGGCAAGCGGCGGCAGTGCCTCAGGCTTCAGCGAAGCCGTGAGCCGGCTTGAGGCCAGGCTCGGTGTCCGGCTGCTCAACCGCACCACGCGCAGCGTTGCGCCGACCGAAGCAGGGGCGCGCCTGCTCGACCGGCTGGGTCCGGCGCTGGGCGAGGTCGAGGCCGCGCTCGATGTGGTCAACGGTTTTCGCGATCGACCGGCGGGCACGCTCCGGCTGAACGTGCCGGTCAGCGCGGCGCGGCTCGTCCTGCCCCGCATCGTGCCGCCCTTCCTCGCCGCCTATCCCGACATCCGCCTCGAGGTGATCGCCGAGGACAGCTTCGTCGACATCCTGGCGGCCGGCTGCGACGCGGGCATCCGCTATGACGAGCGGCTCGAGCAGGACATGATCGCCATTCCCATCGGTCCGCGCGAGCAGCGTTTCGCGACCGCCGCGGCGCCAGCCTATCTCGACCGGCGCGGCCGCCCCGACCATCCGCGCGAGCTGCTCGGCCACGCGTGCCTGCTCGGCCGGTTTGCGAGCGGCGCGATGACGACCCCGTGGGAGTTCGAACGCGACGGGGAGGTCGTGAAAGTGGAGCCGACCGGTCCGCTCATCGTCCGCGTCGGCGGCGCGACCGACCTCGCCGTCGACGCGGCGCTCGCCGGCAGCGGCGTCATCCAGCTGTTCGAGGATTGGCTGCGTCCGTATCTCGACAGTGGCGCCTTGGAACCCGTGCTGGAAACCTGGTGGCTACGCTTCTCAGGGCCGTTCCTCTATTATCCAGGTCGCCGCTACCTTCCCGCCCCGCTTCGCGCCTTCGTCGACTTCGCGGGCTCCCTGCGTCAATGGCCGCCATCCGGCACGGTCTGAGGGGCGCTTGCCGGGCGACCCCGGCTTCGCGGAAGCTCATGGCTGAAGCAGGAGACACCGCGATGTCCGTTCTTCCCGATCTGTCCGGCCGGGTGGCCCTGGTCACCGGGGCGTCGCGCGGCATCGGGCGAGCGATCGCATGGGCGCTGGCGGAGGCCGGGGCGGATGTCGCGGTCAATTACCGCGAGCAGGCCGAGCCGGCGCTGGCGGTCGCCGCCGCGATCAGGAACACCGGACGGCGCGCGCTCGCCGTCGGAGCCGACGTCTCGGACGCGGCCTCGGTAGGCGGGATGATGCGCGCGGTGACGGAAGGGCTCGGCCCGGTGGACGTGCTGGTGAACAACGCCGGGATCGCGATCACGCGCGGGCTTGACGACCTGACCGAGGCGGATTTCGACCGCACGCTGGCGGTAAACCTCAAATCCGCCTTTCTCTGTATCCAGGCGGTGCTGCCGCACATGCGGGCGCAAACCTGGGGCCGCATCGTCAACATCTCATCCGGCGCGGCGCGCGGCGCCGGCGTGGTCGGGCCGCACTACAACGCGTCAAAGGCGGCAATGGAGGGCTTGGCGCGCGGCTACGCGGCGCGGCTGGCCCGCGAGGGCGTCACCGTGAACGTGGTCGCGCCGTCGCTGATCCACACCGACATGACCAGCAAGCAGATGGCGGAGCGCTCCCGCATGATCCCGGTCGGACGGATGGGCACCGGCGAGGAGGTTGCGCAGACGGTGCTGATGGTGGTCGGCAACGCCTACATGACCGGCCAGACGGTGCAGGTGAACGGCGGCCTCCACTTCACCTGAGCCCGCGCCCGCAAGGCCCCCCACCCAACCCTCTCCCCGTGGGAGAGGGCCGGGGCGATGCTTACTCCGCCGCCGTCACCAGCTTGTCGATGGTGACGCCCTTGCCGACGCCGACGCGCTCCTTGTACGGATCGGTGTCGATCTCCTCGAGTTCGATCTCTCCCGCGAGCACCTTCTGTTTCCACGCCTGATGCTCGGGTTCCTTGGCGTGGAACTCGGGCATTACTTCGCGGGCGAACAATTCCAGGCTTTCGCAGATGTGCTCGTGCTTGTTCCGCCCAGCCTGGTTGAGCAGGATGATGCTGTCCACCTTAGATTGTTCGAAACGGTGCAGCTTCCGGCGGATCGTTTCAGGTGAGCCGATCAGGCCGCCGCGCAACGCCTTCTCAGCGGCTTCCGGGTTCGCCTTCTTCCATTTCTGGTACTCGTCCCAGATGCTCACGGTGCCCGGCGCGGGACGCTCCCGGTTCCTCGAGCCGCTGTAGTAGGCGAGGGAAAACTGGAAGAACGTCACGCCCTCGGCGCGGCGGCGCGCTTCCTCGTCGGTCTCGGCACACATGAAGTAGCTGACCATCGCGATGTTGCAGTTGCTCTGGTAGTCGGTGAGCTTCTGCTGCCGCTTGGTGAACGAATTGTAGTACGCATGCACCCAGGCGTGCGCCATCTCGGCGCTGAGGAACTGGAAGCCGAGCGCGCCGATGCCGCACCGACCGGCCAGCTCGATCGTTTCGAGCTGGGAGCATGCTACCCACAGCGGCGGATGCGGCTTCTGCACCGGCTTCGGCAGCACGTTGCGCAAGGGGAACTTGAAATACGGGCCGTCATATTCCCAGCCGCCGTCCTTGAACATCGGCAGCACGCAGCGGATACCGTCTTCCCAAACCGCCTGCTTGTCTTCCATCTGGCGGTCGAACGGGCCGAGTTCGGTGATGCTGGCGCCTTCGCCCATGCCGAACTCGACGCGGCCGTTGCTCACAAGGTCGAGGCAGGCGACCTTTTCCGCCACGCGCGCGGGATGGTTGGTCGTGAGCTGGATGATGCCGTGCCCGAGGCGGATCTGCTTGGTCCGCTGGCTCGCGGCGGCGAGAAACACTTCCGGCTGCGGCGAGTGGGAGTATTCCTCGAGAAAGTGGTGCTCGACCTCCCATGCGTAGTTGTAGCCGAGCTTGTCGGCCAGTTCGACCTGCGTCAGCGCGTTCTGGTACAGTTGCCGCTCGTCGTCGACATCCCACGGCCTTGGCAGTTGCATTTCATAGAAAAGGCCGAACTTCATGACATCTCTCCCATCGGCTCCGTATTTGCAGCCGTACTCACCAGTATCGCCGTTATACTAGCCAGGACGGCGCAGGCAGGCAAACGGCGCAGGCAGGCGCTCAATCGGGCTCGATCGGCATGGTGGCAATGCCCTTCCAGGCGATCGGCGCGCCGCATTGCTCCGCCGCTTGCGCCGGCGGCAGCGATATGTCCCAGTGCGCCGCGAGAAAACGCCGTCCCGTGACGTCCTGCGCCGCGTCCGAGATCAGCCAGAGCAGCGGCGCTACCATGATCTCCGGACGCAGCAGCTTGCTGCGATCGGCCACGGCCGCGTCCGGGACGATCCGTGTGTCCGTCATTCCGCCCGGCACCAAAACGTTGGCGGTGACGCCGGTGCCGGCGAGGTCTTCGGCCATGATCGCGGTGGTCGCCTCGGCGGCCGCCTTGCTGCCGCCGTAGAGCGTATAGCCAGCGCGCAGCATGGTGCCGAGGCTGGTGGTCACGGTGACGATGCGGCCGCGCCCCGCCTTGATCATGTGCGGCACCACCACCCGCGCCATCATCAGCGGCGCAGTGGCGTTCACCGCGACGAAGCGGCTCCATTGACCCGGCGTGATCTCCCAGAACCGCAACGGGTTGTGGCGCTGGTCGGCGCGCACCGAGCCCTGCCCGATGCCGGCGTTGTTGACCAGGACGTCGATCTGCCCGGAGTGGCGCAACACCGCTTCAACGACCTCGTCGAAGGCGGACGGATTGGCGAGATCGGCATGGATCGGCTGCAACGCGCCGCCGCCCGACGGCGCTGCAAGGTCCGCCAGCGATCCGGCATCGCGATCGACCGCGGCGACGTCGACGCCGTCCCTGAGCAGGCCGAGCGCCATGGCCCGGCCAATGCCGCTTGCCGCCCCGGTCACGATCGCGACCCGCCGCTGCGTTGCCATCGCCGCTTCCTCTTTATTGGTTGGCGCGACTGTCCCACCGGACCGACGGTCGCGCAACCGAGACCTCCGCGGGCCACATGCCGGGAGGCGGGCGACAAGTGATAGCTTGCCGGGCGTCAGGGAAGGAACGCCGAAGGGTGGCCAGTCGCAACTACGCCGATCCCGGTACGGCGCTCGGCCGCCAACCCGAGAGCACGTATGCTTGGTGTCGCCTCGTCATCGCCGTGCTGTTGAGCACGCTCGGCGGCGTCGGCATGTGGTCGGTGGTGGTCGCCCTGCCCGCCGTGCAGACCGAGTTCGCGGTCGGTCGCGCCGGGGCGACCCTGCCGTTCACCCTGACGATGATCGGCTTCGCGCTCGGCGGGGTACTGGCGGGTCGGGTCGCCGACCGCTTCCGCGTCACCGTGCCCGTCATTGCCGGGGCGGCCCTGCTCGGGCTTGGCTTCGTTCTTGGCGGCCTCGCCGGCAGCCTGTGGCAGTTCGCCCTGGCGCAAGGCGTGCTGATCGGCGTCGGGTCGTCGGCCACGTTCGCGCCCTTGATTGCCGACATCTCGCTCTGGTTCGTCCGGCGGCGCGGCATCGCGGTGGCGCTGGCGGCCTGTGGCAACTACTTGGCCGGCGTGGTCTGGCCGCCGCTCGTGCAGCACTTCGTGCAGACCGAGGGCTGGCGCCACACCTATATCGGCATCGGCCTGTTCTGCGTCACCGCCATGGTGCCGCTGGCCTTGCTGCTGCGCCAGCCGCCGCCGCAGCCGGCGGCACAGTCGCAGGCACGAGCGACGACGCTCGATGGCGCGCTCCGATTGTCGCCGAATGCGCTGATGGTGCTGCTCGCAGTCGCCGGAGTGGGCTGCTGCGTCGCGATGTCGATGCCGCAGGTGCATATCGTCGCCTATTGCGGCGACCTCGGCTACGGGGTCGCGCGCGGCGCCCAGATGCTGTCGTTGATGCTGGGGTTCGGCATCATCAGCCGGATCGCCTGCGGCTTCATCGCCGACCGCATCGGCGGCCTGCCGACGCTGTTGCTCAGCTCGGTCCTGCAGGCGACCGCGCTGTTCCTCTACATGGCGTTCGACGGGCTGACTTCGCTCTACATCATTTCGGCGCTGTTCGGCCTGTTCCAGGGCGGGCTGGTGCCGAGCTACGCCATCATCGTCCGCGAGTATTTTCCGGCCAGCGAGGCGAGCACCCGGTTCGGCGTGGTGGTCATGGCCACGCTGTTCGGCATGGCGCTCGGCGGCTGGATGTCGGGCGAGATCTTCGATCTCAGCGGCTCGTACCGCGCCGCCTTCGGCAACGGCCTGTTGTGGAACCTGCTGAACGGCGGCATCGTCCTGCTGCTGCTCTATCGTCGCGGCGGGCGGCGCGTCGCACCAGCCTGATTTCTCGCACCCGCTTTGCCGCGCCCTGCGAAGTGGGTCTAGGCTGCTTCCAACGACCACAAACGGGGGAATGCGCCATGATCTACGAACTTCGGACGTACACGTTCCACCAAGGCAAGGTGCCGGCCTATCTCGATTTGGTGCAGACCGTCGGCCGGCCGGTGCGCGGCGACGAGTACGGCACCTGCCATGGCTACTGGGTGCACGAATTCGGCCAGCTCAATCAGGCGTCGCATCTGTGGAGCTACGCCAGCCTCGACGAGCGGACCCGGTTGCGCGAGGCGCTGGGCAAGAACGAGCGCTGGGCGAAGGAGTTCGTCCCGAACGTCCGCCCGCTGCTGCAGCGCCAGGACATCCGCTTGCTCAACCCGGTCAGCGAACTCAAGCCGCCGGAGCAGAGCGGCGGAGTGTATGAACTGCGCGCCTACCGCACGCAGCCGGGCGATGCGCTGGCCTATGCGCAGCTTCTGAAATCGTATTTCCCGGTGCGCGAGAAATACTCGAAGAACGTCGGTCTATGGGTCGGCGAAGTGCCGCAGCCGAACGAGCTGGTTCATCTGTGGAACTACCCGGATCTGAACGCCCGCGCCAAGGCGCGTGGCGCGGTCGCGGAAGATCCGGGCTGGAAGGAGTTCATGGGCAAGGGCGCCGGCCGGCTGCTCGAGATGCAATCGGTCATCCTGCTGCCTGCCGCCTTCTCGCCGATGCGATGAGAGCGGTTGAGAGAATGTCCCTATGAAGCTCGGTCTCGCGCTCGGCTATTCCGGCGCCCACCTCAACCTGCCCGTCAGCCTGGTCCAGCGGGCCGAAGAACTCGGCTATGATTCGGTGTGGACTGCCGAGGCGTACGGCACCGACGCGGTCACGCCGCTCGCCTATCTCGCCGGACTGACCAAGTCGATCAAGCTCGGCACCGGGATCATGCAGCTCGCCGCGCGCACGCCGGCCAATGCGGCGATGTGCGCGGCGACGGTCGACGCGCTGGCCGGCGGCGGCCGGTTCATCGCCGGCCTCGGCGTCTCCGGTCCGCAGATCGTCGAGGGATGGTACGGCGAGCCCTGGGGTCGCCCGTACTATCGCTACAAGGATTACGTGGCGATCATGCGCAAGATCTTTCGCCGCGAGGAGCCCGTCACCCATGCGGGCACCGAGATCAGCCTGCCATACACCGGCGAAGGCGCGCTCGGAGTTGGCAAGCCGCTCAAATCCATCCTGCACATGAACCCGGACATCCCGATCTGGCTCGGCACCGGCAACGAGGCGACGGTGAAGCTCACGGGCGAGATCGCGGATGGCTGGCTGCCGCTGGGATTCGTGCCGGGCTCGCTGCCCGAATATCTCCCCTGGCTCGAAGAGGGCTTCCGCCGCGCCGGCAACGGCAAGAACCTCGGACACTTCGAGATCCAGGCGTCCGTTCATGTCGAGGTGGACAACGATGTGAAGGGAGCGCTGGCTCGGCTCAAGCCCGAGGTCGCGCTCTACGTTGGCGGCATGGGCCATAAGGACAAGAATTTCCATAAGGACATGATGATCCGGCGCGGCTTCGGCGATGCCGCGGCGCGGGTGCAGGAGCTTTACCTGGCGCACCGCAAGGACGAGGCGATCGCGGCGGTGCCGGACGAGTGGGTCGACCAGAAATCGCTCGTCGGCCCGCCCGAGCGGATCAAGCAGCGCTACCGCGCGTGGGAGGATTCCGGCGTGACCGGCCTTACCGTGCGGTCGAAGCAGCCGGACGCGGTGGAGGTTATCGCGCAGGCGGCGCGGCGGAACTAGCGCCCTCACCCCGGAAGAGGATTGGGTGAGGGTCGGGAGGGGGAGAAAAGATGCGCTTCGAGGGCAAGATTGCGCTGATTACCGCGGCGGCCAACGGCATCGGTCGCGCCACCGCCGGCATCATCGCGCGCGAGGGCGGCACCGTGATCGCCGTCGACAACCATCAGGGGCGGCTCGACGCGGCGGTCGACGTGCTGGGCAGCCGAGCGCACGGCCGGCTCGCCGACGCGCTCGATCCGGCACAGGCCGACGCGCTCGTGGAAAACATCGCCCGCGAGTTCGGCCGCGTCGACATTTTGGTGAACGCGGTCGGCGGCAGCACCATCATTGCCCAGCCGGCGGCCCCGGTGGACGAACTGACTTTTGAGGAATGGCAACGCATCATCGCCTTCAATCTCGACGGCACGTTCCTGTTCACCCACGCCGTTGTGCCGGTGATGAAGCGCCAGAAGCGCGGCAAGATCGTCAACCTGGCGTCGATCGCCGGGCGCGGGCTGAGCGAGTCGAGCAGCACCGCCTATGCCGCGGCCAAGGGCGGCATCATCGCGCTCACCCGCAAGCTGTCGTTCGAACTCGGCCCGTTCGGCATCAACGTCAATGCGATCGCTCCCAGCCTGACCCTCTCCGAACGGCTGCAGCCGCGCTGGAACCAGATGGCGCCGGAGGACCAGGAGGCCGCCCGAACGCGCGTACCGCTGCGCCGGATCGCGACGCCGGAGGACCAGGCGCGGGTGATCTGCTTCCTCGCCTCGACCGACGCCGACTTCGTCACCGGCCTCACCATCGACGTCACCGGAGGGCAATAGCGCATGGCGACGTTCGTGCTGATCCACGGCGCCTATCAGGGCGGCTGGATCTGGCTGCCGGTAGCGACGAAGCTGCGGGCATCCGGCCATACCGTATACGCGCCGAGCCTCGACGGCTGCGGCGAGCGTCGCCACCAGATCCGCGCCGGCATCACCACCGAAACCCACGCCGCCGAGATTGCCGAACTGCTGTTCTACGAGGATTTGCGTGATGTCGTCCTGGTCGGCACCAGCACCGGCGGCATGGTGCTGTGTCGCGCCGCCGAGCAGGCGCGCGAGCGGGTCGGCCGCATCGTGTTCGCCGACGCGCTCGCGCTGCTCGACGGCGAGCGCCTGCCCGACATCGTGCAGCGGCCGACGGCGGTGTCCACGACGCTCACAACCATTCCGCCGCGGGCGGACATGGTGGGGCGCATGTTCGCCGATCTTGCGCCCTCGCTGCGCGAATGGGCGGTGGAGCGCTGCACGCCGCACCCGATCGCACCAATGGAAGCCCCGGTGCAGCTCGCGCGCTTTTGGCAGGAGCCGTGGTCGGCGACGGTGATCCGCTGCCTGCGCGCGAAAAACCCGCCTGAGGCGCACCAGCGGCGGACCGCCGAGCGGCTCGGCGCGGCGTACCACGAGCTGGACACCGGCCATTACCCGATGCTGAGCGAGCCGGTCGAGCTGGCCCGGCTGCTCGGGGGCGAGCCGTGAGCGATGCGCAGGCGGCGATGGACGATGCGCGGGCGGCGATGGACGGCTTCATGACGGCGTTCAACGCGCATGATGCCGAGGCTATCCGGACGCGCTGGTTCCACTTTCCGCATGTGCGCTTCCACAGCGGCCGCGTCACCGTGATGCAGCGTCCCGAGGATTACGACAACCTGGTCTGGCGGCGAGACGGGGAGTCCGCCGGCTGGTCGCGCAGCGCGTGGGATTATGTCGAGCCGGTCGATGCCGGTCCCGAGAAGGTGCATTTCCGGGTTCAGTTCACCCGCTATAAGGCTGATGGCAGCCCGATCGGCAGCTACCGTTCGCTCTACATCGTGACCCGGCTGGCCGGGCGGTGGGCGATCCAGGGCCGCTCAAGCTGGGCGGCGTAAAGCAGGAGGCTCGACGATGCGGGTCGGCGTGGTGGGACTGGGCCCGATGGGCAGCGCGATGGCGGGCAGCCTGCTGCGGGCCGGCCATCAGGTGATGGTCTATAATCGCACCGCCGAGAAAGCGGCGCCGCTGGTCGAACGCGGCGCGGCGCTGGCGAACAGCCCGGCCCACGCCGCCACTCGCGCCGAGGCCGTGATCAGCATGGTGGCGGACGATGCCGCGACGGAAGCGCTGGTGTTCGGCGCCGATGGGATCGCGCAAGGATTGCCGCCCGACGGCGTCCACCTCGCCATGGGCACCATCTCGGCCGCCTTGGCAGACCGCATCACGGCGTTGCATGCCGAGCGCGGACAGGTCCATGTCGCCGCGCCGGTGCTCGGACGGCCGCCGGCGGCCGAGGCGGGACAGCTGTTCATCATGGCCGCCGGTCCGACGGAGGCGATCGAGCGGGTCCGCCCGCTGCTCGACGCCATGGGACAGCGCGTGTTCCTCGTGGGCCAGCGCCCGAGCCAGGCCAATCTGGTCAAGCTCTGCACCAACTTCCTGATCTTTTCGACCATCGAGCAGTTGGGCGAGGTGTTCGCGCTGACCGGCAAGGGCGGCGTCGATCGGGAGACGGTGTTCGAGATCCTGACCAACAGCTTCTTCGGTGCGCCGGTACACAAGAACTACGGCCGCCTCATCGTCGACGGCGGGTTTGATCCGCCGGGGGCCAAGGTGTCGCTGGGTGCGAAGGACACGCGCCTGCTGCTGCAGGCCGCCGAGGCGCTCGCGGTTCCGCTGCCGTTCGCCTCCGTCGTCCACAACCGCTTTCTCACCGCGATTGCCCGTGGGGAGAAGGATCTTGATTTCGCCATCCTGGGCCGTCACGCCGAGCGTGACGCCGGGCTGGACGGCTGAGGGGAGCGAGCACGATGCGATTGGGAATTGTCGTCATCCCCCAGCCGAACACCGGCAGCGGCCTCATCGACCGACTGACGTTATTCGCTCGCCGGGTCGAAGCGCTCGAGTTCAGCGGATTGTGGGTGACGGACGCGCTCGGCCGCGGACGGCCGACCCTCGATCCGCTGACCTTGCTCGGTGCGCTCTGCGCCGAGACCCGCAGGATCGAGCTCGGCACCTGCGTGGTGCAGATCCCGATCCGCCAGCCGGTCGAACACGCGCACCGGGTGCAGACCTTGCACCTGCTCTCGGGCGGGCGCTTCCGCTTCGGCGTGGGCGCCGGCTCGACCAAGGCCGATTTCGACGCGGTCGGCGCCGATTTCGAGGCACGGTTCAAGACCTTGCCCGCCTATCTGGAGACCATGCGCCGCACCTGGAGCGGCGAGGGGTTGCTCTCGCTCTGGCCGGGGACGGAAGGCGGCCCGCCGGTGCTGCTCGGCGCCTGGCGGAGCCAACGCTGGATCGACCTCGCGGCGCGGCACTGCCAGGGCTGGATCGGGTCGGGCATCTACTCCACCCAAGAGGACGTCGGGATCGGCGTCGAGATGTATCGCCGGGCCGGCGGAACCCGGGCGGTGCTGGCCAACGTCTTTACGGACCTGCGGCCCGAGCCCGCCCTCAATCCGATGATCGCCAACGCCAAGATCTCGCTCGTCTGCGATCCGGCGACGGCCCGCGAGCGGTTGCAGCGGCTCGAGCAACTCGGTCTTGATGATGCGCTGCTGGTCTGCCCGTTGGATGCGCCGGAGCAGCTTGATGCCGTTCGGACGCTGATGACCTGAGCGCCGCAGGAACCCGGCCCGGCCGGGCCGGGTTGATTTTTTGGTGCCGCTCGGATTAACCGGGCGCTGGGGAAATTTTCGCATGTCAACATCGAACGGCAATCTCGAGCAGCGCATTCGGGAGCGGGCGCACTCGCTTTGGGAGGCGGACGGCCGGCCAGAGGGCCGCGCCGACGAATACTGGGAGCGCGCCCGCGCGCTGATCGCAGCCGAGGACGATCCCGATAGCCCGAGCATGGTGTCTCCGCCGGCGGTCTGAGGCTCGAGGCTTATCCCGCGAGGCGAGCGGGGCCGACTTGGCGTGTTCGGGGTCCGGGCGGCAGGCGCACGGCTGCGGCGGCCGACAGCCCCGGGGTGGACGCCAGGCTCAGCACCACCTGGTCACGGACGCGCTCCCGCTCCAGGGAGGTGGCGATCGGCGCCCCGCTCAGTTCCTCGAGGCGAAGGTAGAGCCCGGTCGCCAGATCCAGGCAGCGCTCGAAATCCGCCGCATCGGCGATCCTCGATGCGGCGAAATCATAGGGAGCCTGCAGGTGCGACCGCATTCGGCGGAGCAGAATTCCCAACTGCCGCTCGGCTGCTTCAATGCTGGGGGCGGCGTAGTCGCGGGCCTCGCCGTCATCGTCCGCAGGAGTGAACGCGATTTCCGTCGCCATCCGCCAGGCGCGGCGCCGATGATTGGCGAGGGCGATAGCGGTCCCGATGCAGAGGACCGGACCGATGTAGAGCACCGGGCTGATGCCTGCGACTGCCCACAGATCATGGATCATGGCAGACCTTGGATCATGGCTCGCTCTATGAAATCTGCCGACAGCTATCACAACCAAGCGGCGAACTGATGCCGAAAAGCACCCTGTCGCATGATCGCATCATGGGCCTGGTACAAAAGACACACCGACGAAAGACACACGGACGGCTGGATCGATCATGAGCGGACCCCTGCTCGTGATCGACGGGCAATTCGTTTGCTCATCGCTCTTATCATGCTCTGCCGAAGTCGATCCGCCGGAAGGGCAATCGCGGCGGTGGCGCCATCGTCGGCTTTGCCAATTTCCTGCTGCGGATGGTCGAGGGCGAGCAGCCTCGCGCGGTGTTGGTCGGATGGGACACGCTCGGTGCTCCGACATACCGCCAGGCGCTGTTCCCCGATTACCAAGCAGGCCGGATCTTCGACGAGGAGCTGGTTGACCAGTTGGAGGTGTTGCCGTCGTTCGTGGCGGCCTGCGGGTTCGCCACCGCCCAGGCGGCCGGCTACGAGGCCGATGACTTCCTGGCCGCGGCGGTGGCCGCCGAAGACCGGCGCGGCGGACGCACGGTGGTCGCGAGCGGCGACCGCGATGCCTTCCAGCTCGCGTCGACGACGACGACGATCCTGCATCCCGTCCGGGCCGGCGAGCTGGCAAGGATCGGGCCGGCGCAGGTCCGCGAACGCTATGACGTGGAGCCGAGCCAGGTTGCGGATTTCATCGCCCTGCGCGGAGATCCCTCGGACAAACTGCCGGGCGCCAGAGGCGTCGGCCCAAAGGGCGCGGCTCGCCTGCTGCGGACATACTCGACGCTCGAGGGCATCTTGGCGGCGGGCCTCTTTCCGCAGCAGGCGGAAGATCTGCGCATGTATCGACGCATCGCGACGATGGATGCCTCGGCACCGCTGCCGCCGTTGGGCGATCAAACTCCCGCTTGGCAAGCAGCCGCCGCACTTGCACGAGACTGGGAGCTGCGCCGGCTGGTCGAACGCCTGGAGGGACTATCGACGCACGCAGGGAGGTTGCGTTGACACGACGTGCGGACGGGTTCAGCCTCGGTCAACATCATCGGTCGTTTCACGTGGCGGCAGCTGCCGCGCCGGGCGGCAGGGAAGCGTCTGACGTGATCGCGCCATACAGTCGAACCTTTGGCGAGTTGCTGCTCGAGCAGGCCGCGCGTTGGGGCGACCGGCCGGCGGTGATCTGCGGCGAGCAAACGACCAGCTATGCCGGGCTTGTCGGACCGTGCGCGACGGATCGCCGCCGGTCTGCAGGCGGGCGGCATCCGGCGTGGCGACCGGATCGGTCTGCTGATGAACAATCGGCTGGAATGGGTCGAGTCGTTTTTCGGCGCCAGCCTGCTCGGGGCGGTTGTCGTCGCGTTCAGCACCTGGTCGAAAGCCGACGAACTCGACTACCTTTTTGCCAATTCCGGCATCAAGCTGCTCATCACGCTCGATAGTTTCACCGGACAGGATTTTGCCGCTGACCTGCGCCGGATGGTGCCGGAAGCGGAGGCGGGAGAGTGGCAGTCGGCGCGCTATCCGGCGCTGCGGGGCATCGTCCTGCTGGGACAGGGTGGGGCGGCCGGGATGCGCTCCTACGTCGAGCTTGGCGCTGGACCGCCGCTCGAGGCGCCGCTTGCGCCGGGCGATGGGCCGAGTGCGATCGACGACGCGATCATCATCTACACGTCAGGGTCGAGCAGCCGGCCCAAATCCGTCCCGTTGGCGCATTACGGGATGATCGAGAACGGGTTCAACATCGGCGAGCGACAGGGTTATGGTCCGGAGGACCGGGTGCTGCTGGCGCCCGCCGCTGTTCTGGTCCTATGGCAACGCGAACGCTCTGTCGGCGACATTGACGCACGGTGCGGCGCTGGTGCTGCAAGGCAAGTTCGACGCCGGCGAAGCGCTCGACCTGATCGAGCGGCATCGTTGCACCGCCCTCTACACGATGCCGGCGATCACCAGCGCGCTGATCTCGCATCCGGCGTTCCGCCCCGAGCGCACGCGCAGCCTGCGGACCGGGCTGACCATCGGCGCGCCGCAGGACGTTGTCGCCGCCGCCCAGGTGCTCGGAGCGGCCGAGATCTGCAACGTGTACGGCCAGACCGAGGGCTACGGAAACTGCTGCGTCACGTGGCATCACTGGCCTCTGGAGCGCCGCGCCCAGTGCCAGGGTCCGCCCCTGCCCGGCGTCACGCTCCGCATCGCGGGCATCGAGGACGGCGAGCTTCTGCCGCCCGGCAAACCGGGGCTGATCGAGGTGCGTGGCTATCTGACGCGAGGCTATGTCGGCGCAAGCGCCAGTCAAAGCCAACACGCGCTGACACCGGACGGATTTCTGCGCACCGGCGACATGGGCCAACTCACCGAGGCGGGCGATCTGCAATATCTCGGCCGCACGACGGAGATGATCAAGAAGGGCGGCATCAACATCTCGCCCGCCGAGGTCGAGGACGTGCTGATGCGCCATCCCGACGTATCACTGGTAGGCGTCGTCGGCGTACCCGATCGGGCGCAGGGCGAACTGCTCGCCGCGTTCGTGGTGGCCAGACCCGGCGCATCGCCGAGTGTGGAAGATTTGGAGAAGCACTGCCGCGCGCTGGCGTCGCGCTACAAGGTGCCGGACTTCATCGAGTTGCGCGACGCATTGCCGGTCACGCCGACGGGAAAACTGATGCGCCGGGAACTGAAGCAGCTCGCCGCCGAGCTTGGGGGCGGCGCATGAGCAAGGAGGCATGGGGGCGCTGGGGCGCCGAGGACGAGCGCGGGGCGCTGAACCAGATCGGCGCCGATGAGGTACGCCGGGCGGCCGGACTGGTGCGGTCGGGCGAGGTGATGAGCCTGGCGCTGCCGCTCTCGCCGCGAACCCCGGTGCCGCAACATCGGGCAGGCGTCCAGCACTTCATGGGACGCGACGGCGGCGACTATGCCGCGGGCGCGCGGCGGCCGGGCGGCTTCCAGTTTGCCGAGGACACGGCGATCATGCCGCTCCACATCGGCACGCATATCGACGCGCTGTGCCACGCCTGGTACGACGACGCGCTGTACAATGGCTTTCCCGGTGCGGGAACGCGCAGCACCACCGGCGCGGCGCGTTGCGGCATCGACACGATGGGGCCGATCGTCGGGCGCGGCGTGCTGCTCGACGTCGTGGCGCGGCGTGGCGTGCTCGCCGACGGCGTCTCGATCGGGCGGGCAGATCTGGAGAGCGCGGCGGAGGCGGGCGGGGTCGAGCCCGCGAAGGGCGACGTGGTGCTGATCCGCACCGGCTGGCAGGAGAACCAGGAAGGGCGGCGCGACATTTCCTTCAACGAGGAGCCCGGGCTCGACGTGGAGGCGGCGCTGTGGCTCGCGGAACGCGGGGTCGCGGTGATCGGTGCGGACAATTTCGCGGTCGAGGCGATCCCGTTCCCGACCGGGACCGCGTTTCCCGTCCATCAGCGGCTGATCCGCGACTACGGCATTCCGCTTCTCGAAGGACTCGTCCTGAAGCCGTTGGCGGAAACCGGCCGCACCAGCTTTTTGTTCACGGCGAACCCGCTGCCGGTTGTCGGCGGCACCGGCAGTCCGATCACCCCGGTCGTGGTGCTCTGACGTCCGTGTCGCGCCTGAACAGTTTTCTGGCCGGCTTGCGGGTGTTGGATCTCTCGTTCTACCTGCCGGGGCCGTTCGCCAGCCTGTTGCTGGCCGACATGGGAGCCGACGTGACCAAGGTGGAGCCGCCCCAGGGTGACGGCATGCGGCTGCTCGGGCCGCGCGACGCCGGACGGCGTGCCGCTGTTCCACGCGGCGATCAACGCCGGCAAGACGGTTCGCCGTCTCGACCTGAAGAGCCCGGGCGACAAACGCGTTTTTCTCGACCTGGCGGACAAGGCCGACGTCTTGATCGAAGGATTCCGGCCCGGCGTGATGGCGCGTCTCGAACTCGACTACGAGACTTTGCGCGATCACAATCCCGCGCTGATCTACTGTTCCATGAGCGGCTACGGCGCGGCAGGTCCGATGGCGCAGGCCGCCGGCCACGACGGGAACTACCTCGCGCTCGCCGGAGTGTTGCACCGCAACGGTGTGCCGCCGAGATTCTTCGATCCGCCGGTCGGCGACATGTCGAGTTCGCTGTTCGCCACCATCGCGATTTTGGGCGCGCTCGAAGCGCGGCGGCGGGACGGACGTGGCTGCCACATCGACCTCGGCATCGCCGACGTCGCCATGCCGCTGCAGCTGTTCCAGATCGCGGCTTATGGCGCGAACGGCACGGTGCCGGAGCCGGAGAGCACGTATCTGAACGGCGGCGCCGCCTACTATCGGGTCTACGGCACGCAGGACGGCCGGCATGTCATGCTGGGGGCGGTGGAGCCGAAATTCTGGCGCACCTTCTGCGAGGCGGCGGAGCGGCGCCAGTGGATCGAGCGGCAGGATGAGCCGCTGCCGCAAACGGCGCTGATCGCCGATGTCGCAGCGTATTTCGCCGGCTGACCCTCGCGGGCTGCGAAAGCCGTTTCGCCGCGGCCGATTGCTGCCTGACCCCGGTGCTGAACCTGCGCGAAGCCGTCCTGTCGCCGCATCACCGCGCGCGGGGGCTGGTGCGGTCCGCGCCGGATGCTATGCAGGCGCTGTTTCCCGGCACTGATCGACGGTGAGCCGCCGACCATGCGCCCGGCCTTGAGCGAGACGAGCGACACACGGAGTGAGCGGATGGCCTACAAGGTTCAGCCAGGGCGTGATCGGTTGCGCGATCCGGCCCGCCATCGCGGGACGCGACCGATCGCTGGAGGAAATGATGTACGACACGGCGCAACTGGCGCTGTCGGATGCCGGCCTCACGATCGAGGACATCGACGGCATCGTCGTCGGCTCGAACGACCAGTTCGATGGTCGCTCGATCTGCGGTGATGATGGCGTCCGGCCCGGTCGGCGGCGTGGATCGCGACCTGCTCTCGACCCCGTCGGCCTCCGAGCACGCCTTCGTGCTGGGCGCACTCCGGGTCGCGTCGGGACAGTATCGCACGCAACTGATCGTGTCTTGGAGCCCGACCGAGGCCTCCTCGCTGGCCGAGGCGCAGCGGCTTGGGGCCGACCCTTACTACAACCGTGCGCTGCCGCTGGACGAGTTGTCGGCGCACGCGCTGCAGGCGGCGGCACTGGAGAACGCCGTGCCCGGGTCTGCGCGAGATCGCCGCGTCGGTGGCGGAGAAAAACCGGCGGAACGGGCAGCGCGCCTATCCGTCGCCGCCCGATACGCCCGGCGCCCGGTCCGGCGCGATGGCCGCTGACGCCGGAGATGACGACCGCGCCGGTCACCGGCAGCGTGGCGTTGGTGCTCGCCTCGCCGGATTTTCGTCGCCGAGCGCGGCCTTTCCGGCGCGGCGTGGCTGCACGGCATGGGATGGGCGACCGAGGCGAGCTTCCTGGGCGACCGCGACCTTGCGACCGCGCCGGCGCTGGCGGCCGCCGCGCAGCAGGCCTACGCGGCGGCCGGCATCACCGATCCGAGCGACTGCGATCGACGTGGCCGAAGTAACCGACGCGACGCCCTATGCCGAGCTGCTCGCCTATGAGGGCCTGTCGCTCTGTCGCGCGACAGGACTGGAAGGCGCGGGCGATGCGACGGCAGCTTCGCATCAGGGCGGTCGTCTGCCGGTCAACCTGTCCGGCGGCGTGCTCACTTTCAACCCCGTGTTCTGCACCGGGTTGATCCGGATCGCCGAAATCGCCAACCAGGTGCGCGGCAAAGCCGGCGGCGCACCAGCATCCGAATGCCCGCCAGGGGCTTGCCCATGCCGGGAGCGGGTTCGCCATGCAGTATCAGACCGCCGTTGTGCTCGGACAGGAGCAGGCCCGAGCGGGAGCGCGCCGATGAGCACGGAACGTGTCGGCATCATCGGTATCGGCCAGTCGAACTTCAGCTCGCGGCGCGAGGATGCGAACTATCCGGACCTGGTGCGCGAGGCCGTCGTGCTGGCGATGCAGGATGCCGGGCTGCAGTTCGACGATATCGAAGCCGTGGTCTACTCGCTGTCACCCGACGCGATGGTCGGGATCGGCAACGCCGAACGGCTCGGGGTCGATGCCGTCGGCGCGCGCAACAAGCGGTTCCTGCGCATCAACACCGGCGGCGCGACCGGCATCTCGTCGGTTTCCGCCGCTTACTATCATGTGGCCTCCGGCGCCTGCGACGTCGTGCTGACGGCGGGCGCCGACAAGGTTGGCGAATGCGGCAACTCGCAGACGTGCTGAACAAGATCTGGGACCCGACCTACGAGCGCGCCGCTGCCGCTCGGCACCATCAACATGCTGGCGATGTCGGCGGTCCGCTACATGCACCTCTACGGCATGACCGAGGAGGACATGGCGCTGGTGACGGTAAAGAACCGGCATCACGCCGTCGCTCAATCCGCACGCGCATCTGCGCAAGGAGGTCACGGTCGAAGACGTGATGGCGTCGCGCATGATCTCCTGGCCGATCAAGCTGCTGGATTGCTGCCCGCAATCGACCGGCGGGGCGGCGATGGTGCTCGCCTCGGAGCGCTACATCCGCGAGCACAAGCTCGACGCGGTCTGGATCACCGGGCTCGCGCATTGCACCGAGACCTACTGGATGGGCGACCGCATGGGCAAGAATCCGACGGCCGACCATGCCGACGCCTACGCGCTGCGGCGCTCCTTCGAGCGCGCGTACAAGATGGCGGGGATCACCGATCCGGCCGAAGCAGGTGCATGTCGCCGAGCTCTACGCGCCGTTCAGCAACACCGAGTTCCACGCCGATCGACGCGGCCGGGCTCTGCAAACTCGGCGAGTCGGTGCCGATGCTGCGCGAGGGACAGTTCCGGCTCGGCGCGCCCATCCCGGTGAACCCGTCCGGCGGCACGCTGTGCACCAACGCGATCGCGGTGACGGCGATGGCGCGCGTGGCGGAGGTGGCGCTGCAGGTCTGGGGCCGCGCCGGCGCGCACCAGGCGAAGGGCGCGCGGGTCGGCATCGCCAGCGGCAATGGCGGGGACCACCAGATTTTCGGCACGATGGTCGTCGAGGCGTGAGAACAGGGAGCGAGCGCATGGAACTGCTGAGCCGCAAGGAAGTCTGGAGCATCACCTACAACCACGCGCTCGGCGAGACCGCGAGCTGGTTCTATGCGCAGATCCGCGACAACGCGAAGATCTATGGCCGCCGCTCTGCCGAGTCCGGCCGCGTGCTGGTGCCGCCGCGAGCGTTCTCCGACGAGACCCTGCTGCCGACGACCGATTGGGTTGAGGTCGGCCCCGGCGGACGGATCGAGGAGTTTCACGATGGTCTACGAGGCGTTCGCCAACCTGCCCGACCCGCCCTATGCGTTCGGCTATGTCCTTCTGGATGGCGCCGACACCGCGCTCGGCGGCTATTTCAGAGGTATCGATCTGCGGATCCGCATAAGGCGGCGGCAGCGGCTGAAGATCGGCACGCGCGTGAACACCAAGTTCGTCGAGCAGCGCAAAGGCGAGATGCTCGACTTCTGGTTCGAGGTCGCCGAAGCGTAAACGGCCGGCGGCCACCGGCGGCCTACGTCTCAGGACGGCACCAGCGGGCAGCCGAACAGGCCGGGCGGCGGATAGGCGTGGGCGAGGGATGGTGCCGACGGGCTAGAAAACGTCTCGTGGTGCCTGGCCTCCGAAGTCGGCTTTACCTCCCACGTGTACATGGCGTGCGGCACGCAACCGTTCGGCCTGCAACCGCACGTCCCTTGTTGTAGAAATCGTCGAGCGGCATCTCGCGCATCTTGGCCGCGACCGCGTCGGCATCCAGCGTGTTTGCCGCCTTGACCGCCTTCAGCCAATGCAGCGCGGCGGCATAGGCGGCGGCATTATACTCGTTCGGCGGCATCTGCATGCGCGTCCTATAGCGCCCGGTCCAGGCCCGCGTCTCCGGCGAGAGGTCCCAATAGAAGGAGTTGGTCAGCGCCAAGCCCTTGCAGATGTCCTGACCGAGCGAGAGCACGTCCTGGATGATCATCAGCAGGGTCGCCAAGCGCTGGCCCGCACTTGGCGATGCCGAACTCGGCCGCCTGCTTGATGCAGTTCTGCAAATCGGTGCCGGCGTTGGCGAGCCCGATGACCTTGGCGCCGGACGCCTTCGCCTGGAGCAGTAGGCTCGAGAAGTCGGCGGTGCCGAGCGGGGCGCGGGCGCTGCCCAGGATCTTGCCGCCCGCCTGCTTGACGAATTGCTCGGTGTCGCGCTGCAGCGAATAGCCGAACTCGTAGTCGGCGGTGAGAAAAAACCAGGTGTCGCCGCCGGCGCGGACCAGTTCGGTGCCGGTGCCCTTCGCCAGCGCGTAGGTGTCGCAGGCGAACTGGAAGCCGTACGGCGAGCATTGCTTGCCGATGAACGCGGTCGAGGTGGGCGTGCTCATCAGGAAGATGCGCTTCTTCTCGCGCGTGATCTGCTGGATCGCCAACGAGGACGTGGAGGCGGCGCCGTCGGCCAGGACATTCATGCCCCGATCGTCGATCCACTCGCGCGCGAGCGACCCGGCGACATCCGCCTTGTTCTGGTCGTCGGCTTGCAGCACCTCGATCGGGCGGCCGAGCACGGAGCCGCCGAAATCGGCGGCTGCCATCTCGGCCGCCACCTTGCTGCCCGGACCGCCAATATGTTGGTAGGGACCACCCACGTCGCTCAGCAGGCCAATCCGCACCGGCGTCGAATTCGTCTGGGCATGGATCAACGCCGGCCGTGCGAGCGTGGCGGCCGCCAGCACGCCGAGCGCGCCGCGACGGGTCATCTTGTTCATGTTTCCCCTCTCGGCGGCGCTTTTTGGGCCGCGCGTCATTGTGTCAGGCCAGGGCGTCAGGTCAGACGATAGAACCGGGCGGCGGTGTCGTGGAACAGTGCGGATTTTTCGGACTCTGACGCGCCACCGGCGATTCGCTTGAAGGCGTTCCACAGGACGGGATAGCTGCACATTCCCTTGTCCACCGGAAAATTGCTCTCGAACATGCAGCGTTCCGGTCCGAACGTCTCGATGCAGGTCCTCCATGAACGGTCGCCACGCAGCGGCGAGCTCTCCCGAGGACGGCGGCAGCGCCTGCTCGTGGAAGTCGAAGCCGTTGACCATCATCGCGAGCCCGCCGAGTTTGACGTGGACGTTCGGGCAGGTCGCAAGCTCGCGCATGGCGTCGCGCCAGGCCGCAAAAACCTCGTCGCGCCGGCCCCGGTACGGGCCGACGCCGAGCGGTCCGCCGACATGGTCGAGCACCATCGGAACTATCGGGCAGGCGCGCGCCAAAGCCGTCAGCTCGCCAATCTGCGTGTGGTAGAGCCAGGCGTCGAATGTCAGGCCGTGCGCCGCGAGCCGGCTGACACCGGCATGGAACGCAGGCTGCGGCATCAGGCCGAAGGGCGGCGGCCCCAGAATACTGGCCAGGAACGCCTTGTCGCGGGCGGTGCCGTGGCGGATGCCGCGGAAGCGACCACAAGCCGCCTGCGTATGGGCTTCCAATACCGCATCAACGCTCTCGCCCAGCATCATGTCCGCATATCCGACAATGCCGGCGCAGACTTTCGTCCGGCTATTCCGCCGCGCGGAGTCCGCCGCGACGGAGGCGACGAACTCGGTTTCGCCGACCGGGCGCATCTCCTCCGGTCCGTCCGTCCGGTAGGCCCAGCCGCATTGCAGAAACACGGTCGCCGCCACGTTGTGGCCGGTCCCGAGGTCGGCCAGCAACTCGTCGAGAAAATAGCGGCTGCCGGGCCGGTCCCACAAATGGTGGTGCGGATCGATGATTGGCCGGTCGGGCTCAAGAATGTCCTCCGTCAGCCTGGCGAGCCAGGCTGGGTTCGGATCGCCGTGGTTGAGGACCGGGAGGCCGTCGGTCTGCGACGCGCTCACGCCGCGAGGACCGGTTCCGTGCCGACGATCGTCGTGCGGTGCATCACCCGACGCTCGCGCGGGTCGAACGGCGTGACCTGGTGCATGGTGCAGCGATTGTCCCACATCAGCACGTCGTCCGGCTCCCAGCGGTGCCGGTATACGAACCGCTCCTGCTCGGCGAACGCGGTCAGCTCGTCGATCAGGCGCTTGCCCTCTGCCGGGCTCATGCCCTCCACTTCGTCGTTGTAGATCGGGCTGATGTAGAGCGATTTGCGGCCGGTGACCGGATGCCGTCGCACCATCGGCTGCCAAACCGCCGGCACCGCCGCTTTTTCCTCCTCCGTCATCGGCTTGAGGTCGCGCAACGTGTGCATGTTGCCGAAATTGTGCCGCGCCCGGCGACCCTCGATCTGCGCCTTGAGGTGCTCCGGCAGCGCATCGTAGACGGCGTAGAGATTGGTGAACTGGGTCTCGCCGCCGGTGCGGCTGACCTCGACGCCGTGCAGCAATGCCCCCACGCACGGCACGGCGAGATAGCTGCTGTCGGTGTGCCAGAGCTGGGCGAGCGAGACCTGCTGCACGGTCGGGTGATCCGGCGGCATCAGGTTGTCGTCGTCGTCGACGTTGGAGACCCGAAAGATCTCGGGCACCCGGCGAGACTTTATTATCTTTTGATGGAAGATCTCGGGCTCACCGAAGGCGCGGGTGAAGGTGACGTGCTCCTCGTCCGAGACATGCTGCTCGGGGAAGACCAACACCAAGTGCTCCATCCAGATGTCGTGCAACTCGCGGAACAGCTCGGGAGTAGGCTCCCGGCGCATGTCGACGCCGCGCACCTCGGCGCCGAGTGCCGGGTGCAGCTTGCGTACAGGTCAGTTGCGAGAGCGTGGCGGTATCTGACGCCATTTCAGTTCCCTCCGAAGGTGCTTTGTTGGCCGCGCCGGAATATCAATCGCTCAAGTCACTCTGGTGCTCGGCGAACTCGAAGCCCATGGCGCGAGTGTGGTAGTAGAGGCCGCCATCCTGCACGATCAGGAACAATGCCTGCTCGTTGCCGGCGTTGTGGTGCGAGTGAACCGAGACCGGAGGCGTGATGCTGGTGGCCCACTGCACCCAGTCCTTGCGCCGCCCGTCCATCGTCGAATAGCAACGATCGCCCTTGATGATCAGGCTCACGGCAACCGCGTTGTGCCGGTGCGGCCGCTGGGTGACACCTCCGGGCAGCGAGTTCATCGCCAAGGTCAGCGTCGGCAGGATGTTGCGCGAAGCCTCCTGCCGCTCAGCCGAGAAGATCAGCGCCGACCCGGCGATCTGCTCGTTTCGGCCGACCTCGTACAGAAGGCCGATTTGACGCGCGACCTCGTCGGCACGGTAGTGCACGATCTCGGTCGGCGCCTCGCCCGGTGCGGGCGCGCGTAGGTTCTCGAACGCAAGCTGGGGCTCGTTGCTCACGATCCACAATACCGCACCGGCATCGCCGGCGCGGTGGTCGTGCGGCACCCCGCCCGGCAGCACCAGCACGTCGCCGGCGCTCCATTCGACGTGATCGTCGCCGCACCGCGTGGCGCCGTTGCCGCGGATCACGTAGACGAACACGCCACTGGCGGCGAAGTCGGTGTGCAGCGTCTCACCCGGCCTGATCGTGCCGTACCGCACGAGAACGAGTGGCGTGGTTGCCGGAAAGCCGCATTCGAGGACCGCCGAAAGATCGCAGACGATCAGCCCGGTCGGCGCCTCCGGGTCCAGCGCGCAGGCCGGTTCGTCGACGAACAGATGGTCGGGCACCGGCGGCAGCTTGACGTCGAACGCATTGCCCGTGTTGAAGAACCGACCCCGCGCTTCCGCCGGCGTTCGCGGCGCAGTCGGCCGCTGCGGCGGCAGATCGGCAATGCTTTTCGGACGCAGCTGTTCGAGCAAGTGCCAATCCTCCCGATGATCCGACGAGGGCCGCCGAGACGCAGCCTCTGTTAAGGGGAAACTAGGACAGGGCGAGCTCCCAAGTCAATCGTTTGCTTGAAACGGATGATCGAATTCCGTTACCCTGATGGCCGGAGCTGGTGAGGGCACCGTGAGGTCGACGAAGAGCAAGGCCAAGTCCGCGCCGCCGCGCGATGCGCGGGAGCGGATCCTGGACGCGGCGGAGGGGCTGTTCGCCGAGGAGGGTGTCATGGCCGTCACGCTGCGGTCCATCGCCGCGGCGGCCGAGGTCAATATCGCCGCGGTGAACTACTACTTCGGCAGCAAGGAGAAGCTGTTCGAAGAGATGTTCTTGCGGCGTATCGCACCGCTGAATGAGGAACGGCTGGCGGGCCTTGAGGTCGCCAACGCCCAATCCGGCGGCCGGCCATCCTTGGAGGCGATCGTTCGCGCCTACGTGGTGCCGGCGACGCGGCTGGCCGACACGGCAACTCCCAGCGCCCGGGCCATCGTCGTGCAGTATTCGCTCGGACGCATCCTCGCCATGCCGGAGGCGAACCGGATGCTCGTGCGCTATTACGACCGCCTGCGTACGGCGTTCGTGGCGGCGCTGCACCAGGCGCTGCCGCACCTCGCGCCGCACGAAGTGTCGTGGCGGTATTACTGGATGGGTGGCAGCCTGATGTGTGCGCTGGCGGTCCCAGCCGGCATGGTCGACGCGCCGACGCCCGAGCCCCGCTACTCCGGCGCGCTGGCGGACAGCCTGATCGCTTTCCTGGTCGACGGTTTTCGGGCGCACGGCGCTACAACCGCCCCAAGAGCCGTCGCCTGACCGTCGAAGGCCACCGGCGCGGCTAGACGGGCGTCGGCTCCAATGCGTCCTGCAAAAGTCCCGCATGACGTCCCCGGCGGTCCGCCGCATGGCGTTGCCGGTCAGATCGTGGTCCACGCCGCGGACCACCCGCACGGTGGCCCGCTCCCGACCGGACTATCCCTGGTTCGCCCGCCTCTTTCGATCCATCAGTTGCCAAATCATCGGCGTGAAAATGAGCTGCATGGCCAGCGCCATCTTGCCGCCAGGGCAAACGATCGTGTTTGCGCGTGACATGTAGCTGTCGTGCAGCATCGACAGCAGATAGGGAAAGTCGATCCCTTTCGGATTGCGGAACCGGATCACCAACATGCTCTCGTCCGCACTCGGGACGTCCCGTGCGATGAACGGGTTTGACGTGTCGACCGTGGGGACACGTTGGAAATTCACGTGCGTCTCGGCGAATTGCGGGCAGATGTAGGTGACGTAGTCCGGCATCCGTCGCAGGATCGTATCGACGATCGCCTCGTGCGAGTGACCCCGCGCCGCCTTGTCGCGATGCAGCTTCTGGATCCATTCGAGGTTGACGATGGGCACCACGCCGACCAGCAGATCCACGTGGCGACAGACGTCGACCTGGTCGGTCCTTATGCCGCCATGCAGCCCCTCGTAGAACAGCATATCGGTGCCCGGCGAAATATCCGCCCACGGCGTGAAAGTGCCGGGCAGCTGCCCCCACGGCGCGGCTTCCGCATGGTCGTGAAGGTATTTGCGTGCCCGCCCGGTGCCCGTTTCGCCGTAGGCTCGGACCAGCGCCTCCAGATCCTCGAACAGATTTGCCTCGGGCCCGAAGTGGCTGAAGTGATTTTCGCCCCGCCTGGCCGCCTCCGCCATCTCCTGCCGCATTTCGGCGCGGTTATAGCGGTGGAACGCATCCCCCTCCACCATCGCCGCATTGATATCCTCGCGCCGGAAGATTTGCGTGAAGGTGGATGTCACCGTCGTCGTACCAGCGCCCGACGAGCCGGTGATTGCGACGATGGGGTGCTTTGCTGACATCGCTCGTCCTCAAGGATTGCGGAACAGTGAGCGGGTTTTGAACAGGGGCGAGACGAAGGAGAGCGGCTCGCCTCGGTCATACCTACTGTGATACTCTGCCACGCGCTCAACCTCATGGCGCGATCCGAGAAACATCGATACGGGCTGGTGGATACTGAGAGGCGGCACATCCAACAGCCGTTGCCGCCCGGTCGACGCCGAGCCGCCGGCCTGTTCGACAAGCATGGCCAACGGGTTCGCCGCGTATAGGAGGCGAGCCGAATGCTCGCCGGCCTCTACTCGCGCGCTGTTCGGCTGCATGAACAGGCCGCCGCGGATCAGGATGCGATGCACCTCAGCCACTACGGAAGCCATCCAGCGCATGGCGAAATCCTCGCCGCGTGGGCCGCCTTCTCCCTCCGTGCATTCCTCGACGTAGCGCCGGACCGGCGCTTCCCAGTCGCGAGCGGCCGACGCATCGACCGCAAACTCTCGCGTGGTCTCGGGGATTGTCATCCGCGGATGCGTGAGCACGTAGGCGCCGATTTCGCGCTCCAGGGTAAAGCCGTCCACGCCGTCGCCAAGGCTGGCGACCAGCATCGAGACCGGGCCGTGCAGCGCGTAGCCTGCCGCAACCTGTCTTGCGCCTGGCTGCAGGAAGTCGGATAGGGCCGCGCTATCTGCGCCGTCGTCGGCGCGCAGCACGGAAAAAACCGTACCAACCGGCATGTTGACGTCAATGTTCGGCGAGCCGTTCAACGGATCGAACAGCAGGAGATAGCGCCCGCGAGGGTAGCCCACGGGGATCGTGTAGGGCTCGGCAAGCTCCTTCGATACCATGCCGCGAAGTTGCCCGCCGAACTCACAGACGTTCAGCATGATCTCGCTGGCAAGCTGTTCAAGTGACTTGCGCCGCTCGAATGACGCCTCCATAGCACCCGGCCGCACCGGCTCGGCGGCGCCGCGGGAAACTGCGACCGAGATCAGCTTGCACGCCGTCATCACATCGTTCAGCAGGGCGGCGAGTTCCGGGTCGCGCTCCGTCCGACGGAGACTTTCAATGATGAATTTGCTGAACGTGGTGCGGCGATGCGGCATGAGAGGAGCCTATTGCGAAAACACGCGGCTGGCTCGGATATCCTCCCCGTCGATGGTCTGCAACGCTGCCCGTGTCACCGGCGTGGCGCGTCCGGCAAAAATGCGATTTGCCTGGCGCAGCCGCGCGCGATCAAGCGCATTGCGGATCGAGCGTGCGTTGGAGAAGCGCGGCTGCGTCATGCGCCGGCCGATATACTCGTGCATCGCGCTCTCGCCGTCAGACGAAAAGCAGTAGTTCATTTTCTCCATCATCAGCGAGGCTATCTGCATGAGCTCACCCTCGCTGTAGTCCGGGAAATCGATGTGATGGGCAATGCGTGACGCCATTCCGGGATTGCTGCGGAAGAATGTGTCCATCCTGTCCTTGTAGCCGGCGAGCACGACAACGAGGTCATCGCGTTTCTCTTCCATGATCTGCAGCAGGATCTCTATGGCCTCCTGTCCGTAGTCGCGCTCGTTCTCTGGGCGATACAGGTAGTATGCCTCGTCGATGAACAGCACGCCGCCCATCGCCTTCTTCAATATCTCCTTCGTCTTCGGCGCGGTATGACCGATGTACTGGCCGACGAGATCGTCGCGGGTGACGCCCACCACGTGGTTCCGCCTGATGTAGCCGAGCTGGTGCAGAATCTCGGCCATTCGCTGCGCCACCGTGGTCTTGCCGGTTCCCGGGTTGCCGGTAAAGCACATGTGCAGCGACGGCGGCTCCGCCGCCAGTCCAATGCTTCGCCGCGCGCTCTCGACCAGCAGCAGCGCTGCGATCTCACGGATGCGCGTTTTGACCGGCAGGAGGCCAACGAGGTCCCGGTCCAGCATCTCGATCGTCTCGGCGATCTTGCTGTCGCGGTATAGCGCGTCGAGATCGACGGCCTGTTGCGGCTCGACGTTCATGCCGCGAAGGTGGAGCGGCTGCGGAGTGTGTAATGCAGGGTACGGCCGGGTCCTTCGGCGCGGATTAGCTCGAAGCCGGGCTCCTCTACCGGGCGGTTGATGATGAAGCTCATTCGCACCAACTCCCAACCCTTGCGGCTGTCGAAAGCGAGCAGCCGGATGTATTTGTCGGCGTGCTCGGCCCGGCATCCGTCGATTTCCATCATTGCCCCAGCGGGGTCGCGCAGGTCGAACATCGGGTGGCCCCACATCGACCAGTAGGTGTTCCGCGGGTGCGGGTCCGACGTGTACTCGATCGCAATGGCCCACCCGTTGTCGAGCGCATATTCAATCTGCTTGCCAATCTCTGCATCTGTCAGCGGCGGCAGAAAGGAGAATTGGCCTTGAGTCACTTTCATCGTGCGTCTCCGGATAAGATGCCTTGCCCAACCCCTCTGGCGGAAAGAGGGCTCGTCTTCTCCCTCTCACCTTAGGGGAGCCAGGTTAGGGCTAGGCCGCGGTCGGCGTGGGAACAAAATCGACCAAATCCGTGGAGGCGTAGTCAAACGTGACATCCTTCCACGTATCCAGCGCCGCCCGCAGCGGCTGGCACCAGCGGGCCGCCTCGGCGAGAATTTCCGGCCCCTCGGTCCAGACGTCCCGCCCCTCGTTGCGCGCTTTCACCATCGTCTCCAGCGCCACGCGGTTCGCGATCGCGCCAGCCTGGATCCCCATTGGGTGGCCGATGGTCCCGCCGCCGAACTGCAGCACGACGTCCTCCCCGAGATAGGTCAGCAGCTGGTGCATCTGCCCGGCATGAATGCCGCCCGACGCGACTGGCATCATCCGCTTGAGGCTGGCCCAGGGTTGCTCGAAGAAGATGCCGTGTTGCGGGTTCTGCGCGACGTGCGGTTCGCGACACGTATCATAGATCCCGCGGATCACGTTGGGGTCGCCCTCCAGCTTGCCGACGACGGTGCCGGCATGGATGTGATCGACCCCTGCCATGCGCATCCACTTCGCGATCACCCGGAAGGAGATCCCGTGATTCCTCTGCCGCGTGTACGTCCCATGACCCGCTCGGTGCAGATGCAAGATCATGTCGTTCTTGCGTGCCCATTTCGCCATCGACTGGATCGCCGTGTAGCCGATCACCAGGTCGACCATGACGATGATGCTGCCGAGATCGCGCGCGAACTCGGCGCGCTCGTACATGTCCTCCATCGTCGCGGCGGTGACGTTGAGGTAGGTGCCCTTTACCTCGCCGGTTTCCGCCATCGCCTTCGAGACGCCCTCCATGCAGTAGAGGTAGCGATCGCGCCAGTGCATGAAAGGCTGCGAGTTGATGTTCTCGTCGTCCTTGGTGAAGTCGAGGCCGCCCTTCAACGCCTCGTAGACGACACGGCCGTAGTTGCGCCCGGAGAGGCCCAGCTTAGGTTTCATTGTGGCCCCCAGGATCGGCCGGCCGTACAGGTTCATCCGTTCGCGTTCGGCGACAATGCCTGTCGCGGGACCCTGAAACGTCTTCAGGTAGTGGGGCGGGATGCGCATGTCCTCGAGCCGGAGCGCCTTCAGCGGCTTGAAGCCGAACACGTTGCCGATGATGGAGGCCGTAAGGTTCGCAATCGAGCCTTCCTCGAACAGATCGAGGTCGTAAGCGATATAGGCGAAATACTGGCCCGGCGTGCCCGGCACCGGATCGACCCGGTAGCACTTCGCGCGGTAATACTCGCAATCGGTCAACCGATCCGTCCATACCACGGTCCATGTCGCGGTCGAGCTTTCACCTGCGACCGCGGCGGCGGCTTCCTCAGGATCAACTCCGTCTTGCGGCGTGATGCGGAACACCGCCAGCACATCCGTGTCCTTCGGCTCGTACTCGGGCTCCCAGTAGCCCATCTGCTTGTATTTCAAGACACCGGAACGGTAGCGCTCCTTCATGTCGGTAATCTTGGTATCCGCCAACTTGTTCATCCCGACCTTCCCCGCGCTGCAAGCCCGGCTACCGTAGGTCATCGACAATTCTAGCAAAAACAAAATAAACTGTGGCCTACCACAAGGAATACCTTGTCATGCGGCCGCTTACCATCCGGCAAATGCAAGTTTTCGTCGCGGCTGTTGAAGCGCAGTCGTTTGTGCGCGCGGCCGAGAGGCTGCATGTCTCGGCCGCGGCGGTCTCGTTCCAGATTAGGCAGGTTGAGCAGGCGAGCGGCTTCACACTGTTCGAGCGGATCGGCAAGCGCGCAATACTGTCTGAGGCGGGACGGGCCCTTCTCGACTACGCACGCACCGTCTTGCGAGCAGCGCAGGAAGCCGAGGCGGTGCTGGCGGGCCTGAACGGCGGCACTGCCGGGGTCGTCACGATCGGACTGATCTCAACCTCGAAATACATCGTACCGCATCTACTTGCACGTTTTCAGGCAAGACATCCCGGAGTAACCATTCATCTGCGCGACGGCAACCGGACCGAGATCGTCGATGCACTCGAGCGGGGCGAGATGGATCTTGCCGTAGTAGGCCGCCCACCCGCCGACTCCGATCTCGTGGCCGAGGTGTTCGCGGCCCATCCCTCGGTCCTGGTTGCCCCCTGTTCTCACCCGCTTGCGCGCAGGCGGCGCATCATGCCTTCGGCGCTCGCGCAGGAGAGCTTTATCGCCCGCGAGGAGGGGTCCGGCACGCGGCGACTTCATGGAAGACTTCCTCGCCACCTCGAATGTTCGGCCGCGGACCATCATGACTTCCAGCAGTAACGAAACGATCAAGCAGGCGGTCATGGCCGGCATGGGCATAGCACTCCTCTCGCGCCACACCATCGGGCTCGAGCTCGGGCTCGGCCTCATGAAGACGCTTCCGGTGAAAGGCTTCCCGCTCATGCGTTCCTGGTTCGTCGCCCACCGTCGAGCCATGCCGCTGCTGCCGGTGCATCAGAATTTGCGCGACTTCCTCCTGGAGCATGGGCAATCGGTGGTAAACGGGCTCGAACGCGGCTTTCGGGAGGCGCGTTCGAAAAACGGCGACTGACACGTTGGCTCCTTCGCCGATGCAGCCAGCCGGCATAGCCATTTGGCTGAGTTGCGACTTGATCGCGTCGCACTCCCGCGCGCAGTCTTCGGCAACGATAGGATGATCGGATGAGCGGCACAGTGATTATCGGCGGCCGGGTGGTCGACCCGGCGAGCGGCCTTGACCAGGTATGCGATGTGGCACTGCAGGACGGGCGGGTCGCAGCCCTGGGTGCGGGGCTCGGGGGCGCCGAGCGGGTGATCGATGCGTCCGGCCTCGTGGTAGCCCCAGGGTTCATCGACCTTCACGCACATGGGCAGTCCCTCCCGGCCGACCGGATGCAGGCCTTTGACGGGGTGACCACCACACTCGATCTCGAAGCGGGCGTCATGCCCGTCGATTCCTGGTATCGCCGCCAGGCGGCCCACGGACGGCTGCTGAATTACGGTGCCTCGACGAACTGGGCTTTCGCACGCATCGGCGCCATGACGGGCTCCAACGAGGAATCGTCGCTGGATGCGTTCGGCCGCGCGATGCGGGACCGCCGCTGGGTGGAGAACGTCGCGACCGAGGCAGAGGTGGGCGGCATTCTTGACCGCTTGCAGCGCGGACTGGACGAAGGTGGGATCGGCGTCGGCATCCTGAACGCGTACGCACCTGGGGCCGGAGTGCAGGAGCTCGTGGCCGTGTGCGAGCTGGCGGCATCCCGCGGGGTGCCGACGTTCACGCATGTCGCCTACATGTCCCGCATTGACCCGGAGAGCTCCGCGGAAGCCTACATCCGACTGATCGGCTATGCCGCCGCAACGGGCGCGCACATGCACATCTGCCACTTCAACAGCTCCAGCAAGACGGATGTGGAGCGGTGTGCGAGGCTGATCCTGAAGGCGCAGGCGCAAGGCCTGCCGATCACGACCGAGGCCTATCCCTACGGCACCGGGTCCACGGTGCTCGCCGCCGCCTTCTTCAACGATCCGCATTTCGAGGAACGCGGCGGCACGGGATACGATGCGGTGCAGCGCGTCACCGACGGCCACCGGTTCCAAACTCGCGAGGAGGTCCTGCGGGGCCAAGCGGAGGAGCCGTCGACACTCGTGCTCTGGCATTTCTTGGACACCGACAACAACGAGCACCACCGCGACCTTCTGGATGTCTCCGTTTTGTTTCCCGGCGGGGCAATCGCGTCCGACGCAATGCCTTGGACGCTCCCGGACGGGACGGTCTACGCCGGCGATGCCTGGCCGCTGCCGGCGGAGGCGGTGGCGCACCCCCGCTCAGCCGGCTGCTTCACTCGGTTCATCCGCCACTGGGTGCGGGAGCGCCAGGCCGTGTCGCTGCTCGACGGCGTTCGCAAATGCACTCTGATCCCGGCCCAGATCCTGGAAGCGAGCACGCCGGCGATGCGGTCCAAGGGGCGGCTCGAGGCCGGGGCGGATGCCGACGTCGTGGTGTTCGATTTGGAGACGCTGACCGACCGCGCCGAGTTCGGGGCGATGAACCGCCCGTCCGAGGGCGTGCGCCACCTGCTGGTTTCCGGTCGGCCTGTGATCGTCGATGGCGTGCTGGACGCGGCGGCACGGCCCGGCAAGCCGGTGCGGCGGCCCGTCGCCGGAGCCTAAGTGCCCGTCCCCATCCTGCTCGTCACCGGGTTCCTCGGGGCAGGCAAAACAACGGTCATCAACCATCTGCTGGCCCATGCCGAAGGCCGCCGGATCGCGGCGGTGGTGAATGATTTCGGCCCGATCAACATCGATGCCGAGTTGGTCGCCGGGGCAAGCGAGGGGATCGTCAGCCTCGCCAACGGCTGCATCTGCTGCTCGCTGGAAGGCGATCTGCTGCGAACGATCGCCGCTCTGTTGCGACGCGAGCCCCGGCCCGAGTCCATCATCATCGAAACCAGCGGGGTAGCCGACCCGGCAGATATAGTGCGCAACCTGATGGACCCCGTAATCTGGCGAGAAGCACCGCTCGAGACGGTGCTGTGCGTGATCGATGGTACCAGACTGGCAGCCTTGGACGACCCCTTGATTCGGTCTCAGCTGCGCGCGGCTGATGTGGTGGCCCTCAGCAAGACTGACCTCGGGCCGTCGGAGGCGGTGCGCGCGGCGGTCTCGGCATTGAAACCGGCTGCGGTGGTGGTCGAGGCGGTAGACGGGCAAGTACCGCCCGAGCTGTTTGCGGCCGGCCCGGAAACAATGCCCCGGCCGCGCGACCCAGGCCGGCCCCGCCCGTCGGCCGACCGCTTCGACACGATGCACTGGACCTCAGACCGGCCGGTCTCGCTTGCCGCCTTGCAAGCGGCCATCGAGCGCCTTGCCCCGCGTCTGGCGCGGGCAAAAGGCGTATTCGAGGCCGTCGAACGTCCGGGCCGCCCGTTGCTGCTGCAGTTTGTCGGCGGCCGCGCCACGCTCGCCCCAGCCGGCTTGCCCCCACCCGGATCGCCGCCGGTGCGGATCGTTTTCATCACCGAGATCGGGGCCGTGAGCGCAGGGGAGATCAGGGTCGTGATGGAGGGGACGGTGGCCCCGTAACTGAGCCGAGCTTGTGGGCGGCGGCGAAATGCCTCGACGGCTTCGGGCCTCCGCGGCATCCGTGCAAATCGGCAGAGCGCGCACGCCGAAGCTGCGAAGTTCCGCGGCCACATGCTCAAGCCGGTCTGCATCGCGGGAAAGCAACGCGACGTCAGCCTTCGGCCCTCATCGGCTACGGCGTCGGGGGCGCCGCGCCGGTAAGGGTGGGATCAATGAGCGGGTCCATGGTACTTGCGCTACGGTGGAATGTCTCGGCAATGCAATCAAGGACAGCCCTGATGCGCGGCATATGCCGGATACTCTCATGCACGGCGACCCAGACCTCCGCCGACGGTACCGGTCGACCCTCGAGGCGTCGCAGGGCCGGTTCGCTGTCTCCTCGGAAGCAGGGCAGCAAGGCCAGCCCTCCTGCTTGCAAAGCCGCCCAAAGCAAGGTCTCGCGACTGTCGGTCTTGAGCAGAACCTCTGCCCGTCCCGCCGCATCCGCGAGCCAGTCTGCTTGCTGGGGGAGCTCGCTCTCGTCGACCATCGTGATCAAGTGGTGGCCAGAGCAGCCTGTATGCACGTCCGGCTCACCATGGCGGCTCAGGTAGGCGATACTTGCATATAGGCTGAAGGCGAGCGTTCCGATCCGCCTGACTATCAAGCCGTCCTGGTCGAAGCGCCTGAGCTGCACGAAGATATCGGCCGCGCGCGGGTCGGAGTTTGGAACGGGGGTATGCGACAGCAGCTCCATTCTGATCTCGGGGTGACGTGTGTAGAGTGCGGCAGCGCATGGCGCGAGCACGTGGCTGCCCAGCAGCGGAGTGCTGACGACGCGGACGACGCCACCGAGCCGCATGTCGAGGCCGCCCACAGCGCGCTCGACGGAGTGCATCTCCGCCTCGACCCGCTCGACGTGCTGGCGGATCGCGTCCCCCGCGAGCGTGGGCAAGTAGCCCTCCGACGCACGCTGCACGAGACGTACCCCGAGCCGGGTCTCAAGGGAGGCGAGGCGGCGTCCTACCGTTGATTGCGTCACATTCAGCCGTTTCGCGGCGCCCGCTAGGCTCCTCTCCCGGATCACTGCAAGGAAGAAACGCAGGTCGTCCCAGTCCATTTGAGCCGGATTCCGTTTCTATCTTGCATGGGCGAATGCGAAACTAATCGCCCAACAAGGTTCCGAGAAGTGGCACGGTTCCCGTCGATAGCTGCATTCCAACTCTTGGAAATGTGGTGTGCTGAGGTTCGCTCTATACGCAAGGCACCCCCGACTGCTGTGTCTCGAGAACGCCTCCTCGCCGGCTCACCTAGCCGAGACGGCGACGCCGTGACGGAGGATGGGCTGGATCAGCTTGCACAGCGGAGGACACCGGCTTGTACGCGAAAACGAGAGAACGTTAATGAGTATTCCCCCGCCGCCGCCTACGGGCAAGCTTGCGTCGGTCACGAAGCCCGAACTGGACGCCCTGGTAAGGGAGAACGCCGACCCTGCGGCGTCCCATGTCCTGCGGTGCCGCACGGTGACCGAAGGCCATTTCCGACAACTAAACTACGTGCGCGATCTGCCCCCATACGCGATCGAGCAGCGGCTCGGACCAGCAGGCGATGCCGCGGTGCCGACGCCCTCCGAGGCGCTGCTGAGCGCGCTCGGCTCCTGCATCGCCGTTGGCATCCATGCCAACGCGGCCGCCCGCGCCATTCCGATCAAAAGCCTGCACCTTGACCTCGAGGCGGACTTCGACCCAACCGCCGTCTGGGGAGTCGTCAACGTCAACCCGGAAAGGATCGGCTTCAACACCATCCGCATCGTCGCACACATCGAGGCGGACGTCCCGCGAGCCGTGCTGGAGGCTCTCCTTTCACACGTCGTGCTCTGGTCTCCCGTCAGCAACACGATCTACAACCCGGTTCACATTGAGGCGGCCGTCGCCGAGCCTGCCGGGGGGTGAGCGGCACCCGCGGGACGCAGCGCCGAGGTGGGGCCGGATGATCGAACCCGCCCCGGCACGCGACGGGGCGATTGCGCCGATCCTCGCGCCGCGGCTGCTACCGTCCTCAGAACCCGGCCGCCGCCGCCCCGCGCACCAGCGCCGGCGCGTCCGGGGCGGCGTCCAGCAGCAGCGGGCGTCGCTCCGCCGCCGGCAGCGCTACCGCGATTCGGTCGGGCAGAGGGTAGTCGCCCGCCGCCCCAACGTGCAGGCGGACCGCCTGCGGCGTCCAAAACAGCGAGAGGGTCAGTCGCGTGACAGGACCGCCCTCGGTGATGCCGTCATCCTCGACCAGCACGAATTGCGTTTCGCCCGCGCCCGGTCCGGGGAAGAGGCGCAGCAGGCGGGAGGGCTCGTCGTGCAGGCGGGCGGTATCTCCCGTCGCGGTCAGCGGGAGAATGGCGCCGGCGGGGACCAGCAGAGGCAACCGGTCGAGCGGCGCCGCGACCTCCGCCTCGGCACCGGACGGCAGCATTTCCTCGGTGTAGAAGTCGAACCAAGCCTCCGGGCCGGCGGGCAGGCGGAGACGGCGGAGGCGGGCGCCCGGCACTACCACCGGCGCGGCGAGCAGAAAGGGGCCGAGCATAAGCTCGTCGCAGTCGGCAGCGCAGCCGGGATCGTCGTCGAACTGGAGGAAGGTCGGGCGGATCACCGGCTCGCCCCGCTCCGCCGCGCCGTGCATCAGGCTGTAGAGGTAGGGCATCATCCGGTAGCGCAGTCGGATCGCGCGGCGGATCGCGGGCAGCGCCTTCGAGTGTAGCCAGGGGACGTTGATCCCGTCCGGCTTCCAGGAGTTCATGATGAAGCGGGGATGCACGAGACCGGCCTGGGTCCAGCGGATCAGCAATTCCGCATCCGGCATCGGACCGGCGAAGCCGCCCACGTCGTGTCCGGTGTTGAGCAGGCCGGAGAGCGACATCTGCAGCCCCGTGCGCAGGTTCCAGCGCAGGTTGTCCCAGTCCGTGGTGTTGTCGCCGCTCCAGCTCTGGGCGTAGCGCTGCACCCCCGGCAGGCCCGCACGGGTGACGGTGAAGGCGCGCTCGCCCGGCGCGCGGCGGCGCTGCGCCGCGATCGTCGCGCGGGTCATCAGCAGCGGCTGCACGCGGACGCAGCAGATCGAGCGGCGCAGGAGTGCCGAAGCCCGCGCATTCGGCCGCCTCGTCCCAGAGTTCGTATTCGTTGTTGTCGTTCCAACCCGCGTCGATGCCGGTGTCGAGCACGGCCCGTTCCAGCCCCGCCTGCCACCAGGCGATCCCGGCCGGCGCGGTGAAGTCGAGATGCGAACCCTCTCCGTCCCAGAACTGCGACAGCAGCGGCTGGCCGGTCTCGCCGTCGCGCACGAAGGCGCCGCTCGCTGCCGCTTCGGTGTAGTGGGGATGGTCGTCGAGCAGGCAGGGTTTGAGGTTGGCGACGACGCGGATGCCGGCGTCGTGGAAGCGGCGCATCAGCCCCTCCGGGTCGGGATACTTGGCGCGGTTCCAATGGAAGACGTAGCGCTTTGGGCCGATGGTTGTGTAGCCGGAGCCCATGTGGAAGGAGCTGATGGGGATCTGCTCGGCGCGGCAGCGGTCGATGAACGCCTCCATCCGCGCCTGCGCGTCGTCCGCGTCGGCGATCGCCATCGCGGTCTGGGCGTAGCCGAGCGTCCAGCGCGGCGGCAGGGCGGTGCCGCCGGTCAGCCGCAAGAAGCGCGGCGTAAGGTCGGCGAGACGGCGGCCGGGAAAGACGTAATAGTCGAGGTCGCCACCCTCGGCCTCGTAGCCGCGGAGGAGGCCGTGGTAGTTGTCGTGCTCCGCCCCGAGGTCGAACGCCGCCTCGGCTCCGTCGTCGTAGAGCATCCCGTAGACCGCACCCGTCGCCCCGTCGCGCGTGAGCAGGAAAGGCCAGTGCTTGTAGAGCGGGTCACCTCGGCGCGGGTCGTAGCCGAGCGCGTCGCGCATCGCGACCCGCAGCCGCCGCCCGTGCAAGTCGAGCGGCCCGGTCTTGTCGCCAAGGCCGTAGTAGCGATCCTTGGGTGCCGCGCCACGTAGTGCCCGACAGCGTCGCCGCGCCGCGCCAGCATGTAGGGCATGCTCGGCCGGTCGGCGAGAAAGACGCGCCCGTCCGGCAGCATCCACTCCAGCCGGAACGGGTCGAGCGACACGCGCAAGCCCATGCACGCGGTGCGCAGCACCAGCCCCTCCGACTTCGCGCGCGATGTCCGGGACGGGCCAGACGCCCTCGTCCAGCCGGTCGCGCCCCTCCCAGGGCGTGTCCGGCGCGCCAGGCGCGGGGACCATCCAGGTTCTCGGCTGACGCGGGGTGCCGTCCCGCAGGACCAGGTACGCGCGCGAGGTCGTCTTCGAGGAGGGAGATGCGGCAGGTGATCCCCTCGCCGCAGTCCAGCATCAGGCCGTGCGGCGTCTCCCCTTGCAGCCGGGCGCGGCGGATCGGGCGCATGGCGCTGTTCTTTCAGGCGGCGACGACGACGGCGGGCGCCGGCAGATTGATGTCGTTCTTGTCGAACAGGTGGACGTGCTCCGGCGGCAGGCGCAGGCCGACGGCCTCGCCCGGCCGCAGACCGGTCTGGCCGGGGACTTGCAGCACCATGTCGTGCTGCGCCAGCCGGACATAGGAAAGGCCGCCGAGCTGCTCCACCGCGACCACCGCCGCCTGCGGCCCGTCCGGGGGCGGATTGCAGGTGTTCCGGCCGGATCCCCAGCGTCACCGTATCGCCCGCTTGCAGCCCGGCTCGCGGCGCGACAGCGACGGTGCCGAGCCCCTCCGCCTCCACCGCCGCCCCGTCCGGTCCTACCGCGCGCACCCGGCCCGGCAGGAAATTCATGCGCGGCGAGCCGATGAACCCGGCCACGAACCGGTTGGCGGGTGCGTTGTAGAGGTCGAGCGGCGCGCCGATCTGCTCCACGCGCCCGGCGCGCAGCACGACGATCTTGTCGGCCATCGTCATCGCCTCGACCTGGTCGTGGGTGACGTAGATCATCGTTGTCCCGAGGCGCCCGTGCAGCCCCGCCAACTCCGCCCGCATGCCGACGCGCAGCTCCGCATCCAGGTTGGAGAGCGGCTCATCAAAAGGAAGATCTCGGGCTCCCGCACGATGGCGCGGCCGATCGCCACCCGCTGGCGCTGGCCGCCCGACAGGGCGGTGGGGCTTGCGGGCGAGATAGGGCTCCAGCCGCAGCATGCGCGCGGCTTCCTGGATGCGTGCTTCGATACCGGTTTCGGGGTGCCCAGGTTCTCCAGCCCGAAGGCCATGTTCTGCCGCACCGTCATGTGCGGATACAGCGCATAGGATTGGAACACCAGCGCCAAGCCTCGCTGCGCCGCCGGCACATCGTTGACCCGCCGCCCCCCGATCGCGACTTCGCCGGCCGAGGTCGCCTCCAGCCCGCAGATCATGCGCAGCAGCGTGGACTTGCCGCAGCCGGAAGGGCCGACGAAGACCACGAACTCACCGTGCCGCACGTCCAGATCCACGTCGTGGATGACGTGGACGTCGCCAAAGCTCTTGCGCACGCCGCGCAGGGTCAGATCCGCCATGAGGTCCCGCCTATTTCACGCCCGCCGAGGCGATGCCCTGGGTGATGTGGCGCTGCAGCACCAGAAAGATCAGCGTGACCGGCAGCAGCGTCAGCACGGTCATCGCCAGCAGCAGGTTCCAGGAGGTCGTCAGCTCGCCCTGGAAGGAGTTGAGCGCGAGCTGGAGCGTGAAGTGCTCGGAACGGTTGAGCACCACCAGCGGCCAAAGAAAATCGTTCCACCGCCACATCACTGAGAAGATGGCGAGCACCGCAAGTGCCGGCGCCGAAAGCGGCAGCACGATGCGCCAGAACAGGCGCCACTCGCTCGCATTGTCCATACGCGCCGCGTCCAGCAGCTCGTCCGGCAGCGTCAGCATGTATTGGCGCAGCAGGAACACGCCCGTGGGCGTCGCAACTCCCGGCCAGATCACGCCCCAGAGCGAGTTCACCAGCCCGAGCTGCGAGGCGATGAGGTAGTTCGGGACCAGAATGATCGTAGGCGGGATCATCAGCGTGGCCAGGATCAGAATGAACACTCCGGCCCGGCCGCGAAAGTTGTATTTGCTAAGCGCAAACGCCGCCATGGCGTTGAACAGCAGCGTGATCACGGTGGCGACGACGGTGATGAACAGGGAGTTCCAGAAGTAGCGCAGGAAATCGAAGCGCTCGATCACGGTGGCGTAATTGTCCCACGCTGCGCGCAGGCGCATGACGGGCGTGCGGTCCGCGACGGGGACGCGGATGGTTGTCTCCGGCTTCGCCGGGTCCACCATCTGCGATTGCAGGCCGATACGCCGGATCTCCGCCAACACTTGGCCGGCATGGTCCCCGCTCGTCACACGGAACAGCGGGAGTTCGCCCGGATGGCCGGGCACGGCGGCGCGCGTGGGCTCGTAGGGCAACAGGGTGGGCGGCATCTGGTCCAGCGCCGCAGGGGACTTGAGCGAGGAGAGCGCGAGCCACACGACGGGCACGAACATCACGAGCGTGCCGAGCGTGAGGTAGAGATAGCTTGCCCGGTCCGTCCAGTCCGCGCCGGTCCGGCCGCGGGTTGCGAGCAGGAAGGAAGCGGCGCGGGAGGCAGGGCGGGCCGGCATGCCGGAGGATGTCGTGCTAGCCATTCGGACGCCTCGCGAGTCGGAGTTGGAGCAGGGTCAGCAGCATCAGCACGAGAGCCAGCAGCAGGGACGCCGCCGAGGCCATGCCGTATTCCCGGATCTGCTGGGCAAAGCCGGTCTCGTAGATGAACTGCACGAGGAAGGTGGTGGCCGTGCCGGGGCCGCCGCCCGTCAGCACAAACACTTCGTCGAAGATCTGCACGGCCCGGATCAGCGCCAGAACCAGAACGACCAGTAACGCGGGCATCAGCAGCGGCAGCGTGATGCGCCGTAAGCGCGTCCAGGGTTTTGCCGCGTCCATCTCCGCCGCCTCGTAGACGTCGCGCGGGATCGCCTGCAGGCCGGCCAGTAGGATCAACGTATAGAAGCCCATATGCGCCCAGATGCTGACGAAGACCGTCCAGCCGAAGGCGGAGCGCGCATCCAGCAGCCAGTCCACCGGGCTTCCGCCCGCGGCCATAATCGCCCCGTTCAGCATTCCGTTGCGTTGCAGAATCCATTTCCAGATCAGGGCGACCACCACGGGGGAGAGCAGGACGGGGTAGAAGAACGCCGCGCGAAAGAAGCCTCGGCCGATGATCTTCTTGTTCAGCGCGAGCGCGGTCACCAGCGAGAACAGCACCATCAGCCCGACCTGGAGCAGGACGAACTCCAACGTGTTGTAGATGCCGTGCCAGAACAGGTCGCGTTGGCAGGTCGAGGGGTCGAAGTGATTTTGGCAGGCGAGCAACGCCTGCACATTGCCCAGCCCCACCCAGGGTCGCCCGAAAGGCAGCAGATCCGTCCCGCCGGTAAAGGCGTACCAGATATTGAGCAGGATCGGCAGGAAGGTGAACAGCCCAAGCACGAGGAGGTTCGGCCCCACGAACAGCCACGCCAGCCCCGGACCAAGCCGCCGCTGCGCCGCGCGCATCGGCAGCTCGGCCAGGTTCATTGCCCCGCCGTAAGCGCCCGCGGCGCCGCGGGCGAAGGCGCTTCGCACCATTCTCGGCATGTTCACCCCTCCGGCCGTTCCGCTCCGTCCCCGGCGCGCTACTTCGCGGCAGCGAGGGCGCTGCGCACGTCCTCTTGGATGCGGGCATAGGCCTGGTCGAGCGTCAGCTCACCGACGATGGCCTGGGACAGCCGCGTGACCGTCGCGCTGAAGATCGGCCGGCTGTAGATGTAGCCCTGCAACCGATAGGCCAGCGGGGCAAGCTCCGCCGCCTCCCGGCTGAAGGCCTCCAGCGCCGCTTTTGCCGCCGGGGGCTGGTCGTAGGTCACGCCGCTCTTCTGCAGCCCGGCATGGGCCGGGATGTTCGCGGTCCTCGCGATCATCTCGGCATAGACGGGCTCGCTGGCGAGGAAATCGAGGAACCGGGCTACTTCGTGCGGCGACTTGGTTGTCCTGAACGCGACGAAGGAGGCGCCACCAGGCATGCCGGTGCAGGTGGTCGGGCCGCAGGGCTGGGGTCCGATCTTCCAGTCGAAGCCATCGCCGATCGAGGTCTGTAGCCGCGCGACCTGCCAACTGCCGGAGTAGTAGACGACGATCCGCCCGTTGGCGAAGTCCTCGAAGGCGTCACGGTAGCTGGCGCCCCCGGTCGCGGCCCAGACTTCGCGCTCGACCACGCCGGTCTTGTTCCAGCCCACGAAGCGCTCGGCGAACGCCTTGAAGCCGTCGTCCACCGGCGCGGGCGTGCCATCAGCGGTGAAGTATTTGGCCCCGTAAGAAATCGCGCCGGCAGCGAAGCGGTGTCCGCTGCGGTCCAGCGCCATGCCCGCCTGCGTCCCGGTCGCCTTGGCGACCTTGTCGGCCGCAGCGGCCCAATCGTCCCACGTCGCCTTGGGGCCGGGCAGGGGAACGTTGGCCTGCTCGAACAAGGTGGCGTTGACGATAGGGCCGGTGACGGTCAGCTGCGTCGGCAGGCCGTAGATGCCGGTGTCCTTCTCGTTCACCCGCATCCAGGGCAGGGTTTGTGCAAAGTTCGTGTCCCAATACGCCGGATCTTTCAGCAGCGGGCGCAGGTCAAGGAAGTAGCGGGCGACGGCGCCGTAGTCGGTCGTGCGGGCGATGTCCGGCCCGTTGCCGGCGGCGAGCTGCACGGGGAGGCTCTCCTGGATCGCCTTGACCGGCACGCGGTCGATCGTGACCTTCACGTCCGGGTTCGCCTGCATGAAGCGTTGCGCCAGGTTTTGGGTCACTTCGCACTCGTTTCCGTCCTGGTAGCAGGCCACGCGGATCTCGGCCGCCATGGTTGGCCCGGCCAGCACCGAGGCCGTGAGCAGGGTGGCGGCGAGTAGAGTGCGGGTCATGGTTTTTTGTTTCCTCCTTTATTGATGGGCGGCTACGGCCGGCTGAGCGCGCGGCGAACGGCGTCGCGCCAGCCATCCAGCAGGCGCCGGCGGAGCGCGTCACCGAGTTGGGGCTCGAACCGCCGACCACTTCGCCGGGCCGCGGCCACTGCGCTCGGATCGGGGTAGACGCCGGTCGCGAGGCCGGCGAGGAAGGCGGCGCCGAGCGCCGTGGTTTCGAGCACCGCTGGCCGTTCCACCGGGACCGTCAGGATATCCGCCAGGAATTGGCAGAACCAATCGTTGGCCGACATGCCGCCGTCCACCCGCAATTCCTGCGGCCGCCCGTCGCTGTCGGCTGCCATGGCGTCCACCAGGTCGAGCGTCTGGTAGGCGACGAACTCGAGCGCGGCACGCGCGATGTGTGCGGCCGTAGCGTCCAGAGTCAGGCCGCAGATCAGGCCGCGGGCATGCGGGTCCCAATGCGGCGCGCCGAGGCCGACGAAGCCGGGCACCATATAGACGCCGTGATTGTCCTTGACCCTCCTCGCCATGTCGTCGGTCTGCGAGGCGTGCGTGATCAGGCCGATGCCGTCGCGCAGCCACTTCACGGCGGCGCCGGCGACGAAGATCGCGCCTTCGAGAGCGTAGGAGGTCTCGCCGCCCAGGCGGCAGGCCACCGTGGTCAGCATGCGGTTCTCGGACGCGACCGGCCGTGCGCCGGTGTTGAGCAGCGCGAAGCAGCCGGTGCCGTAGGTAGATTTGATCATTCCCGGCGCGAAGCATGCCTGCCCCACCAGCGCGGCCTGCTGGTCGCCCGCCATGCCGGCGACCGGGATGGCGGCGCCCAACAGCGCCGGATCAGTCTCGCCGAACAGGCAGGCGTTGTCCCGCACCTCCGGCAGCACGGCCTCGGGGACGCGGAACAGCCGCAGCAGCTCCGGGTCCCAGCACTGGCGATGGATGTCGAACAGCAGGGTGCGGGAGGCGTTGGAGGCATCGGTGGCGTGCACGCGTCCGCCGGTCAGGCGCCAGAGCAGAAAGCTGTCGATCGTGCCGAACAGGATCTCGCCCCGCTCCGCCCGGGTGCGGGCGCCGGCGACGGTGTCGAGAACCCAAGCCAGCTTGGTCGCGGAGAAATAGGGGTCGATGAGCAGACCGCTGCGCGCGCGGACCAAGGGCTCGGCACCGCCGGCGCGCAGCTCGCCGCAGGTCTCGGCGGTGCGGCGATCCTGCCAGACGATGGCCGGATACACCGGCGCGCCGGTGGCGCGGTCCCACAGCACGACCGTCTCGCGCTGGTTGGCGATGCCGATCGCGCGAATGGGGACGCCGGCGGCGGCGACCGCCTCGCGCGCCGTCGCCAGCGTGTCGCGCCAGATATCCTCCGGATCGTGCTCCACCCAGCCGGGGCGCGGGTAGTGCTGGGCGAATTCGCGCCGCGCGGTGGCGATCGGCTCTCCATCGCGGTCGAAGACGATGCAGCGGGTCGAGGTGGTGCCCTGGTCGATGGCCAGGAGGTGCCGGGCCTCAGGCATGGGTGGCCTCCGCGACGGGAACGCGACGACGAAGCGCCTCGGCCACCCCCGCCTGCTGCGATGGGGTGAGGCGCAAGCCGAGTTTGGAGCGCCGCCACAGCACGTCATCGGTGGTGCGGGCCCATTCCTCTCGCACCAGGTAGTCCAGCTCCGCCTCCGTCAGACCGGCCCCGTAGTCGGCCCCGAGCCTGCTGGGGTCGCGCGCCATACCGAGCACGCGTTCCGCCCGCGTGCCGTAGGCGCGCGCCAAGCGCAGCGCGGTGTCCGGCGGCAGCCACGGGTACTCGGCGCGGAACTCCGACAGGAAGCAGTCGAACCCGCCGTCCGGCAAGTCGCCGCCGGGCAGCGGCACCCGACTGGTCCAGGCCGCCGGGCACGGCGCCGGGAGGTGGGGGAGCAGCTTCTCCATCGCGTGCTCGGCCAAGCGGCGGTAGGTGGTGATCTTGCCGCCGAACACCGAGAGGATCGGGGCCGCACCCTCGCCCGCCTCCGCCCCGCCGAGGTCCAGGTCGAGCACGTAGTCGCGCGTGACAGCGGCGGCGCTGGCCGCTTCGTCATCGTAGAGCGGCCGCACGCCGGAGTAGCTGTGTACCACGTCGTCCGGCCTGATCCGGCGGCGAAAGTACCGCGACACCGCGCGGCAGAGATACTCCGTCTCCTCCGGGCTGATGTGGACCTCGACCGGATCGTCCGAGAACGGGACGTCGGTGGTGCCCACCAGGGTGAAATCGCCCTGGTACGGGATGACGAAGGTGATCTCGTCGGTCTTCGTTCTGCAGGATGTAGGCCTGTTCACCCTCATAAAGGCGCGGCAGCACCAGGTGGCTGCCCTTGATGAGCCGAGGCCGCTTGCTGCCGTTCAACCCGGCGCGGTCGTTCAGCATGTCCGCCACCCACGGACCGGCGGCATTGACCAGCACGCGGGCGGCGACCTGGTGCCGCACGCCGGTCGCGAGGTCCTGCAACTCCGCCCGCCAGAGCCGGCCATCGCGCCGCGCGGAGACGCAGCGCGTGCGGGTGCGGATGTCGGCCCCGCGCTCCCGCGCATCGACCGCGTTCAGCACCACAAGCCGGGCGTCATCCACCCAGCAGTCGGAGTATTCGAAGGCGATGCGGTACTCGTCGCGGATCGGCGCCCCCTCGGGCGCCCGCCGCAGGTCCAGCCGGCGGGTAGAGGGCAGACGCTTGCGCCCGCCGAGATGGTCGTACAGGAACAGGCCGAGCCGGATCATCCAGGCCGGCCGCTGCTCCCGCGAGTGGGGCAGGACGAAGCGCATCGGCCAGGCGATGTGCGGCGCGATGGAGAGGAGCACCTCCCGCTCCCGCAGCGCCTCCCGCACCAGGCGGAACTCGTAGTATTCGAGGTAGCGCAGGCCGCCGTGGATCAACTTGCTGGACGCGGAAGAGGTCGCGCCGGCCAGGTCACCTTGCTCGCACAGGACCACGCGGAGGCCGCGGCCCGCCGCGTCGCGCGCAATACCGGCGCCGTTGATGCCGCCGCCGACGACCAGCAGGTCGGCCTCTAGCCGTTCCGTCAAGACCGCTCTCCCCGCGAGCCCTCGCTTCTCCGGCGGCTCCCGTTCGCTGCGGAAGGTGACACAAAATGTTGCTAAAGCAAACTTCGATTTTCGCTATCGATCTTTTTCGGGTATGATCATTCCTCCTCGGCCACCACCAGCTCGCCCCCGGCCTCCGCCAGCAAGGCGGGGATGGGATCGGGAGGGCGGCAGTCGGTGCAGAAGATCTGCACGTGGCGAAGGGAGCCGAGCCGCACCATGGCGCTGCGACCGAATTTGGAATGGTCGGCGACCAGCATCACTCGGCGGGCATTGCGCATGATCGCCTGTGCCACCCGTACCTCTCGTGCATCGTAGTCCAGCAACGTGCCATCCGCGGGGTCGATCGCGCTGATGCCGATGATGCCGTAGTCGACACGGAACCCGTCGATGAACTCGACCGAGGCCTCGCCGACCACGCCGCCATCGCTGCGGCGCACCAGGCCGCCGGCGATGAGCACCTCGAAGTCAGGGCGGCGGCTGAGCCGCGTCGCCACGTTCAGGTTGTTGGTGATGACCCGGAGACCTTCATGCCGCATCAGGGCGTCGGCCACCGCTTCCGTCGTCGTGCCGATGTTGATGAACAGGGAGGTGCGGTTGGGGATGCGGGAAGCGGCGGCGACAGCGATGCGCTCCTTCGCGCCGCGATGGAACACCTGGCGGTCGACGTAGCCGATGTTCTCCGTGCTGGAGCGATGCGCTGCGGCTCCCCCGTGATGTCGGGCCAGTCGTCCCGACTGTTCCAGTTCTCGCAGGTCGCGGCGAATGGTTTGCGGCGTCACGTCGAAGCGTGCTGCCAGCCGCCCAACTTCGACGAACGCCTCGTCCGTGGCGAGGGCAGCGATCGCCTCCTGGCGCTCCGCCGCGGATAGCCGCCCGCGCGCGTCCGGCGGGGCCGCAGGGCCGAGTGTCTTCATGACGCCATCCTAGCGAAGCGTGCCGAACGGGCCATAGATGTTGCGTCACGAATGCGAAAGCAGCAAATTTTCGTAATGTGTAGAAGTCTTGATGTGATCTGACGGTCACCCCAAAATCGGTGGGGTTGGAGGCCGGGGCGCGGAGCCCATGCGAAGCGCAGCGCCCCGGCCGGTGCCACTGGAGAGACCGTCATGACGATGACCGAGCGCAAGGTGATCAAGGCGAAGGTGGGCCTGCTGGAACTGGCCAAGCAGTTGGGCAGCGTGACGCAGGCCTGCCGCGTCATGGGCTACAGCCGGGACAGCTTCTATCGCTTCCGAGATCTCTACGAGAAGGGCGGCGACCTGGCGCTGGCCGAGATCACCCGGTCCAAGCCCAACCTGAGGAATCGCGTCTCGCCGGAGGTGGAGGCTGCTGTGGCGGCGATGGCCATCGAAGAACCTGCCTGGGGCCAAGCCCGTGCCGCCAACGAACTGAAGAAGCGGGGCACCGACGTCTCCGCCTTTGGCGTTCGCTCCATCTGGCTGCGCCACGATCTCGAGACGATGAAGAAGCGGCTGAAAGCGCTGGAAGCCAAGGTCGCCCAGGACGGCGACGTGCTCACCGAAAGCCAGCTGGTCGCGCTGGAGAAGGCCAAGGTCGAGAAGGAGGCCCACGGCGAGTTCGACAGCGAGCATCCAGGCTACTGCCTGGCACAGGACACCTTCTACGTCGGCACGCTGAAAGGCGTCGGGCGGGTCTACCAGCAGACGGTGATCGACACCTACGCCAAGGTTGGCTTCGCCAAGCTCTACACGCGCAAGACGCCGCTGACCGCCGCCGATGTCCTGAACGACCGGGTGATCCCGTTCTTCGACGAGCACGGGATCCGGGTTGACCGGATCCTGACCGATCGCGGCACGGAGTATTGCGGCGCCCACGACCGGCACGAGTATGAGCTCTACCTCGCCGTCGAAGACATCGACCATACCCGAACCAAGGTGAAGAGCCCGCAGACCAACGGCATCTGCGAACGGTTCCACAAGACGCTGCTGGACGAGTTCTATCGCGTCGCTTTCCGCAAGAAGGTCTACGACACGGTGGACGCGCTGCAGGCCGACCTCGATATCTGGGTGACAGGCTACAATGAGCAGCGCACGCATCAAGGCCGTTGGTGCTTCGGCAAGACCCCGATGCAGACTTTCCTCGACAGCGCCGACGCCGCGCGCGAAAAGCAGAACCCGGCAAAGGCCGCCTGACGAGAACAGCTGACACGTTCGATCCGGCGGACACCCACCACGCCAGATCAAACGACCGTCAGATCAAGTCGCTACTTCTACACCTTCACCCGTTCGCCCAAGTCCGCCACGCGCCCGATCCCCTGGGGCGCGATGATGCCGAGTTCCGCCATATGCCCGCGCAATGCGTTCACCAGCATTGTTCGCTGCCGCACGAGCAAGTCACGCGTCCGGTGCAACATCAGAACCGCCGGCTGCTCGGCCGACTTCACCGGCACGAACCGCATGGTCGGCCGGGTCACGGCCTCGCAGATCGCCTCGGCATCGGCCACGTCTGTCTTGCCACGCTTGACGTAGGGCTTCACGTAAGAGGCTGGCATTAGCCGCACCTCGTGGCCCAGCACCCTGATCTCGCGTGCCCAGTAGTGGGCTGTGCCGCATGCCTCAATGCCTATCAGGCACGGGGGCAGGCCTTTAAGAACGCCAGAACCTCCGTGCGTTGCAGCTTGCGGCGTAGCACGGCCTTGCCGGCTCCATTAACGCCGTGCGCCTGGAACACGCGCTTGGCGATATCCAGGCCGATTGTGGTAATCTCCATGTGGACGGCTCCGTCCAGCTCGTTGCACTCAACAGCCACGAGCTTGGCACACTGATGCCGAACAGGAGCCGTCCACCGCATCAGGTTCGCCGACGAAGCCCGGGTCGGCCAGAAGAAAAAGATCACCCGCCGTTGGACCAGGCGCGGAACCCGGCCCTCGGCGCCGCGCGACCAGCGCACCGCCTCGACCTACATCTTCGGCGCCATCTGCCCGGCAGAGGGGAAAGCAGCCGGCCTCGTCCTGCCCTGGTGCAACACCGCGGCAATGAACCTTCACCTCGCGGCCATCTCCGCCGAGGTCGCGCCAGGCCGGCATGCGGTGCTGCTGGTCGATCAGGCCGGATGGCATCTGCCCCCCCCGCCTCGTGGTGCCCGACAACATCACTGTCGTTCCGCTACCTGCCAAATGCCCCGACTGAACCCACAGGAAAACGTCTGGCAGTTCATGCGCGACAACTGGCTCTCCAATCGGATTTTCACCTGCACCGACAACATCGTCGATCACTGCTGCGACGCCTGGAACAAGCTCGCCAGCCCTGGACCATCATGTCGATCGGGCTGCGCGACTGGGCACACGGGTTCTGATCAGAGAGTTCTATGGGATGGCCCGCCCCTGACTTCCTCGGCAGCGTAGGCTCGCCGGGGAACCGGGAAAGGAGCCCATCAATGCAAATCGCCGTTCTGGGGATTGACTTGGGGAAAAACAGCTGCAGCCTCGTGGGGCTGGATGAGGCTGGTGCGGTGATCAAGCGACGGCGTGTCCGGCCGGAGAGTATCCCCGCCTTTACGAAATCGATGCCCCCCTGCGTCGTAGCGATGGAGGCTTGCTGTGGCGCGCATCACCTCGGCCGGCTCCTGGCAGCCCAGGGTCACACCGTCCGCTTGATGTCGCCCGAATACGCACGCCCCTATGTCAAGGCGCAGAAGAACGACGACCGGGACGCGGAGGCGATCGCCGAGGCGGCCAGCCGGCCGACGATGCGCTTCGTCGAGCCAAAAGCGAGGAGCAGCTCGACGTGCAAACGCTGCACCGTGCCCGCGAGCGTCTGGTCGGCGAACGCACTGCGCTGATCAACCAGCTGCGCGCCATTCTGCTGGAACGCGGAGTGACAGTTGCTCAGGGACGCCGCAAGCTGGAGCAGCATCTTGCGGCGATGCTCGACGCCGGTGACGACACCTCGATCGGTCCGCGGATGCGCCGTCTGATCGACGATATGCGTGCCGAGTGGCGCGAACTCGACCGACGGATCGCCGCATTCGACAACGAGTTCGCTGCCCGCGCGCGCAGCGATGCCAACGCGCGGCGGCTGGCGACCATCCCCGGCATCGGCGTGCTGAATGCGACCGCGCTGGTGGCCGCGATTGGCAACGGCGAGACCTTCGCGCGTGGACGCGATCTCGCGGCGTGGCTCGGGCTGGTGCCGCGCCAAGTCACGACAGGCGGCAAACCTCGGTTGGTCGGCATCACCAAGCGCGGCAACAAATATCTGCGCAAGCTGCTGATCCACGGCGCTCGGTCCGTCCTGCCGGTGCTCGCGGCGAGCGCCACGCCACTCGGCGGCTGGTTACAGGCGCTGTTGAAGCGCATGCATAAGAACGTGGCCGTAGTCGCCCTGGCCAACAAGCTGGCGCGCATCGTTTGGGCGGTGCTGCGGCGAGGCGCAGCGTTCGACCCCGCAGCAGCCTCAAGCGCGACAGCCTAGTCGGGATCGGCCGAGCATAAGGCGCGAGCTGCCGATCGGCCGCTGATGTCTGCTGGTGGTGAAAGCGAGATGGCCTGACAGTCGACCGGCGTTCTGGAAACCTGGCTATACCAATGGCGCGATTTGTCGCCGTGAGAGTTTATGAGGACCGGGACGCGCGGATCTCCATCTTGGCCGGGCCATGCCCAGGGGCCGGATACGTTGACGCAGACTGCTCAAATCAGATCGCTGAAATCGCTTGCCGACGGGGCGGGCCATACGATTGGTATTAGTTCGCCACCGGAACGCCGACCCGCCGGGCACGAACCTGTGGCACTGTCTGCCGGCTGTCGGCTTAAACTCTGAACCAGGGGTGCCCTGCGCCGGCAGCACAATGCAGGGAGGGAGCCATGGACGTTCTCCACCCGCGCTGCGCGGGGCTTGACGTGCACAAGGACACGGTGGTGGCCGGCATCCGAGTAGCGGCCAGCGGTCCAGCCAAGACCCAAGTGCGCACGTTCGACACCACCACACCGGACCTACTGGCCTTGGCAGCGTGGCTGGCGGAGAACGGCTGCACGCATGTCGCGATGGAGGCCACCGGCGTCTACTGGAAGCCGGTCTGGCACATCCTCGCCGACGGCGAAGTCGAGCTGATCCTGGCCAACGCGGCGCATGTGAAGAACGTGCCTGGCCGCAGGACCGATGTCGCCGACGCGCTCTGGCTGGCCGACCTGCTGGCGCACGGCCTGATCCGCCCGAGCTTCGTGCCGGAGGCGCCGACGCAGGAGATGCGGGCGCTGCTGCGCACCCGCAAGCAGCTGGTGCGCGAGCAAGCCAGCCACATCCAACGCATCCAGAAGACGCTGGAGGATGCCAATCTTAAGCTCGGCTCGGTGCTGACGCAGATCATGGGCGTCAGCGGCCGCGCCATCTTGCGGGCCCTGATTGACGGTGAGCGCGATCCGGACACGCTGGCCACCCTGGTGCAGCGCGGCGTCAAGGCACCCCCGGCGAAGCTGCGGGCCGCTCTGCAGGGGCGCGTCACCGAGCGGCATCGCTTCCTGCTGCGCCTGCATCTGCACCAGGTGGACGCTCTTGATGCAGCCATTGCCGAAATCGACGCGGAGGTGGATCGCGATCTCGACCTTTCCGCCAGGCTGTCCACCAGTTGCGGACCATCCCGGGGGTCGGTGACCTGACCGCCCAGGTCATCGTCTCCGAGATCGGCCTCGACATGAGCCGCTTCCCCACCGCCGGCCACCTGATCTCCTGGGCGGGCCTGTGCCCGCGCAACGACGAGAGCGCGGGCAAGCGACGCTCAACGCGACTACGCAAGGGTGCTCCGTGGCTCAAGACCACGCTCGTGCAATGCGCCTGGGCGGCTAGCCGGAAGAAGGCCAGCTACCTGCAAGCCCAGTTCCAACGCCTGCGCCACCGCCGGGGACCCAAAAAGGCCATCTGCGCGGTCGCCGCCTCGATCCTGACCGCCGCCTATCACATGCTGCGCGACGGCACCTTCTATCAGGACCTCGGCGCCAGCCACTTCCACCGCAGTTCACCCGAAAACCAGGCCAGCCGCCTGGCACGACAAATCGCAAAGCTTGGCTTCACCTGCGTGCTCACCCCCGCCACAACGGGGACGGTTTCTGTTTAGGTTGCACGGTATCGAGCAGCCGCGCTAGCACGGCGGATCGGCTCCCTATGGGCATGGCTGGCAGTGGCAGCAACGGGAGAAAGATCGTCAAGGCGATCGAGACCTGGTGCCAAAAGTCGCTGCGGGCCGATTACAAGCCTCTCGGCGACGGAAGCTTCGCTGCGGCGCTGCGCGAGGCGCGCGAGAGCGACGAAGAGTTCTCGGCCCGAGGCAAAGCGTATTTTGAAGCCGACGTCGAGGCCACGGCCCAGAACGTCTCCACCTGCGACGGCCCGATATGCAGCCCCTGTACCGCCCGCGGTTGTTGGAACACCAAGTTGAGCCTATGCGGCGATCGCCGCGGGTTGAAGCTGCTGCTGGCGAAAGGTGGTTGGCGTGATGAAGCCGTGCCGCTCGATCAGCCAGGTCGTGTTGTAGGTTCCCGAAACTCCAGCAGGGCTTGGCGCAGCGCCTCGACAGTGTCGAAGGTCCGCAGCCAGAGAAGGTTCTCCTTCGAACCATGATCGTGCCGCACGGAGAGACCGCGGCCGACGGCGTTGCCAAAACCGCCGAAGTGCTGCCGCACGCCCTGCCGGATCGGCTCCAGGGCCTAGAAGCGGGTCGCCCGTGTGGCGGCATGGATGCCGACGCATTCGGCGGAGCAGTGGTCGATGGCGATGAACACCGCCGCTTGGCCCTCGCCGGTGATCGTGGTGGTCAGATCGGTGCCCCACAGGGTGTCCACCGTGGCGGGGATGATGGTGCCGTCATGGCTGCGCGGCCCGCGTAGCGCGCCGACCCGCGATGGCGCGAGCAGATCATGTGTTAAAGTCTTGATGTGATCTGACGGTCACCCATCGGTGGGGTTGGAGGCCGGGCGCGGAGCCCATGCGAAGCTCCGCGCCCCGGCCGGTGCCACTGGAGAGACCGTCATGACGATGACCGAGCGCAAGGTGATCAAGGCGAAGGTGGGCTGTTGGAACTGGCCAAGCAGTTGGGCAGTGTGACGCAGGCCTGCCGCGTCATGGGCTACAGCCGGGACAGCTTCTACCGCTTCCGAGATCTCTACGAGAAGGGCGGCGACCTGGCGCTGGCCGAGATCACCCGGTCCAAGCCCAACCTGAGGAATCGCGTCTCGCCGGAGGTGGAGGCTGCTGTGGCGGCGATGGCCATCGAAGAACCTGCCTGGGGCCAAGCCCGTGCCGCCAACGAACTGAAGAAGCGGGGCACCGACGTCTCCGCCTTTGGCGTTCGCTCCATCTGGCTGCGCCACGATCTCGAGACGATGAAGAAGCGGCTGAAAGCGCTGGAAGCCAAGGTCGCCCAGGACGGCGACGTGCTCACCGAAAGCCAGCTGGTCGCGCTGGAGAAGGCCAAGGTCGAGAAGGAGGCCCACGGCGAGTTCGACAGCGAGCATCCAGGCTACTGCCTGGCACAGGACACCTTCTACGTCGGCACGCTGAAGGGCGTCGGGCGGGTCTACCAGCAGACGGTGATCGACACCTACGCCAAGGTTGGCTTCGCCAAGCTCTACACGCGCAAGACGCCGTTGACCGCCGCTGACGTCCTGAACGACCGGGTGATCCCGTTCTTCGACGAGCACGGGATCCGGGTTGACCGGATCCTGACCGATCGCGGCACGGAGTATTGCGGCGCCCACGACCGGCACGAGTATGAGCTCTACCTCGCCGTCGAAGACATCGACCATACCCGAACCAAGGTGAAGAGCCCGCAGACCAACGGCATCTGCGAACGGTTCCACAAGACGCTGCTGGACGAGTTCTATCGCGTCGCTTTCCGCAAGAAGGTCTACGACACGGTGGACGCGCTGCAGGCCGACCTCGATATCTGGGTGACAGGCTACAATGAGCAGCGCACGCATCAAGGCCGTTGGTGCTTCGGCAAGACCCCGATGCAGACTTTCCTCGACAGCGCCGACGCCGCGCGCGAAAAGCAGAACCCGGCAAAGGCCGCCTGACGAGAACAGCTGACACGTTCGATCCGGCGGACACCCACCACGCCAGATCAAACGACCGTCAGATCAAGTCGCTACTTCTTCACATCAGCCGCAGCACCCGCCGCAGCGATGTCCGGATGCCGCCGTGGCGCAGCCGGGCCCAGAGCTTGCGATGACCCTCGCCGTGGAATGGGCTGGCGGCGAGCACGGCGCGGATCGCAGCCAGCAGCTCCGGATCCGGCATGGCGCCGACCGGGCCCCGCCGCCGCACGGGCGGTGACGACTGGCGCCGGCGCACGCTGGCGGTAGATACCTGATCGGGCGAGCCGCCAAACCCGGCAGACCGCGGCGAGACCATACCGCTTGCCGCTGACCGGCGAGACGGATCGGCTCATGGCACTCGCCTCCGTCGGCCCAAAGGGCGCTGGCTCTCCAGGATCGCGATCTTCTCCTCCAGCAGGTCGCGCTCGATCAGCGCCTCGCCGAGCTTGCTCTTAAGCCGGTCGCTCTCAAGCTCCTCGCCGTTGCCAGGCCGGGTCGCCAAGGCTGCTTCTCCGGCCGCCAGGAAGGCGTCGCGCCACGCCGTCAGCGTCGCCGCCGTCACCCCGAGCCCGCGCGACACGATCTCGAGATCCTCGCCGCGCAACAGCCGTATCACCGCCGCCGTCTTGCGCTGGCGCGACGTCCGCCCACCCCGGCCGGGCGACGCGGTGCCAGACTCCTGCGGTCGCTCCGCGCCGCCCGGCCTCGTCGCGGCTGCCCTCTGCTCGTCCATGACACACCTCCATCGCGGAAATCGTCCGCCTTGCGAGGTGTCCCAATCAAGCGTGCGGCGGGGGACCCCACGCTTTCGCGTTTGCCCTCGGTATTGGCCGTCACAGCGATTATCGCCGCGACCGAGACGATCCGGCCGCCCTCGCGCTGCTTAAGTCAGGTGGCGTCCAGCTAAAGATACGGCCACTCGCCGACAAGAGGGCGATCAAGGAAGGCGCCGACACGATCGTCGATGTCCTTGCGCAGCTTGCTTACCGTGCTCTTGCTGATCCCCGCGAGCCCTACCGCCTGCACCAGATCGTCTACGCGCCGGGTCAGCACGCCGCTGATCCAAGCTTCCTAGATCACCGCCACCAACGCCTTCTCTGAGGTCCTACTGGGCTCGAGGGAAGGAGGGAAGCAGCTGTCCTGCCGCAGTTTCGGACGCGTAGCTGCAGGCCCGGGCCACCAACCCGCCACCAAAGGATTGTATGTAGAAGCTTTCCAGCTTGACGGGTTATGGCCTCAAGTGGGTCATCGGGTCCTCTCGGCGTCAGGGTGAAGCGTCGCAACTCCACCTTATATTTAGCCAGCCGATCCGATGGCCACCTCCGTCTACACCGTTATGACGTTCGAGTTTCCACCACCTGCTCGGACGCTTCCCCTGCGGCTGCGGCGACATCTGCGCGAACCTCGAGCCGCTGCGCGCGCGCAGCCTCCAGTTCATGCCCTCGCCGCCCACCACCTACTACGAGATCGTGGACGAGCGCGTGCCCGGACACGGCGAGGATATGGCGCGCCTGCGGCGGATGATATCCTGCAGGCCGAGTACGGCAATCACGGCTAGGGCCTGCAAAAACTGTTTGATCCAAGCCGGCCCGAGGAATGAGCGGTGCCCTGGTGCAGACGAGCCTCAGCCGGTCCCATGACCCGAAGCTGGGGAGCTAGTGCACCCGATGGTGGACCACACCCTGGACCGCGGAGCGGGCCGCGAGGCCGCACCGCCTCCGCCGGTTTCATCTTCGGGCAGCAGTCGGTGCCCGCCGATCAGAGAATGAGGGGCAGGTCGGCTGCGCTAGGCTGGCCAACCGTCACGCGCCGCGCGGTCTCGCTCGCCGCGTTCCAGTCCACGTCGATCGGCAGCTTTAGGGAGGCCGCCCGTACCCGATCCAGCTCTACCCCATCGACATTCGCGGGTGCCTCGCCCTTGTCGTGCAATGCCTTTGCGGCATTGAGGAGCTGCTTGCGCACGGCGATGATCATCGCGTCCGACGAGGCGAGATGCTCCTGCGTGCGATCATAGATCGCCTCGCCTGCATCGTTGCACATCAGTTCGGTCATCGCACGGTCCTGCAGATTGCCCACGAACGGAATGCCGCAGAACATGACGCTGTCCTGCACCTTCATGTCGCGGCCATAGTCGTTGCGCTTGTTGGCTTTGGTCATGAAGTAAGTGCGTGGGTCGTTGGTACGATCGACATACCCGCCGACTTCCTCAAAGCGCTTGGCATAAGCCTCCGCCACGCCGGCCGGCAGCGGCGCGACCGGATCGGCCATCTGCGCGATCAGCATGGCGTGCGTGTCGTCGAGCGGCACGAAGCTGCGCAGGCCCACCTTGCCGTCACCCGTGGTGATCATGGTGTGGAAGGGAAAGATGAACTGGTTGATCCGGTGCCAGTCGTCGGCGTTGGTCAGCCGCCGCCGCGCCGAGTAATACGCGCCATAATTGGTGGGCATGACGTCAAGCTTTGGCGGGCGGGGCGCCTCGGGGTTCCAGAACCCCCTTATGCCCTTATCGGGTTTCGAGCTGTTCTCCTCGAGCCGCCGATGGACCCAGTCGAGGTGGGCGGAATCGAGATCGCCTTCCAGGTTCTGCAGCCAGTTCGCCTCCTCCATCATGATATTGGGATGCGAGACGTGCTCGGGCGCCAGGGTGAGCACCTCGAACAGCGGCAGCGGCGGCGGCGACTTGCGCGGGCCGAGATAGACCCACACCATGTGGTTGACCTCATGGCATGGGTAGGCGCGCGCCTTGAGGTTGGCCTGGAACTGCTCCTTCTTGATGCCCTCCTCGGACGGCAAATCCATGCAGTTGCCGTTGATGTCGAATTTCCAGCCGTGATAGGCGCAGCGCAACCCGCACTCCTCATTGCGCCCGAAATACAGGCTGGCGCCGCGATGCGGACAGGCCTCCACGAGCGCGCCCATCTGGCCGAGGCTGTCGCGGAACATCACCAGGTTCTCACCAAGCAGCATCATCCGCTTCGGTGGGCAATCAGGCTCGGGGAACTCGGTGGACGGCAGCGCCGGGATCCAGTAATGCCGCATCAGATTGCCCATCGGCGTGCCACGGCCGACGCGACAGACGATCTCGTTGTTTTCGCGTGACAGCATCCTACCCTCCTGCGCTTGCGACTGATTTTTCGGTAGAGGCGGCGTCTCGTTGTCCTGTCCGCTAACCCCAAGCGCTGAACGCGGCACCGATTCCGGTGCCGGCCGGGGTGCGCCGGATCGGGTGGTATTCGATCCACTTGTTCGGCAAATCCTCGACCATGCCGGCCGCGACGACCCAGTTGAGTATCTCGGAGGAGCCGGCGATCAGCTTGTGCGCTGGCAGCCGGCGCAGGACGGTGTTGTCGCCAACACGGATCGCGGACACGATCTCTCGGTCGAGTTCTTCGTCGACGACGAAATGGCTGAGCCCGCCGCTCGCCGCCACAGCAATTCGCGCATCGCCCGGACAGGCGCTCACGACCTCCCGCAACGCACGGCCCAAATCGTAGCATCGCTTCGGGGTTGGCACGTTCGGCGGAAAATAGGTGTTGAGCAGCACGGGAACGACCGGGATTGTTCTCTTCTTGAAGAGGCGCGCGATGACGAAGCCGTAGGCGTGACCGAAGCCCAGCTTCTCCGGCTGCTCGACCCGAGAAGAGGCGGCCACATCGAACTCGCGCTCGATCAGTCCGGTAATGATCGCGCGCGCGAGATCAGGGCTGCCGGGAAAGGCATGCGCCGCATCCATTGCGTACTGACTTGAAATGGCGCCGACCCAGGCGGGCGTCTTATCGGTGATCTTCCGCGGGTGCATCACGACTTCGGCACCGCAGTAGACGCCGAGCGCGGGCACATTGGAAGGGCTGAACAACTCACCCTGGTCGTCGCCCACGATCACGACCACGTCCGGCGTCGCTGCTTCCAGCTCATCCGCCAACCGGTCGAGCGCGGCCTGGCAGGCGGCGTCGAGCGCCAGAAAGCGCTCCTCCGTCGCATCGGCTTCCCATGGTGAGCCGGTCTCATCTGCGAGCTGGTCGTAGCTGACGTAACGGCCGTCGGGCGTGTTCAGGCGCTGATTGCGCCGGTCGTCGGCGGCGCGCTCGGCCCAGCGCTTGCCTTCCAGCGCCATCAGCGGGCTGTGCGACACCCCGATGCCGAGAACGATTTTCGCCACGGGTCCATCCTCCGAGTTCCGTGATGCCAGCTTAGCCCTTGAACTCGCATCCCAGCTTATCGAGCGCCTCGTCCGCCCAGGCGCGGTTTATGCCCCTGCCGTGGGCGAGCGCGGCGAGCGCCTTCCCCGCGCCCGCGTGCTTCGCCGCCGTTTCCTCCTCGCTCTGCCAGCGCCGGGACTTCAGGCTCTCCGACACGCGGCGCAGGTAGCGACCACAATCGAAGCGGCAGTTCCCAGCGGACGCGACTGGTTCAATTCCGATAACGCCGTCAATAGCCCATATCTCTCGGTAGCGCGTCACGGAGATTGCGAGCGCTTCTGCCAGTTTGGCTTGCGCTTCTCGAGAAACGCGCGCAGCCCCTCCTGACCGTCCGGCGTGCCGAAGACGTTGCACAGCGTCTCGATCTGGTTCTCCACGTTGCGCCGATAGTCAAGGTCGTTCGCTCGCATGAACGACTGGCGACCGAGCGCCAGGATGGTAGGCGATTTGGCGGCGAAGACCTGGGCCATAGAGAATGCGTGGTCCAGCAATTCGGCACGCGGCACAGCTTGGTTGATGATACCGAACGAGACGGCCTCCTGCGCCGAGATCGGCTTGCCGCCGAACAACAGCTCGAATGCCTTGTGACGGCTGATCTGGCGGGGTAGGTGGACGTAATGGATCGCTGGCAGGACGCCGACATCGATCTCCGGATAACCGAGGTCCACATCGTCGGCCGCAAGGATCACGTCGCTGGTGATTCCCAGGGTCATGCCTGCGCCCCTGGCCGGGCCATTGATCGCGACGATCGTCGGCTTCCGCATGGCGTATTGGATATCCATTGTCTCGATATAAAACCGATAGACAAAGGCGCGGAAGTCATGCACGTCGCCCTCGGCAACCATTCGCAGGTCCATGCCGCCGCAGAACATTCGCGGCAGCGCGCTTGTCAGGATCACGGCGCCGACGTCGGCATCCGCGTCGGCCATGCGCATCGCGCCGTGCAGCGCGTCGAGCATCGGGTGGTCAATTGCGTTCACCGGTGGCCGGTTGAGAGCGACGACGGCAACGCCGTCTTTGACGGACACTTTGACACGATCGTCCGAGGACATGCCCTGTCCGATCACTTCACGAGGCTGCATGCCGGATCGGCAGGCTTGAATGATTGGTCGGCAGGGATCGTACCAATTTGGTCGTAGAGGTCCCACGGACCCTTCAACTCGGTCGGCGACTTCACGCGAAACACATACATGTCCCGAAGCAGCCGTCCGTCCACCCTGATACGCCCGTCATGGGTCATGAAATCATTCACCGGCGTATCCTTCATCACCTTGTGGACCGCGTCCGTGCTGTCGGTGTTTGCCGCTCTCACCGCCTGAAGGTAGTGCATCACAGCGCCATACACGCTCGCTTGCAGGCTGTTCGGCATCTTCCCGTAAAGCGCAAAGAAGCGTTGCGCGAACGCCCGTGTCTGGGCCGTCTGATCCCAGTAGAACGGCTCGGTGATGAGCAACCCCTGAGCCATGGATAGGCCGATGCCATACACGTCGTTCAAGAACAATCCATTGGCGCTAGCTTCTGCGGCCCGTTGAGCATCCCGAACTCCGCCGCCTGCTTCACGATGTTCGCGATGAGTGGTGTCGGCGTAGCGAGGCCTATAAGCTGCGCGCCGGACGCCTGCGCCTTCAGGAGGTCCGACGAGAAATCCTTCGCCTCGAACGGGTGGCTGGCGGAGCCCAGGACGGAGCCACCGTGCGCCCGAATATAGTTCGTTGCCTCCGCCTGCAAGCTGCGCCCATACGTGTAGTCGACGGTCATGAAGAACCAGCTCTTGCGGCCGTCCGCCATGTTGGCGCGTGCCGCGCCCACCGCGATGCTGTAGGAATCGTAGGTCCAGTGGATGCCGTTCGGGCTGCAGTACTTGCCGGTCATGTCCACCGAGCCAGTGCTGTTGAACACCACGATCTTGTCTTTCTCGCGGGCCAGCTCCTGGACGCCGATCGCCACCGTGGTGATGCCGACATCGAAGATCGCCCCTACGCCGCCGTCGTACCATTGCCGCGCCAAGGTCATGCCGACATCGGCCTTGCTCTGGTGATCGCCGATCAGCAGGATGACCGGACGGCCCAGCACCGATCCGCCGAAATCGTCGACCGCCATCTGCGCGCTTATTTGCGATCCAACACCCGCCAGCCCGGCGTTAGGTACCCGGACGCGTCGGTCAGAATGCCGATCCTGATGGGTGCGGACTGGGCGTTAAACTCGACCAGCATGCAGAACGAGCGCGGAGGCCGCCGCGAGACCCAGATGCAGCAATCTCCGCCTCGATGAAGCATGTCCAACTTGACGGAAGGCAATTTGCTTACGCTCGGTCGCGCGAGCGTCGCGCCTAGCGTCCGCACCGCGTTTCGACGGCTCCATGGATGTTTCTTTTTTCTTTCTGCGAGTTACAACGCGCACCTTGACATGTAACTTAAAACCCGGCCCAGCCACCGTCAAGCAGCAGCACGAAGTCCCTACCGGCGAAGCCGGTGGTCTGGACCGCAAAGTGACGGGGTTGACGCGATATGACTATGGTTTGGCAAAGCTGGCCCGATGGTGGTGCAGGCGTCTGATGAGAACCGCGGACTACGTTACCGGCAAGGCCGTTGTCGTTACGGAGCCGCCGGCTGCGCGTTTCGTTCCATCGACGAAGCCCTCTACACCGATAACCGCAACCCGGAGGAATCATGACGACGGATACACGTCTATGTCAGCGGGGGCGGCGGCCCCGACTGACATCCCCGATCAACTCATCACACGAGGGAGGAGAGATTGCAGGATGAGGCTTTCGTTCTCACGCGCGTCGAGCCGCCGATTGCGCTAGTCTGTCTCAACGAGCCGCGTCGTCGCAATCCGTTAAGTCCTCCTCTTGTTGAGGCGCTCGCCGAGACGCTCGATAAGCTGCGAGGCGACGACAGGGCGCGGGTCGTTGTTTTGCATGGAGCCGGTGCCGGATTTTGCGCGGGAGCAGACCTCACACGGATGCGCACCGCGACGCCGATGGAGGATCGTGCGGAATATGACCGCATTCTCGATGTGAACAAGCTCCTCTGGGAGTATCCGAAACCGACCATTGCGGCCGTCCATGGATTTGCCTTCGGCGCCGGAGCAAACCTCATGCATTGGTGTGATCTCGTTGTGGCCGATGAGGCGGCGAAGATCGGCTATCCGGAAGTTAAAGCCGGCGTTCCATCAGCTACCGTCATCCCGACGCTTCAGCGTCTCGTGGGCCGGCGCCGACTGCTCGAACTGGTGCTGCTGGGGTCGCCGATCTCGGCGCGCGATGCGGAGCGGTTCGGCCTCATCAATCGTGTTGCCCCGGCGGGGCAGGCCCTCTTGATTGCGCGAGAGCTCGCACTCCAACTCGCGACGAACGACCCGTACGCGATCCTTCAGACCAAAGAGATCGTGCAGACTACCAGCGAGATGTCGTACCGGGAAGCAATGACGTACGCCAAGGACTATCGCGTGATCGCCCGGATGAGGAACGGGTTCGACGTCAAGGTGTCACAGGGTGGGTCGAGATTGCAGGAACAACGGTAATTTGCCGCGGATGCGCCGCCAGCCGCGCGCATGATGCTCTGCTGAAATGCTAGCTGTAGGCGCTCGCAACCCATACGCGGTGCTCTCCTGCAGCACGCCGATCCCGTGCGGCTTCAGCCGTTCGGCGAGATGGCTCACCACGGCGACCGCCGACGAAAAGCGGCGCGAACGATGTGGCGAGGCGTCCGGTGGTCGGCCGCACCCAGCCTATGCGGAACGCTTCGTCCGCGGCGCGAGCCTGCGCGGCTGGGCGTGCAGCGGTTCCGGCATCTACGGCGCGCCTGCCCAGAGCTTGATTGCTCGTCATCGCGGCTTCCCCGGAGTGTTCTAGAACGGCTCGATCAAGCGTTTGCGGGTGGTCCGAGGCGGTGGTGGTGGCACCGTGGCAAGCGTGTTCAGCAGCACCGCCTGCGTGTCGGCCGGGTCGATGACGTCGTCGTATTGGAAACGGCCCGCGACTTCCATCGCGGTGTTGGAACGCTTCAGCTCCGCCGTCAGCCGAGCCCGCAATGCGGCACGCGCGCTCTCGTCGGACTCGGCGTCAAGCTCCTTGCGATAGATGATGTTTGCCGCTCCCTCGAGACCCATGCCGCCGAACTCCGCGGTCGGCCAAGCGAGCAGGATGGAGGGGTGCAACGGTCGCGAGCCCATGACGTAGTAGCCGAGCCCGTACGCCTTCCGCAGCACAACGGTCATGATCGGGATGTCCGCGTTAGCGAGGGCCGCCAGGATGCGGGCGCTGCGCCGCACAAGCCCCGTTTTCTCGACCTCGGGTCCGACCATCAGGCCCGGCGTGTCGCACAGCACCAGCAGCGGCAGATCGAATGCATCACAGATCTGAATAAAGTGCGCCGCTTTGTCGGAGGCGGGTCCGTCGATCGCACCGGCGAGGAACATCGGCTGGTTGGCAATCACCCCCACCGCTCGGCCACCGATCCGGACCAGCGCGGTTATCATCGCGCGGCCGTAAAGCGGCTTTAGCTCCATGGTGGTGCCCCGATCGGCGAGCACCGAAATCACGCCGCGCACGTCATATGCGCGCCGAGGGTTTTGCGGCACCACGTCGCGAAGGACTCGTTGGTCTGCCACTTCCCCTGTGCTCGCAGGTGGGCCGAAATAGTCAAGATACTGCTTGGCGCGTGCAACCGCTTCGGCGCAGTCGTCGACCAGGATATCGATTACGCCGGAGGCCGCATGCACCGCAGCCGGGCCGATCTCTTCCGGGGTCAGCTTCACCCCCAGCGCCGCCTCCACCAGCGGCGGCCCTGCCATTCCCATCGAAGAAGCCCTCAGCCCGATGAGCAGGTCGCACATGCCGGCGAGGTTTGCTTGCCCCGCGAAGGCGCGGCCCGGCAGGATGCCGATGGTGGGGACCAAGCCCGAAAGACGCGCGAACACGACGAACGTATCGGAGGAGCCGCGCCCTTCGACACGCATGTCGTGCGGCCGCGCACCACCGCCGTCGAGCCAGCAGATCACCGCCAGGCGGTGCTTCTCGGCGTGCGCAAACATCCGCGCCGTCTTGGCGTGATTTACGGCACTCTGCGTGCCGGCATAGACCATGTAGTCGTAGCCGACGAAGTCGATCGGTCGCCCGTTGACGCGTCCGGTGCCCATCACCACGCCGTCGGCCGCGCCGGACATGCCGGGCACTGCCGGTCGCGCAAGACCACCAAATTCGACGAAGCTGTCCGGATCGAGCAGGGCTGCTGCCGCCTCGCGCACGGTCCACCGTCCGCGCCCGTGCTGGCGGGCGACGGCAGCCGCCCGCGCGTCGTCCTGGATCGCCGCCCGGGCACGCAGCACCTCCTCAAGCGGCGAATTGGCCTCGTCGCTCATGCGAGGCGCTCCCGCTTGAACCGGACCCCGGCCGCCGCGCCGTCCCAAGTATCGGGCGTGCGGCCTTCTGCCCGCAACACATGCTTCTGGACCTTCTGCGTCTGGTTCTTCGGCAGTTGCGCGAGAAAGCGGACGAAGCGGGGGATCATGCAATGTGGCAAGCGCGGCTCGAGGCAGGTGAGAAGTTTGGCCGGATCGAGTTGACGGCCCGGGACAAGCGCAATCACCGCCATCACCTCGTCTTCGGCGAACTCGCTCGCCGCGGCGACCACCGCTGCCTCACGCACATCCGGATGCGCGGCGATCTCCCGTTCCACCTCGAACGACGAAACGTTCTCACCGCGCCGGCGGATCGCATCCTTCAGCCGATCGCGAAGCACGCATTGATCGGGCGCCGGCCTCCGGAGATCGCGGTGCACTGCGCTAAACCGGGATTACGGAGCGGAATTTTGGCGGCAGGCGGTTGTCTCGGCGAGGCGGCACGCGGTCCAGAATGTCGATGAGCCGGCGACGCGTGTCGCGCGGGTCAATCACGTCATCGACGCCGTAACCTTCCGCCGCGCGCAGCGGGTCGACGCGGGTACGGACGTCGTCGATGATTGCCTGCCGCGTCGCCACGGGATCGGCAGCATCCCGGTAGCTGCGCTTATAGGCGACGTCGACCGCGCCTTCGATCGACATGGCACATATTTCGGCAGTTGGCCAAGCAAGACACGCGTCGGCATCAAAGCTACGGCCACCACACATCGCGAGATAGCCGAGGCCGTATCCCTTGCGCAGGATGACAGAAATCCGGGGCACCGTGGCGTGGCCGAGTTCATGCAACAGCTTGGCGCTACGCCGTCCCAGCATTGTCCGCTCCGCGGGAGACCCGATCGAGAAGCCAGGGATATCCACAAGATAGATCAGCGGCAGCCCATAGGCGTCGCAGAGCGCGATGAAGTGCGCCGCCTTTTCGCACGCCGGCGAGTTGAGCATCCCGCCCAGGCGCTGCGGCTGGTTGGCGATGAACCCGACTGGGCGACCGGCAAGCCGGGCGAGGCTGGTGACGACGTTGGCAGCATAGGAGGGCTTGATTTCCAGGGAGGTCTCGCGATCGGCGATTTCGGCGATCACGCGGCGAACATCATAGCTCTTGCGCGTGTTGGCCGGCACGAGGTCGAGCAAACTCTCCTCTCGGCGGTACGACGGGTCGCCCGTTTTCTGCATTGGCAGCGCCGCACGAGCATTGGAGGGGAGAAAGGAAAGAAACCGCCGCACCGCTTGGAGCGCCTCGTCCTCACTGTCGCAGGCGAGGTCGGCAAGGCCGTTGCGGGTTTGCGCATCGGCGCCGCCGATCGCTTGCCCGTCGACCGTCTCGCCAGTGCCTGCCTTCACCAGCGCGGGACCGGCAAGGCCCATAGTCGACTGGCTGCGCACCATCACCACGAAATCCGCCATTCCGGCATAGTTGGTCGGACCGGCAAAGCCAGCCCCGAGCATGGCGGCCACCATCGGGACCCAACCGGACATCCGGGCAAAGTCGTGGAAGGTGGAGTTGGCACGAGCGAAATGCCGAGAATCCTGGCCGTCCTGGATACGGTGCCCGCCGCCGTCAAGCAGGAACACCAGCGGCACGCCGCCCTGCATCGCTTGCCCGGCGAGCCGACGCAGCTTCTCGCTGCCGAGCACGCCGCTGCTGCCGCCGAGCACGGTGAAGTCCTGTGCCGCGACCATTGCCCAGCGGCCCTCGATCCGTGCCGTGCCGGTGATCATGCCGTCGGCGGGCGCTCGCGGGCCGAAGGTTTCGTCGCGCACCAGTGCGCCGGTTTCGGTGAAGCTGCCCGGATCGCAGAGCAGCGCGATGCGCTCGCGCGCCGTGTACGCCGCCCGCGTGCGCTGCTTGGCGACGGCATCAGGGCGGCTGGCATCGGCAATCTCACTGCGCGCAGCCTCGACGGCATGCAAACGCTCGCGACTGTCGGCGTCGCGCGGGATGCGCTGCACGCGTTGATTAGCCCTCGTCATGGTGTGTTCCCCGCCAGCGCGCGGCTGAGCTGGCGCACGAGGTCGCGCTCGGACTGACACAGCTTGCCGGCAGTGCCTTGAGCCGCGATCAGACGGACGCCCGCGGCGATCAGTCGCCGGTCCGACTTGGCCCGGCGGGCCCGCTGCGTTTGTCGTTCCGGCCGACGCTTTGATTGGACGAGGGGCACGGGAGAAAGCCGGGACTTGTTGACGGACCAGTAAGTAGTACCATCCGGGGAACCGATCCGCAACGCGACGGCGCAGAGAGTCGACAGATAAAATGAAACTGGCGACAGCCGCGGGTGGAAACTGCTACCGCGCCCCCCCGAGCTCGCGGGCTCAATCCTCGGGACGCCACTCTTGCACCGGCCTTACCGGGATGCCTCGTATGTTTCGCGAGGCGGTTTTCAGGGCCGGTGTATAGCCCGGCTCTGCCGTCCCGAAAGATGCCGAAGCGGCAGAGTGGGGATTGCATCTGTTATTGCACCTGTTAGGGTGAAAGTGCAGCGGTGATCGCCTTGGTCTCCGTATAGGAATGGAAGATCTCCTCCGAACTCTCACGGCCCAGCCAGACTGTTGCAGCCCCCGAACGGTTGGGCGGCATCAAACACGTTGTGGCAGTTGATCCACACGGTGCCGGCACGGAGGCGGTTGGCGACCCAGTGGGCCAGCGAGTGGTCGCGAATCCAGACACTGGCAGCGAGGCCGTAGCTTGTCTTGTTGGCCTCGCGGGTGATCCGCTCCAAGTCGTCGTCGGCGAACGACGCGGCGCAGACCACCGGACCTGAAATCTCCTCACGGACGACCTTCATCTGGTCGGTGGTGTCGGCAAGCACCCTCGGAGCCACGAAATAGCCCTGGTTGCCCACGCGGTCGCTGCCTTTGACGACACGGGCTCCCTCGTCACGGCCCGAACTGAGGAACCCGGTGACGCGCTTGAACTGCTTTTCGGAGACCAGCGGCCCGATCTCGGTGGACGGGTCCATGCCCTCGCCGACCTTCAGCTTGCCGGCGATCTCGGCTACGCCTTCGACAATCTGGTCATAGACCTTCTTGTGCGCGAGCAGGCGCGAGCCGGCGACACAGCACTGGCCCATGTTGAAGAAGATCGCATTGGCCGCGCCGGCCGCCAGCGCCGGGGCGAGCTTCCAGGCCGCCATCAACAGCGGGAAGCTCCACGGGATGATCTGGCCGACGACGCCGACCGGCTCCTTGCGCGAATAGGTGAGCCACTCGCCGGGCATCGAGATGTCGCTGGTGCGGCCGGTGATCTTGGTGGCCCAACCGGCCATGTAGCGAAACGTGTCGATCGCCAGCGGGACATCGGCCACGCGGGCGACCGCGACAGGCTTGCCGTTGTCGATCGATTCCAGCTGGGCGAACTCCTCGGTATGCTGCTCAATCAGGTCGGCGAGTTTCCACAACAGCCGGCCGTGTACCGACGGCGCGGTGCGGGACCATTCCTTGTCGTCGAAGGCACGACGAGCGGCGGCGACGGCGCGATTGACATCCTCCACATCGCCTTCGGCCACGTTGCTGATCACGGTCCCGGTTGCCGGGTTGTACACCGCAAACGTCTTGCCCGAAGCCGCTGGTACGAACTTGCCGTCGATCAACAGCTGGCCGCCACGGCCGAGTTGTTCGGCGACTTGCGGGCTTAGCCGCTGGTCGAGTGCGACTGCATCGATGGTATTTCTCTCCCTATAAGTTCCAGCTCCGTGAGCCGCTTGCGTCACGAGCGTCACCCCAGGACGATATGTCACATCGGCTATAGCGGGTCGAATCAACTCGCGGCCGAGCAGCCCCAGGACCCCTCTGCGCGGTCGGGTGGAAATCGGCCAGCCTCATAATAAGCCCCACGAACATCCAAACATAAAGCACTGTCACGATTGCAAACGGCAGAAGGAAAATCATCAGCTGTCGACGAGTCTCGATGATGATCGTCGTCGACGCGTTCTGAAATCCCTCGGATCGATATGGTCCATCGCAAACAGCAAGAATGCGCCGCCTCGCCGCCAGTCCGGCCGCCCGGTAGCCAGTGTTCGGCTTCGCCTCCATCGCCGGTGGCGCGCCGTCCTCCGTCGGCGGCATGACGGACCACCTGCTGAACAACACGCTGTCGCCCGAGCAGTCCCGCCTTGCCGCCTACTACACAAGAGGCCTGGCCCGGCAGCCGGACCAGGAGCTTTCTGTCTGCGCCGAACTCGTGGCCAACGGGCACCTGCCGCACGACGAGGCCATGGACCGCCTGATGGAGGGCTGGCTGCGCAGGGGCGGCGATCCCGATCGGCTGGAGGCGGCCGGCGACCGCATCGCGGCCCGCTTGGACGATGCGATCCGGCGGGTCGAGAAGGGCGAGCCGGCGATCGCGCCGCCCCTGGCGGTCCTGCGGCCCGACATGCACCCCCTGGTCGCCCAGGGGCTCGGCATCGACCCCGAGGTGCCGCTCACGCGCGACCAGATCAACGGCCTGCTGGCTGGGCGGAGCGCTGATGGCGAGAAGATCGAGGGCAAGACCTACGCCAAGGTGCGCCATCTCGGGGTCAACCCGAAGACCGGCGAGGAGACCGTCAGCCAGCCGATCGGCAGCTACGATTTTACGCCGTCGCCGGACAAGTCGGTGTCGGTCGCCTGGGCGTTCGCGCCGCCGACCGAGCAAGCCGCCATCTTCCACGCCCATGTCGAGGCGGCCCGGACGGCCATGGCCTATATGGCCAAGGAGATCGGCGTCGTCCGCACCGGGGCCGGCGGCGAGGGCGAGGAACTCCCCGGCCACGTGACCTGGCTTGAGTTCACGCATCATACGGCGCGACCCGTCAAAGTCCTGTCGGGGAACGGCGGGACGCGGATGGTGCGGATCGAGAACGCGCCGGGCGATCCCGACCTCCACACCCACATGCTCGTCCCCAACGTCGTCTACGCGGAAGGCGGGACCAAGGTCGGGTCGCTCAACACCAAGCGCATCGCCGGCTTCATGTTCGAGGCGGACGCGCTCTACCACGCCACGCTGGCGCAGAACCTGCGGGACGCCGGGTTCGATGTGGTGATGGACGAGAAGACCGGTGCTGCCCGCATGGTCGCGGTGCCGGATGAGATGCGGGCCCTGTTCTCCAAGCGCACGAACGCCGGCGAGGCTGCCGCCCGGGCCTTTACGGCCGAACGCGGCGAGAACTGGGACGAGCTGAGCCCCGAGCAGCAGACCGCGCGGACGAGGACGGCGGCGCAGGCGGCCGACCAGAAGGGCGGCAAGGACGGCGTCGCCGACATCGCCGACTGGAAGCGCCAGGCCCGGGACGCGGCGGGCTGGGAGCCGCGCTCCTTCCTGGCCTACGGGCCGCCGGCACCCGAGCTGGCGCCCGGGCAGCGGATCAGGATGGCCTACGACGCCGCGCTTCCCTTCGTCGCCGGCAAGCTCGAGCAGAAGGCCGTCATCTCCCACTGGGACCTGCGGACGGCGGCCGGGCGCGGGCTGGTCCACGCCGGCATCAAGGACGCCGACGACCTCGGCGCCGTGACCGCGCTCATGCGCCAGGAGGGCGTCGACCAGTACGGGGAACGCACCGCCCTCGTCTGGGGCGAGGAAGACAAGCGCATCGCGGTGACGACGACGCTGCACGCGCGGGAGGAGCTTGAGTTCGTCGCCTTGGCGAAGGAGGCCGCCGGCGATCGCAGCGGGGCGCTGCCGGCCGGCGTGCTGCGCCGGCACATCCGGGACAGCGGCCTCGACTTCTCCGACGACCACGGCCGGGCGCAACGGGCGATGATCGAGCGCCTGGGAACCGGCGGCGGCCTTGGCGTGGCGATCGCCGCCGCCGGGGCGGGCAAGACCACGGCCCTGCAGCCCCTGGTCGCCGCCTGGAAGGAACAGGGGCGGCAGGTCTTTGGCGCCTCGCTGGCGTGGCGACAGGCCGACGACATGGTGGAGGCCGGCATCGACAGGCAAAACGTCAAGGCGTTCTCGGTGCTGATCGACGCGGCCAAAGGGGGCGACATCAAGCTCGACAGGAACTCGGTCGTTACAGTTGACGAGTGGGGCCTGCTGGGAACACGTCAGGGACTGGAGCTGCTGCGGCTGCGTGAGCAGCACGGCTTCTCGATCGTCGCGTTGGGTGACGACAAGCAATGCAGCTCCATCCAGGCCGGCGCCATCATCGAGCTGAGCCGGCGTGCGCTCGGGCCCGAGCAGGTCCCGGTGATCGTCACCACGGTGCGCCAGCAGACCGAGCGCGAGCGGGAGATCGTCGGGCTGTTCCGCGCGGGGCGGGCCAAGGAGGCGCTCGACATGAAGCGCCAGGACGGCACCGCCGAGATGGTTCCGGGCGGCTACAACGAGGCCGTGGCGCGGGTCGCCAGGCTCTACGCCGAGCGAACGCGGGAGACCGGCGCCGCGCCTACCGTGAGCGCGCCGACCAACGCGGACGCGCACCGCATCAGCCTCGCCATCCGGGACGAGCGCCGCGCCATGGGCCAGGTCGGGCCGGACGAGAAGCGCATCCAGGTTGTCGACCCGGATGGGCGCGTGGCCGACATGGCGCTCGCCAAGGGGGACCGGGTGCGGCTGTTCAAGAGCACCGGGGCGCGCTTCGCGGACGGCGGCGGCGGCAGCATCGGCCGCAACGGCTCGGTGCTCGAGGTGGTCGCCCTCGACGACAGGGGCATGACGGCCCGGTCAGCCAAGACGGGCAGGGAAGGGTGGGTGGCCTGGGAGAGCCTGGCCGACACGGACCGGGCGCGTCCGCCTGGCCTATGGCGAGGTGATGACCATCCACACCGCGCAAGGCAGCACGGCGCCGGAGCACATCGTCGCCCTGCCGTCCGGCAGCCAGGCGGTGAACGGGCTGCAAGCCTACTCGGCCGGCACACGCCACCGGCAGCAATCGTTCCTGGTGACGAGCGAGGCGGCCGAGCGGCAGGACGTGCGCCAGCGTCGTCCGCTGAACGACACGCGCGAGATCACCTTGGACGACAAGTGGGGCAACGTCGGGCGGAACTTCAGCGCCCAGCCGGCAAAGGATCTCGCACTCGACATGCTGGACCGCGTCCGCAAGCTCCGGCGCGGCTCGGCCATCCAGTTCCCGCGCGGCCTGTCGGTTGCCGAGCAACGCGTCGCCAACGGCTATCCGCCGTCGGAGCTGCACACGATCGGGATGCGCCAGAAGCTGGCCGCGATCGGGCCGGCGATCAAGCACGCCAGGGCGCAGGTCATGCGCGTCACCCGCGACCTGCGCCAGAGACTGATGCCGGATCACCGGCTTCGGCAGGGGCCCGACCGTGGTCCAACGATTTCGCTATAGTCAGCGATCCCAGGAGGGACAGCAAAGCACCCCTATTGGAAGTTGTCGCTTCGATGTTCCTCGGGCTCCCTGCGCCGACCCGTCATCCTGCCTACCGATAAGCAACCGAACGGATGCGGCCCAACCGAACACTATCATCTGGCTTGCCATCCCAGGTGGCCTGCCATGGCGGCCAGCATGCCAGACGAGACAGTTGAGAAAGAGACCACTCCCGTGAAGCGAGTTGAAGCCGCTCGGTCCGCCTTTGGGGCAAGGCCGCTGCCGGTGGGAAAGCCCGCGAGCGGTCAACAGTCAGCGCCAAAAAAGCCGGTCGGGCCTATGACTTACACGGTGACGAAGGGGTCCGGATGTTTTCTGGTCGAGAAAGATGTCGACGGGCTGCCCGACGACGGATCCGGTTGTTGGTCGAACGGCACGGTGCTCGCGTACGAGCTTGCGTTCGATGGTGCGGGAGCCGCCGCTTGTGGCACCGTTGTTGTAAGCGACGTTCAGCGCGACGACGGTGCCGCCGTGGTATGAGAACTGCCGGTTCGTATCGATGATGATGCCGTTGCCATCGGTTTTCGAGTTGAAGTTGATGGCTGTGCTGTCCACCTTCTGGTCATTGTTGTAGGCGACGTTGGCGACGACGAACGTCTTGTTTGCGCTACTGCTATCGACGTCGTGCGACTGGAAAACATTGAACGCGCTGCCGCCATACGGATTGTAGTAGGCGTCGCCGGGACCACTCACACCTCCATCCCAGAAATCATCTGCTTGCGAAGTGTCACAATCAACCGGATGGCGGGGGAGGCACTTACACGTCAAACGGGAGCAAGACCAGTTCAGAGTAGAGCGTATCAAGCTGCCCTACCTCAGTTAGCGGTGAACGGTATAGCGCGGGCATTTCCATCCATCGTCCTTTCGGTTGCTCTGAAAAAAGCCGCTCGTCGCAGACCAGGACGGCAGTGCGTTGCCGCCACAATATCGCCAGCTTGGCCCGTTCAAGATGCCGTGCGAGAAAGACTGGGTTACTGCAATACAGAACCTCTGAGTACGGTATTTTGACATCCCTCGAGATAAGCCGGTTCAACCGCGCATTACCTCGGGCGAAACGTTTGACGATGAGAAAGGCGTGCTCAGATCCTGATCTCATGTCCAAAAACAAGCAGTCGCACCCAACGTGGTCGTCTAGCAGCCGACGATGCTCATCGTCGAGCGCCCGGCGGATTGTCGCTGGGTCGAAGTTGATTGAAATGCCATGCTCTCGGAAGGTGCCGACGTGGAACAACGGCAGCAAGGCAAGCTTGCGGGTGTATAGTCTAGTAAATCCCAACTTTTCGAGCGTTTGGGTCGCAGCTGGTCCCGGGGTGAAGGCGGTGAAGGTCACGTTCTCATCGCGGACGGCGGCAGCGAGAAGCTCGCCCGCCCATCCCCTGTATTCAGGAAGCACGTACCAAGATGTAAGATTGCATACGACACCGGTGCTTTCCCCTATGGTGCGAGATGCATAAATTTTACCTATAAAGCCTACTATCTCATCTCCGATGGTAAGCACAAGTCCAAGATCAGGCTTATCAATCCACTTGTAGTCGAATAAGTGCGGCCAAGCAGAGAGAGGTAGACCACTCTGCATGAAGCCTTGATGGAGAAACCTGCAGAGCGGCTCGATGTCGGAGGGACCGGCCGGACGGAGATCCGGGCGCCGGCGATTGCTCGTGATTTTTCGCACTCCACCGGCTTCTGTCCCACGGATCACGGCAGCCAAATCCGCTATGGTCGAGCACGCAAACAAAGTGCCGAACTCCGAATTAGGTTTTAGGCGTTCTACAATTTCAGTAAAGAGGTTTAGCAAGGTGGAGAGAGTCGGAGCATTCTGGAAGACTTCTGTGACCATTCGATAGGAGAAATGCCCAATACCCTCTCGCAAATGCTCTGGAGCTTCCGCTCGAGCGCACCATCCGCTGTGAGATCGCCTATCGGGTGGTCGGATAATACAGGAACAACTTCCTTAGTGCGCTCGCGCAGCTGGAACTTCTGGATCTTTCCAGTCGCGGTTTTTGGCAACTGCCCAAACACGACGCTTCTTGGCACCTTGAACAAGGCGAGGTTAGCTCGGCACCAAGTGACGATGTCCTCGACGGAAACCGAGCCAGTGTCTGGCCTAAGTGTGACAAATGCGCACGGAACCTCACCCCAGACAGGGTCGTGCTTTGCGACAACCGCCGCCTCCATGACTTGTGGATGACGGTAGAGCACGCTCTCCACCTCAAGCGAAGAAACGTTGTCGCCACCTACGATGATAATGTCTTTTGAGCGATCCTTGATTTCGAAATATCCGTCGGGATGGGAAACGGCGAGATCGCCCGTATGGAACCAGCCGCCTTCGAACGCCGCTTCGGTTGCGACTGGATCTTTCAGTACCCCCGCATCAAGGTGTTGCTCCGCAGCAGGAGCTCTCCCAAGGTGCTGCCGTCCTCTGGAACATCGGTCATTGTCGCAGGATGGACGATGCGTAAACGGTCAACAGTGAAAGTCGCCACACCTTGCCGTGCCATACGCGCCGCCCGCACGGGTGTCGGCAAACTTGCCCAATCCTCTTGCCATGCGCAGACCGCGCAAGGGCCGAAACTTTCGGTCAAACCGTAGAGATGGGTGACGCGGAAGCCCATTCGTTCCATCGCTTCGATCACAGCTGCGGGCGGCGCCGCTCCCCCGGTCCCTACCTCGACAATTTGGTCGAAGCGGCGCTTGACTGATGCAGGCGCATGCACCAGCAAATTCAGCACAATCGGCGCCCCGCAGAGGTGGGTAACGCGGTGCCTTTCAATCGCGTTAAAGATCGATGCTGGATCGACGCGGCGCATGCAAACATGGGTGCCGGCGGCCGCGGTCACCGCCCAGGTATACGTCCAGCCGTTGCAGTGGAACATCGGTAGGGTCCACAGATAGACCGTATCCCTACTGAGGCCGAACGTGACAACGTTGCCGAGCGCATTTAGAAAGGCGCCGCGGTGGTGGTAGACGGCGCCCTTGGAATGGCCTGTGGTACCCGAGGTATAGTTGAGTGCGATCGGCTCCCACTCGTCGGCCGGCTTGGCCCAGATGGCCGCCGGGTCGCCTTCGGTGAGGAAAGTCTCGTATTCAGTCCCATTAGGCGATGTGCCCCGCGGTGCACCCCATAAAGGATCGTCGACTTCGACAAGCGGAATCGGAACTTCCAGTAGTTGGAGTGCTGTTCCGACGACCGGAGCGAACTCGCGGTCGGCGATCAGGAGTTTTGCTTCCCCGTGCGCTAGAATGAAAGCGATGGAGCGCGCGTCTAAGTGGTGATTTATTGCATTCAGAACTGCGCCTGCCATCGGAACGCCATAATGCGCCTCGAGCAATGCGGGAATGTTGGGGGCCATGACGGCGATAGTGTCACCCGGCTTGATGCCACGGCGGCGCAGCGCATCGGCGAACCGCCGGCAACGATCGTAAAGCTCGCTGTAGGTGAACCGCATCGCGCCATAGACGACCGCGACCTTGTCCGGGTAAATTGCGGCGGCGCGGGACAGGAAGTTGAGTGGCGTCAGGGGAGTGAAGTTCGCCTCATTGCGAGCGAGATGCGGTGCATCGTAACAACTGCTCATTGCATTCCTTCGAGTGTTGACCTTTATTGCAGCATTTGCTCGCCTATACATCAATGCTGGGCTCGAGGCTAGGCACGGCACCGTAGCGAACGGCAGCGTGGGTCAGCCGGTTTGGCGTCGTGCCGAACGACCCGAAATCATGGACTACATCGAGCGTACAGTGGTCCACCCGGGGGTATGAGAGCGCGACGGAAAGATGAGGAGTTGCTGGCCAGCTTGTCAGCCGTCAGAATGCTGGATGCCTCTAGTCACCGGAGATGCCAAACTGCAATCCCGCATCTTCAGAATGACTTTCTTGCCTTGCAGTCGGTCGCTGACCGTCACTCGCGCCGCAGGTCGACCAGGTGCCGTTTCCTGTCCAGCCTGCGGTGAGCCTGCACCTGGGTATAGACAGCTGCTGCGCACACCAGCAGCCCGAGCCCGATCAGGGGCACGAAGACAAGCATAGGGACGGCGGTAATGGTCATGTGGCACCTCGGCCGCATATTTGCTTTGGTTTCGTAGTGCGGGCAAGTGGGGGAACTACGACGAACAAGATAAGCCGGTCCAGCAATCGAAGCGGCACTTCCAAACGTTGCAAGTCAAGTGGGACGAGGTCCTCCGCCCGGAGTGGAGGAAGGTGTCGCTTGCGTCGTCGAATCGAGGCACCCCTTTCGGCCGGCGGAAATGCCGGTTTTACCACCCAATCCATCCTCCCCGGACCGGGTATACAAACGTAGGTTAGCGCGCTTGCGTTCGGAGCGGCAACGAAACCGCCGTTGGTGCGATCACGAATCCTTTAGATCGACGCGCCCCCAATCGGTTATGTGCCTCTCGCACCCCGATACGGAGTGGCGTGTCCGATCGCCCGTGCCAAGTTAAGTCGAATTGTGGCTTTGTCGCCACAGTCGCTCGGTGGAGCGGCCCCCATTTCGATCGGACACTTGGCGCATCCTGAGGACCTAGCCCGCACTTCTCACCGGGAGCACATTCTGAGCGACCCGACTCGGAAGGGTCTTGCCCGGCTCGGCTGAGATCTGATTATGGGATGGCCCGCCCCTCCCTGAGGTGATCCTCGTAGGGTCCCTCTTTGCACAGGAGGGCGAGATGACGGCGGTATCGGTGCTTGGGATCGATCTGGGCAAAAACAGCTGTAGCGTTGTGGGATTGGACAACGCAGGCAAGGTGGTGCTGCGGCGACGGGTCGCACGCGACGGTTTGGCGTTGGTTCTGGCCAAGCTGCCGACCTGTGTCGTGGCGATGGAGGCGTGCTGTGGTGCCCACTTTGTTGCACGAGTGGCGCAGGCGCAGGGACACCAGGTTCGGCTGATGCCGCCTGAATACGTGCGGCCGTATGTGAAGGCGCAGAAGAACGATGACCGGGACGCGGAGGCGATTGCCGAGGCGGCGACACGGCCGACGATGCGTTTCGTGCCAGTCAAGGCCGAGGGGCAGCTCGACATGCAGGCCCTGCATCGGGCACGCGACCGGCTGGTGGCGGAACGGACGGCGCTGATCAACCAATTGCGGGCGCTGTTGCTCGAGCGCGGCGTCGTGCTGCCACAGCGCCGGCGCGCGTTGCTGGCGTGGCTGGACGCGCCGGTCGTTGCCGGAGAACCTGATCCGCTCAGCCCACGGCTGCGTTTGCTCGTCGCCGACATGCGCGCCGAGTGGGCCGAGCTGGACCGGCGCGTCGGCGTGTTCGATGACGAGTTCGCAGCCAGCGCCCGGGCTGACGAAGCTGCACGGCGGGTGGCGACGATCCCCGGCATCGGCCCGGTCAATGCAACCGCGTTGGTGGCGGCAATCGGCGACGCGAGCGCGTTTGGGCGTGCGCGCGACTTGGCCGCCTGGCTTGGCCTTGTGCCGAAGCAAGCGACCACGGGCGGCAAGCCAAAACTGCTCGGGATCACCAAGCGGGGCAGCCGCTACTTGCGCAAGAACCTGATCCACGGCGCCCGCGCAGTGATGCCGAGACTGGCGGCAACGAATACCCGCCTGGGGCACTGGGTGCGCGGCCTGCTCGCCAGGGCACACAAGAACACCGCGATCGTGGCGCTGGCCAACAAGCTGGCGCGGATCGTCTGGGCCGTGCTCGCGCATGGCCGGACGTACGAGGCCATGGTGGCAGCAAGCTGACAATGAAGAGTTGATCGGGGCGACCGGAAGCGATCGCCCGGTCCACGAGATCTGCGGGAGGTGGTGACAGAGATGGCCTGACAGTCGACCGGCAGCACGGAAGCCTGACTGCATTGAACGGCCTGCGAGGCCGCTCTGATTTGAAGGACCGGGCTGCGCGGATCTCCATCTTGGCAGGGAGCTTGCTCCGAAGCCGGATACGTTCACGCAGACTGCTCAGTGCCAGACAAGGTCAACACAGCTTGCAGACGGGGCGGGCCATACGTTCACCATGGCTGCTGGCGAGGGGGCCGGCTTGCATGGCGAAGACCTTGTCCGAAGATCTGCGGGTACGAGTGATCGCGGCCGTCGACGGCGGACTATCGCGCAACGCCGCCGCCGCTCGCTTTGGGGTGGCGGTGGCGACCGCAGTGCGCTGGCTGCGGGCATGGCGGGAGACCGGCGCGACGGCCGCAAAGCCCAAGGGCGGCGATCTCCGCTCGCATCGCATCGAGGCGCATGGTGAAGTCATCCTGGGCGCGATCGAGGCGCAGGTGGACATCACGTTGGCCGAGCTTGCCGACCTGCTCAAGCGCGGGCACGGCGCCAGCTTCGCGCCCAGCACGATCTGGCGCTTCCTCGACCGCCACGGCATGACCTTCCAAAAAACCGCGCACGCCAGCGAACAGAGCAGGTCCGACGTCGCAGCCCGGCGCGAGGCGTGGTTTGAGGCGCAGCCGGACCTTGACCCCGAGCGCCTGGTGTTCGTCGACGAGACCGGCGCCTCGACCAAGATGGCGCGGCGGCGCGGCCGTGCGAAGCGCGGTGAGCGTTGCCGGGCGCCGGTGCCGCACAGCCACTGGCAAACCACCACCTTCACCGGCGCCCTGCGATTGGATGGCATGACCGCCCCGATGGTGCTGGACGGACCGATGAACGGCAACGCCTTCCTTGCCTACGTCGAGCAGGTGCTGGCACCCACGCTACGGCTCGGCGACATCGTCATCATGGACAATTTGCCCGCCCACAAGCGCTGCGGAGTTCGCGTCCTGCTCGAAGCCGCGGGCGCGACATTGCGCTATCTGCCGCCCTACTCGCCGGACTTCAATCCGATCGAGAACGCCTTCGCCAAGCTGAAGGCGCTGCTCCGAAAAGGCGCGCTGGTTCGGCTGCGGCGATGCGCTTGGGAAGCTGACGCTTGGTGGCATCGTCGCCACCAGGACCAAGCGAACACGAAGACCGGCCGCGCAATCGGCGCCAGCAACAGACGAGCGATCATGGTCCTGATTTCCGGCACGCTCGGTGTCGGGAGCGTCGGCATGCTCAGGCGGCGAGAGCGCTTGAACTCCTTTCGTTCGGTTTGCCGCCGGCGGCGCGGCGAAGCTGGGCCGACAACCCGGTCAGGAAGGCGAGCGCGGCCATGCACAGCGTCATGTGGCGATGCCAGCCCTGCCAGGATCTGGCCTCGCAGTGATCGAGCCCGAGTTCCTCCTTGGCACGCTGGAAGCACTCCTCGATCGTCCAGCGCAGGCCGGCCGCGCCGGCCAGTTCGGCAAGCCCCGTGCCGGCAGGTGCGAAGGCGAGATAGTAGGCCCGCTCATGGGAGTCGCGCCTGTTGCGGCGGATCAGCAGCCAGCGTTCAAATCCCTCGTCCACCGTCCATGGCAGCGCGATGCGCGCCCAGTCGTAGAGGCGCGGCCCCTTTGATCCTTCTCCCGCCGCGTGCGCATGCCAAGCGGCAGGGGGCAGCGCATCGGCCATCTCCGCCGGATCGGTTTGCAGCAGCCCGTCCCTGGTCAGCAGCCGCAGCACATGGTTCGAGCGCGTGGCGAGGACGTAGGATTGGCGGCGCGCTTCGAGCATTCGGCGAAGCCGCGAGGCTGAACCGTAGAGTGCATCGGCCAGCACCCACGCGCAGGGCGTGCCCGCATCCAGCGCCGCGGCGATCAGCTCGCAGGCGATTTGCGGCTTGGTCGCGAACGTCACCGCCTCTGGCACCTGCGCCCGCCGGCGCCGCTCCGCGTCATCGGTCCAGACCTCGGGCAGATAGAGCCGCCGGTCGATCAGCGCCTGGCCGGGCGGGCTCGCATAGCCCAGAAACACCCCGACTTGGCAGTTCTCGATCCGCCCCGCCGTCCCAGAATACTGCCGCGCGACGCCAACCGAATGCATCCCCTTCTTGAGAAAGCCGGTCTCGTCAACCACCAGCACCCCGCGCGGGTCGCCGAGCGTGGCCATCACCTCCGCCCGCACCAGATCGCGCAGCGCATCGGCCTGCCACACACTGCGCCCGAGCAGCGATTGCATCCGGTACGGTCGATCAAGACCCGCCTGCTCGGCCATCAACCAGCCGGTCTTGCGCGCAATGCCTGACAGCAGCCCGTCGATGAACGCACCCGCCGAGGCCCGCACCTCCGGGCGACCGAACGCGCCGGACAGCCGCCGCTTCAGTCCCGCAAGCTCATCCTCCCAGCGCAACGACGCGCCCGACCAATCCGCAACCAACATCGCCGCCTCCCCAAGCAGCGACAGCGAATCAGACCCGCACTCATTCCGCAACTGTAGTACTAGATCGAGAATGCCGATTGTACCGATGGCGGTGAGCCCTTTCGTGCGGGCAACCGCGACGCCGGCGCGATCGTCCAGCAGCACCAGGTCCGCGCGAAGAGAGAGGGCGAGGGTGATGGCTGCGTTCTCGCCGTCATCGAGTTTCCGCAGGACCGGATCATCACCCAGCGGCGCCGACGAGCCGGCCAGCCATGCCGGCAGGTTGGCCGCCCAGTGCCGCACCGGATCCGGTGCTGCCGGGTGGAGAAGCTCGGAACGCACCGCCATCGGCACGATCACCTGACCTAAGAGCTCGGGCAGCAGGTTTATGTGACCGACCAGCACGAGGTAATGCAGTGGACCGGCGTCCGCGACGACAACACGCAAGTCTCAGAAGCCGAGCCGTTGCAGATCCTGTCGCTCTCGGTCGAGATTGGCGAGCGTGTATTCCTCGAAAAAGCCACGTCCCTTGAGGAAGCCGTCGAGTTCGGCATGCGTCCCGAAGCCGAGTAGCCGACGCAGCTCGTGGTGGGTTAGCCGGCTGGCCTGATACTCGGCCGCCGCGAACGCCTCCAGCGCGCGGCGCACGACATCGCTTCCATCGGCGCCGAGCCGCTGGGCAAGGTCGTCCGGGATCGGCAGCATTAGGTTCATGGGAAATCCTAGAGCGGAGCGATGGCCGGCGGCAACGACTAAGAGCGGCGCTGGCGGGGAGCTGATCGACCGGGGCACGACGTTGCTATCGGCGCTCGTCGAGCCGTGCCAGAGAGTGCTTTCTGGTGTCGGCCGCTCAACCTCGGGCGGTTCGGGAGATGACGGCCCGCCGGGAAACCGCCGCTACTACGACCGCGGCTCATCGGATTGAGAGTCCTTCATAGGGCGCGGCACGCTCCCGGCGGCACACTTTCCATACTAGAGGATATCCGAATTTGACAGGAGCGTGGATAGAAAAGCGATATAAACAGATGTGGACGCGAAGGCGCATTCCGGTCACTGGCGGAGCCGTGGGCCGACATCGCCACCACCACCGGGCGATTGATGATCGCCGTTCTCGGCGGGCTGGGGGACGTGGAACGTGACCTGATCCGCACCAGCAGCGCCGAACGCCGGGCACGGGTGCAGGCACGCGGGCAGCATATGGGCGGACCGCCGAAGCTCACGCCGCAGCAGCAGAGAGAAGCACGGCGGCGGGGGGCCGAAGGGGCGACGCTTAAAGAACTGGCGAGAAGCTACAGCATCGCAAGGGCGACGATTTCAAGAATTGGCAGCCGTGGCTAGAAACACCAACAATTGTAGGACGCTGCCACTTGGGGGACGCGCCCACGCAGCGGCTACAGGAAGAGCCACTTTGGATGTTCGGTATAGCTTTACCGCTCAGTTCCTTTGCTCAAGCGCCATACTGGCCCGACGTTGTTCGGAGATCGAGCGTGTTTGCCCTGACAACCCTGACGAGCCAATCCGAACCGAACATTTGGGACTCGTGACCGCCGTCATAATGCAGTGCGCCGCCGCGTTGGAGGCTGAAAGCGCTGAATTGGTTATGCACGGCCCGGGAAGTTATCTCGGCTCAGATAGAGTAGACGCAAACAGTCGCGACTTTATCGCGCCACTCGCCGAGTTGGTTGACCGCCAGAAAACATTGTATCAATACGAGTTGATCTTGCACCGTCTGGGTAATTATAAGCCGCCACTACCCAAAGTCTACCGGAGATCCTCGTTGGGCTACGTAATGAGCTAGTTCACTACAAATCACAGTGGGAAGCGGAAAATCGAGAGGCAGAAATTCTTCAAAACGCTTCGGCATTTGAATTCCCGAAGCCCCCCTTCATCTCTCAGCACGCAAGCTTTTTCCACATAAGTTTCTGAGCGCAGCATGCGCGGCGTGGTCAGTTCGAACGGCTGTAGTGTTCCTCAACTCGTTCTATGAGCGATTGGGAGTTGAAAGCCAACTCCAACCGTACATGACGCACTTCCAAGGTCTGTAGGAACTTTCCATAAAGCGACATCGGCGGCTGCGACATGACCTTCTGTTCGGTGATCGGCAAGATTGCCTGGTCTTCCCGTCCGCACCGACGAGGAGGCGGCCACGGTAGACTGCTGAGGGTTCGCGTCCTGCTGAACGGCTGAGCGCGAACTCCGGGACGCACATCAGGGACTAACTCGACCGCTCGCGCACCCCGCACGACGGTCGCCCCGGCTTCCTCTGCCGCGGCAATGACCACGGCCTGCATTTCAGGATGACAGAAATTCAGAGATCCTGCACGTTGGGGAGAAGTCTCGACGAGGTCGCGTCGCATGATGTCGCTGAAGCCGACCGAAGGCAGCCTTGACGCTCAAGCCGGCGCCTCTACACGGCGGAGTGGATCCTGCTCATGGACTGCCGAAGCCGTGGCGCCGCGAAATCGAGAAAGCGCCGCGTCTTGAGCGGCATCTGGCCGCGAGCGGCGTGGACGAAGTGGATCGGCTCCGGCTCCGGCTCGAATGCGTCGAGAACGATGTGGAGCGCCCCGGCTTCGACCGCTTCTACCACCTTATAGTGGAGCAGCCTTACCAGCCCGACACCGCGGATCGCCGCCTGCGCCGCGGCCTCCGCGGTCGTCACCGAAAGGCGGGGTGCGATCGAAATTTCAACGGCAGCGGCTGATCTGCCGGACTGGAAACGCCATTTCGGCGAAGGCATGGGTGTCCCAACCGTGATGCAGGGAAGTCGCTGGAGCTCTTCGGGCGTCTGCGGTACGCCTTGAGCTCCAAGCACAGTCGGAACTCGCGCAGATGACTCTCCGCATGGATCCGACCCGCGTCGCGACCGCCGCGCTGTCGGGCAGCCTTCCGATCCGCACAGCCATGTCGACATGTTCCTCGATCAAATGGACGTTGTGATCCGCCAATAGAAGACGGATGTTGATTTCGGGGAACAACGCGAGGAATTCGGCGACCACGGGCAGGACGTGTAGCCGGCCGAACAGAATGGGCGCGGTGACGACAAGCTCCCCCTTTGGCGTGGTGAACTCGCCAGCCGCCTCGCGCTCGGCATCTTCGACCTGTTCGAGGATACGCCGCGCGGCCGCCACATAGGTGATGCCGGCGTCAGTCAAGGTGAGCTTGCGCGTGCTGCGGATCAGGAGCCGCGCGCCGAGCAGCGTTTCGAGGTCAGAGATCTTCCGGCTGAGCGTCGGCACCGAGACCCGCAGCGACCGGCCGGCCGCGGACAGACTACCCTTTTCCGCCACCTCAAGCAGCATCGACATGGCTTCGAAGCGGTCCATTCGCCTTTCCAACTTCTGGCGAGATGAATTTCACTCCTACCGTATCATGCAATCCCATGGAAAGACGACATCCTCCCCTGCGGCCGAACCAATGCGAGGTCGTGACCTGCAAGAGGTGCCCCTATGTCCCGTCTTACCATCCCCCCGTCCACGACGACGTTCCCTCTTTTCGGTCGTCGGCGCCCCCGCAGCCGCGTGACAAAGCGGGCTGACGCTTGAAGCAGGCGTCGGCTCTTTCTGTGGTACTGGGGACCCGTCATGTCCTATGGCTTCCTCGATATCGCTGTGACGCCCAGCGTCCGAGCCGCCCAGGCGGCGATGGGTGCCGACGGCCTCTGGACCGATTTCAAGGGCCAGCGCGCCTTCGACCGATTCACCGAGAACGAGGCGGCGTTCATCGCCGACCGCGACAGCTTATACGTTGCGACGGTTTCCGAGACCGGTTGGCCTTATGTCCAGCATCGGGGCGGCCCACGTGGCTTCCTGAAGCTGGTCGACGACCGCACGTTGGCCTTCGCCGATTATCGCGGCAATCTTCAGTACATCAGCGTCGGCAACCTCGCGGCGAACGATCGAGCGTGCCTATTTCTGATGGACTATGCGCGACGCGCAAGGCTGAAGGTATACGGGCATGTCGAGGCGGTCGCACTCGAAGCCGATCCTGCCCTGACCAAGCTCGTTGGCCTAGCGGGCTACGAAGCGAAGCTCGAACGGATCATCCGGCTGCGGCTTGAAGCCTTTGACTGGAACTGTCCGCAACACATCACTCCGCGGTTCACCGAGCAGGAGGTCGCCGATGCGGTCCGTCCGCTCCGGGACCGTCTTGCTCAGCTCGAATCCGTAAACGCCGAGCTGCTCACCCGCCTTGCATCTCAAGAGCTCAGCCAAGAGTAACCAACGTCCGCCCCTGCCGCCGTTCACGCAGAAAACGGCGATCGATAAAGTGCGTCTCGCGGAAGATGGCTGGAACAGCCGCGACCCCGAGAAGGTAGCGCTCGCCTATACTGTGGGAAGCCGCTGGCGAAACCGCACCGAGTTCGTTGAGGGACGTGAAGCGATCATCGGCTTTCTCACGCGCAAATGGGACCGCGAGCTGGACTACCGACTGATCAAGGAGCTGTGGGCGTTCACTGAGAACCGGATCGCGGTGCGCTTCGCCTACGAATGGCGCGACGACAGCGGCTATTGGTTCCGCTTCTACGGGAACGAGAACTGGGAATTCGACGAGAACGGCCTGATGCGCCGCCGCTTTGCCTGCATCAATGACGTGCCCATTCGGGCCTTAGCGACCTAGGCTTCTAAACCACCCCGACCGCCCAACGATCACCGTTCCTGGCCGCCATTGGCGTCCAGCAACCAGGGAGTACGACCATGCCTCACCCAAGCTACCGCACAGCCGACGTCGACGGGTTCGAGGTCTTCTATCGCGAGGCCGGCAACCGCTCGAAGCCGACGCTGCTGCTGTTGCATGGCTTTCCCACCTCCAGTCACATGTTCCGCGACTTGATCCCGCTGCTCGCGGACCGTTTCCACCTGGTCGCGCCGGATCTGCCTGGTTTCGGCCGATCGGCGCTGCCCTCGCGCAAGCAGTTCGCGTACAACTTCGACAATTTTGCCAAGGTCATCGGGCGCTTCACCGAAGTGATCGGCCTCGACCGGTTCACACTCTACATCTTCGATTACGGCGCTCCCATCGGCCTCCGCGTCGCCATGGCGAACCCCGAGCGCGTGACCGCCATCATTTCGCAGAACGGCAACGCGTATAAGGAAGGGCTCAGCGACGGCTGGAATCCGATCGAGCGCTACTGGCACGATCCGAACGACACCAACCGCCAAGCCCTGCGCGAGTTCCTGACGCCGGCTTCTATCCGCTGGCAGTACGAGCATGGCGTTTCCGACACGACGATGCTCTCTCCCGACGGCATCGCGCTCGATGCTTGGTATATGCAGCGGTCAGAGGCCGAGGAGATCCAGCTCGACCTGATGCTCGACTATGCGAGCAACGTGGCGCTCTATCCCGCCTTCCAAGAGTATTTCCGCGAGCATCAACCGAAGCTGCTGGCGATCTGGGGCAAGAATGATCCTTTCTTCCTGCCGCCAGGCGCCGAGGCCTACAAGCACGACCTCCCGAACGCCGAAGTTCGCTTCCTCGATACAGGGCACTTCGCGCTCGAGACACATGCGGCAGATATCGCCGAGGCGATTGGTGACTTCCTGAAGGTTTAAAAGTAGCCACTACTCTGGCGCCGCGCTCCGGAGTAGACGAAGGGAGATGCGCGATGGGCAAGCGTCTGCTGGCCGCCTCGGCGGCTATGATGATGGCGGCCACGGGCGCTGTTGCGGCGCAAACGTTGCCGTCCACGTCCGCCACAATCACCTATCACACGGCGTCGGTTGACGGCGTCGACGTTTTCTACCGCGAGGCGGGGGCTCCGCACGCCCCAGTGATCCTGTTGCTGCACGGCTACCCGTCCTCGTCGCGCGAGTTCGATGGACTGATCCCGCTCCTGGCCGACCGATACCGTGTGATCGCGCCCGACTATCCCGGCTTTGGCCTCAGCGGCTCACCCCCCGCGTCACAGTTCCACTACACGTTCGACCACCTGGCCGAGGTTGTTGACCATCTCACCGACAAGCTTGGCCTGACGCGTTACGTGCTCTACCTGAACGACTATGGCGGGCCAATCGGGTTCCGGCTGGCGGTCCAACACCCCGAGCGGGTGCGCGCCATCGTCGTGCAGAACGCCGTCGCGAACGAGGCCGGCCTCGGCCCGGCGTGGGATGCGCGCAAAGCGTTCTGGAACGACCGGGCTGCACACGAAGACGCCGTGATCACGCCCTTCCTCTCGCTGGAGGGCTGCAAAACGCGCCATATCGGGTCGAGCCCCCATCCGGACCGTTATAACTCTGACGAGTGGCTGTCTGAATACGCACATCTGTCGCGACCGGGTCAGCGGCAGATACAGTCCGACCTGTTCTACGACTACCAATCGAACGTCGCGTCCTACCCGGCGTGGCAGGCCTGGATGCGGCAGAACAAGCCGCCGATGCTGGTCGTCTGGGGCAAGTATGACCCATCCTTCGCAATGGCAGGCGCCGATGCTTATAAGCAGGACGTGCCCGACGCGGAGGTGCATGTCTTGGACGCCGGGCACTTCGCGCTCAACGAAAAGCTGGACGAAATCGCCGCCCTGATGCGTCGGTTCCTTGCGGCACGGACCGCTCATTTGATAATGCGGCGCACTGCTCAGCTAACGGGAATGACTCAACGGCGCGAACGGCATTACCCAGCTTGCGCAGGAGATGCCGGTATCTGGCCGTTCCCGGACGGCAATCGATCGGCGTGTCGGGCGCCGCATCCCGCCTGAACCTTCAGCGAGACAGAGTGTAGCCATGACGGTCAGAGACCGCCAACTCGCCGGCCCAGGACCTGACAGAACCACGCCCATCCTCCGCCCGACAGCTCCGCGGCTCCGCCGGGACTATTACTGCAGGTGGCACTCCTTTGAGGGAGGCGGCATCCATTCGTCCGCAGCGAAGGTCTTGTCGACCACGGCCTCAAGCTTACCGTCTACACGCTCCACGTGACCGAAGAAATCCGGAAGCGTTAGTTGATGATCCTCGGCCCGGATCGTGCCTTCACCGAATTGGGGAGTATGCAGGGCCATGCCGGACATGGCTTTCGCAACATCGACAGGCTTGATGCTGTGGGCGCGCTCCACAGCCGTGAGATATGCCTGCGTCCCGATATAGCCCTGCACGGCGGGCAGGCCCGGCTCTTTGCCGGACTTCGCCCTGAAGGCATCGACGAACGCCTTGTTTTCGGCACCGGGCAGCAGCGGCGTGTAGTTGACAATCCCAGTCATGCCGATCGATAGGTCGCCGAGCGCCGCCAGGGTGGTGCTGACGATTCCCGAGGCGGCGACGACGCGAAGCTTGTCCATCAGGCCGAACTGCTTCGCCTGCTTCCAAAAATTGACGAAATCCGACCCGGAATTGGCGATCCAGACCGCCGCAGCGTTCGATGCCTTAAGCTGTGTGGTGTAGGGCGCGAAGTCCGTCGTGCCCAGCGGCGCGAAGATCGGCGTGCTCACGGCCTTGCCGGTCGCCGCTGCCGCGGCCGTGAATGCATCGCTCGAAGTCGTGGCCCCAGGCATAATCCGCGGCGAGGATCGCCCAATTCGTCTGCGGCTGATCGCGAAGCCACGGCTTGACGATGGCCAGATCCATAGCGTCCGACTGGTGCGTCCGGAACGATCTGGCGTTGCAGTCCTTGCCAGTCAGCAGGTTGGATTTGCTGAGGCTCGAAATATAGACTGCGTCGATGCGCTGGGTTTGGCCCGATATCGCCAGGCTGACTGCGGACGAAACGCCACCCAGAAGCAGATTGTAACCCTTCAGCGCGAGCGTTCCGGCCACGCGACGGCCTACGTCCGGATTACCCTGCTCATCGGCGTATTCGACCTCTATGTGGCGCCCGTCCACGCCGCCCTTGGCGTTCGCCTCGTCGACGGCGAACTGCACGCCTTCCTTGAGCTCGCCGCCGAAATCCTGATACGGGCCGCTGAGCGACGTGGTCACGCCGATCCGCACCGGCTGCGTGTCCGCGGCCTGCCCCGACCCCTGTCCGAGCAGAGCGGCCAACGCTGCTCCGGCAAGCATGCAACGACGTTTCACTGCAGCCTTCGCCTTCTTTTGTTGCCGGTTCTTGCCGGCAGCCTACATCATCACCTGCCGGGCGAGATCGCTGTTGCTGGTCGACGAAACGGCGCCGGACGCGACGACGGCTCCCTTCGACAGCACGTAGTACCGGTCCGTCGTCCGGCTGACGAGCTTGAGGTTTTGCTCGATCAGCAGCAGGCCGGTTCCTTCGCTTGCGATCGCGTTCAGAGTTTCGGCCAATTCATCGACGATGACGGGCGCCAGCCCCTCGGTCGGCTCATCGAGGATCAGCAGGTCGGGGTTCGCCATCAGTGCCCGCCCGATCGCAAGCATCTGCTGCTGGCCGCCGCTCAACCTCGTCCCCAGGCTGTTTCGGCGCTCGCGCAGGACCGGGAACCGGTCGAAAACCCGCGATAGTGACCAGGAACCCGGCCGACCGGGTGCGCCTCCGAGGAGCAGATTTTCCTGCACCGTCAGGTTCGGGACGATATGCCGCCCTTGCAGCACGACGGCGATGCCGGACCGCGCGGGGGCGTAGTGCGTGAAGCCGCGAAGCGCATGGCCTCCGATGCGGATTTCCCCGCCGCGTATCGCCGCGATGCCGAGCAGCGTGTTGACGACAGTGGTTTTCCCGACGCCGTTGCGGCCGAGCATGGCAATGCGCTCCCGCTCGCCCACGACGAAGCTCAGTGCGTGCAGAATATGAGCCTCGCCGTAGAAGGCATCGACCCTGTCGAATGCGAGTAGGGCGGTCACGCCTCGCTGCCCAGATAAGCCGTGATGACGCGCCCATCGCGCCGGATCTCCGCCGGTGTCCCCTCGGCGAGTTTGCGGCCCAGCTGCATCACCGTGATCCGGTCGCAGACCCGGAAGACCACTTCCATGTCGTGTTCCACGAGCAGCACGGTGACGCGCCAGCGAGTCACGAGAGAGCGGAGGTGGTCGGCCAAGCGCAGGGATTCCTGCGCTGTCAACCCACTCGCCGGCTCGTCGAGCAGCAGCACGCTCGGGCGGCCCACGAGTGCGAGGGCAAGATCGAGGCGGCGCTGATCGCCGTAGCTCGTCATGTCCGCCGGACATCCAGCGATGTCGCCGAGCTCGAGCTCAGACATGATTTCGACAACGTCGCTGCGGGAGGCTCCGGTCTTCCGCGCGGCGACCTGGAGCTGGTCGCGTATGGTCAACGTCGGGAATACGCTCGTCCGCTGGAACGACCGGGACAGGCCGAGACTTCGGCGCTCGCCGATCGCAGCTCTCGTGATGTCCTGGCCGTTCAGCCTCACCCTCCCGTTCGAGCGGCCGCCACGGCGGCCGGACAGGATCTCGATAACGGTCGACTTGCCTGCGCCGTTCGGCCCGATGAGGCCATGGATCTCGCCCGCCGGGATACGGAGGTCGACATTGTGCACTGCAGTGAACCCCCCATATCGCCGACCCAGTCCGCAACCTTCGAGCGCGATCATTGGCCGCCCCGCGCGGCACGGCCGCGCAGCCCCGCCAAGCGCATCATCGCCCGAAGCAGCAATCCGGAGAGACCGGTAGGGAATGCGACGACGACGATAATGAGGCTCGCTCCGACGATCGCGGGCCAGTGTTCGGTCGCGTCTCCGAGATAGTCTCTGAGCACGACGTATGCGATTGCACCGAGCACGGGCCCCCACGCCCGGGTAATCCCGCCAAGCAGCGCCATGATGAGGGCGATCCCGGAACTGTTCCAGTCGAGCAGGTCGGGTGAGACGAAGCCGCTGTTCAGCATCGCTAGGATGCCGGCGACGGCCGCGATAAAGGCGGATATGGCAAAGACAGAGGCTTGGTGAACGAGAGGCCGGTAGCCAAGGAACCTCGCCCTCTCCGCGTTATCTCGGATGGCCTCCGTCAGCTTCCCGAACGGAACTCCGGACGAGCAGCTCAACGCCGATCATGACGGCGAGCAGCGCCGCCCAGGAGACGAGGAACATTGAGGAGCGGTCCAGGAACACATCTCCGGGAAGGCCGAAGAGGGCTTCGGGATTGGTTACGGTCAGCCCGTCGCTTCCACCGAAGGCGCGGACCTTTGTCGCAAGCTCGTAGAAGGCCTGACCGATGGCGAGCGTCAGCATACCCAACGCCACCCCGGAGGTCCGGCCGATCACCAAGGCCAAGAGGAACGCCAGGGCGGCCGTGGCGAGCACGCTGCCGATGACGGCGAGGCCGGGCGCCACGGCACCGGTGGTAAAGGCGATCGCGGTTGCATAGGCCGGCAGTCCGTAGAAGGCGGCGTGGCCGAAGCTTACCCACCCGTTCTGCTTGACGAGAAATCCGACCGCGAGCGCGAAGATCGCGTAAGTCATCGCGGGAACCACAAGGCTGAGCAGCACCGGTGAGTTCGCGAAGTAGATGATCGCCCAGCCGCCCGCCCCAAGCAGAAGGACGAGGATAACGCCAAAGAATGGCATCGGCTCCCAGTGCCCCGGCAGCACGGACGCTCCACGAGCGGGCGGCTCCGGAGGCGGGCCGGACAGCGGCCCGGCAACTGCTTTGCCGGCGTTCTTCGCCACCACCGCGGCAATATCCGCGGGTGCATCTCCTCTGTTCATCTAGATACGATTACCCAACAGTCCTGTCGGCCGGAAGACAAGGACCAGGGCCATCAAGAGGAAGGGCAGCATCGAGGTCAGTTCCGGAAGCCACACCGCGCCGCCGACCTGGACCTCGCCGATGACCATCGCCGCGATGAAGGCGCCGACGAAGCTTCCGAGCCCCCCCAGCACCGTTACGACGAAGGATGCGACGAGGATTGCCGATCCCATCGCGGGCGACAGCGTCAGCAGGGGCGCCGCAAGCACGCCCGACATCCCGGCGAGCGCGGTGCCGAGGCCCACGACGATCGCGCTCACCCGGTCGGTATTCACGCCAAGCACGGCGGTAGTCATCGGATCGACGCTGGCCGCCTTGACGAACAGGCCCATCCGCGAGAACCGAAGCCAGAGCACCAATGCCACGATGACGCAGGCGCCGCATGCGACGATCGCCAGGCGGTAGACCGGGAAATCCGAGCCGAACACGGGAACGACGCCGGCGAGACGGTCGGGGGGGTCGAAGGACAGCGACGCCCGGCCCCAGATGCCGCGGACGGCATCCTCGATGATCAGCAGCAGCCCAAAGGTCGCGATCAGGCTGACCAGCGGATCACGGTTCTGCAGTCGTCGGAACAGTGCCAGATCCAGGAGGACTCCCGCCGGGAAAAGCACGAGTGGCGCAATGACAAGCGCCCCGATAAATCCGAGATGCGGAAGTAGAGAGTACCCGATATAGGCGCCGACCATGAAGAATGAGCCGTGCGCGAAGTTCACGATCCGGCGGAGGCCGTAGATCATGACCAGTCCGGAGGTGACGAGGAACAGGAGCGATCCGTAGACAACGCCGTTGAGCAGTTGGACGAGCATTAGCCGCGCTCCCGCGAACCCGGCGGGGCTGTTCTTTCCGTCCCGGCATCGTCCGCGATGGCGTACGCCAGAATGCGCCGGCCTGCCGGGCGACACGCCTGGTCGATGCCGAGCGCGGACGGCCGAACATCCCCTTTCGCACTCATCGCGTCGCCTTTCACGATCGAACCAATTCTGCCGTCTCCGTGGAAACCGCTCAGCCCATGAACGAGCCGCCGTTGACATCGATGACCGCGCCGTTGATGTAACGCGAGCCGTCGGAGGCCAGGAACTCGACCGCCGCGGCGATATCGAACGGCTGGCCCGCAAAGCCCACCGGAATGGCGGAAGCGGCCTTGACGCGAGCCTGTTCGGGGATCTGCGCCGTCAGCGGGCTATCGATCCAGCCGGGTGCGAGGCAGTTGGCGGTGATGCCATGCGGGCCGGCTTCCTTCGCGAGCACGCGGGTGAAGCCTATGATCGCGGATTTCGACGCGGCGTAGTGTGCGCCCGCGGTGTCGACGAGCGTGCGGCCGGCTCGCGAAGAAATGTTGATCACACGCCCCCAGCGGCGCTCGCGCATGAGCGCAAGCGCACCCTGCGCCAGCAGGAATGCCGCCGTGACGTTGACGGCAAAAGTCCCGCGCCAATCCTCGATCCGGATGTCGTCAATGGACTGGCGGGATCCATCGGCGTTTTTGGGATGGATGCCCGCGTTGTTGACCAGCACATCAAGCCGGCCAAAGCGGCTGGCGATCGAGCGGACAAACTCGGCAAGGCCTGCGTCGTCCGCGAGGTCGAGCAATCTCGTCTGGTACGACAACCCGCGGCCCAGCCGGGCCACCTGCTCCGGCGAGGGGGCCGATCGATCGACCGACACGACATGATGTCCCGCCTCGGCCAATCGCACGCCGACGGCATGACCAATCCCGCCGCTGCCGCCGGTGACCACCGCAACCCGCATGTCCAAGGTTGTCACTCCCATGTGTTGCCGAGATTCCTTCTCGATCTCGATGGCTTGTCGTCCATCGACACGATCTCCGAGCCGCCGGAATAATCGAGCGGCAGGCTCAGCGGTAATGCCAGGCCCTCTCGCGCCTTGTGCAGGGCGGCCAGCCGCCTGACTGGCGCGAGGAGGTCCATCCGTCTGATCTGGTCGCCGTCGCCGAACTCGGCCCAGTTCGACCCCTCCGGCCGGTTCTTCCGCCGCCTCATCGTGCCGCAGCCTCACTGCTTCGGCACCGCCCCGCGCTCACTTCGTTACCAGCGGGCAGTCGCTCTCGCTGAGCGGTCGGTAAATCTGTGCAGCGGGGATGTCTCGTAGCAGGCGGTAGTAGTCCCAGGCGTATTTGGACTCGGCCGGCGACTTCACCTCGACATAGTGCAGGTCGCGGATCACCCGGCCGTCCTCACGGATCGTGCCACCATCGCCGAGCACGTCCTTGATCGGGTCCTGCTTCATTCGCTGCACGACTGTCTTCGCATCGGTCGTGCCGGCGGCCTTAATCGCCTGAAGGTAGTGCCACATCGCGCGATAGCCATCGACTTGCCACGCCGTCGGCATATGATGCTCGGCGTCGAAGAAGCGCTTCGACCAAGCGCGGGTCTTGTCGTCCACATCCCAATAGAACGAGTTGCTGAAGCGTGCGCCCTGCATCTGTTCCAGGCCGACGCTGTGGACATCCATGATGAGCATTAGCAGCGGCGCTAGACGCATCGAAAGGCCGAATTCCCGCGCCTGCTTGATCGCGTTCTCCATGTCCTGCCCGGAATTGGCGAAGCCCAGCACCTGCGCTCCCGAGGCGCCCGCCTGCAGCAGGAAAGCCGAGAAGTCGGTCGTTCCGTAGGGGTGCTTGGCCGCACCGACCACGGTGCCCCCGTCCGCCTGCAGGACGGCCGTGGCATCGCGCTCCAGCGCGTGTCCGAATGCGTAGTCGACCGTCAGGAAGTACCAGCTCTTGCCGCCTTCTTGCAGCATGGGCAGCGCGGCGCCGCGGGCGAGCGAGTAGGTATCGGTCGCCCAGTGCACGCTGTTGGGCGAGCAGGCCTTGCCGGTCAGTTGAGACGATGCCGCACCGGTGATCAGGAACACGCGATCCTGGTCGCGTACCAGCTGCTGTATGCCAAGCGCCACGGCGGAGTTGTTGACGTCCATGATGGCGTTCACGCCGTCCTCAGTGAACCACTTCTTGGCGATCGACAGCCCGATATCGGGTTTGTTCTGATGGTCGGCGGTCAGCAACTCGATCGGCCGTCCGAGAACGGAGCTGCCGAAATCCGCGATCGCCATGCGCGCCGCGGTGATCGCCCCCGGTCCGTCGTCGATCGCGCTCGGACCCGACATGTCTGTCATGAAGCCGACCCGCACTGGTCTCGGGTCAGCCGTCGCCTGCCAGGTGCCGAGACCGCCCAGAGTGACCAAAGCGGCCAGCCACGCCGAAACTCTCATTCAATCCTCCCAAAACTCTTGTTTGTTGTCAGGCCATGAACCCGCCGCCGTTCACGTCGAGCACGGCCCCAGTGATGAACGATGATTTTTCCGACGCGAGGAACGAGACCGCAGACGCGATGTCCCGGGGTTCGCCGAGCCGCCGGACCGGAATGCTCCGCAGCGTCTCCTGCACGAGGTCGTCCGGCGTCTGCGCCGAAAGCGGTGTCACCACGCGTCCGGGTGCGATCGTGTTCGCCGTGATGCCGTGTCGGCCGCCCTGCCCTGCGAGCGCGCGCGTGAGGCCGATGATCCCTGCCTTGGTCGCGTGATATGGCACGCCCGCGCCGCGGACGAGGGTGCGCCCGGCGCGCGAGGCGATGTTGATGATCCGGCCCCATTTATTCGCTTGCATCAGCGGGAAAAGCGCCTGGGAAAGCAGGAACGGCGCCGTCATGTTCACGGCTATGACAAACTCCCACTCCTCCCGTGCGAAATCTAGGAAGGACGGTTCCTTGCCGAACACGCGGGAGGCAACCCCGGCGTTGTTGAGCAGCACGTCGCACCTGCCGTAGCGGTCTTGCACGAACTGCTTCGTCGCGGCGATCGTTGCCGAGTCCACGAGATCGCCGACCAGACTGTCGGCCTGCAGCCCCGCATCCCGCAGCGCCGCCGCTCGCGCGGTCACCTCCTCCGAGCGGTCGAGCAGCACCACGCTGAACCCGTCCCGTGCCAGCCGTTCTACCGAGGCGAGCCCGATCCCGCTCGCAGCACCGGTGACGACGGCTATTCTGCCCGTTCCCGCCATTCCATTCCCCCCACCGACCTAGCGCGCGCGTCAGTGCGGCGCGCCGGCATCCTTGTGCGATCGCGCCGCGTGCGCGCGGAGCCGCAACAGCGTGAGCACGGTGTCGATCGTCGGCGTCGCCAGGCCAGCGATGTCGCGCATCGTCGCGATCGAGTGGGCGAGCGCGTCGATCTCCAGCGGCCGCCCGCGCTCCAGATCCTGCAGCATCGACATCTTGTGCCCGCCGGCGTGCCGCGTCGCGGCGATGCGCTTCTCGCGGGTGATCGGCAATTGGACGCCGAGCGCGACCGCGACCGCCTCCGCTTCGACCATCATGCGGCGCACGAGCTCGACCGCCTCCGGAATTTCGTGCACCTCGCCGAGCGTTGCGTGACCGAGCGTCGCGACAGGGTTCCAGCACAGGCTGCTGATCATCTTCATCCAGAGCCAGCCGCGGATGTTGTCCGTCACCGGCGCCTTCAGTCCGCCCTCGCGCATCGCGCCGACGAGACGTTCGAGGCGCACGGACAGGGTCCCGTCCGGCTCGCCCATCGGGAAGCTGGCACCGGCGCCGTCATGGCGGATCACGCCCGGCGCCTCCACTTCGGTTGCCACCCAATATACGCAGCCGAGCACACGGTCAGGCCCGAGCACGTTCCATTGTCGTCCACCGGGATCGAGCGCGTCGAGGCGGCGATCGGCCAACGACCCGGGCAGGCCATGGAAATACCAGTAAGGGATACCCGTCGTCGGCGGGATCACCGTCGTTTCTGGGCCGATCAGCGTCGCAAGGCCGTCGAGCGCGAAGCCGACCTGGTGCGACTTCAGCGTAATGAAGACATAGTCTTGCGGCCCGAGCTCTTCCGCGCGGTCAGTGGCGCGCACTTGGCTGGTGAACATGCCGTCCGGACCGACCACGCGCAGGCCGTGCTCGCGTATCGCGGCGAGTTGCGAGCCGCGGCCGACCACGCTGACCTCGACTCCCGGCGCACGTGCAAGATGTGCGGCGATGTAGCCGCCGATCGCACCGGCGCCGAATACGCAAACCCTCATCGCGCCGTCACCTGCGCCGCGTCGGCCGGGCCCCTCGGCCGTAGAGCCGGGGGAGCGCGATAACCGAGCTGGCGCGAGATCGCGAGGGCGCCGACCATCGCCGCCTCGGTGAGGGTGTCGAACTGGTCCTGCACCTCCACAGGTACGTCCTCCGACCGAGAGCGCGGCGATCACCGCGTTGGCATGGTTGCGGATCGGCACGGCAACGTGTTGCGAATCGTGCAGCAGTTCCTGGTCGTCCACCGCGAAACCGTCGCGGCGAATGAGCGCGAGCTCGTCCGTCAGCGCCTCCGGCGTCGTGATCGTGCGTGGCGTGTAAGGGTCCATCCGATGGCCCTCGAGCACAGCCTCCAGATCGCCCGGTTCCATGTAGGCGAGCAACAGTTTGCCGGACGCGCAGGCATGGACCGGATGCACGCACATCAGGCTGGAATCGCGCTGCAAGGTCTCGCTGGTGCGGCCGCGGATCATGATGACCTTGTCGCGATAGAGCTGGCACAAGCTGGCATAGGCGGGAAAGCGGCGGGACAAATCGGCCAGCACCGGCAGCGCGATCCGGTCGAGCTCACGGCGGCCGAGCGCGGCGTGCCCCAGCAGCGCCAAACCCATGCCGAGATGGCAACGGCCGCTTTCCTCGTCCTGATCGACCAAGCGGCTCATACCGAGGGTCGTGACGAGGCGGGAGACGGCGCTGGGCGACATATCGAGCCGGGCCGCCAGGTCGCCGACCCGCAAGGCGCGGCCCGACGCGTACAGCTCTTCCAGGATCGCGAGCGCCTTGCCGACCGACTTGATGAGGTTTCCCTCGTCCTCCTCGGCCCGGCTGCGCCGCTTGGCCGAAGGCGGCTGCCCGGCGCCACGCGGAGGGGCAACGCGCTTCGGTGTTCTCACGGCGCGATTCCCTGTAGTCATGACGGCGACAGCACGGAGCCGCCGCAGACGGAAATGCACTGGCCCGTCACATAGGACGAGAGATTGGTCGCGAGGAACTCCAGCACGTTGGCGCAGTCCTCTGTCGTTCCGAGTCGGCGCAACGGAATGCGACGCGCATCGTCCGGGCGGGCGATACCGCGAGCCGCCGCTTGCGCGACCACGCGCGACGTCTGGATCGGGCCGGGCGAGATGCAGTTGGCACGAATGCCGTCGGGTCCCAGCTCCGCGGCGAGATAGCGGGTGTAATGCGCCACCGCCGCCTTCGCCACGCCGTAGGGGGCTAGCACTCCGCGCCCGACGACCGTGACAGCGGCCATGGTCGCGATGTTCACGATCACCCCGCTGCCTTGCTCCTTCATAATCGGCGCCGCCGCCTGGCAGCAATGGATTGCGCTCATCAGGTTGACATCGAGCATCGTCTCGATGTCCTCCTCGGGCGCCACGGAGGCCATGCTCCGCTCAATCGGCGTGATCGCGCCGCCCGCATTGTTCACCAGCACGTCGATGCGGCCGAGCGCCGCGTGGGCGCGCGCGATAGCGTCGCGCGCCGCCTCGCGCCGGGCGAGATCGGCCTGCACGCCGATTGCGCGCCGACCCAGGGCGATGATCTCGTCCGCAACGGTCGGAGCGGCCAGAGTTTCGCCGAATTCCGCCGCTCCATCGAGATTGATGTCCACCACCGCGACATCGGCGCCGAGTTGCGCGAGCCGCAGCGCGTAGGCGCGCCCCAGCCCGCGGGCGGCCCCGGTGACAACGGCCGCCTGCCCCTCAAGTCTCATCCCCGTCTCCGCCCTACTCCGCGGCCTGCATGAGCGGCGCGTTGTCCGGGGTCGCGTCCGATTTCCACTCCTTGAGAGCGGGCATCACGTCCGAGGCAAACAGCCGCATCGAATGTTCGGCGTCTCCGTAAGGCATCCCCGCAAAGGCGAAATGCGCAATGAAGGTGCCCATGTCGATATACTGATCAATGTAGTGCAGCTTTTCCAGAACCTGCTCCGGCGTGCCCCACGGCATCAGGTTGACGAATTTTTCGGTAACCCGCGCCTTGTCCTGCTGCACCGCCTTCGTCATGGCGGCGTATTGCTCATAGCCCTTGGTCTCGGTGAGATGACCTCCGCCGATGTTGTAGTGCTTGAGGACGCTTTCGTAGTAGCGGCCGATATACTTGATGGCCATGTCCTTCGCCCGGCCGGCATCTCTGTCGACAATGCAGAAGCCCACAAGGACGGGTTTCGGCCGCGCCATGCGAGGATGCACGCGCTCCCATTCCTCACGGTGCATTCGGACTGCCTCGCCCACCTCGTCCCAGCGCTTTTGCGGGACGACCAGCATCCCGGCGCCGAGGCGCGCCATGATCGGCATGGAGTCTGATGAGTTGCCCGCGCCGTAAGTCCTGCCGCGGAAGCTGCGGAACGGTGCCGGGCGGATGTCCCGTCGCGGTTGCTTCACGTGCACGCCGTCATACTCGACGTAGCCGCGTTCCAGGCCGGTGAGCACCGCCTCGGCGCATTCGACAAAGCGCTCGCGGGAATGGTTCATGTCGACCCGGAATCCCTCGAACTCGATAGCGCCCAGGCCGCGGCCGATGCCGAGGATCATCCGCCCGCCGGAAAGCACGTCAAGCAGCGCCACTTCCTCGGCGACGCGCATCGGATCGTGCCAGGGCAGCACGATCACCATCGTGCCGAGCTTCGCCCGCTTGGTGCGCCCCGCCATATAGGTGAGGAACTGGGTCGGGCTTGGGATCATCTCGTAGTTGGTGAAGTGATGCTCCGTGGTCCAGACCGAATCGAAACCGAGCGGCTCGGCCAGATCGGCGAGACGGACCTCCTCGGCGTAGACCTCCCGGTCCGTGATCTCGCCCGTGAGGTTCTGGAACACCGGGCTGTAGCCGACATGCATCGAAAAACGCCTCCCCGCGCGATCATCTATCGGAATCCGCAAACGCGTTGCGTATTCTGCATGGACGGCAGAGCAGGTCAATAGAGAGAAATAGGCTGTTAACCGGCAAATAGCGGCGAGGAAAGCACCGGACGGTTGACCTGTCAGGAGTTTTGGGCCCGTATTCAGCAATGTAATTGCGCCCTTTGTGAACGTGGAGACCCTGCCATGGCGAGCCCGGAGTTCCATCGCCTCGTCGAACGGATGCGTCAGCGGCGGCTAGCCACGCCGCAAACCATCGAGGAACTGCGCGCTGGCATGGAGGAGTTGGGACGGAAGTTTGCGCCGCCGGAGGATGTCGTGCTCACCCGGGTGGAGGCCGGCAGCGTACCCGCAGAGTGGGCTGAGCCGCCGGATGCGGAGCCCGGGCGCACGATCCTCTACCTGCACGGCGGCGGCTACGGCATTGGGTCCACGGCGTCGCACCGGCAACTCGTTGGCAAACTTGCTCAGGCATCGGCTGCACGCGTCCTCTCGCTTGATTACCGACTTGCCCCGGAGAACCCGTTTCCGGCCGCGGTAGAGGACGCGACGGGGGCGGCGCGCTGGCTGCTGCGGCAGGGTGTCGAGCCGGAGTATCTGGTCTTTGCCGGCGACTCGGCGGGCGGCGGCCTGGCGATCGCGGCCTGCCTCGCGCTCCGCGACGCGGGCGACACACTCCCAGCTGCGCTGGTCTGCATTTCGCCGTTAACCGATCTCGCGAAAACCGGCGAATCAATGCGCACGCGCGTCGCGCTTGATCCCATGGTGACGCCGCAGTCGAGCGCCGCCTACGCGCGGCGTTACGTGGGCGAGAATGGCGACCTTACGTCGCCGCTTGCCTCCCCGCTCTATGCGGAGTTGCGCGGCTTGCCGCCGATGATGATCCTGGTGGGAACATGGGAAGTGCTGCTCGACAACTCGACCCGCATCGCGGAACGGGCGCGGGCCGCGGGCGTCGACGTCGAGTTGCAGGTCTGGGAGGAGATGATCCACATCTGGCCTTACTTCGCCGATATCATCCCCGAAGGCCGCGAGGCGATCGAGCGCATGGGCGCTTATATCCGGCGCCGGACCGGCGGCGCGCCATGACGGCGCCGAACGGGCCGCCGGTGCTCGGCCCGCCGCTCCCCCGGCCGGCGGCCGCGCCGTTGGCGCTCGACGGCATCCGGGTGGCAGATTTCAGCCACTTCCTCGCCGGACCGGTCTGCACCATGATCCTGGGCGATCTTGGCGCCGAGGTAATCAAGATCGAGAAGATCGATGGGGGCGACGATTTCCGCCGCGTCGGCCCAGCCGTTTCGGTGCAGGAAGGCGCGCCGTTCATCTTCGGAAACCGTAACAAGCGCAGCATCGCACTCGACCTTAAGCAGCCGGACGGGGTACGCGTCGCGCGCGATATCGTGCGCCGTTCCGACGTGCTGGTGGAAAACTTTTCCACCGGTGTGATGGACAAGTTTGGCCTCGACTATGCTGCGATGGCAGAGATCAATCCGAAGCTCATCTACTGCTCGGTGTCGGCCTACGGGCGTGACGGCGCGCTGAAGGACCGGATGGGATTCGACCCGGTGGCGCAGGCCGAAAGCGGCTACATGTCGATGAACGGCCATCCCGAGGATCCAGGCATGCGCTCGGGCCCGTCGATCATCGACATCTCCACGGGAATGATGGCGTCAAACGCCGTGCTGGCGGCGCTGTTCGCCCGCGAGCGGCTCGGCATCGGCCAGTTCATCGACTGCTGCCTTTTCGACCAAGCGGTCACGATGACCGGCTTTCATGCCATGAATTACCTGGTCAGCGGCAAGGTGCCGCCGCGCTTCGGCAACGACAGCCGTGACACGGTGCCCACCGCCGCGTTTGAGACGGCGGACAGGCCGCTCTATATCACCTGCTCGAACGATCGCACCTATCAGCGGCTCGTAGGGCAGGTCCTCGCCCGGTCCGATCTCGCCGAGCATCCGGATTTCGTGGCCAATGGAATGCGCGTGCAGAATCGCGATCGGCTGCTGGCGCTGATCGGAGACATTTTTCGCACCGATGTTCGGGCCAACTGGCTGCCGAAGTTACGGGCGGCAGGCGTGCCTGCCGGCCCGATAAACAACCTTGCCGAAGCGTTCGGTTCGGCAGAGATGAAGGAACGCGGCCTGGTCAGCGGACTGTCGCATGCCTCCGGCGCCACCGTTCCGAACATCGCGTTGGCTTTTCGCTTGCACGGTACACCGCTAGCCGATCCCGTCGCGGCGCCCGGCTTCGGACAGCACACGACGGAAATCCTCCGCGATCTCCTCGGCTACGGAACCACGGAGATTGCAGCACTGGCTGAGCGCAGAATCGTCCGTGGGTAGCGAAGAGGCTGTAGGACACGGCTGAGGGGGGCTCGGATGGCGAACAACGTGGCGATCGTCGGGGCCGCAGCGCTGCCGGTGAAGAAATGGCAGACCGCGCCCGACGCGGACATCCAAACGCTTGAACACGAACTTCTGGCCGGCTTGGTGATGGACGCGGTCGCTGATGCCGGGGTCGCGAAAGCCGACATCGGCTCGATGGCGTTCGCGCTGTCGCGGCCCTACACGCAGCAGAAATATTTCGCCACCTTCATGGCGCACAGCCTGCGGCTTCCCGCCGTCGGCAGCGTGACGGAGGTCATGGGCAACGGCATGACCGGCGCGCTCGCCTTCGACCAGGCGGCCAACGAGATCCTGCTCGGCCGAGCGCGGGTCGCCCTCGCGCTCGGCATCAACTTCGAGAGCGCCACCCCGGCACGCGATCACATGAACAGCTCGATGCGCGCCACGGGAGACGTGGATTTCCACACGCCATTCGGCTTCACGCCGATTTCCTGGTACGCGATGGACGCGGTGCGTTACATCCACGATTTCGGCTCGTCGCGCGCCGAACTGGCCTCGGTCGCGGTCAAGAACCGGAGTCACGCGGCGCTGAACCCGCTCGCGCAATACCGCAAGCCGATCACGCTTGAGGACGTGCTCGCGCAACCGATGATCGTCGAGCCGCTCGGTCTGTTCGAGGTGCCCCCGCGCGGCGACGGCGGCGTGTGCCTGGTGCTCGCCAGCGAGGACGTCGCGCGCGGGCTCGGGCGCCCGTACGTGCTGGTGCGGGGTCGCGGCTACTACCACGAGGGGGCGCACCAGATCAGCGAGGTGCCGAACGACATGACGGCGTTCGTCTCGGCGCAGCGCGCCGGCACTGCGGCATTCGAGAGCGCGGGGATCACCGCTTCCGACATCGACCTGGCCGAACTCTACGCGCCCTGCACCATAGTCGAGGTCCTCGTGGCCGAAGCACTCGGCTTGCTGCCGCGAGGGCAGGGTGCCAAGGCGACGGTCGCGGGCGAGACGACACTCGGGGGCCGCATCCCGATCTGCACGTCAGGCGGCCTGCAATCGCGCGGCCATCCCGCCTACGTCACCGGCCTCTACAGCGTGTTCGAGATCGCCGAGCAGCTGCGCCACCGCGCCGGGGAGCGGCAGGTCGCCGGTGCTCGCCTTGCGCTCACCACCGGCGAGCTCGGCAACTACAACGCCGCGCTCGTCCACGTCATGGAGGCGATGCCGTGAGCCTGCCTATCATAACGGTCGACCGGCTGCGCGCCTATCCGCCGCGCGTGACGGCGTTCACCCGAACGTTCTGGAAGGGCCTCGCGACTGGCCGCTTTCTCGTCACGAGATGTTCCTCCTGCCACCGGGCGACGTTTCCGCCGAAATCGTTCTGCCCGCATTGCTGGCATCGCGAGACGGTCTGGGACGAAGTGGGCGGCCAAGGCAAACTCTACGCGCAGACCGTCATTCACGCGGCGCCGGCGACATTCAGCGAGGAAGCCCCGCTTCATGTGGGGATTGTCGATCTCGACGAGGGGCTACGGATCGCTACCCGCATTCTCGACAAACCACCGGCGGTGATCGACGGCGCGGTCGAGCTCGTGGTGCTGCAATACCGCGACGGACCCCTCTACGGCGCGCGCGGCCTCGGCTGACCGCCTTGCAGCGTAGATCCGATGCTGGCCGAGATCAGACGGCGTAGTGGAGGACGGTGAACTGCTGGGTCCGCACCAGCTCCTCTCGCTGATTGAAGAAGGCTCGCTCTGTCGTAATAAAGTAACCTGTGCCGAGCTTGGTCGCCTTCCGAGCACTGCAATGCTTTAAAGTAAGCTCGCTCCTCGCGGTGTCCCCCGGCCTGAGGGGGACGAAGAAGCGTGACACCGACTGCACCACAGCGATCTCGGGACATTGCGGAGGAACAACCAGCGTCCCGGCCTCTACCAGGCTCTGACGCAATGCTTGCAGCAACGGGACCCCGGTAAGCTCGCGCCGGACGCTCTCGGGCACCGACACGCCGGGCTTGAGATATCCCACCCCCAGCGGCGCTCCCGAGCCCGCGCCGAAGAACATGGAAGGTGGGGGCGCAATGATGCCGCCATACCGGCTGGCGGCCGCGTACGCTTCGTCCCAGTACAGCGGATTCCAATCCTCCAGAGCCTCGCACCAGAGATGGATCTCGTCTCGCGTCAGTGGGCGCGCGGGAAGCTGGCCGCCCGGGCGCGACTTGCCGATCAGGTCGCGTGCGAAATCGGGCACGTCGTCGAGCGGCGCTGCCTTCGCCGGAGGAGGCGCGGCCAGGGATCGCGCGCTCTCGCCCGAGCGCGAAGGCAGGGCCATGACTGCCGTGGCGGTCGCGGCCTGGGCGGCGAGGGCGTGGCCGATGCCGAGATCAACCAGATCAACGAGGTAGGCGCCGTCCTCGCCGCGATGCTTGCGCCCCACCCGGCCGGTGACCGTGAGGAGATCGTTCGTGCAGCTCTGCGTCCGCATGGCGAAGCTGAGCGAGCGGATCTCCCCTTCGGGACCGGACCAGTCGGTGAGCAGACGGCTGAACAAGCCGGCGACGTGCGGCGTCGAGATGAACGCGTCCCGCGCACCGGCCGCACGCGCGTACTCGCCGTCGAAGTGGACGTAGTCGTAGAGCCCACTCGCGCGCACGAAGGCGACGAGGCGCAGCAGGCTGAGCTCGTAGGTGAACGGCGGAAGCGGCTGGCCCTCTTCGACGTCCTCCCAGCAGAGACGATGCACGGTCAGGTCCTTCTCCCCTCTTTGGAAGTGCTCGGCGCGGTTCAAGCGGCGATCCGCACCGGCAAGGAGCGGATGGTGCGGAGGAAGTTCGAGTAGGCATAGACCGGCCGGTCGAGCACCTCGATTTCGAAACCGCGCGCGACGATCTCCTCGAGCAGCACGCGCACCTGCAGCTCTGCAAGGCGGTTTCCGAGGCAGCGATGGATGCCGAAGCCGAAGGCGAGGTGCTCGCGCGGCCGCGCCCGATCGACCACAAGCTCGTCAGGGCGGTCAATCACCGTCTCGTCGCGATTGCCCGAGATGTACCAGACCACGACCTTGTCGCCCTTGCGGATTGTCTTGCCGGAGAACTCGACGTCCTCGGTCGCGGTGCGGCGCATGTGGATTACTGGCGTTTGCCAGCGGATGATGTCGGAGACGGCGTTCGGGATGAGCTCGGGCCGCGCGCGCAGCTTGCGCATCTCCTCCGGAAATCGGCTCAACCCCCAGATCCCGCCCGACATCGAGTTGCGCGTCGTGTCGTTGCCGCCGACGATAAAGAGGATCAGCATTCCCATGCGCTCGCGCACATCCATGTTGCGCGTCGTCTCGCCATGCGCCATCAGCGAGATGAGGTCGAAGCGCGGTGGCTGCTTGGCGCGTTCGTCCCAGAGTTCGCTGAGCTCGCGGGTGAACTCCATCTGGATCGCGAACCGCTCCTCCTCGCTCCGCACCGGCGAGTCGGGCGCGTTGACGTTGGCGATCGCAACGTCCGACCATTGGATAAGCTGCCGGCGGTTCTCGATTGGATAATCGAACAGCGTCGCCAACATCATCGACGTGAGCTCGACGGAGACGCGGTCCACCCAATCGAAGACCTCGCCCCGCGGCAGGCCGTTGACGATCCGGCGCGTCCGTTCGCGGATCAGGGCGTCCATACGGGCCAGGTTGGCGGGTGCGACCGAAGGTGTCACGGCCAGCCGCTGCGGCCCATGCTCCGGCGGATCGACCCAGATGAAGCTCGGGCGTTCGTAGCCCTTGGGCATGTCGTCGATCTTGATCCCACCGAGCTGCCAGGACGAGGAGAACACCTTGTGGTTCACCTCAAGGCGGATAATGTCCTGATACTTCGTCACCGCCCAGTATGGGCCGGAGGGGCTGTCGGGCACGTAGTGAACCGGATCCTCTCGGCGCAGCCGCGCGAAATACGGCTGCCAGGAATCCTGCTGATAGAGCGCGGGATCGCTCACGTCGATCGCTTCGAGCGGCAACGACTCGGCGCGCGAGACGTGGTCGGCGAACATTGGCACGTTCATGGACAGCCTCCTTCTTTCTTGCCTTCGGCTGCGGCCGCCGCCATCGTCGTCCGAGCCGCAACGTCACGCAGTCGCCAACTCAGCCTCCGCGCGGGCGAAGACGGCGACGCGCTCGCCGATCATCATCGCGGGCGCGCTGGTGTTGCCGCCGACAATGCTCGGCATGATCGAGGCGTCTGCGACGCGCAGGCCTTCGATGCCATGCACGCGAAGCCGGGCATCGACCACCGCGAGTTCGTCCTCAGCGGGGCCCATGCTGCAGGTGCCGACGGGATGATACACGGTCGCCACGGTCTCGCGCACCGCCGCGGCTAGTTCTTCGTCGGACGCGAGCTCGGCGCCCGGCGCGATCTCGGCTCCGGTGAAGCGGCTCATGGCCGGTTGCGCGACGATCCGGCGCGCCTCGCGCAGCCCGCGCACCAGGGTCGCGATGTCTGCGTCGTGGTCGAGGAAGGCGTGCCGCAGCAGAGGCGGGTCGCGCGGGTCGGCGGAACGGAGTGCCAGATGACCGCGTCCGAGCGGCCGGCAGATGTTGACCAGCAGGACGAACCCGTGCCGCTTCGGGACCGCGCGCGCACTCTGCTTGAGCCCGACCACCAAGGTCATCTGCACGTCCGGCCGCGCGAGCCCCGGCAAGGTGCGGACGAAGCCGCCGGCCTCGGCGGCGTTCGAGGCCAGTAGACCGCTGCGGGCGGCCGCATAGCGCAGCGGGCTTGCCGCGACACGCGGCCAGGACCGGCGGGACAGCGCGTACGCGGTGAAGGAGGGATCGTCGATCGCCAGGGTCACCGAGGGGTGGTCGTGCAGGTTCCGTCTGACGCCCGGTAGGTCATGCAGCACCGGGATGCCGTGACGACGGAGCGTAGCCTCGGGGCCGATTCCGGACAGCATCAGGATCTGCGGCGAGTTCACGGTCCCCGCCGACAGGATCACCTCGCGCGACGCGGTCAGGCTCATCCGTTCGCGGCCGCGCACCAGCGTGAGGCCGACGGCGCGGGAGCCCTTCAGGTCCAGGCGCTCGACCAGCGCGTCGGCAAATACGGTGAGGTTGCGCCGATTCAGTGCCGGATGCAGGAACGCCCGGGACGCGCTCAGCCGCACGCCGTTGCGCTGGTTGACCGGCAGCAGGCCGAACCCGTCCTGCGTCGCGCCGTTGAAATCCTCGTTCAGCGTATGGCCGGCCTGGCGCGCCGCGTCCACCAGCGCGGGCGCGATCGGGTTCGGCGCGCGCAATCTGCCGACGTCGAGCTCCCCTCCCATGCCATGATACGGCGACGGAGCCGGTCCGTGCCAGTTCTCCTGCGCCTTGTAGGCCGCGAGCACGTCGGCGTAGCCCCATCCCTCGTTCCCGGCCGCGAGCCAATCCTCGTAGTCGGTCGGGTGGCCACGCATGTAGACGGTGCCATTGACCGAGCTGCACCCGCCGAACAGCCGCCCGCGCGGACATGGGATCTCCCGCCCGGTGTTGTCTCTCGGGTCCGTATACGTATAGTTCCAGTTGTAACGGCTATCGGAAAGCAGGAGCACGTTGCCGATGGGCAGCGCGGTCTTGAGGCTGAGCGGGAAGCTGCGGTCCGAGGCGCCGGCCTCGATCAGCGCGACCTGCGCGTCCGGGTCGGCGGAAAGCCGGTTGGCGACGACGCACCCGGCCGACCCCGCGCCCACGACGATGTAGTCGAACCCGCGCCGTTCGCCCGGCATCCGCGTTAGAGCCCCATGCGCTTGGTGAGCACATTGCGCTGGATCTCGTTGCTGCCGCCCCCGATCGGTCCCACGCGTGAGTCGCGGCTGCCGTCCGACCCGCCGAGCGCCTCGGGATAGAACAGACCAAGATATCCAGCCTCTGCCAGCGCGTTGTAGGCGTCGTGCGGGAATGCACGTTCCTCTTCCATACGGCGGATGCGGTCCCAAGGCAGATGTTTCTCGCAGATCGCGAGCACGCTCTCGCGCATCATCTTCTGCTCGTCGGTCAAGCCATGCAGGTTCACGAGACTCATGCGGGGCTCCCTTTTGCCTCGGCCGGGGCTAGGACGAACAGCGCGTCGGCGGCGACCGCGCCGGCGGTGCCGACGATCAGGGGATTGACGTCGCCCTCCTCGATCAGCCCGGCGAGGTCCGCCGCCAACTCCGAGAAGCGGCAGAGCGCGTCCACCGCTGCCGCCACGTCGTGGGCTGGCTGCTGGCGATAGCCGGTCAGCAGCCTGTAGCCGCGCAGCGATTCCAGCATCCGGCGGGCGTGGTCGGGCGTGATCGGCGCAAGCGCCGTCGCGACATCGCCGAGCAACTCGACTTGAACGCCGCCGAGCCCCACCATCACGAGCGGGCCGAACTGCGCGTCGCATTGCAGTCCGAGCACCAACTCGATGCCGGGCGGCGCCATTGCCTGCACGCTGACTCCATCGAGCCGCGCCTCCGGCCGATGCCGGCGCGCCGATTGCAGCACCTCGGCGGCCGCCTGTGCGACCGCGTCGCCGTCGCGCAGGCCGAGCCGGATACCGGCGACCTCGGTTTTGTGCAGGATGTCGGGCGAGGCGATCTTCACTACGACCGGAAAGCCAATGTCGGCCGCCGCCGCAGCCGCATCGGTCGACGTGACAACCGCCTCGCGCGGGATGGCGATGCCGTAGACCTCAAGCAGGCTCCTTGAATTCCTGCTCGCCGAGCGCCACTCCCCGCTCGCGCGCAGCGGCGATGATCGATCGCGCCACCGCCGCCGCGCCTGGTGGCGAGCGCCGATCCGCCGCACCGCCGCGGCGCGTGCGCCGCTCGTGCCACGCGCACCACGCCTGCAACGCATCGAAGCAGCGCCCGGCGGAGCGGAACAGCATCAAGTGCGGATCGGCGTCGAGCAGCGCGCTGCCGGGGCCTTCCAGCCACTCGTTCATCCACACTGCGACGACCGCGCAATCGGTGCGCGCCGCGATCTCGCAGAGTACCGGCGCGCGCGCCCCGGTCGCCCCCGGATGCGCGAAGACCAGTGGCACCACGACGGCGCTGAATCCAGGATCGTCGACGAACGCGTCGAGGCAATGCGCGAAGGTGGACGACGTCTTGAGCACCTCCGCCGTGAGGTCTGACGGGTTCGCGACCGAGCCGAAATCCGGCACCACCGCTTCGAGCGCGGCGCGCGTGGCAGGCGCCAGCGACGGCAGTTCCAGCCCTTTCGCCTCGGCCTTGTCGGCGTTGATGACGCCGGCGCCACCCGAAGTAGCCATGATGCCGACCCCGCGCCCGGCGCGCGGCGGACGCGCCTTGGCGAAGAAACTCGCGAGTTCCAGCACCGCCTCGAGATCGTCGGTCTGGATCGCGCCGACCGCGTCGAACGCCGCACGGTAGGCGGCTATGGAGCCGACCAGCGTGCCGGTGTGCGAGAGGGCCGCCTTGCCGCTCGCGGTGGTGTTGCCGGCCTTGTAGACGATCAGCGGCTTGCCCGCTTCGTCGGCAATGCGTCCCGCTTCCAGGAAGCGGCGACCATCCTTCACGCCTTCGAGGAGACAGACGATGGAGCGGATCTCGGGATCGTCGGCGAGCGCCGCGACGAAGTCGGCGACATCCACGTCGGCCGCATTCCCAGCCGCGTAGTAGCGCGCGATCCCCACCCCGCGCGTCATCGCCTGCAGCACGGTGTATCCGAGCGCGCCACTCTGCGACACGATCCCAACCCGCCCGCTATGCCCGCGGATCATCTGGCCGCAATCGGGCATGAAGTTCATCGCCGCCCCGGTGCCGACATTCGTCAGGCCGACGCAATTGGGTCCTGCCAGGCGGACACCGCCGGCGCGGGCAATCTCCACCAGGCGGAGCTGTGCCGCGATCCGCTCCTCCATGCCGGTCTCCGCGAAACCGGAGGCATAAACAATCGCGCCGCCCGCGCCGGCCGCAATCGTATCCTGCACCGTCTGCTCCACCAGCGGGCGTGCCACGCACAGGACGACGCAGTCCGGCGCCACCGGGAGGTCGGCGAGCGTGGGCACACAGGGAAAGCCCACTGTCTCGCGGTATTTTGGGTTTACCCCGAACACCCGTCCGCGGAAGCCCGCAAGGTTGGCGAGCGTGCGTTGCCCGAACGATCCCGGCGTCTCGGAGGCGCCGACCACGGCGATCGTCGCCGGATCGACAAGCCGGCGCAAATCCGCGAGACGGTAGACCGCTCTCTCGCTCATGGAGCGTAGCCGAAATCGGCGCCGAGGCGGGCCTGCATAAAGTCGCGCCCCGCCTCCGCCCAGGGCGTGCCCGTGGGCAGCGTCAGGGAGACGGCGCGCACCATGGATGTGTCGGCATTGTCCACGCCGCGCGGCTTGATCGCGCGCTCCTGGTAGGCTGCCACGCTGTCCAGCAGGAACCGTCGCGTCATCACGATGCCCATGTCGCTGACGCAGAGATGTTCCTGCGTGCGGTCATAGATCGGCGCGATCCCCGACTGGCAAGCGGCGTCCTGCACCCAGAGGCCCGGCAGGCCGGAGAACCACGTCGTCTGCTGGGTGGCGTAGTCGAAGCCGTATCCCGCCTCGGGACTGTAGCGGGTCCAGAAATCCGCGTACGGCGTGGTGGGCGGCTTCGGCGCGTAGCAGTGCCGGCTGGCGTGGCCGGTCTCGCGCCCGTTATGCCCCGCCTCGAACAGCTCGCGCGAGCGGGGATAGAGCGGCCGCGACGGATGATACGAGAACATCAGCGCCAACGTATTCTCGTCGTCTATCGGCACCCAGGCGTGCCCGCTCAGCTCAGGAAACTTCGATTGCGGCGGCACGAGCGAATAGAACGGCAGGAGGAATTGGTTCACCCGCCAATACAGCGTGTCGTCGTCGACGCGACGCCGCGAGGCGATGCTGACGCCGAACGGCTGCTGCACGTTCTGGAAGGTCGGCCTGAGGTCGCGCTTGGCCATCCAGTCGTTGATCGCGCCCTTGGCATCGATCCGTCCGTGCAGGATGGGCGCGTGCGCCGAATCGATCTCGCCTTCGAGCGCCTGGAGCCAGTTGCACTCCTGCACCCGGAACGACACATGCACGTTCTCCGGCGGCACCAGGTTCCATTCCAGGTCCGGCAACGGCGGCGGGTTCTCGCGGTCTGGACCCATGTAGGTCCAGGCGATGCCGTTCCGCTCGCGGCACGGATAGGCCTTGATCCTGACCCGTTCCTTGAGCCGGCTGTGCGTGGGCTCGGCCGGCATGTCGGTGACGGCGCCGGTCACGTCAAACTTCCAGCCGTGGTAGACGCATCGGAGCCCGCACTCCTCGTTGCGGCCGAACATCAACGGTGCGCCGCGATGCGCGCAGGCGTTCGCGACAAGACCGATGCGCCCCTGCGAGTCTCGGAATGCAACCAGATCCTCGCACAGCAGTTTTACGCGCTTGGGCTGGCCATCCGTCTTCAACTCGGCCGCGGGAAAGAACGGAATCCAGAACAGGCGCATCAGCTCGCCCATCGGCGTACCGGGACGGATCCGCACCAAACTTTCGTTATCAGCATGCGACAGCAACAGCATCTCCTCTCGGTCGGGATCACCGCCGGAACGCAGCGGCCCCGTCCATGGCTAGCTTCGTGATACGTCGACGGCGGTCATGTCGAGCAGCGGCGCCAGTTCAGCGTGGAGTCCATGCCGCGCCAGCAGACCGTCCGGGTCCGCCCCCTCGAACGGAGGTCGCGGCACCGGCGGTGAACCACCCCGCCGCAGCATCCCCACGATAACCTCGATCCGCCGCCGATCGAGCGCGTGCAGCGCGTCCACGACGCCCGACGCCTCCACCCGGCAATCGGGAAGCTCGGGATGGGAGACGCGCCGCACCCACCGCCCCGGGCAGGTCTCGGTTGCCTCCGCCTCGACGAGATAGGGAACCGAGAGGAGCCCTCGGAGCGTCATGCTACGGCACATCCAAGCGCACAGGGCGCGACGGCCGCCTGAAGGCGCACGATCATACCACTACGCTCCCCCCTCCAAATCTCGGCCCGTTCTGGCAATCAAGTAATGGACCGTCCATTGACGGATTGCATCTGTCCACGTGCTTGTCAAGGACCTCAACCGTGCCGCATCTGGCTTGCGCGAGGCAATCCTGCGCCGTCGACGCCGCTTCCCCGTTGCTTTATGGACCGTCCTTTAACATTCGCGGGCCCGGCGAAGCATGGACGGATCGAAGCTGCCGGCTAAGGGGCGCAGTGCGGCGGCGCGCTCGCCGCGGCCGCCCTCGCCCGAGCCGCTTGCGCGGGGCGGAGTGGCCGACCCCTACGGCCCGATCAAGACCAGGCGCATCTCCGAGGAGATCGGCGACCGCATCCGACAACAGATCGCCGCGCGCACACTGCGGCCGGGCGATCGGCTGCCCACCGAGCGCGAGCTGGCCGATATGTTTGCCGTCAGCCGAATGGCCGTTCGCGAAGGGATGCGCAACCTCGAAACGGCCGGCCTGATCACCTTGCGCAAGGGCCGACACGGCGGCGCGCTGATCAGCGACGCCAGCGCAAAACTCGTGACGCAGTCGATCCGGGACATGATCGACCTCGGCCGCGCGTCCCTGCCGATGCTGATGGAGGCGCGGCAGCACGTCATGGACGTGGTCGTGCGGCTCGCCTGTGCGCGCGCGCGTCCCGGCGACCTCGAGAAGCTTGAGAGCAGCCTTGCTGCGATGGAGGCGCTGACCCGTGCCGGACGGTTCGAGGAGCGGACGCTCGCGGCGATCGGATTTCACCGGACGCTGGCCGAAGCGACAGGTAACCACATCCTTGGCGCGATCGTCGAAGGCCTGAGCGAGGTCATGCGCCGTTTTGTGGCCCTGGCCGGCCCCCGCCCGCACGACCCGGTAATCGGGATGCTTCGCCAACTCGTCGGTCAGATCCGCGATCGCGATGCCGATGCAGCCACCGAAACCATGGGGCGATACCTTCAAGGACTGCAGAAGCATTTGATTCGGACCAAGGCGGCGCGGCGTCAGGCTTGACCGGCTCCCACGAGGCCGAACCTGACTACGGAGGGCCCGGCACGATCAAACGATCAGACTACCGCAGAGACGCGCCAGAACGCCCGGCCAGTGGCCTCGCGCAGCACGCCGGCGGCGACGAGGTCCTTGAGCAGGGTTGCCGCCTTCTCGGCCGCGGCTTGCAGGCGGGTAATAATAAGTTTCTGGCCGGCGCGTTGCGCCGCGTCCGTCACTGCCCCCAGAAAAACGGTCAGCCAGGCCGATCCGGCGAGCCGGCAGGCGCTGCGGGGTGGCCGACCACAGGGTCCACCCGCTCGACCTCGGACTGCGCGATGCCGGGCTGACCGGCTCGGTGGGCGTCGCGGCAACAGCAGGCCGCTTGGAGGGCGGCGCTGCCGGCCACGGCGGCCGTCGGTGCGCTTGCCGAGGGACCGGCGGCGGTGGCGGACGACCTCCACGTGCTGGCGGCGCTGAGGCTCGCCCGGCTGTGGCGGCGCTTGGCCGAGCATCGCAGCTGGGCACCGCTCGCCGACGTCGGTGCCCTTCAGGATCTGCTAGCCCAGCTCGGCTGCGCCGCACCGGCAGGTGCCGTGCTGATGAAACAGAAAGCCGGCGGCTTCGCGCAGGGCAAGGCGGGCGCGCAGGCCGTCGGCGATGGCCGGCCCGGCGCCCTCGAGCCGGGCCTGCAGAGCAATCAGGTTCGGCATATTCGCTTCGATGGTCCTCGACGGAGGATCGCCGTTCCAGTCTCGCGACTGTTCGGGCGGAGTGGCGGCATTAAGCTCGTTTGGGAGCGGATCAGTGACGCATAATTGCCGATTATGGAGAGTCGGCCACTTCGTCTTGAAGGGCTCGGGCTAGCTTGCGGGACCGCTGCACGGCTTCCCGGCTCTCGGCGAGGATGGCTTGGGCGCGCTTCCGTTCCATCCTGCCGTGCGCGACCAGCGGCCGGGATTGCTCGATGAGCCTGCGGGAGGATGCGACCAGGTCGGACGTCTGCGGCACGGGCAATCCCGGTTCAGTCACGCCTGGAACGTCGGCCGGCCGCGGGGCCGGAGGCTAGCTCCAGTATGGAGAACCATCAGGAACATCCAATCAGAAAAGCCTCCTAAAGGGGGCGGTTGCTCCTTGCCAGGTCGATCGGGCGGATTACGCTCACTAACTCCAAATAGATCAGGAGGAAGCGATGCCAAAATACACTTTTGTGGTGCTCGCCAATGCGGTTCAGAGTAAGGATGCTGAGTTCAACGAGTGCTACACGAGCCGCATGTTCCTGACGTTCTGGACGTGCCCGGTTTTGTCTCAGCGCAGCGCTTCAAATTAGCTGACGTGCAGCGCAGGGAGCCGCCCTACCCCTACCATTACCTAGTGCTCTATGAGATCGAGACCGACGATCTCAAGAAGACAATGGATGCGCTTGCCGCGCGTTCTGGCAGGCCAGCGATGGTGATAAGCGATGCCTTCTCACCACAGGCCCTAGCGTTAGCATTTGAGTTCATCACGCCAAAGATCGACGCCAAGCGCTAGCCGCGCACGACGACCGCGAGCTGCCTGCGGGACGGCTTCGCGCCGAATACCTGAGGGAGTAACGGGGCTGAGGAACGATCCTGTTTACCCCACTTATGCGCTTGTCCCGGAATGTCCGCCGCGCCGGCACTAAGCCTTGCCGGCTTGCTCCGCGCGCCCGCGGCCTATAGCTAACGGCAGGGCCCGCGGCCCATGTGGCTTTCGCCCTTATTCGACCCCGAAGTCGATTAACTGGCGCAGAACCGTCCCGCCCTTGAGCTTTTTGTAGCCCTCATTGATCGTGGCAAGTTCGAGGTTGCCCGATAGCAAGTGATCGAGCTTGAGGTGACCGCGCCTCCATTGGTTCAGCAGGCGCGGCATATCTACCCGGAAACGGTTGCTGCCCATCGACGAGCCCTGAATTTTGCGCTCGCGCAGAAAGTCGTAGCCGTGCAGCTCGATCTTCACGCCAACGGCACCATGCCGATGATCGTAGCGGTGCCGCCGGAGCGCAGGCACTCGAAACTCTGCTCGGCGGTCTTTTTGAGGCCGACCGCCTCGAAGGCGAACTCAACGCCGCCCCCGGTAAGCTCCCTAATCGCCTCCACCGGATCTGCATTGCTCGCGTTGATGATGTCGGTCGCTCCCATCTCCTTAGCAACGTCGAGCTTTGACGAGACCGTGTCGATCGCGATGATCCGGTCGGCCCCCGCGATCGCTGCTCCGTTCACCGCCGATAGACCGATACCGCCGCAGCCGAAGACGGCGACCGTGCTCCCCGGCGGAACCTTGGCGGTGTTGATGACCGCGCCGACGCCAGTGATCACGCCACAGCCGATCAGGGCGGCGATGTTCAACGGGATATCGGCATCGATCTTCACCACCGCGTTTTCGTGCACGAGCATCTGCTCGGCAAAGTCGAGAGATTGAAGCATTGCACAATCGGTTTGCCATTCCAGAACAGCCGCTGCGCCTTTCCAGGCGGCAGCTTAACGGCTGGGTTGTCGCAAAGATTAGGCCGGCCCGTGGTGCAGTAGGCGCAGGTCCCGCAAAACACCGAGGTGCAGGTGATCACCTTATCGCCCGGCTTCAAGTAGGTGACTTCGCTGCCCACGGCCTCGACCACGGCTGACGCCTCGTGGCCGAGCACACACGGTGTCGGCATCGGGTAGAGGCCTTCGATGAAATGCAAGTCGCTAAGGCCAGTGTAGGCGGTTCGCAGCAGAACCTCATGTGCCTTCGGCTGGGCGATTTCGAGCTGCTCGATTGTCAGCGGCTGATTGGCCTCGTGAAAGACGGCGGCGCGCATAGGCGATCCTCCTTGGTGTTTTCTGACCGTGGTTTACCGCAACCACGCCACGGTGTTGTGGCACGTTTCGCCGCGCAACGGGTCGGTCCAACCGGTCAGGTAGCGGGCGTCGATCCTAATCCCCGGCATGCTGGCCGCGGCCCGCGCGGGCGTGGCCTCCGAACCGGGCGCCGTGCAATCGAGTGGCACCAGGCGAGCGCCGAGGTGCTGCCGCTCGCGCATGACGGGTTTGATGTCGTCTGCTGACAATGGGTCTGCGGTTCTTCGTGGACCCGTCGCGCTGCACGAAATGCATCGAGTGCTGGCGCCGGGAGGGCGGCTGGCGCTCATGGTGTGGCGGTCCATCGACCACAGCCCCGGCTTCGCCGCGCTGCTGGCCGCCCTGGAGCGCCACGTCGGTCCGGCGGCGGCGGCGGTCGCGCGCCCCCCGTTCTCTCTCTCGGACGACGCGGAGTTGAATACACTGATCCGTGCGGCCGGTTTCCGCGATGTCACGGTGGAGCGACGCGATGGCGCGGCGCATTTCCCCTCAGTCGAGGGTTTCATCCGCGGCTACGTCGCGGGCTTCCGCTGGCCGCTCAAGTGGCGCAGGCGAGCGACGCCGCCCGCGAAGCCCTCGTGACGGACTTGCGGGCTGCCCTGGCCGGTCATGTGAGCGATGAAGGACTAGGCTCACGACTTTGTATCAGATCCAGAAGATGACGGCTGCTGCGATACAGACTGCCGAGAAGAAGGTGTGGGCGCATCGGTCATAGCGGGTTGCGATCCGGCGCCAGTCCTTGAGGCGGCCGAAGGCATTCTCGATGCGATGGCGCTGGCGATACAGGACCTTGTCGTAGGGCAGCGGCATGTTGCGGGTCTTGGTTGGCGGGATGCACGGGGCGATGCCACGGTCGGTCAGTGCGGCGCGGAAGTAGTTGCTGTTGTAGCCGCGGTCGGCCAGCAGTTCGCGTGCGGGTGAAGGTGGGAAGCAACCGGCGGGTGCCCTTGTGGTCGCTCACCTGGCCTTCGGTCGACAACAGCACCACCGGGCGGCCCTACCCGTCACAGACGGCGTGGAGCTTGGAGTTTAGACGCCCTTGGTGCGGCCGATACAGCGACCAGCCCCGCCTTTTGCAGCAGGCTGGCCGCCGTGCGGTGCGCTTTGAGGTGGGTGCTGTCGACCATCAGCCGCTCGGCTACGCCGCCTCCGGCCGCGAGGGCCGCGAAGATACGGGCGAACACGCCAAGCCGGCTCCAGCGGATGAACCGGTGGCAAAGTGTCTTGTGCGGGCCGTAGCCGCGCGGCGCATCCTTCCACTGCAGGCCGTGTCGGATGACATAGATGATCCCGCTGATCACCCGGTGGTCGTCCACCCGCACCAAGCCGCGCGAGCGGGGGAAGAACGGCTCGATGCGGCGCATCTGAGTGCGAGAAAGCAGGATCAGGTCGGACATCGGACACCTCCGACCTGATTGGAATCACACCGGTCGTGACCGCGTAAAGGGTCCTGAGCCTGGGATTTCCTATGGCCGCCTGCCTCGCCGCGCGGCCGTCCGGCTCCTGCTACAACGACCCGGCAACCCGGTCGTCGCCGTTCATCATCCTCGGGGCGCTAGCTATCGCTGATGACCGACGCGGTTCTGGTGATCCATTGTGTGCGTGACGAAAGCCCAACTCCGGTCAGCAAGCTGATTCGTGCACCTGAACTGTGACAGATGCCGGATCGCTCAGGGAAGGTGCACAGAAACTCGGAAGCGGGGCTGCTCTCCTCTACGTCAAGCTCAGACCGACCTAGGAATAGGTCAGTGCGCGCCGGAGAACCTTCGTCCCCGTGCATGGTGACCACGACGCCAAATCGGAGCCTCGGATCACGCCTACCCACACCAACGCCAGGCTATTCCTTCCCCTGCGCGTTGGGCCGGCCCTGAGACACCTTCACGTCGAAGCCGGTCCGCAATCGGGCGATGACGCGATAGTCCTTGGCGTACGTCATTGCTTCCCTGTACGACATCTCGCTGGTGGTCTGCACAATCTCTTTGGTCTGACGGAGAGCGTGCGAGTCGTTCATCGCGAGGTGCATGGCGAGTTCCCGTGCAACCAAGAGCGCCCGCCCCGTAGGGGCAACACGATTGATGAGACCGAACCGCTCCGCATCGGTCGCGGAGATGGGGGACCCAAGCAGCACCAGCTCAAGCATTCGGCGCCGGCCGACGAGCCGCTGAAGTGTGGAAATAACAGTGGCCGACGGGACGCCGGCCTTGACCTCCGGATATCCGATTTTCGCCTCCTCGTCGGCCACGACAAGATCACACCAATGCATAAGGTTCGCCCCGGCGCCGAAGGCAAATCCATGGACAGCCGCTATGGTCGGCTTTGGATATTTCCAGAGGAGCTTGTTCACATCGAGGATGCGATCATATTCCGTACGGTCCTCCATCGGCGTCGCAGTCCGCATTCGCGCGAGGTCCGCCCCCGCGCAAAATCCGGCCCCGGCGCCATGCAGCACAACGACTCCTACAGAGTCATCGCGTCGGAGTGCATCGAGCGCCTCCGCAAACGCGTTGACAAGGCGAGGGCTTAAGGGATTCCGGCGACGTGGCTCGTTGAGGCAGACGAACGCGATCGGCGGCTCGATGCTCCTGAGAATGGAAGACTCGACCTGCACCCTTCCCTCCTTTGTGCGATGAAGCAATCGGCGATTTGGATCTGCCGCCACCAGTCACTCCGCCGCCATGAACTGGCACGCGTCCGAGCACAAGAAACTACCGGCTCCGCAAGGTGCCAACCCATTCGGCGGTGAGCGACCGATGCCGCTGGCAGACGACGACCTTTGCCAATAGTCTCGCCATGCTCCTTGCATCAGCGCCGGCGGCTTTCCTGGACCATAGTCACATGGTGTCAGTCCGTCATCTAGCGGCGCCAAGCCTCCAAACCCGCTTGGTGCTGACGCTTGACGATGGCCGGGTCGGCCCATACGCTCAGGAACCTATGCACTTTGCCTCTCGGAAGAGAAAAGAAGATCTATGGAGCAGTCGGAAGGTGGTGCGGTCACCAAACACCACGCCGACGCGACCGAGCGTCAACGAATTGCCCTCCGTCGATCCGGATGAATTGCGCCGATACGAATGGTGCTGCGTTTCGTCGCCGCTGCCGCCGTATTACATACTAGCAGGCCTGAGGCTCAGCCTCGCCCATAACGATCGGGGTTCTGACCGACGCCTCCGCGGCCGTCACCGAGTGGGCACGAAACGCGAAACAACGTGAGATGTGCTCATCGCTGAAGTAACGATCGAGACCAAGCCAAACGGAGCTTATGTGATCACAGGTTTGATCGAGCTGCGAGATACGAACGGGAGTGTCCTGCCGACCACGGCCAGGGTCGTGCTGTGTCGATGCGGCGCGTCAACAAAGAAGCCGTTTTGCGATGGCACCCACTCGAAGGTCGGGTTCCAAGCCGCAGCGCAAGCGATACCGACTCGGCGGAGAAAAGCTGTGCCGAGGACAATCCGCAATGACTGGGCACACCGGTCCGCTCGCCGGCTTCCGCGTCCTGGATCTGACGACGGTCCTTTTCGGCCCCTAAACAGAAATTGTCCCCGTTGTGGCGGGGGTGAGCACGCAGGTGAAGCCAAGCTTTGCGATTTGTCGTGCCAGGCGGCTGGCCTGGTTTTCGGGTGAACTGCGGTGGAAGTGGCTGGCGCCGAGGTCCTGATAGAAGGTGCCGTCGCGCAGCATGTGATAGGCGGCGGTCAGGATCGAGGCGGCGACCGCGCAGATGGCCTTTTTGGGTCCCCGGCGGTGGCGCAGGCGTTGGAACTGGGCTTGCAGGTAGCTGGCCTTCTTCCGGCTAGCCGCCCAGGCGCATTGCACGAGCGTGGTCTTGAGCCACGGAGCACCCTTGCGTAGTCGCGTTGAGCGTCGCTTGCCCGCGCTCTCGTCGTTGCGCGGGCACAGGCCCGCCCAGGAGATCAGGTGGCCGGCGGTGGGGAAGCGGCTCATGTCGAGGCCGATCTCGGAGACGATGACCTGGGCGGTCAGGTCACCGACCCCCGGGATGGTCCGCAACTGGTGGACAGCCTGGCGGAAAGGGTCGAGATCGCGATCCACCTCCGCGTCGATTTCGGCAATGGCTGCATCGAGAGCGTCCACCTGGTGCAGATGCAGGCGCAGCAGGAAGCGATGCCGCTCGGTGACGCGCCCCTGCAGAGCGGCCCGCAGCTTCGCCGGGGGTGCCTTGACGCCGCGCTGCACCAGGGTGGCCAGCGTGTCCGGATCGCGCTCACCGTCAATCAGGGCCCGCAAGATGGCGCGGCCGCTGACGCCCATGATCTGCGTCAGCACCGAGCCGAGCTTAAGATTGGCATCCTCCAGCGTCTTCTGGATGCGTTGGATGTGGCTGGCTTGCTCGCGCACCAGCTGCTTGCGGGTGCGCAGCAGCGCCCGCATCTCCTGCGTCGGCGCCTCCGGCACGAAGCTCGGGCGGATCAGGCCGTGCGCCAGCAGGTCGGCCAGCCAGAGCGCGTCGGCGACATCGGTCCTGCGGCCAGGCACGTTCTTCACATGCGCCGCGTTGGCCAGGATCAGCTCGACTTCGCCGTCGGCGAGGATGTGCCAGACCGGCTTCCAGTAGACGCCGGTGGCCTCCATCGCGACATGCGTGCAGCCGTTCTCCGCCAGCCACGCTGCCAAGGCCAGTAGGTCCGGTGTGGTGGTGTCGAACGTGCGCACTTGGGTCTTGGCTGGACCGCTGGCCGCTACTCGGATGCCGGCCACCACCGTGTCCTTGTGCACGTCAAGCCCCGCGCAGCGCGGGTGGAGAACGTCCATGGCTCCCTCCCTGCATTGTGCTGCCGGCGCAGGGCACCCCTGGTTCAGAGTCTAAACAGCGCGCTCCCGAGCCTTGCGGCCCATGGCGCAATCGGGGGTGCTTCGGATGCCCCGGGTCCAACTAATACGCGGGCTCGCTCGCACCATGAAAACCGCCAACCTCTCCGCCGACAGCCGGCAGACAGTGCCACAGGTTTCGTGCCCGGCGGGTCGGCGTTCCGGTGGCGAACTAATAATAAGGTGCGCCGACGCTCGGCGACTGGGGTGCCGAGGTGATCAAGGTGGAGGGCCTCGCCGGCGACACTTGGCGCAACTCCGGCCAGTTCCGCAATCCGCAACAAGCGGAGCATCGCCGTCGACCTGAAGCACCCGCAAGGCAACGACTTGCTGCGCCGGCTGGTGCCGACCGTCGATGCGCTGGTCAGCAACATCCGGCCCGCCGGCCTCGCGCGCCTGGGTTTCGGCTACGAGGCCTGCGCAGCGCTCAACCCGAAGCTGGTCTATGCCGTCGCGACCGGCTTAGGCAGGATGGTCCCTGGGCGGCACGCCCGGCCTTCGACGAGATCATCCAAGCCGCTTCCGGCTTCGCCTCGGCAATGGGCACGGACGAAGAGCCGGCGTTCGTGCCAAGTCTTGTCGGCGACAAGATCTGCGGCATGGCGCTTACCGCGGCCGTCACCGCGGTGCTGCTCCACCGCGAACGCACAGGTGCGGGGCAGATGGTCGAAGTGCCGATGCTGGAGACGATCGCCGCGTTCAACAGCATCGAGATGTTCGGCGGCCACGCCTTCGTCCCGCCGATCGGGCCTGCCGGCTACAACCGAATGAAGGCGCGGAAGCCAGTGCGGACCAAGGATGGTTGGCTCACCATGCTGCCCTATTCGGGCGAGAACTGGTGCGCCTTCTTCGAAGCGGCCGGACATCCAGAGTGTATCGATGAATTCGCGGTGCGAGACCCAGTTCAGCGCGGGCGCAACATCGACAAGATCTACGACCGCATGCGTGAGATCGCGCCCACTCGCACGACCGCCGAGTGGGAGGAACTCCTGCTCAAGATCGACGTGCCGCACACGGCGTTCGTCAAGCTCACGGAGGTCGCCGAGCAGCCGCATCTGGCGGCGGTTGGAATGTTTCCGGAGATGGAACACTCTTCCGAGGGTAGGATTTGTCAGGCCCGTCCGCCGACCCGCTTCAGCGCGAGCCCCGCCAGCCTCCGCCGAATGGCGCCGCGGCTCGGGGAGCACACGGAGGAGATTCTGCGGGAGGTCGGCTACACCGAAGCCGAAATCGCAGGCCTGATCGACGCGAAGGCGATCGGAGTCCTACCATGAGCGTTCGCCACGACAGGGATCGTAGGCGGGGAACTAATCTTACTGTGTCATAAAACCTTTGCCCGATTCGACATCGAGTTGTCAGTGCTGGAGATTCTCACTCGTGGAGGCGGGTTGTGGGTCTCGAATCCAAGTCAGGCGGCAGCGAATCACGGTTTGCCGCCTATGTCGAGGCGATCACGTCGGCGCTCGGTCACGCCGATCGCGTGGCGCCTTTCCAATCGTATTGCGCGGGGCTGCTGCTACCGGGCGATCGCAAAAGCGTCGAGCCGATGGCCGCGCGCGTGCAGCCGGGGCCGGTGCAGGCGGCGCACCAGTCGCTGCATCACTTCGTGGCGAAGTCGGAGTGGTCGGACGACATCGTGCTGGCGGCGGTGCGGACCCGCGTGTTGCCGGTCATCGAGCGGCGCGGTCCGATCCGGGCGCTGATCATCGACGACACCGGGATGCCCAAGAAAGGCAAACACTCGGTCGGCGTGGCACGGCAGTATTGCGGGGAACTCGGCAAGCAGGACAATTGCCAAGTGGCGGTGAGCCTGTCGGCCGCCAACGATCACGCCAGCCTGCCGCTCGCCTATCGCCTGTATCTGCCGCACGAGTGGGCTGCTGACCCTGCCCGGCGCGCTGAGACGGGCGTGCCCGACGATGTCGTCTTCCAGACCAAGCCGCAGATCGCACTCGGCCAGCTTCGTGCCGCTCTGGCGGCCGGGATCGAAGCCGAGGTCGCGTTGGCCGACGCGGGTTACGGCACCGACACCGACTTTCGCGACGGCATCACGGAAATCGGCCTGGCCTATGTTGTCGGCATCCAGTCCTCCACCAGCCTGTGGCCGCCCGGCGTGGAACCACTGCTCCAAAGCAATGGAGCGGGCGCGGGCGTCCGACGTCTTCGATCCGTCGTGACGGCGAGCATCGGCCGATCTCGGCCAAGCAACTGGCGCTGGACCTTCCCCAGAAAGCGTCTGGCTGTCCACGCTGCCAGCCAACACCAGCCGTCGCGAACTGGTGGACACCGCCAAGCTGCGCTGGCGGATCGAGCGTGACTATCAGGACCTCAAGCAGGAACTCGGGCTCGGCCACTACGAGGGACGAGGCTGGCGAGGCTTTCATCACCACGCCACGCTCTGCATCGCTGCCTACGGATTCTTGATCTCCGAACGGGGAGCGATTCCCCCCTCCGCACAACACAATGCCAATCTCATCCAAGCGCCTCGCCTTCCCACCCGTTACCGACCCCGCGGATCCCCCGGTCAGACCTGAACGCCACGTCGCGAGCTCGATCACCTCGATGCGCACTGTCATCGCCCGGGCCATCGCGAGAACACTCCCGAGATGTCCATGCTGCCAGCGGATCACACGTTAACGAACTTATAACACAGTAAGATTAGGGTTTCGCGGCGACAGCTGCATGAGCGAGTTCCGGGAAACCTTGCAATGGGCTCACTCCGAACAGCGGCTTGTAGACACCTTGGTGGCACGTGGCGCAGTTGACCTTCGGGCTGTCGCCCATCGCACCGAGCCGTTCATGCGGGAAAACGGTCCGCAGCGGATCGAGATAGGCCGTGTTCAGGTCCCGGACCATGCGGATGCCGTACCACGCCGTCACGCGTTGCGGCGTACTCTCGTTCCAGGCGCCGAACTCCCGCGAAGTCGTGGCAGTAGGTGCAGTTGACCCCGAGCGACTGCGCGAAGTGCATCATCAGCGCATAGGTCCACTCCGTCTGCTTGATGGAGTTGCGGTCGCCTTCGGGCAACGGCGTCGTCGCTTGTACGCGGATGTTGTTGTCGTGCTCCAGATAGGGCGTGAACGGGTCATAGGGGAGCGAGGTGCTTCCGACCGCCGGCGAGGCCAGATTCTTGCCGGTCTGCGTCTCGGCCATGCCGGGGAACCGCGATCCGCCATTGTTCATGTAGGAGACGTAGGCCGGCACCGGCTGGCCGCGGTGGCACGTGTAGCAGACGACGCCGGTCGCGCCGACGTGGTTGGTCCAGTCGCCGTTGATATGCTGCACCATCTGGATCATCCGGCGCGCCACCACCTTCGTGTACAGCGCGTCCGACGCCATGTTCTCGGTATTGTGGCAATAGGCGCAGCCCTGCGTCGGCGATACCCAGGTGGTGATTGCCGCCATCAGGCGGGTGAACGCCGCGACATCGAGATTGCCCAGCACCTGTACGTTCTTGTAGGCAACGGAGGCCAGTGGTCCGCCATGAACCGGCGGCAATGTCGCCGGCAGCTTGTTGCGGTCCAGCTCGCTCCCGATCAGCCGCGGATCGAAGTTCTCGACCATCGCGGTGCCACGATACCCTCGCTGGACCGTGTCCACCGGCGGCCGCTCGAAGGTGAACAGCAGCAGCACGCCGAGCACGGCCGCCAGCGCGAGCGATATCCTGATCCCGAGTGTCATCGCGGTGCCCCTGGCAACGTCAGCGGGTCCATGACCGGGGGCCAGACCGCCGGATACGACGGCGCGATGCCATGCTTGACCCCCCAAAGGAACCAGTTGTCGACTACCGTGCCGGTGAGCAGGATGCCGATGCCGCCGGTCAACGGACACAACACCGCGAACCACCACGCCCAGCGATGGATCGACTCGGGCGTCGCGTTGAAGCCCATCGTCCAGCGCCAGATCAGCATTCCACGCTCGAACGCGGTGCCGCGATCGACGATCTGGTCAACTTCCCGCTCGCCGCCGAAACGGCTGATCGCCAGCACCGTCGCGCCATGCATCGCGAAAAGCAGTGTCGAGCCATAGAGGAACACGATCGAGAGCATATGAAACGGGTCGTAGAACAGATTGCCGTAACGGATCGAGAAGGACGCGGTCCAATCGAGGTGCGGGAAGATGCCGAACGGCACCGCCTCGCCCCAGCTCCCCATCAGGATCGGCCGAATGAAACCGAGCACGAGATACAACCAGATGGCGGCGGCAAACGCCCAGGCAACGTGGGTGCCCATCCCGAGCGCCCGCGCGCGCCGATAGACCCGTACCCACCACAGCAGGATCGACGCGGTGAGGAAAAACCCGGCCATCAGCCACCAACCGCCCTCTGCCAGCGGCGGCAGGCGCAAGCCGTTCCCCGGCGGAGGTGGCTCGAGCGCGAGCCAGGGGAGTTGGCGGACGAACTGCACCGGGTCCCAGTTGACCGATGCCCACATGTTCAGGCCGATGATCTCGAAGGCCGCAAAACCGCAGATCAGTGACGCGACCCCGGTCGCCCCGAGATAGATCGGACCGACCTGCGCATCGCCGAGAATGCCGAAGAAGTGCAGGAAGAACGGCTTGCCTGAGCGCGTCCAGGTTTGGCCGGTCACCGGCACGCCGGCATAGGACGGGCCGCGGACCTGCACGCGGGTAAAGATGTTCTGGTATCCGGGCATGATGCGCGCTCCTATCCTACTATCAGCTCCAGATCGGAAGGTTGAGCCACCAGCTCCACCATTCCGGCCAGCCGCGGGTCCAGAACGGTCCGCTGATGATGATGCACACCGCGCTCCAGAACCCGGCGGAGAGCGCGAGAAACAGCCCGAGTCGATGGATGCCGAGCGTGCCGATCGACCAGCCGATCGTGTCGCGGAAGAAAGTGTTCTCGTGCTCGGCCGACTTGACCACCTCGCCGGGCCCTGGGTTCACGGCGGACAGGACGAGGGACCCGTGCAACGACAGCGCGAGCGTCGTGGTGAAGAAAAACGACACCGCGAGCATGTGCGCCGGGTTGTAGTGGAAGTGCAGGTATTGATAGCCGGTGTTCGACACCCAATCGAGATGGCTGAGGATGCCGTAGGGAAAGCCGTAGCCCCAGGCGCCCATCAGCACGGGCCGGATCACCACCAGAGAAAAATAGGCGAACACCGCCACCCCGTAGGCAAACGGCACGTGCAGGCCGATCCCGAGCTTGCGCGAGATTTCCGCCTGTCGCAGCGCCCACGAGATGAAGGCGCCGAGTGCGCAGATGGTGATGCACTGCCATAGGCCGCCCTCCCTCAAGGGGGCAAAGGCCAGGCCGTAACTGAGATCCGGCGGCGCGATACTGATACGCCATATGTTCCATGTCGGCCCGATCGCGGCTCCCCAGATGATCAGCGCGGTACCGAGCACCGAGAAAAATATCGTGGTTACACCGAAGAAGCCGACATAGAACGGACCGACCCAGAAATCGAACAGGTCACCGCCGATCAGCGTACCGCCACGCACGCGGTACTTCTCCTCAAAGCTGAGCATCGCCATCGCCGTTCCTCCCAGGCGAGGATTCCGCAGCTCGCCTTCGCTTCAGCAATCCCGCCGACAACGGACGGGCAAGACAACGCATCGTCCCGCCCGCCGCCGCGAGGACCACGCCTACTTCGGTGCAGCCGGTGGCAATGGCGCCATCTGCTGCGTTGCACCCGACGCGCGGTGCGGTCCCTCCAACCAATTGAACCGATCGGTGCTCAACAGGATGAAATGGATCAGGAGAGCCAGCACGAAGAGGAAGATGAACAGGCCGACCAACGCTCTGCGCGGGTCAAACAGGAGCCAAATGCGCCACATGTCCGCTTCCCCTTCAGGCCAGGAACGACTTGACGAGGTTCAGGCCGTCAAGCAGGCCGGTTTGGTAGCCGTTCGGCCCCGGCAGCCACGGACGCCAGAACCACACGAGGATGTGGGCGATGATGGCGATGACCGTGAAAACGATGAAACTCGTCACGAAAATACTATGGAATTCGCGCGCTTCCGACTCGGTCAACCCTGAGGTTGAACTCGTCCGCGCCGACACGTCCGACATCTGTCAGCCTCCGACTGTTGGCCTCTCGGCCGGTGCCGCGCCGATCCCGCGCGGCAGGGGTTCCGTGGCAGACGGCCACGGCGCGCAATCCGCCCAGAGCGGGAGCGGAACTTGCCTGGTGAGCAGGCCGACGCGTCTCATGCCGTGCGTCCCGCGTTGAGTTCAGCGAGCGCGCAGGCGACCCGGTCCGCGGACACCCGCTGCTCGCGTGCTTCCCGTGCGCCACGCTCGACCCGATCACGCAGCCGCTTGGCGGCGGATATCCGCACCAGGAAAGGCTCGGTCTCGACATAGCGGTCGAGCAGCGCCCTTGCGTCATCGTCCCACGGGCTGGCGTTCCACGCCTCGGCCTTTACCGGCGTCGGATCGACGCGGTCCATCTCGGCGCCGAGCGGCAGGATGTGGAACAGCGCATCGAACAGCGCGTTGCAGAATTCCTGCACGATATAGGTCGCGCCCGAATAGCCCATGAACGGCGTACCCGTGGCGCGCCGGATGATGGCACCCGGGAACGAAGCCGGGATGTACATGGCGCGGCAGCCAAGTTCGGCCGCGTACATGCGCTCGTTGTAGGAACCGAACAGCACCAGCGGCGGGCGTGCGCGCGAGCGCCTCGCGCACGGCGGCATTGTCGGGCTTCACTCCCGCATTTCGTGAGAACGAGAAGGCGCACGGGATTCCCAGCTCCTCCTCGAGGAACCGCCGTACACCGCGCGCATACGTGTCCGTCGCGACGATCGCGAACGTCGCGGTCGCAAAGAAATCCTGCGTGACGCTGCGCCACAGGTCCCAGATCGGCTTGGTGGTGGAGTGCTTCTCGCTTTCGATGAAAGGCTCCGGATCGATACCGACGAGCTCGCCGAGCTTGCGCAGGAAGCTCGTAGTCGCGAACAGCCCGATCGGCGCCTGAAGGTAGGGCCGGTCCAGGTCCTCGCAAAGCCGGCGGCCGAACTCGCGGTACATGCAGATATTCACGTCGGCATCCGGCAGACGCGAAACGTCCTCGATATGGGCGCCGAGCGGGAACACGAGATTGATCTCGCAGCCGATGCCCTCGACGAGCCGCCTGATCTCCGCGACATCGGACGGCATGTTGAACGTGCCGTAGATCGGCCCGATGATGTTGACGCGCGGCTTGGCCCCCTCGGCGCGAACCCGCGGCTTGAGTTTCTTCTTGGCGCCGAACTCGCTCCACAGCCAGTAGATCGCGCGGTCAGCGGCTTGCCATTGATCCTCGTCGATCGTGCGTGGGATGAAGCGCAGCAGGTTGGAGCCTTCCGGCGTCACGCCGCCGCCGATCATTTCGGCGATGCTGCCGGTCACGACGACGGCCGGCATGTCGGGGTCCTGCGTCGCGCTGGCGCGCCGCATCGCCCCTTCGGTGCCGCTCATCGAGAGCTGTTCTTCGGCAAGCCCGGTGACGACGATGGGCAACTCATGCGGCGGCAGGGCGTCGGTGTAGTGCAGCACCGCGGTGACCGGCAGGTTCTCGCAGCCCACCGGCCCGTCGATCACCACGCGCAGGCCGCGAATGGCGGTGAAGGCGTAGACCGCGCCCCAGTAGCCACCCGCGCGATCGTGGTCGAGCACCAGCATGACGTCAGGTTCCGATCGCCTGCGAGGCGGCGGCCTTGGCCTTCGCCTCCCGCGCCCGCCGGAACCGCTCCTTGGCGCCCGGATGCGCCTGCGGCGCTCCTTGCCAGCCGTAGCCGGCCGCATCGCCCGCGCCAACCTGGTCGAAGAACGACACCATGCGCGCGAACCGATCCCGCCCCCTGGTCTGCGTGGCCACGATACTGGCGAGCGCGGCGGCGCCGGCGGCGCCGAACAACGGCCGCGCGGAAACCATGTTGGTGAAGTAGATCGCGGGGATGCCAAGTTCCTTGGCCTGCTGCACGAGCGGCGTCGTGCCGAATGCGAGGTCCGGCTGCACGTTGCGCATCGCTGCGACGTCCTGCTCGAGCGAGGCACGGAACTGCACATGGGTGCCGCGCCCCGCCAGCCACGCGCGATCAGGCTCGTTCCACTCGGTGCGCGGACACGCGGTCCCGACATATGGAACGTCCGCGCCGGCCTCGATCAACAGACGGGCGACAAGCAATTCGGAGCCCTCGTAACCGGCGACGGTCACACGTGCCTCGATGCGATTGGCATCCAGCACGGCGCGGAGCGGTGGCAACGCGGCCGCCTTCGCAGCGTCGATCCGCTCCGGGGACACGCCGGCGGCGCGGCCAACCGCATCAAGCCAGGCGGCGGTGCCCTCGACCCCCACCGGCCCGGAGCCGACCACCGGGCGTCCGGCGGCCTCGAATTCACGCCCGCAAGCGACGTAGAACGGGTGTACCGCCGCGGCGACGCTGCAATCGAGCGCGGCATACAGGTCCCGCCACTCGCGCGGGGGCAGTGCCGGCGCGACCGCAAGGCCCATTGGCTTGAGAAGCGCCGCGATGCCGACCGGATCGGCCGGGAACAGTTCGCCTACGAGCGCAACCCGGGGCTCGTCCTGCATCGCCTGGCGCGGCCGCTGTACAGGGCCGCTTGCCGCCTCCAGCCTGGCGTAGCGCAGCATCGCGCCAGCCAGCACGTCCTTCGCTTCGGCGTGAGTGGGCACGCCGAATCCCGGGACGTCGATGCCGATGACCCGCACGCCGTCGATCTGCCGGGGCAGCCGATCGAGTGGCACGCCCGAGGCGGTCGGCACGCAAAGATTGATCACGACCACCGCGTCGTAGTTCTCGGGCTTGGCGACCTGGAACACGGCGTCGCGGATGTCCTCGTAGAGCTGGCCGCGCACCAGCGACTCCGAATCAAACGGCACGTAGCCGACGGTGCGGCGTGCGCCATAGAAATGCGATGTGAAGGTCAGGCCGTAGACGCAGCATGCCGAACCCGACAGGATCGTCGCCGTGCGCCGCATGCGCAGGCCGACCCGCAGCGAGCCGAAGGCGGGACACATCGACTGCGGCTGGTCGTGCGGGCCACGCGGGTAGTCGGCGAGCAGCCGGTCCAGCGCCTCGCTCTTTCCGGCCGCGCGGGCCGCTTCCTGCATCGTCTCGCGGCCGCCGTGACATCCCTGCGTGTCGGACGCCGGAACCGCAGGCTGGATCGACCCGTCCACGGTCAGACGCCACCCTCGTAGACCACTTCCAGCGACGGTTTCTCGACCAGCGTCGCCGCGCACATGTCGTCCATCGTCGCCGGCTGCAGCACCACGTCCCGGCCGACCGCGTCTCCCTTGAACAGGCCGAGTAGCGCGTCGTGCGTCAGCGGGGCCGGCCGCACAGGAGGGGCGTCGGCCACCTGCTGCGCCAATTCCTCGAACACCGACGCCCACCGCCCGCCCGGCTTGCCGATGATTTCGTAGCTGGCGCTCTTGCGCCGGATGTCCTCGTCGGCCGGAATGGCTGCGAGTACCGGGATGCCGACCTGCTCGGCGAATGCATGCGCCTCGCCGGTGCCGTCATCCTTGTTGACCACCATGCCGGCGACGCCGACGTTGCCGCCGAGCTTGCGGAAATAATCCACCGCCGAACAGACGTTGTTGGCCACGTAGAGCGATTGCAGGTCGTTGGAGCCGACGACGATGACCTTCTGGCACATGTCGCGCGCGATCGGCAGGCCGAAGCCGCCGCACACCACGTCGCCCAGGAAGTCGAGCAGCACGTAGTCGAAACCCCATTCGTGGAAACCCAGCTTTTCCAACAACTCGAAGCCGTGGATGATGCCGCGTCCGCCACAGCCGCGACCGACTTCCGGGCCGCCCAGTTCCATCGCGAACACGCCGTCACGCTTGAAACAAACGTCGCCGATCGCGACCTTCTCGCCGGCTAGCTTCTTCTTTGATGACGTCTCGATGATGGTCGGGCAGCTGCGGCCGCCGAACAACAGCGAGGTCGTGTCGCTCTTCGGGTCGCAGCCGATGAGCAGCACGCGCTTGCCCTGCTGCGCCATCATGTAACTGAGATTGGCGAGGGTGAAACTCTTGCCGATGCCACCCTTGCCGTAGATCGCGATGATCTGCGTCTCTTTCGTCACCGGTGCGGCCGAGGGCGCATCGGGCTCGATCGCCGCTTCAGCGAGCAGTTGCGCCTTCATGCTGGACCGTGGATCGGCAGCCGGGACCTTGCCTTGAAAAGGCGCGTTCATGAGCGACGTCTCCAGTCCAAAACCATTTTGAGGCAGGTCGGGTCGTCGAACGCGGTCCGGTACGCCTCGGCGGCTTGCGCCGCGGGTCGCCTGTGGGTGACCAATCCGTCGAGCGACAACGAGCCGCTGTCGATCAGGCGCCGGACCGCTGCCAGATCGGCGGGCGTCCATTGCGCTGCGACACGGATGCGCGCCTCGCGCATGAAAGCGGGAGGAAACGCGAAGGCGAGCGGCTCGGCATAGAAGCCGGCCAGCACGATCTCGCCGGCCGGAGCCAAATGCGCGATCAGGCTGTCGAGGATCGTGGCGTCGCCGCTGACGTCGCAGACGACGCGGTAGTCGCGACGCGGATCATCAGCGGGATCAACGACGGTGTATGTCCCGTCCGCGCTGGCGCGCTCGGGGTTACGTTCCCAAACCGTCGGCGGCGGGAAGCCGCTTGCCGTCACCAGCCTCGCGACCAGCCGGCCGAGCGCGCCGTGGCCGACGACCAGCTCAGGAGGAGCGTCCGCAATCGCGTGGCGTGCTGTCGCGGCAAGCGCCAGCAGCACGCCATCCTCGCCGATTTCATCGCCGATCGAGACGGCACGCGCGCCGGGCACGACCAGATGTGACGCGGCGCCACCGAACAGGCCGCGCACCGCACCAAAGCAGTTGGCACCAGGTACGAAAACGCGCTCGCCGACTTTCTTGCCGGCAACGGTCCCCGCCTGCGCCACCCGCCCGACGGTTTCGTAGCCCGGCACCAAGGGATAGCCCAAGCCCGGAAACGACGGCATCCGTCCGGACCACAGGAGGCGCTCGGTTCCGGTGCTGATCCCGCTCCATTCGACATTCACCACCACGTCGGCGTCGCCCTGCGGCGACAGTTCGAGGCGGCGGAGCGCGAGGCTTTCAGGTTCCTGCAGGACGACGGCGAGTGCGTCCATGAGCGTTTCTTCTCCCGCGGGGGCCAGTGCAGTACTCCGGCCCGGGTGTCAGCCTATCCTTACGTCGCGTCGTGTCAAGCTGGACTTACAGTTTCTCCACCTTCGGGAACGCGGGCGACGATCAAGCGCGTCAGCATCGGCATTTGCGTCACAATGAGGCGGACACGGCCAAAGCCGGCCGTGCGCAGCAATTGGCGGATCGCGTCGGGCGTCCGTGGCCGGCCGCTCCCCATGGCAAGCAGGTAGAAGCCGAAATACGCAGCGCCGACCGGCTCCGCGCCCGGCGTGTCGGTCATCGGCTCGGCAATCAGCAGGGTTCCGCTGGGCGGGAGCGCACGCCGGGCGGCCCGGAGCAGGGTCAACACCGCCGCGTCGTCGTGATCGTGGATCACCCGCACCAGGGAAATGATGTCGGCGCCCCGCGGCAGCTCGCCGTCGAGGAAACTCCCCCCGGCGATCTCGGCTCGGGGCGCCAGGCCCGCCTGCCGCAAGCGGTCGCGGGCGCGATCGGCGACCGCCGGCAGATCGAACAGGATCAAGCGCAGCCGGGGTGACCGGGACGCTGCCGCCACCAAGAAACTGCCGTCACCGCCGCCGACATCCAGCAGGCAACGGTGCCGCCCAAGCGGATAGGCGCGCAGCACCTCTTCGGCGATCAGCGGCTGCGAGGCTGCCATCAGCGCGCTGTATTCGGCGACCTGCGTCGAGCTGAGCGCATCCGGCCGGGCGTCGCCGGCATACGGCCAATAGCGACTCAAGCCAGTCTCGGGCCGCGCGGCGCGCAGCAGCGCCACCGGGTCCTGCAGGTCGGCATAGAGCAGCCGGTGGTGCTCCACCATCGCGGCGATACCGGGATTGCCGACCATCGCCGCGCCGAGCGGCCCGAGCCCGAACCGGCCCTTGCTCCGGCGGGACACGAGCCGCAGCGACACGGCGGCGGCCAGGAGGCGCGCGGTCGCATCGCCGGTGAGCGAGAGCCGGCGGGCCAGCATCGGCGCGCTCTGCGGCCCTTCGGCCAGCATGTCGAACAGGCGCAGCTGAACACAGGCGGTGAGCACCTGCGCATAGACGAAGCCGGCGCATAGATCGAACAACGCCCGCGCGCGCCGCCGCGCGATCGAGCGGGTCAGGGGCAAACGCCCGGCCCAGCTCCGGAACCGGGCGCTGGTCAGCAGCCTGTCGCGCAACGATGGCCCGGTCCGGTCGTCCGCCTGCGTGCCCTCGCCCAGTTGCAGCGCGACCGGCATCAGGCGGCGTGGCGCGCGAGTTCCTTGGGCAGCAACCGGCGTGTCTCAGAGAGGATGTGGGCGCGAAGCTCGGCCGCGCCCGGGCAGGCCGGGATCACCGCAACCGCATCGAGCGCCAGCTCGCGCAGGCGTTCGATGGCACCATCCACGCCCAGCCGCAGCACCGCGCTGGGTCGGCCGAGAGCGGCATCGCGGCCCACCGGCTTGCCCAGCTCGCCCGCGCTCGACAGGGCATCGCGCAGGTCGTCCGCCACCTGGTACGCCTCGCCCAAGTGCTCGCCCAAGGCGCGCCAGGTCTCCGGCTCGCCTCCCGCCGCGGCGGCTCCAGCCACCGTCGCAGCGGCGAACAACGCGCCGGTCTTTTCACGATGGTAGAGCGACAGGTCGGCCATCGGCTCGCATTCCCAGGCCTGCCCCGCGACGATCCCGGCCGGAACCCCCACTGCGCGGCTCACCGTCATCAGGAGAGCCGGGAGGCGGGAAGGCGTCCGGGCGGCTCCGGCGGCCAACGACTGGAACGCCAGCACGATGAGGGCGTCTCCGGCCAGCACGGCGAGCGGCTCGCCATACGCCCGGTGTACCGAGGGCTGGCCGCGCCGGGTCGCCGCGTCGTCGAAGCAGGGCAGGTCGTCATGCACCAGCGAGGCACAATGCAGCAGCTCGATCGCCACCGCAGCGGCGTCGGTGGCCGAGGGGTCATCCTCGCAGCAGGCTTGGGCGACCGCGATGCAGAGCCGGGGCCGGATGCGTGCGCCACCAGGGAAAACGGCGTGCCGCATGGCGGCGGCGAGTCTGGGCGGGCACCCCGGGCCCTCGGTACGGCGAACGGTGCTGGCCAGAGCTCGTTCGATGCGCGTCACGGCATCCATGCCGGTCCTCCACTGGGGTCGCCCTGTAAGTTTCTCTTGTCGGCTGAGAGTGTCAGTTTATGTTGACACTGCGGTCAACCCTTATCTGCGGGAGCGTGCGGCCTTGCAGCGGCGTCATGCAGCCATCATCGGCGCCGGCATCGGTGGGCTGGTTGCCGCGCTGCTGCTGGCGGCCCAGGGCGTCCGGGTGACCGTGCTCGAACAGGCCGAAGCGCCGGGCGGCAAAATGCGCGAGGTCGGCTGTGCCGGTGTCCGGCTGGATGCCGGGCCCACCGTCTTCACCATGCGCTGGGTTTTCGATGAGATTTTTGCTGCGGTCGGCACCGCCTTGTCCGAGCACCTGACGCTGCGTCCCGTGGAGACCTTGGCGCGGCACGCCTGGACGGCCGATCAGTGCCTCGACCTGTTTGCCGACGTGGCCCGCTCCGCCGATGCGATCGGCACGTTCGCGGGGGCAGCGGACGCCCGCGGCTATCGCGAGTTCTGCGCGCGCGCAGAGCGCATCTACGCGACACTGGAGCGCCCCTTCATTCGTGCGTCCGCGCCCACCCCGCTATCCCTGGTGCAGGCAGCCGGATTGCGCGGGTTCGGTGATCTCTGGCTCATTGCGCCGTTCCAGACGCTGTGGCGCGCATTGGGCGAGCATTTTCGTGATCCGCGGTTGCGCCAGTTGTTCGCCCGCTACGCCACGTACAACGGTTCCTCGCCGTTCGCTGCCCCGGCGACGCTCATGCTGATCGCCCACGTCGAGCGTGACGGCGTCTGGCTCGTCGACGGCGGGATGCATCGCGTGGCGGTGGCCCTTGCCGAGCTGGCGCGGCGGCACGGCGCATCCGTGCGCACCGATGCGCACGTCGCGGAAATCCTGGTCGGCAACAACCGCGCATGCGGCGTTCGGCTCGGCGACGGCGAGCGGATCGCGGCCGACGCGATCGTCGCCAACGCCGACGTCGCGGCACTCGCGCATGGTCGGTTTGGTGCTGACGCAGCTCGGGGAGTGCCGCATGTTGCCGGGACGGCCCGTTCGCTGTCGGCGCTGACCTGGGCGATGGTCGCCGAAACCAAGGGCTTTCCATTGCTGCGGCACAGCGTGTTCTTCTCCGCCGACTACGCGGCCGAGTTCGACGATCTGTTCGGCCGGGCGAGGCTTCCCGCCGCGCCCACGGTCTACGTCTGCGCGCAAGATCGCGACGATACCGGTAGAGTGCGGGCAGCCGGCCCGGAGCGATTGTTCTGTCTCGTCAACGCGCCACCGAACGGCGATGCGCGCGGCCTACCTGCAACGGAGATTACGCAATGCGAGGAGCGAACCTTCGCCCGCCTGGCAGCGTGCGGATTGGCGGTGCAGCGTCGACCCGAGGCGACGGTGGTGACGACGCCGGCCGATTTCAGCCGGATGTTTCCGGGGAGTGGCGGGGCGCTCTATGGCCAGGCGGTGCACGGCTCCATGGCGTCATTCCGCCGGCCGGGAGCGCGCAGCCGGTTGGCGGGTCTCTACCTGGCGGGCGGGACCACGCATCCGGGAGCGGGGGTGCCGATGGCGGCGCTCTCCGGCCGGCTGGCGGCCTCGGCAGTGATCGCGGACCTCGCTTCGACGTAGGAGTGCCAAAAGACGGATACGTGTGGTGGTACGTCGACGCGCTCAGCGAGGACGAGGGCTACGGCATCACGATCATCGCGTTCATCGGCAGCGTGTTTTCTCCCTATTACGCCTGGGCTCGCCGGCGCGGGACGGGTCACCCACTGCGACACTGCGCGTTCAATGTCGTGCTCTACGGGCTGGACCGGCGCTGGGCGATGACCGAGCGTGGGGCCGCCAGCGTACGGCAGTCTCCTACACGGCTGGAAATCGGTCCCAGCGCGCTCGCCTGGCAGGACAGCGTGCTGACCATCAGCATCGACGAGCGCACGGCGCCGGTGCCCGGCCGCATCCGTGGCACGGTGCGGGTTCGGCCGGAGGCATTGACCGGACGTACGTTCGTGCTCGACGAAGCAGGTTGGCATCGCTGGTCGCCGCTTGCTCCGTGCGCCGAGGTGAATGTGGCCTTCGATCGCCCCGCGCTTCGCTGGTCCGGCCCGGGTTATTTCGACAGCAACGAAGGCGATGCGCCGCTGGAAAACAGTTTTGCGCGCTGGGACTGGTGTCGCGCAGGACTCACGTCAAGCACCGCCATCCTCTACGAGGCGACACAGCGCAGCGGCGCGCGCACGTCGCTTGCGCTGCGGATCGACCGCGACGGCAGCGTGACCGAGTTCGAGCCTCCGGAAGGCGTCGCGCTGCCCTCGACAAGGTGGCGCATCGTGCGTCGGACGCGGGCCGACGGCAGGGAGGCGCGCGTTCAGCGGACGCTTGTCGACGCGCCTTTCTATGCACGATCCGTGCTGGCGACCCGTCTGCTCGGCGAACCCGCCCAGGCGATGCACGAGAGCCTTTCGCTGGATCGGTTTCGCCAGCCCTGGGTCCAGGCGATGCTCCCGTTCCGCATGCCGCGCAGGGGTTGACGCCCGGGTTACGCGGGCGGATCAGCCGGTTTGCGTGCGTGTCCCGGCTCCGGGCTTCTCGCACGCCGGATCGCTCGTCTGACCGATATCAATTCGGCAACCAAGAGGGCGATCACGAGAACTTCGACCAGCAGCCACTCGTAACGACCTACCAGCGCCCACATGCCACGGTCCCGTTCACGACCCTGCCGGCCCGCGTTCCTCAAGACGCATGAACAGATCGATCAGCCACGCCGCGCGCCGGTCCACCATGGCCCACGGAGCTGCGCGATGCGCTCGTCCGGATGCATGGGGTTCGGGGGCGCCCGCCACCGCCTCGATCAAAAAGCGCGTCGCCTCGAGCGACGGGGCGACAAGCGAACGGTTCGCTCCGTTCGCTCGAGGGAGCGACGCCAACAGGCTCCGGGCCACAAGAGCAAATTTTCGGCTCACGGGCACCACGGCGCGGCTCGACACCGAATCGAGGCCGCGTCGCTCCACCTCGCGACCGATCTCCGCATAAAGGAGCCGCGCCGCATCGATCCCGGGCCGGCAGGTCCACGGCAGCGCGGCAATGCCGGCGGCGGTCTTGGCGTATAACCGATCGGCCTCGACCAGCAGATCCCGCACCACCGAACCAAGCGCCGGAGAGAACACCGGTCGCGCGAGCCAGGCGTCGGGGTCGATTCCCGCCGCCCGCAGCCATTGCAGGGGCAAGTAAAGCCGGCCACGTCGGGCATCCTCGCCGACATCACGGGCGATGTTGGACAGCTGCATGGCGATACCCAGCTCGCAGGCGCGCGCCACCGCGGCAGGCGAACGCACGCCCATCAGCATCGCCATCATTGCGCCGACCGAGCCGGCAACGCGCGCCGCATAGGCGTGCAGCCCGGCGAGATCGCAGTAGCGGCGGCCCTCGGCATCCCATGCCAGGCCCTCGAGCAGCGCCTCCGGCAAGGCAATCGGAATACCGTGGCGCGCGACGACATCGGCCAGCGCGCGATCGGAGGGCGTGGGCAAAGGGCGCCCCGCATAGGCCCGGTATAGCCGCATTCGCAGTCGCTCCACCGGCTCGCCTTGCAGGTCGACCGCATCGTCGGCCAACCGGCAGAACGCGTAGAGCGCCGCGGCTGGGTCGGCGACGCGGCGGGGCAGCGTCCGGGACGCGGCCAGGAACGTCCGCGATCCCGCGCGCAGCAGATCCCGGCACGCGGCCAGATCGCTCGCCGCACTCGGGGGCTCCTGGTCAGGCCAATGCGGTCGCATGAGGCACCACGGCATCGAGGATGCGCGCCGACGAGAGCACGCCCGGTACGCCCGCGCCCGGATGGGTGCCGGCGCCGACGAGGTACAGCCGGTCAAGCTCCTCGCTCTTGTTGTTCGGCCGGAACCACGCGCTCTGCGTCAGGATCGGCTCAAGCCCGAAAGCGGCGCCGCGGAACGAGAGCAGCCGATCCTGGAAATCCTGCGGCGTCATCACCCGAGAGGTGACAACCTCCTTCTCCAATCCCGGCAGCACGGTCGCGCTCAGAGCGCGCAGCAGAGAAAGCCGGTAGGGCTCGGCCGCCACCCGCCAGTCGATGCCGCCGCCGAGATGCGGTACCGGCGAAAGGACGTAGAACGCATCACAGCCGGGAGGCGCGAGCGAGGGATCCGTGGCAGTCGGACGGTGCAAGTACAGGCTGAAGTCGTCCGCGAGCACCTTGCGCCGGAAAATGTCGCGCAACAGGTCGCGGTACCGAGGGCCGAGCAGGATGGTATGGTGCGAAACGTCGGGATAGCGCCGCCGCGTGCCGAAATACCACACAAACAAGCCCATCGAGTAGCGCGCCCGCTCGATCCTTTTGTCCGTCCAGCGCCAGCGCTTCAGCCGTGGAAGCAGGTGACGATAGGTCCAGGCGGAGCACGCGTTGGATACGACCACGTCGGCAGCGATCGCCTCGCCGGATGCGAGTTGCACGCCTGTTGCGGTGTGACCCGCCACCGTAATCGAGCGAACCTCCGCGTCGCACCGGACCGTGCCGCCCTGCCCCTCGATTAAGCCGACCAACCCGCGCACCAAGCTGCCGGTGCCGCCCATCGCGAAATGCACGCCCCAGTTCCGCTCAAGGAACGGGATCAGGCTGTAGAGGGAGCTGGCGGCAAACGGGTTGCCACCGATCAGCAGCGGATGAAAGCTCAAGACGACGCGCAGCCGCTCGTCCTTCACGTAGCTGGACACGAGCCCGTGGACGCTGCGGAAACTGTTCAGCCGGACCATCTCGGGCACGATCCGTGCCATGTCCGTCCAGGCGCTGAACGGCACGTGGCCCAAGCGCTCAAAGCCGACCCGGTAGATCGCTTCGCTCGCCCGCATGAAGCGGTGGTAGCCGGCCACGTCGGCCGGGGCGAAGCGGCTTACCTCGGCCTGCATCGCAGCCGAGTCTCCGGTGTAGTCAAACGTGGCGCCATCGTGGAAGCGGATTTGGTAGAACGGCGAAACCGGGCGGAGATCGACATCGTCCGCCAGCCTTCGACCGCACAGCGCCCACAGCTCCTCGAACAGGAACGGAGCGGTGACGATGGTCGGACCGGCGTCGAAGGTGAAGCCGTCCTGGCGGAAGACGTACGCGCGGCCGCCCGGCACATCGAGCCGCTCGAAGACCGTGACGCGATAGCCGCGCGCGCCGAGCCGGACGGCGGCCGCGAGTCCGCCGAAGCCACTGCCGATGACCACGGCATGCGGCCCCAGCGGGCGCGGCGCCGCGCACGATCTGACCGGGCCGGCTGTCAACGTCGTCATTGCGGCAGAGTGTAACGGCTAGTTGACACTGTCCAGAGTGATTGCGGCCGAGCTACGTCCAGCGCCGTCGAAGGTCGGCAACATGGGCGACCAGGGATGCAAAGAGCCAGAGCGCGACCCACGGCCAGGACGCGCCGGTCAGCGCACATCGCAGCGCCAACAGGAGGCAGACGCCGGCCAGCAGGTTGGCGGCAAGATCGCCGCTTCGCACCCCCCGTCCGGTGCGCCGGCGATAGGTCACGACCACGATCGCCTCGAGCATGGTCAGTGCGAGAATGAGGTCGATGATGCGTCCGGAGACGAACAGCGTCGTCAATGGTCGTGGCTCACCATCCGGCGAATGCGCCGCACCCCCAAAGCGGTCAGGATCGCGACGATCGGGATGCTGCCTCCCATCGCGAAAACCGGGTCGATGGGCAGGCCGACGGCGTGCGCGGCCTCGGCAGCGTGCCCGATCAGCCCGACGATGTAGTACGTGACCGCGGCCACCGAGAGCCCTTCGACCGTCTCCTGAAGGCGCAACTGCAACGCGGCACGGCGGTCCATCGACGCTAGCACCGCCTGGTTCTGCTGTTCACGCGTCACGTCGACCCGCGTGGAGAGCAGTTGCGTGGCGCGGGCGACGCGCTGGGACAACGATTGCTGCCGTCCGGCAACCGCCAGGCAGGTATTCATCGCCGGCGCGAGGCGCCGTTCGGTGAACTCCTGGAACGTTTGCAGGCCCTCGATGCGGTGCTCGCGCAATTCGGTAATTCGTCGCCGCACCAGCTCGTAGTAAGCCGCTGCCGCGCCGAACCGGAACAGGTTGTCGTCCCCGCCCGGATTGCCCGATTGCCGGCGCTCGATCTTGGCGGCGAGCTGGGTCAGCCGGGCCAGCAACGCCGGCTCCTCCTGTGCGGGCACGCCCACCAACGCAGCGGTGATCTCGGCAAGTTCCTGCTCGCATTGGGTCAGGAATGGTCCCAGCGCGCGGGCCACCGGCAAGGCGAGCAGCGCCATCATCCGGTATGTCTCGATGTCCAGCAATCGTTGGATCGCGCGGCCGGCCTGGGTCGGCCGCATTCCGTGATCCAGCACCAGGATGCGGCTGAATCCGTCGGCACGGACCCGGAAATCCGTCAGCGCCGTTCCCAGCCGCCCGCTGATCTGCGAGCCGATCACCGTGTTGCCACCAAACATCCGTCCGGCGAGCCCCTCGACATCGACCGGCTGGTGCGCCTCCCCGATCAATGCCGCATGCGCCGCAACCATGACCTGCCCAGGCAACGTGACGAGCCAATCCTCCGGCACGGCGGCGATCGCCGGCGGGTCGAACGGGTCGGCCTCGCCATCCTTGTCCGCCGCCTGGCCGTCCACGATGAACGTTGCGCGGACGAACTCGGTATGGCGCTCCCATTTCAACCGGAACGGCCCGAGGTCCAGGCGGGCATAAATCGCGTTCTCGACCGGTGCGGCTACGCCGTAGCGAAGCGCGAGTGCGCGGACCGCCTGCCAGCCCCGCTCATGATGCGCGCCGCCCGTATGCAGCGTCAGGTGGGACAACCGCGTGGGCGCCCTCAAGGGCTCGGCCGGGCGGGCGTGCACCTCATCGTTGAGCTCGAGCCGTTGCGGATGATCCGCCGGCAGCGTCATGGTTCGGACAAGACGCCCGTGGCGCGGGCCAGCCGCAGGATGATGGAGGCCGCCTCGGCCGGTTGCTCCTCATGCGCGAGGTGGCCGAGCTTCGGCAACGTCACCACGCAGGAGCCGGGCACCATAGCGTGCAGCCGCGTGGCGTCGGCGGGCGGGATCGCGCGATCGTTGCTGCCGACGACCAGCTTCAGCGCCGGCTGCAAATGGGGCAGATCGCGCTCGAGTGGCCGCAAATCCCAGTTCGCCATCATTTTCAGCGCCGCAGCGGCATGGCCGGGCCGGCGCATCAGTCGTCCGTACAGTGCCAAGCCCGTCGGATCGATGGTGGAGCCGGTATCGCGGATCAGCCGCGCCACGACGGCCCGATCGGCCGCATGGAAGGAGAACAGGCGGGGTATCAGGGGGAGGCGGGCCAACAGCTTGGCGAGCGGCGAGAACACCTGGCTGGGCGGCCCCTGCAACGGCAACAGGGCGCCGTTGAAGCTGACGAGCCCGCGCGGTGCGATCCGCCGATCCAGGCACATGCGGGCGAGGACGGCAACGCCCGCCGAATGCCCGGCCGCCAACGCAGGCGCGGCGTTCAGGGTGTCGAGCAATCCGCCCAGGGCCTGCGCCATGCCGGGGAGCGAGAGCGTGTGTGTCGGTCCGGCCTCGGTGAAGCCGTGCCCGGGCAGATCGGGAGCGATCACGGTGAAATGCGGCGCGAGCAGCGGGACAAGATCCCGCCAGGTGTGGGTCGCCGCGCCGGTGCCGTGGACGAGAAGGAGCACCGGACCGCTGCCTGTCTGCTGCACATGCCAGCGCAGGCCGGATGCGCGGACGAACCGGCTCGCCGCACGGTTCGGCCAGTCGAGGCCATCCTGCTCCCAGACCGGCGCGTCAGGCACGTCGAGCGGCATGTGTGTCACGCAGGGCGCGCGCGACCCCGCTCGCCTCGGCGTAGGGTAGCGGCAGGTAGAGCCCGCCGAGTTCGGCGGCGAGACGCCGCGCTTCGTTCGACGGGCGTGGCGAGGTGTCGACCAGCACGCACCCGATCGCGGCCGAACGGATGGCGCGCGCTGCCGCCAGCGCCTCCTCCTCGGCTCGGGCACGGCCGCCGCGTCCGTCGCGCGCGACATTCGCCCGGCCATCGCTGAGCAGGACCAAGGCCGGGGTCTGCCCGCACCGACGGATCTGGCCCGCCAGCACGAGAGCAGCGTCGATGCCGGCCGCCAATGGCGTGCCGCCACCGCCGGGCAGACCGGCAAGCGCGCGTTTGGCCCGGACGAGCGAGCCGGTCGGCGGCAGCAGCATATCCGCGGACCGCCCCCGGAAAGCGAGGAGGGCTACCCGGTCGCGCCGGACATAGCACTCGGCGAGCACCAGCTCGACCGCGCCCTTCGCCTCGGCCAACCGATGCAGCGCCGCGGAGCCGGACGCGTCGACCAGGAAGATCGTCGTGGTCGCGATCCGTTGGCGGTGCCGGGTGACCCGGAAATCGTCGGGGCGCACGAGGATAGGCTGTCGAGCCGCCGCCGTTGCGTTTTCGGCCCGCTCGCGCCGACGTAGGAGCTGCCACGGCGCCGCCGCACGCAGGGTCTCAATCACGTTGATCCCCGACCTCGCGGACCCGGCGCGCCGCACGCCGACGGGCGGACCGCGCCGGCCGCCGGCTTGCTTCGCCCCCTCCCGGCCGACGGGGCCTGCGCGCAGCGCGCGCGCCTGCTCGGTCCGCAGCCGGGCAAGCAGCCCGCTCGGCATGGCCGCCTGGGCTGCCTGCAGCAAGATATCGTCAAGCGGCCGATCCTGAGTCTCGGTCCGCTCCGGCCCGGCGCTCTCCGCGTCCGAGGCGGCTCCGTCATCGGGCGACGGGGCAGGTTCGGCCTCCGCCTCGCGTTGGCGACTCCGGTTGCGGCAGCACCGTCGCGCGCGGCGCCAGGACCAGCCGGGCCGCAAGGATGGCATCGTCCTGCGCCACCGCCTGGCGGCCAGCCAGGGCCGCCGCAGCCCGGGCCGTCCGCAGCGCCAGCCACGAGGCCCGGATCGGTCGCACGCCGAGACCCAGCGCGGTGCCGCACAGCGAGGCAAGCACCCCGTCATCCGCGACGACGGAAGCCAGCCTCGCCCGCGCCGCCTGCACGGCCCCGGGATCCACGGCCACGTCCCGCATTTCGCGGATCCCGGTTCCGGTAAGATCGGTGTGAAACGCCAAACGGTCGAGCAGCGCGGCCGCCGGTCGCTCGTCGTCCTCCAGACCCTCGTCGAGCGCGACCACGCCGATTCGCGTCGGGCAGCGCAGCCCGATCCCGTCGCGCTCGATCGCGATCTCGCCGGTATCGAGCGCCGCCGCAATCGGCGCGGCCATCGCCGGCGTCATGCGTTCGGCCATGGCGACCAGCACCACTCCTCGGTCCGCCTCGGCGAGCAGCCCACGGGCCGCGACCCTCCGCCCGGACTGCAAGGTCGCCGCCAAGTCGAGGCCCCCCAGCAGCCGGTCGTCCGTCGCGTGCAGGGGCAGCCGGCGGACCGGAGCGGCGGCCGGCAGCAGGGAACGCATCAGGCGCACCCACTCCTCGCGCACCGGCCCGGGTCGCGCGCGCAGGCACACCCCGCCGGTGCCGGGATCGACCGCGAACAAGGCGGCGGCCTGCACCGCCGCCTCCCATGCCGAGACGCCGGAACCAGGATCCGGCGCGGCCGACTGGCTCAAGACCCGAAAAGCTCCGTGACCGCGCGTTCGACCCGCGTGGAAGACACCGCATCATCAAGCGGGTTGCGCCGGAGCCGGTGGCGCAGCGCCGAGGCGGCGACGGCGCGTAGATGAGACGTATCTGCCGCGTCGGCTCCCTCAAGACTGGCGAGCGCGCGGGCGGCCCGCATCAGGGTAAGCTCGCCGCGCAGTCCGTCCGTGCCGAGCCGCATGCAAAGCTGGGCCGCCAGCTCGAGCACGGTGTCCGGAACCGTGATGTCATGCAGCCGCTGTCGCGCGGCGACGACCTGGCGGCGGATGCGCGCATCCTCCTTGGCCCAGCTCTGCGCAAATCCGGCCGGATCGCGGTCGAATGCGTCGCGCCTGCGCACCACCTCGATCCGGGTCGCCAGATCGTCCGGCGTCCGCACCTCGACGGAAAGGCCGAAGCGATCGAGCAACTGCGGCCGCAACTCGCCCTCCTCGGGATTGCCGCTGCCGACCAGCACGAAGCGCGCGGGATGGCGCACGCTCAGTCCCTCCCGTTCGACCACGTTCTCCCCGGAGGCCGCGACGTCAAGCAGCAGGTCGACCAGGTGGTCCTCCAACAGGTTGACCTCGTCGATGTAGAGAAAGCCCCGATTGGCGCGGGCGAGCAGTCCGGGCTCGAAGCGTTTCTCGCCGAGAGTGAGCGCTCGCTCCAGATCGAGCGCGCCGACAACGCGATCCTCGGTGGCTCCGAGCGGCAGGTCGACCACGGGCACGGGAGCCGGCACGGTCTTGAGTGTCCGTCTGCCTTCGCTCCGCGCACGACACTCCTCGCACCACGCGGCCTCGTCCGCCGGATCACAGCCGTAGCGGCACCCTTCGATGGCTCGCCGATCCGGCAGCAGGGCCGCAAGCGCGCGCATCGCGGTCGACTTGCCGGTGCCCCGGTCGCCGAAAACCAGCACGCCGCCCACGGAGGGATCGACCGACGCGATGAGCAGCGACCGCTTCATCTCGTCCTGACCGACGATCGCCGAGAACGGGAAGACGGGACGCCGCGGTTTCATTCGCGCCGGCGTCGCATCATCACGGGGCCGCGAGGATCGACAGGAGCATGCAACTGTCCTGTTCGATTGACGATCCCATCCAACGCGGTCCCGATGGAGTGTAAACCCCGATGGACAATTCCTCCCTGATTGGCTTGCTGGCGATCGTCACCCTCGTGATCGTGCTTGGGGCCGCCATCTGGCTTCGGCGACGGGCTCGCGAAAGCCAGCTCAAGCGTGGCGAGAAGCCTGTCGACATCAGCGATCTCTGACAAACGGCCCTGAAGCGTCACGTCGACTTCGGCGCGAACGCAACGCACCAGCCGATCGGATTGATGTTGCCTGCAACAATCTTGCAGGAGTTCGGCGGCACCCAGTTCACGCAGACATTGCACCTCTGCTCGCCCTTCGGCTTGTTCTGATACTGCACCGCGCTTTGCGCGAGCTTTTCCGGCTGATCCTGGGCATCCGCGACGTGGACGAATCCGGCAGCGCCGACCAACGTAATTCCGGCCCGCAGGACACCGCGTCGCGACGTGTTTTTGAATTCATTGTTCACGGTAGCTGCTTCTCCTGGACTGGATGAACGTGCATTGCGGCGCAACCACGCCGCCTTAAGCGGCGCGCGAGAGCCTGAGCTGCGACCAGACCGCCGACAGCGATGCCACGAGATACTCGATATCGTCGTCGGTGTGCAGCGGTGACGGCGTGATGCGCAACCGCTCAGTGCCGCGCGGGACGGTGGGATAGTTGATGGGCTGCACATAGATCCCGTAGTGGTCCAACAACAAGTCCGTGATGTGCTTGCACATGACGGGTTCACCAACGATCACCGGCACGATATGGCTCGGGTTGCGGTAGTGCGGAACGCCAACGTCGTCCAGCCGCTGCCGCAGCCGGGCGACCCGTTCCTGGTGTCGCGTCCGCTCCGCCCCGCTCGCCTTGAGGTGGCGGATGCTGGCGGTTGCTCCCGCAGCGACCGCGGGCGGCAGCGCGGTGGTGAAGATGAAGCCGGATGCGAAGCTCCGGACAAAATCGCACACCGCCGCCGAGGCTGCGATGTATCCTCCGACGACTCCGAAGCCCTTGGCGAGGGTACCCTCGACCACCGTGAGGCGGTGGCTCACTCCGTCGCGCTCGGCGACACCGCCGCCACGCGGACCGTACAGCCCAACCGCGTGAACCTCGTCGAGATAGGTCAGCGCACCATGCTTGTCGGCGACGTCGCACAGCTCGCCGATCGGCGCAATATCGCCGTCCATCGAGTAGACCGACTCGAATGCCACCAGCTTCGGCCGGTCCGGGTCCATGCCGGACAGCAATCGGTCGAGATCCGCAGGATCGTTGTGCGCGAACATATGCTTTTCCGCTCGACTGGCGCGGATGCCCTCGATCATGGACGCGTGATTGGAGGCGTCGGACAGGATGATGCAACCCGGCAGGCGCGACCCGAGGGTTCCGAGCGTCGCCCAGTTCGAAACATAGCCGGAGGTGAACAGCAGCGCCGCCTCCTTGCGGTGCAGGTCCGCAAGTTCGTGTTCGAGCAGGACGTGATAATGGTTGGTGCCGGAGATGTTGCGAGTTCCACCCGCCCCCGCGCCGCAGCGGTCGAGCGCCTCGTGCATCGCCTCGAGCACGATGGGATGCTGACCCATGCCGAGATAGTCGTTGGAGCACCAGACGGTTACGTCGGCCCGGCCGCGTTCGCGGTGATGGACCGCCCGCGGATAGCTTCCGGCGCGGCGCTGAAGGTCGGCGAACACGCGATAATTGCCTTCTCGCCGCAGCCCGTCGAGCTGCTTCTGGAAGAACGCTTCGTAATTCATCGGTTTCCTCCAACGGTCCGGGTGGGCACGGCAGGCGCCAGCCGCAGCCGCGCGGCGGACGGGACGACTATCCTGGCCCGTCGCTTCTGGCGGCGGCGCAAGCTCCAGCCCCACAGCGCCGTCGCGGGCAGCGGGACCACCAGGAACCAGTGCTCCAGAAGCCCGAGCACGAGGAGCGTCGAAACGAACAGGAGGCTGGTCGCGTGGAATGGGCCGGCATCGGTCACGACGACAAGCCGGATCAGCAGCGCGGCGAAGGCGGTCAGAGCCGAGACCGAGAGTGGGAACAGCAGGTTTATCGGCTTGGTCGTCATATAGCTGCGGATGAACGCAAGGTGCTCGGGAACGAACTCCTCGCTTAGATTGCGCACGCCAAGGAACACGTTCAGCTTGGCGCTCTGCCGCATGACCCACAGCGCCATGAAGGTCCAAGTCCCCACTTGATTGGGTCCGCCCGACGTCACTGCAAGGATGGTGGCCGCCGTACCGACGATCGCAAGTTCATGATACAAGCAGGCTCGTAGCGCATGGGCAAAACGCTGCCAAGCGGTGCAGTTCGCCGGGCAAGGCTCGGGCACCGGGCCGGTTACGAAGCCGGTGAAAAAGCTCATTTCCTGCCAGCCCCAGGCGAGAAGGCCGCAGGTGAACCCGAGATAGGCGCCCGCTATGCTCGTGTCGGCACTGGCGACGTGGAGGCCATAGATCGACGCCACCAGGAACCCGGTGGCGCCGGCCATGCTCCAGCGATGGGTCGAACGCGGCAGATTATCCAGCAGGATGATGAGCCCGGTGCTGAACCACCACACGAACAACGCATAAACCACCGGAAGCGCGTATGGCAGCACGGGGCTCGATCTACCAGGCCGGGGCGACGCGAACGGTCGCCGGCATCGTGTTACGCCGTGCCGGCAACAGGAACAACCGCGCGAATGTCGTGGCCGCTGCCATGCCGAGAACGACCCGTTTCGTCCGACCCAGCCAGCCGCCGCGCGCGCGCGCCGCCGCGGTCGCGACGGTGACGCGTCGCAGCCGTTCGAGCCCCGCCCGGAAGGTCGGGCTGTCGAGATCAAGCTCCACCGGGAACACCTGACGGCAGATCTGCGAGGTGATGCGAAACACGGTGAAATCGTACTCCGTCGGATCAATGCCGAGGGCCGCGTGGAACACGGGACGCGCGTGATCCCGCACGTACATGGTTGCGAATACGGCGAGCAGGAAGAAGCGGATCCAGAGCTTGTTCACGCCGGTCAACAGCTTCGGGTCGGCGCGCATCAGCAGCGCGAACGCCTCGCCGTGGCGGAACTCGTCGTTGCACCAGTTCTCGAACCACCGGAAGATCGGGTGGATCTCCCGCTCCGGATGACGCTGGAGATGGCGGAAGATGGTGATGTAGCGCGCGTAGCCGATCTTCTCCGACAGATAGGTCGCGTAGAACACGAACTTCGGCTTGAAGTAGGTGTATTTCTTCGCCCGCGTCAGGAAGCCGAGATCGACGCCGACGCCGAAATCCTTCAGCGTGTCGTTGATGAAGCCGGCATGGCGTGCTTCGTCGCGGCTCATGAAGCCGAACAGCTCGTGGATGTCGGGGTTCTTGATGCGTGTCTTGATCTCGGCATAGAGCACGCAGCCGGAGAATTCGGCAGTGACGGAACTGACCAGGAACTCGAGGAACTCGCGGCGCAAGTCGTCCGGCATGGTCGAGAGGTCGAGGTCGAACGCGTCGGTGCGGATGAAATGCCCCCGGTTCGTGTCGCGCGCGCAACTCGTCGATCAGCTCGTCCCATTCGGCGCGCACCGGGCTCACGTCTATGCGGTCCATCGCGGCGAAGTCGGTGGTGTAGAAGCGCGGGCTCAGGATGGTGTCCTGCTGCGCCTGACGCGTCGTGGTGTTCGGGCTGCGACGTGCGTGTCCCGGCGCTCATGGGGCCTCCTTCGGCGCGAAGCCGACCTCGTAGAGTTCCGTCAGCTCGAACGAAGCCACCAACCGGGTCCAGGCGCGGTCGAGCCAGACCGGCGCGGGTGACGGTGGCACGGCATTGCAGCGTGACCCGCTCGCCGAAGGCGAGGCGCGCCGGAGCGCCGTGCACCACGACGGTATCGCCGGCCCGCAGTTCGACCGATTGCGGGATCGCGTGGGCGTGGAAGCTCTCCTGCGTCTGCTCGATCTCGACGTCGCAGGGCACCTCGACGGTGCGACGCCCAAAAATCCAACCGATCATGGCGTTGCGCTCCGCGCGGAGAGGAATTCGGCGAACACGCGTTCGTTGGTAGGCCCGAACGCCTCCAGCTCGATATGCCGCTTGGTCGCAAGGTCATCGAGCGTCAGCCGCCCGTCACTCCAGGCTATCAGCCGAAACGGCATTTGTGCGTCCAATCCCCTCGCTCCGGCGCTCGCGGGCGAGGCCGCGCAACGTGCCGCGCAGGAAGCCGTTCTGCCCGACCGCGACGTCGATGGGCTGCGTCTCGGCCGCGTCGTAGACCGCGACGGCGCCGTCCGGGCGATCCTCGAACCGCAGATCGCGACTGGCCACCGGCGCGCCGTCCGGCCGATCGGGATGGGGACCGCCCAACCGGCCGACGAGTGCCGCAATCAGCGCGAAGCCGATCAAGGCTCCCGCGCCGAACAGCGGCAGGCGCGGAAAGGAAGGCGCGGCTCGGTTCATGCTCTCCTCCCCGATCAAGCCGCCGCTGCCGTCGCGGTCGTCTCCGACAGCCCGCGCACCGCGACAGGCTCGGTGAGGGCTACGCGCGCCGGCAGGTCTGCGCATGCCGCGAGGGCGCGCGCCAGCATCTGCGCGACCTGCCCGGCGTCGTCCACCGCACGCAGCGTCGGCTCCGCCCGCGCCATCCGCCAGGGACGGACATGGGGCCAGAGCAGCAGGTAGGCGATGCGCTCGGAGGGAGCCAGCCTGAGCGGGATATCGCCGGTGCCGTCCGCGTAGATCCGCAGATCCGCCAACTCGATCTTGGTGAACGGGATGTTCACTGACGCCGGCAGCGCGATGCCGAACCGGATGACGAGGCGGCGGTCGGTGAGCGTGTAGACCGTGCTGCGGGCGGTGAGCCAGGCATAGAGCGTGATGAGCCCGAGCGGTAGCACGGCAAGCCCGGCGAACAGCAGCGTCTCGCGCGCGACAGATGCCGCTCCGACCTCGCTCGACGCCTCGCTCGCGACAAACCACGCCAGCAGGACGGCAAAGTAGATCGCCAGCTTGCGGACATGGAAGGTTCGCAACGTCAGCGTCCGCCAGCGCGGCGCTCCCTGCCAGAGCAGCTGCTCGCCGTCCGGCAGCGCGTCAGGTAAGCCGCGCAACGGGTCGTGCTTGTGCCCACTTCACAGCAGGGGCTCCGCCGCCCGGGCGTGGCGTAGAGTGTGCCGCCGGCGTAGTAGGCAGTGATCTTGTCCTCCTCCAGCAGGGTGACCTGGTCGGGCTCACGCAGGCCCGGCACGTCGGCGAACTGGCGAGCCAAGGATCGCACCCACGGCGATGCGGCGCGTCCTCCGGTTGAGCTTGAGGAAGTTCATCGGCAGCAACACCCGGCGCCCGCCCAATTGCTGCACAAGCTCCACCTCGAGATAGCGGAGCAACACCTCGCTGCGATCGATCCATGCTTCGACGACGGTGCCGGCCATCACCCGATCGGCGCCGTAGACCGTCATGCCGCGCGGGTCGGGGTCTTCCCGGGCCGAGAAAGAAGTCCGGCGCAACACGCAACGGAACGATACGCGGAAGGCCGTCATCGAACGTGTGGTCAGGCTCGTCCGTGCGCGACGCATAGGCGGCCGCCCCGAGGCCGGCGGTCATCGGGTTCTCGGTCGGAATGATGGGCGCGCCCAGCCACGGCTTGCCGAATACGCCGCCTTTCAGTTCGCTCGGATTTCTCGTCCCGAGGAGCGACGGTGACGCCCCCATGCGGCAGAAGGAACCGCTTGGGTTTCGGCATCGGCGGGAAGCCCTCGACCCGAACGCGATCGGAGCGGTCCGACTTGAGCGGATAGCCCTCTCGTTTGTCCTCCCGCCGCAGGTAATAGATCAGACCCGCAAAGAAGACCCAGAACGCGTATAGCGTGAGCTGGGCGACGTCGATGTAGCCAGTGATGGCGCCCGTTGGCATGGTTCACCTCGGCATGCTGAGTGAGGACTGGATGGAACGGCGCGATGCCGCAACACTCGTTGCGGTGAAGCGCACGAGCGGACCGAGCGCCGCGAGGGTGCCGAACAGCAGCACGATCTCGGCGGCGTAGACGACGATGTAGCCGATTTCTGGTCCGGCCAGCGCCGGTCCGAGCGCGCCCTGGGCGGCCAGGAGGCCGACGGCGTCCCGGGTCAGCCCGCCGATGGCGACCGCCGAGCCGGCGGCGGAGGCCTGCACGGCGCCCCACATGCCGAGCACGAGGCCGACCTGGTCCTTGCCCGCCAAGCCCATCGCGGCGGTCAGCGTGCAGTGCGCGAACAGGCCGGCGCCAAAGCCGATCAGGGTGACGCCGCCCCCGAACAGCGCGACCGAACTCGAGCGGGGCGGCAAAGATCACGGCGCTGAACGCAACCAAGCCCACGACCGCGCCGAAGCCCGGCCAAGCGATACGGGTCGACCCCGCGCCCGAGCAGGTTCGCGCCGAGCGCGAAGCCCGCGAGGCCGCCGGCGGCAAGGCAGGCTGTCAGTGCGGTGGTCATGCCGACGCTCAGATGCAGGATCTGCCCGCCATAGGGCTCGAGGCAGGATGTCCTGCATGCTGAAGGCGACCGTGCCGAGCGCCGAGCGCGACCAGGCTGCGACGCGTACGCCGGCCGTGGCTGAACGTCTGCCCAGGATTTCCGGAAGCCCTGGCTGCGCGCGGTCCGGCGGCGGTGCGGGACGGGTCGCGCGCTTCCTGCTTCCACAGCGCTGCGCCGTTCAGCAGCATGGTCACGACCGCGGTGCCCTGGATGACCTGGATCAGCCGGATCTCGCTGAAATGGGCGAGAAAGGCGCCGAACGCGAGCGCGCTCCCAACCATGCCGAGCAGCATCATCACGCAGAGCAGCGCCACCACGTTCGGATAGGCATGCGGCCGGCGCGAGATCGGTGGCGAGCGCCAGGCCCACCGTTTGCGTCGTGTGCAGCCCGGCGCCGACCAGCAGGAAGGCGAGCGCGGCGGCGAGCTTGGCCGATGACGATCGGGCCGTTGGTGTCGCCCGACAGGATGATGAGCGCGAACGGCATGATCGCGAGCCCGCCGAACTGCAGCAGCGTGCCCATCCAGATATACGGCACGCGGCGCCAGCCGAGCACGGAGCGGTGGTTGTCCGAGCGGAAGCCGACGAGCGCGCGGAACGGCGCGAACACGAGGGGCAGCGACACCATGACGGCGACCAGCCACGCGGGCACGCCGAGCTCGACGATCATGACCCGGTTCAGCGTGCCGATCAGCAGCACTACCGCCATGCCGACCGAAACCTGGAACAGCGACAGGCGCAGCAGCCGGGCCATCGGCAGCTCGGGCGTCGCCGCGTCGGCGAACGGCAGGAAGCGCGGGCCGAGCCGGCTCCAGTTCCGCGCCAACGCGGCGTTGACGCGCATCATCGCGGGCACCAGCTCCAGAGCCTGCGACATGTAAAAGCCGGTGGTGATCCGCTGCGTGCGCGCCGGGCGCCAGCCCGCGAGCGCCGGTTCCGCCGCGATGTGCCGCGCCATCGACTCGGTGCCGACCGGCTCGATCGCGGGCGCGCGATCGCGCGCGCGGGAACAGCCGCCCGACTGCGTGCATGGCGGCCAGCAGCGGCGTGCGCGGCGCGAAGGTGAACAGTCAGGGAGGCATCGGTGCGGGCGGCAAGCCCGGCGAGCACGCGGACAGACATCGGCCGCGCGATAATGGATCAGCGAGTCCATGCCGACGACGTGGTCGAAAGCGTCCGAGGTCAGGGTCGAGCATGTCGCCCACGCGGAACTCGACCGAGCCCGCGCCGAGATCGTGCGGCGTGCGCTCGCGCGCCAACCCGACCAGCGTCGGCGAGAGATCGACGGCGACGACGTGCGCGCCACGCCGCGCCGCCTCGACCGCGAGGGCCCCGGTGCCGCAGCCCGCGTCGAGCAGCCGCGCGTCCGGAGAGATCCGTCCGGCAGCCAGCCGAGCAACGTCCGCCGCATCGCGTCGCGCCCGGCGCGGACCGTGGCACGGATGCCGCTGACCGGCGCATCCGAGGTCAGCCGGGTCCACGCCTCGGCGGCGGTGCGGTCGAAGTAGGTCTCGAGCTGACCGCGCCGCTGCTGGTAGGACAGCGTCGTCATCAGTCGAATCCCAGCAGGTCGAAGATGTCGCGGTCCTTCATCGGCACGCCGACCAGCGGCTCGGTGCCGGCCCAGAGCGTCGCTGCCAGCCGCAGATATTCGGCCTGCACCGCTTCGAGTTCCGGCGTCGGCTCCATCTCGAACAGGGTCGATTTTTTCAGCCGGCTGCGACGGATCACGTCGAGATCGGGGAAGTGCGCGAGCGTGGCCAGTCCGGCGCGCTCGTTGAACCGGTCGATCTGGTCGGTCTCGGCGCTCCGGTTGGCGATGATGCCGCCGAGCCGCACGTCGTAGTTGCGCGACTTCGCCTGGATCGCCGCGATGATGCGGTTCATGGCGAAGATCGAGTCGAAGTCGTTGGCAGTGACGATCAGCGCACGGTCGGCGTGCTGCAACGGCGCGGCGAACCCGCCGCACACCACGTCGCCGAGCACGTCGAAGATCACCACGTCGGTGTCCTCGAGCAGATGATGCTCCTTCAGCAGCTTCACCGTCTGGCCGACGACATAGCCGCCGCATCCGGTTCCGGCCGGCGGCCCGCCCGCCTCGACGCACATCACGCCGTTGTAGCCCTCGAAGACGAAATCCTCGGTCCGCAGCTCCTCGGCGTGGAAATTCACCGACTCCAGCACGTCGATCACCGTCGGCATGAGCTGCTTCGTCAGCGTGAACGTGGAATTGTGCTTCGGATCGCAGCCGATCTGCAGCACGCGCTTGCCGAGCTTGGAGAAGGCGACGGACAGATTGGACGACGTGGTGCTCTTGCCGATGCCGCCCTTGCCGTAGACCGCGAACACTTTCGCGGTGCCGATCTTCAGCGAGGGGTCGAGCTTGACCTGCACGCTGCCTTCGCCGTCCTCGCACGGACGTGCCGGCCATGCAGCGTGACGGTCGGGTCAGCACGGTCATGCGGCTATCTCCACTTCGATGCCTTCGAGCCGGTCCTCCAGCTCGTCGCCGGCCCGGCGCAGCGCGTCGAGCGTGGCTGGGTCGGGCGTCCAGTAGGTGCGCTCATGCGCCTCGATGAGGCGGTTCGCGATCTTGGCCGAGGCGACCGGGTTGAGGTCGGCCAGCCGGTGGCGCATCGCGTCGTCGAGCACGTAGGTCTCGGCGATCTGCTGATAGATCCAGGGCGCGACCTGCCCGGTTGTCGCCGACCAGCCGAGCGTGTTGGTCACATGTGCCTCGATCTCGCGGACGCCCTCGTAGCCGTGCTTCAGCAGGCCCTCGTACCATTTCGGATTGAGCGCCCGCGTGCGGGTCTCCAGCGCCACCTGCTCCGAGATCGTCCGCACCGTGCCGTCGCCGCGCGTCTGGTCGCCGATGTAGACCGCCGCCGCGGTGCCGCCGCGGGCGCTGCGCACTGCGCGGCTGATGCCGCCCAGCGTGTCGAAATAGTGGTCGATCGTGGTGACGCCGAGCTCGATCGAAGTCGAGGTTCTGATACGCCACGTCGACGCTCGCCAGCATGTGGCCAAGCATCTCGCGCGTGCGGCTGCGGCCGGCCGTTCACCCCATAGGCGAAGCCCTTGCGGCGCATGATAGGCGTCCGCAAGCTCGTCCTCGTCGTTCCAGCCGCCGTTGCCGACGAGCTGGTTGACGTTGGCGCCATACGCGCCGTCGGCGTTGCCGAAAATGCGCAGCGCGGCCTGTTCCATGTCGCCGCCATGCGCGGCCTGGAAGGCGAGTGCGTGCTTGCGCACGAAGTTCTGCTCCGCCGGCTCGTCGGCGGAGGCGGCGAGCAGCGCGGCTTCCGCGAGCAGCTTCGTCTGCAGCGGCAGCAGGTCGCGGAAGATGCCGGACAACGTGATCACCACATCGACGCGCGGACGACCGAGAGTCGCGAGCGGCAACAGTTGCGCGCCCGTCAGCCGGCCGTAGCTGTCGAAGCGCGGCTCGGCGCCGATCAGCCAGAGCGCCTGCGCGATCGGGCCGCCCTCGGTCTTCAGGTTGTCGGTGCCCCACAGCACCATCGCCACCGTCTCTGGCAGGCCGCCGCCCTCCGCCGCATGCCGCGCGAGCAGCCGCTCGGCCTGGCGCGCGCCGTCCTGCACCGCGAAGGCGCTCGGCAGGCGGAAGGGATCGAAGCCGTGCAGGTTGCGGCCGGTCGGCAGCACGTCGGTCGTGCGCAGCAAATCGCCGCCCGGCGCCGGGCGGAGATAGCCGCCGTCGAGCGCGTGGATGATCGCCGGCAGTTCGTGGTCGGTCGCCAGCAGCGCGTCCAACTCGGCTCGCCGCACAGGGTCGGTGATGCCGGCGGCATCGAGCAGTTCGGCGCGCTGGTCGGGGCCGGGCGGCTCGCCGACGACGTGCAGGCCATGCGGGATCAGCGTGTATTCGAGTTCCAGCAGCGCCGCGCCGAGCGTTGCGATCGCGCCCGTCGTGTCCGCCCAGGCGGGCTCCGCCGGGGCCAGCTCGACGGTCGCGGCCTGCGCCTGCACCAGGGCAGCGAGCGCGTCGCGCTGCGGCGGTCTCGGCGTCCGGCGGCAACGCACGCCAGCGATCGATCGACGCCTTGAGGTCGGCCAAGCCCGCGATACAGGCCGGCATGGGCGACCGGCGGGGTGAGATAGCTGATCAGCGCCGCGCCGGCCCGCCGCTTGGCGATCATGCCTTCGGACGGGTTGTTCGACGCGTACAGGTAGAAGTTCGGGAGATCGCCGATCAGCCGCTCGGGCCAGCACGCGGCGGACATGCCGACCTGCTTGCCGGGCATGAACTCCAGCGCGCCATGCGTGCCGAAATGCAGCACGGCGTGAGCGGCGAAATCCTCCCGTATCCAGCGATAGAACGCGCTGAAGGCATGGGTCGGGGCGAAGCCGTGCTCGAACAGCAAGGCGCATCGGGTCGCCCTCGTAGCCGAACGCCGGCTGCACGCCGACGAACAGGTTGCCGAACTCGGCGCCGAGCACGAACAGGCTGGCTCCGTCGGCTTGCACCCGGCCCGGAGCGGGACCCCACTGACGCTCGATCTCCGGCAGGAACGTCTCCCGTCGCACGTGCTCGTCGGCCGGGATGCGCGCAACAACATTGGCGTCCGTGCCGAAGCGCGCCGCATTGCCGCCGAGGATGCGGTCGCGCAGCGCCTCGACGGTCGGCGGTACATCCACCCGGTAACCGGCCTCGCGCAGCGCACGCATCGTGTTGAGCAGCGAGGCGAACACGGCCAGATAGGCCGCCGTGCCGGTCGCACCGGCATTGGGGGGGAAGTTGAACAGCACGGCGGCGATCCGCCGCTCGGCCCGCGCGGCGCGACGCAAGCGCGACCAGCTTCGCGACGCGGGCGGCGAGCGCAGCGGCGCGCTCGTCATGCACCGCCATGTCACGCCGCCGCTCGCCATCGGCACCGGCGGAGGACCGCCCGCCGAACGTCGTCGGACATATGGCGCCATCCAGCTCGGGGATCGCGACCATCATCGTGGCTTCGATCGGCGTCAGGCCGTGCGCGTTCGCTTCCCACTGCTCCAGTGTCTGGAACTCGACCGGATGCGCGGCGAGCATAGGGCACATCGAGCGCCGCCAGATGCGCTCTCGGCGCGTGCGCGTCGTTGTAGGCGGGACCGCCCACCAGCGAGAAACCGGTGAGCGAGACCACCGCGTCCACGATCGGCCGTCCGTCGCGCAGGAAATGGCGGTCCACCGCCGGCCGCGCATCCAAGCCGCTCGCGAATGCCGGGATAACGCGCAGTCCCCTCGCCTCGATCGCGGCGATCACTCCGTCATAGTGCGCGGCGTTGCCGGACAGCACGTAGGAGCGCATCAGCAAGAGGCCGACCGTGCCGGCGGCGCCGCCCGTCGGGAGCTGATCCACGTGGTCGACGACGCGTCCGGGCGCGCGCGGGTGATAGAGCCCGATTTCGGGATACTGGATCGGTGCCGACGCTGGCACACGGCCGAGCAGCCCGGCGCGGGGTCCGGCCGCATAGCGGTCGACCAGCAGCCGGACCAGATTGGCAAGGTTCTCCTCCGAACCCCCGAGCCAGTACTGCAGGGCAAGGAAATAGGCGCGCATGTCCTGCGCCGCGCCGGGAATGAAGCGCAACAGCTTGGGAAGCTGCCGCAGCATCTTCATCTGGCCGTGGCCGCTCGATCCGCCGCTCTTGCTGCCGTCCTCGCAGACGCTTCAGCATCGAGATCACGCCTTGCGACTCGCTGGTCATGCTGACCTTGCCGAGCCGCGTCAGCCGCACCACCTCGCCGGCCGACAAGCGCGCAAACCATCGCGTCGCAGCGTTCACGACGGGCGGTCAGCGCGGGCAGGACCGCCCGGATGTGATCGTCGAGAAACAGCATCGTCGCGATGACGATGTCGCCGCGCGCGATGTCTGCCTGGCAGGCGGCGAGGGCTGCCGGATCGTCGCCCCACTCGTCCGCGGAATGCATCACCAGCTCGAGGCCCGGCAGTTCGCGCCACAGCGCCTGCTGCGCCCGGGCGGCGGCGCTGGACAGGTGACTGTCCATCGTCACCATCACGACGCGCACGGGCGTCACGTCAACGGCCGAAATGCGCTTTGGCATCGTACAGGGTCTCGAGGGTGATGGTCGTCACGCCGGTCTCTTGCGCGAACCGCTCCGTGTTGCGGCGAGCCTTGCCGCGCACGAAGAAGGGGATTTTGGCAAGCTCCTTGTCCGCTTCCGGCAGCCAGGAGATCATGGCGGTCGCGGTAACCGGAGCGGGTTCGGGTTGGGCGACGCCCAGATGCGAGGGCGCGGCGTCGGCGTGGAACTCGAAATCCTCGCGGAACATCCCGATCAGGTGCTCCTCCAGGCCCATCATCAGCGGATGCACCCAGGTGTCGAACAGCACGTTCGCGCCCTCGAACCCCATCTGGGGCGAGTACCGCGCCGGGAAATCCTGCACATGCACCGGGGCCGAGATCACCGCACAGGGAACCCCGAGGCGCTTGGCGATGTGCCGCTCCATCTGCGTGCCGAGCACCAGTTCCGGCTGCGACGCGGCGATCTGCGCCTCGACCTCGAGGTAGTCGTCGGTGATCAACGCCTCGACCTCGCACGCCTGCGCCGCCGCCCGGACCTCGCGGGCGAATTCACGGCTGTAGGTTCCGAGGCCAACGACCGTGAACCCCAGCTCCTCGCGCGCGATGCGCGACGCGGCGATGGCGTGCGTCGCGTCGCCGAAGATGAACACGCGCTTGCCGGTGAGATAGTTTGAGTCGACGGAGCGCGAGTACCAGGGCAGATGGGAGTTTGCCGCGTCGAGCACCGGACCGGCGTCCAGCCCGGCAAGGGCGGCGACTTCGGTGATGAAGTCGCGCGTCGCGCCGACGCCGATCGGCACCGTCTTGACCGCCGGCTGGCGGAAGCTGCGGCGCAGCCACTCGGCCGTCAAGCCGCCGATCTCGGGGTACAGCACCACGTTGAAATCCGCCTCGCCGAGGCGCGCCAGATCGGCGGGCGTGGCGCCCAGCGGCGCGGTGACGTTCACGTCGACTCCGAGCCGGGCGAGCAGGCCGGTGATTTCGCGCACGTCATCGCGATGGCGGAAGCCCAGGGCCGACGGCCCAAGCAGGTTGCACCGCGGGCGCGCGCCGATCGGTGGCCGACTGGTTCCCGGCGCGGGCACACGCGGCCCGGCGCAAGTCCGCACGAGCTGGTAGAAGGTCTCCGCCGCGCCCCAGCTTTCCTTGCGCTGGTAGGCTGGCAGCTCGAGCGCGACGACGGGAATCGGCAGCCCGAGCGCGCGGGCGAGGCCGCCGGGATCGTCCTGGATCAGCTCCGCAGTGCAGGACGCGCCGACCAGCATCGCCTGCGGCCGGAACCGGTCGTAGGCCTCGCGAGCGGCGGTCTTGAACAGCTCGGCCGTGTCGCCGCCGAGATCGCGCGCCTGAAAAGTGGTGTAGGTGACCGGCGGGCGCTTCGGCAGCCGCTCGATCATGGTGAACAGCAGGTCCGCGTAGGTGTCGCCCTGTGGCGCATGCAAGACGTAGTGCACGCCCTCCATGGCAGTGGCGACACGCATCGCCCCGACATGCGGTGGCCCCTCATACGTCCAGACCGTCAGCTGCATCTCAAACCGCCAGCCGCGCGCGGCGCACGAAGGGCCGCGCGAACAGCTCGGCCAGGTCGCCCGCCTGGTCGTAACCCTGGATCGGCGTGAACAGCAGCTCGATCGACCACTTGGTCGTCATGCCCTCGGCTTCGAGCGGGTTCGCAAGACCAAGGCCACACACCACGAGATCGGGCCACGCGGCGCGGCAACGGTCGATCTGGTTCTCGACGTGCTGCCCCTCGCTCAACATGGTCGGCGGCAGCAGGTCGAGTTCGTCGGCCAGGTGCTGGCGATGGAGATAGGGCGTGCCGACCTCAACGAGCTGCATTGCAAGCTCACGGGCAAGGAAGCGGGCGAGCGGCACCTCGAGCTGCGAATCGGGGAAGAAAAAAACCCGCTTGCCAGCCAGCATTGCGCGGTGCCGGGCCACCGCCCGCCGTGACCGCTCATGAGCCGACGCCGTCACCCGCTCGAAATGCGCGGGTGCGACATTCCATGCACTTGCCGCGGCGCGCAGCCAAAGCGTCGTGCCCTCAGCGCCGAGCGGAAACGGTGCCGCGATGCGCCGCGCGCCACGTTTCTCGAGCGCGCGGGCCGTCTCGGCGAGAAACGGTTGCGCGAGCAGCATGCGCGTGGCCGGGCCGACCGGCGGCAGCGCTGTCGCCGCACGGGGCGGCAGGAAATGCACCGGACCGACACCGAGCTGCTCGAACACGCGCCGCATCTGGTCCTCGACGACCTCGGCGAGCGCGCCGACTACCAGCAGCGAAGGTTCTCCCGTTGCGTCACCGGGCAGGATCGGCACCAGCGCCGCGAGGCAGGCATCCTCACCCTGCGTGAAAGTCGTCTCGATGCCGCTGCCCGAATAGTTCAGCACGCGGACACTCGGCGAATGTTTTTGCGTCAGGCGAGCTGCGGCGCGCGACAGGTCGAGCTTGATGACCTCGGAGGGGCAAGAGCCGACGAGGAACAACAGCTTGATGTCGGGGCGGCGCACGATCAGCCGCTCCACCACCCGATCGAGCTCTTCGTTCGCGTCGGCAAGCCCGGCGAGATCGCGTTCCTCGATGATCGCGGTGGCGAAGCGCGGTTCGGCGAATATCATGACCCCGGCCGCGGACTGGATCAGATGCGCGCAGGTGCGGGAGCCGACAACCAGGAAGAACGCATCCTGGATCTTGCGGTGCAGCCAAATGATCCCGGTCAGACCGCAGAAGACTTCGCGTTGACCCCGTTCCCGCAGTACGGGGCCGCCGGCGCAGGATCTGGAAACGGCGACGTCGAGCGTATTCATCGCGACGATCCGAACGCACCGGCGGGAGCGCTGCGGACGCGGCTGCCGCTCACGGCTCGCGGCCCGCAGCTTGAGCGCGAACTGCGCGGCATTGATCACATATGCGGCGTAGGCGGCCAACGCGACGAGCATCAGCTGCGGCGTGTCCAGCGACCCGGCCAGCAGCAAGGCGACGTAGGCCGTGTGCAGTACCAGGACCAGGATGCTCACCACGTCCTCCCAGAAGAACGCCGGGGCGAACAGGTAGCGGCCGAATATCTCGCGTTCCCAAACCGAGCCCGTGATCATGATGGTGTAGAGCACGAGCGTCTTGACCAGCACCGAGAAGATCGCCGGGGCGGCCCCCTCGCCGGTGAGCATGTAGCGGAGCACGAGGCTCAGGCTCACCAGGAACACGATGAACTGCACCGGCGCGAGCACGCCCTGCACCACGGTCCACGGCGAGGCATCGCGCCGGCGCCGTTCCTCAGCGGTATAGAGTTGCCGTGACGCTGCCGACGGACGCACGGTCGTGCGTCGGTCCGAGCGGCCGGACGTTGTGTGCCAAGGGCAACAGTCGCACGCATTCGTCAGCTGGCGGATAAAGTCAATTGTAAACACGGATTGACACCTCCCGACCTGATCTGTTCGCCTGCACACAGATCCGGCTGGCGCTCACGGGGGAACGCGCTGGACGGGGACCGCACCAATCCCGAATGGGACCGCGATGGCTTCTCATGTCCCTCCCCCGATGCCTTGAGGAAGGCTAGAGCCCCGCCGAGATGTGTGTCAAGCAGACTGGACGTAAGGAAGTCTTGACAGACGGGCGCTAGCCGGACTGCAGTGAAGGGAGAGGAGACCCGATGACCTCATCCGCTCAGCATGTCCTGACCGTTGGGAGCTGGACCGAGCCGCACCCTCGGATGCCTGCGGGACCGCCGCTAGCGTTGGCGGAGACCGGTCCCGGCCCGCTCCAACTCGCCGATCGTCACGCGATCGAGCTGACGGTCGAGCTGGACGTCATACCGCGGCTGCTGCAGGGGTTGGGCCGTCGAGTGAACCGAGGGTCGAGGCAGGAGGTGGCCGCCTCGATCGTCGAGCAGTTCGCGCGATTCGTCCTGACCTGTGACGCTGTTGCTGCCACCTCCTTCGTGGAGCGAGTGAATGGCAAGGTCGGCGTCGAGAACCTGCTTCTGAACCTGCTCGCCCCGGCGGCCAGGCACCTGGGCGACCTCTGGACGGAGGACCTCTGCGACTTCACCGAAGTGACAGTCGGCCTCGGTCGCCTGCAGCAGCTGTTGCGCGCCCTCAGTCCGTCGTTCCTGACCGCAGCCAACCCGCCCCCGGCGGCGAGGCGGGTGCTGCTGCTCGCCTTCGCCGAGGAGCAGCACACGTTCGGGCTCTCGATGGTCGCCGACTTTTTCCTCCGGGCGGGCTGGAATGTCCGGAGCGATACCGCTTCCTCGCCGGGTATGCCGGCCCGGCTGGTACGGAGCGAGTGGTTCGAGGTAATCGGGTTTTCGGTCGGCTCGGAAGCCCGGCTCGACGCGCTCGCCACGGCGATCCGGCAGGTGCGTCGCGCCTCCCGCAATCCGGCAATCGGCATCCTGGTCGGGGGCGCCATTTTCCACGATAATCCGAGTCTCGTGTCGCGGATTGGCGCGGACGGCACGGCTGTCGACGGTCGGAGCGCGGTGGCCCAGGCGCAAAACCTGGCAACCCGCCAACTGGTACACGGCTGAGGCCCAACAAGAACGTTCAGGGGAGCATTGTGTTGTAGGAATCAAAGTGCCTTTGAAGGCTTTCATCTCACCCAAGAAATCCCTGGGCAATCTCGACGCGGAAACGGCTGCGACATTGATCGCCGCGGCGAGCGACATCGCCCTGGTGATCGAGGGTGGCGTCATCCGGGATGTCGCGTTCCACAGCGAAGGATTGGCGCACGATCTGCCCGACCATACGAAGTGGGTGGGCAAGACATGGGCCGAGATCGTTACGGTCGAGAGTCGGCCCAAGGTGGAGGCATTGCTGCGCGGGTCCAACGAGAAGGCGACCCAGCGCTGGCGTCATCTCAACCACCCCGTCGGGCACGGCCCGGACCTTCCGATCCTGTACTCCGCGGTCAAGGTCGGCCAGGAAGGGCGCGTGGTCGCGTTTGGTCGCGACTTGCGGCCAATCTCCGACCTGCAGCGGCGCCTAGTCGATGCGCAGCAGTCGCTGGAGCGGGACTACTCGCGGCTGCGCCATGTCGAGCTGCGCTATCGCCTGCTGTTCCAGATGTCCTCCGAAGCGGTGCTGATCCTTGACGCGGCCACGTTGAAGATCATGGAAGCCAATCCGGCGGCTTACCAGCTGCTCGAAGAGACGGGAAGACGACTGCTCGGCCGCGTCCTGCCGATGGTGTTCGACGTGCAAAGTCGTCCGATGGTGCAATCATTGCTGACGGCACTTCGCACCACCGGGCGGGCGAACGACACCAACGCCCGACTGGGCCAGACCGCAAGCGGCAGCGCGGGGAAGGAGGGCGTTGAGTTGGCGATCTCCGCATCCCTCTTCCGCGAGGAAGGGGCGGCCATGATCCTGGTGCGGTTGGTTCCCTCTCAGCCCGAGACTGCCGGCACGGTGCTGTCCGATCCGCGATCGAAATTGCTCAAGCTCGTGGAAAGCGCTCCGGATGGGTGCGTGGTCGTCGACACCGAGGGGCTGATCATCGCCGCCAATGCCGCCTTTCGCGACCTCGTCCAAGTGGCAACGGAGGAGCAGGTACGGGGCGAGCCATTGGAGCGCTGGCTGGGCCATCCCGGGGTCGATGTCGACGTGCTCATCGCCAACCTGCGCCAGCACGGCTCGGTCCGGCTGTTCGCCTCCGTCCTGCGGGGCGAGGCAGGCGATCAGGCCAACGTCGAGGTTTCGGCGGTCGCGCTCCAGAACGGCGGCCGGCCCTGTTACGGCCTCGCGATCCGCAACGTGGGCCGACGCCTGGGCGGCGACAATCCGCTGACCCGCGAGTTGCCCCGCTCGGCCGATCACCTGACGGAGCTGATCGGCCGGGTGGCGCTCAAGGATCTGGTGCGGGAGGCGACCGATGTGATCGAGCGACTCTGCATCGAGACCGCGCTCAAGATGACCGATGACAATCGCGCGTCCGCTGCGGGGATGCTGGGACTGAGCCGTCAGAGCTTCTACGCCAAGCTTCGCCGCCACGGGCTGGGCAACCTGGCCGCCGAGAGCGGCGACTAGGCGCCCCGTCGATGGTACGCCCGACCCTGTCCGCCTGCCTCGAACTCCTCAAGCCGATCACCTGGTTCGCGCCGATGTGGGCGTTCGGCTGCGGCGTGGTCTCCGCCGGCCTGCCGGTTCGCGATCGCTGGCCGCTCATCGTGGTGGGTGTCGTGTTGGCCGGCCCGCTGGTCTGCGGGACCAGCCAGGCTGTCAATGACTGGTACGATCGCGCAGTCGATGCGATCAACGAACCGGATCGCCCGATCCCGTCCGGACGCATCCCCGGCCGATGGGGTCTCGCCATCGCCGTATTGTGGACGACGGTGTCGCTGGCGGTCGCCGTCCTGCTCTGGCCATGGGGCTTCGGCGCAACGCTGGTTGGCATGGCATTGGCCTGGGCGTACAGCGCCCCACCGCTGCGGCTGAAGCGCAACGGCTGGTGGGGCAACACGGCGGTCGCGGTGTGCTACGAGGGATTGCCCTGGTTCACTGGGGCCGCCGTGATGGCTGCCGCGCGACCGGATGCGGGTGTCCTTATGGTCGCAGGACTGTACAGCCTGGGTGCGCACGGCATCATGACCTTGAACGACTTCAAGTCGATCGAGGGCGATCGCGCAACCGGGATCGGGTCGCTTCCGGTGCGGCTCGGGGCGACACGCGCGGCACGGCTTGCCTGCGTTGCGATGGCGCTGCCGCAGGTGGCGGTCATCGCGCTTCTGCTGCTCTGGGATCGTCCGTTCCACGCCGCCGGAGTCGCGTTGCTGCTGGCGGTGCAAGCGGTGCTCATGCGGCGGCTGCTGCAAAGCCCACGTGCGCGTGCGCCCTGGTACAACGCGACCGGAACAAGTCTTTACGTCATGGGGATGCTGGTCAGCGCCTTTGCGCTGCAGCCGGCGGTCGCGGCGATGGGCAAAGGATAGGGCTATGAAGTCACATCGAGACGTTCGACGTGGTCGTGGTCGGCGGCGGCCCGGCGGGCGCGACCGCCGCGGAGGTGCTGGCCCGGCACGGACGATCGGTGCTCCTGCTCGACCGGCCGGGCCGGATCAAGCCGTGCGGCGGCGCGATCCCACCGCGCCTGATCGCCGATTTCGCCATTCCCGACGGCTTGCTGGTCGCCCGCGCTAGGTCGGCCCGGATGATCTCGCCCTCCGACCGCGAAGTGGACATGCCGATCGAGAACGGGTTCGTCGGCATGGTGGATCGTGAGGTATTCGACGAGTGGCTGCGCGAGCGCGCCCGTGCGGCCGGCGCGCTCCGCCGAGACGGCAGCTTCGCCGACCTCACGCGCGATGAGGACGGAACGGCGGTGGTCGGCTACCGCGGCAAGCACGCGGGCAGGAGCGATGCGCTCGAACGGGTGCGCGCCCGCGCCGTGATCGGCGCCGACGGGGCGAAATCCGCGGTCGGGCGGCAGTGCGTCAAGGGAGCGGACCGCATCCCGTTCGTCTTCGCCTACCACGAGATCATCCGATCACCGCAGAGCGGCTTCGATGGCGAGCGATGCGACGTCTATTATCGCGGCGTGCTTTCCCCCGACTTCTACAGCTGGATTTTCCCGCACGGCGAAACGGCGAGCGTGGGAACGGGAACCGCGCGCAAGGGTTTCTCGCTGCGTGGCGCGGTCGGTCGGCTGCGCGCCGAGGCGGGGCTGGCCGGCGTCGAGACGATCCGACGGGAGGGGGCGCCCATTCCGCTCCGTCCGCTGCGTCGCTGGGACAACGGCCGCGACGTGGTGCTCGCCGGCGATGCGGCCGGGGTTGTCGCGCCGGCGTCCGGCGAGGGGATCTATTACGCCATGGAGGGAGGCCGGCTGGCCGCGGAGGCTGTCCACGCATTCTGTGAGACCGGCGATGCGCGCGCACTACGCACTGCGCGTCGGCGGTTCATGAGGGCGCACGGGCGGGTGTTCCTGATCCTTGGCCTGATGCAGCGCTTCTGGTACTCAAGCGACAAGCGTCGCGAGCGCTTCGTCAGCATCTGCAAGGACCGCGATGTGCAGAAGCTTACCTGGGATGCCTATATGAACAAGCGGCTTGTGCGCTCCAAGCCGCTTGCGCACATAAAGATCTTCTTCAAGGACATGGCGCATCTGCTAGGCCTTGCGCGGGCGTGACCGCGACAATCGTCGTCGCTGCCGTTGCCGCCCTCGCCGTCGCGTTCACTGGCGGCCTGCTGACCAAGATAGGACCGTGGTATCGCGGTTTGCGCAAGCCATCCTGGCAACCGCCCGACTGGCTGTTCGGCCCGGCATGGACACTCATCTTTGCGCTTACCGCCTGGGCCGGCGTGCTCGCCTGGCAGAACGCTGCAAGCCGTGCAACACGAACGGAGATCATCGCGCTGTTCGCGGTCAACGGCGTTCTGAACGTCGCCTGGAGCTGGCTGTTCTTCACCCTGCGCCGGCCGGACTGGGCCTTGGCGGAAGTGGCGCTGTTGTGGTTGTCCATTCTCGCGCTGATCGTTGGGCTCGCCCCCATTTCGCCGGGCGCTGCGTGGTTCCTGGCGCCCTACCTGCTCTGGGTGTCGTTCGCGTCGTACTTGAACCTCACCATCGTGCGGCTCAATCGCCCGTTCCGAGCGTCGTAGGCAGTCTCACTTGCGGCCAACCTGGCGTGAGCGGGGCCTGCGAGCCGCTTGTTTTCGGGTCGCTTGTTGCGGTTTTTCAGGGACCGCGTGACGCACGAGGTGCTCGAGGACTTCTGCGGCGCGCGTGATGGACGCCTGCACGCTCGCCAGCATGTCCGGTATCTGCGCCACCTCGACACCGTCGGTGATCTCCAAGGCGGCGAGCTGGGCATTTTCCATCATCGACGACAGCAGGTTCTGGAACAGGAGATCGGGTGCCGACTCGAGCCGACCGGTCCTGACCCGGATGCCGGCGACGATACCCTCCTGGAAGCGGCGGCGTGCGTCGTTCGCCGCGGTTCGCTCGCTCAGGTCGGTGAACAGGAGCACGAAGCCGAGCACCCGGTCCGGGGAGGAGAACACCGGGTCGGCGCGAACCATCAGGGGCCGCGTGTCGTCGTGGCTGGTCTTCAGCCGCGCCTCACCGCGCCATGTGCGCCGGCGGGTGAGCATATCTCGCAAGCGCGTGCGGATCTCGTCGGGCTCGGCAAAACAATCCGGGAGGTCGTCGATGTGCTCCAACGGCACCCGGGGATTGTACCGCAGCATTTCGAACGCCTTGTTCGTCAGGATGATCCGTCCCTCGGCATCGCCGATGATCACCGGCTGCTCGGCGAGGCCGACTTCATGGCGGACATGGGTGAGCTGGCTCTGCACGATGAGCGTGCGGACCGCGCGGAACTGCAACACCACGTCGGCCACCGTGTCGCCGATCAGACGCGCCGCGGCGAGATCGGCTGGCGTCCACGGCGCGCACGTCCCCTCCACCAGCTGGTGCCATTGCGCGAAGGACCGGCGTGGTGAAAGTTCCAGCGGATTGTCGCCGACGAGCACCGGCTTGAACGGGTTGCCGCCCCAGGTGACGGTGCGCACACGCTCGGGGCGAAACCAGATCAGGTACTCCCCGGCAGTATCCGACACCGGGGCAGCCACAACGCCGCTGGCGACGGGAACCAGCGGCTGAAATCGCGGTGCGTGCTGGCTGAGCGAAGCGGTCGCGCGCACGGCGGGACCGGGTTGCGCCGCGAGCCAGGCGGCGATCTCCCGGAGCTGCTGGGTGCCGGGCACCTCACCGGCCGTGAGGACCTCGCCCTCGAACAACAGCGCCGCACCGGTCGCATCGAGCGGCTGCAGCAGCGCCTGCGGGTCGTCGAACAAAGCTGCCCGCCAATCGCCCTTGCGTGAGATCGCCTGGATCAGCCGTTGCTCCAGCCTTCGAACGGCGATCTCGGCCTGGGCCTGGGCGAAGCTCTCGAGCGCGGTGATCCGCATCGCGACCGCCTCCGCCAGCAGCTCACACAACGCCCGCATCTCGAAATGAACAAAGCGGGGTGAGTAATGATGGCAGGAAATCAAGCCCCAGAGACGCCCGCCGACGACGAGGGACACCACCAGGGTGGCTCCGACTCCCATGTTCTTGAGGTATTGGACATGCAACGGGGAGATGCTGCGCAACGAGCACAGCGACATGTCGAGATCCCGCCCAGTGCCCGGCGTAAACCGTGGCGTCAGCGGCACGGGAGTATAGTCGATGTCGACCAGCACGCGGACCCGGTTCCGCTCGTAGAGCTTGCGGGCGATCTGCGGGATGTCGGAAGCCGGATAGCGGTTGCCCAGAAAGGCCTCGAGCTCAGGTTTGCGCTCCTCGGCAAGCACCTCACCGTGCCCGGCATCATCGAAACGGTAGACCATGACCCGGTCATAGCCTGTCACGGCCCGCATGATGCGCGCCGTGTCGTCGCAGAGCACGGGCAGCGACGCGGCGTCCAAGATGTCCCGCATCGCCGTCTCGATGCTGCCATCGAGATCGAGTCGCGGTCCGGCGGGCTCCAGCTCGATCACAAGCCCGCCTTCCGATAGCCGATGCACCAGGGCATCGAACTCGGCGGCTGGGCGGCCGACCCGGCAACGGATCGCCACCGGCACTTCCTGCATCGGGTGGGCCAGCTCGGGCCGGAGGCATGCCGCGAGATCTCCCGGCAGGGTCGCCAGCGGCCGGCCGAGAGCGCTGGCCTTCAGTCGCAGGAACTCCGAGGCGTTGGCACTCTCCTGAACCACGAGCAACTCAGGCTCCCGCACGACCAGCAAGGCGCCGCTGGGCTGGATCGAACGGGCAAGATGGATCTGTTCCCGCTCGCAGTTGGTGAGGTCCGCCTGCCCGAAGGCAGGCGTGGAGGGCGCATGCGAGACCGCTGCTTCAGCGCGTTCCATTCAGTCGGTAGTTTCTCCCGCCGCACCGTTTCCGTCCAGGCCGTATCGGCTCAGCTTCGCATACAGGCTTTGCCGGCTCAGCCCGAGCAACTCCGCCGCCGCCGTACGATTACCGGCGGCCTGCTCCAGCGCCCCCTCGATGTAGTGACGTTCGATCAGGCCGCCGGTGTCCCTCACCAGTTGCGGCAGGGGGATCTTGCCGATCCTGTCGGTGAGGCCGCTGAGAGACGCCTCAAGTCCATCCATGGGCTTGGCGAGCGACAACCGCCGGCTCACATCCCGCAGCAACACGCCGATGTGCCGCGATTTCCGTTCGGTATCGACGGAAGCAGAGATCTCGACCGCGGCCTCGGTCCCGAGTTCGCCGGTTATCGTCGTCGCGAAGTTCCGCACGACGCCGTGGCGCAGGACACTCGCGATCAGCACGGACGCGTCTGCGCCCGCCTGGGACAACCACCGGCCCAGCGGTTCGCCGATGACGGTGGGCGCGATCACGGCCTGGATCAGATCGAGGAAAGCTCGGTTCGCCCGGCGCACCGTGCCCTCCTCATCGAGCAGGACAAAGCCGTCCGGCAGCTGCTCGATCAGGTCGTCGGAGGACCGACGCCACTGAACCCGATGCAGCAGGCTGGACCACCCCGGTTTCGGAGAGCTGCAGCAGGAACACCGATCCTGATTCCGCCGCGCCCAAAGATGCCCGGATGAACCAGCTGGACCGTTCTCCCCCGAGATGCACGATGATGCCGGGAGCCCTGCCCTGCTCGCGCACCCGGCTCAGCATGGACTGGACAGGGTGGCGATCTTGCTCGGCCACGGCGGAGAGAAGGCTCCAGCCGGTCGCCACGTTCCAGGCCTTCATTGCCGCGGGGTTGGCCTCGACCACGCTCAGATCGTCGGCCCTCAACAGCAGCACCGGCTCACTCGAGGAGTTGAACAGCAGGCGGTAGCGGGTCTCGACTTCGCGTAGCTTCCAGTAATCCTTTTCGCGGGCATGCTGGGCTGCGACCAACCGGGCTTGCAGCTCTGCAACACCTTGCAGGTTCTTGCCGACCGCGATCAGTCCGGACTTCCGTCCGAGCCGAACCGCGTTGTATTCCATCACCAGTTCGAGGCCGCTCGGGAAGCGCTGGGTTATTTGCCGAAAGTCCGACACGCCGTTCGTTCTGGCATCGTCGAGCATGCGTCGGATGCTGCCGCCACCGAAATCGCCGACGGTTTCGGCCCAGGGACGCCCCACCCAGCCGCCGATTTCCTCGCCGGATATGGTATTGGCGAGATTGGCCTCCCTTATCACGCCGGCGGGGTCGAGATGGAGCGTGATGTCGGGTAGCGCCAGATCGACGCCGCTCATATGCCAAGTCCTTGCGTTGTGCTCACAATGTCCAATCTGGTCCAGTGATCTCGGTTATATCCTGGCCAGATCGTAGGTGCACGTTGCACTGGATGCGTATCCAACAATAGCGACGTGCGTTCAAAACTGCGACATAGGGCTGACGCTGGACGTGGCGCGAACCCGGCTGGCCGAATTGCGGCCCTGGACGACATCGTTCGCCCGGCGCTCGCCTAGGAGCCAGGCGCATCCGCACGCTTAGGCGAGTGACACCCGATGTCGGGAGGTTTGGGCGAGGGGATGCCCGGACGGCCGAGAGCGGCTATTCTGGCCTTAGATAGATGCAATCGGCGGGTGTGACGGCCCGCTTCGGTCAGGAATGGCATGACGGTCGACTGGACACACGCAGGGCCATCGATGCTCGCGGCGTTCCTCGCCTCGCTGGTGGAGTTCGTCGAGGCGCTGACGATCGTGCTCGCCGTTGGCGCCGTACGAGGCTGGCGCGGCGCGCTCGGCGGCAGCGGTTGGCCCTCCTGGTCCTGCTGGGCCTCACGGCGGCGCTGGGGCCGGCACTCACCCGCATCCCGCTCGGGGCCGTGCGCCTCGGTCTTGGCAGCTTGCTTGCTCCTGTTCGGGATGCGGTGGCTGCGCAAGGCGGTGCTGCGGGCCGCCGGGGTGATCCCGCTGCACGACGAGGAAGCGGTCTATGCCGAGCAGACCGCCGTCCTGGCGCTCGGCGGCAGGACCCGCGGCTGGGATCGCGTCGCTGTCTCGACCGCCTTCAAGATCACCATGGTCGAGGGCATCGAGGTGGTGTTCATCGTGGTGGCGATCGGCGCCGGCGGCGGGCTGCTGCTGCCGGCGAGTTTTGGGGCGATCGCGGCCCTGCTGCTGGTGATCGCCTTGGGGTTCGTGCTGCACAAACCGGTCGCAGGCAATCCCGGAGAACGCCCTGAAGTTTGCGGTGGGCGTCCTGGTCTGTGCTTTCGGGACCTTCTGGATCGGCGAAGGCATGGGACTGGACTGGCCGGGCGAGGATTGGTCGATCCTCGGGCTGAACCTCGGCTTCCTTACGGCGGCGCTGGTCGCAGTGCCCCTCAGCCGGCCCCGGACGTCGCAGTCCGTCGCGTCCGCTCGCCGGTAGGCTGCATGAGCTGGTTCAAGACTGCATGGGCCGAGTGCCTCGGCCTGTTCGTCGATGACGGCAGGCTCGCGGCGGCTCTGCTCCTCTGGATTGCGGCCGCCGGGCTGGTGCTGCCCCGGCTCGGCCTGCCGACGGCCATGCCGCCGCTCATCCTGTTCGCCGGGCTCGCCGTCATCCTGGTCGAGAGCGCCGCGCGGCGTGCGCGCGCGGGCCGCGACCATTGATCGCGTATCTCTCGGTTGCCCTGGGCAGCGCGCTGGGCGGCGTGGCCCGTTACGGGTTCGGGTTGGCGGCGGCCCGCCTCTGGGGCGAGACGTTTCCGTGGGGAACCATCATCATCAACGTCGTGGGCAGCTTCGTCATCGGGTTGTTCGCAGCCTTGACGTTGCCGTCAGGCCCGTTGCCGGCCGGACCGAACCTGCGCGCATTCGTCATGGTCGGCCTGTGCGGCGGGTTCACTACATTCTCGTCCTTCAGCTTGCAGACCTTCGCCCTTGCCCGCGACGGCAGCTGGATCGGCGCGGCCGCCAACGTGCTGCTGTCCGTCGCCCTGTGCCTCGTGGCCGTCACCCTCGGGCACGTCGCCGCCGAGCGGATCGGCGTGCTGCGCTCGGAAGCGTCGTCCATGTCGCGTCACATCGTTGCCGTGCTCGACCGGACCGAAACCGCGCGCCCGGTGCTTGCCGCTGCGGCCCTTGCCGCCGACCGGCTGGGCACGGCGCGGATCGCTGCCCTGCATGTCCGACCCGACGCCGAGGATGGGTTCATGCCGACCGAGGAGGTCACGTCCGAGCGGCGCGGGCATCAGGCCGCGGTGCAGGCGGCGCGCCAAGCGGCCGATCTGCACGGCATTTTCGAGGCTTGGCGGCGCACATCCGGGCAAGGCGAGTGGCGCGACCGCACGGGAGGGATGGCGCAAATCATGGCCGCGGAGGCCACGGGGGCCGATTTGGTCGTGGTCGGCCGGCCAGTGTCCGGCTGGCGGGCCGATGCGAACCAGGCGCTCCTCGCGGCGCTGTTTGATGTCCGGCGGCCGACCTTGGTGGTACCGGAAGCGATGCCGACCTCTCTCGGGCAGAACGTGGCCCTCGCATGGAAGCCGAGCGAGGCCGCCGACCGGGCGACCGAGGCGGCGTTGCCGGTGCTGCTCAGGGCCGAGCAGGTAACCGTGTTGATCGGCGCCGAGGACGACGCCCGCGCGGCGCTACCCGCCGCTCTGCTGCAAAGACTCGCCAAAGCAGCCGTTCCGGTGGCAGTCGACCGGTTTGAAACCCACAATCGCCGCACCGGCGAGATGCTTCTTTCCCGGGCTCGACTGCTCGGGGCCGACCTGCTCGTGATGGGCGCCTACACGCGTCCTCGGGTGGCGGAGTTCGTCTTCGGCGGCGCCACGCGCGAGATTTTTGCGGCAGCCGACTTGCCCGTGCTGATGCACCATTGAGCGTTCCCTCCACTCCCCGGCCGACCTCCGCAGCAGCGCACGGTAGTTGACGTGCGGTTCATCACGGATTTCGCCGATCAGGCGGTATTGCTGCCGCTGGCGGCCGGCGTCGCCCTGACGTTCTTCTTCTCCGGCTGGCGGCGCGGCGCGGTCGCATGGAGCCTAGGGATCGGCGGGACTCTCGGCGTCATGCTGGCACTCAAGCTGGCTTTTCTTGCCTGCGGTCGCCTCCTGCCCATCACCGACCTGCACAGTCCGAGCGGGCACACGGCGGCGGCGGCGGCGGTCTATGGCGGGCTGCTGGGCATCCTCGTGCGACGGCTCACCGGACGCTCCAGTTGGGCGCTGCCGTGCGCCATGTCGGTGGCGCTCGTGATCGGCGTCTCGCGGCTGGTGCTGGGTCTCCATACCGGGCTCGAGGTGGTGATCGGCGCGGTCGTCGGCGTGTGTGGTGCCGTGGCCGCCGCGACCTTCGCGGGGCCGCCGCCGCCGACGCTGCGGCTCGGGCGAGTTGCCGCCGTGGCGTTCGTGGTCCTGCTGCTGTTCCACGGCTTCCGGATGCCCGCCGAGGCGGCGATCCGGCGGTTCGCCCTGGACGTCTGGCCGCTGTCGCGGTGCCGCTGACCAAGTTCAGTAAGAGTTTGCCCGACGGTCCGGCGGCGTTATAGTCGCTCGCATATAATGATCCGGGAGAGCAAGGCGTGGCGCGTTATCTGTCGGGCGTGAGTTTGCAAGGATTTTATAACGTCGAAGAGGCGCTGGGCGGCTTTCTTGCGCCGTTTGGCGTTCAGTTCTCGCCGGTTCTCGTGTCGGGCGATGTCGCTGATTTGGGGTTCTACAACCTCCCCGATCAGACGCCCGTCACCACGGATTCGGTCACCTACACGGCGGCCGGAGCGCCGGTCAGCGACACCTACAACGGTGTGAGCCTATGGAACCTGCTCGACACCACCGCCGGCGGCGTCAATGTCACCGCGGGCAAGAACGACATCCTGAGCAAGTACGTCATCGCGACCGGATCGGACGGCTACAAGGCGGCTTTTTCGCTTGGCGAGATCGATCCGCAATTCGGCAATCAGCCCGTGCTGGTCGCTTACTCCGATATTGCCGGGCAACTCGGTCCGAACGGGAGCGACGGGTTGGCGCGGATGGTCGTGCCAGGCGACCAGGCGGGCGGACGTTACGTGTCCGACCTGGTCAGCCTCCACGTCGGCAGCTTGCCGGAGCCGACGGTCGCCGGCCCCGGCGGGATTTCGAGCGAGTTCACTCTGTCCGGCCAGATCGAGGACCCCGCCACCTTCACGCCGGTCACGCTCGCAACCCTGTATTCGCCGACGCAGGAGACGGCGACATATACCTCCGGCGCCGGTCAGGTCACCGACACCTATACCGGCGTTTCGCTGTGGACGCTGGTCCAGGACGCGGGCCTGCTGACCGATCCGTCGGTCAAGAACGATCTGTTGCGGTTCGGCGTAGTGGCGACCGGCAGCGACGGCTATCGCGGCGCTGATTTCCTTGGGCGAGATCGATCCTGCGTTTGGCAACCAGCCGGACCTCGTCGCCTACGCCGACGCCAACGGGCAACTGGGCACCGGCGGCGCCGATGGAGCGACGCGCCTGGTGCTGCCCGGCGACCAGGCCGGCGGCCGTTATGTCTCGAACCTCGTCAGCCTGCAGGTGGTGGACCTGACCGCGCCGCACACTTCGTAGGCTGTCTCACAGCTCGCAGGCTGGGCTTCAATGTCGTTGGGGCGTGTTCAGGTTGACGGTCACGTTCTTGCGCTGGGTGAAGCTGTCCAGCATCCCTTCAAGCGAGAACTCGCGCCCGATGCCGCTCTGCTTGTAGCCGCCGTAGGAATGGCCGGGGACCTGGCCAAGTCCCTGGTTCACCTGCACCCAGCCTGAACTTGATCGCGTGCGCGGCGCGCAAGGCGCTGCCGATCTCGTGCGTCCAGACATAGGCCGCCAGGCCGTAGTGGCTGTCGTTCGCCATGCGGATCGCCTCGGCCTCGTCGCGCCAGGGGATCGCCACCAGCACCGGCCCAAAAATTTCCTCCCGAGCCAGGCGCCAATCGTTCGAGGTGTCGGCGAACACCGTGGGCACGGCGAAGTAGCCCTCGCTCAGCGGGCCGTCGGCGGGCGGCAGTCCGCCAAACACCAGGCGTGCGTCCTGGCGCTGCAAGCCTTCCTGGACGTAGCCGCACACCTTGCGGAACTGTTTCTCGTTGATGATGGTGCCGATGTCACTCGCCTCGTCCAGCGGATCGCCGAGCGTGAGCGCCTGCACCTTGGCGGTCAGCTTGCCCAAGAAGCTGTCGAAGATGTCGGCGTGGAGGAACAGCCGCGACCCCGCGGTGCAGGACTGGCTCTGCCGGGTGAATCGCATCGCCGCGACGATGCCGTCGACCACCCAATCCTCGTCGGCATCCGGATAGACGATCGACGGGCTCTTGCCGCCAAGCTCGAGCGAGACCGGCACGATGCGGTCGGCCGCCGCACGCATGATGATCTTGCCGACCTCGGTCGAGCCGGTGAACGAGAGTTTCCGCACGATGGGGTGCTGCGCCAGCGGGCCGCCGCATTCCTCGCCGAGGCCGGTCAGCACGTTCAGCACGCCGGGCGGCAGGAATTGCTGGCAGATCTCGGCCATCATCAGCACGCCGAGCGGCGCGTCCTCGGCGGCCTTGAGAACCATCGTGTTGCCGGCGCAGAGTGCTGCGGCAATCTTGAGCGCGCCCAGCAGCACCGGCGCGTTCCAGGGGATGATCGCGCCGACGACGCCGAGCGGCTCGCGACGGGTGTAGCTCAGCACCTGCTCGCCGAGTGGGATGGTCTCGCCTTTCAGTTCGCCGCCCAAGCCGCCGAAATAGCGGAAGATGTCGGCGCTGTTCTTTGCCTCCGGCCGTGCCTGGGTGCGCAGCGCGTTGCCGGTCTCGCGCGCGATGGTGCGGGCAAGTTCCTCGGCGCGCTCCTCCATGGCGTCGGCGATGCGCAGCAACATCCGCCCGCGATCACGCGGCGGCACCCGGCTCCAGGATCGGAATGCCTTTGCGGCCGCCTGGGCCGCGCGATCGACGTCCTGCGCGTCGCCACGGGGGATCTCGGCGATCATGCGCCGGTTGGCCGGGTTCTCCACCGTGAGCACGGCGCCGCTGGCGCTGCCCACCCAGGCGCCGTCGATCAGCATGTGCGCCCGCTGGCGCTCGGAGGCGCTGGCCGGACGTTCCTGTTCGGTAACCGACATGAATTGCGTCCTTCTCCCGTTGCGCGGACCGGAGCGAGGCCCGCGTCCTGTATGCGCGCGGATATAGCGCTCAGGCGGGAACGGGTCCAGACGAGGCCGTCGCTGCCGCCGAGGGATGGAGTTCGCGGACTGGTCGGGGTCCCTGTAGGCTTCGCCTTCCTGGTGTTTGCGAGGAGGCTGCCGTGGCTCTGTTGCGCCGTGCTGTCCTGAAAACCGCCGCGGCCGGTGCCGCCGCTCTGCTCACCGCCCCGAGCCTCGTTCGCGGCGAGGAGCAGCGAACGATCCGCTTCATGCCGCACGCCGACCTTGCCTCGCTCGATCCGGTCTGGACGACCGCCGACATCACGCGGAACATGTCCCTCGCGGTGTACGACACCCTGTACGGGCTCGATCGCGACTTCTTGCCCCACCCGCAGATGGCGGCCGGCCACCGCATCGAGGACGGCGGCAAATCGTGGGAGATCACGCTGCGCGACGGCCTCAAATTCCACGACGGAACGCCGGTGCTGGCGCGCGACTGTGTCGCCACCATCAAGCGATGGGGGCAGCGCGACCCGTTCGGCGCGGCGCTGGTGGCGCGCGCCGACGAGATCGCCGCGCCTTCGGACAGCGTGATCCGACTGCGCTTCAAGACCCCGTTCGCGCTCGTCCCGGCAGCACTCGCGCAATATAGCTGCGCGATCATGCCCGAGCGGCTGGCCGCGACCCCGCCCACCACGCAGGTGAGCGAGGCGATCGGCAGCGGTCCGTTTCGCTTCTTGGCCGCCGAGCGGGTCCCCGGCTCGCTCGTGGTGTACGAGCGCAACCCGGCCTATGTGCCGCGCCCGGACGGGACGCCGAGCTTCACCGCCGGCCCGAAGATCGTGCATATCGACCGTGTCGAGTGGACGTTCGTACCCGACGCCTCGACCTCCGCCGCAGCGATGTCGAATGGCGAGTACGACTGGTGGGAGCAGCCGTCGCTCGACCTCGTCGGCTCGCTCGAGAAGGATCGCAGTCTTGTCGTGCGGGTCACCGACCGCACCGGCGAGATCGGCTGCATGCGGTTCAACCACCTGTATCCGCCGTTCGACAACCCGGCTATCCGCCGCGCCGTCCTGCAGGCGATGCCGCAGAGCGAGTTCATCCAGGCGATGGCGGGAGGCGCGCCGGAACTCATCAAGACCGATGTCGGACTGTTCGTTCCGGGCACGCCGATGGCGAGCACCGTCGGCGTCGAGGTGACGCGCGGCGGCCGGAGCGTGGAGCAGAGCAAGGCGGCGCTGAAGGCGGCCGGCTACAACGGCGAGAAGGTGGTCATCTTGGCCGCGACGACGATCCCGACGCTCTGGGCGGCGGCGCAGGTCGGGCAGGACCTGTTGCAGAAGATCGGCCTGAACGTCGATCTGCAATCACTTGAGTGGGGCACCGTGGTGCAGCGGCGGGCCAGCAAGGAGCCGATCGACAAGGGCGGCTGGAACATCTTCCACACCAACCTTGGCGGCATGAGCAACGTGACCCCCGCCGCCAACTTCGCCATCCGGGCGAGCGGCGCCGATGCCTGGTTCGGCTGGCCGAGCGATCCGGCGATGGAGCAGCTGCGCACCGCCTGGTTCGACGCTCCCGACCTCGCCGCGCAGCAGGCGACCTGCGCGCGGATGCAGGAGCATTTCTGGACCAACCCGTCCTACGTGCCGCTCGGGATGTTCGACCAGCCGACCGCCTATCGCAAATCCCTCCAGGACGTCCCTGACGGCTGGCCGCAATTCTACGGCGTCAAACGGGCCTGACCGGCCGATTTGGCGCGGTCGTCCCCGGTCAAGCGCGCAAGCTGCGCAGCAAGCGGATGTGCCACCGCGCGTAGCCGTCCTGCAGCACGCGCAGCCGGTCGCGGATGGCGGCGTGCGCGGCAGGCAGGCGGTGGAACGGGATCGACGGGTAGAGGTGGTGCTCGGCATGGAAGCTCATGTTCCACATCACCAGCCGCAACGCCGCATTGGTCAACGTGGTACGCGTGTTGGTGAGGCCATTGGCGTCGTTCGAGCAGAGCGTGTGCTCGGTGAGCAGATAGAGCCGCAGGAACGGCTGGCCCAGCAATTGCGGCCCGAGCCAGAACACCAGCGGCGCCCGCCAGCCCACGACCACCGCCGACAGCGCGGCACAGGCGGCCACGAACAAGGCCATCAGCCGCAGCGAGCGCACGATCTTGCGGGCAACGCCCGGTGCGACGAAGGGGTGGCCGGACAGGTCGCCCCGCAATCCGCCCCGTAGCACCGCGAGCCGGGTGCGCCAGTAAGGGAACGCCAGCACCCGGAGGACGTAGGCCCGCAGCGTCGCCGGCGGCGGCGTGGCCAGCTCGGGATCGCGTGCGGGGTCTTGGGTATGGCGATGATGGGCGAGATGGAAGGCGGTGTAAAAATGCCAGTTCAGCAGGGACGGGCAGGCGGCCAGCCAGCCGACGACGGCATTGGTCCGGCGTGACGAGAAGGCGGTCATGTGCATCGTCTCGTGGACCGGCGCGAACAGGGTCGCCTGCGTCATGCCCAGCAGCATCATCGCGGGCAGCAGCATCCATCCCTGTGAGCGTGCCACCAGCCACCCGGCGACCCCGATCAGCATCAGATGCAGGCCGAGCCGCACGGCGCCGGCCCGGTTCGACCGATCGGACAGGCTGCGCAGCTCCGTCCCGCTGAGGATTTCGGTGTCGCGCCGTTCATCGCTCTCTCCGCTGTCGGCAGCACGGCCATGCAGACCGTGTGCCGCGGAAGCGGAGAGATAGCGATAGGAGACAAGGGTTTGCAACGCCGCCTCCCGCCGGGTAGCCCAGCGGCAGATAGAAACCGACCGCCGGCCGTCCGGGGTAGACCGGACAATCCGGCGGCCAAGTATCAGTCAGTCCTCGGCGCTCCGACGCCGAGGGACGACCCGAAGATTACTACGACACCGTGAAATGCATGGTCCCGTTGCTCATCATCGCAGCGTTCGTGGCGTAGTGGTGGCTGTTGAAGTCGATCGAGTTCACGTAGAGGTTCCGGTCGGCTGCGGCCGAACCACCGTAGGCGTCATTGGTGAAGGTGATGCCGACGTCGTGCGTGCCGGTCCCGAAATTCCCCGTGAAGAGGAACCCCTGCGAACCGCCCGACGAGTGCAGCATCGAGACCGATTTCCGCCGAATTCGAGCGCCTTGCCGTCCAGGGTGACGGTGAACTGCGCGTTGCCGTTGTAGGCGTCCTCTGACAGATGGAGCCTCAGGATGCTTGACGGAAGCGGCGCCGTCGGAGTCGTGCCACCCACCGTGAAGTTTTGGCTGCCGTTGCTGTAGAAGCTGCCGGATGTGTTCGCCTCCTGCTGGTTGTCGTACTGGATCCGATCGAGATAGAGGTTGCGATCGGTGGACGAGCTGCCGCCGTAGGCGTCGTTGACGAACGACATCTGCACCGTATGCGCCCCGGTGCCCCAATGGCCGGTCAGAACGACCTGTTCGTCCGCCCCGCTCGAATGAAGGGCATGGGTGGTGAGCGTCCCGCCAACCGGCTTGCCGTCCACCGAAATGGTGAACTGGGCATCCCCGTTCCAGGCGTCTTCCGAAACGAACAGAACCAGGCTGTCGGAGGAGGTGCTGCCGGTCGTGCTGCCACCGGTGCTGCGGACGTGTAGTGCCACCCGTGGTCCCGCCTTGGGGGGCCGCTCGAGAGGTGACCGGCTGGTACTCATAGGCTCCGCGATCGGGTCGCGCTGCCTCCCGGACGGCGTTCCGCGCATATCGGCTGCAGCGGCGTAGCGCCGTTCGCCGTGTCGATATCGGGCGACCCAGCCGATAGCTGATAATTCCCGCTTGCCGGCATTGACGAAGTTGGGATCGGAGAAGATATCGTGTGCGCCGCTGCCATTCCAGGCGCTGGCCCCATAGTAGATCGTTGTAGTCCTCGGTGACAGTTGGTTCGAGCGATGTCGATCGCATTGGTGCCGCTGGCCGAGTAAGCTGACATTGTTTACCCATACCATGTCGCTGACTTGTTGATCGGAGAACGTGTCGTGCAGCGCCCCCGGACGTTCCGTTTCCTGAAGCCGTGTTGTAGACCACGTCGACGTGGCTGCTCTGGAACACCTCGATCGCGGACGAGCCGTTGTTCGTGACGACGTTGTTCTCGATCAGGGTCCGGCCGTTATAGCCGGTATCTGGAGTCAATGATGATGCCTTCGCCGTCGGTGATCGAGTTGATCCCGATGGCGGTCGAGTTCACAAGCTGCTGGTTACTGTAGACCGTGTTCTTCGGTATAATCTGATGATAGCCGGAAGCATTGTCGGTGTTCTGCGATGCCGCCGACCGTAATCCCGCTCGCGCCCCACGCCAATATTCGAGGTGTTATAGACCGTATTGTCCGCGATAGTCACGTAGTCGGTACCTTCAGCCGCGATGCCGAAGCCGGGAGTGTCGTGGATGGATTGTTCGGATCACGTCATGGACGGCCGGGTTCGGCATGCCGCCATAGCCAACCACGATGCCGTTTGCATAGGCGGCCGTGCTGCCTCCGCTGTTGGCGGCGTTGGCCGACGCGACGGTGAGACTCGGTGCGTCGCCGATGACTCTCAAAGCCCTGGACCGTGGTGTAGGAGCAGTTGAGCTGCACGTCCGCCGTGCCGCCGTTCGGCAGGCTCAGGATCGGGTGCGCGCCGGCGGCCGCCTCGATAGTGATCGGCGCGGCGGCGGTTCCTGAAACCCAGTCCTGCAGCACATAGCCGGTCGACTGGCTCGCCGTGTACGTGCCGTCCATCACCTCGACCTTGTCACCTGGATTGAGGTGGGGGACAACATTCTGAAGGGTGGCGAACGCAGTTGTTGACGATGTGCCGGCATTGGAATCGTTGCCGGTGTTGGCACTCACATACCAAACTGTCATAGCTGAAAATCCCTGTTGTTATGAATAAAAAGGGTCAAAACCTCCGCTGCGAAAAAGCAGCGTACAAGTAGTCAACAAATGAACTTCGGTCGCGAGAACTCTCGTTTTGAGCACATGCACAGCACGGTTAATTCCTTGCTGCAGCAAACTCTAAAGCGCCTGTCTTGAAACTCGATTAACTAGCCGATTTGGTTCAGGCAGGTGGATGATCAGCCTTTCTGGCTAACAGCCGGTTACTGTCTTCGGATGGTCCAGCGCTAAGTGAATGGCGAATCTTGACCAATCAAATTCCTTTGCGAAGCTGGTGACATCGGAATTTCTGGTTGCGCTCATTACTGGTTTCTTTGGCAACTACGACGAAGATTGATCCGGAAAACCATTTCGCTTTGGCGCTTTAGGCCAAAACCGATCCCGTCGGCGCGCCGGAGCTCTCGTCCGCGTTCGGCGGATCGCCTCGAATGGGCCCGAGCCGACTATGGTGTAGCCGACGATGGTCTTCCGACTGCAGGCGCCCACGTGGTTGGACCGCTGGCTCGATAGCATCCGTTTCGTAAAGATCTCGTTGCGAAACGGGCGGGGCAAATCCTTGATGCACAGCGTACGGGACCTCCCGCCAACTCCTTTGTCGACCACCGTCATCTGAGCCATCATTATCCGATTATTCGATCGGAACGAGACCGAGTGACGCTTCGACTGCCAGACCGCGGCGCCGACGGCCGGACCGGCTCGCGCCCTGCACCCGCCGGCCGCAGCGCGATCGGGTTGCTACGGGTGCTGTTGATCGCCTCCGTGCTCGTCCCGGCGCTGCTGTTCGCCGGTGCCTCCTGGGTCAACTACAACGCGGCCCTGGCGGACTCCGTCCTGGAGTTGCGCCGCATCAGCCAGGTCGCCCGAGAGCACGCCTCGAAAGTGTTCGATGGCCAAAGCCAGGTCGCCGACCGGGTCAGCGACCTTGTCCAAGGCATGGACGCGCGTTCCATCGAGGCTTCGGAAGCCGCCCTGCACGAGGCCTTTGCTGGGATCGTTGCCCGGCTGCCGCAAGTCCAGAGCGTCTTGCTCGCGGATCGGGACGGGCGACCGTTGGTGAGCGCCGGCACCTATCCGATCCCGCCCGGTTTGTCGGTAAGGGACCGCGACTACTTCAAGGCCATCGTCGGCGGATACTCCGGGACCTATGTCAGCAGCCTGCAGATCGGCGACGTGAACCGGCAACTGTTCTTCGGCTTGGCACGCCCATGGATCAGGCCCGGCGACGAGGTTGCCGGGGTGATCGACGTCGCGGTGTCGCCCACCTTCTTCCTCGACTTCTACAAAGTTCTGGTCGGCGACACCGGCGAGACGAGCAAGGGCAACATCGTCACCCTGATCCGAGACGATGGTCAGATCCTGGTCCGTTTTCCGCCGTTCGCCGGCCCGCCACCTCGAGCGCCCCGCGACAGCCCGTTTTTTGCCGCAACCCGCGCCAGCCCTGACGAAGGCGTCTACGAGGACCGCTCGATCATCGACAAGGACGGTCCGACCCGCCTTTTTGCCTATCGCAAGGTCCCCGGGTACCCGGTGTACGTGGTGGCCGGACGCAGCCGCGAGGTTATCGTCGCCAGCTGGCGCGCCACCATGATGAGCCACCTCGTCTTCGGCATACCGGCGACACTCGCGCTCCTGGCGGTCACCTGGACGGCGCTGGTCCGCACCCGGCGGGAGCAGGAGGCACTGGCCCGGGCGCAGTCCGAGATCCGACGCCGGGAGAGCGCCGAGGAGGCCCTGCTCCGATCGCAGCGCCTGGAAGCCGTGGGGCAGTTGACGGGCGGGGTCGCGCACGATTTCAACAATCTGCTGACCGTCATCCTCGGCAGCGCGGAGATGCTGGGCAGACGCGCCGAAGACCCTACTCGCGTGCGGCGCATCGCCGACCAGATCGCATTGGCCGCTCGGCGGGGCGGCGATATCACCCAGCAACTGCTGGCGTTCTCCCGACGCCAACTTGTGCAGCCCGAGACGATCGACCTCAATCGCCGGCTCCAGGAGTTCAGGCCCCTGCTGGAGCGTGCCGCCAGCGAGGCGGTCCGGGTCGACCTCGACCTCGAGCCGGGGCTGGAGCCGGTGCGGCTCGACCCCGGTCATTTCGAGGCGGCCATTCTCAACCTGGTCGGCAATGCAAGGGACGCCATGCCGGCGGGCGGACGGGTCGTGATCAGGACACGAAGCGTCGCGGTCGCGGGGTCGGAGCCCGAACTTCGGCCCGGGCGCTACATTCTCGTCGCCCTTGCCGACACGCGGGGTCGGCATGGACCCGGACACCGCTGCCAAAGCCTTCGAGCCATTCTTCACCACCAAAGACGTTGGCAAGGGGACCGGCCTTGGTCTCAGCCAAGTCTATGGGTTCGCCAAGCAGGCAGGCGGCGACGTGCGGATCGCGACGGCGCCGGGCGAGGGAACCACCGTCGAGCTCCTGCTCCCGACCACGACGGAACGAATGGGCACGGAGCGGACCAGCGCCGAGGCCGCGCCGCGGCACCCTGGTGCGGACGGGGAAGTGGTTCTCGTCGTCGAAGACGAGCCCGGCGTGCTCGGCGCCGCCGTCGAGAGCCTGCGCGACCTCGGCTATGCCACGCTGACCGCGAGCAGCGCCGAGGCGGCCCTCGCCCAATTGCGGAGGGGAGGGCAAATCGACGTGCTGTTCTCCGATGTCGTGATGCCCGGCGGCATGAACGGAGTGCGGCTCTCGATGGAGGCGCGGCGCCTCAAACCCGATCTGAAGATTCTGCTGACCTCCGGCTACACGGCGGGTATCGACCAACACTATCCGCCCGACATTCGGTTGCTGACCAAGCCGTACGATCGGACCGCGCTGGCCGCCCAACTGCGGGCGGCCCTGCAGGACTGATCGCCGAACATCCGCGCGGCGTTGCCGCTTTGGCTTGGCGCCGCTCCCATGCCAACGTGGCGGCTGACACGGAAGGGCGGATCGTCATGGCCAGGATGACCGGGGGAGAGGCGATCGTCGACGGGCTGCTGCGGCACGGGATCGACACCGTGTTCGGGTTGCCCGGCGTGCAAGTCTACGGGCTGTTCGATGCCTTCGCCCGCCACGCCAACCGGCTGCGGCTGATCAACGCCCGGCACGAGCAGACGACCGCCTACATGGCGCTCGGCTACGCCTGCGCGACCGGGCGGCCGGCGGCCTACGCGGTGGTGCCCGGGCCGGGCGTGCTCAACACCACGGCGGCGCTGGCCACGGCATGGGGCGTCAACGCGCCGGTGCTCTGCCTGACGGGCCAGGTGCCGAGCGCGATGATCGGGCGCGGCCGCGGCCAGCTGCACGAATTGCCCGACCAGCTCGCCACCCTTCGCACGCTGCTGAAATGGGCCGAACGCATCGAGCACCCGGCCGCGGCACCCGACCTGGTCGCCCGGGCGTTCCAGGCGATGCTGTCGGGACGACGCGGGCCGGTGGCGCTGGAAATGCCGTGGGACCAATTCCCCGCCGCGGCGGAGGTCACGCCGCAGGACCCGCTGCCGTTGCACCCGAACCCGCCGGTGGACCCCGAGCAGGTCAAGACGCTCGCCGGGATGCTGGATGCGGCGCGCGCGCCGATGCTGTGGGTCGGCGGCGGCGCGCAGCACGCGGCGGCCGAAATCCGCGCCCTCGCCGACCGCCTCGGCGCGCCGGTCGTGGCGTTCCGCAACGGGCGCGGCATCGTCGATGACCGCCATCCGCTCGGCCTCACCATCCCGGCCGGCTACAAGCTGTGGCCGCAGACCGACCTGCTGGTGGCGTTCGGCACCCGGCTCGAGGTCCCGACCCAGCGCTGGGGCGCCATGCCGGCCGGCCTCAAGATCGCCCGGATCGACATCGATCCCGCCGAGATGCGCCGGCTGCCGGTTGATCTCGGCATCGTCGCCAACTCGGCGGACGCGGCCCGCGCGCTCGCCGCCGCGGTCGCCCCGCGCACCGACCCGGCGCGGGCCGAGGCCGTCGCACGCGCGAAAGCCGAGGCGGCCGAGGCGATCGCCGAGGTGCAGCCGCAGATGTCCTACCTCAACGCGATCCGCGACGTGCTGCCGGAGAACGGCATCCTGTGCGACGAGATGACGCAGGCGGGCTACGTGTCGTGGTTCGGCTTTCCGTTCCACGCCCCCCGCACGCTGATCACGTCCGGCTTCTCCGGCACGCTCGGCGCGGGTTTTCCGACCGCGCTCGGAGTGAAGGTGGCGCATCCCGATCGGCCGGTGGTGGCCTTGACGGGGGATGGCGGTTTCCTGTTCGGCGGCGCCGAGCTGGCGACCGCCGTGCAGCACGGCATCAACCTGGTGACGGTGCTGTTCAACAATGCCGCCTACGGCAACGTGCTGCGCGATCAGCGCCGGCTGTTCGACGGGCGAGACTCGGGCTCGTTGCTGCGCAACCCGGACTTCCAGGTCTATGCGCGCAGCTTCGGCGTGCCGTCCTGGCGCGTGACCGACGCCGACGGGCTGAGCGGCGCTCTGTCGCAGGCGCTGGCCGCGAACGCGCCCGCGCTCGTCGAAGTGGTCACGGACATCGCCAAGGAGACGCCGCCCTGGGCCTTCATCGCCCCAGGCCGAGCCTGACGCGCACCTGAGCGCCGCTAGGCAACCCTCGCCAGCGTCACCCCGGAGGCGTCGAAGGCAGCGAACAGGCGGGCCTGCTGGTCCGCCGTCAGGGCAAGGTGCGGCGGGCGGGTGTTGTGCCAGGCGGGATCGCCGCTGTGGCGCGCCATCAGTGCCTTCAGCCCGGGGATCAGCGGCACGGTGGTAACGGCGCGGCGGACCGCGTCGAGCTTCGTTTGCGCTGCCGATCCGGCAGGCTGGTCCCAGCCGTCATAGACCAGTGTGCCGACCGCGCTGCTGACGTTCGCCGCGGCGGTGATGCAGCCCGCGCCACCGAGTTGGAGGATCGGCTGCAAGCCGTCATCGTAGCCGACATAGACCTCAAACCCGTCGGCGGCGAACTCGCGCACCATGGCGCTGCTGTTGGCGAAGTCGCCGCTGCTGTCCTTCGCCCCCTTGATGACGCCGGGGAACGCCCGCAGCAGCCGCGCGATCAGCGGGAGGCTGAACGGCACCGCCGATTGCTGCGGAAAGTTGTAGAGAAAGATCCGCGTCGCGCCGCCGCTGCGCTGCACCAGCTCGCTGAAATAGGCAAAAAGTCCGTCATCGCTCGGGTTCTTGTAGAAGAACGGCGGCAGCACGAGCACGCCGGGGCAGCCCAGTTCGGCGGCGCGGCGGGTGAGCAGCACGCTGTCGGTGATTGCCGGCGTGCCGGTGCCCGGAAGCAGCCGTGCCGCCGGCACGCCCTGGGCGACCAACCCCTCCATCACCGCGATGCGCTCGGCGATGCCGAGGCTGTTGGCCTCGCCGGTGGTGCCGAGGATGCCCAGGCCATGGCAGCCGTTGGCCAGCAGCCAGCGGCAATGCCCGACCATGCGGGCGAGGTCAGGAGAAAAATCCGCCTGCATCGGCGTGAGCACGGCGGCGTTCACTCCGCCGAACACGGCATCGCGCATCATCGGGGGCTCTCCTTGGGCGTTCGTCGGCCGCGCGGCGAGCGGCCCGGCCAATCGACGATGTAATCTTCGAGCGGCCCCGCGCGGCGCTCGCTCACCGCGCGTCCGCGCACCGAAATCCCTGCGGTGTGGACGGTCTCGGGGTCGCCGGAAACCAGCGGATGCCACCAAGCCAAGCCCTTGCCCTCGGCGACCCGCCGATAGCCACAGGAGGGTGGCAGCCAGTCGATGGTGCGCACTTGCTCGGGAGTGAGGCTCACGCAGTCCGGCACGCGGCGGGCACGGTTGGCGTAGTCCGAGCACCGGCAGGTCCCGAGGTCGAGCATCCGGCACGCGACATTGGTGAACAGCAGGGCCTCGGTCGCGTCGTCGCGCAGCTTGTGCAGGCAGCACCGGCCGCAGCCGTCGCACAACAACTCCCACTCCTCGGCGGTCATCGCCTCGAGGGTCTTGGTTTTCCAGAACGGCGCAGGCGGCGGCATGGGTAGCCAGCCTAGCCCCGCAGGCCGCAGGGCGAAAGGAGGCGCGTGCCGCGGACTACGCGGCGCGAATCTCCGTCAGAAAGCCCGCCACGGCGTCCTTCAGCATGCCGGACTGTTGGCCGAGTTCGCCGGCGGCGCCGGCCAGATGTTCGGCGATGCTCAGCGTCTCGGAGGCGTCCTCCTTGATGCCGCCCATCAGGTCGCTGACCTGCTGGTTGCCGGCGGCTGACTGCTGAACGTTGCGCGCGATCTCCTGGGTCGTCGCGCCCTGCTCCTCGACGGCGGCGGCGATCGTCGCGGCGATGTGGCTGATCTCGCCGATCGTGGTGGCGATTCCCTGGATGGCCTCGACTGCCTGCCGGGTCGCGCCCTGCACCTGGCTGATCTGCTGGCCGATCTCATCGGTGGCCTTGGCGGTCTGCGTGGCGAGGCTTTTGACTTCCGAGGCGACGACCGCAAAACCCTTGCCCGCATCGCCGGCTCGGGCCGCCTCGATCGTGGCGTTCAGGGCCAGCAGGTTGGTTTGTCCGGCAATGCTGCTGATCAGGCCGACGACATCGCCGATCTTCTGCGCGCCCTCGGCCAGCGCCTGCACCACGCAGTCGGTCCGACGGGCGTCCTCCACCGCCTTGGCGGCAATCCGCGCCGAGTTCGAGACCTGCTGGCTGATCTCGGTCACCGACACCGCAAGCTCTTCGGCGGCAGCCGCCACGGTCTGCACGTTGGCGCTCGCTTGCTGCGCCGCGCTCGCGACCGCGGTGGACGCCTCCGTGGAGCGGCTCGCCGTGGTCGAGATGGACTGGACGGCCGCCTCGACCTGCCCGGAGGAGCGGCCGACACTCTCGACGACGCCACCGACTTTCGCTGCGAGACTGTCGGCAACGTGCACCATCTTGCGCTTGCTCTCGCGCTCCGCCTCGGCGGCGTACGTCTCCAGCAGCACTTCGAGGTCGAGCCAGGCCGCCTTGTTCAGGGCCTCGCGCAGGGCGCTCCGCGTTGCCGTCCGCTTGCCGCGCCACAGCAGGGACGGCCCGAGCGAGGCAGGCCGGTCGAGGCCCAGCGCCCGAAGGATGCCGTTCGTCACCGTCGCGTGACAGATCGACACCGCATAGCCCGGCACCCCGTGCGCGTAGAACGCGGATGCCAGCCGCTGAGCGGATTCCATGAACCCGTCGCCGAACCTGCCGGAGGCGACACGCACCCAGTGCCCGACGCGAGCCGAGTGGACGGCGGGGGCTTTCAGCGCGGCCTGGATCTCAGGCCAGCTGCCGAACTTTGCGTGCAGTTCCTCCAGCAACCCGGGCAGTCGTTGTTCGGCGAACGCCACGTTGGCTTGCAGAGCCGCAATATCCTTGTCGCCGATCTGGAACGCGGCGAAACGGTTCTGCTGGTTGAAGTCGAAGGCCGTGCTCATGCTGGTCCTGCGCGCGTGCGGTTCGCGACCCACCCTGCAGGCGGAGCCTTAATCGACGCCTAACCGCTACTTCGCAGGAAGGCCGAGCGTGCGGCCGGGATAGCCGGCGGCGTCGAAGTAGCGCGTCGTTCCGACCGTCTGCACCGCGACCGTCGTCGCCCGCCCGCCCGCGTCCGGATCGGAGCGCTCGACGGTGACGTGCGCAGTCGGCATTGCACCGTTCGGCATCGCCTCGGACAGCACGCGCCCGACCAGCTTGCCCCGGTCGGGGATGCGCAGGGCGAGCAGGTGGGCGACCGTCTTGCCGATATCGGCGTTGCTCGCGGGGGCGGGATCGACGAAATGGCGACCGGAAGCTCGGCCCGGCAGCGCCCATGATGTTGCGCGTGTCGGCACGGGAAAAACTGCCGTGCATGCCCTGGCCCTGTTGCAGCCCGGTGTCGGCCACCTCGACGCCGCAGGTGGTCGGGTCGGCGCATCCCAGCGCGAAGCTGCGGAAGTTGACGGCGATCGCCGGCATCGGGGTCACGGCCGAGCCTTTCAGGGCGATCGCGGACAGCGGCAGGGTGCCGGGAATGCGGCCGAGCCCGTCATCGACGAACAGTCCGCTCACATAGTCTTGCGCCGCGAGCGCCTGGACCACCTTGGCTGCCAACGCGCGATCGCCGTTCGGCACATAGACCAGGTCCGAGCCGCCGTTGGAGGCCACGACCAATTCGGGCTTCGCGGGGTCTTGCCGATCAGGCCATTGCCGCGGCTTGGGAAGCTGCCGTCGTTCCGCGGGCCGACTTGGCGTCCGGGTCATAGAGCGGCATCCCAAGCGCGTGGGCGATGTCGATGGCGACGAACCCCGGCGGCAGCAGGTTGGCGGTGACGCCCTGGTACGTCTGGGTTGGCCGCCCAGCTCGTCGCACTCTCCTTGCTGATAGTGGAGAAGCCGTGATCGGACGTGATGATCACGTCGGTGTCGCCTTCGAGCCCCTGGTCGTGCAGGGCGGTGAGCAGCTTGGCGAGGTCGTTGTCGGCGTTGCGGATCGAGGCGAGCGAGGTCGGCCCGTTGATCCCCGGCAGCAGCCGGCCGAGACTGTCGCCCTGGTTGTGCTGCGTCCCATCCGGGTCACGCGACCAGAACACGAGAGCAAACGGCTCGTCCCGGCGCTTGAACAGCGGCAGCACGACCGACGTGGCGACGGCGGCGAAAAAATCCTGCTGCTGGATGTTGGCGATGCTGGTGCCGGGGACGGTATTGGTCCCGGCGCGGCCGTTGTCGCCGCGCGTCGGCGCCTGCTCGGGCAGTTCCGCCTTCGCCAGCCCCTGCCGCACCTCGTCGGCGAGCGGGATGCCGCCCGGGCGGCCGGTGCTGTCGTCCACGACGATGGTGGTTTTGCCGTCGCGCGCGGTGTGGTCGAAGATCAGTGCCGGACCGAGCTTGCCGATACTGGCGGTGGAGTAGCCCGCGCCCCGCGCCGCTCGCAGGATGGTCTCCTCGTTGAGGTAGTCGCCGGCAAAATGCTCGTCGACGTCGCCGAGCACCGGGTCGCTCTCCAGGAATGGCGTCAGGCTGTCGCCGGCGCCCGGCACTTGGAAGCCGGTATAGATCACGTTGCTGAAGTCGCCGGTGTCGCCCAGCATGTGGCCGGTCGCCATGCCGGAGGCGTTCGCCGTGGTGAAGGTGGGGAACAACGAGTGCGTGTTGGCGAACTTCACGCCACGCTCCATCAGCGCGGTCATCGTTGGCGCCGTCTGCTCGTTCACCATCCCCGGCCGCAGCCCGTCGGCCACGAACAGGACGACGTTGTGCGGACGCGGTGCTGCGACGCTGGGCAGCGTGAACGCGCTCGCACCGATAAGAGCTGCGGCCAGAAGGCGCATGGAAGCCTCGTGTTCGATTGCGAGGCTGTTCTAACAGTGAAGGCGGCGCCGGCTAGAGCAGCCTCACGCGAGTCCGGAAACTGTCATGCTCGGACCTAGGTTTGCGGTCGGGCGTGGGGTACTCGCAAGGCTCGCTTACCCACCGGTGCGGGGCGGCGGCAGCGGCTGCGACTGCACCGGCGCGAGCGGCTGCGCCGGCGGCGGGGGAGACAGCTGCGTCGGCTGCTGCGGCGGGGCATACGAGGGCGGAGGCCCCTGCACCGCCATCGTCGGCTGGCCGCTGCCGTAGCGCGTCAGCATCTCGCGCAACGGGTCGGCGCCGGGATTGCGCGCCTGCATTTGCATGACGATCTGCCGCGCCGCTAGATCCTGGCCATAATAGGCACGATTGTATTGTGTGCGGGTCTTCAGCAGGCTGCCCTGCAACGAGATGCCGGCGAACAGGCCGCGGGTCTGCGCCGCCACGACGATGTCGGCCCCGAGGGCGGCGGTCGTCGCCCCTTCGACGCCCGCGCCCAACGACACCAGCGCGACCGAGGCGTCGGCGCCGAACTTGAACTGGCTGTCCATGACGGCGGCGAGCCCTTTGTCGGTAAGGATCATCATCATGATCTCGGCATCCTGCACGCCGATCTGAAAACCGGCGCTGCCGCTGCCCAGGCCGTAGAACGCCGGATAGGACCAGCCGCCCGCCGCGTCGCGCCCGACCAGCACGCAATCAGCGCCCGAGCCGCCGAAAATGAACGCGATGCGCAGCACCTGGGGGCAGATCATCACCGCCTTGGCCCGACGCAGCAACGACGGAGCGTCGCGGCCGTTGGAGTTGGTCATCAGGTCCTGGACGGTGAGCGTCGCGCGATCGACCAGGGCCTGCTGGGTGGTCTGCGCGCGCGCTGCCGGCAGCGTCACCACGAGCAAAACAGCCAGCAAGATGCCGGACAGGATGCGGGCCATCGCAATCTCCTCCTGCCGATGCGTGGGCGAGCTTGCGATGCGCGCTCAGTAGCCCGGCAGCTCATTGACGCACACGACGCGCCATCCCTCAACAGTCCGTTCAATTCGTGTCAAGGACAGGTTCTGCACGGTCAGATGCAGCGCGTTGTCGGCGCCGATGCGCAGCGCGTGGGCGACCGCCGCGCGGATCGCGCCGCCGTGGCTCACCACGATCAGTTCTTCGCCGGAATGGGCGGCGGCGAGCCGTTCGAGCACGCGCCCGACGCGGACGATCACCTCCACCATGCTTTCGCCGCCGGGCGGCCGCTCCTCGCCGGCGTGCGGCCAGAACGGGTGGGCGGGCAGCGCGAGCCGGGCGGGCAATTCGGCGTGCGGCAAGCCTTGCCATTCGCCCAGCGACTGCTCCACCAGATCGGGCTCGACCGCGAGCGGCGCGCGCGGATAGCCGGCCGCGAAGATCGCCTCGGCGGTTCGACGGGTACGCGACAGAGGTGTCACGATCCAGCTTGCCGGCCGCGGCAGGCGCCGGGCCAGTGCGGCATACATCGGAGCTTGCTCGACCAGGCTGGCCGGGCAGAGTTCGACATCCATCGTGCCATAGAGGACCGCCCGCGCGTTCTCCGAGACGATCGCGTGCCGGATCAGCCAGAAACGCGTGCCGTCCAACCGTTATTCCCCGATGCTCAGCAGCGCGCCGCGAGTACGGGCGGCCCGGAGCTGGCGGGAGAACAGCAGCGCCGCGGCGGCCATCCAGACGGCGTTCAGGGCGAAGGCGGCGGCGAGATGGTCCCACCGGATCACGCCGGTCTGGATCACCGCGCGCATGCCCTCGAACACGTGCGCCGAGGGCAGGGCGAGCGCGATCGGCCGGATCACGGCCGGCAGCACCGCGACCGGATAGAACACCGCCGAGAACGGCGTCAGCCCGAACAGCACCGACCAGGCGAGGGCTTCGGCCCCGGCGCCGTGCCGCAGGATCAGCGACACCACGCCGAGCGCCACCCACCATCCCATGACCATCAGGTTGAGGAAGAACAGGACAAGAATCGGGCCGACCGCGAACAGGTTGAAGGCATAGAGCAGCCAAGCGAGCAGGATGGCCGGCGCCAGGCCGATCGCGGTGCGGATGATGGAAATGCCGATCAGCGCCCCGACCAGCTCGCGCGGACGCAAGGGGCTGACGAAGACATGGCCGAGATTGCGCGACCAGATCTCTTCCATGAAGCTGATCGCGACACCCATCTGGCTGCGCAGGGCCACCTCCCAGAGCAGCACGCCGCCGAGCAGGATGCCGGTGGCGAACAGCACCCCGTTGGCGGCGCGGGCGGCGAGGAAGGAGGCGGTAAATCCCCAGATGCACATCTGCAGGGTCGGCCAGTAGGCGAGTTCCAACAGCCGGGGCCAGGAGCGGCGATAGAGGGTCAGATGCCGGTACATCATGGCCCAGACGCGGCGGGCGGCGGGCGTCCTCATGCCTCCACCCCTCATGCCTGCACCTGGGCCACTTCGCTCCGGCGGTTGCGGGCGATATCGAGAAACACTTCCTCCAGATCCTCCCGGCCGTAGCGGGTCAGCAACTCGTCCGGGCTGCCGCGATCGACGATCCGCCCCTGCTTCATCATCAGCACGTGGCTGCACAGCCGCTCGACCTCGGCCATGTTGTGCGAGGCCAGCAGCATCGTGCAGCCGCTCTCGTCGCGGTAGCGCTCCAGCCAGGAGCGCACGAGATCGCCGGTATCGGGATCGAGGCTGGCGGTGGGCTCGTCCAGCAGCAGCAGCTCGGGCCGGTTGATCAGCGACTTGGCGAGCGCCACCCGGGTTTTCTGGCCGGCCGAGAGCTGCCCCGCCGGCCGGTCCAGCAGCTCGCCGAGATCGAGCTCCCCGGCGAGTTCGGCAATCCGTCGCCGCAGGTTCGGCACGTCGTAGAGGTGGCCGTAGACCCGCAGGTTTTCGGCGACGGTCAGCCGGTGCGGCAGAGCCACGTAAGGCGACGAGAAATTCATCCGGGCCAAGGCGGCGAAGCGGTCGCGCGCCATGTCGTGGCCGAGCACGTGGATGGTGCCGGCGGTCGGGATCAGCAGGCCGAGCAGCATCGCGATGGTCGTGGTCTTGCCGGCGCCGTTGCCGCCCAGCAGCCCGATCGTGCTGCCGCGCCGGGCGGCGAAGCTGATGTTGTCGACCGCGAGCGTCGTGCCGTACCGCTTGGTCAGGTTCTCCGCCCGGATCGCGTCCATCCGCCCGATATGCCGCCGCCGACCCCGGTCGCCAAGGGCAGGGCGGAGCGAAGCTGGGTTGTCGGGAATTGGCGATGACACAACCGCGACTAGGAGCCGGCGGGCCGGCTCCGCTACGGTGAGCCGATGGCGAGCACAGCATTTTCGGCGCCCGCGACCCTGCCCCCCGGGCGCCGCGTGTATGCGATCGGCGACGTCCACGGCTGCCTCGACAAGCTCGTCGCCCTGCACCAGCGGATCGCGCGCGACCTTGCCGACCGCCCGGTTGCGCACCCGGTGGTGATCCATCTTGGCGACTACATCGATCGCGGGCCGGACAGCGCCGGCGTCATCCGGCACCTGCTCAAAGGGTTTGCCGGCGCGCCGACGGTCAATCTGCTGGGCAACCACGAGCAGATGATGCTCGACGCGGTCGAAGCCGGACATCCGGACGCGCTCGGCCACTGGATGGTCAATGGCGGCCGTGCGGCGCTGCACAGTTGGAACGTGCCCGTCCCGTCCGGGCCGAGGCCGCTGGCCGACCAGATCCCGGCGGAGCACCTGCGCTTCCTGCGCGGCTTGTCGCTCGCCCATCGCATCGGCGGATATGCGTTCGTCCATGCCGGCATCCGTCCCGGCCTGCCGTTCGAGCGGCAGTCGCGGCATGATCTGGTCTGGATCCGCGAGCCGTTCCTGTCCTGGCCCGGCGATCTCGGGGTGGTGGTGGTGCATGGGCACACCCCGACGGAGGCGCCGGTCGTGAAGGTCAACCGTATCGGCGTCGATACCGGCGCGGTCCTCGGCCACAAGCTGACCTGCGCGGTTCTTGAGGCCGAGGAGCTGCGGTTCCTGTTCGCGTAGGCTCACCCTCTCGTTCGGGTCAGGCCGCAAGACCCTTCGGCAGATAAGGGGTCGGCACGAAGAAGCGGGTTCCCACCGTCTTGAGCGCGTTGTTGTCGCTGCGTCCCGCCGCCTCGCGCAACGCAACGAGAAAACGTCCGGCCAGGGTCTCGCCCCAGAACCAGCCATCGACCTGCCGGCTCGACGGAGGGGCGCCGACCGCCTGCGCCGCCTCCGAGTAGTAGGCCTTCAGGTCATCGGCAAGGAATCGCAGCGACAGCGCGGCGGTCGCGTGCGGTGGCGCGACGGGGAGCGCGCCGTCGAGGAACGAGGCGGCGAAGTCGGGCCAGGCCTCCGGCGGCAAGCCGGACAGGCCGACCGTGGTGCGCCCGAACCGCGTCTGCGCCTGCTCCCAGAGCGGACGAAGGTTGGCGATCTCCGTGCTCACCGCGACCGCCCAGCTCGCCGATGAATCCGGCAAGTGGTCCGGTGCTCCCGCGCCGGGCGGCGGCCGCCACTCGGGACGGGGTTGCCAGCCGGGTGCGTCTTCGGCGAAATCCCGCAGCACCACCGGCCCGTCTTTCCGCTCCAACAGGCCGAGCGCCGCACCCAGGACGCGGTGCTGGAACGCGGCATCCTCCGGCTCGCCGAACGGGCGGCCAAGCTCGAACGGCACCCACAGCCCGCGCGGTGGCCGCACCTTCTCCATCTGCACCCGCACGGAACCGACCACCGTGGTCGCAAGACCGTGCTCCTCCAGTCGATGTGCCAGCGCGCTCACGGCGCGCGTGCAGAGCGGTCAAACGGGACTGAGGACGACCGCGTCCACGCTATCCCGGCGAAGTTGCGCCGCGATGGCAGCCGCCGATTCCGCCATCCCCGCCGGATCGGTCGAGCCGAGGATGGAGTAGTGCGTGTCGGCGACGCCGCCGATCACACCCTCGGCGGCGAGTTCGCGCAGCCGGTCCACCGGATGGACCACGTTCATGTCGCGCTGGAAGCCGGAGCGATCGAAGTTGATCGAGACATGGCTCATCAGCATGTCGCCGGCCGCGAGCGTGTTCGGCAGGGCGCGAAACTCGGTGCCGCCGAACTGGAACGGCATCTCGCCACGGCGGAACATGCCCGCCGAGTTGACGATGGCGACGCGGCGCCGGGCCAGCGGCGGTCCGTCGACCCAGGGCGTGGTGTCGTAGCTGGGACAAGGGATGGTCTGCACCACGGTCCTGGTCGGCTCGGGAATATCTTCGATACGGGCCAATTTCTGTTCCTGACTCAGGCTGTTGTCGGTTTCTCGCTGGCGGCCGGGATGCGGTAGAGCCGGCCGGTGGCGTCGAGATCGGCGGCGGTCCACTGGCCGCCGGTCCCCTCGACCAGCCATCGAAGGATGGCCCAAAGATCGGCGTCGGCGGTCGTCTCGTCGAGCGGCTCCAGCGCCGCAACCCTCGCGTAGACCTCCACGCCGGCCGGGAACGGCTCGCCGCTGCGGCCGACGAAGACCAACTCGTAGAGGCCGCCCGAAGGGGCACGGAGATAGCCGGGCGTGGCCAGCCCGACCCGGTCGAGATCGAAGCTGCGCACCAAGAAATCGCGGAACTCCCTGTAGTGCCCGACCCGGTCCTCGGCGAGCAGGAAGGCGCGTCGGGTGTCGCCCAGATCGGGCGTCGGGACCGGCCGCACGTCGGTCATCGCGGCGCGGCCGCACGCGGCGCCAGGAAGGCCGCGATCAAGGCGCCGATCTCGGCCCCGGAATCCTCCTGCAAGAAGTGTCGGCCGGTGACGAGGTGCGGTCCCTCGGCATGCGGCAGCAGCGTCTTGAAGCGGCTCGCGAACGTGGCGGCGTCGAACACGTCGTCCTCCCGGCCCCAGATGATCTGCACCGGCTTGCGCCAGTCCCGCAGCCCCTGCTCGATCCAGCCGAAGCGATCGGCGGCGCGGGCCTCGGCGTCGAGCGGGATCCAGCGCGGCCAAGTCCAGGTCAGCAGCCGCGAGGCGGGATCGGGCAGCACCGCTTCGTAGGCTTCCTGCGCCCGCTCGCGGAACCGGGCGCGATCGACCACGGAGAGGTAGACGCCGCGCGAGGCAAGCACGTTGTGGCGGCCGAGCAGGTAGGGGCCGACCAGCGGCGCGTGCATCAGCCGCCACGGGAACAGTCGCGTGTGGAACTCGGCCGGCGGCAGCGCCCAGCCCCACGTGCTCATCACCACGAGCGCCCGCACCCGCTCGGGGTTGGCGAGCGCGAAACCGAGGCCGGTCGGACCGCCCCAGTCATGGCACACGATCGTCGCATTGCGGAGATCGAGCCCGCGTAGCAGCGCGGCCAGGTTCGCGATGTGCCCGTCGAGCGTATGCGCCTGCTCGCGCGTCGGCTTCTCGGACAGGCCGAAGCCGATCATGTCGGGCACGATCACCCGGTGACAAGCTGCCAGCAGCGGCGGGATCACGTCGCGCCAGAGAAAGCCCCAGGTCGGGTTGCCGTGCAGCAGGACGACGGGATCACCGCTCCCCTCGTCGACGTAGTGCATGCGCCATCCGTTCACCCGCGCGAAGCGCGGCGCATACGGCCAGGCGGCTCTTGCGGTCGGGGGCAATACGTCCGTCAGTCCGGGCATCGGTTGACAATAGAGATGGAACGCTCGCGGATACAGCCACGGGTTTGGCGGCGTATCAAGTTTGGGCAGGGAGGGAAAGATGCAGGGCATCGAGGCGCTCGCGTTCGACACCGGCGGGACGGTGCTCGACTGGCACTCGGGGATCAGCGCCGCCCTGGCAGCGGTCGGGGCGGCGCATGGGCTGGCCCGCGACTGGCCGGCGATCACCAACGAGTACCGGCGACGGGCGCTTCGGCGCATGACGAACTCGGTCCGGCCCGGCTTCAACATCGACGACGTGCATCGGGGCGTGCTCGACGAGCTTGCCGGCGAGTTCGACCTTGCCGCCTTCACCGCCGATGACCGCGAAGCCATCCGCGCCGCCTGGCATTCGCTCGATGCCTGGCCTGATTTCGCCCCCGCCCTTGGCCGCCTGCGCCGGCGGTTCGTGGTCGCCTCCTTCACGATCCTGAGCGTGCGGCTCATCGTCGACGTGTCGCGCCGCAACCATCTGGACTGGGACTGCGTGATCTCCTGCGAGATGCTCGATGTGTACAAGCCGAAGCCGGAAGCCTACCGCCGCGCGGCGCAGCTGCTGCAACTGCCGCCGAGTGCGATCCTGATGGTCGCCTGTCACAATTTCGACCTGCTGGCCGCGGCGCAGGAGGGCTACCGGACGGCCTTCGTCCACCGCCCCGCCGAGTGGGGCGAGGCCGGTCCGCCCGATCCGGTGCCGAACCCCGGCGTCGATCTGGTGGTGCCGGACTTCTCCACTCTGGCCGATGCACTTGGCGCCTAGAACCACCACATGTCGAATGGCAACTCGCCCGTGCCTGTGCCAAAGGGTGGTCGCAATCGGCGGCCATGAACAGAACGATGCTTGAGATGAGAGCCCGTAGGGACCAGGTGCGTTGGCCGCGGACCGGACCGCGGCGACGCGCCTCGCAGGCGCTGCTGTGGTTCTGGGTTGTGTTGCTGGCCGGCGCGGGGGCCGGCGCCACCGTGCTTCAACTGCTTGGACCACCGATGCACCCGATGGCAGCGGCACCTCTGCCGGCCGCCCCGGCAGCGACCGCACCGGCGAGCGACCCCAGCGGTGACCAACCCAGCGGTGAGCCGACCCAGCGGTGACCAACCCAGCGGTGGACGCGTCGCCACAGGCTACGGCCGCCGTCGATCCGCCGCCCGCCGCCCCGGCTGTGAGCATACTGGCTACGGCCGCCCCGGCTCCGGCCGTACCGGCTGTGGCCGCGCCGGCGGCGACAGCAGCGCCCCCGGCGCCGACCGCGGCACCGGCACAAGTCAGTTACAGCGGCCGAACCGTCGCCGGCGGTGCCGGAGAGGTCAGACCCGGCTCCGGTGGCAACGGCCACGGCAGAGCCGGCGCCGGCCGAACCACCCGCCAAGTCCCCATTGCCAGAGCCTTCGCCGGCTGTCGCGACCCTGCCGGACTCCCGGCTGCCAAACTCTCCGGCGGAGCCGGCCACGCGGCCTGAGACCAAGCCAGCATCGGCCGCCGACGCCGGTGCGCCGCGCCCGAGCCGGGCGGCACCGACCACCGTCCTGCGCCGCCATGCACCGGCTGACACCGGGCAGAGCGTGGTGGGCCGCCTGCGACGGCAGGAACAATGGGCGCGGCGGTCGGCTCCGGCCGGCGTGGCGGCCCTGCCGCCCGATGCGGGTCCGCGGGATCCGGGTTATGCGGAGCCGGGCCAGCCCCCGATCGCCTACGAGGCGCCCCGTTACGAGCCGCGCCCCGCTATGAGCCGACGCCCTACAGGCCCTCCCACGGATGGTCGGCCGATGCGCAGGCCTGGCCCGAGGAGCCGCAGCAGCCTCCGCTGTACTAATCCCGCCGTCGAGACCAAGCTCCTCCCCGTTGACAATAGGGTAGTCGCTTACAGCACCTCGATCGCGACCGACTTGACGAGGGCGAGCACCGGCACTCCCGGGGCAAGGGCGAGGCGGGCGACGGCGTCCGGAGTGACGCGGGCGAGCAAGGCGCTGGCGTCACCCAGTGCCACCTCGACCAGCGCGGCGCGGCGGGGCGCGTCCTCGGCGACGGCGCGGGTCAGTCCGGGAATGACGTTGTGGACACTGATCGCCTCCGGGACGGCGCGCGCGAGAATCACCTCGCGGGCCGGGATGCGGATGCGCAGTTCGGTCCCGGCCGGAGCGTCGCGCAGCGGCACCAAAAAACTCGCGCCGGCGACGTCGAGCCGCGTCAGGCCGCGCGGTGGGTCATGGGCGGCGATCCGCGCCATGAGCACGGCCCCGGCGTCGTCCCGCGCGGCGAGGGGCAGGTCGGCACGGGCGGCGATGTCGGGCAGCCTCCCCTGCGCGACGACGCGCCCGGCCTCGATCAGCACCAGCGTGTCGGCGAGGCGCACCACCTCGTCGAGGGCGTGCGTGACATAGAGCATTGGCAGCCGCAGCGCCGCCTTGAGACGCGCCAGGAACGGCAGGATCTCGGCCGTGCGCGCCGCGTCGAGGCCGGCCAACGGCTCGTCGAGCAGCAGCATGCGCGGTTGCGCGAGCAAGGCGCGGCCGATCGCCACGCGCTGACGCTCGCCGCCCGACAGGGTCGACGGCCGGCGGGCGAGCAGGGGGCGGATGCCGAGCAGGTCGATCACCTCGTCGAAGCCGATCGCGCCGCGCGCCGCCCGGCGCAGGCCGAAGCGCAGATTGGTCTCGACCGACATGTGGGGAAACAGCCGCGCGTCCTGGAACACCAGCCCCATGCGTCGGCGCTCGGGCGGCAGCCAGACGCCCGCTTCGGGGTCGGCGAGCACGGTACCGTCCAGCACGACGCGCGCAGAAATCAGGCCGCAGCAGCCCGGCCGCGGCGTTGATCACGCTCGACTTGCCGGCCCCCGACGGGCCGAACAGCGCGACCACGCCGGGGGTCGGCACGTCGAAGGGCGAGGTCCAGCGCCGCGCCGGACGGAAACCGGTGGCGCAGCGCGATGGACAGGCTCACCGGCCGAGCGCCACCGCCAGCCGTCGGGCGACCAACTCCGACGCCAACAGCCCGAGCAACGCCAGCGCGAGCGAGACCAGCGACAACATCGCCGCGTGCGATTCGCCGCCGGGCACCTGCAGCGCGGTGTAGATCGCCAGCGGCAAGGTCTGTGTCTCGCCCGGGATGTTGGCGGCGAAGGTGATCACCGCCCCGAACTCGCCGAGGCAGGTGGCATAGGCGACGATCGCGCCGACCAGGATGCCGGGCGAGGCGAGCGGCACGGTCACGTTGAAAAGTCGGTCGAGCCGCCCCGCGCCGAGGCTGCGGGCGGCCTGCTCGAGGCCGGGATCGGCAGCCTCAAACGCGAGGCGGACCGAGCGGACCATCACCGGGAACGTCATGACGGCGCAGGCGAGGCTGGCGCCGGCGGCGGTGAACACCAGACGCACGCCGAACCATTGCTGCAACAGCGCGCCGATCGGCCCGCGCACGCCGAACACGATCAGCAGCAGCCAGCCGGTGACCACGGGCGGCAGCACCAGCGGCAGGTGGACGACGGCGTTGAGCGCCCAACGTCCGGGGAACCGCCACCGCGCCAGCACCCAGGCGGTCAGCACGGCCACCGGCAACCCGAAAACCACGGCGCGGGCGGCGACCGTCAGGGTCAGCCGGACCGCCTGCCAATCCGTCGCGGAGAGGATCGGTTCACTCCACCTTGAAGCCGCGCCGGGTGAACGCCTCGCGGGCTTCCGGTCCCTGCAGGAAGCGCAGCAATGCGCGCGCTTCGGGAGTGTCGCCCGACTTGACCACGGCGAAAGGGTAAGTGACCGGATCATGGCTGTCGGCCGGGAAGGCGCCGGCGATCATGACGGCCTTCGAGACTGCCGCATCGGTGGCATAGACGATGCCAGCCGGCGCCTCGCCGCGCTCGACCAGCAGCAGTGCCGAGCGCACGTCCTCGGCCCGCGCCAGCCGGGGCGCGACGGCATTCCACACCCCGAGCTTGCGCAACGCCTGTTCGGCGTAGATGCCGACCGGCACGTGCGCCGGGTCACCGGTCGCCAGCCGGCCATCGGGTCCGAGCAGCGCCGAAAAATCGAAGTTCGGCCCGATCGTGACATGACGGGGATGGTCGGCCGGCACGACGAGCACGAGCTGGTTGCCGAGCAGGTCGGTGCGCGTCTCGGGCACGATCATCCCGTGTTTCGCGAGGTCGTCCATCCACTTCGTATCGGCCGAGGCGAACAGGTTGGCGGGCGCTCCCTGCTCGATCTGCTGCGCCAGGGTGGAGCTGGCGGCGAACGACAGGCGCAGGGGCTCGTGCCCGGCCTTCGACCACAGCGCCGAGACGTCGCGCATCGCGTCGGTCAGGCTGGCCGCGGCAAACACGGTCAGCCCCTCCGCCCGGGCGGCGAGCGGCACGAAGCTCAGGAGCAGAACAAGCAGCAACCGCATGAGGCGATCCTTTCCGGGCGCCGCACGATATAGCCGGCGAGATACAGCGGCAAATCGGCTGCGAGCCGGACGGCCCGCGTGCTAGGCCGGACCACCCCGGGGTGGTAGGGTCGTGCCATGGCAGCGGGCACCGCCAAACCGCGCCCCGCCGCAGGCGCGGGCCATCGGCTCAGCATCCGGATCGATCTCGCCTCGGGCGCGCGGATCGGCCCGGGCAAGATCGCGCTGCTGGAGGAGATCGGCCGTACGGGCTCGATTTCCGCGGCGGGGCGGTCGCTCCGGATGTCCTATCGGCGGGCGTGGGAACTGGTCGAAGACCTCAACCAGACGCTCGGCCGTCCGGTGGTGTCGACCTCCGCCGGCGGCAGCGGCGGCGGCGGAGCGCGCCTGACGCGCCTCGGCGAAGCCCTGATCGGCCGGTATCGAGCCATCGAGGCGACGACGGAGGAAGCGGCCAAGAAGCACTTGGCCGCCATCACGCGGGCCTGCGGGACGGGGTAGAACCGCGTCAGTGCCCGTTCGGCCACCGCCTAAACGGTGAGACCGAGCACGTCCGCCATGTCGTAGAGACCACGCTCACGGCCGTGCAGCCAGAGCGCGGCGCGCACGGCGCCGGTGGCGAACACTCGACGATCGAACGCGCGATGGGTCAGGGCGATATGCTCGCTTGCAGAGGCGAACAGCAATGTGTGCTCACCGACGACCTGGCCGCCTCGCAGCGCCGCGAAGCCGATCGCGCCGGGCTTGCGCGGCCCGGTATAGCCGTCCCGGCCGCTCTCCCGCACATCGGAGAGGGCGACGCCACGCCCCTCCGCGACCGCCCGGCCCAGTCCGATCGCCGTTCCGGAGGGTGCGTCGACTTTCTGGCGATGATGCATCTCCAGGATTTCGGCGTCGTAGGCGTCGGCCGGCAGCGCCGCCGCCATCCGGCGCGCCAGCGCCAGCACCAGATTGACTCCCGGGGCGAAATTCGCGGCATAGACCACACCGACCCGTCGCGCCGCGGCGGCCGCGGCGGCCTCATCGTGTTCGTCCAGCCCCGTGGTCCCGAGCACCCAGGCCGTGCCGACCTCCGCTGGTACGGCCGCATGCTCCTTCACCGCGCTCGCGTGGGTGAAATCGATGACGACGTCGGCCGCCTCGGCGAGTTCGGCCAGTCGGCTGAACACGCGCACGCCAGCCGGCGCCGATCCGGTGCCGGCACTACGGCTGGTGCCCCCCACCAACACGGCATTCGCGGCGGGTATCTCCTCCACCAGGAGGCGGCCCATGCGGCCGGTCACTCCGGCGACGCCGATCCTGACTGTCATGGTGTCCTGAACGTCATGCGGGCTCCCGAGAGTAGCGCGGCACCGCAAGCAAGTCTCCGGGGCCGGAGCGGCGCGTCTGTCAGCCTCTCAGACGTGCTGGCGCCGTCAGGCCGCGCCGCCGGCTCCCGGGCCGCGATGCAGGTGGGGGGACTTCACCGCGGACGAACGGAGAACGTCGGGCCCGCAGGCCGGTTGCGTCACAGTCGGGAGAGCGTCCTGGCGGTGTCGGCACGCGATTTGGCGTGGCTGCAAGCCCGGCGATAAGGTCGAGCTGGGGTTCGGAAAGGAAGACGATGCCGGCGGGTCGGTCCATCACCCTGGCGCTTGTGGGCCTGGTGTCGGCCAATGCGGCAGCCTGGCTCTGGGCCTGGACCGTGTTCGCCGACCGCCCGACTTTGCTCGGGACCGCACTGCTCGCCTGGGTGTTCGGACTGCGCCACGCCGTCGACGCCGATCACATCGCGGCCATCGACAACACCGTGCGCAAGCTGATGCAGGCCGGCCAGGAGGCGCGCCTCGTCGGCCTGTATTTCGCGCTCGGCCACTCGACGGTCGTGGTGCTCGCCTGCCTGGCGCTGGCCGGCACGGTATCCTTCGGTCAGGGCCGCCTCGAAGGGCTGAGGGAGGCCGGTGGCTTGATCGGTACCTCCGTCTCGGCGACGTTCCTGCTGGCGATCGCGGCCGTCAATCTCGCGATCCTGCGGAATGTCTGGGGTCAGTTCCGCCGGGCCCGTCAGGGCTTCCCGCCCGGCGACGCCGACTTCTTCGCCGGCGGCGGCCCGCTTGCGCGCCTGTTCCGGCCGGTCGTCAGGGCGGTGAGCCGCAGCTGGCACATGTATCCGGTGGGCTTCCTGTTCGGCCTCGGCTTCGACACCGCGACCGAAATCGGCCTGCTCGGGATCGCCGCCAGCCAGGCGGCCGAGGGCCTTTCACCCTGGCACATCCTGGTTTTTCCGGCGTTGTTCACGGCCGGCATGGCACTGGTCGACACCGCGGACGGCGTGCTGATGGTCGGCGCCTACGGCTGGGCGTTCGTCAACCCGCTTCGCCGGCTCTGGTACAACCTGACGATCACCGCCACCTCCGTGCTGGTCGCGCTTTTGATCGGCGGCCTCGAAGCGCTGGGTCTGATCGGCGACCGCCTCGGTCTGGTCGGCGGCGTGTGGCGGGTGGTCGCGGCCCTCAATGACGACCTGGCCAATTTCGGCTTCGTCGTGATCGCCATCTTCGCCCTTTGCTGGGCCGTCTCGGCGATCGTCTACAGGTGGAAGCGATTCGATCAGCCGCCGTGACGCGGCCGGAAGGGAGGCTATCCAGCCGCCTTCACCGGCCAGTTCATCCAAGCCGGCACCTCTGCCGTCAGCTCGGCCTCGCCGGCGACAAGGCGGTTCTCGGCCGCCTCGATCCGCAGGTTGGCCAAGCCCCGATCGCCGCGCCCGGATCGCATCACCCCGACCTCGCCCGGTCCGCTCATGACGGGCGTGCCCGGCGCCGGCAGCGCGCCCTCGACCCGAACCGGGAGCAGCCGGCGCTTGATCAGGCCGCGGTACTTGGTCCGGGCGGTCAGTTCCTGACCCATGTAGCAGCCCTTGGTCCAGGAGACGCCGTTCAGCTCGTCGAAACCTGCTTCGAGCAGGATGGATTTTTCCACTTCCAGGTCACGCGTCCCATCGGGCAAGCCGAGGATGAGCCGGTGCCGATCCCAGTCCGCCGCACTCGCGTTCGCCGTCAGCGTCCCAGTGGCCAGAATGCGCCAGCCAGCCTCGGGCCGGCGGGGATCGGGGGCGGCGATGCCGGCGACCTCCGGCGTTCCCTCCCAGGCGGCATACACGGCGAACTCCGCCGAGACGTCACGCAGCTCGACCTTGGCGCGCAGCCGGAAGCGGCGCAGCCGCTGGACGAGGCCGGCGGCCTGCTGCCGCTCGCAATCGAGCAGCAGCCGCGCGCCGTCCGAAAAGACGAAAAAGTCGGCCAGGTACTTGCCTTGCGGGCTCAGCAGCGCGGCCCAGACCGCCCGCCCCGGCACGGCCTCGGCCACGTCGTTGGACACCAGACCCTGCAAGAAGCTCACGCGGTCGTCGCCGCTCACCTCGACGACGCCCCGCTCCTCCAGCCGTGCGATCTTGACCATCCGCCGCAGGTGGGTCCTCGCACACACCGGGGCAAGGCGTGTAGAAACCGGCCGATGAGCACCGCACCGGCCGACCCAGCACGCTGCGCGGGCGATCCGTCCTGATGAGGGTCGCGCACGTCATGGCGGGCGCGCCCAATGGCGGGGCGGAGCTGTTCTTCGAGCGGCTCGTGGTCGCCCTGCACCGGGCGGGAGAGGCCGTCTTGCCGGTCATCCGCCGCGACGCGGCGCGGGCGGCACGCCTGGCGGCGGGCGGCCTGCAGGCGAGACAGCTCACCTTCGGCGGCCCGGCCGACCTCCTCACCGGCCTCCATCTCGGCCGGTTGCTGCGCCGCTTCGCGCCCCGCGTCGTCGTCGCCTGGATGAACCGCGCCGCCGGCTGCGCGCCGCGTGGCGACTGGGTGCTCGCCGGCCGGCTCGGCGGCTACTACGATCTCTCCTATTACCGGCGGTGCGACCACCTGGTCGGCAACACGCGCGGGATCGCCCGCTGGATCGTCGGGCAGGGTTGGCCCGCGGACCGGGTACACACCGTTCCGAACTTCGTCGCCGACCTCGCCGGAGCGGCGCCGGTGCGCCGCGACGCGATCGGCGTCCCACCGGGCAAGCCGCTGCTGCTGGCGCTTGGGCGGCTGCACCGGAACAAGGCGTTCGATGTCCTGATCCGCGCCCTGTCGCGCCTGCCCGGGGTCCACGCCGCGATCGCCGGCGAGGGACCGGAGCACGCCGATCTGCTCGACCTCGCGCGCCGGGAAGGAGTGGCCGAGCAGGTGCATCTCCTCGGCTGGCGCCAGGACACCGGCAGCCTGCTGGCGGCGGCCGATGCGCTGGTCTGCCCGTCCCGCCACGAGCCGCTGGGCAACGTGGTCATCGAGGCCTGGTCCGCCCGCCGACTGGTGGTGGCCGCCTCGGCCGAGGGGCCGCGCGAACTGCTCATCCCGGGAGAGGACGGCGTGCTGGTGGCGAAGGAAGATCCGGCGGCGCTCGCGGATGCGGTGCAGGCCATGCTCGACGATCCGTCGCGCACCGCCGCCATGGTCGAGGCGGGACGCCGCCGGTTCGAGGCGGAGTTCGCCGAAGCGCCGGTCGTCGCACAATGGCGCGCCTTTCTCGGTGCCGTGGAGCAGGCCTGATGTGCGGGATCGCCGGTCTCATCCTGTCGCAGGGCTCGCCGCCGCCCGACCCGACAACGCTCGCCACGATGATCGGCAGCCTGGCGCATCGCGGTCCGGACGGCTCCGGTCATACCGTGGTCGGCCGGATCGCCCTGCTGCACAACCGGCTCGCCATCATCGACCTGGATGGCGGCGACCAGCCGCTATTCGCCGGTCAGGCGTCGCTGGTCGCCAACGGCGAGATCTACAATTATCGCGAGCTGCGCGAGGGCTTGGCCGGCGCGACTTCTCGACCCACAGCGACTGCGAGCCGCCGCTGCATCTCTGGCTCAAGGAGGGAAGCGGATACGCCCGCCATCTGCGCGGCATGTTCGCGATCGCGATCCACGACCGCGCCGGCCGGAGCGTGACGCTGACCCGCGACCCGTTCGGCATCAAGCCGCTCTACACCGCCCAGATCGCCGGCGGCCTGGCCTTCGCCTCGGAGCCGCGGGCGATCCTCGAATCCGGCCTCGTGCCGCGGCGTCTGCGGCCGGCCGCCCGGGCCGAGCTGCTGCAACTCCAGTTCACCACCGGCACGGACACCATCTTCGAGGGCATCCACCGGGTCCTGCCGGGGGAGACGCTGGCCTGCGCCGATGGGCATGTGCTCAGCCGCAACCGGCTGCCGGCGCTGCCCGACGCCGGCCCCGAGGACATCGGCGAGGACGCCGCGCTGCAGCGGCTCGATCGGGCGCTCGAGGAAAGCGTCGACCTGCACCAGCGCAGCGACGTCCCGTACGGGATGTTCCTTTCGGGCGGGATCGACAGCGCGATTTTGCTGGCGCTGATGGCGCGGCTGAACAGTCAGCCGGTGCTGGCCTTCACCGCTGGCTGGGATGCCGGTGCGCCGGACGAGCGGGCGCAGGCCGCCGCGGTGGCCAAGGCGACCGGCGCCCACCACGAGACGATCGAGATCACCGAGGCGATGGTGTGGCGAGCACCTGCCGGAAATCGTCGCCTGCATGGACGATCCGGCGGCCGACTACGCCATCATTCCCACCTGGTTCCTCGCCCGCCGCGCCCGGCAGGACGTGAAAGTGGTGCTCTGCGGCGAGGGCGGCGACGAGATCTTTGGCGGCTACGGCCGGTATCGCAGCGCCATGCGGCCCTGGTGGCTGGGCGGCCGGGTGACGCGCGCGCGCGGCTGCTTCGATCGCGTGAAGGTGCTGAACGGCTCGACCCTCGGGTGGCGCGACGGCTACGCCGCGTCCGAGGCCAGGGCCGCCGAGGGCTGCTGGTCGCGGCTTGCTGCGGCGCAGGCCACGGACGTCGCCGACTGGCTGCCGCATGACCTGCTGCTCAAGCTCGACCGCTGCCTGATGGCCCACGCGGTCGAGGGGCGCACGCCGTTCCTCGACCCCGGCGTGGCGCAGGCGGGCTTCCGGCTGCCCGATGGCCTGAAGGTACGCGGTGGCCGGGGCAAGTGGATCCTGCGCAAGTGGCTGGAGCTGCATCTCCCCGCGGCGCGCCCGTGGGCGCCCAAGCAGGGCTTTACGGTGCCGATCGGCGCCTGGATCGCCCGGCAGGGAAGCCGGCTCGGCCCGCTGGTCGCCGCCCAGCCGGGCGTCGCCGAGATGGCGGAGCCGGGAAAAGTCGAGGCGCTGTTCCGCAGCGGCCAGACCGGCTGGCCCGGCGGCTTCGCCGCCTGGACGCTGCTGTTCTACGCCTTGTGGCACCGACGGCACATTTTGGGGCTGCCCCCGAGCGGCGACGTGTTCGAGACCCTCGCTTCGCGCTGACCCCGGCCGCTCCTGACGCGGCGTTGTCGGCACCGGGCGGCCGGCCTACGGTTCGCCGACCGCGACACCCGGAGCACTCGCCCGCATGCCATCGCCGCACTACGACCTGCTGATCCGCAATGGCGTGGCGGTGTTGCCCTGGGGCCCGGAGCAGACCGACATCGGGGTGGCCGATGGGCGGATCGCCGCCCTCGGAGTGGCTGCCGACGCGATCCGCCGTCGAAATCGTCGATGCCACCGGGTTGCACGTCCTGCCCGGCCTGATCGATCCGCACGTGCATCTGCGCGACCCGGGCGACCCGGCCGTGGAGACCCTGGCGACCGGCACCAAGGCTGCCGTGCTCGGCGGGCTGGCGGCCGTGTTCGACATGCCCAACACCGCGCCGCCGATCACCGACGCCGCCCGGCTGGCCGGCAAGCAGGCGCTCGCCGAGGGCTCGGCGTGGTGCGACATGGGCCTCTATGTCGGGGCGACCAAGGACAATGTCGCGCAGCTCGCGACCCTGGAGGCCGGGCGCGGCGTCTGTGGCATCAAGGTGTTCGCGGCCAGCTCGACGGGCGATCTCCTGGTCGAGGACGACGAGAGCCTCGAGCGCGTCATGCGGGCGGGTCGGCGCCGGATCGCCTATCACAGCGAGGACGAGGACCGGCTGCAGGCCCGAAAAAAACTGTTCCGCTCGGGCGATCCCTACGCCACGCACCTCGAATGGCGCGACGAGGAGACCGCGTTCCTGGGCACGCGGCGGCTGCTGGCGCTGGCGACCAGGACCGGGCGGCCGGCCCACATCCTCCATGTCTCGACCGCCGAGGAGCTGGCCTATTTGCGGGACTTCCGCGCCATCGCCAGCGTCGAGGTGCTGGTGAACCACCTCACCCAGATGGCTCCCGACGTCTACGACCGCCTCGGCGGGTTCGGCGTCATGAACCCGCCGATCCGGGGGCCGCGCCATCTCGAGGCGGCCTGGGCGGCGGTGCATGACGGGACGGTGGATGTCATCGGCTCCGATCACGCCCCGCATAGCCGGGCGGCGAAGCAACGCCCCTGGCCCGAGTGCGCCGCTGGGCTTACCGGGGTCCAGACGCTGGTGCCGGTGATGCTGGACCACGTCAATGCCGGCCGGTTGAGCCTCACGCGCCTGGTCGATCTGATGTGCGCCGGGCCGGCCCGTGTCTACGGCGCCGTCGGCAAGGGCCGTCTCGCGGCCGGCTACGATGCGGACTTCACCCTGGTCGACCTCGGGTGCCGCCGACGCATCGAGGAATCCTGGATCGTCTCGCCGTGCGGCTGGTCGCCCTTCGCCGGCCTCGACGTTTCCGGGTGGCCGGTCGCCACCATCGTGCGGGGACGTGCGGTGATGCGGGACGACGAGGTGCTGGGCGAGCCGGCGGGCAAGCTCGTCAGGTTTCATTGACGGGCGCCGGGCGCGCGAACTCGCCGCGCGCCCGGGTCTGGCTTAGCCCGACTTGTCGCCGCCCTTGGTGGGCTCGACGTTCTCCTGGCCCGTCCGGGTGCCGCCGAACCGGTCGGCGCCCCCTTGGTCGACGGCGCCCGGCTTCTTGTGGTTGCCGGTGTTCTGCTCGCCCTCGGTGTGCTCCACGTTCTGCTCGGTATGCGGCTGCTGCGGCATCTGCGTTCCTCCGTCCACTGGCGCGCTAACGCGCCAGTGTCCGGTGCCGTTGCGGTCGGCCTCCCTGCTATCCGACGATCGAGTTGCTGGCGAGCTGGCCGACCCCGAGCAAGGTGATCTGGGTGCCGTCGTTCAGGCTGATCGTGGTGTTGCCGCCGCTGCTCTGGGTCTGCACGCTGCCCATGTCGTAGCCGTAGAGCTGGACCTGATCGGTGCCGACCTTGAAGCCGGCGATGGTCGCCGCCCCGCCGCTGTTGCCCTGGAGCCACTGGTAGAGGTCGGTTCCGGCGCCCCCGGTCACGCTGGCGTTGCCGTGGCCGAACACCACCTGATCCGACCCGTTGCCCTCCGTGATGTTCATGTTGCCGGAGCCGGTGAAGAACACGTCGTTGCCGGTGCCGCCCTGCGCCTGGGTGGTGCCGGCGAGGCCGACGAACAGATTGTTCCCCGCGCCGCCGGTCATCGTCGCCTGGCCGGAGGTGCCGCCCAACATGCTGTCGTCGCCGCTGCCGCCATACATGACGGTGGTGCCGGTGCCGGCATACATCTGCTCGGTGCCGCCACCCCCGAACATCACGTCGCTGTTGCTGCCGCCGACGATCACGCCGCCATCGGCGCCGTAGATGGTGGCCTGGCCGGTGCCGCCGAAGGCGATGCTGCCGGACTGCATGTCCATCGTGGTGGCGGCGCCGGCGCCGTTGGCGGCCACCAGTATGTCCCCCGAACCGCCGCCGAGCAGGGTGGTGTTGCCGCCGCTCGCGGCCAGCAGGTTGTTGCCGCCGCTGCCGCCCTGGATCGAGCCGCCGCCGGCGGCCCCGAACACCGTCGACGAGCCGCTGCCGCCGGTGACGGTCGCCGTGCCGGTGCCGCCGATGAAGTCCAGGTGGCCGGAGCCACCGACCACGTACGTGGTCGGTCCGGCGGCGAAGATGGTGTCGTCGCCGGCGCCGGCACTGATGCTGTCGTTGCCGTGCGTGGTGATGGTGTTCTGCTCGGCCAGGAAGTTGATCTGGCTGCCGAGCGTGCTGGTCAGCGTCGTCGCCGCCAAGGTCTGGCCGGTGCTGTCGAACCCGGGGTCGCCGAACGCCGACGTGCTGGGCTCGGTGACGGTGCCGATCAGCGTCCCGGCGTTGTCGTAGATGTTCAGGGTCGCGGCCGTGTTGGTGACGGAGCGGAGCAACTGGTTGGCGCTGTTGCTTGTATTGATCGCCGAGATCTGCCCCGACGAGTTGTAGAGCTGGGTGGTAATATCGCCGAAATTGTCCGTCGTCGCGGTGGAGTAGCTCTGGTCGGCACCGACCGTCACCGAGAGGGCGGCGGAGGCCGACGAGACGTTGCCCGCCGTGTCGGTCGCGGTCGCCGTCAGGTTGTGGGTGCCGGCCGCGAGGGGGGTCGAGAACGTGTAGGTCCAGGTCCCCGCGCTGCCGGTCGTCGCGCTGCCGACCGACGTTGATCCGTCATAGAGATTGACGGTGCTGCCGGCGTCCGCCGTTCCCGTCAGGGCGGGCTCCGCCGGACCGGCGTTCTGATCCGCCGTGGTCAGGGTCGGGGTCGTCATGGCGACGTTGTCGATCGTCAAGGCGAGCGGGGTCGTTTCGGCGTTCGGCTCGCCGGCGACCGTGAACTCCGTGGCGGTCAGGCTGTAGGCGCCGTTCGCCAGCGGGCTGCTGGGGGTAACCGACCAGGCGCCGCTGCTGACCGTGCCGCTGCCGATCACCGTCGACCCGTTGTAGATGTCGACGATCTCGCCATCCGGGCCGGTGGTGGTGCCGGTGAGTACCGGGAGATTGTCGCCGGTAACACCGTCGCCGGCGGTTCCGGTGTCACTCGCGGGGCTCAGTGTCGGCGTGCTCGGGGTTCCGGCCGAGGTGGTGTCGATGGTGAGGTCGAGCGGCGGCCCTACCGGAGAGACCTAGCGGTGTTCACATTCGTTTCGTTGACAGTCAGGTGATGGAGCCCGTCGGTCAGCGGGGCGTTGGGAGTGACCGACCAGGTTCCGTTGCTGGCAGTCGCCGAACCGACGAGGGTGCCGTCGTCATAAAGATCGATCGTGCCGGCGTAGGAGGCGGTGCCGGTGACCATCGGTGTTGGCACGTCGGTGATCCCGTCTCCCTGGACGCCGCCATCGCTGGCCGAGGTCAAGGCGGGAATGGACGGCGCTGCGGGGGCTCCACTGTTGACCGTCAGGTTAAAGGAAGCGACGAGCTGGAGACGTTGCCGGCGGGATCGGTCTCCTTGGCGGTCAGGCAGTAGCCGCCGTCGACCAACGTGGGGCCGGTGTGGCGAAATAGGCGCCACCGCTGACTGTCCCATCGGCGACCGGGGTGGTGCCGCCGCTGTTGTAGATGTCGATCACATCGCCGTTGTCGCCGGTGCTCGAGCCGATGAAGGTCGGATAGGTGTTGCTGGTGAGGGCCGAGTTGCTCCAGGTCGGCGGGTTGAGGTCGGGCGTTTCGCGGCACCGGCGCAACCGTCTCGATCGTCAGGCTCAACGCCCCCGGGGAGGTCGCCACGACGGTGCTACCCGAGAGTTCCTCGGCGGTCAGGCTGTAGCCGCCATCCACTGAGTGGGCTGCTCGGCGAGACCGACCACCTACCGTTGCTGACCGTGCCGCTGGCGATCACCGTTGCCCCGTTGAGGATCTCTACCGTGTCGCCGCTCGGACCGGTCGAGGAGCCGGTGAAGATCGGGGTGGTGACGTTCGTGATGCCGTCCGTCGAGGATACGCCGCTGTCGCTGCCAGGAGCCAAACGGGTGTGGTGATTGTCATCGGTGTGGTCTCGATTTCCAGATTGAACGGGTTGGAGGCGGTGGAGACGTTGCCGGCCGCATCGGTCTCGGTTGCGGTCAGGGCGTAGATGCCCCCCGGACAGCGGGGTGGCTGGGCGTCACCGACCAGGTGCCGCCGTTGACCATGCCGGAGCCGATCACCGTGCTGCCGTCGTGGAGCGTGACGATCTCGCCGTCGGCGCCCGACGTTGTGCCGGTGATCGTCGGCGTGGTGTCGTGCGTGATGCCGTCGCCGAGCACGCCGGTGTCGCTGGCGCTGGTCAGGCCGAGCACGGACGGCACCGATGCCGTGGTCTCGATCGTTACGGCAAGCGCGCCGGACGGGGTCGAGACGTTGCCGGCGAGATCGGTTTCCGTCGCACTCAGGGTGTGCGAACCGGCGCTGAGCGCGCTGGTGGGCGTCACCGACCAGGCGCCGCCGCTCACCGTGCCCGAGCCGATCGCCGTGGTGCCGTCGTAGAGCTTGACGGTCTCGCCGTCGGCCCCCGTCGTGGTGCCGGTGATCGTCGGCGTGGTGTCGGCGGTGATGCCGTCGGTGTGGGAACTCCCGGTGTCGGTCGCGCTGGTCAGCCCGAGCGCTGTCGGCACCGGCGCGACGGTCTCGATGAGCAGGGCAAAGGCACTGGTCGGAGTGGAGACGTTGCCGGCGAGATCGGTTTCCGTCGCCGTCAGGCTGTGCGCGCCGGCGCTCAGCGCGCTGGTCGGCGTGAACGACCAGGCGCCGCTGCTCACCGTGGCGCTGCCGATCGCGCTGCCGCCGTCGTAGACGGTCACCACGTCGCCGTCGTGACCGGTCGTGCCGCCGGTGATCGTCGGCATGACGTCGGCGGTGATGCCGTCGGTATGGGAGATTCCGGTATCGGTCGCGCTGGTCAGCCCGAGCGCTGTCGGCACCGGCGCGACGGTCTCGATGAGCAGGGCAAACGCACCGGTCGGAGTTCGAGACGTTGCCGGCGAGATCGGTTTCCGTCGCCGTCAGGCTGTGCGCGCCAGCGCTCAGCGCGCTGCTCGGGATGAACGACCAGGCGCCGCCGCTCACCGTGGCGCTGCCGATCGCGCTGCCGCCGTCGTAGACGGTGACGGTCTCGCCGTCGACCCCCGACGTGGTGCCGGTGATCGTCGGCATGGTGTCGGCGGTGATGCCATCGGTTGGCGACACGCCGGTATCGCTGGCGCTGGTCAGTCCGAGCGATCCCGGCACCGGTGCGGTGGTCTCGATCGTCACGGCAAGCGCGCCCGACGGGTTGGAGACGTTGCCGGCGAGATCGGTTTCCCTGGCCGTCAGACTGTGGGCGCCGGCGCCCAGCGCAATGCCCGGCGTGAACGACCACTCGCCGCCGCTCACCGTGGCGCTGCCGATCGCGCTGCCGCCGTCGTAGACCGTGACGGTCTCGCCATTGGCCCCCGACGTGGTGCCGGTGATCGTCGGCGTGGTGTCGGCGGTGATGCCATCGGTTGGCGACACGCCGGTATCGCTGGCGCTGGTCAGCCCGAGCGAACCCGGCACCGGTGCCGTAGTCTCGATGAGCAGCGAAAGCCCACCGGACGGCATGGAGACGTTGCCGGCAAGATCGGTTTCCTGGGCACTCAGGGTATGCGGACCGACGCCGAGCGCGCTGCCCGGCGTTACCGACCAAGTGCCGCCGCTCACCGTGGCGCTGCCGATCGCGGTGCCGCCGTCGTAGACCGTGACGGTCTCGCCGTTGGCCCCCGTCGTGGTGCCGGTGATCGTCGGCGTGGTGACGTTGGTGATGCCGTCGGTGTGGGAGCTTCCGGTGTCGCTGGCGCTGGTCAGTCCGAGCGACGTCGGCACCGGCGCGACGGTCTCGATGATCACCGGGAACGCGCTGGTCGGATTGGAGATGTTGCCGACGAAATCGGTTTCCGTGGCGGTCAGGCTGTAGGTGCCAGCCCCGAGCGTGGTCGGAACCGACCAAGCGCCGCCGCTGACCGTGGCGCTGCCGATCGCGCTACCGCTGTTGTAGAGGGTGACGACGTCGCCGTTCGCGCCGCTCGTGGTTCCGCTGACCACCGGAGAGATGTGGTTGGTGATGCCGTCGCCCAGCGCGCCGCTGTCGCTGCCGGGTGCCAGCCCGAGAGTGGTGGGCGAAGCGGGCAAGGTGGTTGCGATCGTAACATTGAGCTGACCCGACGCAACCGAGAGGTTGCCCGCTGGGTCGGCCTCCTTGGCCGTGAGGTGGTGGAGACCGCCACTCAAGGCGCTGGTCGGCGCGGCCGACCAGGTTCCGCCGCTGACGGTGCCGCTGCCGATCGCCGTCGCGCCGCCGTCGTAGATGTAGACCGTGTCGCCATTGACGACGCCGGTGCCGGAGACCACCGGCATGGTGACGTTCGTGACGTCGTCGCCTTGCGTGCCGCTGTCGCTGCCGGATGTCAGGACGGGGGTGGACGGCGCTCCCGGCGCGGTGGTGTCGATGGTCAGATCGAAGACGGCGGAGTTGGGCGAGACGTCACCGGCGGGATCGGTCTCCCGCGCGGTGATGTAGTGCAGGCCCTCGGCCAACGGAGTGCCCGTCGTCACCGACCAGGCGTGGCCGCTGACGGTCGCGCTGCCGAGCAGGGTCGCGCCGTTGTAGACCCTTACGACGTCGCCATTCGCGCCGTCCGTCGTGCCGGTGATCGTCGGCGTGGTGACGTTGGTGAGGCCGTCGCCCAGCGCCCCGCTATCGCTGGGCACCGCCAAGGCGGGTTGTGACGGCGTCGGCGGCGTGCTGGTCTGGATCGTGACGTCGAATGGGATGGAGGCGGAGGAGACGTTGCCGGCAGCATCCGTCTCGGTCGCGGTGAGGGGATGGACGCCGTCGGCCAGCCCGGTGTTCGGTGTGATCGACCAAGTAGCCGCTGGTGATCGTGGCGCTGCCGAGCAGGGTCGCGCCGTCATAGAGGCTGGACGATGTCGCCGCTGACCCAGCCGGTGCCGGCGCTGCCGTTGATGACCGGGATGGTGTAATTGGTGACGCCGTCGCCCAAGGTGCCGCTGTCGCTGCCGGGGTTCAGCGCGAGGCCCGTCGGCGCCCCTGTCGCGGTGGTGTCGAGCGTGACGGTCAACGTGCCGGAAGCCGGGGAGACGTTGCCAGCGGCGTCGGTCTCGGTGGCGCTGAGGACGTTGGGACCCGCCGTCAGGGCAACGGTCGGGGTGACCGACCAGGTGCCGCTGGTGACGGTGCCGCTGCCGATCAGGGTGGCGCCGTCATAGAGGCTGACGACGTCGCCGTCCGTGCCGCTGGTGGTGCCCGAGATCACCGGGTTCGTGACGTTGGTGAGGTCGTCGCCCAAAACCCCGCTGTCGCTGTCGGACGTCAGCGTCAATCCGGTCGGCGTCGCGGGCGGCGAGATGTTGATGACGAGGGGGAGGGCGCTCGACGCGCTCGAGACGTTGCCGGCGGGATCGGTCTCGGTCGCCGTGAGATCATGCGTGCCGGCGGAAAGCGTCGGCGTGGTGATCGACCAGGTGCCGCCGGAGACCACGCTGCTGCCGATCAGGGTGGCGCCGTCATAGAGACTGACCATGTCGCCATCGACGCCGCCGCCGGAGATCACCGGCGTCACGACGTTCGTGATGTCGTCGCCCGGCGCGCCGCTGTCGCTGCCGGAGGTGAGGATTGGCGCCGCCGGGGTCGCCGGGGCGACGGTGTCGAGGGTGAAGCTCAGCACCGCCGAGCCGACATTGACGCCGGCGTCGGTCTCGGTCGCACTGATCACGTGCGCGCCGTCCACCAGCCCGCTATCGGCAAACGTATAGGCGCCTGAGGAGTCCGCAACGGCCGAGCCGAGCGTCACGCCGCTTTGCGTGAACACGACAGTACTGTTGGCATCGGCGGTGCCGCCGATGGCCGCGCTCATCGTGATGCCGTCGCTGGCCGACGAACCGGTGTCGGAGACGAGCGCCTCGGTGACCGTCGGCACCAGCCGCACGTCGGTCCCGCCGGCGCCGTCGCTGGTCAGCGCGAGGGTGGAGCCGGCAAGCGGCGCGTCGAGGTTGAGCGCGGTGGACGAGCCGCCGCTGCCGACGACGAGCGTGCTGCCGGAGGCGCTGACGGTGGTCGACCCGAAGGCGTCCGAACGCAGGTCGATGGTGTCGCCGCGGGCAAAACCGCCGATCGTGCCGGAGAAGATGGCCGGGTTGGCCAAGACGACCGTGGAAGCCGATCCGACGGAGGTGTTCGAGCCGGTCAACGCCACGGTGTCGCCGGCAGCGACCGCGCCGGACAGCACCAGCGTCGCGCCGTCGGCGACGGCAACGGTGCCGCCGGCGGTTACCGCGCCGTCGATTTCCAGGAGGTCGCCGGTCTGCACCAGGATCGTGCCGCTGTCGACCACGCCGACGCCGGAGCCCAGCGAAGTGGTGCCGGCCAGCTCCCACGCCGCGCCGGCGTCCACCTGGAGGGTTTGGAAGCCGACATACTCGCCGCCGTAGCCGCTGATCGTGCCGCTTGCGGCATTGAGTTCCAGCGTGTTGCTGGCGGCACTGGCGGCCGAGACGACGCCGCTGATGACGCTGCCGGTCGCGAGCACCAGGGTGTTGCTGGTGCCGGCGCTGCCGCCGAAGGCGACGGCGGTGCCGTGGCTGCCGCTGATCGTGCCCGAGTTGACCACCGTGCCGCCGCTGACGAGCGAGATGGCAAAGCCGCCGGCCGATCCGGTCCCCGCGATGGTGCCGGCGTTTTTGACGGAAACCGGGCCGCCCGAGCCGGAGATCGCGACCCCGCTGGTCAGGCCGGTGCCACTGATGGTGCCGGAGTTGAGGATGGCACCGCCGGAGGCGACGAGGTTGACCTCGGTGCCGCCGGCGGCGACCGAAACCGTGCCGCCGGCTTTCAGCGTCGTGCCGCTCGCCGTGCCACCGGCAAGCACGACTTCGTTGCCGCCGTTGTTCACGGTGGTGCCGCTGGCGGTGCCGGAGGACGCCACGGTCTCGGTGCCGGAGGCGTTCACCACCGTGCCACTCAGCATACCGCCGGAGGAGACGGTCTCGTTGGCGCCGAAGGGTCCGGTCCCGGACAGCACGGTGCCGGTCGCCATGCCCCCGGCAAACACGAACCCGTTGCCGCCATCGTTCACGACGGTGCCGGTGACGGTGCCCCCGGACACGTACTGGTTGCCGCCGACGCCTACCGACGTGGCGCTCGCCGTCGCACCGGCATACACGTATTCGTCCGCGACGTGGCCGACCGCACCACTCACCACGGAGCCGCTCACCGTGCCGCCGGCGGAGACATACTCGTTGCCGTCGTTGGCGACGAAGGTGCCTCTCGCGCTGCCGCCGGAGGAGACGGTCTGGCTGCCGCCGGAGCTGACGACCGCCGCGCTGGCGAGGCCGCCACTGAGCACGGAAACGTCGCCACCGCTCACGTTGGCGCTCACCGCGTGGCCGCCGGAGAGGATCTGTGTGGCCCCGGCGGCGACGGTCGTTGCACTCGCGGTCGCGCTGGCGAGGACGGTTTCCTGGCCGCCGCTGAGGATGGCGCCGCTGGCCGTGCCGCCCGCGGAGATGGTCTCGGAAGCGCCGGAATTGACGATCGTGCCGAGCGCGCTGCCCGAGCCGAGGACGGTCTCGGTCGCGCCGCTGCCGACGAGGGTGACGCCGCTGACCACGCCGCCCGCGGACACGGTTTCCGTGCCGCTGCTGACGATGGTGCCGCTGGCGTGGCCGCCCGCAGAGACGCACTCCGTGCCGCCGCTGGCCACGACGGTGCCGCTGGCGAGGCCAGCGCCCGTCACGGTAACGGTGGCGGCCCCGCTCATGACCGTGCCGCTGGCTACCCCGCCGGAGACGGTTTCGGAGGCGCTGCCCAGGAGGATGGTGGCGTTTGCCGTGCCGCCTCCGACCGCCTGCGAGGCTCCCGTGCTGATGGTCGTGCTCGTGACGGTGCCGCCGGCGACGGTCTGGGTCCCCGAGATGACCGTCGTGCCGGTGGCGGCGCCGCCGGAAACCGTCTGATTGCCCGAGCTGACCACCGTGCCGGTGACGGCGCCGCCGCTGACGATTTCGGCGCCGCCGCTGACCGTGGTGGCCGACACCGTGCCGCCGGCGAACACGGTCTCCGTGCCGCCCGTCGAGATGGTCGCGCTGGTGGCCGAGCCGCCGGAGACGCGTTCCGAGCCGCCGAAATTGACGATCGTCCCGCTCGCGAGGCCGCCGTCCAGCACGATCTGGGTGCCGCCGCTGTTCGCGATGGTGCCGATCGCGGTGGCGCTGGAGACGGTCTGGCTGCCGCCGGCCAGCACGGTGCCGCTGACGATCGCGCCGGTGAGCAGGTTCTCGGTGCCGCCCGGGCTGACGGTGGTGCCGCTGACGATGGCGCCGGCCAAGACGTTCTCGGTGCCGCCGTTGCCGAGCGTGGTGCCACTGCCCGTCCCGCCGGACAGGATATTGAGGACGCCGCCGCTCCGGATGGTTGCACCGGTTACGGTGCCGCTGGCCAAAATATTGGCGGTGCCGCCGTTGACAAGGGTTCCGGCCGCCGTGCCGCCTGCGTCAACGGTCTCGACGCCGCCGAGCCCAGCCGTGGTTATGTTGACGGTGCCGAACACGGTCTCCGTGCCGCCCGCGCTGATCGTCGTGCTGGTGGTCGAGCCACCGGCCAAGACGGTCTCGGTGCCGCCCGTCGAAATGACCGTCGAGTTAGCGGCGCCGCCGTAGCCCACGACCGCCGAGCCGGACGCCGCAATGGTCGTGACGAACGTGCTGCCGCCCGACGAGACGTTTTGGATGCCGCCGGCACCGACGGTCGCGGCGCTTGCGGTTCCGTTGCCCGTGACGTCCTGCACGCCTCCCGCAACGATGGTGGCGTGGGAGTCGGTGCCGTCGGTGACGTACTCGATGCCGCCACTGATGGCGGCGGTGTTGTTTATGCCGCCGGTCATGCTGACCACGCCACCGGCGAGAACGGTGGTGTTGCCGCCGGAACCAGCAAAGTTCTGCACGCCGCCGCTGTTGACGGTGGCGTTATTGACCGTGCCGGCCACGTTCTGGGTGCCGCCCGCGCTGACCTGCGCACCGTTTGCCGTGCCGTTGGCGTCGACGTTCTGCGTGCCGCTGTCCAGGATGATCGTGCCGATCGCGGAACCGACATCCGAAATATTTTGCGTGCCGCCGGCGCTGATCGTCGTGCCGGTATCGACGCCGGTGAACTGGACGTTCTGCACGCCGCCATCGGTGATGGTGGCGCCGGTTTCGGTGCCGGCGAACACGTTCTCCGTGCCGCTGTTGCTGACGATCGTCCCGCTGGCAGTGCCGTGCGCATAGACCACGAACGTGCCGCCGGCGCTGACCGTGATGGCGGTTGCGGTACCTCCACTTGCAATGGCCAGTTCACCACCGCTGATAACAATGTCGATGCCCGCCGACCCCCCTGAGCTGACCGTCGTAATGCCGGAGGAAAAGCTGGAGCTGACGTAGTTGGTGCCGGACATTGAAAACCTCGTTCATTCTTATCGAGCCGGCGCCAGCGGCGGCGTGGCCGTGAAATGACTGATGAATTTGGGAAGAGCGCCGCTACGGACGGGTCCGTGTCCGTTCAGAGCGCGGTGGATGGGATGCGGATGGAAGCAGGCCCGGGATGCGGGCGATGGCGGCGTTGACCTGCTCGGCCGTAATCAGGCGGGTACACTCGAACTGGCGCGGCGTCCCCGCATGGCGCGGGCACCACAGAAAATCCTTGTGGTCGAAGCGGACGCGCGGATCGTTCCAGCATGAATTGCAGGCGTGGTAGTTGATGACCCGGTACGGGGTCGTGAACTCGTTCGTCGGATGGGTGAAGCCGCTGATCAGGACGGTGGGCGTACCCGCAGCCCAGGCGAGCCACGACAAGCCGCTCGACAGGCCGACGAAGGCCGCCGCGTGGCGCAGCCAGCGGGCGCGCTCGACGAGCGGGCGGTCGCCGGTCTCATCCTCGGCCCCGTGCGGGATGTGGTTCCACACCAAGCCGCCGCCGTGCAGCGGCTTCTGATCGATGCAGACGACACGGTAGCCGGCATTCTTCAGGAAGCCGATGACCTCCCGCCATCCGTTCGGGTTGTTCCAGTATTTCGCCTGGCTCGAACTCTGCGTCGCGATGCAGACATACGGCTCGGCAATCGGCCGGCTTTCGTCGGGCAGCGCCAGCGTCGGCGCCTGTTCCGCCGGATCGACGCCCAGGATGTAGCCCGCCGTCCGGTGCAGCCCGACATGGCGGAAGTCGGTCGGCTGCCAGACATTGTCCTGGTCGTCGAAGAACAGGCCCATGCAGTAGGTGGCGTAGAAGGTCTCCGCCCGGACTTCCTCGTGGGTGACGAAAGTGATGTCCGGGTAGGCGTCGCGCAGCAGCGGGATGATGAGCCCCGACATGGCGCAGGTGAGCCGGCACCGATGCACCTCGGCGAAGCGCATCGCGTAGGGAAACCAGGCGAGCACGTCGCCGAGCGTGCCGATCGGGAACTGCACCAGCACGTCGCGGCCTTCGGCCGAGTACCGGTGCTCGAACACGAGGCTGCCGTCGTTCCAGATCTCGATGCCGCAGCGCAGGTAGTAGCGCTTGCGGCTATTGACGAACGCCGCGCCGACCTCGGTCTCGTAGAGGGTATTGCCGGTGTCGAGGTCGCGCAGCCGCACCCGCCACTTGCCCTCGGGCAGCACGATCCGGCAGCCGAGATTGTAGTCGAAGCGGATGCCGCGCGGCCCCGTCTGGGTCGGCGTGGCAGCGGCCGGCGGGTAAGGCGAAGGACCGGCGGGCGGAGCCGGCGGCTTAGCGGCCGGCGGCTTGGTTGCGGGCGGCGGCGCAGCCGCGTGCGGCGGAGACTCGGTCTGCCCGGGGCCGACCTGTACTTCCGACGAGAGCTCCGGGACGGCAAGGTCCCGCCGCAGGTCTGCGTAGTTTTCCACCTGGTCTTTGTCTCATCGGGGTCGTTGAAAGGGCCGAGCCAGGCCCCCTAACCGCGACGGAACAGACCATCGTACACTTAATCAAAGGTTAAAATCCGCCGCTCAGGGGCGGTCCGGCGAGCCGGCTACGTGCTTTCGGAAAGGATGCTGGCAAGCCAGCCACGCGCCTTCTCGATCTCCTGCCAGGGCACGTCGCCAAGCGGGAAGTTGCCGGCCAGCGCCACGCTGATGATCGAGTTCACCCGTTCGAGGCGTTCGCGCCCGCCCGGCGCCGCCCGGTCGCTCTCAAGCGCCTCGATCACCTCCTGGCGGAAGACGCAAAGATGCTCGGTGGCGCGGCGGAAGGCGTGGCCGTCCTTGTGCGGGCGCTCGGCAAGCGCCTTGTCGAGCGCGGCGAGGGCCTGCGCCCCGGCGACGCTAGGCGCCACGCGGAGAGCCTCCCTTCCGCTCCAGCCGGCCTGGACGCAAGTTGCAGGTGATCGCCTTGGTGCTGTGGATGCTGGTGTTCGCGTCGCCCGTGATGGCGAGCAGCACGTTGGCGATGTCGCCGTGCGCGTACCCTTCCCAGCCGAACACCCAGGGCATCCCGACCTGGTGGACGGTCTTGCCGCCGATGGTGAACGGGCGCACCCGCTCCGTGACCATCGCGCGCGCCTCGATCTCGCCGCGCACGGTCGAGACCACGGTCCAGCCGAGATGGGGGACGCCAAGCTCGCGGGCCAGTTCCGGCGCGATCTCGACGAAGGGTTCCGGTTGCAGTTCGGCGGTGTGCGGCGTCACCCGGCCGATGATGCCGCCGCAATGCAGCTCGGTCAGCCGCCAGGTGCTGAACACGTAGGGAAAGCGCGGGTCCTCGGGCGGATGCAGCTCGTTGCCCGGGCGGGTCCAGATCTTGGCGGTCGGGTTGTACTGCTGCGCATACAGCGGGTTCTTCACCGGGCTCTCGACCGGCTCGTAGTGGGTCGGCAGCGGCCCGTCCTTCAGCCCGGACGGGACGAACAGCTGGCACTTGCCGTCCGCCTCCATGATGAACGGATCATCGCCGCCGAGCGCGTCCATGCCGTGCGGGTGCTTGCTCCAGTCGGGACGGTAATCCGGCCGCTTGGTGGCGACGAAGTCCGGCACGTCGGTGCCGGTCCACTTCTCCGCCGCCTCGTCCCACCACACCATCTTCTTGCGCTCCGACCAGGGTTTTCCGGCGGAGTCGGCGGAGGCGCGGTTGTACAGGGTACGGCGGTTGGACGGCCAGGCGAACGCCCAGCCGAGATGGCTGCCCGGGCCGCCTGGCGCATCCGTCTTGCGCGAGCGGGCGACGTTGTGCCCGTCCTTCGGATAGATGCCGCAATACATCCAGCCGCCGCATGCGGTGGAGCCGTCGTCCTTCAGCTCCTGATAGGAAGAAAGCTGCTTGCGGTCGGCCACCGTGTAGCCATTGATCTCCCGCAGCACGGCTTCCGCATCGGGCTCACGCCGCGATCCGCGCTCCGGGTACTCCCAGGTGATCGCCTGGATGGCGCGATCGCGCGTCTCGATGCTGCCGGCATAGAGCTCCTTCAGCCGCTTGCCGAGATGGTAGATGAACCAGAGGTCGGAACGGCTCTCGCCCGGCGCTTCGAGCACGACATCGTGCCATTGCACCAAGCGGCTGGTGTTGGTGACGGTGCCGTCCTTCTCGCCGGCGAGTGCGGTTGGCAGGAAGAACACCTCGGTGCCGATCTGCTCCGGGCTCAACTCGCCACGCTGCACGAGCCGGCCCTTCTGCCAGAAATTGGCCGTCTCCGACATCGCGAAGTCGCGCACGACCAGCCACTCCAGCTTGGTCATGCCGCGCTCGACGAGATCGGAGTTGACCGCGCCGACGACCGGGTTCTGGCCGAGGATGAACTGGCCCTTCATCACGCCGTCGACCATCGCCAATGTCATCGGCAGCTGCGACAGATCGCCGGTCAGCTTGGGGATGAACTGGTAGCCCCATTCATTCTCGGCCCGTGCCTGCTCGCCGTACCAGGCTTTCATCAGGCTGACCATGTATTTCGGAAAATTGTGCCACCAGCCCGTGCTCGGCGTCTCCGTCACCAGGTACTTCTCGAGCGTGCCGTGCTCTTGAAACACGTTGGGCTGCGGCAGATAGGTGGGCAGCATGTTGTAGAGGGTGGGAATATCCGTGCTGCCCTGGATGCTGGCGTGGCCGCGCAACGCCATGATGCCGCCACCGGGACGGCCGATATTGCCAAGCAGACCCTGGATGATCGAGGCGGCGCGGATGATCTGCACGCCCACCGAATGGTGCGTCCAGCCCACCGCGTAGCAGAACGCGCCGGTGCGCTCGCGCCCCGAATTGCGGGCCAGCGCGTCGGCGATGCGCAGGAACGTCTCGCGCGGGCAGCCGGTCACGCGCTCCACCATCTCCGGCGTGTAGCGGGCGTAGTGGCGGCGCATGATCTGGTAGACGCAGTTCGGGTGCTGCAACGTCGGGTCAGTGGGTGGCGGGCTGTCCGCCATGCTCTCGAAATCACTGCCCTTGGTCTTGTCCTGCGTCTGCACCCGGTGTTCGGCGATCGAGGACGGGACGATCTTTCCTTTGTACTGCCAGCTGTCGTGCTTGTAGGCGTGCGTGTCCGCGTCGAAGCCGGAGAACAGGCCGTCATGTTGTTCGGGGTCGGCGTAGCCGTCCTCGATGATGTGCGCGATGTTGGTGTAGCTCAGCGCGAAGTCACGGAACCAGAGGTCGTTCTCGAGGATGTGGCGGATGATGCCGCCCAGAAACGCGATGTCGGTGCCCGACCGGATCGGCGCGTGGATATTGGCCAGCGCCGAGGTGCGGGTGAAGCGCGGGTCGACATGGATCAGGGTGGCGCCGCGCCGCTGCGCCTCCACCAGGAAGCGGAAGGCGACCGGATGGTTCTCCGCCATGTTGGAGCCCATCACGACGATGCAGTCGGAGTTTTCCAAGTCCCACAGCGACATGGTGGCGGCGCCGCGACCGAAGGAGGTGCCCAAACTGGGCACCGAAGAGGAGTGTCAGATTCTGGCCTGGTTCTCGACGTTCACCATGCCGAGGCCGCCGCCGAACAACTTCTTGATGAGGTAGTTTTCCTCGTTGTCCAGCGTGGCGCCGCCGAGCGAGCCGATGCCGGTCGTGTGGTTGATGATCCGACCATCCGGCAGTTTCTCGGCGAACGTCTCGTCGCGCGCCTTCTTGGTGAGCTGCGCGATGCGCTCCATCGCCCAATCGAGCGGTTTTTCCTCCCATCGGTCCGAGTACGGCGCGCGGTGCAGCACCTTGTTGATGCGCTGCGGCGAGAGCAGCACGCCGAGGGTGCTCGCCCCTTTCGGGCACAGCGTCCCCTGGTTGACCGGGCTGCGCGGGTCGCCTTCGATGTGGATGGGCTTGCCGTTCTTGGCATAGACGAGCTGCGCGCAGCCGACGGCGCAGAACGGGCAAATGCTGGTGCCGACGCGGTCGGCCTGCTCCAGCCGGGGCCGCAGCGTCCGGGACGCGGTGCTCTTTGCGGCCTCGCCCATCACGTCCTGCCCGGCGAGCTGGCGCGGGAGCGACCAGTCCCGCAGGAACCCGGTTACGCGATCGTTCACGCTGCGGCTGATCTTTTTCGCCATTGGTCTCTGCCCTCGATTGCGCCCTAACACGCGAACGAGGGGAAGTTTCCCGTGGTCTCGGCAACCTCCGCTCGGCCGCCGACTTTAAGGGACTGCCGACGAGGGTCAGCCGATGAGCAGGACCATGGAAGGGGTTGTCACGATCGTGCAGGAGGGACGCTTCCAGCTGACCGACGATGGTGGCGTATCGCACCTGTTCCTGCTTGACCACGGCGCGTCGACGGAAACCGAGCAGTTGGCGCCACTCGCCGGCCGTCAAGCGCGCGTGCGCGTGCGCTACAAGTCGACCCAGAACCTGATCGGGCTGATCGCCACCTCGATCGCCGCTGCTGGGTGAACGCAGGCATGGATATGCATCCCCGCGTTTCGGAAAACACCGAGTCGGAGTTCGGCGGGCTCATCCCGCACGAAATCGGAGCTGACCGCGCATGTCCGCATCGAGCCCGGTCGCTCGTACGGCTTCTTCACCGACACGACCGTGTGCATCGGCTGCAAGGCCTGCGAGGTGGCGTGCAAGGAGTGGAACAACCTGCCGGCCGACAACATCGGCCTTACCGGACAGAGCTATGACAACACCGGTGCGCTGTCGGCCAACACCTGGCGGCACGTAAACTTCATCGAAAAGGCCGGCCCGTGCGGGGTGCGCGAGAACGATCAGGCGCCGTTCCAGAGCGGCTGGCTGATGATGAGCGACGTCTGCAAGCACTGCCACAACGCGCCCTGCATGGAGGCCTGCCCCACCGGGGCGCTGTTCAAGACCGAGTTCGACACCGTCGTCGTGCAGCAGGACATCTGCAACGGCTGCGGCTACTGCGTCCCGGCCTGCCCGTTCGGGGTCGTCGACATCAGTACGCTCGACGGCAAGGCGCACAAATGCACCCTCTGCTACGACCGGCTGAAGGGGGGGCTCGAGCCGGCCTGTGCCAAGAGTTGCCCGACCAATTCGATCCAGTTCGGGGAGATCGGCGACCTGCAGCGACGTGCGGCGCAGCGGGTCGAGCAGCTGCATGAGGTCGGGGTGACGGAAGCGTATCTCTACGGCACGCCCGGTGCGCCGGGCGCCACCGGCGATCTCGGGCACCTCAACGCCTTCTTCCTCCTGACCGACCGGCCCGAGACCTACAATCTCCCCGTCGCGCCGACGCGGGCGTCGAACCGCGTGGCGCCCAGCCTGCTATCGGGACTGGCGACCGTGGCCGGGCTGGCGCTGGCGACGGCGGCGCTGTTCCTGCGGCGGGACTGAGCAGATGAACGAGCAACCCCATCGGCACGCTCCGGACGATCCGGCCGCTGTGCCCGCCTCCGGCTCCGATGCCTCAATACGGGATGGCAGCTGGCGGGGACCCACCTATTACGGCCGATCGCAGCTCAAGGCGGCGCCGTTCAACAACTGGACCGTGGGCGGCTATATCTTCCTGGCCGGCCTGTCGGGAGGTTCGGCGCTGATCGCCGCCATCGCCGACCTCGTGCGCGGGCGCGCGATGAGCCGAACGGTGCGGCGCGGGCGGTATCTGTCGCTGCTGGCGCCGACGCTCGGGTCGGTGCTGCTCATCAGCGACCTGCACACGCCGAAGCGGTTCTACAACATGCTGCGGGTTGCCAAGAGCACGTCGCCGATGTCGATCGGCACCTGGACCTTGATGGGCTTCAGCGGCTTCGCGTTCCTGAGCGCGGCGGCGCAGTTCGTGGCCGACCGGCTGCCGCGCCTGCGCTGGCTTCGCACGGTCGCGCGCGTCGGACAGGTGCCGGCGGCGGTTACGGGCGCGGGGCTCGCCACCTACACCGCCTCGCTGCTCTCGGCCACCAGCACGCCGCTCTGGGCGGCGGCGCCGCAAGCGCTGGCGGCGCGGTTCGGCGCCTCCTCCGTGGCGGCCGCGGCGGCGGCGCTGTCGCTCGGCGAGCGCTCGCCGCGAACCCGGCGCTCGCTGGACGCGCTCGCGGTCCTGGCGCTGGCGACGGAACTCGCGGCGGTCGCGGCATCCCGCCGGACCTATGCGCGCAAGGGGGTGAGCGAGGCGCTGGACGGCGGTTGGGGCAAGGCGGAAAGGATCGGCGCGACCGACCTCGGCATATTGGTGCCGCTCGGCTGGTACGCGGCAAGCCTCGCGTTGCCGAACCGCTCGCGGGGCCGGCTGTCGGGGGCGGCCGCGGTGGCGGTGCTGGCCGGCAGCGCGGCGTTGCGCATCTCGATGTTGGGCGTCGGGGACGAGTCGGCCGCGCGCCCCGGCGTCAGCTTCCGGTTCAGCCAACCGAGGAACCTGCCCACCTAATCTTGGCTCAGGTTCGACTTGGCTCGGCGGTAGTCTGGGCGGATCTGGCATCAGAGGCGATCCCGGCTCTGACCGGGACGCGACACCCGTATCTCGCCCGCATCTTCGCTGCGGCCGGTATCGGGATTAAAGACAGGGATGCTGGCGCAGGCGCTCGATCGCGGCCCAGATCGCCGTCAGCCGACGTCGGCCTACCGATCCCGCACCTGGTTGGGTCAGCCAGTTTTGATCGCGTCAAGGTCGGCCAGCGCCTTGTGGGTGTAGCGTAGCTGTCGCGGCACGCAGGGGACGGATCAGGGGCCCGAACGTGGAAGCGGCTTCTGGCGATCGGTGCCGATGCTGTCGATCCAGGCCTTCACCTCGGCCAAGTCGACCAGTCGGCCGGCGGCGATGTCGGCATCGGCCTCGGCGATCCTCTCAGCCTCCCATGCGATCCGGCGCTGCCGGTCGGCCTCGGTCTCGATCAGTGGCGCAGGCTGGGTCATGGCCTAACGCATTGGCCTTGCGTGCGACACTACGATGTCGCTGCATTCGACCCCTGCGGATAGCGTAGAAAATCAAGTTCGGGTACTCGTCGGACGGCAGCATCGGCGGAGGCGGATGGGAATCGAACCCACCGCCCGCTGTTGGCGGGCCGCTGGTTTTGAAGACCAGGGGGGCCACCAGTCCCCAATCGCCTCCAGATCCGCACCTAGCAGGTTCATTTCGGGCGGGCCAGCACCCGGCGGTCGGCGATCCGGCGGGTGAAGCCCGTCGCGTCAAGGTATTCCAGCAACGGCACGCTGTACTTGCGCGAGATGCCGAGCGCCGCGCCAGCCTCCTTGACCAGCAGCCCGCTCCCGCCGGCGAGCAGCGGGGCGAGGCGGCGGCGCGCGGTCTCGATCGCATCCATGTGGAAATAGATTTCGCGTTTCTGGGCGTGATCCGGGGCGCGCACCACGCTGCCCTCGCGCAAAAGCTGGTTGAGCAGGCGCCTGGCCTGCGGGTCGGGCGCCACCTCGGCCAGGTCGGGCGGGGTGAGGCCGCCCCGGCGCACCAGCTCCGCCATCACCGCCGCTCCCGCCGCTTCCTGCCGGGCGCGCACGCTCTCCTGCTCGGCGCGGCGCACCCGCACCGTGCCCCCTTCCTGCCGCAGCACGCCGGAGCCGACGAGCTGCGCCACCGCGGCGTCCAGCACCGCCGCGCCCGCGTCGGGCAGCAGGGCGCGCAGCTGCTCGCGCGCCAAGCCGGCGGGGTGCGCCGCCTCCGTCCCGGCCAGCACCGACGGCAAGCGTTCGACCAGCCCGTCGAGCGCCGCCCGGGTGACGGCGACCCCGGCGCGGGTCAGGACGAAGCGGGGCGGCTGAAGCAGGTGCGCGGCCTTCGCCGGGGAGACGCCGGCCAGCCGGGCCAGCCGGGCGAGGGCGAGCCCCGCCGCGCCGGCCCGTTCCACCTCGCCGGTGACGATGTCCGGCCACGCCGCACCGGCCAGCACGGCCAGCCGGGCCAGCACGCCGGCGTTGCGCCGCGGCGCGCGGATCGTTTCGGCATCAAGAATGCGGCCGCCGCCGACGGTCAGCGCCGGCGAGTGGATGCGCAGGATGAACGGCTCGCGGGCGGGAACCGCCACCGGCACGGCGCACCGGAGCTGCGCCGGTGCGGTCTCGCCCGGGGCCAGCTCGTCACGGTCGAGCAGGCGCAGCCGGGCATCGGTCTCGGCCGTGCCGACCAGCAAGCGCAGCCGCGCGCCGTTGCGCAGCGCCGGCCCGTCGGCGACGGAGCGGACCTGCGCCGAAAGCCATGAGGAGGCGTGCAGCAGCCCGCGCGGCGCGAGGGCCATGCCGCGTGGCACCTCGCCTGGTTCGAGGCCGCGCAGGTTCACCGCGACACGCTGGCCGGGAGCGGCGGCGGTGACGGCGGAACCGTGTACCTGCAGGCGACGGATGCGCGCCGCCGTCGCGGTCGGCAGCAGCTCGACCTCGTCGAGCGCCGTCAGCTCGCCGTGGCGCAGCGTGCCGGTGACAACCGTGCCGTGCCCCGCCAGGCTGAAGGCGCGATCCACCGGCAGGTAGAAAAACCCGTCGTCGTCGGGACGACGGACCCGACCGACCAGATCGGCAAAGGCCCGCTGCAACGCGTCCACCCCCTGCCCGAGTTCCGCCGAGGTCAGGATCGGCGCCGGCGCCGCGAGCCCGGCGGCGGTGGCCAGCGAGAGGGCGTCTTGCGCGACCGCCCGCGCCTGATCCGGCGGAACGAGATCGGTCTTGCTCACCGCGACGATGGCGCGGCGCACCCCGAGCAGGCCGGCGATGTTGACATGCTCCACGGTCTGCGGCTTCACGCCCTCGTTGGCGGCGACGACCAGCAGCACGGCGTCGATGCCGGTCGCCCCGGAAATCATGGTGCGCACGAACCGCTCGTGTCCGGGCATGTCGACCAGGTCGATCTCGGCATCGCCGACCCGCAGATGCGCAAAACCGAGCGCGATCGAGATGCCGCGCCGCTGCTCCTCTGGCAGGCGATCGGTCACCATCCCGGTGAGCGCCCGCACGAGGGCACTCTTGCCGTGGTCCACGTGGCCGATCACGCCCAGCAACAACCGGTTCATGCCACAACATCAGCACGGCGATCCGCGCCCGCCAATCCGGCGGTCATCGCGTCTACCGCATCGACAATGCGTGCATCCCGCCCCAAATCGTTGGGCCAGTGAACAGCGATTTCCATTTCCGCCGCGGCGACCCGCCAGGACCGCCCGACCGCCGGCCGGCCATCGTCATTTTCGGTGCCGCGGTTCGGCCGGACGGCACGGCGAGCATGACCCTGCTCCGCCGGGTGCAGGCGGCCGCGGTGTTCGGCCGTCGGCTTGACGATCCGCTGTTCGTGCCGACCGGCGGCGTCGGCCGGCACGGGCCGTCGGAAGCCGTGGTGATGGCCGGGCTGCTGCGCGATCTCGGCGTAGCCGAGCACCGGATCGTGCTCGAGGAAACCGGCACCGACACGCTGTCGTCCGCCCGCGCAGTGACGCGCCTGCTCCGGGCGCGCGGCCAGACCGGGCTGGTGTACGCCGCCACCTCCGCCTATCACTTGGCCCGCTGCGTGCTGCTGCTCCGTCTCGCCGGGCTGCGGGCCCGGCCGAGCCGGCCGCCGCCGTTTCCGGCCGCCCGTACCTTCCGCACCCGCTGGTACTGGCGTCTGCGCGAACTTGCGGCGCTGCCGCTCGACGCTGCCCTGATGTTGATCGTGCGCCTGCGTGGCCGTGTCTAGCGCGTCAGGCTGGATCGAACTTCACGCGGTTGCGTTCATAGATTACGTAACTCTGAGTTGCACTTGCTGCGAGCGCGAGTAAGTCCGTCATGTGGTGATGACGACGAGGGCTTGATGGACAAGATGGTGCAGCGGGCGATTGAAGCCGCAAAGGATAATGTCGGACCTGACACCTGGGTGGCGATGCAGCAGACCGATCGAACCGATGCGATCTACCGCGAGTTGCGCAGATCCGAGGCCGACTGCGTCACGCGGCAGTTCGTGGGTCTGGGCAATCACACCAGCCGCAGCAGGGCGTGACCGGACCATCATGAACGGCCCCCGAGTCGGGCCACTCATCCTGTTGCTGACCCTGCATTTGCCCGCGCACGAAGCGGCAGCGCAGGACGCGTCCGCCGACGTGCGGGCGCGCGAAACCGAGCAGCGGATGACGGACGATGAGCGGTTCTCGCTTCTCTACACTCTCGTCCCCAGGGCGTCGGAGAAGCGGGAGGGTCGGGTTCCGGCGGACATTCCCTATAGCGCGGCCTATGGGTCGGGCGTGCCGCGCCTTGGCGTTCCCGCACTTCGGCTGACCGACGCCAGTCTTGGCGTCACGAACCCGGGGAATGCCCGGCCGGGCGACACCGCGACCGCCTTGCCGGCAAGCCTCGCACTCGGCGCGACCTTCAATCCGGCGCTGGCGCGAGAGGCGGGAGCCATGGTGGGCCGCGAGGCCCGTGCCAAGGGCTTCAATGTGCTGCTCGGCGGCGGCATGGACCTCGTTCGCGATCCGCGCAACGGGCGCAATTTCGAGTACGTGTCGGAAGATCCTTTGCTGTGCGGGGTGATGGCGGGGGAGGCGGTGCGCGGGACGCAGGAACAGGGCGTCATCTCGACCGTCAAGCACTTCAGTCTCAATGCCAATGAGACCAACCGGAACACGCTTGACGCGATCATCGACCCCGGGGCGCATCGGGAATCCGATCTGCTGGCGTTCGAGATGGCGATCGAGCGGGGCCAGCCGGGCTCGGTCATGTGCAGCTACAACAAGGTCAACGGCGAGTACGCCTGCGGCAACGGCACCCTGCTCGACGGCGTGCTGAAGGGCGCGTGGGACTACAAGGGCTGGGTGATGTCCGATTGGGGCGCGGTGCATGACTGGAGCTACGCCCTGGACGGTCTCGATCAGGAATCGGGAGCGCAGTTCGACCGCGACATGAACGGCGCGGAGTGGTTCGTCGGGCCGCTCCGCACGGCGTACGCCGAAGGCAAGGTGCCCAAGCAGCGCATCGCCGACATGGTACGCCGCATCCTGCGCTCGATCTACGCGGTTGGCCTCGACAAGCCAGGCCCCGCGCCGGTCATCGACATGGCAGCCGACAACGCGGTCGCGCTCGAAATCGCGCGGCAGGGCACCGTGCTGCTGAAGAACGACGGCGCGCTGCCGCTGGCGTCGGGTGCGCGACACATCGCGGTGATCGGCGGTCAGGCGCAGATCGGTGTTCTGACCGGAGGAGGATCGAGCACCGTCACCCCGCCCGGCGGTTTCGCCGCAAAAATCCCCATCGGGGTGGAGTTTCGGACGGAGGACTTCCTACCGTCCTCGCCGGTCGCCGAACTCCGAAAACTGCTTCCCGACGCCGCCCTCAGCTACGATTCGGGAGCATTTCCGGCCGACGCGGCAGCCCTGGCGCGGCGCTCGGACTTGGCGATCGTGTTCGCGACGCGCCACGAGAACGAGGCGTTCGACAGTCCCGATCTCTCGTTGCCGTTCGGCCAGGACGCGATGATCGAGGCGGTGGCGTCCGCCAACCCCAACACCGTCGTGGTGCTCGAAACCGGCAACCCCGTCGCCATGCCGTGGGGCGGACGGGTGAAAGCCATCCTGCAGGCATGGTTCCCCGGCCAGGCCGGCGGCCAGGCGATCGCGGAGATTCTTGCCGGCAAGGTCGATCCGTCCGGCCGGCTGCCGGTTACGTTTCCGGCCGACATCGCGCAGACGCCGAGGCCGGATCTGCCCGGGTTCGGCACGCCGCCCGGCTCCCCCGTCACGGCGCGCTACGACGAGGGGAGCGAGGTCGGTTACCGCTGGTTCGCGGCCAAAGACGAAAAACCGCTGTATCCCTTCGGCTACGGGCTGACCTACACCAGCTTCTCGTATGGCGCGCTCGAAGTAAGCGGCGGCGATACGGTCACGGCGAGCGTCACGGTCACCAACACCGGCACCCGCGCGGGCGCCGACGTGCCGCAGCTTTATCTGACCGAAGCGGCGGGGGACCGCGTTGTCCGCCTGCTCGGGTTCGAGCGGGTCGAGCTTCGTCCCGGCGAGTCGCGTCACGTCTCGATGACGGCCGATCCACGGCTCCTGGCGCGCTTCGATCCAAGCGGTCGCTGGCACATCGCAGGCGGAAGGTATCGCATCGCCGTCGGGGCAAACGCGGACTCGCCTGCGCTTGTGGCCGAGACCGACTTGACACCGCACTTCTTCGGCCGCTGACGGTCGGATGGCGAGCGCGCCGTTCAGCTTGCCGCGGCACCCCGGCTCGCCATGCGGGCGGCCGCCGGGGGCGTGCCCGCCCGCGGCCAGGTCGACCGCTCGTCGAGGAACCACTCGGCGCGTTCCTCGCCGTTGCGCAGCAACTGTTCGATGAAAGCGGGGCTGCGGTCGAATTTCGAGGGATAGTCGAGATCTTGGATCCCGAGCTCGACGACGCGGATGCGGATCGGCTTGTAGCGCTCGGCGAGCGACGGATAACCGACGAGCAGCTTGTTGATCGTCTCGATGAAGTAGAGTTCCTGACCCAACGAGAGATTGCCCGACAGCTCGTTGCGCCGGTTGGTGATGTCCGGGATCGAACGCGGCTCCTCCGTGCGGACTTGCGGGTTGATCTGCACCACCCAGACCTCGTCGGGCACCTCGGCAAAATCCGTGAACTCCCGGATCGGCGGGTTGGTGCTGAACAACCCGTCCCAGAACAGCGTGTTGTGGGCGTGGACGGCGCGGAACAGCGGCGGCACCGCCGCCGAGGCGATCAGGTCGTCGTAGCTGATCGCCTCTCCCTCGAAGATCGTGCGCTCGCCGCTGACGATGTCGGTCGCCCCGACGAGGAGCTTGGGGCGGCTGCGACGCGCGGCATCCGTCGGCAGTCGTTCAAGGTCGAAGTGGCGGGCGAGCAACGCCCGGAGCTCCGGCTCGGCCACCGGTTCGTAGAGATAGGGGCTGACCTCCGCCGTGACGGGCAGGCGCGCCAACCAGAGAGCCCAGGCATTGGTGGCGGCGTCGACCGGGTCGCGCGCTTCGAGGTCGTGCCAGAACGACGTCAGGCGAGCGATCGCGTCATCCTCCCCCCGGCTGATCAGACCGGCCCAGGCAAGGGCCGCGCACATCGCGCCGCCCGAGGTGCCGCTCAGCGCGAGGAGATGAAAACGGTCGCGCAGGCCCGGGCCGAGCAGCCGGCGCAAGACACCGGCCGCAAACGCCGCATGACTGCCGCCGCCCTGACAGGCAATCGCCACCCGGGGAATATTGGCCATTCTTCTCTCCGTCACACCCCGTCGTTGCCGGCTCGACTGGCGCGACTGGCAATCCATCCTGCCCGCCAAGCAGAACCTGGCATAGATGCCCGGCTTAGTCCGGCATGACGAGATCGGAGGAAACACACATGGCAGAAATGTCCGCCACCTATCCGAGCCTGCGCGATCGTGTCGTGTTCGTCACCGGCGGCGGCAGCGGGATCGGGGCCGCCGAGGTGGAGTACTTCGCCCAGCAGGGTGCGCGCGTCGCCTTCGTCGACATTGCGCAGGAAGCATCCGAGGCCCTTTGCGCGCGACTTGGCGCCGCCGGGCCGCCCGCGCCGTTCTTCCAGCGCTGCGACATCACCGACGTTGCGGCGCTGCAGGGCGCGATCGCCGAGGTGGCGCGTCGGCTGGGGCCGGTGACGGTGCTGGTAAACAACGCCGCCAACGATCAGCGGCACCGCTGGGAGGACATGACCCCGGCGTACTGGGACGAGCGTCTCGCGATCAATCTGCGTCACCAGTTTTTCGCGATCCAGGCGGTCGCGCCGATGATGCGCGAAGCCGGCGGCGGTTCGATCGTCAATTTCGGCTCGTCGAGCTGGCATATGAGCGAAGGCGGCATGCCCGCCTACACGACGGCGAAAGCGGCCGTCGAGGGACTGACGCGCGGCATGGCGCGCGACCTCGGGCCCGACAACATCCGGGTGAACTGCGTCATTCCGGGCTGGATCATGACCGAGCGCCAGATCACGCTCTGGCTGACCCCCGAAGCCGAGGCGAACCTGATGCGGTCGCAATGCCTCAAGGAGAAAGTCATGCCGGCCGATGTCGCCCGCCTCGTGCTGTGGCTGGCGGCCGATGACAGCCGGATGTGCACGAGCCAACTCTGGGTCGTCGACGGCGGCCGGATGTAGGTTTTTCGCCGCGATCCTATCGCCCGGCGAACATGGCGCGCAGGCGTGGCGCGACATCGCGGGCGAACCGTTCGAGACTGGGGTTCATCTGGTCCGGGCGGAGCCCGGGCGGTACGGCCCATGTGACCAGATCGGTCAGTCCGTAGTCGCGGATGAAGGATGCGAGTTCCCGGACGCAGTGCTCGACATCGCCGACCACCCAGGTCTGCGGAATGCGTTCTTCCTCGGTGATGTCGGCGACGCCGCCGTGACCGCCGCTCTCCTCGCGGAAGCGGCTGTAGACCTCCATGCGTCGACGCTCGGCGGCGCGTACGGGAGCCCAGTCACGCGCCCGGTCGTCGGTCACCAGGCAGGAACGGATGATGCCGACCCGGTGGTCGGCCGGGTCGCGGCCCTCCGCCCGCAGCGCGGCCTGCCACGGGTCGAGCGCGCGCGAGCGCGGCCCCTGGGGCAGCAGGTTGGCGCCGAACCTTGCCGCCCGCAACGCGCCCGGCTCGGACATTGCGGCGACCCAGAGGGGCGGACCGCCAGCCTGCACGTAGCCCGGCGTGATCCGCACGTCGGCAAAGTCGTAGCGCTTGCCGGCAAAGCTGAACCGTTCGCCGCTGAAGGCGCGACGCAGCACCTCCAATCCCTCGTCGGTCAGCGACACGCGCCGCGACACCGGCAGTCCAAAACCGCGAAACTCATGCGGCGCGTAACCCATGCCGACACCGATCTCGACACGGCCGTTGCTGATGTTGTCGAGCACCGCAAGATCCTCGGCAAGCCGGATCGGGTGGTTGAACGGCAGCAGGCACACGTCGCAGGAGAACCGGATTCTTTGGGTGCGCGACGCCATCGCGCTGGCGACCGGAATCCAGGACGGCAGGTAGCCGTCGTCGACGAAATGGTGCTCGGTGAACCAGACAAGGTCGAGCCCCAGGCCGTCCAGCCAGGCGACCTGGTCGATGATCGCGGCGTAGAGGTCCGGGTTGCTCATGCCGGATTCCGGCGGATTGCGGAAATCGTAGACCACCCCGAGCCGCAGCTTATGCGTCATGGCGCCTTGCTCCACTCCCGTCGCTAGTCGTGCGACCGCTCACGCCTTTGACGCGGCCGCTCCGATCGCCTGCAGCCGCAGCCGCTCATAGTCCTGCTTGTCGACCGGAACCGCATCCCGGTGACCCAAATCGTGAACGTGGACCCGATAGGTCTCGCGCGCACTCCAGGCCGCAGCCGCCGCGATGGCCGTCACGCCGAAGGTGATGGCCCCGATGATGAGCGGAATGTTGGTCGAGCCCGGCGGCGCCACCAACGCGAACAAGGCCGGAAGCAGGGCCGTGATCGTCGTTCCCACGTTCTGTGCGATCGACATTGCGGTGACCCGAACCCGCGTCTGGAACAGTTCCGGGTAGAAGCTTGGGAAGATCGCGTTGTAGCCCTGGTAGACGATGCCCCACATCAGCAGCGAGAGGACGATCGCCAGCGGCACGCTCTCGATGCTGATCGCGTAGAGATAGGCGAATGACAGCAGGCCGCTGCCGAGCGCGCCGACGATGATGGGCGGCCGCCGGCCGATCCGGTCGGACAGGTTGCCGACATAGGGAATGACGGCCACCGCCATGATGTTCCCCAGCACCGGAATCCAAAGATACACGTCCGGGTGGAACCCGATCCCATAAGCCTTCTGCACCGCGTAGGCCGCGCCGAAAATGGCGGTCACGACAGGGATCACGTTCATCAGGGCCATGCAGACGACCCGCAGCATGTCGTCCCAGCTCAGCCTGAACGCATCCTTGATCGGTGCGCTCGGCACGGCGCCTTTGGCGCCCTCCTCGGCAAAGGCCGGGGTCTCATCGACCTCGCGACGGATGATGTAACCCGCGACGATGACCACGAAACTGAGGAGGAACGGGATGCGCCAGCCCCAGGCGTTGAAGGCATCCTGGGGCATGAAGCGGGCCAGCGGCAGGAACACGGCAGCGGCCAGGATCTGACCGGCCTGCACGCCCTGGAGGGAAAAGCTGGCGAAGAAGCCGCGCCGGCCGAACGGCGCGTGCTCGAGGATCATGGAGCTGGAGCCGGAGATCTCGCCGGCGACGGCGAAGCCTTGGACCAGGCGCACGATGACCAGCAGCACCGGCGCGAGTACCCCGACCTGGTGATAGGTCGGCAATAGCCCGACGGCGATGGTCGAGAAACCCATCAGGAACATGCAGACGAGCAGCACCTGCTTGCGGCCGTGGGTGTCGCCGAAGTGACCGAGGACGAAGGCGCCGATCGGCCGTGCGACATAGCCGACGCCGTAGGTCGCCAGCGAAGCGACGATCGCCGCCGTCGGATCGCTCGACGGGAAGAACAGTTGCGGGAAGATGAGGGAGGCGGCCGTGGCGTAGATGAAGAAGTCATAGTATTCGAGCGCCGAACCGATCCAGCCGCTGGCGGCCGCCTTCGTCGACTGGTGCTTGCCGCGTGGCTCGTGGCCAACAGGATCGGCAACTCCGCCCCGGCTCCGCTCATCGTTTCCTCCGTCATTCAATCGCGTGATGATCCGCCGCTCTGCGTCGGTTTTGTCGGGCCGTTACTTCCGTCAGGTCGGTACTTCGTCAGGTCAGTATTGCAGCCGCGCGACGGAGCGCAACTCCTCCGGCGTGCTGGTGCCGAAACCGAAGAATTCGAGATACGCGGGGATCATCTCGAACAGCATGTCCGTACCCACCTGCACGGGACAGCCCTTCGCCCGCGCGGCGCGCAGCAGCGGGGTGTACTCCTCCTTCATCACCACCTCGCCGACGAAGGTGCCGGGGGCAACGCGGTCGATGTCGACCGGCAGCGCATCACCCGGGTTCATGCCCATCGGCGTCGCGTTGACCACGATGTCGTGGCCGGCCGGGTCATCGGAACCGGTGCGCACCGCCAGCGCGGGATGATGCGCCTGAAGTCGGCCGGCGAGCGCGTCCGCCGAGGCCGCGTTGACGTCGAACAGGCTGATCGCGGCGACGCCGGCCGCCGCCAGCGAGGCGGCGATCGCCGACCCGACGCCGCCCGAGCCGATCACCAGCGCCCGCGCGCCCGCGATGCGCTGTCCCTTGTGCTCCACGCCCCGCACGAAGCCGGCGCCGTCGAACATGTCGCCGAGCAGCGAACCGTCCGGCCGCTTCAGCACCGCGTTGCAGGAGCCGGCGATCGTCGCGGTGCTGGTCAGTTCGTCCACCAGCCGGGTCGTCGTCACCTTGTGCGGCATGGTGACCAGGGCGCCGTGCAGCGTGGTGATGCGGAACAGCCGGCGGAACAACGCCTCGTAATCCTCCGACTGGACGCCGAGCGGCACGACGACGGCGTCGATTCCTTTGTGCTCGAACCAAGGGTTGTAGATCATCGACGCCTTGAAGGACCCCGTCGGGTAGCCGAGATGCGCGATGACACGGCCGCGGCCCGTAATCATTTTTCCCCCTTACAGCCGAACGGGGTGAGTGCGGGCCTGGGCCGCCATGCGCACGGGCGCGTTCACGGCCCCGAACCCCATGTAGCCGCGCCGTTCCACCAGCTCAAAAAAGAAACGATCCTGAAACGACGCGGTGTAGGCGTGCCGGAACTCGCCGGCTGCGTCGCGGTCGTACAGCATGCCGAGACGTTCCAAGGTGGCGGCCTCCTCATCGGCGAGATCCAGCCGGGCGAGCAGGTCCTCGTAGTAGTTCGGCGGGATGGACAGCAGCTCCATGCCGGCCTGCCGCGCCTGCTCCACCGTCCTTGCCACGTCCGCGGTCGCCAGCGCGATATGATGCACCCCCGCTCCGACGAAGGTCGCGACGAACCGGTTGGTCGCGGAGTCCTGCGCCTCCGACACGTTGAAGGTCAGACGCAGCGTGCCCGATGGGTTCGCCATCGCGCGGCTCTGGATCAGGCCGTAGGGATGGGGAACATCCAGCAGCGGCTGCGGTTCGAGCCCGAACAGCGCGCGCCAGAACAGGACGAACGTGTCCATCTGGCCCGGCGCCAGGGCGATGGCCAGATGGTCGACCCCCTGCACGCCGCCCTCGCCTTCCTCAACCGGCAGCATGTGAAAGTCATCCTGCCAGAACGACGGCTCCGCTTCGCCCTCGACGAGGTAGATCAAGGTGCCGTCCGGCCCGCGCACCGCCGGGATGCGCCGCTCGCCCGGCCCGGTGGGCTCGTGCCACACCTGGACCAGCAGCGCCTGCGCCCGCGCGACCACCGCGGCGGGATCGGCGACGCGCAACGCCATGGCGCACACCGATGGGCCGTGGCGGTGGAAATGCTCCGCCGCCGCACTGTCCTGCTCGAAGTTGAGCACCATGCCGAGACGCCCCTGCCGGTAGAGCGTCACCGCCTTCGACTTGTGCCGTCCGGCCAGACGGAACCCGAGCTGCTCAAGCCAACCGGCCAGCTCCGCTCCCACCGCCTCGTCCACCGCGAACTCGAGGAACTCGATGCCGTCCGTCTCGGTCATCGGCGGCAGCGCGTCCGGCCCGAGCGCCTGCGCCTCGGTCAGGATGAGGGAACGCAGCCCGTCCCGCGCGATGGTGCGGGAGGGCGAGGCGCGGAAATAGTCGTTGAACACTTCGAGCGACAACGGCCCCTGGTAGCCGCTCGCCAGCACGGCGCGCACGAACCCGTCCACCGGCAGCTCGCCCTGCCCCGGAAAATTGCGGAAATGTCGGCTCCAGGACAGCACGTCCATGTCGCGCAGCGGCGCGTCGGCGAGCTGCACGAAGAAAATCCGCTCGCCCGGGAGGTCCGCGAGACCGGACGGATCGTCGCGGAGGGCCAGGGTGTGAAAACTGTCCACGATCAGGCCGAGCGCCGGGTGGTCGGCCTGCTGCACGATCTGCCAGGCGTGCCGCCACAGCCGGATGTGCTTGCCCCAGCTCAGCGCCTCGAAGCCGACCCGCAGCCCGCGCCGGGCGGCGCGCTCCGCCATCTCGCAAAGGTCGGCGGCGGCGCGGGCATCGTCGTCCAAGGCGGCGGGCTGGGTGTTGCTGCAGACCAGCACGAGGTCGGTGCCGAGCGCCTGCACGATGTCGAACTTCCGCTCCACCCGGTCGAGGTTGCGGACGCGCTGCGGCTCCGGCATCGCCTCGAAATCGCGGAACGGCTGGTACATCTCGATGGCGAGGCCGAGGTCGGCGGCGATCTGGCGCACCTCGGCGGGGGAGCCGTCGAAGGCCAGCAGGTCCGCCTCCATCACCTCGACGCCATCGAAACCGACCCGGGCGGCGGCTTCGAGCTTGTCGGGCAAGGTCCCGCTCAAGGCGACGGTGGCGATGGACTTGCGCAGCATCCGACGGGCTCCGGTTGGCCGCGGTCATACTCCGGTCCGACAGGCCAGCTGGTCAACCGGGCCGACCGGTCAACCGGGCGGCGGCGGCGCGACGGCGCCGGGCGTCACCGATCCCAGCAGCCAGTCGCGGAACAGCGCGATTTTCGGCGTGTCGGCGGTCTCGTTCGGCGCCACCACGTAGAAGCCGGCATCGGCGGGCAGCACCACGTCGAACGGCACGACGAGGCGCCCGGCGGCGATGTCGGCTTCGACCAACTGCGTCCGGCCGAGGGCCACGCCCAATCCCTCGATCGCGGCCTGGATCGCCATGAAACTCTGGTCGAAGCTGAGGCCGCGCCGGGTCGCCAGCGAGACCGGCAGGCCGGCGGCGGTGAGCCAGAGCTGCCAGTCCTCGCGCGAGACCGTGGCGTGCAGCAAGGTATGATACGCCAGGTCCTCCGGCCGACGAAGCGGCCGCGCCGCTTGCAGCAGGGCCGGGCTGCACACCGGAAAGATGTCCTCGGCCATCAGCCACTGCGCGCGCAGCCCCGGCCAGCTGCCGCGCCCGTAGCGGACCGCCATGTCGACTTCCTCGCGCCGGAAATCGACGAGATGGGCGGAAGTCGTGAGGCGCACCTCGATGCCGGGATGGGCGTCCTGGAAGGCGGCCACCCGCGTGACCAGCCATTTTGCGGCGAGTGACGCCGTGGTGCTCACGGTCAGCACCTCGTCGCGATCGGGGCGTTGCAGCCGCGCCGTCGCCCGCCGCAAATCCTCGAAGGCGGAGCGCACCGAGGGCAGGTACGCCTGCGCCTCGCGGGTCAGCAGCAGCGCCCGGTTGCGGCGCTCGAACAGGCGGAGGCCGAGCTGCTCCTCGAGGCGCCGGATCTGATGGCTGATGGCCGTCTGCGTGACGTTCAGCTCGGCGGCGGCGCGGGTGAAGCTGAGATGGCGCGCCGCCGCCTCGAAGGCCCGCAATCCGTTGAGGGAGGGAAGGATCATGGGGTCCAACCATGAGTTTGTGTCATCCGAGCGGTGACAAACTATCCTTTGTGGAGTGCCAGCGCGAGGGCCATCTTCTCGCCAGTTGTTGCACCCAGGAGGCCATTCATGGCCGGCTTCGCACACCCACTCCCGACAAATTCTCAGCTGATCCCGATGTCCTTCCGGGCTCGGCCGTCCTCCGCATCGACGCTGGCGCGCCTCAAGGCGGCGATCGGACGCTTCCGCGGCCGGGTCCGCGAGCGGCGCACGCTGGCCGAGCTGAACGAGCGCGAGCTGCGCGACATCGGCCTGTCGAGCTGGGACGTTCACACCGAGCTTGCCAAGCCCTTTTGGCGGGGCTGATGCGGCCGGACGCCCGCTTGGAATCGTTTTCCTAGGAGAAAAGAACCGTGGATACGCATGTGGCGGCACCCGACCTCGGCCTTGAGCTGCCTCTGATCGAGGCCGAGCTGCACTATCTCACCCCGATGGCGGATCGCCCGCGCAACTACACGTTCGATCCGCCGCCAGGGGTCCCACGGTCGAACGTGGTGCCCGAGACCCATCACGTGCCGGTCCAGGATGTCCGCCCGATCGCCTCGGACGTCTCGCTCGACCGCGAGGGTTTCGCCGTCCTCCGCCATCGCAGCGCGGTGCGGGATTTCTATGACGAGGCGGAACTGCGCCGGACCTACTACCCCGAAGCCGAGCGGGTGATCGCCGAGGCGACCGGGGCGAGCCGCGTCTTCATCTTCGACCACACGGTCCGGCGTCGCGTCCGGGGCGTCGACGATCGCGCGCCGGATGCGCCCCGGCAGCCGGCTACCCGGGTCCATGTCGACCACACCGAGCGCTCCGGTCCGCAGCGCGTGCGCGACTTTTTTGGCGACGAGGCCGAGGAGTTGCTGCGCGGGCGCGTGCAGGTCGTCAATCTCTGGCGTCCGATCCGCGGCCCGCTGCGGGATGCGCCGCTGGCGGTATGCGACGCCCGCACCGTCGCAGCCGGCGACCTCGTGCCGTCCGATCTCGTCTACCGCGACCGCGTGGGCGAGACCTATGCCGTGACCTACAACCCGGCCCACCGCTGGTTCTATGTGCCGGCCATGCAGCCGGACGAGGCCCTGTTGCTGAAGTGCTTCAATTCCGCGGCCGACGGGCGGGCGCGCTTCGCGCCGCACACCGCCTTCGAGGACCCGACCGCGCCGGCCGATGTGCTGCCGCGTGAGAGCATCGAGCTGCGCACTCTCGTGTTCCACCCGGCCTGACGCCTGGAGGCGAGCGGCCGGCCGACACGCCGGCCGCTCAGCCCTCCGGCTTGAACCCGAAAATCCGCTCGAAGCGCGCCATGTAGGCCGGCCAGACTTCCGGGTTGAGCAGGCGCGGCGGCCGCTTGCCGTCCAAAATGTCGAGGACCTGTTCGGCGGCGATCGTCGCCATGTTCGCCCGCGCCTGGTGCGTCACCCCGGCCGTGTGCGGGCTGGCGATGACCGTGTCGAAGGCGAGCAGCGGATCGTCGTGCGGCGGCGGCTCCTTGTCCCACACATCCAGACCCGCGCCCGCGATGCGCCGCTCGCGCAACGCATCGGCCAGCGCCCGCTCGTCGTGGATGCCGCCGCGCGCGGTGGTGACGAAGTAGGCGTGCGGCTGCATGAGCGCGAACTGCGCGGCGCCGACCATGCCGAGCGTCTCGGCGGTGCGGGGGCAATTGATCGAGACGAAATCGGATTGCCGCATGAGCTCGTCGAGCGGGACCCGCTCGGCCCCGCGCGCGGCGGCCTCGGCGTCGGCGAGGTAGGGGTCGTAGGCCAGCACCCGCATGCGGAACAGGCCGCGGCACAGCTCGGCCAGGCGCGAACCGACGTTGCCAAGCCCGACGATGCCGACCGTGCGGCCAATCAGGTCGTTGCCCATGTAGTCGTTGCGCGGAATGTTCGAGGCCCGGCGCATCCGCCGATCGGTCTCGACGATGCGCTTCGACAAGGCCAGCATCATCCCGAGCGCGTGTTCGGCCACCGCCTCCTTGTTGCCGCCCGCCTGGTTGACCGCGATCACGCCCGCCCGCGTGCAGGCGGCGAGATCGACGGTGTCATAACCGGCGCCGTTGCTGGACACCGCGACAAGATTGGGCGCACGCGCGAGCAGCGCGTCGGTGGCGTAGTATTTCGGGTCGATCTCGTCGCGCGCCGCGCCGATCTGATAGGCGTGCGCGGCGGCGATCACCGGCCCGGCCTCGTGCTCGGGACTGTCGTTCTCCAATTTTTCGAGCGAAACGTCCGGGCGGCGACCGAGCACCTCGGCAAAAATCAGGCTCGCGAGATAACGCACGTAGAACACGCGCTTGAGGTTGACCGGCATCACCTGCTCCCTGGGTGACGTCGGTCGGCCGACCGACGCCGTCATTGCCCCGACCGATACCAGGAAGCCCCGACACTGTCATGGCGCGGACCGAACTCACGGACCTGTGAGTTTGATGTCGATTTAACGGCCGAATGCGGCAGGGTTGACGTGCGACTGCGTTCATTGGCTCACATTCCTGTGAGCGCACGGTTTTCGTGTAACAGGACGGATTTCAGTCAGACGGATCAAGACGGCGGCACGGACAGGCAATAGGGACGGATTTTTTGGCCGTCGCCATGCCCGGGCCGACCCTCCAAAAGCTTGCAGATCACCTTTTCAATCGAAGTTCATTTCATGCGGCTATTGAGGCTTCCGACATCGAATTAGGCTCACGGGCATTGGCGGCCAGATCAACCTGGCCGCCACCGCCGCTCCGGCCGGCTCCGCCGCCGGTTGCTCGCCAATCCCGCCCCGCCCGGTATTGTGGTGCTCCCGATCCCAGCCGGAGTGTGCCGTGTGAACGCCGAACCCATGTCCGTCGCGGTGGAGACCGCCATCCGTACCCGTCGCAGCGTGCGCGGCTTTCGGCCCGATCCGGTGCCCGAGGCCACCGTCCGCCACCTGCTCGAACTGGCCGCGACCGCGCCGAGCATGACCAACACGCAGCCCTGGCGGGTGCGCGTGCTGACCGGCGCGGCCCGGCAGCGCCTCGTCGACGAGATCATGGCGGCGCACGAGCGCGGCGAGCACCCGACGATGGAGTACCACTACTATCCGAAGGAGGCGCTGCAATCGCCCTACCTCGATCGTCGTCGGCAGATCGGCTGGGCGCTGTACGGCACCCTCGGCATCGCCAAGGGCGATTTCGCGCGCACCAAGGTGCAGCACGGCAAGAACTATTCCTTCTTCGGCGCGCCGGTCGGGCTGATCTTCACCATCGACCGCAACCTCGGGCTCGGCAGCTGGCTCGATCTCGGCATGTTCATGCAGAAATCTGATGATCGCCGCGCGCGGCTATGGCCTCGATAGCTGCCCGCAGGCGGCGTTCGGCAATTTCCACGCGATCATCCGCCGCCAGCTCGCGATCCCGGAGCAGGAGATCGTGGTCTGCGGCATGGCGATCGGCCACAAGGACCCTGACGAGCCCGCCAACGCGCTGGTGCCGCCGCGCGAGCCGGTCGACGCCTTCGCCACGTTCCTCGCCGACTGACCTTGCCGACTGGGGCCGCCTATTCGGCGGCCACCAGTTCGTGTCCCATGCGGACCTCGCGCGCCTCCCGGCCGAGGCCGACCATGACGGCGATGATGATGGCGACCGTCCCGGCCACGCCGGCGAGCGGCCAGCTCAGCGCGCCGCCGAAGAAAGCCCCGGCGAGGCCACTCTGGATGGTCGCGTTGGCGGAGGCGAGGCAGTTGCCGAGCTGATAGGTCAAGCCGGGGAAGGTGCCGCGGATCTCGGGCGGCGACAGCTCGTTGAGGTGCGCCGGGATGACGCCCCACGCGCCCTGGACGCAGATCTGCATCAGGAACGCGCCGATCGCGATGTACACCGGGTCGGCGGAGAACGCCCAGAGCGGGATGATCGGCAGCGACAGCAGCGCCGCGATCACGATCGCCGCGCGTCGTCCGATCCGCTGCGACAGGCTGCCGAACACAAGGCCGCCGATCATCGCACCGATGTTGAAGATGATGGCGATGGTCGACACCGCATTGACCCCGAGATGGCGCTCGGTCTGCAGGTAGTTCGGATAGAGGTCCTGCGTGCCGTGGCTGAAGAAGTTGAACGCGGTCATCATCAGCACGGCGTAGATCGTCAGGCCCAGGTGACGGCGCACCACCTCGGCGACGCCGACCTTGCGCGCCACCGCGTCGCGCCGCTCCCAGTCGGGGCTTTCGGGCACGGTGCGGCGGATGTAGAGCACGAGCAGCGCCGGCACGACCCCGATCATGAACAGGCCGCGCCAGCCGACCAGCCCGGTGCCGTAGAACAGGCGGTAGACCACGGTTGCCAGCAGGAAGCCGCTGGGATAGCCCGCCTGCAGCAGGCCGGACACGAAACCCCGCCAGCGGGCCGGGATGCTCTCCATCGTCAGGGACGCGCCGACGCCCCACTCGCCGCCCATGGCGATGCCGTACAGCGCGCGAAGGATCAGGAACACGGTGAGATTGGGCGAGAAGCCGGTCAGGAATTCCAGCACCGAGTAGATCATCACGTTCGCCATCAGGGTCGGCCGGCGCCCGAACCGGTCGGCCAGACGGCCGAACAGGAACGCCCCCAGCGCGCGCAGGAACAAGGTGAGCGTGATCGCCCAGGTCACGGTGGTCCGGTCGGTGCCGAACTCGCGCGCGATGTCGCCAATGATGAACACCATGATGAAGAAGTCGAACGCATCGAGCGTCCAGCCGAGATAGCAGGCGGCCACGACGTGCTTCTGCTGCTGCGTAGGACTGCTGGACGCGGACATGCGCTGGCGTCTCCTGGAACTTGGCTTGGTGCCGGGACTTGACGCCGGCAGAATAGCGCCATCGCGCCGGCCGGGAAGCGCCCCCGGGTACTAAGGATGCCGTGTAGCGTGCGGTAGGCTGGGACGCCCGGTCCCGACGCTCCTAGCCCGTCCCGGCCTTGGCGCCGGATCGGGCGCCGGCCTGTTCGAGATCGGGCGCGTTGCTCGCTGACACGCTGAAGCGCGACGACTTGGTGACGGCGAGGGCGGCGGCGGCCACCTCGTTCTCCATGATCTTGGCCATCACCGCCTCGCCGGCGCGGTTGAACACGCCGCGATTGTTGACGAGGAAGTCCTGCGACCGACGCAGCCCGGCAAGGTAGCCGTTGATCTCCGGCACGACATAGCGCGCCACCAGGTCCCAGCTCCGGAACGTGTTCTCGGGGTTCGCCCAGTCATGCGCGAAGCCGATGACGAAGCCGAACCCGCCGCTGACGTCGATCAGCGACTTGATCATCGCGATCAGGTCGTCCGGCGTGCCGATGGTGGACGAAGCGCCGTCCGAATAGGCGGTCTTTTCCACCGCCTCGTCGGCCGACTTGAAGGGTTTGGCGCCGGGCCGCTGCAACGTGCCGACGATGTATTCGTTGTGCCAGCGCAGCAGGCCGTCCGCCGCTTCGGCACGGGCCTTTTCGCGGGTCTCGGCGATATGCCAGCTCAGCACCACCCGCCAGTCGCGGCGGCTGACGGTACGGCCGTGCTCGGCGGCGGCCCGCTCGGCAAAACTCCATTGCGTCGGCAGCGCCATCAAGCCCTCCTTCGACATCGAGCCGAGGGAGAGCACGCCGATACCGTGCTTGCCGGCCAAGGTCATGCCCGACGGGCTGATCTGCGAGGCGACCGCGAACGGCATGTCCTCCTGCAGCGGCAGGAGCTGCAGCGCCGCGTCCTGCAAGGTGTACCAGTCGGTCCGGGCGGTGACGCGCTCGCCGCTGAACAGCCGGCGGATGACGCCGATCGCGTCGTCCTGACGATCGCGCAGCAGCATGGGATCGACGCCGAGGGTGTGCGCGTCGGAGGCGAGGGCGCCCGGCCCGGTGCCGAAGATCACGCGCCCGCCGGTCATGTAGTCGAGCTGGACCATCCGCTGCGCCACGTTGAACGGGTGGTGGTAGGGGAGCGACACCACGCCGGTGCCGAGGCGGATGCGCTTGGTGCGCTCGCCGGCGGCGGCCAGGAACATCTCGGGGGAGGCGATCATCTCCCAGCCGCTCGAATGGTGCTCGCCGCACCAGAACTCGTCATAGCCCAACCGGTCGAGATGCTCGGCGAAATCGAGGTCGCGGCGGAACTGGAGCAGCGGATTCTCGCCGATCGGATGGTGGGGGGCCAGAAATGCCCCAAAACCCATGCGGGCCATGACACGTCTCTCCTCAGTCGTGCGGGTGCGCCCGCGTCAGGCACACGGTAGGTTCCGCGCCGGACCGAGGCAACCGGCCAGCGCGGCGGCCCAATCTACGAAGCGGGGGCTACGACGCGGGCCGCTTCATCTGGCAGGTGGTCGGAGGCGCCAGGGCGGCAGCCGGAACTGTGAGCTCGGTTTTCCAGCCCAGTCCGGTTTTTTCCGAATCGTATTTCACATCTTTGGTGAACACCGCCACGGTGAGGGGGGCCAACAACTGGTGGTCCTGTGCCCGCATGACGTTCGGCTGACCGATGACGTCGTCGGCCTCGATCCCCTCCAGGGCGAGGGCCACTGCCATCGGATCGGTGCTGCCCGCCTTGGTGATCGCCTTGCGGAGCATCTCGAACATGGTCCGAAAGTTGATCCACACGAGATCGAAATCCGGGTTCTTCGCCCGGAACCCGCTGATCCAGGCCTCGGCGGCGGCGTTGTGCGCCTCGACCGGCAGGTTCTCGTGGAAATCGGTGACGCTGTGCACCCGGTCGGCACCGGCGGGGCCCATCGCGGTCGGTCCTCCGTTCAGATGGGCGGACAGGGTGTAGTAGGCGACGTCGATCCCTGAATTGACGCCCGCCTTGAGCAACTGGTTGAAGTCGGTTCCCCAGTTGGAGGTAAGCACCGCGTGCGCCCCCGAGCTCTTGATCTTGGCGATGTAGGGCGAGAAATCCTTCACCTTGCCGAGCGGCACCAGCTCGTCGCCGACGACCGTAATGTCGGGCCGGCGCTGCGCGAGCAGGCCGCGCAGCTCATGCTGGACGGATTGTCCGTAGAGGTAATCCTGGTTGATCAGGTAGACGGTCCGCACCGATTTCGGCAGGCCACGCACCAGCATGTCAGCCCGTTGGGTGACGTTGTCGGCAAAGCGGAAATGCCAGAAATCGCACTTTTCGTTGGTCAGTTCGTTGGCGAGCGCGGCGCAGTTCAGGTGGATCACCCGATGGTCGGGGTTGCGCGCGTTGTATTTGGAGACGCCGTCACTCATGGCGGCGGCGACGTTGGACCCGAGGCATTGCAGCACGAACGGGATGTTGCGATCGGTGGCGCTCTTCAGCGCGATCAGGCTTTCGGCCGGCTGCATCTTGTCGTCGAACGTGACCATCTCGAACTTTTTGCCGAGAGCGCCGCCTTCCGCGTTGACCGCCTCCAGTGAGTATTGGAGTTGCTTGAAGAAGGCGTCGCCCTGCGGCCCGAACGGTCCGGAGAATGGCCCGATGAAGGCGATCGGGATGGTTCCTTCGGCGCGGGCGGCCAACCCGCTGCACACCAAACCGAGCACGCCAAGCACGGCCGCCCAGCGGCCCATCGAACGTCCCATCCCATCCCCCTTTAACCCGCCTTCGGCGCTGTTGCGCGCCGTGTTGTCGCCGAGTGTCCGGCCGTATCGGCAGCGGGGCAAGGGGGAGGACAGTTGCCCCGCTCGCCGTCGCCTGGGTCGTCGTGGGCGATTGGGTTCGCACCCGCTCCGAGACGGCACAGCTTGGTCGGACGGGGAAGGTTTGGCACGCTGACGATGCGACCAGCGTCCACCTTCGGGATCCATCTGATGACTACGTCTGCTGCTGCCGCATCCACCCACGCCATCGCTGCCCATCCGGTGCGGTCGGCGCTTATGCTCGGTGCGCTCGGGGTCGTGTTCGGCGACATCGGGACCAGCCCGATCTATGCGTTCCGAGAGTCGCTGCGGGCAGCCGGAGACGCCGCGGTGCAGGCCACCGTGCTCGGCGTGTTGTCGCTGGTGTTCTGGGCCGTCGTCCTCATCGTCGCGCTCAAATACGTGGTTTTCGTCATGCGGGCCGACAATCATGGCGAGGGCGGCACGATGTCCCTGCTCTCACTCGCCTTGCCGGCTGCCGGGCGATTGCAGGGCGTGCTGCTGATCGTCGGGTTGGCCGGCGCGTCGCTGTTCTTCGGCGACGCCATGATCACTCCTGCCATTTCCGTGCTGAGCGCGATCGAGGGCCTGGAACTCGCCCTTCCCGCGGTCACGCCCTACGTCGTTCCGCTCGCCGCCGTGGTCCTCGTTGCACTCTTCTTGATCCAGCGTCACGGCAGCGGCCAGGTCGGAGCGCTGTTCGGGCCGGTGATGGCGGCGTGGTTCACCGTACTGGCGCTCGCCGGACTATACCACGTCGTAAGCCGGCCGGTGGTGCTTGCCGCGCTCAATCCAACCTATGCGATCTCCTATCTGGCGCACGCCAACGGATGGGTCGCCTTCACCGTGCTCGGCTCGGTGTTCCTGGCACTGACAGGCGGCGAGGCACTCTACGCCGATATGGGCCATTTCGGCCGCGACGCGATCCGGATTGACTGGTTCGCCCTGGTCATGCCCGCGCTTGTGCTCAACTATCTGGGTCAGGGCGCATTGGTGCTGGCGGACCACGCCACCGCGTCCAACCCGTTTTTCCTGCTGTTTCCCGTGTGGCTGCTGGTGCCGGTCGTGATCCTGACCACTGCGGCAACCATCATCGCCAGTCAGGCGGTCATTTCCGGCGCGTTCGCTCTCGTACAGCAGGCGATACAGCTCGGTGTCCTGCCGCGACTGGAGATCCGGCAAACATCGGCGGAATCGGCGGGGCAGGTCTATGTGCCGCAGATCAACTGGCTGCTTGCCGCGGCGGTGCTGGGGCTGGTGTTCGGGTTCCGCAGTTCGGACGCACTCGCCAATGCCTACGGGATCGCGGTGGCCGGCGACATGCTCGTCACCACGCTGTTGGTTGCCACCGTGGCGCGAGGCGTTTGGCACTGGCCAATGGTGTTCGTCGTGCCGTTCCTGGCGTTCTTTCTGACGTCGACGTCACGTTCGTCTCGGCCAACGTCCACAAAATCCCTGGCGGGGGCTGGTTTCCGATCCTGGTCGGCGTCGTGTCGCTGACGATCATGCTGTGCTGGCGCCGCGGGCGCTCGATCGCGTTCGCCAAACGGGACGCCGACGCGATGCCGTTGAAGGATTTCATCGCCAGTCTCTCCCGCTCGGGCGGGCCGGTTCGGACGCCTGGCACCGCCGTGTATCTGACGAAGCAATCGGAGGTCGTTCCCGCAGCCCTGGCACTCAACCTCAAGCACAACGGTGTCGTGCACCAGCACGTGGTGTTGTTGCAAGTCATCACCGACCGCACTCCGCGTGTCGCGGAGGAGAACCGGGTTCGTGTCAAAGAGCTGCCTTCGGGGTTCCGAGAGGTCGAACTGCATTTCGGGTTTGCCGAGAAGCCGGACGTGCCGACCGCACTCGCCTTGCATCACGAGGAGGTCGGATGTGATCCGGATATCGCGTCCTTCTTCTTGGGGAGGGAGAATCCGGTTCCATCGCTGCAGCCCGATCTGCCGCGCTGGCAGGAGCGGGTCTATGCCTTCATGACGCGCAATGCGGTGAGCGCACCGGACTACTTCCTGATCCCGCCGCCGCGCGTGATCGAACTTGGTACCAAGGTGGAGATGTAGATGCATGACATCTCGGAGGAGCGGTAAGCGGGTCGGCTCAGTCTTTGCTGCACCGCCCGAAACCACCGCTCTGTCAGTCGGTTCGGGCGATCTCGGCGCGCACGCGCTCGGCCGCAACGGCGGCGTAGTGCGGATCGATCTCGATACCCAGACCGCGCGCACCAAGCTGCTCGGCGGCGACCAGGGTGCTGCCCGCACCGAGGAACGGATCGAGCACGACCGGATCGCCGACCCCGTGCAGTAATATGCAACGCCTCGGCAGCTCGACAGGAAACCCGGCCGGGTGGTCGAATTTCTGCTGCTTGGACTGCACGGTCCGGTAGGGGATGAACCAGACATCGCCGGCGCACCGGCGGTCGGCGGCATGGCCCCAGCGCGCGATGTTCGATTTGTGCTTGAACGGCACGCCGACGGCGAGGCGGTCAAGCGCGACCGCTCCCGTCTTGGTCAGATGAAACACCGATTCGTGCGTGTGGTTGAGGAAGCGGCGACTGTTGATCGGCTTGAAGTGGCCGACCGTGTCGGACCCGATGGCGACCGATTTCACCCACATGATGTGGTTTTGCATGATGAACGCGTCGCGGAACGCTGCGGCGACGTCCATCGACAGCCACGGATCGGCGTTCGTCGCGCCGACGTTGAGGAAAAACGATCCGTTCGGCTTGAGCACCCGCCCGAGTTCGCCCCCGACCTCGCGCAGCCAGGCAAGGTATTCCTCGCGCGGGCGGCGATCGTCGTAGCTGCGGTAGGCGGCGCCGATATTGTACGGCGGCGATGTCACCACGATGTCGACCGAGCCGGTGCACAGGCAAGCGAGCGCGGCGAGGCAGTCGCCCACAAGCACTTCGTGACGCCCGATCAGCCACGGTTCCGCGGCGAACGCCGGCTGGCGTGAGGTCGATTGCACCTGCGAGCGCATAGCCGGTTTCGGCGGCCGGTACAAGCCTCTCCGTATCGGTTCCCGTGCGGGCGAGCCTGCTCTACGGTCCGCCGTCATGCCCGGCGAGTTCCCGACCGTTGCGATCGTGCTGCCGCCGCGCGAGGGGTTCGGACCGGGGCGCACCGGCGCGGTCGGGCTGATCGCGCACCGGCTGGCCGCCGCACCGGGACCGTTCGCCCCCGTCGTGATCGGCGGCGCGCAGGCCGGGCCGGTGTTTCCCGACGTGCCGTTCCGCCCCGCTCGACCTGTCTTGTGGCTGCCGGCGGCGCCGAACCTGCGGTTCGCGGCGGCCGTCGCGCGGCTGCTGCAGCGCAGTCAGCCGGCGCTGATCGAGGTACATAACCGGGCCGAAATCGCGCGGTTCCTGGCAACGCGGTTTCCCGCCATCCCCGTCGCCCTGGTGCTGCACAACGACCCGCAGGGGATGCGGCCGCTCGCCTCGGCGCGGGCCCGGGCGGCGGCCCTGCGGCGCCTGGCGGCGGTGATCGCGGTCTCGCGGTTCGTCGCCGACCGGATGGTGGAGGGCGTCGCCGCACCGCCGCGCCCGCCGATCGTGCTGCCCAACTGCATCGACCTCGCATCGCTACCGCCGCGCGCGCCGCCGGAGGAGCGGGACCAAAAAATCCTATTCGTCGGCCGGCTGGTGCCGGACAAGGCGCCGGACGTGTTCGTCGCGGCGTGCGCGGCGGCGCTGCCGCGGCTGCCGGGCTGGCAGGCGGAAATGCTGGGCGCCGACCGCTTCGGCCCGGACAGCCCCGAGACGCGCACCATCGCCGACCTGCGCCCGGCGGCGGCGGCGGCCGGGGTGGCCCTGCGCGGCTATCAGCCGCACCCGCTCGTGCTGGCGGCGATGGCGCGGGCGGCGATCGTCGTCGTGCCGAGCCGCTGGCAGGAACCGTTCGGACTGACCGCGCTCGAGGCGATGGCCTCCGGCGCGGCGCTGGTCTGCGCCCCACGCGGCGGCCTGCCCGAAGTCGCCGGCGAGGCCGCCCTCTACGCCGACCCGGACCGGCCCGACACGGTTGCCGACGCCGTTTTTACCCTGGCGACCGATGCTCCGCTGCGTGCCCGGCTCGCCCGCGCGGGATTGACGCGTGCGCGCCAATTCGACCTGCCGCCCACCGCCGCCCGGCTCAACGCGTTGCGGCAGGAGCTGACCGCGTGACCGGGACTGTACTGGCTTGCTTGCCTTGCACAACAACTGTCGTTGTATCTACGATTGAGTACCTCACCTGAGATGCTGGTCGAGTGGGACGAGACCAAGCGACGCCGCAACATCGAGGAGCACGGGGTCGATTTTCGGGATGCGGCGCTGATCTTCCTCCGACCGGTGATTGAGGCGGTGGATCGGCGCTCCGACTACGGAGAGGAGAGGCTGCGGGCACTTGGGGGCGTTGGCGACGACTACTTCATGGTGGCTTACACGTGGCGCGGAGCGGTCCGTCGGATCATCAGCGCATGGCGGGTGGACGAGGATGGCAAGCGACGATACCAAGCAATACTCGCTGAAGAGCCTTAGCGAGCGCCGGTCCCGGGGTCAGACGCTCACGCGCGCCGACGCCCCCGCGTATCCCATTGATGCCGAGTTCTGGAATTCCGCCCGCGTGGTGATGCCGGCGGGCGGTAAGACCGCCGTCAATCTCCGGGTCGATAACGACGTCCTCGAGTGGTTCAAGGCGCAGGGACGCGGGCATCTCACCCGCATGAACGCGGTGCTGCGGTCGTTCATGGAAGCCCACAAGGAGCCCGGCTCGTCGCGCTAGACCCCGAGGCCCTCGTCCCAGAGACAGGGCAGCCGAACGCCTGACGCCCTCGGGTGGCCGCAGCACGGCCAGGCGCCTATATCTCGGCCAGCGAAGAAAACACGATCGGAGCAGGCCACATGGCGCAGACAGCAAGCCAGTCCGAGCAGATCCCGGTGACCGTGCTGACCGGCTATCTCGGCGCCGGCAAGACCACCTTGCTCAACCGCATCCTCAGCGAGAACCATGGCAAGAAATATGCCGTGGTCATTAACGAATTCGGCGAACTCGGCGTCGATAATGACCTCGTGGTGGACACCGACGAGGAAGTGTTCGAGATGAACAACGGCTGCGTCTGCTGCACCGTGCGCGGCGACCTCATCCGCATCGTCGGCGGTTTGATGAAGCGGCGCGACAAGTTCGACGGCATCATCATCGAGACCACCGGCCTCGCCAACCCGGCGCCGGTCGCCCAAACCTTCTTCGTCGACGACGCGGTGCGGGCGAAAACCAAGCTCGACGCGATCGTCACGGTGGTGGATGCCAAGCACCTGCCGCAGCGGCTCGACGACAGCCACGAGGCGGAGGACCAGATCGCCTTCGCCGACGTGATCGTGCTCAACAAGACCGATCTCGTGACCCCGGCCGAACTCGAGGAGGTCGAGCGCCGCATCCGGGCGATCAACCGGTTCGCCGTGATCCATCGCACCGAGCGCGCCAGCCTGCCGATCGAGGAGGTGCTGGACCGCGGCGCCTTCGACCTCGCGCGGGTGCTGGAGCGGGAACCCAACTTCCTCGTCGATGACGAGCACGAGCACAACGACGACATCAACTCGGTGAGCTTTGAGGTGGAGAAGCCGATCGACCCCGAGCGCTTCAACGCCTGGATCGGCACCCTGCTCGCCACCAGCGGGCAGGACCTGCTGCGCACCAAGGGCATTCTCGCCTATGCCGGCGACGACCGGCGCTTCGCCTTCCAGGCGGTCCACATGATCGCCGACGGCGACTTCATCGGCCGCTGGAAAGAGGGCGACCCGCGCCACAGCCGGATCGTGTTCATCGGCCGCAACCTCAACCGCCCGGTGCTGCGGCGCGGCTTCGAATCCTGTCAGGCGGGCTGAGCGTCGATGGGCCCGACCCTCGCGCCGCGGTTCCTGCTCGACCAGCGCGGCACGTACCGCCGGCTCGGGGCGTACGTGGTAGGCTGCGCCTTCGACCGGGCCGGCCGGAGCGGGGCCTTCGCGCTGGGCGACGGCATGGTCCACCTCGTGGCGCTGGCCGGGGACGAGAGCTGGACCGCCGTTCCCGTGCATGACGGCGCAGCGTTGGCGCTGGCGCCGGACGGCACGCCGTCGGGGTTCGTGAGCGGCGGCGACGACGGCCGCTTCCGGCGGATCGGCGCCGACGGGACCGTGACGGACATCGCCTCGTTCGGCATGAAATGGGTGGAGCAGGTCGCGAGCATGCAGCCCGACAAGGGGCGCGGGCTGCTCGCCTGCGCGGTCGGCCGGCAGGTCCATCTGTTCGAGGCCGGCGGGCAAAAGATGAAAATGCTGGAGCATCCCTCCAGCGTCACCGGCCTCGCCTTCGACGCCCGCGGCAAGCGCATCGGCGCGGCGCACTACAACGGTGCCTCGCTGTGGTTCGTCGCCGCCAAGACCGACACCCCGCGGCGCCTGGAGTGGAAGGGCAGCCACACCGGCATCGCCATCTCGCCCGACGGCGATAACGTCATGACCGCGATGCAGGAGAATGCGCTGCATGGCTGGCGGCTGTCCGACATGCAGCATATGCGGATGAGCGGCTATCCGTCGAAGACGCAAAGTCTTGGGTTCACCCGCAGCGGCAAGTGGCTGGCGAGCAGCGGCGCCGACGCGGTCGTGTTGTGGCCGTTCTTCGGCGGCGGTCCGATGGGCAAGGCGCCGACGGAGCTGGCCGGCGGCGACCCCGGCGTCCTCTGCACGCGGCTCGCCTGCCATCCCAGGGAAGAAATCGTCGCCGCCGGGTTCTCGGACGGGCTGGTCGTCATGGCCGAGATCGGCTCGGCCCGGATTGTCCCCGTTGCGCGGCCCGGCAATAGTCCGGTCTCGGCGCTGGCCTGGAGCCCGGACGGCAAGCAGCTCGCCTTCGGCACGGAAACCGGGTTCGCAGCGATGCTCGACCTGGCGGGACCATGATCGGCTGAAGCCCGAAGGTGCATGGTCAACCAGGCAGGGTGTAGCGCTGCTCGATCAGGGCGTGCAGCGCGGTGCGGGCGTCGTCCACCGGGCGATCGCTGCGCTCGATGCCGGCAACATCGTCCGCCAGTTCCTGGTCCTTGATCGCCTCCGCCACCCAGCGCGAGTAGTCGCCCCGCTCGCGGTGCCACTGCCACGTGCCGGGGTCCGACGCCCTCGCCCAGCTCCATGAAGGCGACAAGGTTGCGCGCACGCAGGTTCAGCCGCGCCTCCGGGCCGCGGAACCAGAAACTCCGGTCCTCGCCCAACTTGCCTTCGGCGTATTTGCGCCGGTGACGCACGCGCGGACTCTCGCCCGGGATGACCTTCATGCGGGCGATCTCGCCGGCGGCGGTGTCCAGCACCAGCATCTCGCCCAGCGCCAGCGAATCGGGAACCTTGGGCACCGGCAGGTCGCGCGCGGCGCAGAACGCCTGCACCGTCTGGCGCGGCTCTTCGCCGACGACGAGCAGCCGGTCGACGCAGGGGAGCAGGCGGGACGAGACCGCCTCCGGGCGGGTGGTGATGAGGAAGCACCCGGTCAGCGCCTCGGGGGGCACCAGGCGGCCGGGCTCCCACTCCGCCGGCAGCAGATGGTGCGCCTCGTCGACGATCAGCACGTGCGGCCGGCCGAGCTGGGCTCGCAATTGCATCAGCTCCGGCAGCATCGCGGCGAAGAATGCCGGGCGGTCGGTTGGCTTCACCCCGAGCAGGTTGACCGCCACGCTGGTGTCCGTCTTGCGGAGCAGTTCGCCGATCCGCTGCGTGGTCGGCGGCTGGTCGGGGGCGCCGACGCTCACCGCGTGCTCCAGCCCCTCGTAGTCGCCCTCCGGGTCGATGAGGCAGAACTGGAACCCGGCGGCGCTCAGCCGCTCGGTGAAACCCTGGGTCAGGGTGGACTTGCCGCCGCCCGAGCGGCCGGCGAGCAGCACCGTCTCCCGATGCGGCGCGAACCGCACCGCCTCGCCGCTCGCGGGTCCGGACTCGGGTTCGGCGAGTTCCACCGTCTGCCGGGGTAGCCGGGCGTCCAGCTCCGCAAGGTCGGTTTTCAGCAGCCGGGTGATGAGCTGCTGCACGCCGTCGCCGCGGATGCCGTCCGTGACCCAGACGACGCGCTCCTTCAACGCTTCGGTGGCGTTCGCTACCGCGACCGCACAGCCGGCAATGTCGAGGAACGCCATGTCGTTCTCGGCATCCCCGACCGCGACCGAGTTGAGCGGGGCGAGATCGAGTTCGGCGAGCGCGGCGGCGAGCCCGCTCGCCTTGTTGACGCCGGACGGCAGCACCATCACCGCGCCCTTGTTGAAGGTGATGGTGAGTTCGAGCCCGAGTTCCTGGATGGCCTGCAGCACCTTGGTCTCGTTCGGCTCCCAGGTCGCGACGATGGACCGGCCGACGGAGAGCGGCTCGACTTGCAGCTCGCGCAGGCGCTCGACGAAGCGGGGATCGGGCGGTGCGACCAGAGGCCGTTCCTCGCGCGTCTCCGGCCGGTAGAGCAGGGCGCCGTTCTCGGCCACCACGAGGTCGAACACGTCGATCTCGGGCATGACCCGTTGCAGATCGTCGAGCTCGCGGCCGGTGACCAGGATCACCCGTCGTGCCGCCCCGCGCAGCTGCTTCAGGGCGGCAAGGGTGGGACCATCCACCACCCCGTCATGGGCAATGGTGCCGTCGAAGTCGGTGGCCAGAGCCATGTAATGCATCATGGGCCAATAGCCTTTTGCGGCAGTGGCTTGGATGATCGTTTGGCGACGAACGGAGGACGCCTAGCCGGGTGGGTCGTAGCCCTCCAGCATGACAAGATCGGCCCGCGACGCGCGGCGGCGGATGGCCAGCGCCTCCTGATACTGCTGCGAGTGGTAGAACTCGCGGGCGCGCGCCGGGCTGTCGAACTCCAGGATGACGGCGCGCCGCACCGGACGATCACCCTCGATCACCTCGGCATTGCCGCCGCGCACCAGGTAGCGGCCGCCGAACGCCGCGATCGCCGCCGCCGCCTTCGGCGAGTAGGTGGCGTAGAGTTCGGGGTCGGTGACCTCGACTTCGGCATAGACATAGCCTTTGGGCATCCGCGCCTCCCCTGAGACGATGTTATGCGGCAGCCGGCACGGTGACGCCGATCATGTCGCCCTCGCGGACGATCCCGGCCAATTGCTCCTCGGTCCAGCCCGTCGTGCCGTCGGGGCGGCGGGGCAGCACCATCCAGCGGTAATCGGCCGTCGAGTCGACGACGCGCACCGCCATCGTCTCCGGCAGCACGGTGCCCCACTCGGCCAGCAGCCCGCGCGGGTCGCGCACGGCACGGGCGCGATACGCCGCCGACTTGAACCAGAACGGCGGATAGCCGAGCACGGCGCGCGGATAGCAGCTGCACAGGGTGCAGACGACCAGGTTGTGCGCCGCGTCCGTGTTCTCGAGCACCCCGAGCGGCGGGGCGCCGCGCATCGGGATGCCGAGCGCCTCGGCGGCCTGCGTCCCGTCCTGCAGTAGAAGCGCCCGGTATCCGGGATCGGTCCAGGCGCGGGCCACCATGCGGGCGCCCTGGCCGGGCGAGGCCTGGTCGGTGATTTCCATGCGCTCGGCGATCTCATCCGGCGTGGCGATCCCCTTGTCGGCCAGCAGCGCCCGCAGCGCGCCCAGCAGCTTCTCCCCGTCGGTCTCGAGAATGTTCATGCGGCGGGCTCCAGCCAGTGTTCAAAGACCTCGACCAGCAGCTCGTGCCGCCCTGGCCCGTCCGGTGGCGGGTCCGGCCAGATCGCCGAGGGATCGAAGGCGACGTGATAGAGCGGGACGACGGGCGCCGGTCGGGCGAAGGCGAGGTCCTCGGGGTTGGCAAAGGCGCCGAGCCGGCGCACCACGCGCCCGCGCACCCCGCGAATGTAATGCGGCGTGCGGATATGCGCCGGCCCGCGCGCCTCCGGCCAGTCGTCGCGCACCCGCACCGCCGCACCGGGCGCGAATTTTTCGGCCATCAGCCGCGCTCCAGCGCGGCGCGCAGCTCGGCCTCGGAGATGACGCCCTTGCGGAGCAGCGTGTCGGCGATCGAGCGCATCCAGCGGCGATAGTAGGACAGCCGGTGATACTCGGTTTCCGGGATGGCCTCGATGCCGCGCCGCAGCTCGTCCACCGTCATCACGCCCTTGCGGCCGAGCACCTGGCGCAGCGCGTCGACCTCGCGGTCGAACGCGGTCAGCGCGTGCGGCTCGGTATCGACCGCCTCGCACAGGAATTTCTCGACCCCGCCGAGGTCGTGGTGCGCCCGCGGCACTTGCTTGTCCATGCGGCGACGTTAGCCCGCGACGCGGCCGTCGTCAGCCCTTCCTCACGACCGTCTTTCCCGGTGCGGCAGCTTCGTGTTCAGGCCGGGGGCGGCCAGCATTGACGAGCCAGCAGCCGGCGGACGCTATCACCAGCCCCGTGATGGCGAGCCGGCTGAGCCGTTCGCCCAGCAGCGCCCACGCGAGCACCGCCGCCGTTCCGGGCACGAGATAGAAATTGGCGGTCGTGCGAGCGGCGGTGCCGCGGGCAAGCATGACGAAGTAGAGTCCCATTCCGCCCAGGGAAACCATCGTCGTGTTCCACGCCAGGGCGGCCGCGGCGGCGCCGGTCCACTCCGCGCGCGGCGCCTCCAGCAACCACGCTCCCAATCCCGCAACGACGGCAGCAGACGTGAACTGCGCCGCGGCGCCGGGCAACAGGGCCACACCACGGCAGAACCGCCCGAAGTAGAGCGTCCCTGCTACCAACCCGATCACGCCGACGAAGGCCAGCACCAGACCTGCAAGCCGGGCGGTGCTTTCGAAAGCGGCCTGACCCACGACGAGGCTCACGCCAGCCAAGCCGAGCGCCAGTCCGGTCCATTGGCCGGTGCGTAGCCGCTCGCGCAACAGGATCACGCCGAGAACCGCCGTCAGCAGCGGAGTCAAGGACTGCACGAGGGCGATCTGGGCGGCCGGTGCTACCAGCATTCCGACATGGGGCGCCATCAGCCCGACAGCATTCAGCAGCGCGCCGGCGACCGCACAGTGCAACCATCGCCACGTCGCAAGAGGTCGCCAGGACCGGCGCAGCAGCAGCATCAAGCCCAACAGCACAACGGCGCAGGCGGCAAGCCGGATCGCGACGAACAGCAGCGGCGAAAAGTACCGCAAGCCGGTCTTCGACGCGATGAAGGACGAACTCCAGAGCAGGACGAACAACACAGGAGCCAGTCGGGCAAGCATCTCGACGAACCAGGATCAGGCTGACCGGCAGTCTACGGGTTCACCGCCTCGCCGGGGTAGCTGCCCCAGAACTCGTCGCGCTTGAGGAAGCCGCGATAGTCGCCGACCTGGACCTCGCACCAGTCGGCGCCGGCCTGGCAGCTGCGCAGCCGAACGATGACGCCGGGTTTCAGCACCGCCACCGCAGGGGCGGTCGGCTCGGGGGCGCGGCGCAGGGTGCGCTCCGCGCCGGCGACGACGACGCTGCGCCGCCCGGTGAGAGTGGCCTGATGCACCCAGCCCTTGACGCCGTCCTCGTCCTTCACCAGCCGCCAGACCTCGAACTCGCGCTCGATCTCCACCGGCAGGTCGCGCCGCTTGTAGACCCAGTCGATCGGGTAACGCGTGCCGGGGCCGCTGCGCAGGTTCACCTCGTCCGAGCGCAGCGCGGCGAACCGGGGCAACGGCAGCCCGGTCGCCGAGCCCTTCTGCGGCTCCGGCGGCGGGGCCGGCTCCTTGGCGGGCGGCGCGGCGGGCGGCGGCACCGGCGCCGGAGCCGGCGCGGCGGTCGGCTTGCCGTGGCCGGGACGCCGGGCCGGGGTCGATTTGGCGCGCACGACGGGCGCCGGCTTTTTCTCGCCACGCGCCTCGGCGTGTTGCGGCGGATGCGGCGCGGGCTTGTGATCCGCGGCAGCCGGTTTGGCCGGCGTGGACGAGGATGGGGGCGATTGGCCTCGCGCCCCCGGCGGGACGAGCACCAACAGGGCCAGCGCTGGAGCGAGCAAGCTCCGGCGCACGATGCGGGCCAGAGCAGGGGCGGACCGGCGGGAGGTCATGGAGCTTCCCTGCAAGCCGCCGCGACGTCAGGTCAAGTCAGATCGCGACGATCTGGCCGCCCGCGGTCTCCGACAGGAAGGTCGCCACCCCGGCCACCCGGACACCGCCCATCAGCACCGCCCCTTCCAGCCCCTCGGCCCGCAGCCCGGCCTCGCAGACGAGGAGCATGATGCCCAAGTCCACGGCGGCCTCGCGCAGCGTATCGAGCCCGGCGACGCCGCGCGCCTGCACCCGCGCGTCACGGCCTGCGTCGGCGAGGCCGGACCAGTCGCGCAGGACGGCGTGACAGCCGCCGTTGGTCGCGAACAGCACCACCGGTCGCCCGAGCGCCGCCGCGCCGGTGGCGAGCACGAAGGCGTAGTGCGCCCGGTCATGTGCCCCGGACAGCAGCAAGACGCCAAGCGGCGCGGCAGGAACGGGCGCCCCCGGTCGCAACGACGAGGGCGGCAAAAGGTCAGACGGCACTGGCCGGCTCGGCGGCGGCCGCGTGAGCGGCAAGGTCGGTGATCGTCGCCGCCGGACCGCAGAGGCGGCACGCCGGGTCGCGCCGCAGCCGGATGGTCTGGAACCGGGCGGCGAGCGCGTCCCACAGCAGCAGCCGGCCGGAGAGACTGTCTCCGACGCCGATGATCTCCTTCAGGACCTCGGTGGCCTGGAGGGTGCCCATCACGCCGGTAACGGCGCCGAGCACGCCCGCTTCGGCGCAGCTCGGGACCAGGCCGGGCGGCGGCGGCTCGGGATAGAGGCAGCGATAGCACGGCGCGTCCGGGGCGGCGTGCGGCTTGAACGTCGAGAGCTGGCCCTCGAACCGCAGCACCGCCGCCGAGACCAGAGTACGCCGGGCGAGCACGCACGCATCGGCCACCAGGAACCGGGTGGGAAAATTGTCGCTGCCGTCGCAGACGAGGTCATAGGCTCCGACCAATGCCGCCGCATTGTCCGCCGTCAGCCGGGTGGCGTGCTCCTCGATCCGCACCCCGGGGTTGATCGCCCGCGCGGCGTCCGCTGCCGACCGCGTCTTGGGCTGGCCGAGCCGCCCGGTGGTGTGGGCGACCTGGCGTTGCAGGTTGGAGAGGTCCACGGTGTCGTCGTCGACCACCCCGATGGTGCCGACCCCGGCCGCGGCGAGGTACAGGATCAGCGGGCTGCCGAGGCCGCCGGCACCCACGACCAGCACCCGCGCCGCCTGCAACCGGGCCTGGCCGGTGCCGCCGACCTCCGCCAACAGGATGTGGCGCGCATAGCGCCGGATGTCGTCTTCCGAGAAGTCGAGGTCCATCGACGCGATATGGGCGCATCGCCACGCCGCCACCAGTCGTCCCCCCGGGCAGCATCCCTTCCACGGTTCGTGGAGTCGGCTGCATGGATTGCCGGGCCGAGCCCGGCAATGACAGAAATAGGACCTTGTTCGAGGGAGGATGCGACGATGCGCCAAGGAATCATCAATCGGGCGGCTGCCGGCAGTCTGGCGGTTGCGGCCGTGCTGATGCCGACCGCCGGGCACGCGGTGGACACGCGGGATTTCGCCACCCGCACCGCCGGACAACTGGCCGACCTCTGCGCCGCCAAACCGGTCGATGCCAAGGGCACCGCGGCCAACAATTTCTGTCATGGCTTCGCGCAGGGCGTGGTCGACATGAAGCTGCAGCAGGACCGTGCCGCCGGCAAACCAAGCTTCTGCTTTCCCAACCCGGCGCCGAAACGGGAGGCGACGCTCGACGAGTTCGTCACCTGGGTGCGAGCCCAGCCGAGCCGCCTGTCCGCCCCTCCGACCGACGCGCTCTTTCAATTCTTGGGCGAACGTTTTCCCTGCGCCGGCCGTTGACCAGCGGCGAACATCACCGGCGCCGAGAACGCTATAGGTTCGCAACAAGATGGCTTGGCGGGGGTGCGATCGCATGATAGCAGCACGGTGAGTTGGGGCAGCGTCCGCCCGCAACAGGACGTGACCGATGGCTTCGCATCAGACGACCGACACCCAAACCGTTTCCGCAACCTCCGACAGCAGTTTTCCCGCGCTTGGTGACGCGTCCGCCGGCGACGCCGGAGCATCGGGCGCCGCCGACCGGGCGATCATGTCGGCGGCGCCTTCGACCGAGTTCGGCTCTTCGGGCGACACACTCGACCAGGACGTCAACGGCCTGCTGCACGGCACGGCCTGGGACACGCCGGGAACCCTGACCTACAGCTTTCCCTCAAGCAGCGCGGACTACGGCAGCGACTACAGCGATGCCGCCGACCTGGCGGGCTTTCAGCCGCTGAGCGATGCGGAGCAGGAAGTGGCGCGCCTGGCATTCGGCATGATCGCCGGCTACACGAACCTGACCTTCATCGAAGCTGCCGAGACCCCGACCGATCACGCAACGATCCGCCTTGCCGCATCGAGTAACCCGGCGACGTCGACCACCTTCTACCCGGCCGACACCGACACCGGCGGCGATGTTTTCATTGGCAACGTACGAAGTAGCGATCCGGCTGACGGATCGTACGCGTTCGACAGCATCCTGCACGAGATCGGCCATTCGGTCGGCCTCAAGCACGGGCAGGATTACGACCCGACCTACGGCACCGTTCCGGCCGACCATCTGTCGACCGCGTGGTCGGTGATGAACTATCCATCCTACGTCGGCGGCCCCGATCTCTTTACGAACGCAGCGGGCAGCGGCCCGCAGACCTACATGGCGGACGACATCTCCGCCCTGCAATACCTGTATGGCGCCAACTTCGACACCAATTCCGGCGACACCACCTACACCTGGGACCCGTCCACCGGGCAGGAATACATCAACGGAGTCGGCCAGGCGGCACCGACGACAGACACGATCTATGAGACGATCTGGGACGGCGGCGGCAACGACACCTACGACCTGTCGAACTACACGACGGACCTGACGATCGACCTGCAGCCGGGTCACTGGTCCACGTTCGATACGGCGCAGCTCGCCAATCTCGGCACCGACGGATCGACGGTCGAATACGCGCCGGGCAACGTCTGCAACGCCAACCAGTATTATGGCGACCCGCGCTCGCTGATCGAGAACGCGACCGGCGGTTCGGGCAACGACACGATCGAGGGCAACAGCGCCGATAATGTGTTGTGCGGCGGACCGGGGAACAACACGCTGGTCGGCAATGGCGGCACCGATACCGCGCTCTACGAGGGCGACGTCAACGAGTACCTGGTCACGGCGCTGAGCGACGGCCAGGACACGGTGACGGGGCCGAACGACTCGGATCAGCTCTACGGCATCAGCGATCTCCAGTTCGGCGCCGGGCCGCGCCTCGACGTCCAGGCCGTCGCCGCGGACGACTATGCCGGCAACGCGACCACGACGGGCACCATCGCGGCCGGGGGCAGCGACACCGGCACGATCGGGTTTGCCGGCGACTGGGACTGGTTCGCGACCACGCTGACGGCCGGCACGCCCTACGAGTTCAGCCTGACCGGCGTGTCGGGCGGGCAGGGCGCGCTCGATGCCCCTTACCTGCGGCTGATCGCCGCCGACGGCGCGACCCAACTCACAACGGGCGATGCCGGCAACGCCGGCCAGCCGTCGGTTCTCACCTACACGCCGACGGACACAGGAACCTACTTCATCTCCGCCGAGAGCGGCGACCAGGGGACCGGAGCCTATCTGCTCAACGAAACGATCGGCTCGATGCTCGGGTCCGCGGCCGCCAGTGTTAGCGCGTCGGACTTGCTGCCGACCGGCGGCGTGCAGCTTGGCGCGGCAACCAATTTCGGCGCCGCGCCAAACCCGCCGGTCGGCTCCTTCCTGGCGAGCTTTGCTCCGGACGTCGCCACGGCGGCGGCGCCGCCCGCGACCGACTGGCGGCAGTTGGCGGCCGGCTAGGCGAGGGCCGCCGGTCCTCAGTCCGGCCGCACTTCCATCCGCTGGTAGACGATGCCGGCGATCAGCAGCAGGAGCAGCGAGCCGCCGACCGCGGCGCTGGTGCGTTTGACCGGAGCGCGCCAACCGCCTTGGGCCGTGCGTCCCCGAGCCGTCGAACGGAACAAATTGCCTTCGGTGACCGGCGCCTCGTCCGCCTGCGACAGATAGGTGTTGATGAAGCGGCGCATCGCCCAGCGCCCGAAGCCGGGCAGCACGGCATAGCCGACGTGAGCCAGCGACGCGACCATCCCCACCGTGGCGGCGTTGCGCGGCCGGCGGGCGAGATCGACCATGGTCTCGGCAACGCGTTCGGGCGCGTACACGGGCGGCGCCGGCTTCAACGCCCGGCCGGTGTAGTTGGCGGCGTGCTGCACGCCGGGCGTGTCGATGAAGGAGGGGAATACGTCGCAGATGTGGATCTGCCGGTAGTCGCCGAGTTCGGCCCGCAGGCTTTCCGACAGACCGCGCAGACCGAATTTCGTGGCGGTGTAGGCGGCGGCGAGCGGGGCGGCGACCCAGCCGCCGAACGAGATGGTGTTGATCAGCACGCCGCCGCTCGGCTGGCGCTGGAAATAGGGCAGCACCGCGTGCGCGCCGTGCAGGTAGCCGACGAGATTGGTCAGGATCACCTGGTCGTGCGCCTCGACCGGGGTTCGGGTGAACTCGCCGACGGCGCCGACGCCCGCGTTGTTGACCCAGACGTCGATGCGCCCGTTCAGCCGCACCGCTGCCGCCGCCGCGGCCCGCACCGCCTCGGGATCCGTCACGTCGGTGGGTACCGCCAGCGCGCGGACCCCCAGGCGGCCGCACTCCGCCGCCAAGCCATCGAGCACCGACGCTCGTCGGGCGAGCAGGACGACATTGGCCCCCGCCCGCGCAAAGGCGCGCGTCGCCGCCATCCCGATCCCACTCGACGCACCGGTGATGACGACCGTGCTGTTTTTCAGCGCTCGCATGCTCGCTCCGTATCGATCAGCGCCGGTAACGGTTGAACCGGCAGGCTGTTTCACCGCCTCACGAAGGGTCTATCGCGCGTGGTCCCGGCGCATAGTGGCCGTTCCGTCGGGCAGCAACCACCGGAGGGAACGACGCAGCTCGGCCGTGGCGTTGCGGTCGAACCAGCGCCCGTGGCTGAAGATGACGCGCTCGGGCTGGAGGGCCACCAAGCGGGCCGCAGCCGCACTCGCCTGCGGCCGTCGGCCGGCGACGATGCGGCGGAGATAGACCGGCGCGCGGCCGTCCGGGGCCGTCACCCCGATCAGGCGGGCCACGGAGCGTACCAGGGCAGGCAGCTTTTCGGGCTCGAGGTTGAGGACGAGGTCGGTGAGCACCAGCGTCCGCGACGAACGATGGAAAAAAGCGATCTCCTGGAAGTTGAGGCTGCCCGGGACGGCCACCTGCTCGATCTCGGCGGCCCAGGCCGGCGGCGCATCGGCGGAAAGGTCGTGGTCCAGCCGCACGCCCGAGCGCTGCACGCTCGAACGGTGTCGCAGGCCGGGAGCGGCGAACGTCTCGGCATCCGGGCAGGCGCGCTGCCAGTCGCGCAGAAACATCCAGTGCGCGATGTTCGGGGCGACCAGGTAGCGGATCCGGCCCTCGCGCTCTAGCTGGTGCTTGAGCCCGAGGCTGAAGCGCGTCGGCGAATGGAGCAGCAGGTCGCCGCTCGCCAACCGGAAGACAGTCATGCGGACCGGCAGCGGCAGCCCCAGAGCATGAAGCGGCTCGGCGTCGACCACCCACACGCCGTCGGCGACCGGCTTCGGCGCATCGAGCGGCGGATACCCGGTCCGGGCTGGGTCGCGCTCGGTCCCCGCCAGTCGGGCGAGCGGCCCGGAACCCTGTCCCGGCCCGCTGCGGGGCTGGCTGTCGCTCAGGGCGACGACGGCGAATTCGGCAAGACCGGCGAGGGCGAGGAACGCGCGGTCTTGCGCCCGTGCGTCGCGCATGGCGAGCCCGATCGCCACCAGCGCCGCGCCCCCTGCCGCATCCAGCGCCAGATGCTGCCGCATGGTGACGAGGGCGGCGGCGCCTCCCTCATAGTCGGTGATCGCGGAGTAGCCGGCGTGGAACGCGCCCGCTCCGCCGAGCACCCACCGCACCCGGGGCCCGAACGGGCCGGCGGCCGCCAAGGCGCCAAACAACGCAGCCACCGAATAGTCGACCACCCCGTGTATTCGGGTCGGAATCATAGGCCCTCTCTCCGCAAGCAAGCGTGGGTGGGATGCGCCTAACCCTGGCGCCGGGTCAGCATCGTCGCCAGCGCCGCAGGATCATCGACCGGCCGGCTGCAGGCTCCGCGCCGGCAGACGAAGGCGGCGGCACCCGCCGCTCCGGGCCGCTTGCCATAGGCGGGGTGACCCGGCGGCAGGCGTTCGGGAGCAAACGCGCGCAGCACGCTCACCGCCGGGTCGGGTGCGGCAAGCGCGGTGCGCAGCAGGGTGTCGGTGAGCGGGTGGTCGGGCGCGCCGGCGACCACGACGCTCGCCCCCTCCTCCAGCAGATCAGCCGCGGCGAGCAAGGTCGACATCCCGGCCAACTGGTCCGGAGCGCCGGTAAAGGCGCGGATCGCGGCCTCGGCACGGGTCCGCCAGACGGCATCTCCCGTGAGGTGGTGAAGCCTGGCGAATATTTCGGCCATCAGCCCATTGCCGGCCGGGGTGGCCGTGTCGGCGGCAGTGCGTTGGCGGGCCAGCGGCACGTCAACCGCATCGGCCGCGGTGGTAAAGAAACTGCCGTGATCGTCACCGAACGCGGCGAGCGCCGCCTCGGCCAGTGCAACCGCCTGGGCGAGCCGGACCGGATTGCCGGTCGCCTCGAACAGCGCCAACCCGGCGCGGGCCATTGCAGCCTGGTCCTCCAGCAAGCCGGCGGCAGTGACCCGATCGAGGCGCCAGGCGTGGTGGACCCGGCCATCGGAGCCGCCGAGCCGGGTCAGGACGAAGTCGAACGCCGCCGCGGCTCGCGCAAGCCAAGCCGCCTCCCCGAACACCAGTGCCGCGCGAACCAGGCCGGCGATCAGAAGCCCATTCCAGTCGGCCAGCACCTTGTCGTCACGCCCCGGGCGGACGCGCTTGCCGCGCGTCCGGAACAGCCGGTGGCGGCCGTCCGCCAGCCGGGCCTCGAACGTGGCGTCGCCAAACGGCTCGAGCCGCCGCAGGATCGTCTTGCCCTCCCAATTGCCCCCGGGCGTCACGTCGTAGACAGCGTCGAACGCGGCGGCATCAGGTCCGAGCACGGTGTCGATCTCGGCCTTCCTCCAGACGTAGAACCGGCCTTCCTCGCCTTCGCTGTCGGCGTCCTCCGAGGCGGCATAGGCAGCCAGGCCGTGCGGCGTGCGAGCGGCGGTCATGTCCCGTTCGAGCCACTCGACGGTCTCGCGCGCGCGAGCGGCATAGAGCGGATCGGGCTGGGCGGCATGCGCGAGCGCCAGCAACTCGAGCAGCTGGCCGTTGTCGTAGAGCATCTTCTCGAAATGCGGCACCAGCCAGACGGCGTCCGTCGAGTAGCGGGCGTAGCCGCCGCCGAGGTGGTCGAAGATGCCGCCCTGCGACATGCGGTGCAGCATCACGTGGAGGGCTTCCTGGCCCTCGGGCCGGCCGGTACGGAAACTGTCCTGCCAGAGGAGCCGCATTATCGGCGGGTTGGGGAATTTGGGCGCCCCGCGCAGGCCGCCTTCGACGGGATCGCACAGTCGGAGCAGCGCCGCGGTCACCCGATCGAGGTCGGACGGCGTGAGCGGCGCCCCGGCGCGCCGGGCCGACAGCGCCGCGATCGCCTGCTGCAAGGATCGGCTGTTCTGCGTCACCATCGCGTCGCCGCTGCGATAGGCGTCGGACACGCCCTGCAGAATCTGAGGGAACGATGGGCGGCCCCAGCGCGGTTCCGGAGGATAGTAGGTGCCGCCCCAGAACGGCTCGCCCGCCGGGGTGAGGAACATGGTCAGCGGCCAGCCGCCCGGCTCGCCGAGCGTCTGCAGGGCGGACATGTAAATCGCGTCGATGTCCGGCCGCTCCTCGCGGTCCACCTTGATGTTGACGAAAAGGCTGTTCATCAGCGCCGCCGTGCCGTCATCCTCGAAGGATTCGTGGGCCATCACGTGACACCAATGGCAGGCCGCATACCCGACCGAGAGCAGGATCGGGCGGTCGAGGGCGCGCGCCTCCTGCAGCGCCGCCAAGCCCCAAGGACGCCAGTGCACGGGGTTCCGCGCGTGCTGGAGGAGGTAGGGCGACGTCTCATGGACAAGCAGGTTGGCGACTTCGGCCATGCGGGGGCTCTCGTGCCGGAGGGCGGACCGGCGGTCGTGCGACAGGCTTGGAATCTCGACCGTGCGGGTGGATAGGTGGCCGGTTCTCCTGCAGCGCCACCGGCGCCGCGCCGCCTCTCGACGGCCCGGCTCTGGGGAAGCGCTTGAGGGAGAGAACAGGCCAGGGGCCGCCGGGGTTGCATGGGCACACGCCAAGACGACGATCCGCCGCTGTACTACGAGGCGCACCTTTTCGTATGCTGCAACCGGCGGCCGGAGGGTCATCCCCGCGGGTCCTGCGCCGCAAGCGGCTCGGAGAAGCTGCGCGACTACATGAAGGCACGCGCCAAGGAATTGGGGCTGCCGCACCTGCGGGTGAACCTGGCGGGCTGCCTTGACCGCTGCGAGCAGGGGCCCTGCCTGGTGATCTATCCCGAGGGGATCTGGTACCGGATCGCCTCACGGCAGGACGTTGATGCCGTCCTGCTGGAACATGTGAGGGACGGGAGCCGGGTCAACCGGCTGCTGCTGCCGCCTGAGACCGCCTGACGACGACACGATCTTCGCCCTCGCGTCCGGCAGCGGACGGGCCGCGATCGCGGTGCTGCGCATCAGCGGCTCCGCCAGCGGCCCGTTGCTCGATACGCTGGCTGGTGGGCGTCCCGTCCCGCGGCGGGCGGCCGTGCGGCGCCTGCGGGACGGCTCACGCGAGACGCTGGACCGGGCGGTGGTGCTGTGGTTCCCCGGACCAGCAAGTTATTCGGGCGAGGACTGCGCCGAATTGCACCTGCACGCCGGCCCGGCCGTGATCGAGGGCGTGTCGGCCGCGCTGGTGGAATTGGGCGCGCGCCCCGCCTTGCCGGGAGAGTTCACGCGCCGGGCGTTCCTGAACGGCAAAATGGATTTGATCGAGGCCGAGGCGATCGCGGACCTGGTGGCCGCGGAGACCGCCTCCCAACGCCGGCAGGCGTTGCGCCAGCTGGAGGGCGCGCTTGGCGACCTCTATCGCGGCTGGTCGGAGCGCTTGCAGCAGCTGCTTGCCTGGCAGGAAGCGCTGATCGATTTTTCCGATGAGGACCTGCCGCCCGAGGTGGAAAGCCGCGTGCTGAACGATCTTTTCGCTCTCCGCGACGAGGTCGCTCGCCACCTTGCCGACGACGCCCGCGGCGAACGGACGCGCGAGGGCCTCGTATTCGCCATCTGCGGACCGCCCAATGTCGGCAAATCCAGCTTGTTCAACGTCTTGGCCGGGCGCGACGCGGCAATCGTCTCCCCCAATCCGGGTACCACCCGGGACGTGATCGAAGCACGACTGGATTTGGACGGAGTGGCCGTCACGCTGGTCGACACGGCAGGTCTGAGGACGACCGGCGACGCGATCGAGAGCGAAGGCGTCCGCCGGGCCCGCCAGCAGATCGAACGGGCCGACCTCGTGCTCGCCGTCGGGACTGCCGCGGAGCCGCCCAGCGAGGCGGACCTAGCGGACCGGCGAGCCTTGCGGGTGGCCAACAAGGCAGACCTCGAGCCGTTCGGTGCCCCTTCGATCCCGCAGGTAAGCGCGCGCACCGGTCACGGGATTGCCGCCTTGCGCGAGCGGCTGGCGGAGGAGGCCCGCACCTTGACGCAGACCGGCGGGCCGCCGCCGCTCACCCGGGCGCGACACCGCGCGGCACTGCGTCAGGTAGCCGCGAGCCTGAATACCGCCTACGAGGCGGAGTGGCCGGAACTGCGGGCCGAGGATTTGCGAATCGCTCTCCGCACTCTCGGGGAAGTGACGGGTGCGGTCGGGGTGGAAGACATCCTGGACACGATTTTCGGCCAATTCTGCATCGGCAAATGACAATTTCCCGGTGACGGGTGGGGGCGCAGGGCGTGAGCGGGTTCGACGTGATCGTAGTGGGAGGCGGCCACGCCGGCTGTGAAGCGGCGGCGGCGGCGGCGCGCATGGGCGCCCGAACGCTGCTGCTGACGCAGCGCCTCGACCGGATCGGCGAAATGTCCTGCAATCCCGCGATCGGCGGCATCGGCAAGGGTCATCTCGTGCGCGAGATCGACGCGTTGGACGGCTTGATGGGGCGCGCCGCGGACCGGGCCGGCATCCACTTCAAGGTGCTCAACCGGAGCAAGGGACCGGCCGTGCGCGGACCGCGCGCGCAAGCCGACCGGGCCCTCTACCGGCAGGCGATGCAGGACCTCTTGGCTGCCACGCCGGGCCTCACACTGCGGGCGGCCAGCGTCGAGGATCTGGCGTTCGCGCCGGACGGGCGCCTGAAAAGCGTGATCTGCGCCGGCGGCGAGCGCATCGGCTGCGGCGCGGCGGTCCTGACCGCGGGCACTTTTCTCCGGGGCGTGATCCATGTCGGCGATCGGCAGACCCCGGCGGGCCGCGTCGGCGAGCCCCCATCGATCGGGCTGGCGGCGAGCCTGCTCCGCCTGCGCCTGCCACTGGGGCGCCTGAAAACCGGCACCCCGCCAAGGCTTGACCGGCGCAGCATCGATTGGGAGGGCCTGGCGGCCGACCCGGGCGATGCGGAGCCGGAACCGTTCAGCTCGCTGACGGCGCGGATCAATACTCCGCAGGTCGCCTGCCGGGTCACCGCGACGACCGCAGCGACCCACGCACTCATCCGGGAGAACCTGCACCGCTCCGCGGTCTATGGTGGCGCGATCTCGGGGCCCGGACCGCGTTACTGTCCCTCGATCGAGGATAAGGTGGTCCGGTTCGGCGAAAGAACGCACCACACGATCTTCCTGGAACCGGAAGGCTTGGACGACTTCGTCGTCTATCCGAACGGCTTGTCGACCAGCCTACCGGAGGCCGTTCAATCGGCCATGCTGCAGACCATCGCGGGGCTCGAGGACGCGGTGATGCTGCAGCCCGGGTATGCGGTCGAATATGATTTCGTCGACCCCCGTTGCTTGGCGCCCTCGCTGGAGCTGCACGTCGCGCCCGGCCTGTTTCTGGCGGGCCAGATCAACGGCACGACCGGCTACGAGGAAGCGGCGGCACAGGGCATCCTCGCCGGGGTGAACGCGGCTCGGCGAGCCGCCGGCGGAGAGCCTGTAAGTCTCAGTCGTTCGGATGCCTATATCGGAGTGCTGATCGACGACCTCGTGAACCAGGGAGTATCCGAGCCCTATCGCATGTTCACCTCGAGGGCGGAGTTCCGGCTGACGCTGCGGGCCGACAACGCCGACCTCCGACTGACGCCGCTTGGGACGGCGTGGGGATGCGTTGGTCCAGCCCGCGCGGCGGCCTTTGCGAGCTATGAAACAGCCGTCCGGGGCGCCTTTGCGCGAGCCCATGCGACGATGGGCACGCCGGCCGAACTGGCCGCGGCGGGAATCCAGGTTCGTGCCGACGGCAAGCGCCGGTCGGTTCTGGATGCCATGGTCGTATCGATGCAATGCGAGCTTGCGACCGCCTTCCCGTGGCTCGCCGAGCTGCCGGTGCGTGTCCGTCGGCAGCTCGAGATCGAGGCGCAGTATGCGGGATACCTGGCCCGGCAATCGGCCGAGCTGCGCAGCGTCCGCCGAGACGAAGCCATCGGGCTGAGCGGCATCGACTTCGCCGCCATCGCCGGGTTGAGCAGCGAAATACGTGAAAAGCTTGCGGCCCAGCGGCCAGCCTCCCTGGGCGCCGCGTCCCGGATCCAGGGAATGACCCCTGCGGCGTTGGTCGCCTTGCTGGCCGTTGCACGCAAGCAGCACAGCACCCGTTTGGCGTAGTGCCATGCCGCAAGGCGGTGTTTCACGTGAAACGGCGAACTTGCCTAGCGCGACCATCGAACGTCTTCGGATCTTCATCGCCCTGCTCGTCCGTTGGAACGCAACGGTCAATCTGATCAGCCGGGCCGACGAGCCGTATGTGTGGGACCGTCACGTCGCCGATTGCCTGCAGTTGAGCCCCTACATGGCCGACGTGAGCCGAGCGATCGACCTCGGATCGGGCGCCGGATTGCCCGGGTTGGTGCTGGCCATCGCCACCGAAGTCCCCTTCACCCTGGTGGAGGCCGATCACCGGAAAGCCGCCTTCCTCCGGGAGGCCGCGCGTGCGACCGACGCCCCGGCCGCGGTAGTGGCGACGCGAATCGAGGCAGCACAGCTCGAACCGGCCGCGTTGATCACCGCCCGGGCGCTCGCCCCTCTCCCCCGTCTGCTCGGCTGGGCCACTCTCCACCTCACGCCGGCCGGCTTCTGCCTGTTCCTGAAGGGCAGCAGCGCCGAGAAAGAATTGACCGCGGCCCAGAGGGAGTGGCAGATGAGGGTTACCCGCTTCCCGAGCCGCACGGCGCCGGGCGCCACCATCCTGCGGATTAGCGAGATCAGCCGTGTCGGGGTCCGCCCATGATGCACCCGAAGCTCGGGACACCCGGATCATTGCCGTTGCCAACCAGAAGGGCGGCGTCGGAAAGACCACCACGGCGGTCAACCTCGCGGCGGCGATTGCGGCTTCCGGCCAGCAGATCCTGCTGATCGATCTTGACCCGCAAGGCAATGCCTCGACCAGCCTCGGCGTCCCCCCTGCCGACCGCACGCAAGGCATCTATCAGGTCCTCACCGAAGACGCGGATCTGGTCGGCGTCACGCGTCCGACCGGGATCGCCGGCTTGACGCTGATCCCTGCAGAACCTGATCTCGCCGGATCAGAGATCGAACTGGTGTCATTGCCGAGACGCGAGTTCCGGTTGCGGGCCGCGCTGGAGCGGGCCGACCCGCATTACCGGTTTGTCCTGATCGACTGCCCGCCCAGCCTTGGGTTGTTGACCCTCAACGCGCTGGTCGCCGCCGAGGCCGTTCTGATACCTTTGCAGTGCGAGTTCTTCGCCCTCGAGGGCCTGACGCAACTGGTTCGAACGATTGCCGCAGTCCGGCGGAAGCTCAATCCGCCGCTCCGCGTGGAGGGAATCCTGCTCACCATGCACGACCGACGGAACAATCTGTCCGAGTTGGTGGCCGCCGACGCCCGCGGCTTCTTCGGCGATCAGGTGTTCGATACGGTCATCCCACGCAACATCCGGATTTCTGAAGCGCCGAGCCACGGCCAGCCGGTCATCGATTACGACCCGCGGTCGCCCGGAGCACAGGCCTACCTACGGTTGGCGCAGGAAATCCTTGGGCGCGAGCGCAAGCGCGGCGAGCCTCCGCTGTGAGCGCGCGCGACACCGGACCGCGTCTAGGGCGCGGCCTCGCGGCCTTGCTGGGCGATGCCGGCACCGACGAACCGAGCGTCGGTTCGATCCGCGACACGCCCATCGATTTGCTCGAGCCCAGCCCATTCCAGCCCAGGGTCCGCGCGGACCAGGCCGCTCTTGACGAGTTGACGGCCTCCATTCGCGTCCGCGGCATCCTGCAGCCGCTGCTCGCCCGGGCGCATCCGACGGCCCCCGGCCGGTGGCAGATCATTGCAGGCGAGCGCCGGTGGCGCGCCGCCCAGGCGGCCGGGCTGCGCGAAGTCCCGGTTCTGGTGCGCGAACTGACCGATCCCGAGGTGATGGCAGCGGCGCTGGTGGAAAACCTGCAGCGCCTCGATCTCAATCCGATCGAGGAGGCGGAGGGCTATCGGCGGCTCGTGGCGGAGTTCGGCCACACGCAGGAGCACTTGGCGCAGACGGTCGGCAAATCGCGCAGCCACGTCGCCAACACCCTGCGGCTGCTTCACCTGCCCGAAGCGGTCAAGCACGAGGTGCGCAACGGCGTGCTTTCGGCCGGCCACGCCCGCGCCCTCCTGGGCCATCCCGAACCGGCCAAAGCGGCCCTGGCCGTCATCGCCCGCGGGTTGAACGTTCGGCAGACCGAAGCGCTTGCCGCTCAACCAGGAAACACCGCGCGGACGCACGAGGTCGAAAAGAGCGGTGATGCCGATACGAGGGCGCTGGAGCGCGACTTGTCGGAGCGGCTCGGGCTGCGCGTGCGGATCGATTTCGATGGCAAAGCCGGGGCGGTCCGCATCCAGTATCGGACGCTCGACCAGCTCGACAGCCTGGTCCGGCTGCTCAGCGGCGGCTGAGGCCGGCCCCGCCGGAGTCGCGCGAAGCGGCACCCGCCCGAGCGATCCGCATGAATGCCTCGCGGCAGATCGTCTCGGTCGGAGCCCCGGTCTGCCGGCAACTCCTCCCCGCGACGGCGAGCTGATCCAGCATCGCCGCCACCTCCGGGGGCCGCCATATAGTCAGGGCTTGACCGAAAGCAGCCTCTCGCTGCCAGAACACCGGCGGGCGCAAACGTCGCATCGCTTCCCGCGGCTCAGCACCGGCGCTCACCGCGACAGCGGCCCGATGTAGCCGCTGCAGATGCCCCAACGTCGCCCGCAAGGCGGAGACCGGGCTGAGACCGCCGGACAGGGCGATGTCGAGGGCACGATCGAGAGCCGCCATATTCCCCGCGGTCGCCGCGAACAGCGCGTCGTCGAGCGACAGCGAGGCCGCGTCCCCGACGCAGGAAGCGGCGTCCACCAGGGTAACGGTCCCGCCCAGGCCGGCGTGGAGCACGAGCTTTTCGAGTTCCTGCCGGGCCATGACCCGGTCGGCACCCAATTGCGAGGACACGAACGACAACGCGTCACCCTCGATCGCGACGCCGGCAGCGGCCAGCCCGGCGCGTACGGTTGCCTCCAAGGCGCGGCCTTCCTCGGCGTAGCAGCCGATCGCCGCGCCCTCTGCCGCCGCCTCGACCGCAGTCCGCAGCCGCGACCGGGCCGGCAGTCCCGGCGCCTCGAGCACGACCATCGCCGCACCGGGACCGGCCAGGACGGCGGCAACCGCCCCCATGGCCGAATCGGTGACGTCCCGCGCCCAGACGACGAACCGGCCGCCCGCCATGGACAACGAAGCCGCCTCGGCGGGAAGCCGGGAAAGGGATTCACGGTCGAGCACCCCGACCCGGAACGGGTCCGCAAGCGAGCCGGCGACGGCGCGCACCAGTGCCTCGGCACGCTCGCGGATCAGGCCGGCATCGTCGCCATACAGCAGCGCCACCCGGCAATCCCCCGGGTCGCGCAGGAAAGCGGCAACCCGCCGGGCATCGAGCTTCACGCCGCGACTAGCTCGCCGCCGCTCGTTCGGGACGGCCGCGAAAATAGACGGCGAGCTGCAAGACGATCTGGTCGGCAAGGGTCTCGGCGAGCCGTCGTTGCGCGGTCTCGGTCTCGAGGTCGGAGGCGAAATACTGCTCGTTGAGGATGTTGACATCATCGACCGAACGGGCCGTGTCGCGGACAAGCTCCGTCCGTGCCGCATCCTCCGCCCGCAGAATCCAGCGCGCCCGCGCCACCAGGCGGATGCGGGTCACCGCCGTATCCTGCCGGATCGCGATCCCTTCGCCCGAAATGGTGTAGTCCACCGCCAGAGCGTAGCGTCGGGCGGCCGCGCTCCCTGACCCTTCGAGCCGCTGCTGCAGCGCCTGCCGCAGCAGCTGCCCGGGACGGTCGCCGATCACGTCCACCGAGACCGCGGCAAGTTCGCGCGCGGCCGGTCCAGGGTTGCCGCCCGCGCCGCGCCGATACAGCGGCTCGAACCCGCATCCCGCCACCATCGCCGGGGCAGCCATCGCCGCAAGACGGAGTGCGACGCTCCGGCGCGTCAGGCCCCGCGAATCCCGACCGGCCATGAGCTCAATCCGCCAGGACGAAATTGACGATGCGGTTCGGGACGTGGATCCGCTTGACCACCCGCCGCCCTTGCAGCAGCCGCGCGACATTGGGTTCTCCCGCCGCCGCCGCCAAAACCTCCTCGCCCGGCGCATCCGGGGCGACCTCGATCGTGCCCCGCAGCTTGCCCATGATCTGCACCGCGACGGTGACGGTCTCCGGCACCAGCAGAGCGCGATCCGGCTCCGGCCACGGCATCTCGGCGACCAGCACGCGGGAGTCCGGGCGCAACCGAGCGTGGATCTCCTCGGCGAGATGCGGCATCATCGGCCCGAGCAGGCGGGCCAAGGTCTCCACCGCCTCCTGGCGGGTTCCGAGCAGTCCGGCACTGGAGGCGGGCGCCCGCTCGGCATCGGCGATCGCGTTCGCGAGCTCATAGATGCGAGCGACCGCAACGTTGAGGGCGAAACCGTCCAGCGCCTCGGTCACCCGGGCGATCGCGTGATGCACGGCGCGTCGCAAGGTGCGCGCCGCCTCCCCCAGCGAGTTGGAGTCCTGGGTCACGGCCGGCTGTGCCGCTCGCTGTCGGATCGCGGTCTCCACCGCCTCCGCCAAGCGGTAGACCCGTTGGATGAAGCGGAACGATCCCGCGACGCCCGCCTCGGTCCACTCCATGTCGCGCTCCGGCGGGTTGTCCGAGAGGATGAACCAGCGTGCCGTATCGGCTCCGTAGCGTTCGATGATCGCACCCGGATCAACCGTGTTGCGCCGCGATTTCGACATCGCCTCGATGCGGCCGACGCTGACGGCCTCGCCCGTCCCGCGCCGCACGACGCTGCCGTCGGCCCGGCGTTCCACCTCCTCGGGGTACAGCCAGCGCCCGTCATCCGCGCGATAGCTTTCATGCGTCACCATGCCCTGGGTGAACAGGCCGTCGAACGGCTCGGCCACGTCCAGATGGCCGGTGTCGCGCATCGCACGGGTAAAGAAGCGGGCATAGAGCAGGTGCAGGATCGCGTGCTCGATGCCGCCGATATATTGGTCGACCGGCAGCCAATGATCGACCGGGCCGCGTACGACCGGTTGCGCCGACCGTGGGCTGCAGAACCGGGCGAAATACCACGAGCTGTCGACGAAGGTGTCGAAGGTGTCGGTCTCGCGCACGGCGGCGCCGCCGCAGGCGGGGCATGTCACGTGCTTCCAGGTCGGGTGGTGGTCGAGCGGATTGCCAGGCCGGTCGAAGTCCACGTCCTCGGGCAAAATGACGGGCAGCCGGTCGTCAGGCACCGGCACGACGCCGCAGGAGGCGCAGTGGATGACCGGGATCGGACAACCCCAGTAGCGTTGTCGGCTCGCTCCCCAGTCGCGCAGTCGCCAGTTGACCACGCCCTCGCCGATGCCGAGTTGCGTCAGCGCGGCGATCGCGGCGCCTTTGGCCGCCTCGCTGTCGAGGCCGTCAAGAAACTCCGAGTGGATCACCGTGCCGGGCCCGAGATAGGCGTCGTCGCCGATCGTGAACGTCGCCGGATCGGCGTCCGGCGGCAGCACGACGGGAAGCACCGGCAGGTGGTACTTGCGGGCGAAATCGAGGTCGCGCTGGTCGTGCGCCGGACAGCCGAAGATCGCCCCGGTGCCGTACTCCATCAGCACGAAATTGGCGATCCACACCGGAAAGGTGGCGTCCGGCCGGAACGGATGGCGCACCCGCAACCCGGTGTCGTAGCCGCGTTTCTCCGCCGCCTCGATCACCGCCTCGCTGGTTCCCATGCGACGACAGTCGGCCACGAAAGCCGCGGCCTCCGAATCGCGCCCGGCGACCCCGGCGGCAAGCGGGTGTTCGGGCGCCAGCGCCAGAAAGGACATGCCGAACAGCGTGTCGGGCCGCGTGGTATAAACCTCGACCGTCTCGATGCCGTCGGCCGGTGCCGCGAGTGCGAAGCGCACACGGGCGCCCTCGCTGCGACCGATCCATTTCGCCTGCATCAACCGCACACGCTCGGGCCAGCGCTGCAGATAGTCCAGCGCTGCCAGCAACTCCGGCGCATAGTCGGTGATCTTCAGGAACCATTGGGCCAGCCGCTTCTTCTCGACAGGTGCGCCCGAGCGCCAGCCCCGTCCGTCGATCACCTGCTCGTTGGCGAGAACGGTTCCGTCGACCGGGTCCCAATTCACCCAGCTCTCCCGTCGCTCCGCCAGCCCGGCCCGCAGCATGTCGAGGAACAGTTTCTGTTGCTGCCCGTAGTATTCGGGATCGCAGGTCGCGATCTCGCGCGTCCAGTCGAGTGACAGACCCATTCGCTTGAGCTCGTCGCGCATCGCGGCGATGTTGTCGCGGGTCCACGCTGCGGGATGAAGGCCGCGCTCGCGGGCCGCGTTTTCGGCCGGCAGCCCGAACGCATCCCAGCCCATCGGATGCAGGACGGAGAAGCCGCGCGCCCGCTTGTAGCGCGCCACCACGTCGCCGAGCGTGTAGTTGCGCACATGTCCCATGTGGATCTTGCCGCTGGGGTATGGGAACATCTCGAGGACGTAGTATTTCGGTCGGTTGTCGGACGGCAGGTCAGCAACCTGGAAGCACCCTCGTGCTTCCCATTCGCGCTGCCAGCGCGGCTCCGCGCGACTGAAGTCATAGCGTGACGTCTCCGCCAGGGCGGCGACGGGTGCAGGCACGGTCTCGCTCATCGTCTTGGTCGCTTGCTTTCGCTCAGGCTTGGCGGTCGCTGCCGTCAGTAAACGGTCGGAGCGCCTGTATCGTACAGAACCGCCGGGGCAGCAACCGGCGCGTGGACGTCCTTATCCCTGCAAGTACGGGCAACCCAGGCAGCAATACTCGATAGCATACCCGATGTCGGCAAGCCCTCCCGCTCGACGGCAGAGACGCCATCTCACCTGCATGTCTGCCGCCATCGCCGCTACGGCCCCGTCCGACACTCCGTCTCCGGTCCGATTTCGACCGTGGGTTCCCAAACGGGTGCTGGTCACTCCCGGTGCTTTGCGCTGGGCGCACGGGGTCGCCATCGTTGAACGGGCGGCGGCGCTGGGATCGCACATCGTCGAGCTTGCGGCGGACCGGCTTGCCGGGCTGCCAACCGCCTACACGGATGCCAAAGCCACGCTGGCGGTCGTGGTGGCATCTCCCTCGCGCCGGCGCCTGCAGCCAATTCCGCCGAGCGCGGATTGGCGGTTTGACTTGGCCGAGGGCTGTCCGGCCCATTGCCAATATTGCTATCTCGCCGGTTCTTTGTCAGGACCGCCGATCACCCGCGCCTATGCCAACCTCCCCGAAATCCTCGCCGGCTTGGCGTCCGGGCTGGGCCACGGGCATGTCACCTCGCGGTCGCGCACCCGGGCCGCCGAGGGAACCACCTACGAGGCGTCCTGCTACACCGATCCGCTTGCCCTCGAGCACCTGACCCACGGCCTGGCCACCTGCATCGAGCATTTCGGCGTTTGGGACGCTCCGGTCCAGTTGCGCTTCACCACCAAGTTCGATGCCGTCGAGCCGCTGCTCGACATCCGTCACGCCGGCCGCACGCGGGTCCGGTTTTCGGTCAATGCGCGCAAGGTGGAGCGCTACGAAGGCGGCACGCCGCGCGTGGCGGGCCGGCTTGCGGCCCTGCGCCGGGTGGCGCTGGCCGGCTACAAGGTCGGGCTGACGGTCGCGCCGATCATGCCGGCGACGGACTGGCGCCGTGACTACCGTGAGCTGTTCGCGGCGGTCGCCGCGGCGCTGGACGGCATTTCAGGCCTTGATCTCACCGTCGAGCTCATCACCCATCGCTTCACCCCAGGGTCACGCGAGGTGCTGCGGGGCTGGTATCCCGGCAGCGCGCTGGAGATGGACGGCGACCAGCGCACGCGCAAAACCACCAAGTTCGGGGCGGTCAAGTTCGTCTATCCCCCGGCGGTGATGGCGGAGTTGCGCGGGGGAATTGAGGAAGCGGTCCGCCAGTTCCTGCCGGGCGCAACAATCCTCTACTGGACCTGACCGCCTCCCGCTTCCGCGTGAACGCGCCTCGCGCGCATACCGCCGGATCGGCTGCCGGGTTCCTCGCGGCGGGAGAACCGCGTTTCTCTACTTGCGCCCTGGTTTTTCACTTTCGCAGGTGCGGCAAAACCCGCATATCAGGCTCCGCAGAAGATAGGGAGTTCCATGTCCGAGCCCGTCACCACGCAGCCGGAACAACCGCCGAAAAACCAGTCGCCCGTCGTCGTCAAGAAATACGCCAACCGGCGTCTCTACAACACGGAAAGCTCCAGCTACATCACTCTCGATAACCTGGCCGACATGATCCGGCACGGGAGGGACTTCGTGGTGTATGACGCCAAGACCGGCGACGATATTACCCGGGGCGTGCTGACCCAGATCATCGTCGAGGAGGAAGGGAAGGGCCGAGCAATGCTGCCGACCGCGTTCCTGCGCCAACTGATCGGCTTCTACGGCGACAGCGTCCAGAACCTCGTGCCGCGTTATCTGGAGCAGGCGATGGCGGCGTTCGCGCAGCAGCAGAAGCAGGTGCGGGACGCGATGCAGCAGACGGTCGGCCGCATGTTCCCGTTCGGCAACATCGAGGAGGTCGGCCGCCAGAACCTGGCCATGATGGAACGCGCGCTCAGCCTCTGGAACCCGATCTACCGGCCTCTCCACGCGGAGGGCGCCTCGGACGCTCCGTCCGATGCGGCCGGACGGGAAATCGCGGCGTTGAGGACCGAGGTCGAGACACTGCGGCGCGAACTCGCCGAAGCCCGTGCGGGCGCCACTGCCTCCAGCGTCCCCGCCCTGATGACCGCCGCCACCTCCGAGCCGCCCACCCCGCCGCAATCAGCCCCGCCGGCGTCGGGAGCCGGAACCTCAGCGGTCAACCGAGCAGCCCCGATCCGCGCGAGCAAGGATCGCACGAAAAGCGGTCAGCCGTCCGGATGAGCCCTCTCCGTGGGATAAACACTATAACGTGAGATAGTTCGCGCGCACTATCGTGATGCGGGAAGTACGTTCGTATCCGTGTATTCTTCCGTCAACTCAAGGTCAAATAACCCGCAAAACGTGAGGACGACCGGTCATGCCCGAGTCCAGTGAAAGTTCGGTCCTAGCCAACGCCGTCGATCGGGCACCCCCGCCGACCGTTGAAGCCGACAGCGACGCGCGCCCGAGCGCTCGCGCCAGTGCCGCCGACCGGCACGTCGGCAGCCGCATTCGCGAGCGGCGGGTGATGCTCGGCCTGTCCCAGCAGCAGCTCGCGCAGATGATCGGCGTGACATACCAGCAGGCGCATAAATACGAGCGTGGACTGAACCGCATCTCCGCCGGGCGGCTCTATGAGATCGCCCAGGTCCTGAGCGTTCCGGTGTCGTGGTTCTTCGAGGGTCTGGATGCCGAGGTCGCCCCGTCCGAGATGAACTCCCGGCAGCGGATGTGCCTCGAGCTCGCCCGCAATTTCGCGGCCATCGACAACGAGAAGCACCAGGAAGCGCTGAGCGCCATGGCACGGGCCCTCGCCGCCCAATCCCAGGGACAGGCCCCCTCGGGAGAGAACTAGCGTTCCGGCCGGGCGCCGGATCGACGCGCCCGAACCGGTCCGATCGCATCGTCCACGAACACGGCGCCGCCTCAGACGGAAGCCGCCTCCAGGGCTGCCTCGGCCTCGAGCCAGTCGGCCTCCGCACGCGCCGCCTCGCGGGCGATGACGGCCAGCCTTGTGTTGGCGGCGGTCACTTCGGCCGTTCGGCCCGCGGCGTAGAGCGCCGGGTCGGCAAGCTTCTCCTCGATCCCTTGCCGTTCGGCGGCGAGACGGACCAGTCGGCTCTCCGCCTCCTTCGCCCGCTTGCGCAGCGGGGCCAGCGCGGCGCGCGACTCCGCCCGTTCGCGCCGGTCGTCGCGACGGCTGGACGCTTCCTGCCGGGCCGGCGGACGCGCCCGTTCGGCAAGCAGGGCGCGGTAGTCGTCGAGATCGCCCTCAAAGGGGCGCACGGTGCCATCGGCCACCAGCCACAGCCGGTCGGCCACCAGTTCCACCAGGTGCGGATCGTGGGTGATCAACAGCACCGCACCCGAGAAATCGGCCAGCGCCTTCACCAGCGCCTCGCGGGCATCGATGTCGAGATGGTTGGTCGGCTCGTCGAGAATGAGCAGCTGCGGCGCGTCCAGCGTCGCCAGTGCCAGCAGCAGCCGGGCTTTCTCCCCGCCCGATAGCGAGGCGACCGGGGTTCCCGCCCGGTCGGCATCGAGGCCGAAGCGGGCAAGCTGGGCGCGCACCTGCGCCGGCGCGGCGCGGGGCAGCGCGCGGGCCATGTGATCGACCGGCGTCTCCACAGCAACCAGTTCGTCGGTCTGGTGCTGGGCGAAGTAGCCGACACGCAGCTTGCCACCCCGCCGGATCTCGCCGGACATTGGGGCCAGCCGTCCCGCGATCAGCTTTGCCAGCGTGGACTTGCCGTTGCCGTTGGCGCCCAGGAGCGCGATCCGGTCGTCCATGTCGAACGACAGGTGCAGGCCGCGCAGCACCGGTTGCCCGTCATAGCCCACCGTCACCCGGTCGAGTGCCAGGATGGGCGGCGCGATGCGGGCGGGCTCGGGGAAGGCGAACCGGGTCGGCGCGTCCTCCACCACCGCCTCGATCTGCGGCAGCCGCGCCAGCGCCTTGATGCGGGCCTGGGCTTGGCGCGCCTTGCTCGCCTTGGCGCGGAACCGGTCGACGAAAGACTGGATATGCGCCCGCTCGGCGGCAACCCGCTCGGCGGCCCGGGCCTGTTGCATCGCGCGCTCGGTGCGGATGCGCACGAACTCGTCGAACCCGCCCGGCGTGAGCGCCAGCTTGCCGCGGTCGAGATGCGCGATCGCCTCCACGGCCCGGTCGAGCAGCCCGCGATCGTGCGACACGATCAGCGCCGCACCCGGAAAGCGGGATAGCCAGCCCTCGAGCCACAGCGTCGCCTCGAGATCGAGGTGGTTGGTCGGCTCGTCGAGCAGCAGCAGGTCGGGGTTGGCGAACAGCGCCGTGGCGAGCGCCACCCGCATCCGCCAGCCGCCCGAAAATGCCGACACCGGGCGGGCTTGCGCCGCCGCGTCGAACCCGAGGCCGGCCAGGATGGCGGCCGCGCGGGCGGGCGCGGCGTCGGCGCCGATCGTGCGCAGCCGGTCGTGGATTTCAGCCAACCGGCCGGGCTCGGCGGTGTCGGCCTCGCGCAGCAAGGCCAGCCGTTCGGCATCGCCCTCCAGCACGGTGTCGAGCAGGCTCGCCTCGCCCGAAGGGGCCTCCTGCCGGACCTGGGCGAGGCGCGCGCGGGCGGCAAGACGGATACCGCCGCCGTCGGTCGGAACCTCGCCCGCGATCGCGCGCAGCAGGGTCGACTTGCCGGCGCCGTTGCGACCGACCAGCCCGATCCGGCGGCCGGCTTCGACGGTCAGATCGGCGGCGTCGAGCAGCGTTCGGCCGCCGATGCGGATGGTCAGTCCAGCGATCGCGAGCAGGCTCATGGGCAGGGGTCTACGGCGGTGGATGCCGAGTTGGAAGAGGCAGGCGCCCGCGCCTCCGCCGGCGCCTGCAGGCAGCGGGCTCGCCCTTGGGCTTGCTCGCCCGGGAGGCGTGCTCTAAAGCCGCCGCGCCGAAGCCGCACCACCACAAGAGGCCCGTCATGGCGACCGAGCGCACGCTTTCGATCATCAAGCCCGACGCCACGCGGCGCAACCTCACGGGCAGGATCAATGCCTGCCTTGAGGAAGCCGGGCTGCGCATCGTGGCGCAGAGGCGGGCGCAGCTGACCCAGGCGCAGGCCGAGTCATTCTACGCCGTCCACGCGGCGCGACCGTTCTTCGGCGGCCTGGTGCAATTCATGACCTCGGGTCCGGTGGTCCTGCAGGTCCTGGAAGGCGACGACGCGGTTGCCCGCAACCGGACGATCATGGGGGCAACCGACCCCAAGAAGGCCGAGGCCGGCACCATCCGCGCCCAGTTCGCCGAGGACATCGAGGCCAACTCGGTGCATGGCTCCGACAGCGCCGAGAACGCCGCGACCGAGATCGCCTTCTTCTTCGCCGGCACCGAGATCGTCGGCTGACGATAGGTCACGACGCATGATCGGACAGAGCGCCTTGGCGCTGCTCGGGCGCCTGCTGATGTCGGCGATCTTCATCGAAGGTGGCCTCCACAAGGCGCTGGCGCCGACCGCCACCATCGCCATGATGCAGCATTACAATCTGCCGCTGCCGCAGGCCGGGTTTCTCGTCGCCGTGCTTGTCGAGCTGCTCGGCGGCCTGGCCATCCTGGTCGGCTACCGCACGCGCTGGGTCGCCGTCATTCTCGCCGCCTGGTGCATCGCGACCGCGTTCATCGCGCATTACCATCCGGGCGACACGAACAACATGATCCACTTCATGAAGAACGTCTGCATGGCGGGCGGTTTTCTGCAGCTCGCCGCCTGGGGCGCCGGCCGGTTCAGCCTCGACCGGCGCTGAGCTCTTGAGCTCCTGCCGCCGTCGGACGAGCAGAGTTCCAGGCAGCATCACGCCCGGTGCAAGGGCGTTTCTCGGTTCGGTCGAGCGCCGTTTCTCCGTCCCGGCCATCCCCCGTCACGCCGCCGCGCAGCCTGGGTCAAGGCTGGCCGCAGGCCATCGCCGGAGGCGACGCGCAGCGGCCTTGAGCCAGGCGAGCACGGCGGCAAGCTGATTGGGCCGGGCGTCCGCGGCATGCAGGCCGCCAAACGCCCGTTTACCGTTCGGAGACGGTCGCAGCGCTATCACCGGCGGCGATGCCCGAAGCCGCCGACACGCTGCTCACCGCGCTGGACCACCACCGCTCGGGTCGTCTGGCCGAGGCCTCGGCGATCTACGAGGCGCTGCTGGCGCGCGAGCCCGGCGAGGGGCGGGCGCTTTATCTGTCGGGCCTCTTGCATCTCAGTGCCGGGCGGCTCCGGCTCGCGGCCGAGCGGCTTGCCGCCGCCACCGACGTGTTGCCGCATCACGCCGGCGCCCACCTGAACCTCGCACGCGCCCGCCTGGGCCTGCGCCAGCCGGAGGCCGCACTGCCGGCGGCGGACCGGGCGGTGGCGCTGGAGCCGAACGAGCCGGAGCCCCATTTCGTGCTCGGAACCGCGCTGAACGCGCTCGGCCGAGCGGAAGCCGCCATCGCGCCGCTCCGCGAAGCCATTGCGCTCGCGCCCGGCCACGCCGCCGCCCACCTCAATCTCGGCAATGCGTGGACCGACCTCGACCGGCTCGACGAAGCCGAGCGCGAGTGCCGGGCCGCGCTTGCCCTCGACCCCTCGCTCGTCGAGGCACACGCCAGTCTTGCCTTCGTGCTCACCGCGATGGGGCGACTGGACGAAGCGGTCGACGCCTGCGACGAGGCGATCGCCCTGCAGCCGGAATTCGCCCAGGCGCAGTGGAACCGGGCGACCGCCTGCCTGCTCGCGGGCGATTTCGCCGCCGGCTTCCAGGGCTATGAGTGGCGCAAGCGGCACGACCGCTATCGCCGCGACTTCCTCGATCTCCCGGGTCCGGTCTGGTGGGGCGAGCCCCTCGACGGCCGCACCCTCCTGGTCAACGCCGAGCAGGGGCTCGGGGACACCATCCAGCTCGCCCGCTACCTGCCGGTGCTGGCCGCACGAGGGGCGCGGGTGCTGTTGGCGTGCGACCAGCGGCTCATCCCGCTGCTCCGCACGCTGCCGGGGGTTGCCGGCGTCAGTGCGAAGAATGCGCCGCTGCCGGCCTATGATGTGTGGGTCGACCAGATGAGCCTGCCGCTGCGGTTCGCCACCACGCCGCAGACGATCCCCGCGCCCGAGGGCTATTTGTGCGCCGACCCCGGCCGGACCGCCGCGTGGCGCGCCCGCCTTGGCGCCGGGCCGACGGTGGGCGTGGTCTGGGCGGGCAATCCGGCGCACTCCAACGATCGCCGCCGCTCGCTGCCGCGCGACAGCTTGGCACGGTTGCTCGCCGGCGACGGCGTTGGCGCGGTCAGCCTGCAACTCGGCCCGCGCGCCGGCGAAGCGACCGCCCTCGCCGGCATCCCCGACCCCTCGCCGCACCTGACCGACTTTTCCGCAACTGCCGCTCTGGTCGCGGCACTCGATCTCTTGATCACGGTCGATACGTCGGTCGCTCATCTCGCGGGCGGGCTCGGCCGGAACGTGTGGGTGATGCTGCCCTTCGCGCCGGACTGGCGCTGGATGACCGGGCGCTCCGATTCCCCGTGGTACGCCTCGATGCGCCTGTTCCGCCAGGAGCGGCCGGGCGACTGGACCCGTCCGATCGCCGAGATCCGGGGTGCGTTGGCGGAGCGCTTCGGCAAGCCCGGCCTCTCCGGTTCACGCCCGCTCACGTTGCCGTAGAGTTGCCGTGGAATTGCCGCCGCATTCACCTTGCCGCTAAGCTCCCCGCGCGTTCTGGCCGTCCAAGCCTGTCCGCACCAAAAAGGGAGCGCGTAATGACGGAACATGTTTACAGGGTCACCGAGATCGTCGGCACCTCCGAGGAGAGTGTCACCAAGGCGATCGAGCGCGCGGTGGAGCGGGCAAGCAGGACTCTGCGCAATCTCGACTGGTTCGAGCTCATTCAGGTTCGCGGCCATCTGCAGGACGGCAAGGTCGGGCACTACCAGGCAACCCTGAAAGTCGGGTTCCGGCTCGAGGAGCAATAGAACTCAGGCTATCCAAGCTCGCACGGCCTGGCTCGCATGCCCGGATTTGGTCCGGGCATCCCTTCCAAGTTCCGAAAGGCGGGTAGATGGATCGGCCGGGGTCAGCCCGGTACTGACGGTCTGACGAGTGCTGCAAGACGGGCGCTGCCTCAACAGGCTCGGCCCGTCAGGGAGGAAAAACAAATGAGAGTACCGAACGCACGCCGCCTGGCGTGCCTGGTCGGGTGCGGGCTGTTGCTGGCCGCAGGCGCCCACGCGGCCCCGGTCGCCCAGACCCAGAACGGTTCCATCACCGGCGTCGAGGCCGAAGGGATGCGCGAGTTCCTCGGCATCCGCTACGCCGCGCCGCCCGTCGGCGACCTGCGCTGGCAGCCGCCGCAACCGGTTCCCGCCTCGCTCGCCACCCAGAACGCGACCGATTACGGCTCGTTCTGTCCGCAGACCGCGACGCCCTACGGCGTTGCCAGCACCAACGAGGACTGCCTCACCCTCAACGTCTTCACCCCGGATCGCGGCGATCTCAGCCGTCTGCCCGTGATGGTGTGGATCCATGGGGGCGCCCTCGTCGTCGGCGGCAGCGCCGCTTACGACCCGGCGCCTCTGGTGACGCAGGGCAACGTGATCGTCGTGACGATCAACTACCGGCTTGGTTATCTCGGCTTTCTCGCCGAGCCGGGGCTCGACGCCGAAGGGCACGCGGCCGCGAATTACGGCTTGATGGACCAGCAATTCGCGCTCGACTGGGTGGCGCGCAACATCGCCGGCTTCGGCGGCGACCCCCGCCGGATCACCATTTTTGGCGAATCCGCCGGCGGGCTCAGCGTGTTCTCCAACCTCGCCTCGCCGACCGCGCACGGCCGGTTCCAGCGGGCCATCGTCGAAAGCGGCGCCTACGCCCTCAGCATCCCCACCCTGGCGCAGGCCGAGGCCCAGGGGACCGCATTGGGCACCGCGCTTGGATGCACCGGCGATGTTCCCGCCTGTCTCCGGCAGGCCAGCATCACGCAGATCCTCGCGCAGACCCCGAGCGGGGTCACTACGATCGTGGATGGCACCATCCTGCCGCTTTCCCTCGGCGCTGCCTTCGAGTCCGGGCAGTTCAACCGGGTGCCGGTCGTCAACGGCACCAATCACGACGAGGGGCGACTGTTCGTGACCGCCCAGGCCGGCCTGACCGCCGACCAATACCCGGCCGCTGTGGCCGCAGCCTACGGTGCGACGCTGGCCCCGGCGATCCTGCAGCGCTATCCGGTCGAGAATTATGACCAGCCGGTACTGGCCCTGGCGGCGATCGGCACCGACTACACCTTCGCCTGTCCGGCCAATCTCGCGACCGACTACCTCTCGAACTACGTTCCCGTCTATCAGTACGAATTCGCCGACGAGAACGCGCCGCAATTGTTCTTGCCGCCCTCTGGCTATCCGTTCGGCGCCGCGCATGCGAGCGAGCTGCAGTATCTGTTCAATCTGCGGTTCACGCTCAACACGTCCAGCCTCTCGCCGGACCAGAGCGAGCTGTCGCGCGCCATGGTGCGGTATTGGACCCGCTTCGCGCACTCCGGCAATCCGAACGGGCGCGGCGCCGCAGCGAGCGAGGCCGAAAATGCCTGGCCCGTAGTGCAGGAGGGGTCCGACGGCATCCAGATCCTGAAGCCGCCGACGCCGCAGACGGGTTCGCGGGAGCAATTCGCCGCCGATCACCAATGCGACTTCTGGACCCCGGTCCTCACCGCCGCCGCGCAGCAGTAACGCTCCCCTTCTCGTCATGGCCGGACTGGTTCCGGCCATCCACCCTTCCAACGCATAAGGCGTGGGTGCCCGCGACGAGCGCGGGCATGACGGGCTTGTGGTTGTGCGACTGACGAGGACGGGGGTCCCGCCCTAGTACGTCCGAAAAATCCGCTCGATCTCGGCGGTCTCGCGCGACACCGTCAGCGCCAGGGCAAGCAGGATGCGCGCCTTCTGCGGCGTGAGGTTGTCGGCGACCAGAAAGCCGCTGTCGCGCAGGCGCGAGCCGCGGAACACGCGGCCGCTTCCCGCCCGGGTCGACTGCACGACCACGACGCCGCTCGCCACCGCCTCGCGCAGCGCGCCCGCCTGTCCGGGCGGCAGGAACCCCGGGGCGAACCCGGCGGAGACGATGCCGCGTGCGCCGGCGGCGAGGAACGCCGCTACCTCCGCGCCGTCGGCCCCCGCATAGGCGTATGCGATGTCCACCCGCGGCAGCGCGTCGAGCCGTCGCACGTCGAACTCGGTGTCCGGCGCAGCCCGCCGCAGCGGCCGGCGGTAGAAGGCGATCGCATCGCCGTCCGCCTGGCCGAGCACGCCGAAATCGGCGCTGCGAAACGTCTGCATGCGGAACGTCGCGGTTTTCGTCACGTCGCGCGCCGCCTGGATCTCGTCGTTGAGCACCACCAGCACACCCATGCCGCGCGCCTCGGGACTGGCGGCGGTGCGGATCGCGTCGACCAGGTTCATCCCGGCATCGGTGGACAACGCGCTGTTCGGCCGCTGCGCCCCGACCAGCACGACGGGCAGCTCGGTCTTCAGCGTGAGGCCGAGAAAATAGGCGGTTTCTTCCAATGTCGCCGTGCCGTGCCCGATGACGATCCCGGCGAGGTCGGGGTGCTCGGCGGTCAGCCGGTCGCAGATCAGCACCAGTTCCTTCCAGTCCGGGAACGCGATCGCCGTGCTGGCGACGTTGCGGTAGCGGACCGGGATCACATCGGCCACCAGCGCGGTTTCGGGAAAGCGGGCCAGCAGCTCGTCGGCGTGCAGCACGATGCCGGTCACGCTGTAGTCCTGCAGTTCGAGCGGCCCGGGACCGACCGAGGCGATCGTGCCGCCGGTGCCGATGAAGGCGACTTTTGGCTTGCTCATGCGCCCGTTGGCCTGCCCAGCACCGGCGGCCGCCGCCGGTGCCAGTCGGTGTCGCGCTGGTGGGCGTCGGCGACCTTCAGGATGCGTGCCTCGGCAAACGGCCGGCCGGCGAGCTGCATGCCGATCGGGCACCCGTTGCGGTCGAACCCAACGGGCACGCTAACCACCGGCAGCCCCAGATAGTTGAACGGCCGTGTGTAGGCGGACACCGCCATGAAGCGCTGCTCGGTGCCGGGCGGTCCGCGGTCGATGTCGGTTTCCTCCAAGGTGGGCAGGCGGAAGCGGATCGTCGGCACCGCGAGCACGTCGACCTGGCCGAACACGTCGGCGGCGAAGCTTTGGAGAATGGGGCCGCGCCGGCTCAACGCCTCGACATAATACGCGCCCGGAATGGCGAAGCCGGCGTAGATGCGGGCGCTGAGATGCGTCGCGTAGTCGCCCGGCCGCTCGCGCATCCAGCGCGCATGGATGGTTGCCCCTTCGACGCGCGAGACGATGCCGCCATATGCCGCCACCGCGTCCATCAGCGGCAAGGCAAGCCGCACCACCGTCGCACCCCGCGCGGCGAGCACGTCGACGGCACCCTCGACCGCGTCCAGCACCTCGGCGTCGGCGTCGTCGCGGAAGCAATTGGTGGGCACGCCGATGCGCAGGCCGCGCAGATCGCCGTCCAGCGCCGCCTCGTAATCCTGCACTTCTACACGCGCGCTGGTCGGGTCGCGCGGGTCGTGCCCCGCGATGACGCCGAGCACGCGGGCGCAATCCCGCGCCGTGCGGGTCAGCGGACCCACATTGTCGTGCGAGAACGACAGCGGCATCGCGCCGGCGCGGCTCACCCGCGTCTGCGTCGGCTTGAGCCCGGTCACGCCGCAGGCGGCAGCGGGCAGCCGGATCGACCCGCCGGTGTCGGAGCCAAGCGCCATGTAGGTGAAGCGCGACGCGACCGCCGCGCCAGAGCCGGACGACGAGCCGCCGGTGATGTAGGGCGGGTTCCACGGATTGCGGCAGTCGCCGTGATGCGCGTTGTGGCCGGTTGGGTTCTGGGCGAACTCGGCCATGTTGAGACCCGCGATGGTGAACGCGCCGGCGGCAGCGAGCCGTTCGATGACGGTCGCGGTGGTGTCGGGCACGAAGTCGCGCCGGATCGCCGAACCGCAGGTGCAGGGCTTGCCCGCCTGGTAGTACATGTCCTTGTGTGCCAGCGGGATGCCGTGCAGCGACCCAAGCGGCTTTTTCCCACGCACCGCATCGTCCGCGGCGCGCGCGGCCGCTTCAGCGCCCTCGCGGTCAAGCCAGATCGTCGCATTCACCTGCGGGTTGGCGGCCTCAATGTTGGCGAGGCAGGCTTTCAGCAGCGCGGTCGACGTCGCCTCGCCGGTGCGCACCGCCTCGGCGGCCTCGGTCAGCGAAAGATCGGCGAGGTCGGTCATCGGGACGCCTCCGGTTCGGCCGGCTCCATCGACGCGAGCAGCGCCGCCTCGAAGCTCGAAGGCTCGTCCTCGAAGCGGGGCGTGCCGCGCAGCGCCTCGAACGCCGCGATCGTCGCGGCGAGATCGGCCGCCATGCGGCGCGCCGCGTCGTTGGGAACCTCGACGCCGTGCCAGGCGCGGATCATCGCCTCGATGCGCTCCAGGAAGTCGTCCATCAAGGTCATCTCCCCCATTGCTGCACCGCACTATGGCAGGCAATCGCCACCAGGCAATCGCGCCTGGACCGCAACCATCAATTCGCCGCGAACGTTGGGGCGCGAAACCGACAGGACGAGCAGCCAATGCCCGATGCCTCTCCGCCGGCCGATGCGGTGTTCGAAACCGACGTGCCGGCCCGGCTCGATCGGCTGCCCTGGAGCCGGTTCCACTGGCTCGTGGTCGGCGCTCTCGGGATCACCTGGATCCTCGACGGGCTGGAGGTGACGCTGGTCGGCTCGCTGTCCGGCGCCATCGCCGAGAGCCCGACGATGGGGATGGCGGGCAGCGAGATCGGCATCGCCGCCAGCGCCTACCTGACCGGTGCGGTGATCGGCGCGCTGGTGTTCGGCTGGCTCACCGACCGGCTCGGCCGCAAGAAGCTGTTCACCGTGACAGTGCTGATCTACCTGCTCGCCACCGTCGCCTCCGGCCTGTCGTGGGATTTCTGGTCGTTCGCGCTGTTCCGCTTCATCACCGGCGCCGGCATCGGCGGCGAATACGCGGCGGTGAACGCCACCATCCAGGAACTCATCCCGGCCCGCCGGCGCGGTTTTACCGATCTCTGCATCAACGGCAGTTTCTGGCTCGGCGCGGCGTTCGGCGCCGTCGGCGCGCTGGTCGTCCTCGACCCGGCCATCATGTCGCCCGAGACCGGCTGGCGCGCGGCCTTCATCATCGGCGGCGTGATCGGCTTCATCGTGCTGCTGCTGCGCCGGTTCATCCCGGAAAGCCCGCGCTGGCTGATGACGCACGGCCGCCCGGAGGAGGCCGACCGAAGTGGTGCGCCAGCTCGAACAGCGGGTGGAGCACGAGACCGGCCGGCCGCTGCCGCCGGTGCCGGAGCAGCGGCTCACGCTTCGGCGCGACGTGCACGAATGGTTCGGCGCCTCGGTGCACGCGCTGTTCCACCTGTATCGCAGCCGCACCATCCTCGGGGACCGCGCTGATGGCGGCGCAGGCGTTCTGCTACAACGCCGTGCTGTTCACCTATGCGCTGATCCTGACCCAGTTCTACCAGATCCCGTCGGGCCGGGTCGGCCTCTACATGCTGCCGTTCGCGCTCGGCAACTTCGCCGGGCCGCTGCTGCTGGGGCGGCTGTTCGACAGTCTCGGCCGCAAAACCATGATCACCGCGACCTACGCGCTGTCCGGCGTGCTGATGGCCGCGACCGGCTGGCTGTTCGCCCAAGGCGTGCTCGACGCGACCCAGCAGACGATCGCCTGGACGGTTATCTTCTTCTTTGCGAGCGCCGCCGCCAGCTCGGCCTACCTGACGGTGGGCGAAAGTTTTCCGCTGGAGGTCCGGGCGGTGGCGATCTCGTTGTTCTACGCCTTCGGCACCGCTGTCGGGGGCATCGCCGGGCCGGCGCTGTTCGGCGCCCTGATCCAGACCGGGTCGCGCGACGAGATCCTGTGGGGCTACGTGCTCGGCGGCGTGCTGATGGTCATCGCCGCCGGGTTCGAGGCGGTGCTCGGCGTCTCGGCGGAACGGCGGTCGCTTGAGGACATCGCCCCACCCCTCTCCTCGGTGGTGCGGGAACCGGTTGGCCGCCCCGCCGTTCTACCCACAGGCAATTAACCGGAGGGAGAACGCACATGGTAGACAAGGATCGCGTCGAGGGCGTCGGCCAGCAGATCAAGGGCGCCGTCAAGGAAGGCGTCGGCAAGGTCACCGGCGACACCAAGACGGAAGCCGAGGGCAAGGCCGACAAGGCCGCCGGAAAAGTGCAGAACGCCGCCGGCGGGGCGAAGGACGCCGCGCGCGACGCGCTGGACAAATAGCCTACAAATAGCCGCCGCGATCGCGGCCTGCATCGGGCGTCGTGGGAAACCGTGGCGCCCGTTTGCATGCGCGCTTTTGCCACGCCGCGCCCGGCAGTTCATACTCCCGGGTAGCACGTCTGGGACACGGAGCGGCGGGTGACGGTCAGCAAGCAAGCCTATCGCGAATTGATGGCCCATCTCGGGGCCGCGGTGAACGTCGTCACCTCCGACGGACCGGGCGGCCGCTGCGGCTTTACGGCCTCGGCGGTGTGCAGCGTCACCGATTCGCCGCCGACATTGCTGGTCTGCGTCAACCGCACCAATGATTCGTATCCGCCGCTGAAGGCCAACGGCGTGCTGTGCGTCAACACGCTGGCCGGCGGCCACGAGGATTTGTCGGCGATTTTTGCGGGGCTGACCGAGCACGAAGCCTCGGCCCGGTTCGACACTGGCACCTGGCACACGCTGATGACGGGCTCGCCGGTGCTGTCGGATGCAACCGTCGCCTTCGACTGCCGGATGACCGAGTTGGTCGAAATCGGCACCCATACCGTGTTTTTCTGCGAGGTCGACGCGATCCAGGTCGGCGACGGCCGCGAGGCACTGATCTATTTCGGTCGCAACTATCACCGGGTCGAACGCAAGGCGTAACGAGGGATCGGGCGCGCACTCCTAGGTAACTGCCGGCTGCTCGGCGTGCAAAGCGGTGACGCCCGGCAGCGGTGACGTTCTGCAAGGAAGCAAGAAGGCGGGCGAAGGGAGGAGAAGGTGCAACATCCGGGCGAACCGCGTGTCCTGGCCGACGTGTTCCGCGCGCAGATGCGGACACAGCCCCAAGCAACGGCGCAGGTTTTTGAGGACCGCGTCAGCACCTATGCCGACCTTGATCGGCATGCGAGCCAGGTCGCCAACGGGCTGATCGCGCTCGGCGCCACGCCCGGCACCCGGATCGGCTATCTGGGCAAGAACTCCGACCTGTTTTTCGAGCTGCTGCTGGGCGCGTTGAAGGCGAGCGCCGTGCTCGTGCCGGTGAACTGGCGCCTTGCCCCGCCTGAAGCAGCGGCAATCCTCGCCGATGCTGGAATCGGCACGGTGTTCGTCGGACGTGGTTACGCCTCCATGATCGAGGCCATTGCAGAAGCGGGCTATGCCGCGCGCGAGCATATCAGCATGGACGGCGCCGGCCCGGCATGGCCCGACTTCGTGGCATGGCGCGACGCGCAGCCAAGCTCTGATCCCATGCTGCCGAGCGCGCCGGAAGACACCGCGCTGCAACTCTACACGTCAGGAACGACGGGCCTTCCCAGGGGGGTGGAGCTCACCAACCGCAACCTGCTCGCCTTTGTAACCGACTACGCGAGCGGAGGGTTCAGCGGCATAGGTTCCGCAGACGTCGTGCTCACCTGCATGCCGGTCTTCCACGTCGCCGGCGCCAATATCGGCATTCTCGCCCTCGCTCATGGCTGCACGAATGTGGTGCTGGAAGAGGCGCATGTCCCCGCCATCCTGGACGCGATCGAGCGTCACCGTGTCACCTTCGCTATTTTCGTCACCGGCCGTCATTCTGGCGGTGGTTCAGCATCCGGATGCCGCGCATGCCGATCTTCGCTCGGTGCGCCGCCTGCTCTATGGCGCTTCCCCAATCCCCGAGGATACGATTCGCCGAGCCAAGGCGCTGCTGCCCGGGGCCGAGCTGTGGCAGGTCTACGGCTCGACCGAGACGACCGCCAGCGGCACCACGCTCCCCTCCGAATTCTTGGAGGGGCCGGATGCCAAGATCCGCTCCTGCGGCCGTCCCTATGCCGGCGTAGAGATCCGGGTCGTAGGCCCAAACGGCGACGCATTGCCCACCGGGGAGGTGGGCGAGATCGTGATCCGCTGCGCGGCGGTGATGAAGGGCTACTGGAACAACCCCGAGGCGACGCGGGCGGCGTTCTTCGAGGGTGGCTGGCTGCGCACCGGCGACGCCGGCTACTTCGACGCCGACGGCTATCTCTACATCTACGACCGGATGAAGGACATGATCGTCTCCGGCGGCGAGAACGTCTATCCGGCCGAGGTGGAGAACGCCCTCTGGGCCACCCCGGCGATCGCCGATGTGGCGGTGATCGGTGTGCCGGACGAGCGCTGGGGCGAGGCGGTCAAGGCGATGGTCGTCCTCGACCCGGGCGCAGGCCGACGCGGACGACATCGTCGCCTTCGGCCGCGCGCGCATCGCCGGCTACAAGACGCCGAAGTCGGTCGACTTCGTGGACGGCCTGCCGCGCAATCCGACCGGCAAGATCCTGCGCCGCGAGCTGCGCGCGCCCTACTGGGCCGGCCGCACGCGGCAGGTGAACTAGGTCGGGGGACCAAGCCCGGCCACCAAGTCCGGCCGATCGGAAATGAGCCCATCGACGCCCCACGACGCCAAACGTCCGGCGTCGGCCACCTGGTTCACGGTCCAGGCGACCACGCGCATCCCGAGATCATGCGCTTCCTCCACCTGATCGCGCGTCAGGTCGCACCACTCGGGCAGCCATGTCGTCCCCCCCTGGGCGGCGACGGCACGTGGCACGCTGCCGCCGTAATCGGCAGGCTCGCAACCATCCCACCACAGGCGCGTGGCCGGACCGAGCGAGGCCCGCGTCAACCAGCCGAGCCGAACATCCGGCCGCGCCCGCCGCAGGAAATGCAGGCAGCGCCAATCGAAGGATTCCAGCATGGCGCGGGCCGTCGCGCCCGCGCCATCGAGGACGGCGAGTGTGGCGGTCGCCATCGTCACCGGGTCCGCCGTCCACTCCGGATGGTCCGGAAACGTCTTCAGCTCGACCGTGAGGCGCGGCGCGCCCGGGAGCGCAAGCACGTCGGCAAGGCGGGGGATGCGGGCACCGTCGATCGGCTGCTGGTCGGGGAACGACGCCGAGTAATCCGAACCCGGCCGCAGGCGACCGACGTCGTAGACGGCAAGTTCGGCCTCGGTCAGCGACCGGATCAGCGGACCGGGGCCGGGCAACCAGAACTCCGCCAGGCAAGCGCGCGATATCCGGGCTGAGCGCGGGATCGTGGCTCACCACCACCACGCCGTCGGCCGTCATGGCGATGTCGAGCTCGAATGCCGCGACTCCGAGCGCGAGCGCCGCCGCAAAACCCTGAACCGTGTTTTCGGGAAACAGGCCGCGTGCGCCGCGGTGGCCCTGCACCTCGATCCGTCGCCGATCCGGCTTCATGTGACGTGCGTCACCATGCCCCTGTCCACATGATCCCTACACTCCTCCTGCAACCAAGCAACCGGGGAGCCGAACATGAACGTGGCAGATGCTCTCGCCGATGTGGCGAGGGGGGCAGGCGCCGGCATGGCGCTCGGCCCGATCGGAGCGGTGGCGGGCGGCGTCGGCGGACTCGTTCTCGACCTCGCCCCGGAGATCGGCAAGTCGCTGTTCGGCGTCAATGGCGCCCAGACCGCGACCGACGTCGCGAAAGCCGTCGAAACCACCTCCGGCACGTCGGACGCGGCGGCCGCCACACAAAAGCTGCAGACCGACACCGCCGCGGCGGCCGAGTTGCGCATCAAGCTCGCGCAGATCGCCGCGGCGCGGCAGGCCGAAGAGGACAGCGCCCGCAACGCGCAGCTCGCGGCCAACATCGCCAACACCGCGGACGCGCGCGGCCATACGGTGAGGCTCGCCCAGCTCGGCAGTTCGCTCGCCTGGGGCGCTCCGGTCATCTCGCTGGTCGTGGTCATCGCGTTCTTCGTCGTTCTGATGGTGATCGCGCTGCGGGGCATTCCACCCGGCGCCGAGACCATCCTGAACGTGATGCTCGGCTTCCTCGGCTCGGCCTTCGGGGCGGTGGTCGGCTACTGGGTCGGATCGAGCAGCGGCAGCGCCCAGAAGACGGAGGTCCTGGGCAATCTCGCGGCACAGGCCCAGCCGATCCCCGCCTCCACCTCCATCACCACCACGCCGCCGCCGCATCCCTCGACCACGATCACCAGCACGGGAGGGACAGCGCCCGTCGCGCCCGTCCCTTTTTCCCAAGGCCCCGCGCCGCTGGGGCCGCCGCTTAGCTTCGATGCGGCATTCGAGGGCGTGATCGGCGTCGAGGGGGGCTACGTGAACAACCCGAGCGATCCCGGAGGCGAGACGAAATACGGCATCAGCAAACGGGCGTTTCCCAACGAGGACATCAAGAATCTCACCCTGGAGCGCGCCAAGGAGCTTTACCGGCAGGAATACTGGACGCCCCTGAAGACGGATCAGATGCCCGCGCCGCTGGCCTTCGAGCTGTTCGATTTCGCGGTCAACAGCGGACCGCGCACCGCGGTCACATGCCTGCAGGAGCTGGTCGGCGCCAAGCAGGACGGGTCGGTGGGACCGCAGACGTTGCTCTGCATCGCGCACGCGGTGCAGACGACCAGCGCGACGGCGGTGTGCCGCGACTACATGGCGGCCCGGATGCGGTACCTGCGCTCGCTGCCGACATGGCACACGTTCGAGCGGGGCTGGACCGCGCGGCTCGCGACCGTGGAAAGCAAAGCCCAGGTCGTGTGACGACAGGCGTTGGAACGTCGCCGGCGAGCAGCGCCGCTCGCCGGCGACGCGCGTTCGCGTTCAGGCCGCTCGTCCTCCAGGCTGCCCGAAGTAGGCGCGGCGTTCACCTTCGGTCCGCACCACGGCCGCCCGGACCTGCAGGAGGTCCTTGCGGGTCAGCAGGCCGACCAGCTTGCCGGTTTCCGGGTCGGTGACCGGAATGCGGCCCTGCTCCGTAGCCAGCATGAGGTCGACCGCGTGCGACACCACGTCACCGGGATGCACGATCGACAACGAGGCATCGGACACGCGTTCCTCCAGACGCTCGCCTTCATGGGCTGCCTTCCACATCCCAGCGCAGGGCGTCGGCGCGGGACACGAGGCCGACAGGGCGCTGCACACGATCCACGACCGGATAGATGCGATGGCGACCCGCCTGCAGCACGTTCACCGCCTCCGGGATCGGCAGCTCGGCCGACACGGTTTCGACCTCGCGAGCCATCACCTCGCCGACGCGGGTCAGCTCGTAAGGATCGACGCCATATTCGCGGGTGATGTGCTGCCCGCGGCGCGCGATCTTCTCCGTCAGCATCGAGCGCTGGAGCAGCAGCACGGTCACGGCGTAGGCCGCCGCCGTGGCCGCGAGCAGGGCGGGCAGCGCGTGCAGATCGCCGGTCAGTTCGACCGCGAACAGCGCTCCGGTCAGCGGCGCCCGCATCGTCCCGCCCAGCATCGCCGCCATGCCGAGCAGCGCCCAGAAGCCGGGCGTCCCCGGGAGGACGAGACCGGCCAGCCAGCCCGCAGCGCCGCCCAGGATCAGCAGCGGCGCCAGCACGCCGCCCGAGGTGCCCGACGACAGCGCCACCAGCCAGATCACCGCCTTGACCAGCAGGATCGTCAGCACCGCCTGCGCGACGAAATGGCCGGTCAGGAGATCGCCGATCACGTCGTAGCCGACGCCGAGCGCCCGCGGCTCGACCAAGCCGCCAAGCCCGACGACCAGCGCCGCCCAGCGCCGGCCACCACATCCAGTGGATCGGCAGGCGCTCGAACAGGTCTTCCAAGCCATAGAGCAGCTTGGTCAGCAACGTGGAAAGCAGCCCCGCCAAGGCCCCGATCCCGGCGCAGGCGAGCATGCCCCACGCCACGCGGGGCCGGGTCACCGGCGAACGGGAACAGCGGCCCGGCCCCGAACAGCAACGGGCGCCAGCAGATCGCCGTCACAGCGGCGGCGGCGACCGGGATGAAGCTCCGCGGCCGCCATTCGAACAGCAGCAGCTCCACGGCCAGCAGGACAGCGGCGACCGGCGTGCCGAAGATCCCGGTCATGCCGGCCGCAGCGCCGGCCACCAGCAGCGTCTTCCGCTCGGCGGCGCTCAGGTGGAAGAACTGGGCGAACAGCGAGCCGATGGCGCCGCCGGTCATGATGATCGGCCCCTCCGCGCCGAACGGGCCGCCCGTGCCGATCGAGATGGCGGAGGAGATGGGCTTCAGTACCGCGACCTTCGGCGACATGCGGCTGCCGCCGATCAGGATCGCCTCGATCGCCTCGGGGATGCCATGGCCGCGGATCTTCTCCGAGCCGAAGCGGGCCATCAGGCCGATGACGAGACCGCCCAGCACGGGCGCGAGCCACCATCCAGGCCCCGCGCGGCGCCGCCGCGATCGAGCGCGCTGGTGCGTCAAGCACCCCGAACCAGACCAGGTTGGTGACCAGCGCGATCAGCTTCACCAGGACCTAGGCGGCGAAGGCTCCGGCCGTTCCGATCAGGAGAGCCATGCCCGCGAGCACAAGCAGCCGAGGATCGGCCCTGAAATCGGCCAGAGCCCGCTGGCCTTTCCCTTTCGCCCCGCCTGCTTTGGTGCGACCTATGCCTGCTTCCGCCATGCTGTCTTCCTTGTCGTGCAAGGAAAGCTATACATGGCATCACAAACTCTGAGTAACTGCTCCCTGCACCGTCGCCTCCAGCGTCCGCTTCCGGACGGGTGCAACTACTCTATCCCGCACCTTGTCAGGTGCGACGCATCGGCCTGAGCAGCGCTACGCTCGCGCTCGTCAGGTGTTCATCGCGTCGAAGAAATCCTGGTTGGTCTTGCTGTATTTCAGCTTGTCCAGCAGGAACTCCATCGCGTCGACGGTACCCATCGGATTGAGGATGCGGCGCAGCACCCACATCTTCGACAACGTGCCCTTTTCCACCAGCAGCTCCTCCTTGCGGGTGCCGCTCTTGGTGATGTCGATCGCCGGAAAACTGCGCTTGTCGGAGAGCTTGCGGTCGAGGATCACCTCGGAATTGCCGGTGCCCTTGAACTCCTCGAAGATCACCTCGTCCATGCGGCTGCCGGTGTCGACCAGCGCGGTGGCGATGATGGTGAGCGAGCCGCCCTCCTCGATGTTGCGCGCGGCGCCGAAGAAGCGCTTCGGCCGCTGCAGCGCGTTGGCGTCGACGCCGCCGGTCAGCACCTTGCCCGACGAGGGCACCACGGTGTTGTAGGCGCGCGCCAACCGCGTGATGCTGTCGAGCAAAATGACGACGTCGCGCTTGTGCTCGACCAGCCGCTTGGCCTTTTCCAGCACCATCTCGGTCACCTGAACGTGCCGCGTCGCCGGCTCGTCGAAGGTCGAGGAGACCACCTCGCCCTTGACGCTGCGCGCCATGTCGGTGACTTCCTCCGGCCGCTCGTCGATCAGCAGCACGATGAGGAAAACTTCCGGATGGTTGTGTGAGATCGCCGCAGCGATGTTCTGCAGCATCACCGTCTTGCCGGTGCGCGGCGGCGCCACGATCAGCGCGCGCTGGCCCATGCCGATCGGCGCGATCAGGTCGATCACCCGCGGGGTAAAATCCTTCGCCGGCCCTTTCGCGACCGACTGGAAATTCTCCATCTCCATCTTCAGCCGCCGCTCCGGATAGAGCGGGGTGAGATTGTCGAAGTTGATGCGGTGGCGCACCGCGTCGGGCGGCTCGAAGTTGACGGTATCGACCTTCAGCAGCGCAAAGTAGCGCTCGCCGTCCTTCGGCGCGCGGATCTGGCCTTCGACCGAATCGCCGGTGCGCAGGCCGAACCGGCGCACCTGCGAGGGCGAGACGTAGATATCGTCGGGGCCGGGAAGGTAATTGGCCTCCGGGCTGCGCAGGAAGCCGAACCCGTCGGAGAGGATCTCGAGCGTGCCCTCGCCATGGATCGCCTGATCGTTCTCGGCCAGGTTTTTGAGGATGGCGAACATCATGTCCTGCTTGCGCAGAGACGACGCGTTCTCGATCTGTAGGGATTCGGCAAAACTCAGCAGGTCTGCCGGGGTTTTTGTCTTGAGTTCGGCGAGATGCATGGACGCCTCAGGGGGTCTGGGTCTTGAAATGCGGAACGGGCGCGGGTTCTGCCGAGCGGGCGCGTGCAGCCAGTTTGGCGCCGCGCCGATCTCAAAACCAAAGTCCCGTAGAGCGTGCGAACGCGGCGCCGTGAACCGGGCCACGCAACGGAGGGAGCTACACGCTAAGCGGCGAGGGCCTATTCCGTCAATCGCGCAAGTAGGTCCCGGGACAGAACGTTTCAAGGGAACCGTTGCGCGGGATCGATCAGAACGGGCGGCCGACCACCATGAGGATGATGATCACCATCAGCACGGTCGGCACCTCGTTGGCGATCCGATAAAATCGCTGGGGCCGCAGGTTGCGGTCGTCCAGAAAATCCTTGCGCCAGCGGGACAGCGCGCCGTGGAAACCGGAGAGCAGCAGGACGCAGAGCAGCTTCACGTGCCACCAGCCGTCGTGCCAGCTCATCGTCCCCGGCGTCAGGACGAGGATGATCCCGAACACCCAGGTCGCGATCATCGCCGGGTTGATGATCTGCTTGAACAGCCGCCGCTCCATCACCTTGAACCGCTCGCTCTCCAGCGACCCGCGGGCGACCTCGCAGTGATAGACGAACAGCCGCGGCAGATAGAGCATCCCGGACATCCAGGCGACCATGGCGATGATGTGGAACGCCTTGGTCCAGGGATAGAGCAGGGCGAAGGCGTCGACTTTCATGCCGCCGCCTCGACCCCGGCGCGGGCAAACGGGCAGGAGTGCAGGCCGCGCGGACAGGCGCGGGGGCCGACATGGCTGCACAGGCCCGGACCACCCGCCAGCGCCCGGCGGACCAGGGCGGCCAGGGCGCCGATGAAGCCGGGGTCGGCGTTCTGCGCCGGCGCCCGGAAATAGGCCGGAACGCCGAGCTTTTCCGCCAATTCGCGGTACTCGATGTCGAGCTCGACCAGCGTCTCCGAATGTTCCGAGACGAAGGCGATCGGCACCACCAGCAGCGCCACGCGGTCCCGTGCGGCGCGCTCGATCTCGGTCTCGGTGCTCGGTTCGAGCCAGGCTTCGCGGCGTGGCACGGGACTGGAAGCAGATCGCCCAGTCCACCCCGTCCGCCTCTGTCCCCCATGCCCGCAGCACGGCGGCGACCGTCCGCTCGACCTGGAATTGGTAGGGATCGCCGGCGGCGACGATGCGCTTGGGCAGCCCGTGGGCGGAAAAGAGGACGCGCAACCCGGTCCCGGACGGCAGGTCGGCGAGCGCCTTGTAATAGGCAGCCCGCGCCAGGGCGGCGGTAGCGGCGGCATAGGCGGGATCGTCGCGGTAGCAGCAGAGCGCGACGGTCGGCACGACCAGGCCGACGGCGGCGGCGGCCTCCCGCCAGGCGGTGAACGAACTGCCGGTCGTGGTCGTCGAATACTGCGGGTAGAGCGGCAGCAGCAGCACCGTATCGGGCGCGAACTCCTTCACCGCCCGCGCCGTCTCGTGGCTGAACGGGTGCCAGTAGCGCATCGCGATAAAGCACCGTGCGTCGATCTCGGGCAGCGCGGCCTCAAGCGCCGTCGCCTGCTGACGGGTAAGGGCGAGCAGCGGCGAGGATCCACCGAGCAGGGCGTAGTTCTCGGTCGCCGGCTGCAGCCGGGCGCGCGCGATGCGCCGGGCCAGGAACGGGCGGACGAAGAACGGCACCGGCAGGATCGCCGGGTCGCGAAACAGGTTGAGCAGGAACGGCCGGATCGCCTCGGGCCGGTCGGGGCCGCCGAGGTTGAACAGCACGATCGCCGCGCGGCGGGGCATGCGCTCGCCCGGTGCCGGCGGCAGGGGACCGTCGTCACGCGGCACGCACCTGCTCCACCAAGGCGGCCACGTGCTCGGGCGGGGTCTGCGGCACGATGCCGTGGCCGAGATTGAAGATGAACGGCCGGCCGCGCATCGCCAGCAGGATGGCGGCCGCCTCGTCGCGCATCGCCGGGCCGCCGGCGAGCAGCGCCAGCGGGTCGAGATTGCCTTGCAGCGCGGTGCCACTGGGCACCAGCCATTGGGCGCGGCCGGGGTCCATCGCGGTGTCCATGCCGACGCCGTTGACGCCGCTCAGCACCGCGTAGTCGGCCAGCATCACGCCGGCGAGCCGCGGAAAGCCGATGATCGGCAGGCCCGGATGGCGCAGCCGCAGCGCGCCGACAATCCGCCGGGCCGGCGCGGTGACGTGGGCGCGGAACAGGGAGGGCGGCAGCACGCCGGCCCAGCTGTCGAACAGCATCACCGCCTCGGCGCCCGCCGACACCTGCGCCAGCAGGTAGTCGATCGTCGCCTCGGTGAGCAGGTGCATCAGCCGGCCGAACAGGTCGGGGTCCTGGTAGGCCATCTGCCGGGTGGCGGCAAAATCCTTCGAGCCGCCGCCCTCGATCATGTAGCAGGCAACGGTGAACGGCGCGCCGGCGAAGCCGATCAACGCGGTCGCCGGATCGAGCCCGGCGCGCACCAGCCGCACCGTCTCCAGGATCGGCGCGATCGCCCCGTGCAGCCGGCCGCGGTCGAGCGCTTCGAGCCCCGCCTCGTCGCGCAGTGGCGGCAGCACCGGCCCCTCGCCCTCGGCGAAGCGCAGCCCATGCCCGAGCGCCCAGGGCAGCATGAGGATGTCGCTGAACAGGATGGCCGCATCGAAGCCGAAGCGGCGGATCGGCTGCAGCGTGACCTCGGCCGCATGCTCGGGGGACGTGCAAAGGGCAATGAAGTCGCCGGCGCGCTGCCGTATTGCCCGATACTCCGGCAGGTAGCGGCCGGCTTGGCGCATCAGCCAGATCGGCGGTGGCCAGACCGGCTCACCGGCCAGCGCGCGTAACAGCGTCTTCGTCATGGTCCCCGCTTAACAGAAAAGGATTCTTAGAAAAGCTGATGTGGGGGCTGTAGGCGATGTGGATAACGGGGTACCCGGGCTCGTGCTCGCTTCCCGTCATTCCGTCCACATCAAATCCGGCCGGCAGAGGGCTGGAATCGCCGGGTTGCCCGGGTTCTTCCCCGGAAGCGGCAAGCACCCCCGGGTCCGCCGTCCCCCGTACCGGCGTCCGATGCGGATATCCCCGCTCCGCCGGCCGCTCCCGGCGGCGGCTGGTGCGTACCCCGGTTATCCCCGCTATCCTCGCTCGCATGGCCGCCGACCGCATCAACCTGCACCTGGTCTCCGATGCCACGGGCGAGACCCTGAACTCGATCGCACGGGCGACCACGGCGCAGTTCGAGCACGTGCAGATCCTCTATCACCGCTGGAGCCTGGTGCGGACGCGCTTCCAGCTGCACCGGGTCCTGGAAGGCATCGAGGCGGAGCCCGGCCCGGTGCTTTCCACCGTGGTCGACAAGGCGCTGCGGGCCGATCTCGAAACCACCTGCCAGCGGCTCAACGTGCAGGTGGTGAACGTGCTCGACCCGGTGATGGCGATCCTGCAGGAGCAGATCGGCGAGCAGGCGACGGCGCGACCGGGCCGCCAATACGTGCTCGACGCCGACTACTTCCGCCGGATCGACGCCATGCACTACGTGCTCGCGCATGACGACGGCCAGTCCCAGGCGGGGATCGCCGAGGCCGACGTCCTGCTGGTCGGCGTGTCGCGCAGCTCGAAGACGCCGACCTGCTTCTATCTCGCCAATCGGGGCATCAAGGCGGCGAACATTCCGTTGGTGCCGAACCTGCCCGACCCGCCCGGGCTCGAGAACCCGGCTTGTCCGGTGATCGGCCTGACCCTGGACGTGCGATCGCTGATCGAGATCCGCCGCCATCGGCTGCGCCTGATCGGCGCCGGTACCGCCACCGGCGCGGTCAGGCAGGACGCGCAGGAATATATCGACGAGGACGCGGTAAAGGCCGAGCTGCTCTGGGCGCGGCGACTGTGCAACCGCCGCGGCTGGCCGGTGATCGACGTGACCCGCCGATCGATCGAGGAGACCGCGGCGACGGTGCTGCAACTGATGGAGGCGTGGCACGACCGCCGGCGCGCCGCCGAGCGCGCGCGCTAGGGGCTGGCACCCTCGCCGCCGCTGTGCTTCCGCGGCAACGGTGGGTAAGCAGAGTTCCCGGCGAGTTGCCCGGCACCCGAAGGTGAGCTAGCGGAGCCTTTGGCGTTCACTTAAAGGTGACGTCGGTCCGCCACGTGGACCGTGAGAGAGCAAGGGGAAGCAATCATGGGATTGGCAAGAACACTGGGCGCGATGGCCGCTTCGGTCGTAATGGCGGGAGCCTTGGTCCCGTCGGTGTTCGCCCAGGGTGAGGGCGCGGGCGGCGGCGTCTACGGCTCAGGAAGCCGGGCTCCGTACATGATGGCCGGCATGGCGCCCCACAAGGCAGGCGGCCAGGACTGTCCCGCCCTGACGTGGCACATCAATCGGGTACCCGGGCAGTCCGGCACGACCGCTCTGAGCGGGCCGATCTGGTATGAGAACGGCTCGGGAGTCAGCTTCGCCCAGGGCACCGCCCAAGCCGACGGCAGCTTCTCTTTGGATGTGAAGTCGGTCAGCGGCAACGGCCCGTCCGGCACGTTATCGGGCAAGCGCTACAAGAATGGCGCCGTCGACGTGAACGCCGAGGGCACGCCATGCTTCAGCGGCAAGTTCCACCTCCGGCCGGGCCAGACGACCGCCAGGAGCTGAGGGCCGAGGTCTAAGGCCGGCGTCTGAGGTCGGCGTCTGTCTGCGGTCAGCTCCCGTTCCACCGTGCCGGCCCGCGGAATGGGCGCATGTCGGGATAGCCGCTGACCGCCCAGGCACCGTCGACCAAAAGGCTGGCGCCCGAGACGTAGCTCGCGTCCGCGCTGGCCAGGAACAGCGCAGGGCCGGCGATCTCCTCGGGTTGCGCCGGCCGGCCCAGCGGGATCCGGGCGTTGAACGCGTCGAGCGCGGCTGGATTGTCGAAATGCCGCCGCGTCAGCGGCGTCTGCACCAAGCCGGGTAGAACGGCGTTGACCCGGACTGCCGCGTCGGCGAACTCGAGCGCGCCGTTCTTGGTCAGCATTTCCACGCCGGCCTTGGCCGCGGCATAGGCGGAGCCGGCGTGCATTGGCACGTGCGCGTTCAGCGAGGCGATGTTGACGATCGTGCCGCCGGTGCCCTGACGCATCATCTGCCGCGCCGCGTGCTTCATGCCGAAAAACACGCCCTTGAGGCAGAGATCGACGGTAAAGTCCCAGTCGGCCTCGCTGAGGTCGACGATATAGCCCGGTCTGGCCGCACCGGCGACGTTGAACGCGCAATGCACCGCGCCGAACCGTTCCACCGCCATCGTGACCACGGCCTCGACGTCGGCCTCGCGCGTGACGTCGGCGGGCACGCCGGCGAAGCGGTCGCCGAGTTCGTGGCCGAGTTCGGCCAGACGGCCTCCGTTGACATCGGCGGCGAGCACGTGTGCCCCTTCGGCGTGCAGCCGCCGCGCGATCGCAAGGCCGATGCCCGAAGCGCCGCCCGTCACCACCGCGACCTGATTGGCAAACCGATCGGATGAGGCTGGCATGACGCGATCTCCGTTGATTTCCTGCAGGCTAGGACCAGGTGTCGGCTTGAGATAGGGGCCACAAGCGGCTCGCCGCAGCACGTCGCGATGCTGATGCACACCCGAATCACAAACTCGTGTCGACTGCGATGGTGTGCGGTGCTAAGGTCGTCCGACCGTATCAGGAAGGTCCATGAGCGTCAGCCACGACCCATCGAGCAGCCCGCAGCACGAGCCGATTTCGCAGCAGTACCACGTCCTGCTGGTCGACGACGACCCGCTGCTCCGGGAGACGGTTGCGATGCAGCTCGAGCTTGACGGCTTCGCGGTGACTGAGGCGGACAGCGGCACCGAGGCGATCCATCTGCTTGAGACCGGCGTCTCGGCCGACGTGTTGCTGACCGACCTGTCGATGCCGGACCTCTCGGGCGTGGAGGTCATCCGGCTCGCCCTCAAGCATCGGCCGGGGTTGCGCTCAGTGCTGCTCAGCGGCTTCGCGGCCGATGACGCGGCGCTCGCGACGGAGAGCCTGCCGGCGAGTCGCTTCGCCTTCCTGAACAAGCCGGTTTCCAGCGCCGTCCTGACCAGGACGATCGAGGAATTGCTGCGCGCCGACTGACGTTCCCGCCCGGGACGCTCGCCGCGTCAGCCTTTGAGGTGCTTGCTGCACTCGCTGTAGTAGCCGCCGCCCTTCTGGATCCAATGCATCCCGCCATTGGCGTTGGCCGTCTTGTTGGCCCGGTACTGGTCGAGGCAGGTGTGCATCCGGCTCTTCCCGGCCGTTTCGCTGGCGTATTTCGGGGCGATCGCGTTCGGAAACACCGCCGGCCCGGATGGCCCGGACGTCGCGGCCGCAGGGCCGGCATTGGCGGTTGCCGGCGAGGCAGCCCGGGTCGTCCGAGGAGCCGGAGCGGTCGCGCTCGGCGTTGCTTCGGTGGTGGCGGGCGGGGTGGCGGCTGCCGGCGCTGTGGCTCCGGTCGTCGGCGTCGACTGTCCAGCGGCCGCGGTCCCCCTGGCCCCGGTTCCCGTCGTCGCGTCGGCGGTGCATTGGGTGGTGCGAAAACTCCGCCAATCGGCGCCGTTCAGCGTCCCGGCCTGTTTCGCCTGTTGATACTTGGCGCTGCACTCCTTCATGCTCAGGGCCTGCGCGGACCCGGGAATGGCGAGCAGGCACCCCAGCGGCAGCAGGGCAAGGCCAAGACGGGGCAGCTTGGTCCGCGACGGGTCGCGCATGGTTTTCCTTCCGATCATTGAGACACGGGAACATATTAAACCGAAGCGGGAAGCTTGTCAGTCCGGACCGGCAAACGGTCCGAATGTCCCGGACTGGACGCCCCGGATCGGAATCGCCACCTGAGCGGCACACCAGGAGACACTGAATGTCCGAGACGCTGGTCCGTCCGCCGCCGCCCGTGCTGTTCACGCCGCAACGCCAGCCCGCGAAGCCGGCCACAAGGCGGCTGGCCGTGGTTTCCGAGTACGAGCCCAACGGCGACCAGCCGGGCGCGATCCGCGAGCTGGTCGCCGGCGTCGCCGGCGAGGAACGCGACCAGGTGCTGCTCGGCGTGACCGGCTCGGGCAAGACCTTCACCATGGCGAAGGTGATCGAGGCGGTGCAGAAGCCGACCCTCATCCTGGCGCCGAACAAGACGCTCGCGGCGCAGCTCTACGGCGAGATGAAGAGCTTCTTCCCAGACAACGCGGTCGAGTATTTCGTCAGCTACTACGACTATTACCAGCCGGAAGCCTACGTCCCGCGGACCGACACCTATATCGAGAAGGACGCCCAGATCAACGAGCAGATCGACCGTATGCGGCATGCCGCGACGCAGGCCCTGCTCGAACGCAACGACGTCATCATCGTGGCCTCGGTCTCCTGCATCTACGGCATCGGTTCGGTCGAGACCTATTCGCGGATGATGGTGCGGATGGAGACCGGCGGGCGGATCGACCGCGACCGGCTCGCCCAGGCGCTGGTCGAGCTGCAATATCGCCGCAACGATACCGCCTTCCAGCGCGGCACCTTCCGCCTGCGGGGCGAGACGGTCGACATTTTTCCCGAGCCATTACGAGGATCGCGCCTGGCGCGTCACCCTGTTCGGCGACGAGATCGAGGGCATCCACGAGTTCGATCCGCTGACCGGCGAGCGCACGATCGCACTCGACAGCGTCACGGTATATGCGAACAGTCACTACGTGACGCCGCGGCCGACCCTGGCGCAGGCGATCATCGACATCAAGCAGGAGCTGAAGGAGCGGCTGGCGCAGCTCAATGCCGACGGCAAGCTGCTGGAAGCCGAGCGGCTGCAGCAACGCTGCACGTTCGACATCGAGATGATGGAGACGACCGGCTCCTGCAAAGGCATCGAGAACTATTCGCGCTACCTGTCGGGCCGCAATCCGGGCGAGCCGCCGCCGACGCTGTTCGAGTACTTGCCGGAGAACGCGCTGCTGATCGTCGACGAGAGCCACGTCACCGTGCCTCAGATCGGCGGCATGTACAAGGGCGACTTCGCGCGCAAATCCATCCTGTCGGAGTTCGGCTTCCGGCTGCCGTCCTGCATCGACAACCGGCCGCTGAAATTCGAGGAATGGGAGCGCTTCCGTCCGCCGACGATGTTCGTCAGCGCGACACCGGGACCGTGGGAGATGGAGCGCACCGCAGGGCGTGTTCGCCGAGCAGGTGATCCGGCCCACCGGGCTGATCGACCCGATGACGGAAATCCGGCCGGTGGAGCGGCAGGTCGACGACCTGCTCGCCGAGTGCCGCACCGTGGTTCAGCGCGGCGGCCGCGCTCTGGTCACGACGCTTGACCAAGCGCATGGCTGAGGACCTGACCGAGTATCTCACCGAGCACGGCGTGAAGGTGCGCTACCTGCACTCCGATATCGACACGCTCGAACGCATCGAGATCATCCGCGACCTCCGGCTCGGCGTGTTCGACGTGCTGGTCGGGATCAACCTGCTGCGCGAGGGCCTCGACATTCCCGAGTGCATCCTGGTCGCGATCCTCGATGCCGACAAGGAAGGTTTCCTGCGCTCCGAGACCAGCCTGATCCAGACCATCGGGCGCGCCGCGCGCAACATCGACGGGCGGGTCGTCCTCTATGCCGACACCATGACCAACAGCCTGCGCCGCGCCATCGAAGAGACCGAGCGGCGACGCGCCAAGCAGACGGCGTGGAACGAGGCGCACGGCATCACGCCGCAATCGGTGCGCAAGCACATCGGCGAGGTGCTGCATTCGGTGTTCGAGCAGGACTACGTCACCGTCGCTCCGGTGCGCGACTCGCGGGCGGCGGAGTTCGTCGGCAAGGACCTGAAATCGTCGATCGCCGAGTTGGAAAAGCGGATGCGCGCCGCCGCCGCCGATCTGGAGTTCGAGGAAGCTGCGCGCCTGCGCGACGAAATCAAGCGGCTTGAGGCGTTGGAACTCGGGCTCGAACCCCCACCGGTCGCCACCGCCACTGCCCGCCCGCGCAAGGACCGCACGCCCGAACCGCTCGGTCCCGGTGGCGGCGGCTACGATCCCGCCAAGCGTCGCGGCGGCCCGCCAAGGCGGCGGCGGGGGCCGTGAACCGAGCGCCCGCTTGGCGCGACAAAGTTTCTCCCACTCAGTCGTTGCCGGGCGGGCATGACGAGATGTGAACCGTTGAACTGACTTCTTCCCTTACGTGACAGGCCGAGCAGCCTTTGCCACTCCCTTGCAAACCCGTCATGGTCGCGCGCCACGGGAGGACGTTTGCGCAGCGATCATGCGTGAGCGTGTCAAGCAAGGAATAGGATGTATGATTTTGGCTCGTACACGTAACAAATGCATGATGGCCACCTTTGGGACGCTGCTGTTGCTCGGACCGGCTCTGGCACAACAGAGAGAGGCGTCACCCGCTTCCGAGACGCACGTCGCGGACGGCCTGCTCGCCCGACAGGGCAGCACGTCCGATTTCGCCCCCGTGCGGTTCCAGCCGACGTCCGCTCCCTTTCCCCTGCGGCACAACAATTATGTGGCGGTCAAGCGTCCGGGTACCCACGGGGCTTGGCCGGGACAGACCGGAGTGGACAACCGCGGCTACGCCATGTTCGACGACCCGGCCTACTCGATTGCGGCGTTCATGGAGATCCTGCACACCTATCACGATCGCTACGGCGAGCGATCCGCGCGCGACATCTTCCGCCATCTCTCGCCCCCGGGCGATTGCTCCGGTGCGCCGGTCCGCCACAGCGGTGGCTGCCCGGAGAACGAACGGCAGCCGCCCGTCTCCGCGGTTCGGGCTGCGGCTGCCGTCGACCGCAAGCCCGAGCAGGACTTGCAGCTCTTCGGCGCTGGCGGGAAGGTCAACGATGCACCGATGCGCGCGGTCCTCGACGCCGCCGCAACCCAAGAGGTCGGCGTTCCGTATTGCCCGCAGCCACCGCGCGGAGAAACCTGGCTCGGCTGCCATGTGAGTGACGACCTGTATCGACGCGCGCTCGGGCTGCGCAAGCAGCCCGGCTGAATTGCGCTGCCGCCGCTTACTCCGCCGGCACTGCCGCCGGATTGCGCAGCACGGAGTGACGCCGCCCGTAGAGAAGTAGATCGCAAGGCCGATCACCAGCCAGACCAGCAGGCGGAGCCATGTCAGCGAGCGGCAGCCCGGCCATCAGCAGCACGCAGAACAGCATGCCGCAGATCGGCACCACAGGTACGCCCGGCACCCGGAACGGGCGGAACACCTCGGCGTCGCTGCGGCGCAGATAGATGACGGCGCCGCAGACCAGCACGAAGGCGAACAGCGTGCCGATGCTGACCATCTCGCCCAGCACGTTGATCGGGGTGAGTGCGGCGACGACGGCGACCACCACGCCGATCAGCATCTGGCTCAGATACGGCGTCTGCAGCCGCGGATGCACGCGTCGCGAACAGGCGGGGCAGTAGTCCGTCATGCGACATGGTGAAGAAGATGCGGCTCTGGCCGTAGAGCAGGACCAGGATGACGGTGGTCAGCCCGGTGAGCGCGCCGATCTTGATCAGCGATGGAGAACCACGTCAGCCCGATCACGTCGACGCCCTTGGCGATCGGATCGGCGACGTTGAGCTCGCCATACGGCACGAACCCGGTCAGCACCGCCGCGACCAGGACATAGAGGACGGTGCAGATCGCCAGCGAGCCCAAAATGCCGATCGGCATGTCGCGCTGCGGCTGCTTGGCTTCCTGCGCCGCGGTCGAGACCGCGTCGAAGCCGATATAGGCGAAGAACACGACCGCCGCTCCGCGCAGGATGCCGCTCCAGCCGAAATGGCCGAACTCGCCAGTGCTCGGCCGGGATGAACGGATGCCAGTTCGCCGTGCTGACGAAGAAGACACCCGCGGCGATGAAAGCCACGACGACGAACAGCTTGATGGTGACCATCACGTTGTTGAGCCGCGCCGATTCCTTGGTGCCGAAGACCAGCATCGCGGTCAGCGCGGCAATGATGAGCGCCGCCGGGAGATTGACGATGCGCGGTCCCCGTGACTGCCGTCGGCGAGCTTGACCACGGTACCTGGCGCCGAAGTCAGGGTTTCCGGGATGACGATGCCGACATTGCGCAGCATGCTGACGATATAGCCGGACCAGCCGACCGCCACCGTCGCCGCGCCCATCGCGTATTCGAGGACGAGGTCCCAGCCGATGATCCAGGCGAACACTTCGCCGAGCGTGGCGTAGGTGTAGGTAGTAGCTGCTGCCGCTGACCGGCAGCATGGCCGCGAGTTCGGCGTAGCACAGGCCGACGAAGGCGCAGGCGATCCCCCCAGCACGAACGACAGGATGATGCCCGGCCCGGCATATCGCGCCGCCGCCGTGCCGGTGAGCACGAAGATGCCGGCGCCGATGATGGCGCCGATCCCCATCGCGGTGATGCTGAACGGGCCGAGCGTCTTCGACAGCTTGCGGCCTTCGCCCTCGCCGCTCCTTATGATGCTGTCCACCGGTTTGCGGATCATCAGGCCCTGATCTGCCATGCAACCTCTCCTCGAGCGCCGGCCGCGAGCGGGCCTACTCGCCCAGTATGCGAGCCCCGTGCCACGCCGCGAGTAACTTCTGTGAAGCCGGTCGATCGAGCCAAGCTGACGTGACCCAAAGGAAACACCGCGATGACGAACTCCGACGAACGACACGCCGAGCAGGTCGCATTCTGGACCGGCGAGGGCGGTGACTCAGTGGGTGGCGCGACAGGCCCGCATGGACGCCATGCTGGAGCCCGTGCTGCGGGCAGCGCTCGACCGTGCGGCGGTGCAGCCTGGCGAGGCCGCGCTCGATGTCGGCTGCGGCTGCGGCGCCAGCACCCTGGCGCTGGCCGATGCGGTCGGTCCCGCCGGGCGCGTCACCGGCCTCGACGTGTCGGCGCCGATGCTTGACTTGGCGCGCCGGCGCGGCGCGGGTCGCGCCAACGTGACCTGGGTCGTCGCCGACGCTGCGGTCCATCCGGTCGAGCCGGCGAGTGCCGACCTGCTGTTCTCACGGTTCGGCGTCATGTTCTTCGGCCAACCGGAAGTCGCGTTCGCCAACCTGCGCCGGGCGCTGCGGCCGACCGGGCGTTTGGTGTTCGCCTGCTGGCGAGCGTTCGCCGACAATCCCTGGATGCGGGTGCCGCTGCACGCGGCTTACGCCCATGTGCCGCCGCTGCCGCGTCCCGGCCCCGAGGACCCCGGCCCGTTCGCCTTTGCCGACCAGGACCGGGTGCGGCGCATCCTGTCGCAGGCCGGCTTCCGGGAGCCGCGCTGCACGCCGGTCGACCTCACGCTCGACCTTGCCGGGGGCGAGGGCCTGGATACCGCCGTGCAGCACGCCATCGGGTTCGGGCCGGCCGCCCGCGCCATGCAGGATCAGCCCGAGGCCGCGCGCGCGGCGGCGACGGCGGCGATCCGCGATGCGTTGGCGCCGCATGTGGTCGATGATCGAGTGCCCATGCCGGCCGCCATCTGGCTGGTCGAGGGCACGCCGGCCTGAGCCGGTCGCGGCTCAGCGGGCCTCTGCCATCCGCACGCCGGGGTGGAAGTGGGCGTAGACGCGGCGGGCGGTCTCCCGGCTGATCCCGGGTGCCGCCTCAAGGTCGGCGAGGCCGGCCTGCTTGACCCCGCGCGCCGAGCCGAAATGGTTCAGCAGCGCCCGCTTGCGGGCCGCCCCGATGCCCGGCACCTCGTCGAGTTCGCTCTGCGTCAGCGCCCGCGAGCGCCCGGCGCGATGGGTGGTGATCGCGAACCGGTGCGCCTCGTCCCGTAGCCTCTGGAGGAAGTAGAGCACCGGGTCGCGCGGCGGCAGCTGGAAAGCCTCCCGGCCGTCCGTATGGAACCATTCGCGCCCGGCATCGCGGTCCGGCCCCTTGGCGATGGCCACCAGCGGCACGTCGTTCACCCCGAGGTCGGCCAGCACGCCGCGCGCCGCCGACAACTGGCCCGCGCCGCCGTCGATCAGCACGAGGTCCGGCCAGTCCGGCCGCCGCTCCGGGTGCTCCGCCTGCTCGCGCTGGGCCCGGCCGAAGCGCCGCTCCAGCACCTCGCGCAGCATGGCGAAATCGTCGCCCGGCGTGACCGGACCACGGATGGCGAATTTTCGGTAGGCCGATTTCGCGAACCCCTCCGGCCCGGCGACGACCATCACGCCGTACGGCGCGGTACCCATGATGTGGCTGTTGTCGTACACCTCGATCCGCTCCGGCGGGGCGGGCAGCCCGAACAGGGTGGCGACCGCCTCGAGCAGCTTGGCCTGCCCGGCTCCCTCGGCCAGCTTGCGCTCGAGCGCCTCGCGCGCGTTCACCTCGGCGTGCTGCACGACGGCGCGCTTCTCGCCGCGCAGCGGCACCGCGATCTCGACCCGCCGCCCGGCCTTCAGCGACAGCGCCTCCTCGACCAGCGTCTGCTCGGCGAGCGGCTGGTTGGTGAGCAGCAGCGGCGGCGGCGGCTTGTCGTCATAGAACTGGGCGATGAAGGCGCCGAGCACATCCGCAGCTTCCTCCGAACGCGCGTGGGTCGGGTAGAAGGCCCGGTTGCCGTTGTTGCGGCCGCCGCGCACGAAGAACACCTGCACGCAGGTCTGCCCGGCGATCTGCCAGGCGGCGATCACGTCGGCGTCCTGCAAGCTGGCCGGGTTGATGACGCCGGAACCCTGCACGAAGGTGAGGCCGCGGATGCGGTCGCGCACCGCCGCCGCGCGCTCAAATTCCAGCGCTTCGGCCGCCCGCTCCATCTCGGCCGCGAGTTCCCGCTGCACCGCCGCGCCCTTGCCGGCCAGGAACGCCTTCGCCTGCCCGACGAGCTGACCGTATTCCTCGTCCGACACCCGCCCGACACAGGGCGCCGAGCAGCGGCGGATCTGGTACAGCAGGCAGGGGCGACTGCGGTTGGCGAACACCGTGTCCTGACAGGAGCGGAGGAGAAATACCCGTTGCATCGCCGTGACGGTCTGGTTCACCGCCCAGGCCGAGGCAAACGGCCCCCAGTAGCTGCCGCGCCGCACCTGCGCCCCACGATGCTTGGCGATTTGCGGGTAGGGATGATCCTCGGTGAGCATCAGCCACGGATAAGATTTGTCGTCGCGCAGGACGATGTTGAAGCGCGGCTTGAGGCGCTTGATGAGGTTGGCCTCGAGCAGCAGCGCCTCGGCCTCGGTATGGGTGGTGACGATCTCCATCGAAACGGTCTCGGCCACCATCCGCCGCAGCCGCTCGGAAAGACGGGAGAGCTGCACATAGGAAGCGACGCGTTTCTTGAGGCTGCGGGCCTTGCCGACGTAGAGTGCGTCGCCCCGGGCGTCCAACATTCTATACACGCCAGGGTTGGCCGGCATGGTCGCCAAAGCGAGTTCGATCGCAGCGGCTCCGATGGGGCCGGACGGCGTTTCTTCCGGCCCACTCATCCGCGTTACTCGTCGCCCCCGACCGGGAACGTTTCACTCATGCGGTGGATAAGTCTGTGGGCGATGTTGCACACGGTCCTCTCACATCGATCTTTTCACCGCGCCCGGCCGCGCCTGCTCACGAACTCGGTTACTTCCTAAATCGTTGAATTTGCTTGCGAACGCCCATTCTTCAGGCGGCAGATGAAACGTCCCTGTAACGGAACAGCCCGAAAAGGCGCAATCGGCGCCGGGGACAATCAACGCGTGGACGAATCCGGCCGCCGTCGCTCGACCTCGACGCCGGCAGACGCCGCATCCATGAAAATGTCAAGCTTCTCGACGCGGACCCGGGCCAGGTGAACCCGACTATCCTGCAGGCACGCTTCAGCGATTCGCTCTGCAAGGGTCTCAACCAAATTGATATGTCCGACAGTGGACAGCAAGCGAACCGTGTGCGCGACCTGCTCATAATCAACCACCCGTGACAGCTCGTCCCGACCGACAGGCGGGCGCGACAGCCCGCGCGCTGCGTCGTCCTCGACGGCGAGATCGACGTTGACGCGCACCCGCTGTGTCGATGCGCGCTCGTGCGAATGGATGCCGATGCTGGCGTTCAGCACCATGTCGCGCAGGAACACGTGTCGCAATCCGCGGCTGGCACTCGCAATGCGTGTCTCCATCGCCCTCTCCTACTCTTCGAGCGGCTGACCCCGCTGCGGATGCCATTGCAGGTGCTGGCCACCGTCGAGGGCGATCATTTGGCCCGTCATGGCCGGCAATGCCAGGATGGCCAGCACGGCGCGGCCAACCTCCTCGGCGCTGGTGCCGTGGCCGAGCGGGACGGACGCGCTCTGCCGGGAAAACTGGGCCTCGGTCTGGCGGGCGCTCGGCAGGGCGGGACCGGGACCGATCCCGTTGACCCGGATGCGCGGCGCCAGCGCCAGCGCCATGCTCTGCGTGAGTGCCCAGAGCGCCGCCTTCGACACCGTGTAGGAGACGAAATGCGGCGTCAGCGACCACACGCGCTGGTCGATCAGGTTGATCGCCACCCCTTCCGCCGCCGCCGGCAAAAGCCGGGCGAACCGCTGCATCAGGACGAAGGGCGCGCGGAGATTGGGTTCGAGGTGCGCGTCCCAGCTTTCCCGTGTGACGCTGTCCCACTCATCGCGATCGAACGCGGAGGCGTTGTTGACCAGCACGCCGATCGGCCCGAGCGCCGCCGCCGCCTCGTCCAGCAGCCGCTCGACCTCGGCTTCCAGGGCGAGGTTCGCCGCCAGCACCACGGCGCGGCGACCGTGCGCGCGGATCTCTGCGCAGGTCGCCTCGGCCTCGTCGGTGCTGCAATGGCAATGCACGGCGATGTCGAAGCCGCTGCCCGCCAGGGCGAGCGCGATCGCCCGGCCGAGCCGCTTGGCCCCGCCGGTGACGAGGGCGGCCCGCGGGATGGTCGGTGGGATGGGCCCTGGGATGAACCCTGGGATGGCGGCGGAGAACGGCGTCATTCAGCCTGGGATGGATTGGAGCGGCGGGCGAAGCAAGGCGCAGATGGCATCGGCGAAGATTCGATCGAGATCAAGGTCAGGGTCGGCGGGGTGTCATACCCTGCCACCGACCATCGGCCGAAGCCGAATGTGGAGGACACTCCCATGCTTGCAGCCGAGGTGATGGCCAGGAGCTTGTCACCGTGACGCCGGACACCGCGTGACCGACCTGGTGCGGGTCATGCTTTGCGACCCGACGCCGATATCAACGCGCCCGCCTCGTTGCCGACCCAATCCGTCGGAAATTCTGACACCATCGGCCGCTATCCCTGCGCTCAGGCGGCTATGCGATTGAAACTGCTCACGATGTCCGGCGGGCATCCCGGTTGCATAACGTCCGCGGAATGTCATGCGCGCGGATCGACCCTTGTTGAAGCGTCTGCTTGCCCTGCTTGTCACGGCCTTGCCGCTGTTCGGTTGCGCCGCGCCGCCGACCCCGGGCGCGGACCTGGATCTGCTCGCCGCCGCGCGCACCGAGGCTGACCCGGGGCACGGCCTCGATATCATGCGCCAGCAGGAGGAGCGCCTCGCGCGCCAGCCCTTCCTGCCCGGCAACCGCGCCGATCTGCTGGTCGACGGCCCGCGCTCGTTCGCCGCCCTTGCCGACGCGATCCGCGGCGCGCGCGAGCGCATCGACCTCGAGAGTTACGAGTTCGACCAGCAGGCAGGAAGCGAGTTCGCCGACCTCCTGTTGGCGGCGCGCGCCCGTGGCGTCGAGGTGAATCTGATCCACGATGCCTGGGGGACGATCGACACGCCCGCCGCCGTGTTCGACCGGCTGCGCCAAGGCGGCGTGCGCGTCCTCGAATACAACCCGCTCGCCCCCAACAGCCGCGTGCCGCTGGACATCAACCGGCGCGACCATCGCAAGCTGCTCTGCGTCGACGGCAGGATCGCCATTACCGGCGGCGTCAATATCAGCCGCGTCTATCAGAACCCACCCGGCCAGAACCCACCCGGCCAGCATGGTGCGGACCCGGACGACGAAGCCTGGCGCGATACCGACGTCCGCATCGAGGGGCCCGTCGTCACCCAGTTCGAACGGTTCTTCGTCGAGACCTGGCGCGAGCAGCACGGATCGCCGATCGACATGCCGCGATCGACCCCGGCCACCGCGCCCGGCGACCTTTTGATACAGGCGATCGACGGCGCGCCGGGGGACGGCCGCCCGCTCATCTACCGCACCTTGCTTGCGGCGATCGCGCTGTCGCACCGTTCGGTACACCTCACGACGGGCTTCTTCGCGCCGACGCCCGACCTTGCACGCGCGCTGGCGGCGGCCGCCCGAAGGGGGGTCGACGTGCAGATCGTGGTGCCCGCCCGCAGCACCAGCAGCGCCGCCGTGCAGGCGGGACGCGGCCAGTACGAGGACCTGCTGGAAGCCGGCGTCCACATCCACGAACGCCTGCACCGCATCCTGCATGCCAAGACCGCCGTGATCGACGGCGCCTGGTCCGCCATCGGCTCCTCGAACCTCGATTGGCGCAGCGTCGTCTGGAACAACGAGATCGATGCCATCATCCTCGGCGCCGGGTTCGGCGCGCAGATGGAGGCGATGTTCGCGCGGGATGTCGCCGCCTCGCGCACGATCGATCCGGCGGCTTGGCGCCGGCGCTCGCTCGGCGAACGCATTGACGAGTGGCGGGCGGGGCTGATCCAGTCGTTCCTGTAGTCCGGTCGGAGCAGGAACGAGGCGCATGGGACGCGGGTGGCTGAGCCTTGTCGTGTTTTGCGTAGCGGTGTGGTGCGGGCCCGCCTGCCGCGCCGCCAGCCCGCCGGCGACCGAGGCGGCGCACGGCATGGTCGTCTCGTCGCACCGTCTCGCCTCCGAGGCTGGGATCGAGATGCTGCGGGCCGGCGGCAACGCGATCGATGCCGCGGTCGCCACCGGCTACGCCCTGGCGGTGGTCAACCCGTGCTGCGGCAACATCGGCGGCGGCGGTTTCATGGTCCTGCACCTGGCGGGCGACAGCGGGCATCCGCCGCACGACACCTTCCTCGATTTCCGCGAAATGGCGCCGGCGGCGGCGACCGCGAGCATGTATCTCGATACTGCGGGCAAGCCGGTTCCCGAGGCCAGCGTGTACGGCTACCGCGCGGTCGGCGTCCCCGGGACCGTTCTGGGACTGGAGACGGCGCTGGCCCGCTACGGCACCCTGCCGCGTGCGCGGGTGATGGCGCCGGCGATCCGGCTGGCGCGCGAAGGGTTCGAGCTGGCCCGCGCCGATACCGACATCCTCGATTTCCGGGCGGCGAAGTTCCGCCAACAGCCCAACGTCGCCCGGATCTTTCTCCGGCCTGACGGAACGCAATTCCAACCAGGCGACCGGCTGGTGCAGAGCGATCTCGCCAACACGCTTCAGGCGATCGCCAGCTTCGGTCCGGAGGCATTCTATACCGGGAAAATCCCGCAGGCCGTGGAAGCGGCGTCCCGGGCGGCCGGCGGCATCATCACGGCGGCCGATTTCGCCGCCTACCGCATCGAGGAGGCCGCGCCGCTGACCTGCCTCTACCGAGGCAACCTGTTCATCTCGTCGCCGCCGCCCTCCTCGGGCGGGACGACGATCTGCGAGATCATGAACGTCCTCGAAGGCTACGACATGCGGGCGCTCGGCTTCCACTCGGCGGCTTCCCTGCACGTGATGATCGAGGCGATGCGGCACGCCTACGTCGACCGCAACACCTATCTCGGCGACCCGGCGTTCGTGACCAATCCGCTCGGGCGGCTGCTGTCGAAGCAGTACGCCGCCGCCGTGCGCGGAGAAATCCGTCCCGACCAGGCGACACCGTCGGCCGAGGTGCTGCCGGGAGCCGCGCCGCACGAAAGAACCGAGACGACGCATTTTTCGGTGCAGGATCAGGCCGGCAACGCCGCCTCCGTCACCACCACGATCAACGGCGCGTTCGGCGCCGTGGTGATCGCCGGCGACACCGGGTTCCTGCTCAACGACGAGATGGATGATTTCACCACCAAGCTGGGCACACCGAACCTCTACGGCCTGGTGCAGGGGGCGGCCAACGCGATCGCGCCGGGCAAGCGGCCGCTCTCCTCCATGGCGCCGTCCATGGTCGCGCGGGACGGCAAGATAGTGATGGTGCTCGGCTCCCCGGGCGGCTCGCGGATCATTACCAGCGTGCTGGAAACCGCCCTCAACGTGCTCGACTACGGCATGCAGCCAGCCGAAGCGGTCGATGCCCCCCGCATCCACTTCCAGTGGCAGCCCGACACCGTGTTTGTCGAGCCGTATGCGCTGTCGCCCGATACCCGGAGATTGCTGGAGCAGATGGGCTACAGGATCACCGAGCAGGTCCCGTGGAGCGCCGTCGAGCTCATCGAGACCGGCCTCGCGCAAACGGTGGCTGCTACGGCGGACTCGTCCGGCGGCGACTCCGCCATGTCGGGTCGCATGCGGCCGGGGTTCCTCTACGGCGCCAACGACGACCGCCGCCCAGCCGGCGCCGCGGTCGGCTACTGATACAGCGGCCGGCGGACGAGGACTGCGAACTCGTGAGCATCGACACGACGGCGGCCGATACACGTGCAAGTCCGGCGGACGGCAACGTGGTCGGCGAGCGAGGCTATCGGTGGGTCATCCTGGCCGTCGTCTGGTTCGGCTTCCTGCTCTCGTTCATCGACCGCCTCATCTGGACCAACGTGAGCGGGCTCGCCGCACCGAGCTTCGGCCTCTCCGTCGCCGGGCTCGGGTCGTTCGTGACCGCGTTCTACACCGGCTACGTCGTGTCGCAGGCGTTGACCGGCTTCCTGACGGATTGGCTCGGGGCGCGCCGCCTTCTCCCGTTGGCGCTGGTGCCGCTTGGCGTGTTCACCTTCATCTTCGGGTCGACCACGTCCATCGTGGGGGCGTTGGCGCTGCAGGCGCTCATGGGTCTGACCGCCGGCGCCGACCTCGCGGCCGGCCTGAAGCTGATCGTCGCCTGGTTCAGCCTGCGCGACCGCGGGCGAGCGGTGGGGCTGTTCATGACGGCCACGTCCCTCGGCGTCGTCCTGACCAACTTCTTGGTGCCGCAGCTCTTGAAGCTGATGCCGTGGACGATGGTGTATCAGGCCGCCGGTGTCGTCACGTCGCTGTTCGGCCTGCTCTGTTTTCTGGTGTTGCGCGACAACCCGGCCGGCGGCCGCGATACCCCGATCGTGCTCGCCGACCTGCGCCGCCTACTCGGAGACCGGCAATTCATCTTCGTTGCCCTGGCCGGCTTCGGCGGGGTCTGGGGCACCTGGGGGTTCGCGATCTGGGCCAGCGCGCTGATGACCCGCGGGCTGCACTTCACCGCGGTCGAGGCCGGCGCCATCGTCGGCACGTTCGGCATCGTCGCCGTCCTCGGCAAGCCGGTCATCGGCTTCGTCTCGGACTGGCTCGGCGGCAAACGCAAGATGCTGGTCATGCTGGACCTGTTCGCCTTCGCCGCCCTCCTGCTGCTCACCGGAACGCTGTCCACCAAAACTCAGCTGTGGATTGCGGCGCCGTTGCTCGGGCTCGCGGCATTCATGTACAGCCCGCTGCAGAACGCCATGGCGGCCGAGGCCGGCGGCAAGGCGGCCGGTTCGGCGTCGGGGTTCTCCGCGTCGTTCGGCTCCATCGGCACGACCATCGTTCCGCTGGTGATCGGGGCGGCGTTTCAGGCGACGCAATCGTTCGAGGTCGCGTTCGGCATCCTGGCGGCAGGGCCGTTCCTCGGCGCCTTGTGCATGATCCCGGTGCGCGACAAGGCGGTCGAAACAGCGCCCGTAATCCAACCGTCCGGCCTTGTCACGGCGGCCGGGTCGGTGCGGCAGAGCGGGCCTTAAAACTCCCGTTCGTGACAGATCACTGTCAGCAGCCGCATGGTGGCGCCCTCGTCCACGAGGCCGGGTCCCGTCAGGGCATCACGCAGGCCCCGATCGCTGCCGGCGGCCACCGCATCCTCGATCGTCTCGAACCACATCTCGGCCAGCCCGTCGAAATCGATCGTCGGTTCCAACACTGCGGTGCTTCTGACCTGTCGCCGAATTGCGGCCGGAGCGGCGGCGGAATAAGCCAGCCCGGCTCGCATCCAGGCCGCCGCAAAATCGGCTCGCGTCGATCCTGCTGCCCGGCGGACGAATGTGAGCAGTGCAACGGAGGGCGCACCCGCTTCAGCGAGGACATGCTCCTCCAGCATCACCGACGAGGCAAAGGCTTGCTGGTGGAATACCTTCAATTCGTCCGCCCGCATGGTCGGGATCGCGGTCGGGTCCGAGATTGGCGCATCGAGCATCTCGGGGCTGCGCAGCCAGAGTAGGCCGACCCCGTCAAAAGTCCGATCGGCGCCGATCCGCTGGCCCGCTACATGGTCGACGAGGCAGTAGACCAGCTTGCGATTGCGCGCACGCACCTCGGGAAAGGTTCCGCCCAGGTCCGAGTGCTGTCGCCAGCGCCCGGGGAACTCCGCCGCCGTCAGGCGCGGGTTGCGTCTGACCAGATAGGCTCGTTTCCAGGTCGCCGACATTCCCACCTCATCGCCCGATGATCCCTCACGGTATCGATCGGAGGCGGATCTCGACAATCCCGTTGGGAGCCTCGCGCGGGACCCCCTGCGGTGCAATGCTGCAAAGAGAGAAAGCGAGGGAGATCGATGGTGGCGACCCAGGGTGAAAAGGCGGCCCGGTTTCGTGATCTGCACCAGCGGGCGGGCGCGTTCGTCATTCCGAACCCGTGGGATGCCGGGTCGGCGTGCATCCTCGAAGCTCTCGGCTTCGAGGCGCTGGCGACCTCCAGTGGGGCCTGCGCGGGCACACTGGGCCGACGCGACGGTCGCGTCACGCGGGACGAGGCGCTGGCCCATGCCGGGGCGATCGTCAGGGCCACTGCCCTGCCGGTCGCGGCCGATCTCGAGCGCGGCTTCGGCGACGCGCCTGCGTTCGTCGCCGAGACGATCGGCCTGGCCTCCGAAGTGGGCCTCGTGGGCGCGTCGATCGAGGACGCGACGGGTACGGCTGACCGCCCGATCTATGCCCTGGAGCTGGCGGTGGCGCAAGTCGAGGCGGCGGTGGAGGCGGCGCGCAGCTCTCCGTTCCCCTTCATGCTGGTGGCCCGGGCGGAGAATTTCCTGCGCGGCAACCCGAACCTTGATGACACGATCGCCAGGCTCGTCGCGTACGAGCGGGCCGGCGCCGACGTGCTGTTCGCACCGGGCCTGCCCGACCTCGATGCGGTGCGCACGGTCTGCAGCGCGCTCTCCAAGCCGTTCAACTTCATGGCGGGGATCAAGGGACGGTCCTTCACGGTCGCCGATCTCGCAACGGCCGGAGTGAAGCGGATCAGCCTCGCGACTTCGCTCTATCGTGCGGCGATGACCGGGCTGGTCGAAGCGGCGCGCGAGGTCAAGGATGCCGGCACGTTCAGCTATGTCGAGCGATCGATCGCGACACCCGAGCTCAACGCCTTCATGCAGGGGTCCTGACCGGTGTCATCCCCGTGGCTGTGACGGAAGCCTCCAAGGGTGCGATGCATCTGCCATCTTGCGGGTCTCGTGCGCTGGCACTCGTCACGCTCCTGACAGGGGCGTTGCCCGCAGTGTGCGTCGCCGCCGATGGCGAGCTGGACCGGCTTGCCGCGCATGGCATTCCGTCGCACGACAACAGCTATCAGGGGATGCACTCCGACTTCTACACCGACCCGGTTGGCAGATTTATGGACCTCCTAGCGGCAGGCGCGGTCAAGGAAGCGCGGGCCCTCGAACCGGAGGTCTGTACCGCTTGGAAAAGCAGAAGGACCAATTCGGCCATGACCGGTACCTTCTCGGTGCAGGGCGTAGAGCTCAGCCTCGACCGCCTGTGCGGGCTCGCTCCCGTCTCTCCCAAGCGCTAGGGACGATGTTTCACTACCGCATGACTTCCGCAATTCTCTGCTTGGTTTCCTCGTCATGCTCCAGCGTCAGGAGGTCCGAACCCAGCGCCAACTCTAGTCTAGTTGGAACCGAGCGGGTTCGCTATGATCCGCTGTGAACCACCTGCACGGCATTAGCTGAACGGCCGAGACGTCTGATGCGCAACGCGATCATCACCCGAAGCCTCGAGCTTGTCGGCGAGCGCTGTCTTGATCCGGCGCCTCGGGTCTATCAGCGCCTGTTCGAGCAGCAGCCGGATATGCGGGCGCTGTTCGGACTGGACACTGCCGGGCTGGTACGTGGCCAGATGCTCGCGGTCGCGATCGAGACACTGCTCGACTACGTGGGCGATAACATCTACGGCGGCAACCTGATCCGCATCGAACGCATCAATCACGATGGCAAGGGCATACCGCCCAACGTCTTCGACACGTTCTATACCGTGATGGTGGAGACGTTCCGCGAGATCCTCGGCCCGGACTGGACCGAGGAGACCGATGCTGCCTGGACCGACCTGCTGGCGGAGATCTCGGGGCTCACGCCAGGTTAAGCCTGTCGCCCAAGTGTAAGTGTAGATCGGCGCCCAAGCTCGGGTGCCGAGTCACAAGCGGCTTATCAAGCGGTCTGCAATCGACGCGAGCGGGGCGACGGCGCGGGCGGGAAGGCGAGGGCAATCCCGGCGGCCCCGAGGCCGATGCTGAAGGATGCGATGTAGAGCCAGCTATAGCCGCCAAACCGGTCGAAGATCCAGCCGCCGAGGGCGGGGCCGAGCGCCATGCCAAGGCTGGAGACCATCGTCGCCGCACCGAACACGGTGCCCATGATGCGCGGCCCGAAATACTCCCGCGCCAGCACGGCGTAGAGCGGCATCACGCCGCCATAGGCAAGGCCGAACACCATCGCGACTGAGTAGAACTCGCTGAGGCCGCGCGCGAAAAAGTAGCCGCCCGCGGCGGCCGCCTGGAGGAGCAGGCCCGCGACCAGCACCGGCTTGGCGCCGAACCGGTCGCCGAGAAGCCCGAACACGAGCCGTCCGCCCAGGCCCGAAGCGCCTTCGACGCTGTAGATCGTGACCGCGGTCATGACCGGCACGCCGCAGCTGATCGCATAGCTTACGGTATGGAAGATCGGCCCGGAGTGCATGGCGCAGCAGCCGAAGAAGGTCGCCGCGAGCACGATGAACTGCCGCGAGCGGAACGCCTCGGCGACCGACAGGATCGGCCCCGTCGTCCCGGCCGGACCCGGCGCCGGGGTGGCCATGGCGGCGGCGGGCGCGCGGCGCACCAGCAGGGCGGCCGGGATCAGCAGGCACCACGCGACGATGCCGATGGTCATTTGCGCGGTGCGCCAGTCGTAGGCCGAGATCAGCCAGCGGGCGAAGGGCGAGACGGTCATCGGCGCCACTCCCATGCCGGCCGAGACCAGGGAGACGGCGATGCTGCGGTGGGTGATGAACCAGGAACTCACGAGCGCCATCATCGGGGCGAAGAAAGCTCCCGCCGCGAGACCGACGATCACGCCATAAGCCAGGCGGAATTCCATCAGGCTCGTCGCCCGACTGGCGAGCGTCAGCCCCAGCCCGAGCAGCACGGCGCCGGCCAGCGCGACCGTCCGCGTGCCGATCCGGTCGCTCAGCGCACCCCAGCCGAAGCCCGCCGCGCCCATGACGAGGAAGTCGAGCGTCATGGCGCTGGAGACGCCGGCGCGGCTCCAACCCGTCGCCTCGCCGATCGGCTGCAGGAACACGGCGAGCGAGAACATCGACCCCATGCCGACGCAGGTCATGAGCGCACCGACCGCGACGATGACCCATCCGTAGCCCTGTTTCATCCCCGTTTCCTCATCCTTATCCGTTGCGCTGCGCTACAGTCCGAGATAGGCCCGACGCACGTAGTCGTTGGCCTGCAACTCCTGCGTCGGGCCGCGGGCGACGATCCGCCCGGTCTCCAGCAGGTAGCCGCGCGTCGCGAGCCGCAAGGCCATGGCCGCGTTCTGCTCGACCAGCAAAATGGCGACGCCTTCGCGGTGGATGTCGCGCAACGTGCGTGACAGCTCCTGCACCATGATCGGCGAGAGCCCGACGGTGGGCTCGTCGATCAGCAGCAGCTTGGGGCGTGCCATCAGCCCGCGCGCAAAGGCGAGAATCTGTTGCTCGCCGCCCGACAGGCTGCCGGCCTGCTGGTGCCGTCGCTCGGCCAGGATGGGAAAACGCGCGAACATCGCCGCGATGTCGGCGGCCGTGCTCCGGTCGCGGCGCAGGAACGCGCCAAGCTCCAGGTTCTCCCGCACCGACATGCGCGCGAACAGGCGCTTGCCCTCGGGGACATGCACCACGCCGCGCTCGACGCGACGACGTGGCGGCAGCCGGTCGATGCGCTCGCCCTCGAAGCGGATCTCTCCCTGCGCCGCCGGCGTGAGACCGGAGACGGCACGCAGGCACGACGTCTTTCCGGCGCCGTTCGCCCCGATCAGCGTGACCGTCTCGCCGGAAGCAACCTCCAGCGACACGTCGACGCAGCACGCGCGCCGTGCCGTACTCGACGGCGATGCCGACGATCTCAAGCAGCATCGTCGAAGACACCGAGATACGCTTCGATAACCTGCGGGTGCGACGCGATGTCGGCCGGCGCTCCCTCCGCGATCTTGCGGCCGAACTGGATCACGCTGATCCGGTCGCATATCCCCATCACGGCTTTCATGTTGTGCTCGACCAGCAGGACGGTGACGCCCTGCTCGTCGCGCAGGCTGCGCACCAGCGCCATCATCCGGTCGACGTCCTCGTGGTTCATCCCGGCCACCGGTTCGTCCAGCAGCAGCAAGCGCGGCGCGGTGCCGAGTGCCACGGCAACTTGCAGGATGCGCTTGCTGCCGTGCGAGAGCGCGCCGGCGATTTCGTTTTCCCGCCCGTGCAGGCCGACGAACCGGATGATGTCCCGCGCGCGTGCCTCCAACTCCGCAAGCCGGCGTGCCTGCGCCGCCGATCCTGCCAATCCCTGGAAGAAGCCGCCGCGTGCATCCCGGTGCAGCCCGGTCAGCACGTTGCGGAACACGGTGAAGGTGGGGAACAGCGACGAGGCCTGGAACGTCCGGACAAGACCCTTGCGGGCGAGCGTGTGCAGCTTCCAGCCGGTGACATCCTGCCCATCAAACCGGACCCGCCCCCCACTCGGCGGCAGCGCACCGGACACGACGTTGAAGAGCGTCGTCTTGCCCGCGCCATTCGGGCCGATCAGTCCGCGGATCTCGCCCTGCTCGACCGACAGCGAGACGTCGTTCACGGCCACCAAACCGCCGAACCGGCGGGTCAGGCCGGTTGTTTCAAGCAGCGGCATCGCTCACGCCGAGCTGTCGGTTTGCACCGTCGCCGGGGTCACCGGCGGAGTGCGCCGCAGGTGCAGCAACCGTTGCGCCGCGCCGACGATCCCCTCCGGCATCAGGCAGGATGGAGGCCACCAGGATCAGGCCGAAGATGCAGGAGCTGGTACTTGCCCGTGACGCGGAACAGTTCGGTCACGAGCGTCAGCGCGACGGCGCCGACGATCGGGCCGGCTATCGCGCCGAAGCCGCCGACCACGATGAACACCAATACGCTGACCGAGAGATCGAACGTGAAGATCAGCGGGCTTATATAGCCGAAATAGCCCGCGTAGAAGCTGCCGGCAACTCCCGCGAAGAAGGCGGATGCGACGAAGGCGATCAGCTTGGTGCCGGGCACGTCGACGCCGACCGACGCGGCCAGCACTTCGTTTTCGCGGATACTCCACAGCACGTTGCCGAACCACGAGCGGCTGACCCGGTAGATCACCCAGCAGGTCAGGAGCATGAGCAGGAGTCCGAGATAGTAGAACGGAACCTTGTTCAGCGTGGTGAACAGCGCCGCCGGCGCGGGAGGCGGGATGTCGCGCACGCCGTACCAGCCGCCGAACGGCTCCTGGAAATAGGCGAAGATGCCGCGCACGACCTCGCCGAAGGCGAGCGTTACCAGGAAGAAATAGACGCCTTTCACGCGCAGACTGAGCCGACCTACCGGCGCGCTGACCAGCGCGGGGACAATCGCCGACAACGGCAACGCCACCCAGAACGACCAGCCGAGTTGCTTGGTGAGCATCGCCGTCGTCATCGCGCCGATGAACATGAAACCGGCCTGGCCGAACGAGATCAGCCCGGTGATGCCGAGCAGCCACATGCTCACGGCCATGATCACGTTGATCGAGATCACGATCAGCACGTGCAGCACGTAGGCGTCATGCACCACGAGCGGCAGCAGCAGGAGCACGGCCACCAGGGCGCCGACCAGCACCCTAGACGTCATAGCCGAGCAGCCCGCGGGGTCGGATGATCAGGACCAGCATCAGGATGGCGAAGTCGATGATGAACGCCAGCTCGCCGCCGAGCAGCGTGCCCGTGATGCTGTCGGAAATGCCGATGAACAGCCCCGCGATCACCGCGCCCGCCAGGCTGCCCATCCCGCCGATCTGCACGATGATGAAGGATTTCAGCAGCGGCTCCGCACCCATCTCGGGATCGACGCCGAACAAGGTGCCGAGCATGGCGCCTCCCACCGCCGCCAGCGCCGCGCTGATGACGAACGCCGTGACGTAGACGCTCTCGGTGTTGATGCCCATCAGCAGCGCGGCTTCCCGGTCCTGCTCCACCGCCCGCATCGCCTTGCCGGGCCGCGTGTAGCGCAGCAGTACGAACAGCGCGACGGTCAGAGCGACGCAAAGCCCGGCGGCGAACAGCCGCTGCTTGGCGACGAACGCGCCGCCGATCCGCAGCACGCCGGGGAACGTCGCCGGGATCGCCAGCGGCTCCGGCCCGAAGATCGCCCAGGAGGCCGAGCGGATGGCAAAGGACGCGCCGATGCCGACGATGAAGCAGCTCAGGATTTCATACTGCAGCGGCTTGAACAGCAGTTTCTGGCAGAGGACGGCCACGATTGCTGCGACCACCACGGCCAGGATCAGTGCCACCGCGAACGGCAGGCCCGCCTGCACGCTGAGGAAATAGATGGCGAACGCCGACAGCATGACGAATTCGCCGTGGACGAAGTTCACCACCCGCAAGGTCCCGAACAGCAGGGTGACGCCCAGCGCGATCAGCATGTAGATCAGCCCGGTCACCAGACCGGTGATGCCGATCTGCAGCGCGAGCGTCGCGCTCATGGCCGTTCAGTCCTCAGATGTCCTCCGGCCAGGGAATGATGGCGAGCTGCACCGGCTTGCCGCCCTTGACGACCGCCATCGGGATTACGCGGGTGATCGTGGTGTCGATGCCGTAGACGGACTTCATGCCGAACGCCTCGTGACCATAGAGGCCGTCCCACTGCATTCCGCGCATCGTCTCCGCGACCTTCACCGGATCGACCGACTGCGCCCTGCGCATGGCGAGCGCAAGCACGGTCGGAGCATCCCAGATCACGTAGGCGTAGGAGGGAAACGGCGGCCCGTATTTTTGCAGCCACCACTCGGTGAGTTCCTTCTGGGCCGGCGTCTGCGGGTCCACCAGCGTGTCGAACAGCAGCGTGCCCTCGGCCGCGTCGGGACCGGCGATCTCGATGAAGGACTTCGCATCCGAGTAGCCGAGCATGATGAGACCGGTGTAGCCCAGCTCGCGAAGCGCCTTGCAGGCGAGCCCCTGGTCACGACCGATCGTGCCGCCGAAATCGATCAACTCGGGGTTGGCCTGGGCAAGCCGCGTCGCCACCGGATAGAAATCCGATGCACCCCGTTTGAAGAACTCCTTGGCGACGTTGGTAAAACCGTTCTTTTCGGCGAGCTTGGTGCGGTCGTCGGCCTCGGTGAAGCCTGCCTCGTCGCTCGGGTCCATGTGGCCGACGCGCTTGAGGTTGGGGTAGGTCGCCCGCAGCCACGGATACACCGCGTAGGCAGTCTCGTTGGTCGGCTGGACGCGGAAGCTGTAAGGGAACTGCGGCGCGGTCAGATGGTCCTTGCCGGACGCGCCGGACATCTGCAGGGCCTTGACGGCGGTGGTCTTGCCCACCACCGGCACGGAGTTGCCGGAGCCCGTCGAGAAGATGAACCTGACCCCGTCCGCCAGCATCTTCTCGACGATCGTCACCGCCTCGGCGGGGACGTACTTGTTGTCGTAGAACACCGCTCGCAGCGTGTATCGGTCGGGGCCGACCGTGATCCCCTCCTTGTTGATCAGCTCCACGGCGTGCTCGACCGTGCGCTGCGTCGTGATGCCGGTGGGCGCCGCCGGGCCGGACAACGGCAAACTGCACCCGAGCACGATTTCCTTGTCCTCGGCCCGGGCCGGACGGGACATCAGAACAGCCGTGAAGCCGGACACCGACAGCCCGAGGACAGCTCGCCGCGCGATCGTCATGCGATTCTCCCCATCTGACACTCTCGGTACGAGTGCCCGTCTTGATTGGCGCGGCATGTGGATTGCCGGCGTGCGTCGGTTTGCACGACAAGGTCAGCTTCCGTGTCGCATCGGGTCATGTCAAGCGACCCGGAAGCAGCTACAACCCGCGGCGATCGGCGCGGAGGCTTCATTCGGGGTTCCGACTATCGCCGGTGGTACCATGTTGCACGGAACGCCGGTCTTTCTGACGCAGCGGCTTGGAGTGGAACACTGATTCGATGAAGAAGCCGCTTTCCGTGGTCGTGATAGCCGTCGCCTTGCTCACGCTCGCCGCCTGCGGCGAGAGCGCAAACCTGCCGCTCTCGGCAGGCATCGGACCACGGCCGGAGCTGCCGCCGCCCAATCCCACCCTGCTTCCGACGGTGAACATCGCGCCGGCGGTCGGCTGGCACGCCGGGGAGCACCCGACCCCCGCGCAGGGGCTCAAGGTGGTCGCCTTCGCCACCGGCCTCGACCATCCCCGAAACGTCTACGCGCTGCCGAACGGCGACGTGCTGGTGGTCGAAACCAATGCTCCGCCGAAGCCGGACGATAGCCCCGGCCTGCGCGGCTTCTTCATGCGGCTGATCATGGCTCGCGCCGGCGCCGGCGTGCCCAGCGCCAATCGGATCATCCTGCTGCGCGACACGACGGGCGCCGGCGTGGCGGACGTCCGCTCGGTCTTTCTGAAGGGACTGAACTCGCCTTTCGGCATCGCGCTGGTCGGCAACCAGCTCTTCGTGGCCGACACCGACGCGATCCGCAGATTCCCCTACCAACCCGGTGAGACGCGCATCGACGATCCGGGCTCGACATTGACGGAGCTGCCGGCCGGCCGGATCAACCACCATTGGACCAAGAACCTGGTTGCCAGTCCGGACGGCCGGTTTCTCTATGTCAGCATCGGCTCCAACAGCAATGTCGGCGAGAACGGCCTGGCCGCCGAGCAGGACCGGGCGCAGATCTGGCAGGTGGATACCCGCACCGGCCAGCACCGCAGCTACGCGACCGGCTTGCGCAACCCGAACGGGCTGTCCTTCGCGCCCGGCCCGGTGCCGGTCCTGTGGACCGCGGTGAACGAGCGCGACGAGCTCGGCAGCGATCTGGTGCCGGACTACATGACGTCCGTCCGCGACGGCGGCTTTTATGGTTGGCCGTTCAGCTACTATGGCCAGCATGTGGACCGGCGTGCCCAGCCGCAGCAGCCCGAGCTGGTCGCGCGGGCGATCGCGCCGGATTACGCGTTGGGCGCCCATACGGCCTCACTCGGGCTGGCGATCACGGCAAACAGCGGCCTGCCGGCACCCTTCACCGCCGGCGCCTTCGTCGGCCAGCACGGTTCCTGGAACCGCCGCCCGCCAAGTGGCTACCGCGTGGTGTTCGTCCCTTTCACCGCGGGCAGGCCGGATGGCCAGCCGCTGGATGTGCTGACCGGATTCCTGGATGCCGAGGGTCAGGCGCGTGGTCGCCCGGTCGGCGTGGCGCTGGACGGTCGTGGCGGGCTGCTGGTCGCCGATGATGTCGGGAACGCCATCTGGCGGGTCAGCACCGCCACGCCCTGACCCGCATTCCTCACGTGCCCGTCCGGCCTCAAAATACCGGAGCAACAGGCGGAGTGCGCCCGCGACAAGACGGCGTCATCTTTTGGTCCGAGCGGGCGAGCGGCGCCTGATGGAGAGGGAGAGGGCGTGATGCGGGAGGCGGAGAGTGCGGCGGACACGACCGGGGCAGCCCCCACCGGAGCGGCGGCGCCGGCGTCCATCGCGGACCGGGTGGCCGCCCTGGATTGGGCGCGCATCGGCGAGGAACTTGATGCCCAAGGCTGCGCGACGACCGGACGGCTGCTCACGGCCGGCGAGTGCGAAGCCCTGGCGGTCGGCTACGACGCGGATAACGCCTTCCGCAGCCGCGTCATCATGGCCCGCCACGGGTTTGGGCGAGGCGAATACCAGGTACTACGCCTACCCCCTGCCCGAGCTGGTGGCCGCCCTGCGCATGGCCCTTTTCCCGCCACTCGCCGAGACCGCGAACCGGTGGCAGGCGGCGCTGGGCTTGGCAGACCATTTCCCGCCGAACCACGCCGCCTATCTCGCCCGCTGCCACGAGGCAGGCCAGACCCGACCCACGCCGTTGCTGCTGCGCTACGGGCCGGGCGACTACAACTGCCTGCACCAGGATCTCTACGGCGAGCTGCACTTCCCCTTGCAGGTTGCCGTTCTGCTCAGCCGGCCGGGGAAGGATTTTACCGGCGGCGAGTTCGTGCTGACCGAGCAGCGCCCGCGGATGCAGTCCCGCGCCGAAATCGTGCCGCTCGGCCAGGGGGAGGGCGTCGTTTTTGCGGTCAACCAGCGTCCTGTCCAGGGCGCGCGCGGGACGTACCGCGTCACCATGCGCCACGGCGTGTGCCGCCTGCGCTCCGGGCGGCGGCACACGCTGGGCGTGATCTTCCACGACGCCAAGTAATTCCCGTCAGCGCCAGGCGCGGCACGGCTGTGGGAACGCGCGCCTCGGTCGACCGGATCGGCCCGGTGTCTATCAGCTCCGCTCCACGCTGGTCGCCGCAGCGTCGAGGATGGCGGCGACGGCGTTGGCCTGCTCCTCGCTGAGCGGGCCGCGTGAGAGGCGCATCCGGAGCGCGAGCCTGAGGTTCTCCATTGCGCGTACGACCTGCGGTGCGGGCCCGCCGCCGTGGGTGCGGCCGGCTTCGTCCATGCGGGCGAGGAGGGCGTCTACCGCCGCGCGGTTGGCGTCGAGGAAAGCCCGACCCTCGGCGGTGATCGCATGCAGCTTCTTGGCACCCTCGCCCGTGCTGACCGTCACGTAGCCGAGGTCCTCGAGCAGGGTCAGCGTCGGGTAGACCACGCCCGGGCTGGGGCTGTAGGCGTCGGCGACCCGTTCCTCGATCGCCTTGATGATTTCGTATCCGTGCCGGGGTTTCTCGGCGATGAGGTGCAGGATCACCAGGCGCAAGTCGCCATGCGCGAAGAAGCGGCCGAGCCTGGACGGGCGCCCGCCCCGGCCGAATTGCTCGCGCCCGAAGGGGTGGTTGCCGCGCCCATGCGCGCCGTGAGCGAAGCGCTGGCCGCGGCCGTCGTGATGGTGTTCGCCGCCATGGCGTCCATGATGGAAAAGTCTAGGAAACATGCTATCTCCGAGTGTGTTTCGACATAACGAAATCCTAGTTATATCGGATTGGTCGGGATACAAGGGTTTGTTTCGTGATCTGGGAAGCGCTGTGTGAGCCTCCGGCGATGGGCAGCCCGGGGTGACAGATGCCGCCGCAAAGCGCAGGCGAAAGGCCGCCTCACATGGGGAGGGTCACGGATGACAGCCCGTCGATACCTGGATCAACGCCTGCGTTTTCACCTGTTGCGGGCCGTGGACGCCATCGAGAGGCATCGCAGCCTGCTCAAGGCGTCCGTCGCTCTCGGCGTGAGCCAGCCGGCGCTGACGAAGAGCCTGCATGAGCTGGAGGACATTCTCCAGCTCCGCCTGTTCGACCGCCATTCCCGCGGAGTGTACTCGACCGAGGCCGGGACCGTGTTCGTCCGGTCGGCCCGGCGCATCCCTTGCCGAGCTGCGCCGGCTGGACGAGGAGCTTGACCTGCTCGCCAGCCCGGGCGGCGGCGCGGTGGCGATCGGCGCCCTGCTGCCGACCTACGACTCGGTTGGACTTTGGGCGCCGGTGCTGCTCGTCATCCTGCGCCTGATCCAGGGCTTTGCGGTCGCAGGCGAGATCTCCGGGGCAAGCTCGATGATCCTGGAGCACGCGCCGTTCGGCCGACGCGGCTATTTCGCGAGCTTCACGTTGCAGGGCGTGCAGGCGGGCCAGCTCTTCGCAGCGGCGGTGTTTCTGCCGCTGGCGCATTTTCTCCCGAAGGCGCAGTTCATGGCGTGGGGCTGGCGCATCCCCTTCCTGCTCAGCGTCGTGGTGGTCATCGCCGGCTACATCATCCGTCGGGAAGTCGAAGAGACCCCTGCGTTTGCCGAAGAGCGCGCACATGGCGAAGTTCCGAAATCGCCGATCATCGAGGCTATTCGCCTGAGCTGGGATGATATCGTGCGCGTCCTCTGCATCGCGCTGACGAACGTGATCGCCGTCGTCACCGCCATCTTCGGCGCGGCCTATGCGGTGCAGCCTGCGTACGGCATCGGCTTCTCACCGGACGTCTATCTCTGGATTCCCGTCCTCGGAAACGTTCTCGCCGTGCTGGTCATCCCGTATGTCGGCAAGCTGAGCGACAGGATAGGCCGTCGCCCGCCGATCATCGTGGGGACGCTCGGCGCGGGGCTGCTGTCATTTGCCTATCTCTACGCGATCAGCATCCACAGCGTGGTGCTGGCGATCATCCTGTCGCTGCTGATGTGGGGCGTCGTCTACCAGGGTTTCAACGCGGTCTTCCCGAGCCTCTTCCCCGAGCTGTTCCACACGCGCGTGCGCGTCTCCGGCATGGCGATCGGCCAGAACGTCGGCACGACCCTGAGCGCCCTGTTGCCGGCGCTGTTCGCCGCCGTCGCCCCGCCCGGATCGGCGCATGTGCCGCTGACGATCGGCGCCATCACCTTCGTCATCTGCGCCATCGCGGGAATCGCGGCATTCACGGCGCGGGAGACGTACCGGGTTCAGCTGGACGATCTCGGGAACCGCAACGCGGTACCAGTCCCGAAGGGCGAATATGAGCGAATGCGGGCGCAAGTTTCCGTCGCGTGAATGAAGGAGGAAATGCAGTGCACGACGAACCGATCATGGACGTGGCCCATCTCGGCCACCTGGAGCTGCTTACGCCCAAGCCCGAGGAGAGCCTGCGCTTCTTCGTGGACGTGATGGGCATGACGGAGAGCGGGCGCCAGGGCGAAGCCGTCTACCTGCGCGCCTGGGACGACTACGAGCGCTACTCGCTCAAGCTCACCGGCTCGCACACTTCCGGCCTCGGCCACGCCGCCTTCCGCGCGCGCAGCCCGCAGGCGCTGCAGCGGCGCGTCGCCGCCTTGGAGGCGTCCGGCCTCGCCGTCGGTTGGCATGAAGGCGAGCTCGGTCACGGTCCCGCTTTCCAGTTCCGCGACCCCGACGGGCATCTGCTGGAGATCTATTACGAAACCGAGTGGTACGCGGCGCCTGCCGCGCTGCGTCCCTCGCTGAAGAACCAGGCGCAGCGATTTCCAGCCCGCGGCGCCAACGTCCGCCGGATCGATCACTTCAACTGCCTCGCCGCCGACATCAAGGCGAACCGCGAGTTCTTCGAGCGCACCCTCGGCTTCCGGCTCACCGAGCAGATCGTGCTCGACGACGGCACCGAGGTCGGCATGTGGCTGACCGCGACCAACAAGAGCTACGACTTCGCCTATACGCGCGAGGCCCATGGGGTGAAGGGTCGCTTCCACCATGTCACCTTCGCGCTCGACAGCCGCGAGGCCATCCTGCAGGCCGCCGACGTCTTCCTGGAGAACGGCGTCTTCATCGAGACCGGACCGCACAAGCACGCCGTCCAGCAGACTTTCTTCCTCTACGTCTACGAACCCGGCGGCAACCGGGTGGAGGTGGCGAACGCCGGCGCCCGGCTGGTGCTCGCACCCGATTGGAAGCCGATCACCTGGACCGAAGCCGAGCGCCGGAAGGGCCAGGCCTGGGGCCTCAAGACCATCGAGAGCTTCCACACCCACGGCACGCCGCCGCTGCCGCCCGGGCTCGGGGACGACGCGGCTGCGGTAAGCGGGCAGAACGACCTGGCGGAAAAGGGGATCGCATCGTGATGAGCACAGTCTTTACAGATCCGCCCCGCGTCTCGCGCGAGATCGCCGCGGCGTTCGCCCCATTCGGCGTGGCCACGGTACACGAGGCGCAGGGCCGCACCGGCCTGCTCGCGTCGTACATGCGGCCGATCTACCCGGGGGCCAAAATCGCTGGCAGCGCCGTCACCGTTTCCATCCCACCCGGGGACAACTGGATGCTGCACGTCGCGGTCGAGCAGTGCCGGGCCGGCGACGTGGTGGTGGTTGCCCCCACTTCGCCCTGCGACACCGGCTATTTCGGCGAGCTGCTGGCCTGCTCGCTCGCCGCGCGCGGCGTGCTCGGCCTGGTCATCGAGGCAGGCGTCCGCGATGTCGCGGCGCTGACCGAGATGCGTTTCCCGGCCTGGTCGAAGGCGGTGTCCGCGCAAGGCACGGTCAAGGAAACGCTCGGCTCGATCAACGTACCCCTGGTCTGCGCCGGGCAGCTCGTCCAACCCGGCGATCTCGTCATCGCCGATGACGACGGCGTGGTGGTCGTGCCGCGCGTCTCGGCCGGAGACGTGCTGCGCAAGAGCGAGGCGCGCGAGCGCAACGAGGCGGAGAAGCGGGCGCGCCTGCGGGCCGGCGAACTCGGCCTCGACATCTATGGCATGCGGGAGAAGCTCGCGCAGAAAGGTCTGGTGTATCGCGCCGCCGGCGCGGAGGGTTGAGCGGTGCCGGGCGAGACTGCATCGGCGACGGCAACCGAGGCGCCCCTGCTGCGCGCCGCGATCGGCAGCTACGAGCACACCGCGGCGCTCAGGTCCGGCCGGATCGCGTCCACCAAGCTCCGCCTGGACTTCGCCGACGTGTCGCCTGTCAACCGCGCCTTTGCGCCCATGGTGCGCGAGGGGCGCTTCGACGTGTGCGAGATGGCGATCGCCACCTTTCTGCAGGCCAAAACCTACGGCAAGCCGCTGGTGCTGCTGCCGGTGACCTTGGCGGCCCGGTTCCAGGAGGCGGCCCTGCTGTGCGGCGCCGACAGCACCATCCGCTGCCCCGCCGACCTCGCCGGCCGTCGCGTCGGCGTGCGCGCCTACAGCCAGACCACAGGCATGTGGCTGCGCGGCGTCCTCGCTGACGACCACGGCGTCCGCCCGGAGCAGGTGCGCTGGGTCACGTTCGAGGATGCGCACGTGGCCGAGTACCGCGATCCCTCTTGGGCGGAGCGCGCGGCCTCCGGCCAGGAGATGCTGCCGATGCTGCGCGCGGGCGAGCTCGATGCGGTGATCGTCGGCAACGACGTGCCGGACGATCCAAACCTGCGCACCGTTTTCCCGCACCCGGCGACCGCAGCCGAGGCGTTTTGGCGGAAGCACCGCTTCATGCCGGTCAACCACCTCGTCACCCTGCGGCGCGAGCTGGCCGAGAGCCGCCCGGACCTGGTGGCCGAACTCCTGCGGATGTTCCGCGACGCCAAGGCCGCTGTCGCCCCGGACGCCGGGGGACGCGAGGTCTTGCCGATCGGACGGGTGGCGCTGCAGCCCGCGATCGACCTCGCGCTGCGCTACTCGACCGAGCAGGGCCTGCTCCCCCGCCGCCTGGACCCCGAGAAGGTATGGGAAGGGCTGCCGGCGGCCGCGGAGACGGGGTGACGAGGCCCAGCCGCCACGCTCGAAACGACCGACAACTCCTGGAGGACGGCCGATGATCATCGACTGCCACGGCCACTACACGACCGCGCCCGCTTCCCACGATCGGTGGCGCGAGGCGCAGAAGGCCGCCTTCGAGGCCGGCGGCGACGTCGACCCGGCCTATCCGGACATCTCCGACGATGAGATCCGGCAGACGATCGAGAAGAACCAGCTGCGCCTGCTCCGCGAGCGCGGCGCCGACATGACGGTCTTCAGCCCGCGCGCCTCCACCATGGCGCACCACGTCGGCGACGAGGCCGTGAGCCAGGCTTGGACGCGTCGCTGCAACGATCTGATCAAGCGGGTGGTCGACCTCTTTCCTGAAACATTCGTGGGCGTCTGCCAGCTGCCGCAGTCACCCGGCGTCTCGATCCGCCACTCCATCGCCGAGCTGGAGCGCTGCGTGACCGAGCTGGGCTTCGTCGGATGCAATCTCAACCCCGACCCCTCGGGCGGCCACTGGACCGGCCCGCCCCTCACCGATCGAGCCTGGTATCCCTTCTTCGAGAAGATGGTCGAGCTGGACGTGCCGGCGATGATCCACGTCTCCGGCTCCTGCAACGCCAACTTCCACGCCACCGGTGCCCACTACCTCAATGCCGACACCACCGCTTTCATGCAGTTTCTGGAAGGAGATCTCTTTCAGGACTTCCCGACGCTCAGGTTCATCATTCCGCACGGGGGCGGCGCGGTGCCCTACCACTGGGGCCGCTATCGCGGGCTCGCCGACATGCTGAAGCGGCCGCCGCTCTCCGAACACGTCATGAAGAACGTCTTCTTCGATACCTGCGTCTACCACCAGCCCGGCATCGACCTGCTGTTCCGCGTGATCGAGATCGACAACATCCTGTTCGGCTCGGAGATGGTGGGCGCGGTGCGCGGGATCGACCCTGAGAGCGGACACTACTTCGACGATACGAAGCGCTATGTCGACGCGCTCGCGATTTCCGAGGCGGACAAGCGCAAGGTTTTCGAGCTGAACGCGCGGCGGGTCTATCCGCGTCTCGACGCGATCCTGACGGCGCAGGGACGAGCTGGCCAGTGAGCCGGATCGGGAGGTGACCATGACGTTGGCCGCGCGCCACTACGGCATGGAGCACGAGGTGCGCACGCTGCGCGGCACGCGGCCGCAACGCTTGTTCAGGCGCGGCGTCGGATGAACTCCTCCTCGGCATCGCGCAGCTGGTCCTTGCCGAAGAAGATCTCGTCGCCGACGTAGAAGGTCGGCGAGCCGAAGGTGCCACGGGCCACCGACGCCTCCGTGTCGCGCATCAGTTGCTGTTTCACTTCGGGCGACTGGGCGAGCTCGAGCAGGCGCCCGGCGTCCAAGCCATTCTCCTCGAGGACCGCGCGGATGACCTCCGGCTCGTCCATCTTCTTCGGTTCGCACCACATGTTGCGGAAGACGACCTCGACGTAGCGTTCGAAGCATCCCTCATGCCGGGCCGCCACGGCGCCGCGCATGAGGGTGAGGGTGTTCACGGGAAAATGCGGATTGTGGCGGAAGTCGGCGATGCCGTGGCGCGCGAGGAAACGCCGCGTCTCCAGCGCCATGAATTGCCGCTTGTTGCGGACGTTTCCGAATGCCTCGGCCGGGGAGCGGTTGTTGGTCGCCTTGAAGACGCCGCCGAGCAGGACCGGCACGTAGCGGAACCGCGCCCCGGTTCGCCTCTCGACGGCAGGGATGACCCGGTGGGCGAGGTAGGCGTTCGGGCTGCCGAAGTCGAAGTGGAATTCGATCTCGTCCATATCACCATTTCTCCCCGTATGGCCGCAGGTCCAGCTCGTGGGTCCAGGCATCCCGCGGCTGCAGGTGCAGCTGCCAGTAGGTCTCGGCAATGGAGGCGGGATCGACGAGCTCGTCGGGCTCGAAGCTGTCCTTGCCGAGGCGTTCGCGCCGCCTCTCGCGCACCCAGGCGGTGTCCACGCCGGAGTTGATCACCAGGTGGGCAACGTGAATGTTCTTGGGGCCAAGCTCGCGGGCCATGCTCTGCGCCACCGCCCGGAGGCCGAATTTCGCGCTGGCGAAGGCGGCGAAGCCGGAGCCGCCCCGCAGACTGGCGGTGGCACCCGTGAAGATGATCGAGCCGCGGCCGCGCGGCAGCATGAGGCGCGCCGCCTCCCGCCCCGCCAGGAAACCCGAGTAGCAGGCCATCTCCCAAACCTTGCGGAACACGCGCTCGGTGGTGTCGAGAAGGGGAAAATTGACGTTGGCGCCGATGTTGAAGACGCAGACCTCGAGTGGTGCGACGCGCTCGGCCTCGGCCAGAAATTCGACAATTGCTTCCTCCTTGCGGGCGTCGAGCGTGCGGCCGCTGCACCGGCCGCCGACCGCCTCGATCTCGGCGACGAGGGGCGCGAGCTTCTCGCCCTGGCGCCGCCCCGCAAAGACGGCGTAGCCGCCGGCCGCGAAGCGGCGCGCGATGGCTGCCCCGATGAAGTCGCCGGCGCCGATGACGGCGACGGATGCGTGGCGCGTGGCGTCCATCACGGCCGGACCCTCGTTGCTGCTTGCTGCCATGCGTCTCCCCAGTAAGTTTTATTTACAAACTGACCCGGGCGAGAGTGCGTTTGAAATCTGAACTCGTCAAGGCTAAAAGTTTCGCTCCGGCGGGGCCGGGGGAGAGCGGTGGATGCGTTGGCGCGAACTAGGTGACCAGGAGTGCTCGGTGGCGCGCACGGTGTCCGTGATCGGAGACCGCTGGACCTTGCTGGTGCTGCGAGAGTGCTTCCTGCGCGTTCGGCGCTTCGAGGAGTTTCAGGAGCGGCTGGGGATCACCCGCCCCGTGCTCGCCGAGCGGCTGCAGAAGCTCGTCGACGCTGGGGTGCTGGCCAAGGTGCCCTACCAGGAACGCCCGACGCGTCACGAATACCGGCTGACGCCCCGGGGCCTCGATCTCTACCCCGTGCTCATGGCGATCGTGCATTGGGGTGACGTCCACATGACGAAGGACGGGCGTCGCCCCCTGCTGCACCGGCACAAGCTCTGCGGGCATCTGTTCGATCCGGTCATGGTCTGCTCGGAGTGCGCGGCGCCGTTGGACGCGCGCGAGGTGACGGTGGAGGCAAACGCGCAGAGTGAGGAGGAGAAGCCGGAACAGGCCGCGTAGGCGAAGCGGACGGCGCGATGCTCGCGTTGCAGAACGAGGAACTACAGGTTCAGCCATGACACAGTCACAATGGACGCAGGTCGATCGCTACTTCACGGACCTTCTCGTTCCGCCAGACACCGTATTGGATCAGGCGCTAGCCACGAGCGAGGCGGCAGGACTGCCAGCCATCAACGTGACGCCCAACCAGGGAAAATTTCTGAATTTGCTGGCCCGTATCCACGGTGCTCGCCGTATTCTGGAAATCGGCACTCTTGGCGGATACAGCACGATCTGGCTTGCGCGTGCGCTCCCGCCCGATGGTCGGCTCGTTACGCTTGAGGCGAATCCAGCCTATGCCGAGGTCGCTCGCGCCAACATTGTGCGGGCTGGGCTGGCAGGCATTGTCGACGTGCGGGTCGGACGCGCACTCGACACTTTGCCGCAGCTCGCCGCTGAAGGCGCTGGCCCTTTCGACATGACGTTCATCGACGCGGACAAGCCCAGCAACCCGCAATACCTGCAATGGGCACTATCTCTTACCCGAACAGGCGGCATCATCATCGGCGACAACGTGGTACGCGAGGGAAAGGTCAGCGATCCGGCCAGCGACGATCCGAACCTGCGGGGCATCCGCGCATTTCTGGAGATGCACGCGGTCGATAAGCGATTGGATGCGACGGCTTTGCAGACGGTCGGGAGCAAGGGATGGGACGGCTTCAGCCTGGCCGTGGTTCGTGCCGCCTCATAACCGCACGCGAGTGTCCGTCCGCTCGGACTGGCGGAAGTTCGGACCGGCAGAGTCCGGACGAGCCGGTAGGAAAACATGAACAGGATGATGAAGCTGGGGCTCGCGGTCGCCTGTGCGCTGGCGCCGCTCCAGGCCGGCGCGCAAACGCCGACCAATCTGGCGGCCCTGAAGGGGCTGGCGCCTGTGACCGTGCTATCGAAGACATCGGAAGGCGCCGCGGCCCTTGCCGCGAACCTGGCCGTGACCGGTGGCATTCAGACTGGCGCGGTCCGCCAGCCGACGCTCCTGCCATTCGCCGACCAGCAACAGCAGGCGCTCAAGGACGCCTTCATTACGGAAGGCAACCTCGCCGAGCTCGCCGACGGGCTCGGCACGACGCTCGGCAGCGCCTACCAGGCGCGTGCCCACTACGACGATCGCGAGCACTACACCAACGTATCGAAGCCTGTGGCCGACCTCATCGCCTACACGAACGCGACGACGGGTGCGGACTCGAACGCGGGCAAGTATTTTTTCGCCAATGCGACCACCAACGGCAGGACGCCCGTCTCGGATGAGGCGGCGGCGATCCTGAAGCAGAACGGCGGTGCTCCGGACGCGTTCGGCAGAAGCTACGGCCGCCCCGCCGGCAGCCCAGGGGCCGACGCCTACGGCGACTCGCGTCCGTTCCAGACCGAGCCAAGGGTCGCGCCCATCATCGGACCGGACTACTTCAACGTGCCTGCCGACAACATCGTCTACAACCGGGGGCCGATCATGAACCTGGTCGACAGCCCGGCCTATCCGAGCGGCCACACCACCTACGGCTACATGGGATCCCTGATCCTGGCCGTCCTGGTCCCGCAGCGCTACCCGCAGATGATCGCGCGCGCGGCCGAGTACGGCAACGATCGCATTCTCATGGGCGCCCATTACGCGATGGACGTGCTCGGCGGGCGCACCCTGGCCATGTACGACGTCGCGCACCTGCTCGCCAACGACCCGGTCTATCTCGGGCGCTCGCTGCGGAAGAAGATCGCTCCCATTCCCGACTACCGGGCGGCCGTCGAGGCGGCCCGGGCCGACCTGACCGCCGTCCTCCAGGCGGGCTGCGGCAACACCGTCGAGGCCTGCGCGCGCGAGGACATCGGTCGGTTCAGCGACTCCGCCTCCGACGAGGTCTCCTACGCGGCCACCCAGACCTACGGCTTGCCGGTCGTCTATCGGGAGACGGCGGGCAAGGTGGAAGACGTCGGCAAAATCGCTCCCGAAGCGGGCTACCTCCTCACCGTGGCCTTCCCGTATTTGACGCTGGATCAGGCCAACCGCATCCTGACCGAGACCGAGGGTCCGGGCGGCGGCTTCCTGGATGACGGCTCCTCGTTCGGGCTCTACTCCCGCCTGAACCTTTATGCGGCAGCCGGGAGGGCAGCGGCCTTGGCGCCCAAGTGAGCCATCCCCAATCACCCTTATCCCGCAAAATGTCTGGAGATCTGCAATGACCGACGAGCCCGGCTACGCCCCACCGAAAGTTTGGACCTGGAACAAGGCGAGCGGCGGCCGCTTTGCGAACATCAACCGCCCGATCTCGGGCCCCACGCACGACAAGGAGCTGCCGGTCGGCCGGCATCCTCTCCAGCTCTATTCGCTGGGAACGCCCAATGGCGTGAAGGTCACGGTGATGCTTGAGGAGCTGTTGGCCCTCGGCCATCGCGGCGCGGAGTATGACGCCTGGCTGATCCGGATCGGCGACGGCGACCAGTTTGGCAGCGGCTTCGTGGCGGTGAACCCGAACTCCAAGATACCGGCGCTGCTGGACCGCAGCGGCCCGACGCCGATACGGGTCTTCGAATCCGGCGCGATCCTGCTGTATCTCGCGGAAAAGTTCGGAGCGCTGTTGCCGACCGACGCCGCTTCGCGCGCCGAATGTCTCTCATGGCTGTTCTGGCAGATGGGCAGCGCGCCTTACCTGGGCGGCGGGTTCGGCCACTTCTACGCCTATGCTCCGACGAAGATCGAATATGCGATCGATCGGTTTGCCATGGAGGCAAAGCGTCAACTCGACGTGCTCGATCGTCGCCTGGCGGACAACGAATACCTGGCCGGCAGTGACTACACGATCGCCGATATCGCGGTCTGGCCGTGGTATGGCGGAATGGCGAAAGGCTGGCTCTACGAGGCGGCCGAGTTCCTTCAGGTGCAGGACTACACGAACGTCCAGCGCTGGGCCGACGCCATCGGCAAACGGCCGGCCGCCCAGCGCGGACGAATGGTCAACCGCGTCAATGGAGACCCCGCAAGCCAGTTGCATGAGCGGCACGACGCCAGCGATTTCGAAACGAAAACCCAGGACAAGCTTGCGGCCACGAGCTAGGCGTCCCGTGCCGGTTGGCGGGAGCGCGTCCCGCCAACCGGCAATGAGCCTTGGCCGGCATCGCGCCTGAACGGCGGTTCAGCTAACCGGGTCCAAGACGACGACCGGGATCTCGCGATCCGTCTTTTTTTCGTAGTCGGCGTAGGGCGGCCAGAACTCCACCGCCTTGTTCCACAAGCGAGCGCGCTCTTCGCCTGTTGCGGTCCTGGCTTTCGCCTTGAGCTTCTTCGTTCCAACCTGAACCTCGACTTCGGGATCGGCGAGCAGGTTGCGGTACCATCCGGGGTGCTCAGGCGCGCCGCCCTTCGATGCGACGATGATGTAGCCGCCCCCCGTCTCACCATAGAAAAGCGGGAAAATGAATTTTTCGCCGGACTTCCGGCCGGTCGTGGTCAGCAACAGCGAGGGGACCGTCATGTTGGAGTAGCCCGGCGGAGTTACGTTGTACATGTGCCCTTCGGTGCCGCCGCTGGACATGTAGCGGTTCGCGTGCTCGACCATCCAATTGGGAAGGTTCGGCGCAAGCTTCGCTTCGGCCATGGTTTGAAACTCCTTCTGGATCCGACGAAGAGTATCACGGAGCAGGCGAGTCACCACATCGCCTCGGTGTGCCGTCCGGAACCGACCTTTTTGGGGCCGTTGCACGGCCTGAAAGATGCCAGTAACTCGAGGACCTCACATTCTCTTGACCCTATGGGCGTTCCGTTGTCTCGTGTAGATGAAGTCCATTCCACTCAGCTTTCGGCGGAAGCCACCTCCCCGCTGTGTCAGGGATAACCTCGGCACGGCCGGCGGGGGATCGCCTGTGACAGGCCTCTGACCTCTTCGGATACTGCTTGTCCAATGTCCAAACTTGCATACGGCGGTCGGAACCGCACCGCTTCCTCGGTTGGGGAGAAGCCGCCAACCTGGGAGCGATCGCATCGCAACAATGGCGACGTGTTCGCGCTCGGCGGCGACTGGATCGCGCAATCCGGTCTCATCCCCATGTTTCCCGCCGATGAACTTGCAGGCAATGCGGCCGGTCAGGCGATCGCTTTCGACACGGCCGGACTGGGCCGGTGGGATACCGGCCTGATCGAGTTTTTGTGGGACGCCAAGCGTGCGGCGACAAGCGCCGGCCTGACCATCGATGGCAGCAGCCTTCCCGAGTCCGCCCGCAAGCTGCTGGCACTGCTGCCCGACAACTTGGCCAAACCTCCGTTGCCGCCGCGCCGCCGGTTCAGGCCGCTCGATTGGCTCGGGGGCAAGACCATCGGCATGCTCACCGAAGTCGGTATCGTCAGCGAGTTGCTGGGCACCACGGCGAAGGGCGCCAGCCTGGCACTCGCGGCCCGGGCGCGCATCCGGGCGGTCGATCTGCTCGCCAACGTCCGCGATGCCGGCCCGGAGGCGCTGGCCATCGTCGGCACGGTCAATTTCCTGATCGGCGCCATCCTGGCCTTCGTTGGCGCGGTGCAGCTCCGCAAATTCGCCGCCGACATCTTCGTGGCCGACCTCGTGGGCCTCGCCGTGGTGCGCGAGATGGCCGCGGTGATGACGGCGATCATCATGTCCGGCCGCACTGGCGGGGCCTATGCCGCACGCATCGCGACCATGCGCGGGAACGAGGAACTCGATGCCTTGGAGGTGGTCGGCATTCCGGTGACCGACTATATCGTGCTGCCGTCCGTACTCGCCTTGGCGATCACCATGCCCCTGCTATACCTGTACGGAGCCTTGCTCGGCATGTTCGGCGGCTTCGTGGTCGCGCTTGCGATGCTCAACATTACCCCGCTGGGCTATCTGAACCAGACAGTCGATGCGGTCACGCTGAGCCAGTTCGTGTTCGGCTTCTGCAAGACTTTCGCATTCGCCATCATGATCGGACTGACGAGTTGCCGGATCGGGCTGCTCGCCGGGCGCAGCGCCGCCGATGTCGGCCTGGCGGCGACGCGCGCCGTGGTCGTCGGCATCGTCGGCGTGATCGTCATGGACGCGATCTTCGCCGTCATGGCCACGGTGCTCGGGATCTGACCCTATGAGTGATCCGCGCCTTGCCGCCCCCAACTCCAAGCCCTTGCTGGCATTGCGCGACGTAACGCTCGCGTTCGGGCCGAAGGTCATCCAGCGCGACCTGTCGCTGGACGTGCAGCGCGGCAGCATCTTCGCCGTGATGGGCGGCAGCGGCTGCGGCAAGAGCACCGTCCTGAAGTCGATGATCGGCCTGTTGCGCCCGCGCGTCGGCCGGTTCCTGGTGGAAGGCGAGGATTATTGGGCCGGCGGCGAGGCACGCCGCACCGAGATCGGGCGGCAACGCTTTGGCGTCCTGTTTCAGAATGCGGCTCTCTGGAGCGCGATGACGGTCGGCATGAACGTGGCCTTGCCGATGCAGATGTTCACAAAGCTGGACGAGGTCACGATCCGCCGCCTCGTCATGCTCAAGCTCGCCCTGGTCGGCATGGAGCACGCGGTGAACCAGCTACCGTCGGAACTCAGCGGCGGCATGCGCAAACGTGCGGGTCTGGCGCGTGCCCTGGCGCTCGATCCCGACGTCCTGTTTTTCGACGAGCCGTCCGCCGGTCTCGACCCGATCACCTCCAGCCGGCTTGACGACCTGATCGTCAATCTCCGCGACGGCCTCGGCGCCACCATCGTCATAGTGAGCCACGAGCTGCCGAGCCTGTTCGCCATTGCCGATGACGGCGTGTTCCTCGATGCGCAGACCAAGACGGTGATCGCCCACGGTTCGCCGGCGACGCTGCGCGATACCTGCTCCGACCCCCAGGTGCAGTCATTCATGCGGCGCGAGCATCACGATGACGCCGCTGAAAGAAAGGCTTGAGCGCGATGGCGGACAGGCAGACGGCCATCGGCGCCTTCGTGCTCGGCGGGATCGTGTTGGGTCTTGGCGCCCTCGTGTTCTTCGGCAATTTCCGCCTGTTCCGCTCTACCCGTGAGGCTGCCGTCGTGTTCGACAGTTCGATCGCCGGATTGTCGGTCGGTGCGCCGGTGACGTTCCGCGGCGTGCGGGTGGGTGCGGTGCAACGCATCGTGATCCAGTATGAGGCGGCGACCCACAAGACGTTCATCCCGGTGACGGTGCAACTGGAACCCGACCGCGTCCGCATCGCGGGCAAGCCCGCCAACGACACCGCCCTGGAGCTGAGGAATCGGTCTCCCAGGGGCTGCGCGCCGAGCTGAACACGCAGAGCTTCGTCACCGGTCAATCGCAGATCGAGCTCGACTTCGATCCAGGGTCCGCCGCCGTTCTGCACCCCGACGTCACGAACCTCACGGAAATACCGGTGAAGCAGTCGACGATCCAGCGCGTCACGGAGCAGCTTACCCAGTTGCCGCTCCGCCAGCTGGTGGATACTGCCAGTGCCACGTTGGAGAACGTCCGACGATTATCGGCAAAGCTGGACGAAGACCTCCCGCCGCTCACCGCCAGCCTCCAATCGACCTCGGAGGGCGCGTCCCAGGCGGTCCAGGTCGCGACCCGGGCGATGGCGGACTTGCAGACCAGGCTGGATGCAACGCTCGAGCGCTTCGGACAGCTCGCCAGCACCTCGGATCAGCAATTGGTCCAGCGCGGCGCCGATCTGCACGTCCTGCTGACCTCGAGCAACCAGTCCGTCCTGCAAACCCGCGAGGTGCTGAACAACCTGAAAAGCCTTACCTCCGATCGCGGCGAGACCCGCGCCAATCTCGAAACGACCCTTCGGGATCTCGCGGCCGCCGCGGCCTCGCTGCGCGGCTTCGCCAGCGATGTCGAGCATAATCCACAACTCCTGCTGACCGGACGCCGGCCATGAGCGTTCCGACATGCGAGCGCCGTTCCGTCATGGCGCTTGTGCTCGCATGCGCCGTCGCCCTTCTCACCGCTTCCTGCGCGTCGCCGTCGCTCGCCATCTACACGCTGAGCCCCCCCGCCACGCCCTCCTATTCCGTGCCGCTGAGCAGCAAGGCGGTCGTGATCGAGGTGAGGCGTGTCTCGGTTCCGGACAATCTGGACAGCCAGGATATCCTCGTCCGCAACGGCAGCACGCTGGTGCGGAGCACCCAGGGTCGTTGGGCGGGCCGGCTGTCGCTGGGCATCACCAGCTACCTCACCGCCCGGCTTGCGCAGCGGCGACCGGGCGCCCTGGTTACCGACCAGCCGCAGATTGATGCGCCGAACTATCGGATTTTTGTCACAATCAGCCGGCTGGACGTGACCTCTGGCGGCGTTGCGACACTGGACGCCGACTGGCTCGTCGTGCCGCGCAATCCGGCACAGCCCACGTGGCGAGGGCGAGGGCGGTTCACCAGCACAGGCTCGGTGACAGGCGACCAAAACGTCGTGGCACTCTACGCGGCCGTGCTGTCACAATTGGCCGGCGCCATCGACGTCGCGAAGCTGCGCTAGAGGCTGCCGGAAGCCGTGCTGGCGGGGGGGGGACGATGCTTGCCAAGGAACGCCGTCGCCTGCTTCGTAGCCACCCTCACCGACAGGGGCCGCCATGAGTGCCAAGGAAAAGTCGAAGCCGCCCATAACCGCCGAAACCTGCGGCTCTCGCGGCAAGCGAGGGAAAGCTGAAATGGAAGGATTACCAGCGCGAACTCGGCGACCTTCATGTCGAGCTGGCCAAGTTGCAGCGCTGGGTCGTCGAGAAGGGCCTGAAAATCTGCATCGTGTTCGAGGGACGTGACGGGGCCGGCAAAGGTGGAACGATCAAGGCCATCACCGAGCGGGTCAGCCCGCGCGTATTCCGCGTCGTCGCGCTCCCCGCACCGACCGAGCGCGAGAAATCGCAGATGTATGTCCAGCGGTATATCCAACATCTCCCTGCGGCCGGGGAAATCGTGATTTTCGACCGGAGTTGGTACAACCGCGCGGGCGTCGAGCGAGTGATGGGCTTCTGTTCCGAGGACGCGGCGAAATACTTCCTGCAGACAACTCCCGCGGTCGAGAAGGCGATCATCGACTCCGGCATTCTCCTGCTCAAATACTGGCTGGAGGTGAGCGAGGCGGAACAGACCCGCCGCTTGGCAGCGCGCATCGACGACGGACGCAAGACCTGGAAGCTGTCCCCCATGGACCTGAAGTCCTACGGTCGCTGGTTTGATTACTCCCGCGCCCGTGACGAGATGTTCGCCGCCACCGACAGCTCGTGGGCGCCATGGTTCGTCGTCCGCTCGGATGACAAAAGGCGCGCACGGCTGAACGCGATCTCCCACCTGCTCCGCCACGTTCCTTATGAGGACATGCCGCGAAAGGAGGTAAAGCTGCCTGAGCGGCAAAAGGCAGGCGACTACGAGGAGCCGGACTACTCATACAAATTCGTCCCGGAACTGCGATGGCCATGCAGGTAGGTATCGGCCTGGCTTGCCGGCCCCTTGTTTCCTGATTTGGACATCGGGCACAGTTTCGGGATGCCCAGCCCAAGCCAAGTGCATCCGACGTGGATAGGGTGAACTTCGTAGGGCAGTAAGACACCTGGAGCGTGGGATGCGAGAGACATCCGCGACGCTTGGCGCGGTGCCGAAGGCGAGGACCTGATGCAGAAATATTTGTTGAAGGTCATTTCCGGCGTTGTTGCGGCCGGGGCCGTGGGTGCCTCCTCGTTGCTCGGCTCGACCCTGCCGAGCGCCGCCAGCGAGCGCCCTGCCGACGTGCAAGCCTCTCGTGCGGAAGAGACCCGTGTATCCGAACGGCTCGCCGCCATTCGCGAAGCCGTCTTCGCCGTCGTTGAACCCGAGGGCGGGGCGCTGAAAGACGAGAACATCCAGCTTGCCTGGGGCAACAGGTGGGGCAATTTGGGGTGGGGACGCTCTCCCGGCTGGGGGCGACCGCGTTGGAACAACTGGCGCAACGGCTGGCCCAACTGGCGCAATGGATGGCGCAATTGGTGAGCGGGAGCCGATGGCGAGCCATCTCATGCCGCGGGTGGAGCTGCTGGTCGTGCAACCCACCCCGTTCTGCAACATCGATTGCAGCTATTGCTATCTCCCCGACAGGCGATTGAGGGCGGTCGTCTCGACCGAGACGCTGGTCAACCTGTTCACCCAGATTTTCGCATCCGGCTGGGTAGAGGATAGTCTCTCGGTCGTTTGGCACGCCGGCGAGCCTATGGTTCTGCCGATCGACTTCTACCGTGCCGCTTTCGCGACCATCGCTCGACTGAAGCCGACCGGGCTTACGCTGACGCATTGCTTTCAGACCAACGGAACCCTGATCGACGAAGCGTGGTGTACGTTCTTCGCCGAACAGCACGTGAGTGTCGGCGTCAGTATCGACGGACCCAAGCGCTTCCATGACCGATACCGGCTGACGCGCTCGGGACGAGGCACGTTCGATCGGGCGATCGCCGGCACGCGACTGTTGCGCCGACAGGGCATCCCCTTCCACGTCATCTCCGTGCTTACCAGAGAAACTTGGAGGCGCCCGGCGAGATGTTCGACTTCTATGTCGCCGAGGGGATCGAGGCGGTGTGCTTCAACGTCGAGGAATCCGAAGGCGACCACGTCTCTCGCTGTTTTGCCGATCCCGGGATCGAAGCCAAATACTACCGGTTCTTTCGGGAGTTCTGGCGATTGTCGGCCACCTCGCCCGGCAAGCTCACCTTCGTCCGTGAAATCGACCATGCGGTCCACCAAGTCATCCGACCGAAGGACGTGCCGGTCGGCAATCAACTGGTGGAGCCCTTCGCACTCATCAGCATGGACTGGGCCGGCAATATCTCCACGTTCTCGCCCGAACTGCTCGGACTGAAGAACAGCGAGTCCGGCGACTTCCTGCTCGGCAACATCAATCGCGAGGCGCTGCTGGATCTGCCGAACCGGCAGAACTTCACCCGGATGAAGCGGGACATTGCAGCGGGCGTGGAGTTATGCCGTAGCTCCTGCGATTATTTCAGCGTGTGCGGTGGCGGCGAGCCGGTCAACAAATTGGCGGAGAACGGTACGTTCGCCAGCTCCGAAACCAGGTATTGCCGACTGACCAGAATGCGGACCACGGATCTCGTGCTCGACGCGCTCGAAGAATTGGGCGCCGTCGGATCCAACGCTCTCACTGCTTCAAGCGAGCACGTACCCGGCCCGCTCATGCGAATGGCTGACATGGGATTGGGGGATAGGATGAAACCGACATACCGCCAGATCGTCGGGTTGACGGTCGCGGCCGCCATGCAGGTGAGCCTCGTCGGGTTCGCTCTCGCACAGGGCGCCCCGCCCGCCGGAAGCGCGGCGGCGTCGACACCGGGTTATGACGCGACAGGAGCTGCGCCATCGGCCGAGTCCGACGCCTTATCGGACGCGACGGACGCGACCGACCTGCCTGTGCTTTACGTCACCGGCGTGGAGATCGTCCGCACGGCCATGGACCCGAAACTCGACATCGTGCGCGTGAACGGATTGGTGGCCTCACAGGGATGGAACGCGCCGCAATTGGTCCCGACCTATGCGGGAAAACCCGCCGACGACATCCTCGACCTGCAGTTCATCGCCACCAGTCCCAGTAGAGTCCCAGGCCGCGGAAGGCTTCGTTCCGGTGAGCGCCGTCTTCCCGATCGAGCAAGGTCATCCGTTCAAGGGAGTGCGGGTCCGCGCGTCGGAGAACGCGATCGAGGTCAGGCAGATGCCGGGCAGCAAGCAGGCGACGATCGGCACCTATGACTGCAAGGATTGTCTTGGGAAGAAGTTCGTCGCGGCATCGGACGCCCAACCCGGGCAGTCTGGCGTCGTCCGTCAACAGGATTTGCCGAAGTCGTTGCGCGTGATCATGCCGTCCGACGGCATCAGGGGCACCGAGCAGGATCCAAACCGTCTTACGCTGATCCTCGGCGACGACAACACGATCGTCGAAGCGTTCTGGGAATAGATTGCCGGCGTGCGTTTTGTGCCCGCCATGTTGGAGGAGTCGCCATGACCGCTCGTGCTGCCGACCAACTCGGCGCCGTGCTCGCCCAGGTGGATGCAGGATTGGATCAGTCGCGCGAGCGCCTGTTCGATCTGCTTCGCATCCCGAGCATCAGCACGCAGCCGGAGCACAAGAAGGACATCCAGCGCGCCGCCGAGTGGCTCCGCGGGCAGCTCTCGGGCCTCGGGTTCGAGGTCGTTATCAAGCCCACCGGGGGTCATCCCGTCGTGCTCGGCCACTATCCGGGGCCCCGCGGCACGCAGGCGCCTCGCATCCTGTTCTATGGTCATTACGACGTCCAGCCGGCCGATCCGGTGGAGCTCTGGAACAGCCCGGCCTTTGAGCCCCAGCTGGTAGATGGCCCGCGTGGAAAACGGATCGTCGCGCGCGGCGCGGTCGACGACAAGGGCCAGTTGATGATGTTCGTCGAGGCGTTGCGCGCCTGGACGCATGGCGGCGGCGGTATCCCGGTGCCGGTCACCGTGCTGCTCGAAGGCGAGGAGGAGATCGGCAGTCCGAACCTCGAGCCGTTCCTGGCGGCCAACAAGAGTGCGCTGGCGGCCGATTTCGCGCTCATCAGCGACACCAACATGTGGAACATCGACACGCCCGCCATCACCACGCGCCTGCGCGGCATGTGCAACTGCGAGATCACCCTGAGGGGGCCGGGCCTCGACCTGCATTCCGGCCTGTTCGGCGGCTCCGCACTCAATCCGGTCAACGCTTTGGCGCGCATTATCGGCGAGCTGCACGACGAGCAGGGCAAGATCCAAATCCGGGGCTTCTACGACGGGGTAAAGGAGATCTCGCCGGACCAGCAGGCGGAGTGGCAGGCGCTCGGTTTCGACGAGTCGGCATTCCTGCGCGGCATCGGCCTGTCGGCGCCGAGCGGCGAACGAGGTGTTCCGGCGCTGGAGCGCATCTGGGCCCGGCCCACGGCCGACATCAACGGCATGTGGGGCGGCTACACGGGCACGGGCAGCAAGACGATCATCCCATCCGAGGCGTCGGCGAAGGTTTCGTTCCGCCTCGTGCCCGACCAGGATCCGCACGCGATCTTTGAGGCGTTCCAGCGGTTCGTGGCCGATCGCCTGCCGCCCGGCGCACAGATCTCCTACCAGGCATTCGGCATGTCACCCGGCATGGAGATCGCGACCGATACGCCCTGGGTCACGGCGGCGCGCGCCGCATTGCAGCAGGAATACGGGCGCCCTGCCGTGATGACCGGGAGCGGCGGATCCATCCCCGTGGTCGAACAGATCAAGCGCACGCTCGACATCAACTCGCTGATGATGGGCTTCGGGCTGGACGACGACCAGATCCACAGCCCCAACGAGAAGTTCGAGCTGCGCTGCTTTCATCAAGGCACCCGCTGCCACGCGCTGCTTCTGGGAGGGCTGGCCGCCGACATCTGACGCGGCTCAGAACCGCCAGAACACCGGCACGACGAAGGTGGCCACCACGAAGAACAACAGCAGCAGCGGCAACCCGAGTTTCCAGTAATCCCCGAACTTGTAGCCGCCCGGACACATCACCATCAAATTGACCGGGGTGGCGACGGGAGTAAGGAACGCGGCCGCCGAGGCAATTGCCACGCTCATCAGCACAGGCCGGGCGGAAACTCCGGTCTCGGCCGCGGCTGCGATCGCGATCGGAATGATGATGAGTGCCGTTGCCGTGTTGCTGATGAGCTGACCCAGGATGGCCGTCAGCATGAACAGCCCGCCCAGCAGTGCGTAGGGTCCGGCATCCCCGACCAGGTGGACCAGCGTCTCGGCCATTAGATTGGCCGCGCCGCTCTTCGACATCGCGGTCGAGAGCGGCATCATCGCGCCGACCAGAATGACCGTCGTCCAGTCGATCGAGCGGTAGGACTGTTCGACGGTGAGCACGCGCAGCAGCACCATCGCACACGCGGCAACCAGCCCGGCGATGGCGGGTGGCACGGCGCCGGTCGCCAGCAAGACCACCATTCCGAGCAGCACGGCGATCGCCCGTTTGGCTCCCGCGCCCATCGGAACCGCTTGCCGACGGACGAGTTCCGGCGAAGTCGACGACGAGCACGTCCGGGTCGTCGAGATGCTGGTCGAGCGCCTCCCAGGTTCCCTGCAGAAGCAGCGTATCGCCGACCGCGAGCACGGTTTCGTTTGGACCCTGGTCCTCGCCTTTGCGCTGCACCGCAAGGATGACGAGATCGCCGCTTGGCGTGATCATCCCCGGGAACACGGATTGGCCGACCAGCCCGGAGCGTGGCGGCACCACGACCTCGGCCAAGCCGGAGTTGCGGTTGAACAGCGTGTCGGCGACATCGGTGGCCGCTTCATCCGTCCGAAAGGCCAGCAGTTTGTCGGACGCGAGGCCGCCGACGGCTTCCGCCTCGCCCCGCACGATGAGGACGTCGCCCTCGGCGAGGGTCGGCTGCCGGAGCGGTCCGCTGCCGCCGGCGCCCTGGATGGCGACCAAACTCAGGCCCGCGTAGTCGGCCAGATCGACGCCCGCCGGCGTCGATCCGACATACGGCGAGCGGGCGCGCACCCGAAGCTGGAACAGACCATCGTCCAGGCGGTACTGCTCGACCAGGGTCCGGGCGTGTGTGCTCAGGTCGGACGGGATCGTCCGCCCGCTGCGCTCAGGCAGCAGGCGCTGCCCGAACAGCACCACGATCGCCATCGTGCCCAGGACGAGGGGAACGCCGACGATGGCGAACTCGAAGAAGCCGAACGGCGCCAGCCCGTTCTCCGCCGCCGCTTCCGACACGAGCACGTTGACCGGCGTGCCGGTGAGCGCCAGCAGCGATCCGGCATGTGCCGCAAATACCAGCGGCATCAGCAACTGCGAGGGAGCACGACCGAGGCGAACCGCCATCACGACGACCACCGGCAGGAGCGCCGCGACCGCGCCGTTGACGCTGATCAAGCGCGGTGAGCAGGCCGACGAGCGCCATCATGAGGACGAGCAGCCGAACGCGGCTCGTCCCCGCGCGGGCGATCAAGTGCTGTCCCGCCCACGTCGTTACGCCGGTGCCGTCGAGGCCCGCGCTGACCACGAACAGCGACGCGATGAAGATGACGGCGGGGTCTCCCAAGCCGCTCAACAACTCGCCGAAATCGAGCACACCGGTGGCGTACAAGGCGAGCGCCGTGCCGAGTGCGACGAGCACCACGGGGACGCGGTTCCAGACGAACAGCACCACAATGGCAACGATGATCGCGAAGGTGATCGTGATGTGGCTCATGCCGCTGGGTTCATCCCTGAAGTCGTGTACCCGGGACCGCCGTCGATCTGCCAGAGATCACAGACCCCAAGGGAGGTTGAGCAAGTGCCATGCCGCGAAGAACAGCGTCCATACCACGCACAGCACCGCGACGTAAGGAAGCATGAGTGCGATCACCGTGCCCACACCCGCGTCCCTCTGATACTTCTGCGCGAAGACGACGATCAATGCGAAATAGGCGTTGAGCGGGGTGACCGCGTTGATCGGCGAGTCGCCAACCCGGTAGGCTGCGAGCACGGCCTCCGGCGAGACGTTCAGCTGCATCAGCAGCGGCACGAAGATGGGCGCCAGGATCGCCCATGCCGCGACCGCGCCCGTCAGTATGAAATCGATGAGGAAGTTGACGACGATGAAGCCGACCAGAAGCCACAGCGGACCGAAGTTGGCGCGCTCCAGCAGGTCGCCAAGCGAGACGGCCGCAATGGTGGCGATGTTGGTGAAGGAGAAGAATGCCAGGAACTGGCTGATGACCAGGAGCAGCAGGATCAAGCCGCCCAGGCTCGCGATTGCCTTGGTCATGGCGCCCACGACGTCGTTGACGCTTTTCATCGTCCCGGCGCCGATGCCGTAGGCGACGCCGCAGGTCAGGAACACCAGCGCGATCGTCACGATCAGGCTGTTCATGAAGGGCGAGTTGCCGAGGATCGAGCCGTCGATCGGATTGCGCAGCGGCGCCCCCGGCGGCAGCAGGAGCAGGCAAATGAAGGCGATGACGCCGATCAGCCCATAGAGGGCCAACCGCAAGCCGCGCCCTTCCTCGGCCGACAGCGCGCTCCCTTCGTCGTCCTCCGCGGCGCCCTCCTCGGCGTGATACGCCCCGAGCCGCGGTTCGACGATCTTCTCAGTCACGATCCCGATCAGGATGGTCAGCAGCACGACCGAGCCGATGGAGAACCAGACATTCGCCGTCAGGTCGATGGAGATGGAGGGATTGACCAGGTGGATCGCGTCGTTGGTGATTTCGGTGAGGATCCCGTCGGTCGGCGTGATCAGAACGTTCACCAGGAACGCCGCCGCGACCGCGGCGAAAGCCAGGGCGAGGCCCGCCATCGGATGGCGGCCGATGCTGAGGAAGGCTACCCCCGCCAGCGGAATCAACACCAGATAGCCGGCATCCGCGGCGATGCTGGAGACGATGCCGACGAAGACCAGAATGTAGGTCAGGGCCTTCGGTGGCGCCACGATCACCAGCTTGCGGATCAGCGCCTTCACGAGCCCTGCAAACTCGGCCACTCCGACACCGGTCATGGCGACGATGATCACGCCCACGGCGTTGAAGTTCATGAGGTTCTGGACGACTCCGGTGAACATGAACCGGATGCCTACGATGGTCAGCAGGCCGCGCGCGGCAGTGGTCGTGTGGGCGACCTTGTGCGTTTCGGGATCGATGACATCGTAGGAAACGCTCGCACCGACCATGTAGAGGATCTGCGAGAGCACGATCACGACGCCGATCAGGATCACGAAGATGACGACAGGGTGCGGCACCTTGTTGCCGACGACTTCGACGCCGTCGAGCAGCTGCTCCATGAACGTCTTTCGGGCCACCCGTATTTCACTCATCGGCCGTTCCTTTGCACGCAGATCAGGCCTCGCCTGTTTTTGGTTGCACGGTGAAAGCCTGCGCCGGCAGCTTTCCCGTGGATCGTTCCGTTGATCGCGTCAGAACCGGGCAACCGCCGCGGCCACGAAACGATTGGCGATACCGTGGCCGACGCCGGCCGTGCCGGTCGCCTGCGCGCCGCCGAACACGTCCCTCCGCGTGAAGACGTATTCGAGGCCGATATCCAGCCAGCCATTCCCGATGGCGCCGTTGTTGAGTTCGGCGAAGGGGCTCCAGATCAGGTTGACGAAGACCTGCTGCATGTCGCGGTTCAGCGAAGTCGCCGCAGCGGAACCCGGCGCGAAGGCAAGCGCATATGACGGGAAGTCCTGCCGCGCGTAGGCGTAGGAGATATTGCTCCGCAGCCCGGTCATCCAGAAGCGGCGATAGGCCGCAATGATGCCGTAGGTCGGTATCGTGTTCAGGCTGAAGCCGGTCGCCGTACCCGGCAGACCGATGTTCGACAGCGCGTCCTGACCGGAGGTGTTGCCGGCGAAATAGCGCCCGATGCCCTCGCCGTAATAGGCCATGCCAATCAGCTGGTCCTGGCCGAATCCCTCATACAGCCAGCGCATCGGGAACCGCACATGCGTGGCGAGGCCCCAGCCCGGCGCATCGCGCGAAAGCGCCGGCGGCGCGGCGGCCGTGCCGGACGTACGGATGCTGATCTGCCGCAGCAGCCCGCGGCCATCGAGTTCGAGACCATTGTGGCGGTACGTCAGGCGGCCGAGCAGGTCGGGGACGGAATTGAAGGCCGGGCTGGCACCTCCGTCGAGACTGCTGCCCGGGGTGAACACGCCGGCAGCCGAGGTGTACTGCGTCTCCGGCGCCTCGAGGGAGATCATGCCGGTCAGACCAGGCGCCAGCCGTCCGGTCGCGCGGATCTGCGCCTGCCGGATGAAGGACTGATTGAGGTTGGTCGCGTCGATGATGGTTTCGAAGATGCCCTCGTTCCACAGACTGTTGGCTTGGCCGATCAGCACGCGGAATTCTTCAGTTCCGAGTTCGGCCCAGGCCTGCCGCAGCCGGAACACGGCATTGCTGGAGGTCGGCGCGCCGCCGCCGAAATCGCCCTCGATGCGGGTCTCGAGGGTGCCCCAGTCCGTCAATGTGCGGGTGTCGACGCCGATGCGGCTGAAACGGGCGGTCGCGCCGAAATCGCCGCCCTGCATGGCGCCGGGGCTGCCGGCCAGCGGGATGGTCGATGGCGGCGGCGCATCGGTCTGGTTGCGGCCGTTGAGGTCGGTGTAGCCCGACAGCTTGGCGAAGCCGTAGAGGCGCACCTCGCTCTGGGTGCCCGGGATGCGGATCGAGAGGCCCGGCAGGTCCGAACGCAGCGCGTCCTCGTTCAGGAACTGGTTGCCCATCGGCTCGGGCGGCAGCAGGCCGGGCACGTGCGCAGCTTCCTGCAGCACCGCCTCCGCCGGCTTGGCTGCGGCGGCGGCCGGCGCTTGCACGGGTGCGGCGGCCGCCGCGGGTGGCGGCGGCGGCGCAGGGGTCGCCACCGGCGTCGCCGCCGCGGCGCGGCGTGCGGGCGCGACCGGCGGCCGTGCGGGACGGCGGCCCTTGAGTTCGTTTACCTCGTGCTCCAGTGCGTCGATCCGCTGCATCAGCTGCTCGATGGAAGGCTGCTGCTGCGCCAGCGCCGGCCCAACGGGTGCGCCAACCCCAAGAACACAACCAACTAGTGCTACACCTCGCACGCCCCGCATCGGTTCCCCATCGCGCCGCATTTCGGAAGGCGTCGCAGCCCGGGTTCAGGTCGACCCAGCCGGCCGTTTTTGCGCAAGAGCTCTGTCCGCGCAGCGCTTCGGACCGGCTTGTGCAGTGTAGGGATGGCGGGTAAGCCAAGCTTGAGCTGAGAGTTCCGGGATTATCCAGGGTGTCCCAAATCGTTGGTTCCGATAGGCCGCGAGCGGCTGGCTATGTCACGAGACCTCAGCGTTGCGCGCACCTTCGGCTTGATTGCCCAGTGCTGCATATGTCTTACCCGGTCCTCTGCATCACCAAGCCCCATGTCGGGAATGTCTCTTGACAGGCCTCTGCTCACTCTGCGCTAGTCGTTTGGAGGCGCGGGTCGTTGCCTTGCCGTCCAGGCTTTCAAGTCACTCGGGTTCCTGTCCGCTTGACTTCTTGGCGCCTGTGATAAGGTCTGCTGTTTTCAAGAAGGACGCGCAACTTGCCCGCCGCTTCGAGTAGGAGGTCCGACCCGCACGGCATCGAGCCGCCAGCACCGGAGACGCAAACGCCGGAAATATTGGCGCCGGTGTCGTTCTCGACCCGTTCCGTTCGCGCGCGGGATCAGCACGAGGCTTGGTGCGAGTGGTTTCGTCCTATATTCGAGATCTCGCCGAAGCACTCGGTCCGGGATGGATTCGCGGCCGAGAACCGGGTTTGGAAGCTGGGGGGCCTCGGCGTGAGCCAGGTCTCGGCGCCGCCTGTCCGTGTCATGCGACAGAAAGCCAATCTCAGGCGCGATCCCGTCGACCACTGGGTCCTCACCTATTGCCGGCGTGGAGCAACTGCGATCACGACGGAGCAGGCAAGCCTCGAGGCACCGGCCGGGGTTCCCTTCCTATGGTCCTTGGGCGAGGAGTCCCTGAGCGATCGTACGGAGGTCGACCGGCTCCAGATCTTCATGAGCCGCGACGCGTTTCGCGACATCGCGCCGCTGCTCGACACCGCGCGTGGCTCGGGTCCTGGACACCCCTCTCGGACGTCTCCTCGGCGACTATATGCTTGCCCTGGAGCGTCGGCTTCCGACGCTGGCGGCGGCCGACCTGCCCCGGCTGGCGCAAGCGGTCGGCGCAATCGTCGCGGCGTCCATCGCGCCTTCGGTCGAGCGGTTCGGCGCTGCCGCGAGCCAGATCGACCTCGGCCGCCTGGAACGAGTGCGGCGGGCCATCCGCAAGGACCTGCGCTCGCCCACTCTCGGGCCGCTCACGCTCTGCCGGACGGTCGGAATCTCCCGCTCCCATCTCTACAGGCTTTTCGAAGACACGGGCGGCGTGGCCCGCTACATCCAGCGGCAACGGCTGCTTGAGGCTCATGCGATCCTGTGCAATGGCGCGACCAGCATGCCGGTCGCCGCGATTGCCGACGAGCTCTGCTTCGCCGATGCTTCGGGTTTCACGCGCGCCTTCAAGCGAGAGTTCGGCTACAGCCCAAGAGATGTGCGCTCGGCCGGACCTGGCGAGCGAGCATCTGCGGGGATGCTACGAACGCGCGGCATGAATGAAGCAGCCGACTTCGGAGATCTCATCCGCGGCTTCTAACCGACTGGCCTAAACGCGGGCGATTGGGACACCGGGAACTATCCTGGGACCGTCGGCTCATCTCCAGTATCGCGAGGAGCCATACACTGCAGGGACGCACTCAGGAAGGGCCCGAGCGGTGCTCGATTGTTCGCCGTCCGAGCGCGCCTGTCACTGGCTACGGGAGCAAGCGATGCGGGCACCGGACATCGCCGATGTGCCAGCTGAGCCTCCGTATGTATCGACCGGCGAGTTGCCTCCGCCCGCGCTGGTAACAAGGTCGGTCAACCGGGCCTATCGACGCTTCAGGACAAATGCCGCTGGGTCTAATTCGAATGTCTTCCCGGCACTTGCAAGAATGCCCGGTGACCTGTTTGGAGTTCTGCGTCGTCGGTAACGACGGGCACGTCTACATGGCCGGTGATGCGGAGCACGAGTTCCCGATCATGAGCGTATCGAAGCCGTTCGTGTTTGCACTCGTCTGTCAGTCCCTGGGTGCTGAGGAGGTTCGCGACAAGCTTGGAGTGAATGGCACGGGGCTGCCGTTCGACGCGCTTTCGGCGATCGAACGGAACGAAGGCGGGCGGACGAACCCGATGGTGAACTCCGGCGCCATCGCGGCCACGAGCCTGGTGGCTGGTGCGACCCTTGCTGCCAAATGGCAGTTCATCCAGGACGGCTTGTCGAACTTCGCCGGGCGCGCGCTCTCGCTGAACGACGAGGTCCATGCCTCCGCCTCCGAAGCAAACTTCCGGGACCGGAGTATCGCCCGCCTGCTGCAGAGCTATAGCCGGATCTATCTCGAGCCGTCCGAAGCCATCGGTCTCTTTGACAAGCAGTGTTCGTTGAATGTCTCGGCAAAGGATCTGGCCACTATGGGCGCCACCCTGGCCGACGGTGGCGTGAACCCGCTGAACAAGCAGCGGGTGATCGATGCCGACGTTTGTCGCTACGTCTTGGCCGTGATGGCGACCGCGGGGCTCTACGAGACCTCCGGTGATTGGCTCTACGACATTGGGCTGCCGGGCAAGAGCGGGATCGGCGGCGGGATAGTCACCGTCTCTCCGGGCAAGGGGGGCCTCGGCACGTTCGCACCACCGCTCGACAAATCAGGCACCAGCGTGAAGGGGCGACTCGTCGCCAAATTCCTGTCCGAGCGGCTCGGAATGAACCTGTTCCTGTCGAAGCCGGACCTTTAAGGATGCAGGCGGCTCGCGCGGATCGGAACTTGTCCGCTTCGCAACGCGCCGGCTCCGGCCATCGGTGCCTCGCGCCGGCGAAGCGCGGCCGGCATGGACCGATGCAGGATGTATGATAGACCAACGCCGCTGCGGCCTAACAAGATTGCAAGTGAGGAAGTGATGGACAAGACACAAGGGTTCCGGCGCGTCGCATGCGCCATCGCGGTGCTGAGCCTCGCTGGGGCAGCAAGCTGCGCGCCGCAACAGGCAGCAGCACCCGCGTCGCCACCTGGGATGCAGCAGGATGCCACCACCGGGACAATCACCTTTACCGGTGGCGCGGTCGCACTCGGCGTGGGATTCCAGTGGGGGAACGGTGTCCTGACCTACCATGGGCAGCAGTATCCGTTTCGCGTGCAAGGCCTGTCTGCCATCGACGTGGGCGCCGCCCGGGTCAGCGCGACCGGAACCGTCACCAATCTTCGGAACCTAGCCGATTTCAATGGCAACTACGTCTCAGCTTCTGCCGGCGCGACGTTGGCCGGCGGAGCCGGAGCCGCCGCCCTACGCAATCAGAACGGCGTCAACATCGTCGGCATATCGACCACTCAGGGCGTACGGCTCACGCTCGCTCCCAGCGGGGTCAATATCACGCTTACCAACCAGTAGCGGCGAAACTCGCGCCGGCCCGCACGGGATTCGGTGCCGGCTGAACGCCACTGCAAGTCGGCTGCCCCGGAGATGACGCCTTGAACGTGACGGCCATGATTGTCGCGTGCCGACGCGTCCTGGGGCGCCTGGGCAGCGTGCGGCGGAGTGGCGGCCGCAGGACGCGCGGCCTGTTCCGGATGGTGGCCTATCTGCTGCCGGCTCTCATCCTCGGCGGCTGCGCGTCCCTCATCGTGACCGACGCCAAGCCGTTGCCCTCACCCAGAACTCGAGCCGCCGGGCAGCGAGCGCATATCCAACGCCGGCTATCGCCTCGACACGCTGGCTGCATCTCCGGCCACACCGGATCTGCTCGTTATCGTCGCCATGTCGGGCGGCGGCAAACGCTCGGCCTCGTTTTCCTACGGTGCGCTGAAAGGCATGCGCGAGCTCCCGGTGCAGACCCTCCACGGGCCGGTGTCGCTGTTGCACGAGCTGGACGTGATCGCGGGGGTATCGGGTGGCAGCTTCACGGCGGCGTATTACGGCCTCTACCGCGATGCGGCGTTCGGCCGCTACGAAACGGATTTCCTTTACCGGAACACGGAAAGCAACATTTTCCAGGTCTATCTGCTCCCGTGGAACTGGACATGGTTGATCGATCCCGCCGTGGGCACCAATGACTTCATGGAGCAGGTGTATGACCGTGAGATGTTCCACGGGGCGACATTCGCCGACCTGGAGGAGAGGGGACGGCCCCTGATCGCAATCGGCGCCACCGATATCGCCTACGGGTCTCCTTTTCTTTTTACGCAGGAATCGTTCGACCTGATCTGCTCCGACCTCGCGAAATTCCCCGTCGCTCGCGCCGTTGCCGCTTCGAACGGTTTTCCGGGACTGTTCTCACCCGTCACCCTGACCAACCACGCAGCCGAGTGTGCCGGACGCCGCCCGGGCTGGCTGCGGCGTGTCACCGAGACGCAGCGCAGCGATCCCCGTTCCCGGGTGGGGAACGAGGCGAGGGGTGCTGAACGATATCTGGACAGCGAGCGCACTCACTTCGTGCATCTGGTCGATGGCGGCGTGTCCGACAATCTCGCGTTGCGGGCGGGCGGAGCCACCATGCAGAACATGGCTCAATCGTCCGAGGGCATCACCGCCAACCGCCTGTCACATGTCCGCCGGATCCTCATGCTCAGCGTCGATGGCCAAGGGACGCAGGACACGACCGTGGCGCAGCGACGGCTGGTGGGAGGCATCTTCTCGATATTTCGTCTGGTGTCCGGCGCCCAGATCGATCGCTTCAACTTCGAGACGATATCGGTGGTCGATCAGCAGCTGCAGGAATTCGTCGACGCCATCAAGCTGACCCGCTGCTCACACGGTCAGGTCATCGACGGCGCGCGCTGCGACGATGTAAGCGGGGCGCTTGTGCAGGTTTCTCTCGCCGCGCTGCCCGAAAGCCCGTACAAGCAACGGCTTCTGGCTATCCCGACCGGGCTGACCCTGAGACATGACGATGTGGATCTGCTGATCGACGCCGGCCGCTCCGCAGTCCTCAACTCCGCGCCGCTCCGTGACTTCCTGAACAGCTACATCAGCACGCGCCGATAACGCCCAAGCGGCTTGGGCATGGACGGGTTTCGCCTCAACCCACGTGATCGAGCACGAGGTGATATGTGCAGGATGGTTGCCGGCGCCAGAAGCGGCCGACAAAGCGACCGCCGTCGAAGTCGCCATGAATGAAGTTGTGGCCCGCCTGCATCTGCAGATGCATGTCGGGCTGGATCCTTCCCCTGAACGCGAGATACCTGACCCTGTCGCCCGAGACGACGAAGCGGCGTATGTTGAACAGCGTAGTGCATCCGCCACCGGGATTGTTGACGGCTCGCGCGACGCCCTCATAAGTGCCACTCGGGGGCAGCCCGACGGGCTCGGCCGTGGCGGAGCGCGCAGGAGGCGGCGGCAGGCTCGGCAGCGAACCAAGCGGCTGCACGGCGAGAGTGCCGGGGGTCCGTCCGTCGGTCGTGTAGGTGCAGCCAGCGCCGGCAAGCCCAACCGCTACCAGGACCAGCAGAGACCAAGGGGATGACCACGGCGCCAAGTGGCTCTTTTCCGCCATGCTCGACTGTCCTCGCTTTCGGGGCGAACGGTTGGCGATGGGCATCGCTGGTGTCGCTTTGTACTCGGCGGCGTTGCTGCAGGGCGTCAAACAAGCAGACGCGCTCCGCCGGGACAATATGTGTCGACAGCCGCGATCATCGATTGGGACATTGAGCAGGGTCTCGGGATTCCGGGCTCATCTCCAGCCCAGCGCCTGCGGCTACGATAATTGCGCTCAGCAAGGCCGCTGGACCGCGAGAAATTGTGCAACTGGTCGGACGGAAAATCGAGGAGGTCGTCTCAGCGGTCTCCAGGCGCGGATTGCGGCCTGAGAGGCTGCGTTGGCGTGAAGTCGGCGTGTGATGCGGCGCCTCTCGCAAGCACGGTGCAGGTTTGCTACCGTTCTCTTATCGGCAATCTCGGGAGAGCATGACGGCATGACGATCAAGCGATGCGCCGCCGCGACGGCGTTGCTCCTTCTCGCCGCGCCCGCAGCGGGGCGCGCGGTGACCGAGGCGAACTTCAATGTCAGGACAAGTGGCGACTTGGTCGAACTGTGCGATCCGGGTCCGAACAGTCCTCTCGCGACCGCGGCGATCAACTTCTGCCAGGGCTTCGCACAAGGCGCGGTCTCGATCGAAATGGAGCATGAGGCGGCGTCCCGCAACACGAAGCTGTTCTGCCTCCCAACTCCTCCGCCGACGCGCAACGAAGGGGTGAGCGAGTTCGTCAAGTGGGCGCGTGTCTCGCCGGATCGCATGAATATCCGGCCTGTGGACGCTCTGATCCAATTCCTCGAGGATCGCTTCCCGTGTGCAAAAAGCCGTTGATCGATCAAAAGGGACTTCAGATGCGGACATTGCTGCTGCTGGCTGTCCTGACCCTTCCGGCGGCGGGATGTGCCGACCTCAATCCAACTCAGCAGCGTGCGCTTACCGGGACCGTCGGCGGTGCCGGCATCGGCGCGGTCGCGGGCGCGATCGGCGGGAATGCCGGGCTCGGGGCCGCCGTGGGCGCCGGCGCCGGGTTGCTCGGCGGCCTTGTCTTCGACCAGCACAGGCGGGCAGAAGACAGGGCGTTCCAGCAGGGCTACAACGCGGCGCGGCACGGGGCACCACCGCCGCCCCCGAGCTAATGATCGCGCTCACCAGGCACCCTCGGCCGGTGTCGCGCGACGCACGACATCGCACAGGAAGTTCCGAATGAGCATCGCCTTCACATCTGGCCCCCGACCGACCGGACAGCAGGCGGATGCCTGACGCCCGAGCGCCCCTGCTTGTCGATCTCGCGCTGCAGGGCGGCGGATCGCACGGCGCCTATACCTGGGGCGTGCTCGATCGGCTGCTGCAAGAACCATGGCTGCGCTTCGACGGCATCTCGGGCACGTCGGCCGGCGCCATGAACGCGGCCGTCATGGCGTCGGGCTACGCTATCGGCGGCCCCGAGCGCGCCCGGTCCGCACTGGATGGCTTCTGGCGCAGCGTCTCCGACGCCGCCCGGTTCAGCCCGTTCCAGCGCGGTCCGATCGACGTCCTGCTCGGTCGCTGGTCGCTCGACCATTCGCCGCTGTTCGTCGCGATGGACTTGATGGCCCGGCTGGTCTCGCCCTACGACGTTGCCGCGTTGGGGGGCAACCCGCTGGAGGCCATTCTCGCCGACCACATCGACTTCGCAGCGCTCGCGACCGGGCCGATCAAGGTCTTCGTGACGGCGACCACCGTGCGCACCGGGCGCGGCCGGGTATTCCGCAAGGCGGACATCACGCCGCCCGTGCTGCTGGCCTCCGCCTGCTTGCCCTCGCTTTTCCAAGCGGTCGAGATCGATGGCGAGGCATACTGGGACGGCGGCTACGCCGGCAACCCGACCATGACGCCATTGGTGCGCGAATGCACGTCGCGCGACACGATCCTGGTGCCGCTGAACCCGGTCGAGCGACCCGGCACACCGCGCTCGGCGCGTGAAATCCTGAACCGGCTCAACGAGGTTTCCTTCAATGCGGTGCTGCTGAAGGAGCTCAAGATGATCGCGCTGCTGCGGCAGGTCGCCGACCCTGGCCGCGGCGAAGGCGCACAGTGGGCGAACATGCTGATCCACATGGTCAGAAATCCGATCATGTCGGAACTTGGCTATTCGTCGAAGCTCAATGCCGAGTGGGCGTTCCTGACCATGCTGCGCGATGAAGGCCGCCGCGCTGCCGCCACTTTCCTGGAAGACCACGGCGCCGATCTCGGCCACCGCTCGTCGCTCGATATCGAGCGCCTGCTGGATGGCACTTAGCGCGGTAGGTCGGTCGGGCAGCACGCCGGCGCGCGTGCCGATAGGAACTGCCTGTCGGGCGCTCCTGGGCGCGCCCGCAGCAACCCCGTTCGCGGCCGTGGGACAGTATGCGTGCCCTTCCTGACCGTCCTCCGCCGCGCGTTCTGGCGGCTCGTCGTTTTCGAGGCGGCGATGGACATTGCCACGCTGGTTGTGCTCGACCCGCTCCGCGTGCTGCTGCTGGAGCGGACGGTGGCGCTGGGTGACGATCCCTTCGTGGGCAATACCGCGCTGATCTCGTTCGCCACTTCACTGCCCGGCGTGTTGGCCATGACAGTCGCGGCGATCGGTTCGATCCTTGTCGGCGTCCTCGCCTTCGGCGGCGTGAGCATCATCCTGTGGGATGCGCGCCGAGGGGTCGTGTCGGCCCATCTCGCCGTGTGGAGAATGCTGATCAGTCGTCTCCCGGCTTTGCTGGCAATCAGCGTGTGCGCCTTCGGGGCGGTGCTCCTGCTGGCTGTCCCGGTATTGGCCGCCGGCTTGGCCGCACGGCACTGGTGGCTATCCGACGGCGATTTCTACTTTTATCTGTCGACGCGCCCGCCGCAATTCGTGTGGGCCGCCGCAAGTGTCGGGGTTGTCGCGGCCGCCGTCCTCCTTGCTGGGTTCTACATCCTGCTCCGTACCAGCTTCGTGGTCCCGATCTGCCTGTTTCGGTCGGTCGGTGCGAGGCAGGCGCTACGCCTGTCGGCGTGGGCGACCAAGAGGCGGGGCCGCGTGCTGACGTGGAAACTGCTCTGGACGGCCGTTTGCGTGGCCGCTCTCTGGGGGATCACGCTCGTGATGCTCTCCAGTCTACTCCACTGGCTCGGTGGACGCACGGTGTCGGATGCTGCTCTGCATTGGGCGGGCATCGCTTTCGGCCTCGGTGCGAGCCTGACTCTGGCGGCCCTCGGTGCGATCTCGCGCGCGGCAATCGTGCTTGTCCTGCTTGCCGACCGCGCCGCTGACGAGGTGCTGCCGTCCCGCCCGAATCCAGGTCCGGCCGTAGCGCGGTTCGCCAGGCTGCGAGTGGCCGCCGCGGTCGTACTCGGCTTGGCCATGCCGGCGGTTGCGGTCACCGAGGCTGCAACGGCCGCCGACGCGTCGTGGACCGGGCGCGGGATCGCCATCACCGCCCATCGCGCCGGCTCCGCCCATGCGCCCGAGAACACGATGGCGGCGCTGGAGAACGCGATCGCGGCGGGTGCCGACGTCGTGGAGATCGATGTGCAGGAAACGGCGGATGGCGAGATTGTCTTGCTGCACGATACCGACCTGCGGCGGGTGGCCGGGATTGCGCGCTCGGTCTGGCAGATGCGGCTGAACGAGCTGCAGCAGCTCGACGTCGGTTCCTGGTTTGCGCCGAGCTTCCGGGGCGAGCGTATCCCGACGTTACGCGCCTTCGCGGCGGCCTCCCGCGGGCGGGTGAGGCTCAACGTGGAGCTCAAGGACAACGGACACGGCGAGGATCTCGCGACCCGCGTCGTCGCTGCCTTGCGCGAGACCGCAGTGGCCGGCGACGCGGCGGTCTCCTCGCTTGATCTCGCCTTGTTGCGCCAGGTCAGGCGCATGGCGCCTGAAATCAAGGTAGGGCTGATCGTGGCGACCGGCCTCGGCGATCTGCGCCGCCTCGACGTCGATTTCGTCGCACTCGCCCGGCGGCTGGCGACGCCCGGAGTTATCAGCCAACTCGCAGCGAGCGGGCGGCAGGTCCACGTCTGGACCCTGGACAGCGAGGCGGACATCGCCCGCGCGATGCTCGACGGTGTCGACAACGTCATCACGGGCGATCCGCTCATCGCGACGCGCGTGCGTGAGCGGGTGGCCGGTCTGAGCGAGCCGGAAAGGATCTTGCTGCGCGCCCGCTATTCCCTTGACGCGAGCTGGTTTCGGGCGATCGGGCGAACCGGACGGACGAGCGGCAAAGATGAGGCGATAACCGGATCTGCCGATGCCGGAGACTAGGTTGCTGTTTGTGCGGCAGATTTGCGCGATACCGGCCTGCCGTGAACCGGCAGAAATGATCTCGCGGACAATCCCGTCCATGGTAAGCAAGTGCCGCCGAGATTGGGATTCCAGACCTTGTTCCGGGACCCTGGGCCCATCTCCGGCACTCCGGCAATCGCTAACCTGGAGCACTCGCAGAGATCGGGAAAGCAGCTACGGGCCGTGCCGCGGACCGCGATTGACTGACCGACGCCCCAGCGTGAAGGATCTCCCCCGGTGCCCGACCTGCTTGTGATCGAGCTGCCGCCGACAGCGAGGAGTGCTGGCTTCGACACTCCCCGCAGCGCAAAACCCGTGCGGAGCAGCGGCCGCGCCGGTGTTTGGCTGATGGCGCCGGTCGCCATGCTCGTTCTTTCCGCGTGCTCGCCCGAGAAGACGGCCAAGGCGCCCGAGCCCCGCCCGGTGCGGACTGTGACGGCCGCCCGGCAGGAGGCCGGCGAGACTGTGATGTTGACGGGGCACATCCGGGCTGAGGATGAGGCCTCCATGGCATTCCGCATCGCCGGGCGAATGATCGAACGGCCAGTCAATGTCGGCGACCGGGTCGAGGCGGCCCAGGTCCTGGCGCAGCTCGATCCGCAGAACGAGGTCAATGCAGTACGGTCGGCGCAAGCGAATCTCGCGGCCGCGCAAGCACAGCTGACCCAGGCGCGCGCGGCATTCGAGCGGCAGCGGACATTGTTGGGACAGGGACACACGCCGCGGGCGCAGTTCGATCTGGCGGAGCAGGCGCTGCGCACGGCGCAGGCGCAGGTCGACAATGGCGAGGTCCAAAAGAACATGGCCGCGCTCCGCGTAAGTTACACCATACTCCAGGCCGATGCCGCCGGAACGGTGACGGCCCGCGGCGCGGAACCGGGCGAGGTCGTGCAGGCGGGTCAGATGATCGTGAAGATCGCCCGCAAGGACGGACGCGACGCGGTGTTCGATGTGCCTGCCCAGGTGCTGCGCTCGGCGCCGGGAGATCCACAGATCACGGTCCGCCTGACCAACGATCCCACCGTAACGGCGATTGGCAGGGTCAGGGAGATCGCCCCGCAAGCCGACCCGGTGACCAGGACGTTCGAGGTCAAGGTGGGGCTGACCGATCCGCCAGCCGCCATGCTGCTGGGCTCGACCGTCAACGGCACGATGCGGCTGGATGCCGACGCGGTCATCGCCATCCCCGCCTCCGCACTGACCGAGGCGAACCGCCAACCCGCCGTGTGGATCGTCGATCCGGCGAGCCTGACCGTCTCCATGCGCAACGTCGAGCTATTGCGCCACGATCCGGAAACGGTCGTCATCGCCCACGGCCTCGACACCGGCGACATTGTCGTCACCGCCGGCGTCCAGGCGCTGCACATGGGCCAGAAGGTCCGGTTGCTCGGACCATCTGCGTAATGGGCTTCAACGTCTCGGAATGGGCGCTCCGGCATCGATCGTTCGTCATCTATCTGATGATCGCCTCGGTGTTGGCGGGCGCGGCGGCCTTCCGCGGCCTCGGTCGCAACGAAGACCCGGCCTTCGTAATCAAGACAATGGTGGTCCAGGCCGCTTGGCCGGGTGCGACGATCGACGACACCGTGCTGCAGGTCACCGAGCGGCTCGAGCGCACGCTGCAGGAGACCCCGCATCTCGACCACCTGCGCAGCTTCACGCGCCCCGGCCTGACCACGATCTTCGTCGACCTACAGGGACAAACCCCGGCGAGCGAGGTGCCGGATGCCTGGTACCACGTCCGCAAGAGCGTGGCGGACATGCGGAGCACGTTGCCGTCCGGAGTGGTGGGTCCGGGCTTCAACGATGAGTTCGGTGACACCTACGGCATCATCTACGGTTTCACCGCCGACGGCTTCACCCAGCGCGAACTGCGCGACAAGGTCGAGGCGATCCGCTCGCGTCTGCTGCTGGTGCCGGATGTCTCCAAGGTCGAGATGCTCGGCGCGCAGGACGAACGGATCTTCGTCGAATTCTCGATGCAGCAGCTCGCCGGGCTGGGGATCGATCGATCGGCGCTGATCGCGGCGCTGCAGGCACAGAACGTCATCAGCCCGGCCGGCGTCATCCAGACCGGCAACGAGAACCTGCTGCTGCGCGTCTCCGGCGCCTTCGAGTCCGAGCAGGACTTGCTGGGCATCAACTTCGTCGCCAACGGACGGCTGATCCGCCTGCGCGATATCGCCGACATCCGCCGCGGGTTCGCGGACCCGCCGCAGCCGATGTTCCGCGTCGACGGCAAGCCTTCGATCGGCCTCGGCATCGCCATGCGCGAGGGGGGCGACATCCTCGCGCTGGGCCGCAACGTCGAGCAAGCGATGCGAGAAGTCACGGCCGACCTGCCGATCGGCATCGAGCCGATCCTGGTGGCCGACCAGCCGCACGTCGTCGACCACGCGATCCGCGACTTCACGACGTCGCTCTGGCAGGCGATCGTCATCATCATGGCGGTCAGCATCGTCAGCCTCGGGCTGCGCGCCGGCGCCGTCGTCGCGCTCTCGATACCGCTCACGCTGGCGATCGTGTTCCCGATCATGCAGTTCTTCGGGATCGACCTGCAGCGCATCTCACTCGGCGCGCTGATCATCGCCCTCGGCCTGCTGGTCGACGACGCGATGTCGACCATCGACGTCATGACGGCCCGCCTCGCCCAGGGCGACAGCAAGGAGGGCGCGGCGACCTACGCCTACAAGACGCTGGCGGCGCCGATGCTGACGGGTTCGTTCATCACGGCGGCCGGCTTCGTGCCGATCGGTTTCGCCAAGAGCTCCGCCGGCGAGTACACCTTCTCGATCTTCGTCGTCGTCGGGCTCGCGTTGATGCTCTCATGGATCGTCGCGGTCCTGTTTGCGCCGCTGCTCGGCCATGGCGCTGCTCAAGAAACCCAAGCCGGCGCTGAAGCCGGCCAAGCCGAGCCGAATCCTCGGCGCGTATCGCAGGATGGTGGCGGGGGGCATGCGTGCGCGCTGGCTCACCATCGGCATCACCGTCGCGCTGTTCGTCGTGGCGCTCGGCCTGTCGCCGCTCATACCACGTCAGTTCTTTCCGCCCTCGGACCGGCCCGAACTGCTGGTCGACCTGCGGCTGCCGCAGAATGCCTCGATCCAGGCCACGGATGATCTGTCCGTGCGGCTGGATGCACTTCTCAAGTCCGATCCGGATGTCGCGAGCTGGAGCACCTATGTCGGGCGCGGTGCGATCCGGTTCTATCTTCCATTGCTGGTCGAGCTGCCGAACTCGTTTTTCGCCCAGGCGGTCGTGATCGCCAAGGACGTGAATGCCCGGCTGCGGCTGCAGGACAGGCTTGAGGCCCAACTCGCCGAAAAGTTCCCGAGCGCAGTGACGCGGGTGTCGCCGCTCGGGTTGGGGCCGCCGGTCGGCTGGCCGGTGCAGTACCGCGTCACCGGCTCCGACGTGAACGAGGTGCGGAGCATCTCCCTGCAGCTGGCGGGGATCCTGTCCGGGAACAGCGATCTGCGGCGGGTCAATTTCGACTGGATGGAACCGGCGCGCATGGTCCGGATCCACATCGACCAGGATCAGGCGCGGCTGCTCGGGTTGAGCACGGCGGCTCTCGCCAGCGTGCTGAACTCCGTCGTGACCGGCACCCCCGTCACGCAGATCCGGGACGACATCTATCTCGTCGACGTGGTGGCCCGCGCGGTCGACGAGCAGCGCGTCTCGCTCTCGACCTTGCGCAACGTGCAGGTTCCGCTGCCGAACGGGCGGACGGTGCCGTTGAGCCAGCTCGCGAGTTTCGAGTTCGCGCAGGAATTCCCGCTGGTCTGGCGGCGCGACCGGGTACCGACTTTGACCGTACAGGCCGACGTGGCGGCCGGCGCGCTGCCGGAGAGCGTCGTCGGCGCACTCGCCCCCGACGTGGCGAAGCTGAACGCCAGCCTGCAGCCCGGTTACCAGATCGAGGTTGGCGGCACCGTCGAGGAGAGCCAGAAATCCAAGGACTCGGTGCTCGAAGTGGTGCCGGTGATGCTGCTCCTGATGATCACCTTCCTGATGGTGCAGCTACAGAGCTTCAGCCGCCTGTTCCTCGTGCTCGCCGTCGTGCCGATGGCGGTCATCGGCGTCGTCGCGGCACTCCTGATCTTCCAGCGGCCGCTCGGTTTCGTGGCCATCCTCGGCATTCTGTCGCTGATCGGCATGACCGCGCGGAACGCGGTGATCCTGCTCGAGCAGATCGAGGCCGAACGGGCGGACGGGAAGGCCGCCTGGGAAGCCGTGATCGACGCCAGCCTGTCGCGCTTCCGGCCGATCATGCTGACCGCGGTATCCACCGTGCTCGGCCTGCTCCCGATCGCCGCGACCATCTTCTGGGGGCCGATGGCGTTCGCGATCATGGGAGGCTTCCTGGTCGGCACCGTCATCACGTTGATCGTGCTGCCCGCGCTCTATGTGGCGTTCTTTCGCATTCCAACCCCCAGCCGCCGCGAGCAGAGCCTCGCGCCGGCGCAGGCCGACTGACCGCGATGACCAGAATCGCCTCTGCGGCGATCGTGCGGGGAGTCTGTTTCCTGGCACTCTGGCTGATGCTGGCCGGCTACGATCCGGCCGACCTCGCCGGTGCGGCGGTCGCGGTGGTCGCGGCGACCTGGGCGAGCCTTCGCCTGCTGCCACCTGGCGCACGAGGACTCTCGCCGGTCGGCTTGGCCAAGCTCGCGGGGCGGTTGCCGCACCAATCCGTCATCGCCGGGATCGACGTCGCATGGCGCGCGCTCCATCCCCGGCTGCCGTTGCGTCCCGGCTTCGTCACCTACCGCTCACGATGTCCGGCCGGCACCGTGCGCAGCGCGTTCTGTACGCTGACGAGCCTGCTGCCGGGCGCGCTGCCTGCGGGCTCAGATGAAAGCGGCGCGCTGCTCGTCCATTGTCTCGACGTCGGCCAGCCGGTCGCGGCGCAGATGGCTGCCGAGGAGGCGCGGTTCCTGCGGGCGCTCGGCGGGGAGCAGACCGATGGCTGACTTCCTGGTCGCCGCCGCCGGTTTCGTGCTGGCGATGGTCGCTTTGGGGCTGGTGCGCATCCTGCGCGGGCCGGAACCCGCCGATCGCATGATGGCGGCCCAGCTGTTCGGCTCCGGCGGTGTCGCGGCCTTGCTCCTGATCGCGGCGGGAACCGGTGTTCCGGGAGTCGTGGATGTCGCCCTCATGCTGGCGCTGCTCGCCGCCTTCGCCTCGGTCGCGTTCGTGAGGACTGCTCCTGGCGCGGAGTCAGGCCAGACCAGGAAAGTGGGCGACGCGTGAAGTTCTCGCGGCCAACACATTGACCGTCCTGGCGGTCGCCGCCGGAGCTTTCTTCTTTTTGGCGGGAACGGTCGGGCTGCTGCGCTTCCCGGATTCGCTCAGTCGACTCCATTCCCTCACCAAGGCGGACAATCTCGGCCTCGGGCTGATCGTGCTGGGCCTGCTGCCGCAAACGGGCAGCGTGCTCGGCGCGCTGAAGCTGATCGTGATCTGGCTGCTGGCGCAGCTGGCCGGGGCGGCGGTGACCCAGCTGATCGCCCGCGCGGCGCTCCAGGGCGGACCTCAGCCGTGACCGCCGCACTCGCGCTCGATGCCGGGCTGGCCGCGATGGTGCTGGCCGTGGCCGGCTGGGTCGTCGCGGCGCGCACCGCGTTTGCCGCGGTCGTCGGCTACGTGGTGTACGGCCTGATCCTGGCGCTCCTCTGGGTGCGTCTCGCGGCGGTCGACGTGGCGCTGACCGAGGCGGCGATCGGCAGCGGCGTCACCGGGGCTCGTGCTGCTCGGCGCGGCGGCGCGTCTGCGGCCCACCGAGAAACCCATGGCGGCCCAGCGGCCCGGCGCAACCCTGCGCCTTGCGGCCGCGGTGTTGTGCGCGCTGGTCACAGGGGGACTGGCCGCGCTCGTGCTGGTCCCGTCCCGCCCCGCGCCCACGCTCGCCTCCGCCGCGATCGCGCACTTGCCACAGCTCGGCCTCGGCAACGCGGTCACCGGCGTCCTGATGGCCTACCGGGCGTTCGACACGTTGCTGGAGAGCGTCGTGTTGCTGCTCGCCGTGTTCGGCGTGTGGTCGCTGGCGCCGGACCGTTTCTGGGGCGGCACACCGGCCATGGGTCAGCGCTCGCGTCCGGACGACCCGTTGGCGTTCCTGGCGCGCGTGCTGGCGCCGGTCGGGATCGTGGTGGGCGTGTACATTTTCTGGGCCGGATCGACCGGTCCGGGTGGCGAGTTCCAGGGCGCCACGATCCTCGCCGCCATGTGGATCCTCGTCATGATGGCCGGCTTGCGCAATCCGCCGGCCACGGGCCGGCGATGGCTGCGGCTCGTGCTGATCGCAGGGCCGGCGGTCTTCGTCGTGATCGGGTTTGCGGGATTTGCCCTGGCGGGAGGTTTCCTGGCGTACCCGACCGGCCATGCCAAGGCGCTGATCCTCGCGATCGAGGCGCCGTTGACGCTCTCGATCGCCGCGATGCTGGGGCTGCTGGCGGCGGGGCCGCCGGCCGGGGCGCCTGGCGCCTGATGACCGCGGCAACGCTGTTCGGATTGTGCGGCGCCGCGCTGGTCGGCCTCGGGCTCTACGGGATGGTCGTGCAGCCGGAGCCGTTGCGCAAGATCCTCTCCTTCAACCTGCTCGGCGGTGGCGTGTTCCTGCTGTTCGGCGTCGTCGCCCGGCGAGGAGCCGCGGCCGGGCTCGGCGGCGATCCGGTGCCGCAGGCGTTGGTCATCACCGGTCTGGTTGTCGCCTTCGCCGCGACGGCCCTGGCAATCGGGCTGCTGCTGCGGCTGTTCGCGGAAACCGGCGAGGCATCGTTGCGACCCGCCACCGTCGCGAGGCCGCCCGCCGACGGTTCCGGCGCCTGATGCCGCAGGCGGCGGCCCTGTCCGGCCTGGAGTCGGCAGGTGGATACCTGCTCGTGCTGGCCATCATGCTGCCGGTGGCTGGCTCGCTGTTGTCGCTCGCCCTCGGCGGCCGTCACGCCCAGCGTGTCGCGATGGTCGTGATGGCGGCCGGGGCCGCCGTTGCGCTCGCCGTCCTCGCCGAAATCTGGCAAGCGGGCAGGCCGCTGGTGTACCTCGTCGGCGGCTGGGCTCCGCCGCTCGGGATCGCGCTGCGCGCCGATGGTCTGTCAGCGGTGATGATGGCGACCACGGCGCTGGTGATCGGCGCCGTCGGGCTGTTCGCCCACGGCAACTTCGCCGCACCGGCGGGCGGCCCCGAAACCCGCGCCCCCCTGATCTTCTGGACCATGCTGATGGCGATCGGGGCGGCGCTGAACGCCCTCTGGCTGGGAGGCGACCTTTTCAGCCTCTACGTCGCCTTGGAGCTGCTGACATTCAGCGCCGTGCCCCTGGTTTGTCTGGACGGCCGCGCCGAAACGCTCGCGGCGGCCCTGCGGTATCTGCTCTTCGCACTGCTCGGCTCGGTGCTGTATCTGCTGGGCACGGCCCTGCTCTACGGTGCCTACGGCACCCTCGACATCGCGCTGCTGTCCGGCCTCATCCGCCCCGAGCCCGTCGTCTGGATCGCGGCCACGCTGATGACGGCGGGACTGCTCGCCAAGACCGCGCTGTTCCCGCTGCATCTGTGGCTGCCGCCGGCCCATGCCGGCGCCCCGGCCGCAGCGAGCGCCCTGCTCTCGGCGCTGGTGGTGAAGGGGTCGTTCTTTCTGGTCGTCCGGCTGTGGTTCGACGTGATGCCCGGGCTGCCGGGACAGGCGGCGGCGCAGGTGCTCGCCTCCTTGGGTGCGGCGGCGGTCGTATTCGGCAGCGTGCTGGCGCTGCGGCAGGAACGGCTGAAGCTGATGGTCGCCTACTCGACGGTCGCGCAGATCGGCTACCTGTTCTTCGCCTTCCCACTCGCGTCGGCCGGCGCCGGGACGACGGCGTCGTGGGGCAGCGTCGCCCTGACCGGCGGCATGTTCCAGCTCGTCGCACACGCCGTGGCAAAGGCCGCGATGTTCATGGCGGCCGGGTTGATCGGCGAGGCGCTCGGGCACGACCGGGTCGCGGGGCTCGCCGGGATCGGCCGGATGTTGCCGGTGACCGTCTTTGCTTTCGGACTGGCCGGAATGTCCTTGATGGGATTGCCGCCCAGCGGCGGGTTCGTGGCGAAGGCGATGCTGCTGATGGCCGCGGTCGGCGAGGGCCAGTGGTGGTGGGCTGTCGTCATCCTGGCCGGGGGGCTGCTGGCCGCCGGATACGTGTTCCGGGTGCTGATCCTGGCGATGGCCGCCCCGGACGAGCCTGCGACCCTGCGCGTGCGCGTCGCCCGTCGGCGCGAGGGAGTGGTGCTGGCGCTTGCGGTTTGCGCGCTGCTCCTTGGCTTCCTGCCGCTGCGGGCGTCCGAACTGCTCCAAATCGGCCGTCCCGGCGCAGTCCGCGTGGTCTCCGCGACGGTGGTGCGATGACGGTTGCCGGCCTGCTCCTCGCGCTCACGCTGGTGACGCCGCTTGCCATGCTGGCGGCCTGCCTGTCGCCCCGGTTTAGGGATCGCATGCCGTCCTTGCTGCCACTCGCGCCCATCCCTGGGCTGCTGGCCGCGCTGCTGGCGCGCGGCGGCACCGTCGTGCTGCCGTATTCGCTTCTCCGCCTGACGCTCGCGCTCGATACGCCCGGGGCGTTGCTGCTCGGGGTGGCGGCGCTGCTCTGGATCGCGGCCGGCGTCTACGCTCGCGGTTGGCTGCGTGGCCGCCCCGATCGCAGCGGCTTCGTGGTCTGGTGGCTACTGACGCTGACCGGAAGCCTCGGTGTCTTGATGGCCGCCGACCTGGTGGGATTCTACCTCCTCTTCTCGATGGTGAGCCTCGCGGCCTACGGTCTGGTGGTGCAGGACGGCACCATGGGCGCCCGGCGGGCCGGCGGCATCTACGTGGCGCTGGCGCTGCTGAGCGAAGCTTTCCTGCTGATGGGCTTCGTCTTCCTGGCGCAAGCCACTCCTGGCCAGAGCCTGCTGATCTCCGATGCGGTGGCGGTGCTGCCGGGCTCGGCTTGGCATGAAGCGACGCTGACGCTGCTGATCCTCGGCTTCGGCCTGAAGATCGGGCTCGTGCCGCTGCATGTCTGGATGCCGCTTGCCTATCCGGCGGCGCCAATCCCGGCCGCTGCCGCGCTGAGCGGGGCGGCGGTCAATGCCGGCGTGATCGGTCTGATACGCTTTCTTCCTCTGGGTGTTCCCCTGCCGGATTGGGGCGGGACGCTCGCCGCCGCGGGACTGGTCTCGGCCTTCTACGGCGTGGCGGTCGGGATCACGCAGACCAACCCGAAGACCGTGCTGGCCTATTCCAGCGTGAGCCAGATGGGGGTGATCGCTGCGGTGCTCGGCATGGGGCTCGCCGCCGGCGACAGCGGGGTCGCGTTGGCGGCGTCCTTCTACGCGATGCACCACGCGTTGGTGAAAGGCGGCCTGTTTCTCGCCGTCGGCACCGCTCAGGCGAGCAATCGGAGCCGCGTCTGGGAGGTGCTGCTGCCCGCGGCGGTGCTGGGGCTGAGCCTCGGAGGATTGCCGCTGACCGGCGGCGCCCTGGCGAAATACGCCGTGAAGGCAACCCTCGGCAGCGGCCTCGTCGGTCTGCTTGCCGCTCTCTCGGCGGCCGGGACAACCCTCCTGATGCTGCACTTCCTGAGCCGCCTGCCGCCGGCAGATTCCCAGCCCCCAAACGGAGCCGTAGCCGCATCGCTCCCATTGCCCTGGTTTGCAACGGCGCTGGCAGCCGTCGCGGTCCCCTGGGTGCTTTATCCGGTCGTCGAGCCGATGATCGGCAGCGGCACGGTCGCGCAGGCCTTCGCCCCGGCGGCACTCTGGTCGGCTGTCTGGCCGATCGTGCTCGGTGCCGTGCTGTTCATGATCCTGTGGCGGTGGCGGCACCGCGTGCCGCGCCTGCCTGCGGGGGACTTGGTGGTGTTCGCGCCGCTCGGCGAGGGCATCGCCCGTGCATCGGGCGAGATGTTCGAGCGGCTGGACGGACGATTGCGGCAATGGCCGGTCGCCGGTGTGTCGCTGCTGGCCGTGGCGATCGTTCTGGCCGTGGCGATGCTGGCCGGGCGTTGATGGCGATTGCTGGTCAAGCGTCTGGTGGCGCGGATCAACCCCGTCCGCCGGAAGGTCCGCCAAGAAGGGCAGCAAGCCAGCGGCTGGACTCGTTCCCCTCACAAAGGGTCAGGATCGCGATGACGATCGGCACGCCGATGAACGCTCCGGCAATTCCCCACAGGAAGGTCCAGAAGAAGACGGCGAACAGCACGACAAAGGGCGAGATGGCAAGGATGCTGCCGGCGACCCGGGGCTCGAGATAGCTTCCCACCAGGAACTGGATGAGGTTCAGGCACGCGAAGACGAGGATCGCCATCTGCCACGCCTCGAATTGCGCCACCGCAAACAGCGTTGGCAAGACCGTGGCGACAAGGGGACCGATGAAGGGGACGTAGTTGAGCGCGAAAGCAATCACCCCCCATTCCGTCGCGAGCGGCAGTCCGCAGAGCGAGATGAAGCCCCACACCAGAACGCCCGTCACGACGCTCATAAGGCTTCTGACCAGCATGTACCGCCGAAGCTTTGCGGCGGTTTCGACCCCGGCTCTCAACAGCACCTGTCCGGCTTTTCCGTCCTGCATGTCTCGCAGCTTCCCGGCAACCGTATCGACCTCGAGAAGACCCAGGATGACGTAGATCAGCACCACCAGCGAAAAGCTCAGCGTGCCATTGATCCGGAGTGTGACCTGCTGGACCAGACGGATCAGCCAGCCCGCGTTGAAGTGCTCGGCCCACAAACTCGCAACGACGATCCCGTGTCCTTCGAGCCATCGTGCCACCTGACCGTAAAGAACCTGGAACCGGGCGGCATCGGCGACGACGTAGCGCCCCACTCGGCTGAAGCCCCAGGCGATCACCGAAGCGAAAGCGGCGACGACAAGGATGGTTGCGAGCATGCTCATCGCGAGAGCGACAAGCTTCGGCAGCCTTGTTTGCAGGCGCGCTTGGATCGGCCAGACGATCGCGATGATGAACAAGGCGAATGTCAGCGGCGCCAAGACCGGGCGTGCGAAATACAGTGCGGCAATCACGAGGATAGCGGTGCAAACGCCCAGCATCGCGCCGAGCCCGCGACTGCGCTTCTCAGCGGGTTGTGTGGATGGTTGCCGCATCATGGGGGGAAGCCTCGACGGGTGGTTCGGCCCGGTTGGTTCGATCCGCAACGGCCTGTTGAAAGCGGTCGAATAGGATGCCGGGCCAAGTTCTGGGATTTATAGCTCACGTCTGTCGCTACAGTGCTTGCTAAGCAATGCGTGGGAACCGGGCATCATACCATGCGCCCGCGGGAGCGCATCGAGAAGACATGTCGAGCAGTCTAGCGGTTGAGCAGCACGGGCCCCGGAGCACCGCCTCCGTTGCCCCGCAATGGCGGCGGTTCATCGCCCTCGGAGCGGTGCTGATCGTCGTCGGTGTCTTCGCCCTGGGCGACGTCGTTCTCGCGAGCTTGGTCAGCGTGATCCTGATCGGCGCAGCCATGTTGGTCGGTGGCGTCTTCCAACTCATCCATGCGGCCGCGACAAAGCGGAATTGGGGTAGCTTCGTGTTCGGCCTGCTGTCCGGGTTACTTTACGTGATCGCCGGCACGTTCGTCATGCGCGAGCCGGTGCGGGGTTCGATCGTGATCACGCTTTTCATCCTGATGTGCCTGGTGGCCGGGGGCGTTCTGCGCAGCGTGATCGCGCTACGCCATCGCGAGCTGCCAGGTTGGTGGCTGATGCTGGTCGGCGGCCTGCTTAGCGTGATCCTGGGCATCATGCTCTACCGGGCGCTGCCCTGGTCCGGGTTGTGGGTTCTGGGATTGCTCGTCGGCGTCGAATTGGTCGTGCAGGGCGTATCCTGGCTTCAATTCGGCCTGGGCCTCCGCAAGCTGCGGACGTAGACCCGAGCCCTTCTCGGGATCAGCTTGTCGCCGTATTGCGCTTGAACGTCAGCTTGATTCCGCCCCGGCCGGCAATCTTGCCGCCGGTGCCAAGCAGGCTGACTTGACCCTCGGAACTGATCTCGATCGACAACTCGACGGCTTCCAGCAGCAACCCGGTCTCCCCCCTCGTTTGATCAAACACGTCGCCGACGACCCGGAGCAGCTCGCCCACCTGCTGCTTGAGGTCCACGGCGCTGATCTGCACCCGCTGCGTCAGGCTTTTTCGGGTCTGCTGGACCGCAGGAGTGCCGAAGCCGCCGCCGACGTCCTCACTGCTTCGGCCGCCTTGCGTCACCTCGACCGTCTCGGCTTCCTCGACATCGGTGACAACCCAAATTCCCGACTGCATGATCGGCACTCCCGGCTGATCGTCTGTGGATCTATGTCACGCACGCCACGCGTAAACCGAGCCGGCCCTGCCAGCCCGGGTCGTTCACTGCGATATTGTCCCGATACGCCGAACGGCAGATCGCGGGGTTGTGCGACCACGAGCCGCCGCGCAGCACGCGTTCGTTGAGATCGCCCGCCAGGTTCGCACTGCCGTCGAACGGCGCCCCCGTGTAGCTCGGGCTCGGCGCGTCGAGGCAGAACTCCCAGACGTTGCCGTGCATATCGTACAGGCCGAACGCGTTCGGAGGAAATGTGCCTGCCCGCGTTGTCGTCTGGCGACAGAAGCCGACCGGACCGTCGGCGTAGGAGCCGGGCCCGTAGCGGACCCCGTCGTAGATTGCCGAGGCCACGCTCACGCCGTCGCTCTCGCCGCAGATTGCGCCGCCGGCGCCACAGTAGTTCGCGACGTCCGGGGTGAGCGTCGGTCCAAAGTGGAAGGGTGTGGTGGTGCCCGCCCGGCAGGCATATTCCCACTCGGCTTCGGTCGGCAGCCGGTAGGCGCGGCCGCTGATCGCGGCCAGCCGGCGGCAGAACTCCTCCGCCTGGTTCCAGGTTATGCTTTCCACCGGCAGATCGATGCCCTTGAAGGCCGACGGCGCGAAATCGAGATCGACGCCGATTCGCGCCGGATGCGCGCGCACGACTGCGGCCCACTGCGCCTGCGTCACCGTCGCGGCGCCGAGGAAGAAGGCGCCCACCGCGACATGACGCTGCGGTCCTTCCCTGGGCAGCCGTTCCGCCTCATCGGCGGGCGAGCCCATGGTGAAGCTGCCGGCGGGGATCGCGACCATGTCGAGGCTGTCGCCGGACCCGAGTGCTTCCGTGAACAGGCTGGCAGAATGGGTCTCCGGCGGCTGGCCAAGTCCTTTTTGGTCCAGCACCACCGAGGCGAACGACACCGTCCGGAGCGTTGGCTTCGAGAGCAGCCGCAGGATGCCAGGGGTGGCGAGAGCGGCGCCGGTCCCCGCGGCGGCCAGACCGACAAGACCCGCCAAGCGGCGTCGGGTGAGCCGCCTGGATTGTGCCGAGCCGGGCGCGACAATGTTGGCGGATCGCGTGGTGCCCTCGGCTGGGAGCTTGACGGGCGGGGCCACAGGCGCGGTCGCGGCGGACTGCTTCAAGGTGATCCGCTTGATGCTCTCGTGCGCTTGCGGGTCGACCGGGGAGACGGCGATCACGCGCCACCAGAGCTGCTCGGCGGTCTCGAAATCCCCTGTCGTCTCGGCCTGCAAGGCGTCGAGCTTGATGGGGTCGAGATCGGCGACCGAAGCCAGTTTCGGCAGCAGGATCAAGTGCCGCTTCTCGATCGGCTCGGCGTTCGTGTACGGCGTCTGCCGCGGCTTGCGGTACTTCGCGCATAGTTCCGGGACGCGGAACCGCAGATGCTGGTCGAGTCGTTCGACGGTTGCGCAATTGCCATCGCCTTGCAGTCGCAACCCCTGCAGCAGCATGTGGCTGAAGGCGCCATGCTGCAATTCGGCAATCTCGTACGACCGCTCGTTTGGGCTACACGACGAAATGGTGATGACACCCGGCGGTTTCTCCACGCCCACGCCCTGGCCATCGCGCGCGCCTTCGTTGCGGCAGGCATCCAGCAGCAGGATGACATTTTCGGCGCCGGAGCGTCGCAGGCGCTCGGCCACATGGCTGACCGGGATGGCGGTCTCCTCGACATTGCCCGGGTCGGCATCGAGCGGCATCAGGTAGTCGCGGTCGCGCTCCCGCTTGCCGTGGCCCGCAAAGAAGAACCAGAAGTTGTCGCTCGGCTTCAGGAACTTCTGGTCGAACCTGACGCGGAGAAATCGCCGCAGAGTATTTCCGGTCGGCGTCGAACGGAGCGGCTCGCCGCGATCGGTCTGGATCGACGGCGCATCCTCGGCGAAATAATAGACCTTCTCGAAGCCGACTTCCTTCTCGAAGAAGTCCCGCAGGCTCTCGGCATCGCGTCGGGCATATTCCAGCGACTGCAGATTGTCGTAGCGATCGATACCGATGCAAATGGCCCAGTTCTGGCTCATGTCCGTCGATGCGAAGCGCCAAAGGAGGTGAAACGATCGCCCATGGCCCGGCTCGTCCTGCCGTGCTTTCCTGGTTGTCGTTGCATTATACCAATAGTATAGTCGGCCGACCAGCTTGCTCTCCTACCTTTGTGGGTCGTTCACGCCTGGGAATGCCGGGCTTTGGGCACAGGAGGACCGCATGTACGAGGTGATCTGCCCCAAGACGATCGGGGCTTTCGTGGTGGTCGCTGCGTTGGGGGTCGCGCCGATCAACGTCGAGGCCGGACCACTCCGCGGGTCCGGCGGCGGGCCGGATGGTATCGCAATGCCCGTGGCCGGACGGGGCGGGATGGGCGGTGGGCCCATGGCCGGCGGCATGGGAGGGGGCACCACCGGCGGCGGGATGGGGGGCGGCGGCATGAGCGGCGGCATGGGAATGGGCGGCAACGCCATGCGAGGTGGCTCGGGCGCCGACATGAGCAGCCCCGGACTTGGCGGTCCGGCGGGAGCGGGCGGTAGCGAGGCGCGGAAAACCTATCACTGCGTCACGCCCGTCGGCCGCTGCAACTACGATATCGTGGGTTCGCTGGACAGCGGCACGCTCTGCGCCTGTCCGGGTGGCAAGGGGATGGGCCACATCGAATAGCCGTGGGCGCGGCGGCTCGCGGGCAACCTGCCGCGGCAGCCGGAGGCCGGCGGTGGGTGCGAGCGGCTGCAGGAGCCGGGTGGGTCTAGGGCCGATCGCACGTCTCTTGGGACCGCACGCCAACCCCAGGGCGTTTTGCAGCGCGGCCACGCCGTATCGAGCAATGAACTTGTCGGTTGCCGAGCCGCCGCCATCCCTATCGCCGGGAGATAAACGAGGCTACGGTTCTCTTGTAACCAATCTCAATTTGGAAGTTCGACATGAACAGGATCATCGGGTTGGCGGTGTTGGCGGTCGGCGTGATCGCTGCGGCTCCCTCCGCCCACTCGGCCGTGTGCGGCAACGGCGTCTACCGCGCGGGATGCGTCGGTCCGAACGGCGCCGCGGTGGTGCGCAAGCCATACCCTTATCGGTATGGGTACTACCCTCACCACTATTACCATCGGCCGCCCGTGGCCTGTGCCAGTGGGCCCTATCGTGCCGGCTGTGCGGGTCCGAACGGTGCGGCGGTGGTGCGCAGACCCTACTGATAACTCGACTCCACGATGGCTGCTTTGTGGTCGACGGCGGCTTCGCCATTTTGATTGGTGTTGCAGGGACAGCGCTCAAAGCAAGTCCGCCACCCCGTCCCGGTATCGTTTGATCGCGGCCAGGTGGTCCGCGGCGGTATGGCCGGCAATGCGCCTGTGGTGGCCGCGCGGAAAAGTCGTGTGCGCGGTCACGTGGGTGACGCCGGCCTGCTTCCAAAAAGTGAGTTCACGCCGCCAGTCGGCCTCCGTGCCGGCCCCGGGAGAGACCCAGACCTCGATACCCATCTGCGCCGGATCGCGGCCGGCCTCACGGGTGAGGCGGCGAAGCTTGTCGAAGGCGGCAAGGGCGGTGTCGTCCGGAGGATAGGCCAGCGGCATGAAGCCGTCGCCGTATCTCGCCGCACGGCGAAAAGTCGCCTCGGCATGGCCGCCAAACCAGATCGGCACGCGACCGGAGGGCGGACGCGGGTTGATACCGGCATCCTCGATGCGGTGAAACGTGCCGGTGAAACCGACATGCGGCTCGGCCCACAGCGCCTGCATGACGCGGACCTGCTCCTCCGACCGCTTGCCGCGGTTAGAGAAGTTCTCGTTGAGGCCCTTGAACTCGATCTCGTTCCAGCCGACGCCGACGCCGAGACGAAAGCGGCTGCCGGAGAGCACGTCGAGGCAGGCGGCCTGTTTAGCGACCAGCACCGCCTGGCGCTGCGCCAGGATCAGCACGCCGGCGGCGAAGCCGATGCGCCGCGTGCAGGCTGCGAGGAAGCCGAACAGCACGAAGGGGTCATGGTAGGCCGTCGCGCTGGTGCCGACCTCGTCGCCGCCTTCGGCTGTCGCCGGATTGGCGCCGAGGACATGGTCGGGCGCGACGAGGTAGTCGAAACCGAGCTCTTCCGCGGCCTGGGCGTAGTCACGGACGACCGCGGGACCTGCGCCGATATCGCCGATCGGCAGCGATGCTCCGAGCTGCATGGGTGTTCCTCCTCCAAGTTGGCCGCGAGGGTAAGCGGACGGTCCGCTCGGCACCAAGTCAAGCGCCAGACTGATCGATCCGATACTGTCATCGGCCGATCCCTGCGGGTTGTGCAGACCAGCCACGAACGGGCAGCCGCGACCCGTGATTGCGGCGACCCGGCCTCAAAGGCACCATCCTGGCGAAACCCGGGGAAGCCGGGTAGTCCGGGTACCTGGGAGGTCGTTCAAGAGGTGCTGCAAGCACGGGCCAAGCCGGCGCCGCGCGGCCGTCGGACCTGGCTGTTCGACAGCGGCGATTTCTGGCGTCTCTGGTACGTCGGCCTCATGGTCTTCGTCGTACGCTGGCTGGAGACCGTGGCCGTCGCAGTATTTGCCTACGAGCGCACCGGTTCGGCCCTGGTCGTCGCCATGCTCACCATGCTCCGGCTGTTGCCGATGGGATTGTTCGGCGCCTTCCTTGGGGCGGGTGCGGAGCTCATGCAGCGGCGTACCGCGCTCATTCTCGTCGTGCTGCTGATGATGGGGAATTCGGCGGCGCTCGCGGCACTCGCTTACCTGGGCCAGCTCGAAATCTGGCATCTCGCGCTTGCGAGCTTCCTCAACGGAGTCGGCTGGGCGACCGACAACCCAATTCGTCGCGTCATGCTGGGCGAGGTTGTCGGCAGTGAGGGCATGGGCACCGCGATGTCGATCGATGTCGGGGCCAACAATGCAAGCCGCATGATCGGGCCGACCATAGGTGGATTGCTGCTGGCCGAAGCCGGCATCGCGGGCGTGTTCGCGCTCAGCGTGCTGCTCTACTTGAGCGCGCTGTGGTTCGCCTTTGGCGTGCGCTATCGCAACCGCAACTCCGTCGCGGGTTCGGGCACGGTACTCACGCGCATTGCGGAGGGACTGCGGCTGGTCCGGCGGACCCCGAGCCTCATCGGCACGCTCGTCGTCACGGTGATCTACAACATCTTCGCTTGGCCGTTCACCAGCCTGGTTCCGGTGATTGGACACGACCGGCTGCATCTCGGCCCGGAGGGGATCGGCATTCTGGCCAGCCTCGACGGGGTCGGCGCCTTCGTTGGTGCGGTGCTCATTGCCCTGCTGGTCCGCCCGCGCCTCTACGCAAGGACCTATGTTTGCGGGATTGCCGCCTACTGCACGATGCTGACCGTGTTCGCCCTCGCGCCGAATGCAAAGCTGGCGGGCTTGGCGCTGCTGGCGACCGGCCTCGGCGGCGCGGGCTTCTCGATCATGCAGGCGACGCTGATCTACCTCGGCGCTCCCCCCGAGATGCGCAGTCGCATGCTCGGCGTATTGTCGGTCTGCATCGGGACCGGGCCGATCGGCTTTGTCCATATCGGCTGGATGGCCGATCTGATCGGCGCCCAATGGGCAACCGCGACAAGCGGCCTGGAAGGGCTTGCAGCACTGGCGCTCACATGGCGCTGGTGGCGGCACATCTAGGCGGGGCCGCTGCGGAACAATCCGATCTCTCGGATTACGCCTGTGATCGACAGCGATTACATCCCCGGCTCGTGAGCGCCGCAGGGCACGGGAAACCATGACGGGCAAGGACCGTCACTGATCCCAGGAGATTCCAATGGACGTGACCAGAGAAGTGGCGGAGCGCATCGAACGGCGACTGGATGCGCTCGGCCTCCAGCCTGGGGAGGTCGACAAGACAGCCGGGCTGCCACTCGGCACCACCGAACGTCTCCGAGATGGGCGGGGGCCGATACCAGGCGGCAGGTTCCTGCGAGGGTTCTGCGCCACGCTCGACACGGACGAGGAGTACCTGCTCGGCCTGGAGCCCGGCGACCTGGTCCCGACCGAGCTGCTCGTCGAGCCACAGGGGGAACTCGGCCTGCTTGCCCCAGATGAGGAGGCTCTGCTCCACAATTACCGCAGCCTCTCCGTCCCTCTGCGCGCCGCGATTACCCTCCTCGTCGGCCAGGCCGCTGGCGTCGTGGACGAGCAGGCGCAGGCGCGCGATCTGAGGAACGCCGTCAAGTCCGAGGAGACCCGCCAGCCGCGAAGAGCTAAACGCACCGACACGCCGCGACTGTTCGGCTGAACTGTCGCGGCCTGTCTCGCCTTTCATCGGTTCCCGAAGGGACGCCCGATCCGGCTGCTCGCATCGGTATCGAAGGGCATGGTCGCACGGATTGGGGCGTTGCCCGGTCGGCCGAGCCGCTCAAGCTCCTCAGGGAACGCCACCAGTGAGGAAGTGCATGAGCGAACACGCACCAGACGAGCCAAATGTACACTCTGCCAAGCGGTGGAAAGATACGGATTACATGCTTGACAGGGAGGAGGGCGATGAAGCTGTCGTACACCGGATTGATAGCAACCAGCACGAGCGCTTACCCCTGAGGGAGCGGCGCGTGCTCCCGGCCGGAAAGGACGTTGAATGAGATACGTTGCCGCATTGCTCCTCGTGCTTTTGCTGAGCGGATGCATTATCGAGACACCGCCCTATCATCACCGCTGGCACGAATATCGCTGGTAGCGCCGCCGATTATCGATCAACGGCGCCGGCGAGGGCGGTCCTGTGTGCTCTGCCAAGGCGGGGCCCCGATCCACCATCCTTATGGGAGTTGGAGCCGCTTCATCGTCTGACCACGGGCTGCCGCTGACGCCCATACGCGACCGGCTTAAGGTTGTGCCCAGCAACAGCGCATGATCCTCGGCCTGCCATCAGGCAAGCCACCGTAGGCGAGGAGAGAAGCATGTCCGACGATGCGTCCCCGGGCCGAGGCGCGGTCGCGAGCGCTTCCGGCAATGCCGCGCCTGGCGCTCCGGCCGGCGGCGCCGGCCTCGCCTACCGCCTTCTGCGCCGCATCCTGGACGTGCATCCGGCGGAGGCTCAGGCGCTGCTGTGGTCGTGGATCTACATCTTCGCGGTCCTGTGCTCCTACTACGTGATGCGCCCGATCCGCGATCAGGCCGGGATCGCGGGAGGGGTGAACAACCTGCAATGGCTGTTCACCGGCACTCTGCTGGGCATGCTGGCGCTGAACCTGCCGTTTGCCTGGCTGGTCCGAACCATGCCGCGCAGCCGCTTCATCCCGCTCACCTACCGCTTTTTCGCGGTCAATATCCTGCTGTTCGCCGCGGCGCAGTACACCTTCTCCGGCAACGCCGCGATCTGGGTCGGGCGCGTGTTCTTCATCTGGACATCGGTGTTCAACCTGTTCGTCGTGTCGGTGTTCTGGGCGCTGCTCGTCGACCTGTTTAGCGCCGATCAGGGCAAGCGGCTGTTCGGCTTCATAGCGGCCGGCGCCTCCCTGGGCGCCATCCTCGGCTCGGCCGTGACCGCCTCGCTGGCGGAGCTGGTCTCGCCCGCCCTGCTCCTGGTGGCAGCCGCCGTCCTTCTGGAGGTCGCGGTGTCGTGCGCCCGTCGCCTCGGCCGGTTGTCGTCGGCGCTGAGCCGGCCGCAGGTGCCGGAGGGGACCGACCGGAAAGACCAGGCAGAGGCTGAACGCGACCTCGCGGAACGCCGAAAGGAGCAGCAGAGTGTCGCGGTACCGCTTGGCGGTGGCGTGCTGTCCGGCATGCTGCGCACGCTGCGCCAACCCTATCTGCTGAACGTCAGCCTCTTTCTGCTGTTGTTCTCCGTTACCTCCACCTTCCTCTACTTCCAGCAGGCCTCCATCATTGGCCGCAGCCTCGGCGGCCGTGCGGCACAGACGCAGTTCCTCGCCACCATCGACCTGATCGTCAACGTGCTGACGCTGGTGATCCAGCTCTTCTTCACCGGACGCATCGTCCGCAGCCTGGGTGTCCCCAAGACCTTGGGCCTGCTGCCCGGCCTCAGCATCGTGGGCTTTGCGGTGCTCGCCGCCGTCCCGTCGCTGACCAGCATCGTGCCGTTCCAGGTCTTGCGCCGCGCCGGCAACTTCGCGATCACCCGGCCGACGCGGGAGGTATTGTTCACCGTTCTGCCGCGCGAGGACCGCTACAAGGCCAAGGCCTTCATCGACACCGTGGTGTATCGGCTCGGCGACCAACTCGGCGCCTGGTCCTACGCAGGCCTGATTGCGCTCGGATGGGACCTGCGCCGCATCTCCTACGCCGCCATTCCGATCTCGGCGCTATGGCTGCTGAACGCCGCCTGGTTGGGCAGGCGCGAGGACAGGATGGCAAAGGAGAGGGCGGCGGAGGCGAATGTCGTTCCGGCCGCGCCCACGCTGGCTTATACCAAAACGTCCTGATCACAACGACCGTCTTGGCATCGGTGCGACAACGCCCGCGACAAGGTTACTCCCAGAGCTTCAGCGATTGTATTTAATCCGTCCGTGTGTAGGCTTCGCCCAAAATTGCGGGGCACGGCGGATCATGCCGGGAGTGCGGGGGAGAGCAGCGTCGGTTGGGCGTCGCGCGGCATGAGCGGCGAGACGCCCTCTGTCGCGCAAATCGGACGCGGCGCCCGCGGCTTCAAGACGTCGCAGGAACAGATCGTGCTGGCGATCACCGTGCTCCTGCTGGTCACCTTCAGCGCCGCACTGCCCGGCTTCGCCACCATCGCCAATCTGCTCAACCTCGTACGCGGCATCTCCATCCTCGGCATTCTCGGCCTCGGCATGGGGCTGATCGTGATCAGCCGTGGCATCGATCTGAGCGAGGTCGCGATCATGGCCGGCTGCTGGGCGGTCGGCCTGATCGAGATGCAGAAAGGCATGCCGGTGTTCTGGGCCGCGGTGCTGGCGCTGACGGTCGCCGTGGCGATCGGCATTGTCAACGGCGTGATGATCGCTTTTGTCGAGGCGCCGGCCCTGTTCGTGACCTTGGCGGCGGGCTTCGTCATTTACGGTGCCGCCTTCTGGTTCGCCCCCGCCTGGGTCGTCTACGCGCCGCCCAACCGGCCGGACCTGCTTTTTCTCGGCGCCGGCCACCTGTTCGGCGTGCCGATGCCGATCTTCGTGTTCGCCGCCTGTGCGCTCGTCGTACACTTGTTTCTAGCCCGCACCTCGATCGGACGCTTCATCTACGCCCAGGGCGACAACACCGAGGCGGCGCGCCTCGCCGGCATTGCCATCCGGCCGCTGATCGTGCTCGAACACGTGATCGTCGCATTGCTCGCCTGGATCGCCGGGCTGGTCTGGGTCGGCACCACCGGCAGCATCCAGATGGCGGTGGTGCAGGGTACGTACATCTTTGACGTCATCCTGGTCGTGGTGCTGGGTGGCATCAGCCTGGTCGGCGGCCGCGGCAGCGTGTTCAGCGTCCTCGTCGGATGCGTGCTGATCGGCACCTTGCTCAACGCCTTCACGATCATGGACGTCAACAGCGAGGTGCAGAACATCATTCGCGGCGTGGTGCTGCTCGCTGCGATCATCCTCGACAACTGGCTGCACCCGCGCGACGAGGAGACGGCGCGCCAAGGGGATTGACCTGAGACGGCCGAGCGACAAGCGGGAAGGGAACGAAAATATGGTTCAGACAACAGCGCGCCTGGGAGCGCTCCTCGGGCGTTGGCGTTGGCGCTGCTTGGGTGGCCGGCGGCGGGCCGGGCGCAGGAAGAGGGCGGCGGGACCAAGACCGCGCGCGAACTGCGCGCCGACTACGACAAGGCGGTGCGCGGCAAGACCATCGCTTTCCTGCCGATCGCGCTGGGCGTGCCGCTGCAGGACGAGTGGGGGCGGGTGATCCAGAGCGAGACCGCCTGGCGCGGCATGAAATACGTCGTGCGCGACCCCAACAACAATCCCTCCGCCATGGAGCAGGCGCTGACCGCGCTGATCAACGACCATCCGGACGTGCTGATCGTGCAGAATCCCAGCGTGACGTTGTTGATGAAGGATCTGCGTCAGGCCGAACGGCAGGGCACCCATGTCATCCAGATCAACATGTCGTCAAACTACAAGTCCGACGCGTTCGTCGGCGCCGACTGGTACGAGGTCGGCCGCATGATCGCCGAAGACGTGGTGAAGGAGTGCGGCTCCGGCAGCGGCAAGTCAGGCAAGGTCTCGATCGTGCAGGGCGAGCTGACCGCCGCGGCGAGCGTCGACCAGGTCGCCGGCATCATGGACGTGTTCAACAAGGACAAGACGATCAAGGTGGTCTCCAACCAGGCCGCCAACTGGGACGCCAACAACGCGCTCAACATCACCGCGACCGTGATCCAGCAGAACCCCGATCTTTGCGCGAGTGTCGGCTTCTGGGGAATCATGCAGTCGGGGGCAGCGCAGGCGATCCGCAATGCCGGCAAGATCGACCAGGTGAAGGTCTATGCCTCTGGCGAGGGCTCGCAGCTCGATTGCGACCAGATCAACTCGGGCAACATCTACAAGCTGCTGAGTTACAAGGCGACCGAACAGGGCCACGATCTGGTCAGCGCCGCCGTTACCCTGCTCGAGCTCGGCGACAAGCCGGGTACGCGGCATCTCGAATACTACACGCAGCCGGTCTGGCTTGATAAGAGCAACGCGACGGGCGCCAACTGCTTCCCGCTCTCGTCGACCAAGCAGGCGCCTGTACCACTCACCGCCTCCACGCAGCAGAAGTAGTCGTTCCTCCCATGGCGACGACCACGTTCGATTACACGAGTGCGGCGCGCCGGCTGCGCGCCAGCTACTCGCCGCGCCTGTTGCTCTCGGAGCTGCTGCTGAAGCAGTGGTTCGAGCCGGTGATCCCGTTCACCGTGATGGTCGGGCTGCTCGTCGCCTTCTCGCTCGCGATCCACGACTACGCGAGCGCCACCAATTTTCTCTCCCTTGCCCGGCTCTATGCCGAGTTCGGCTTCGTGGCACTCGGCATGGCGTTCTGCCTGATCACCGGCGGCATCGACCTCAGCGTCGGTGCGATCTTTGCGCTGTGCAACTTCGCGACCCTCTTTTTTCTCTACGTCACCGAATGGCCGGTCTGGGCGGTGGTGCTCGGCACCTTGGCGACCGGCACCGTGGTCGGCGCCATCAACGGCGTGCTGATCGGCTACCTCAAGGCGCGGCCGTTCCTTACCACCCTCGTAACCCTGATCATCCTCCGCGCCTCGGTGAACATCCTGAACGAGAAGTTCGCGACCGTGTTCGCCACCAACTCGGTCGACAGCGACGCCTGGGATTTTCTGGGCGAAGGCTTCGTGCTCGGCGTACCGGTCAACGCCGCCACCTTGGTCGTCGTGCTGTTGGTCGGGCACCTGCTGCTCAGCCGCTCGCGCTATGGCTGGCACCTCACCGCGATCGGCGCGAGCCGCAAGGCGGCGCGGCATGCCGGCATCCGGGTGGAGCGAATGCTGCTGGCGACCTATGCGCTGTCCGGCCTGCTGTGCGCCATCGGCGGTATCTTCTACGCCGCGCGCCAGAGCAGCACGGACAGCACCACGGGCGTCGGCTGGGAGTTCCAGGCGCTCACGGCCGTGGTCCTGGGAGGTGTGTCGCTCGCCGGCGGCAAGGGCACCGTGTGGCGCGCGATGATCGGCGGCATCATCATCTTCACCTTGACCAACGGCCTGGTCCGCATGGGTATCCCAGGCTACGTCACTTCGGCGATCATTGGCGTGATCCTGCTCGCGGCCGTCGGCATCGACGTCAAATGGGCGAAGAACCGCGGCAAGGCGGTGGAAAAGATCTACGTCAACCCGGCCCGTGTGCCGCTGGTCACCGCACCGGCGCTCGCCCGCGGCAGCGACACGCCGTTTGCGCAGAACGACCGGCTGATCAACGCCGAGGCGATCGGACTGGATCAGGTGGAGGGGCCGGAGGACGTCATCCTCGACCGCCAGGACCGGCTCTACGGCAGCACCCGCGACGGCAACATCATCCGCTTCTCCGGCCCCGACTTCGGCCATCGCGAAGTGTTCGCCCATATCGGCGGCCGCCCGCTCGGCATGCAGTTCGATCGCGACGAAAACCTGATCGTCGCGGTGGCCGGCATGGGCGTCTACGGCATCAGGCCGGATCAGACCGTGTTCAAGGTGACCGATGAGACCAACCGCACCTGGTACAAGCTGAACGACGACAGCCGCCTGCGCATGGCTGACGACCTCGATATCGGCCCCGACGGCAAGATCTACTTCAGCGACTGCACCACGCGCTACGAGATGACCACCAACTCGCTCGACATCATGGAAGGGCGACCGAACGGCCGTCTCGTGATATACGACCCGGCGACCAGGAAAACCCGGACCGAAATCGGTCATTTCTACTTCCCGAACGGCATCTGCGTCTCGCATGACGGCCGCTCGGTGCTGATCGCCAGCACCTCGCTCTGCCAGGTTTTCCGCTACTGGCTGGAGGGGCCGAAGAAGGGCAAGCTGGAAATCCTGCTCGACCGGCTGCCGGGCAACTGCGACAACATCAACCGCGCCTCCGACGGCACGTACTGGCTGGCGCTGGTCGGCATCCGCACGCCGGTGTTCGACTTGGCGATGCGCAATCCCGGATTCCGCTTGCGCATGGTCAAGCAAGTGCCGCTCGACGAATGGCTGGCGCCGGGGCTCAATCACGGCTGCGTGCTGAAATTCACCGAGGATGGACGGGTGCTGGGATCGTATTGGGACCCGACCGGCGTCGCGCACTCCACCCTGACGTCGATGCGCGAGCACAAGGGGTATCTCTATCTGGGCGGCCTCGAGAACAACCGCATCGGCCGCGTGAGGCTGGAAAACGCCGATCCGACCTGGACCGGCTACGAGGCGTATTGGGGCAGCAAGCGACGGGATCGGGCAGCCTGACATGGCTGCATTCACCCACCTTCGGCGCGATCTGGAACAGATTTTCTTTCCGAACCGCGACCAGCACCCGATCCCGGCAATGGACGGAACCTTCGCGCCGAACGACCGGCTCGACCACTGCCGGCCGATCGGCACGCCGATCCCAGGTGCGGACGCTGTCGTCCGTGGGCCGGATGACGCGCTCTATGTCTCGGCCGGACGGGACGTGCTGCGGCTCGCCGGTCCGGATTTCTCCGATCGCGCGGTGTTCGCGAGCGTGCAGGGGGGCGCGGCGGGCGGCCTCGCCTTTCATCCCGACGGACGATTGCTCGTCTGCGTCGGTGGCCGCGGGCTGGCGGCGATCGGCAGGGACGGGCGGCAAGACTGGCTCGAGCGCGCCGGCGACCGGCCGCTGCACTGTCCGACCGATGTCGTCGCGGCCCCGGACGGCACGATTTTCCTGACCGATGGCAGCTTGGATCAGCAGCCGGAAGACTGGCTGCGCGATCTGATGGCAAACGGGGGTACGGGCCGCCTCGTCGCCTGCGGACCGGGCCTCGACGGGGCTCGCGTGCTGGCGAGCGGACTGCGCTATCCGCACGGCCTCGGTCTCGGGGAGGGCAGGTTCCTGTGGTGGACGGAGAGCTGGAACCATCGCCTGAGCCGCGCCCCGATCGCCGGCGGCGGCATAGGCAAGCCGGAGATCGTGATCGGCAACATGCCGGGCTATCCGGCTCGGCTCGGCCGGGCGGCAAGCGGCGGATTCTGGCTCAGCCTGTTCGCCGTGCGCACTCACCTTGTGGAGTTCGTGCTGCGCGAGGACGAGTACCGGAGCGAGATGATGCGGACGATCCCGCCGCATCTGTGGCTCGGCCCGGCCCTCGCCACGTCCGATGACTGCCATGAGCCGATGCAGTTCGGCAACATCAAGGCGCTCGGCATCGAAAAACCGTGGGCGCCGCCGCGGTCCTACGGGCTGCTGGTGCGCATCGATGCGGAGGGCGAGCCGCTGCGCAGCCTGCACAGCCGTCGCGGCGGCATCCATCACGGCATCACGAGTGCCGTCGAAACGACGCAGGGCTTGGTGATCGTCTCCAAGGGAAGCGGTCGCCTGCTGCTCGACATCACGGAGGCGGTGACGTGAGACCAGACACAGGGCCGCATCGATGAGCGAGATCCTCGACGCGCCGGTCGCGGCGACGCCGGCGGCTTCTCCCGCGCGCGAGCCGGTGCTCCGCGTCGTCAACGGGAGCAAGATCTATGGTGGCGTCCACGCGATCGAGGGGGTCGATTTCGACCTCTATCCCGGCGAGGTCCACGCCCTTGTCGGCGAGAACGGCGCGGGGAAATCGACCCTCTGCAAGGCGATCGCCGGCGCCATCAAGCTGACCTCGGGCGAGTTCCTGGTCGACGGCAAGCCGGTCGATTTCGAGCGGCCGCGCGACGCGCTCGAAGCCGGCATCTGCATGGTCTATCAGGAAACCAGCCTGGTGCCGACCATGACGGCTGCACAGAATATCGAGCTTGGCAACGAAAAGCTGATCACCCGCTTCAAGAAGCTCAACATTCAGGCGCAGCAGCTGTTGCAGTCGCTCAACTTCCATATCGACCCGGCGACGCCGGTCGGCCTGCTCGGCACGGCCAAGCGGCAAATGGTGGAGATCGCCCGCGCGGTCTACAACAACGCCCGCATCATCATCTTCGACGAGCCGACCGCCTCCCTCACGCCGGAAGAAATCGTCCACTTCTTCAACTTGGTACGCGAGCTGCGCGCGCGCGGCGTGGCCATCATCTACATCTCCCATGCGCTCGAAGAGTCGCTGCAGTTGGCCGACCGCATCACCGTACTGCGTGACGGCAAGCTTGTGCTGACCGAGCCCGTCGTCGGGATGACCCGCGAGCGGCTGGTCCGCGCGATGGTCGGCCGCGACATCACCCAGACCCATTACGGCCAACACGAGGGACACGGCGTCGACGGCAAGCGACGGAGGGAGAAGGTGCTCACCGTCGAGAACGTGACGATGGGCAATGTGGTGAAGAACATGTCGTTCTCGGTCTATGCCGGCGAGGTGGTCGGCATTGCCGGGCTGATCGGCTCGGGCCGCACCGAGATCGCGAAGATCGTTTACGGCGCGCTCAAGCGGAACCTGATCAACGGCGGCACCATCAAGCTGCGGGGCAAGCCGATCCGCTACCGGGTGCCGCGCGAGGCGATCAACGACGGCATCGCCTACATCACCGAGGACCGCAAGCTGAACGGCTTCTTCGAGACGATGGTCGTGGACGACAATGTCTACATTGGCCGACTGGCGACACGGGCGGGCTGGACGTTTCTGCTTTCTCGGGCACGGCGCAGCAAGCTCGCCAGCTATTGGGTCGAGCGTCTGAAGATCAGCGCGCTGCAGCGGCGGGCGAAGATCGTCGAGCTGAGCGGCGGCAACCAGCAGAAAGTGGTGGTGGCGAAGTCGCTGGCGCAGGAGCCGTCGATCATCTTCTTCGACGAGCCGACGCGCGGCGTCGATGTCGGCACAATACCCGAAATCCACGCGCAGATCCGCGCTCTCGCGCGCGAGGGCAAGGCCGTGGTGGTGATCTCGTCCTACTTGCCCGAGGTGCTGGCGATCTCCGACCGCATCCTGGTCGCTCGCGCCGGCCGCATCGTCGCCGAGTTCAACGCCGAGGAGGCGAGCGAGGACAGGATCATGTACGCGGCAATTCACTGACCACGTCGCACGTGAGCGCGGTCGGATGCATTCGAACAGAGAGGATCAAATCATGAAATTCGGCATTCACAACTCGTCCTGGCTGTTCGGTCCTGATCCAGCCGAGATCTTCGAGGCCGTGAAGGCGAAGGCGTTATGGGCCGAAAACCATGGCTTCACGTGGTTTTCGGTAATGGACCACCTGATCCAGATTCCCTTCGTGGGCGCTCCCGACGAGCCGTTCATGGAGGGATGGACTGTCTTGTCGGCATTGGCCGCAGTAACCAACCGCATCCGTCTTGCCACGCTCGTTTCGTCGGTCGGCTATCGCAATCCTGCTCACTTGGCCAAAATTGCGGCCACTGCTGATCTGATCAGCCGGGGGCGCCTCACGTTCGGCATCGGCGCTGGCTGGTTCGAGACGGAGTATCGCCAATACGGGTGGGTCTTTCCGGAGCGGCCCGCATTGCGCATTCGGCAGATGGAGGAAGCTGTCCGGCTCATCCTGGCAATGTGGACGGAGAAGCAAACCACTTTTCGCGGCAGGTACTTCCAGGTTGAGGACGCAATCCTCGAACCCAAGCCGATACAGACGCCTCACCCGCCGATCATGATTGGCGGGGGCGGAGAACAGCTCACGCTGCGCGCGGTCGCACGCCTGGCGGACGCCTGCAACCTAGCCGGTGATCCCGACGGGGTGAGGCATAAGCTCATGATACTCCGCCGTCATTGCGAGGCGGAGCAGCGGAGCTACGAGGCAATCGAGAAGACCGCCGTCATCGGCCTCCTGCTGGCCCGAGACGAGGCTGCGCTTGCTGAAAAGCGCCGAAGGCTGGCCATCCCCGAGCCGTTCCGGGGTTTTGCAGGTACGGTGTCGGAGGTCACCGACCTGATTGGCCGTTACCAGGATGCCGGCGTGCAGCTTCTCATCAGCAGTGCATACCAGAATGACGCCGAGACCCACGAACTGCTTGCGAGGGACGTCATCCCGAACTTCGCGTAGGCGGGATGCCGCGCTCGCAGGCTTAGCGGCTACTGACCCGGAACCACCTGCCGCAGCCCCCGCGACTGGTTCGCGAGCTGCTGTTGCAGGGCGCCCGATTGCTGCTGAAGCTGCTGGCGGTAGACCGGCGCGCCCTGCGGATTGGCGGTGACCTGCTGATTGTAGCGCTGCTGCGCCGCCGAGAGCTGCTGGTTGTATTGCTGCTGCTGGCCGCGTAACTGCTCCGTCGCCTGCTGCCGTTGCTGGGACTGCTGCTGCCAGGCGCGCTGCCGGTCGGCATCTGCACGCCGATCGTTGTCCCAGCCCCGGGCGTCGCGGTCGCCGTAGTACGGACCGGGATACGGGCGCCCCTGCCATCGCGGGTCGGGATAGCCCGGGCGGGGATAGTAGCCGACCGGAGGCGGTGCCTCGTAGGAGTAGGACGGCACGCCATAGGCCGGCGGAGGCGCATAGCCGTACCCGCCGCCGTAATAGCCTTGCGCGTAGCCGCCGTCGGCGCCGGCGCAACCGGCCGCCGCGAGCGCCACCATCACAATCCAGGGCCGGCTTGCCATTTGTGCTCCTCCCGATCGTGTGTGAACGCGACGAGTACGTCCTTGTTGCCGCCTTTCCCGTCAGTTTTGAGGTCGGATCATGGCGACCTCAAGGCGGGGGGCTCTCGTCTGCCGCCGGCCGGCCCTGTAGGTTTTCCGCCGGGAGCGGGAGGCAATCCATGAACGCGGATTACGTCGTCGTCGGCGCCGGTTCGGCCGGATGCGTGGTCGCCGCACGCCTGTCGGAGACCGGCGCCAAGGTGGTCCTGCTCGAAGCGGGGCCGCGCGACAGCAATCCCTGGATCCACATCCCGGCCGGCGTGCTCAAGCTGCTGAACCATCCGGTGGTGAACTGGAACTACACCGCCGAGGCTGGTCCCGGCAGCGCCGGCCGGACGATCCACTGGCCGCGCGGCAAGGTGCTCGGCGGTTCGAGTTCGATCAACGGCATGTTGTACGTGCGCGGCAATCCCGCCGATTTCGACCTGTGGGCGCAGATGGGCTGCCGCGGCTGGACGTTCGAGGACGTGCTGCCGTTCTTCCGCAAGTCCGAGCACTACGTCCAGGGCGGCGAGGCCGAGTTCCGCGGCCAGGGCGGCCCGCTCAAGGTCGAGGACTACCGCACGGTGCTGCCGCTGACGCACCGCTTCATCGAGGCGGCGCAACAGGCCGGGTTCGCGTTCAGCCCGGACCTCAACGGCCGCCGGCAGGAAGGGGTCGGCTACTCGCAGATGACGCGGCGCGGCCGGTTCCGCGGCTCCACCGCGCGCACCTTCCTCGCCGAGGCGAGGAAGCGAGCCAACCTGCAGGTCGAGGCCGGGGCGGCGGCGACGCGGCTGCTGTTCGAGGGCCGGCGCTGCGTCGGCGTCGCGTTCCGCCAAGGCGGCGAGGAGCGCACCGTCCGCGCCGCGTGCGAGGTAATCCTGAGCGGCGGCGCGGTGAACTCGCCGCAGCTGCTGCAGGTCTCCGGCATCGGACCGGCCGAGCATCTGCGGGCAATCGGCGTCGAGGTGCTGCACGACCTCCCCGGCGTCGGCGTCAATCTCTCCGACCACTATGTCGCGCGCGTCGCCCACCGGGTTCGCGGCGCGGTGTCGATCAACGAGCTGTCGCGCGGCCCCCGCCTCGCGCGGGAGGTGGGACGCTTCTTCGCACAGGGGCGCGGGGCGCTCACCTTCGGCGTGACCAGCGCGCAGGTGTTCTGCCGCTCGCGCGAGGGACTGGCCAGCCCGGACCTGCAACTGCTGTTCACGCCCGCAAGCTACGACAACGCGCGCTTCGGCGAGCTCGAGCGATCACCCGGCATGACGGTCGCGGTCTGCCCGGTGCGGCCGGACAGCCGGGGGACGATCATGGCGCAAACGGCCGACCCGCTCGCGCGCCCGGTCATCACGCCGAACTATCTGTCCGATGCGAACGACGTGCGCGTGCTGCTCGCCGGCATCCGCTTCACGCGCCAGATCTTCGCCGCCCCCGCGATTGCAGGGCACAGCCTGCGCGAGACGCTGCCCGGCCCTGAGGTGCAGAGCGACGAGGCGCTGGCGGAGCATGCGCGCCGCACCGGCTCGACGCTGTTCCATCCGGTCGGCACCTGCAAGATGGGCGAGGACCCGCGCGCGGTGGTCGACTCGCGGCTGCGTGTCCACGGGCTGGACGGCTTGCGCGTGATCGACGCGTCCGTGATGCCCACCCTGACCACCGGCAACACCAATGCGCCGACCATCATGATCGGCGAGAAGGGGGCGGCGATGATCCGGGAGGACAACCGGCTCGCCGCCGCGGCGTGAGACGTGTCGCTTGCCGATGCGTCGCGTTTCCGCGACCATCCTGGCTCTGAACCGCGGGACATAGCCATGGACGCGATTGCCGACACCCTCGTTCGCGACGAAGCGACGCTGGAGGCGCTCTACGGCAAGCCGGCTGCCGGCGCGGTGTTCAAGGAGATCGACTTCATCCATCCGCACTACGCGGCAATGATTGCGGCATCGCCGTTCGTGCTGCTGGCGACCAGCGGCCCGGGTGGGCTCGACTGCTCGCCACGCGGCGATCCCGCCGGCTTCGTTGCCGTCGAGGACGAGCGCACGCTGCTGCTCCCTGACCGGCGCGGCAACAACCGGATCGACAGCCTGCGCAACATCGTCGCCGACCCGCGGGTCGCGCTGCTGTTCCTCATCCCCGGAGTGGGTGAGACGCTGCGGGTGAACGGGCGCGCAGCGATCTCGGTCGCCCCCGACCTGCTGGCGCGCTTTCCCGCCCAGGGCAAGCTTCCCCGCTCGGTCATCGTGGTCACGGCGGAACGCGTCTACTTCCAGTGCTCGAAGGCCCTGGCGCGCTCCGAGCTGTGGAACCCCGACAGGCACATCTCCCGCTCGGCCCTGCCCAGCACCGGCACCATCCTGACCGAGGTCACGCGCGGCAGGGCCGGCGGCACCCAGTACGACCGGGAGTATCCGGACCGCATGCGGGCGACCATGTATTAGCCCATGATGGACCAGGGCGGGGCGCTCCGGCAGCGGCGCGTGATGCCGGGGCACCCGCCCGACGCTGCTACATGAGTTCGCGGGCGCTGGTGATCACCCGGTCGACCATGCCGTAGGCGATCGCCTCCTCGGTGCCCATCCAGTAATTGCGGTCGGTGTCGCGCTCCACCTTCTCGTAGGACTGCCCGGTCTCGCGCGCGATGATGCGGTTGATGCGCTCCCGCATCTTGATGATCTCGCGGGCCTCGATGTCGATGTCGGTCGCCGGACCCCGCACGCCGCCCATCGGCTGATGCAGCAGGAAGCGGGTGTTGGGCAGGCAGAACCGGCGCTCCCTGGCACCGGCAAGGAAAATCAGCGCCCCCGCGCTGGCGACCCAGCCGGTGCCGATGACCCGGACGGGAGCGGCGGCATCGACGTAGCGGATCATGTCATGGATGGTGTCGCCGCTCTCGACGTGGCCGCCCGGCGAGTTGACGTAGACGTCGATCGGCTTGTCGGAGTTGCCGGCCAGCGCCAGCAGCCGACCAGTCACGTCGCGCGCCACCTTGTCGGTGATGGCGCCGAACACCAGCACCTTGCGCTGGCTGAACAGCCGGGTCTCGAGCTCGTTGATCGGAGACGACAGGGTGCGGTTGTCGCCCGGCTCGTGCGGCTCGGGTCCGACCGGTTCCGGCACCTCGGGGTCGTCGTCGTCGAAGCGGGGCGTGAAGTGGTTGGAAGCGCTCACGGCATGTCTCCTGGCGGTACGCGCAAGATGGGGATCGTGACCGCCCACGCCAATCACGGCCGCGGCTGGGCCGGATAATAGCAGGGACGGCGCCTCGACGAGAAGGGCGGCCGCGAGGGCGGGGCCGCTCCGCGTATCAGCTGTGTCCGGCAAAACCGGCCGGCAGATAGCCTGCCCGGCCCGGACACCCTGAGTTCTGCCGGAATCCGACCCGCTCCGCCTCGGCCGGCTTGAAGTCCTTGGTCATCACCACGCGGATCTCTTCGACCAGGGCACGGCGTTCGGCCTCTTCGCCGCGCGGAAAGCGGCAAGTCACCACGATCGCGCTCGCGAGCGCCGGGTCCTTGGCGGCGACCGCCGCCACCAGATCGTCGATCCGCAGCTCCCGACCCATCGCCCCGCTGTCGCGCAGCACCGCCCCGATCGTGGCGTTCGCCTGCTCGGCGAGCCGGACGATCGTGCCGAAATACACCTCCGGAGCGAGGCCCGAGCAGGTGCCGTGGCGACGCCATTCATAGGTGTCGAGGCCGTCGGCGGAACTCGGCATGTAGCGCGCCAGCTGCGCCCGCAACTCCGGCGGCAGCCGGCCAAGCCGCTCCTCGGAGCAGTATTGCGGCTGCTGGTTCACGCTGACCCGCTCGCGGTTGGGCCAGAGACCGTGAACTGTCAGCGGAATGGCGCGGTACCCCTCGTCGGTCCCGTCGTGGCACTCCTGCTTCTCGGCATTGCGAGGGCTGAGGGCGCAGAAACTTGGCGCGATGCTGAAGCTCATGAGGTAGAAGTCGAAGGCGCCAGGCCGGTCCTGCTCGCGCTCGCCCACCGGCTGCCCCAAACTCGGCTGCCCAACCAGGCTCGGCTGTCCAAGACCGGTCCGTCCCAGGCACAGGGCGAGAAGCAACCCGAGCCAGATCGGCCGCCAGGCGCGCCTGGGCCTTTCGGGCCGCGGAACTTTGGGGAAAAGACCTTCCATCACGTCGCCTCTTGGTTGTAGCTGGGCGGCAGCAAAGCACATCCCCTAGCGCTCAGGCGTTGCCATTCCGTCTACGTTTTTATATCACCCCCCTTCCCGCCCACTGAGGATGCCCCGGATGCCCGACGTCTCGACCATGCCCGACTCCAAGGTGAAGGACATCTCGCTGGCCGAGTGGGGGCGCAAGGAAATCGCCATGGCGGAGGACGAGATGCCCGGCCTGATGGCGATCCGTCAGGAATACGGCGCCTCCAAGCCGTTGCGCGGCGCCCGGATCGCCGGCTGCCTGCACATGACCATCCAGACCGCCGTCCTGATCGAGACGCTGCAGGCGCTCGGTGCGACGGTGCGCTGGTCGTCGTGCAACATCTTCTCCACCCAGGACCATGCAGCGGCGGCGGTGGCGGCGGCCGGGGTGCCGGTGTTCGCCTGGAAGGGCATGTCGGACGAGGAGTTCTGGTGGTGCATCGAGCAGACGGTGCGCGGCCCCGCCTCGGACGGCTCTGAGCCCTGGACGCCGAACATGATCCTCGATGACGGCGGCGACCTGACCCTGCTGATGCACCAGAAATACCCGGAGATGCTGGCGCATGTGCGGGGCGTCTCCGAGGAGACCACGACCGGAGTGCACCGGCTGCGCGACATGGCGCGCGACGGCAAGCTGCTCACCCCGGCGATCAACGTCAACGACAGCGTCACCAAATCGAAGTTCGACAACCTGTATGGCTGCCGCGAGAGCCTGGTGGATGGCATCCGGCGCGGCACCGACGTGATGATGGCCGGCAAGATCGCCGTCGTCGCGGGGTTCGGCGATGTCGGCAAGGGGTCGGCCGCGTCGCTGCGCAACGCGGGCTGCCGCGTCATGGTGACCGAAATCGACCCGATCTGCGCCCTGCAGGCGGCGATGGAGGGCTACGAGGTCGTCACGATGGACAACGCGGCGCCGCGCGGCGACATCTTCGTGACCGCGACCGGCAACGTGGACGTCATCACGGCGGATCACATGCGGGCGATGAAGCACCGGGCCATCGTCTGCAACATCGGCCACTTCGACAGCGAGATCCAGATCGAGAGCCTGCGCAACTATCGCTGGGAGAACGTCAAGCCGCAGGTCGACGAGGTGGTGTTCCCCGACGGCAAGCGGCTGATCGTACTGTCCGAGGGCCGGCTGGTGAACCTCGGCAACGCGACCGGCCACCCGAGCTTCGTGATGAGCGCCTCGTTCAGCAACCAGGTGCTGGCGCAGATCGAGCTGTTCAATGCCCCCGCCGGGACCTACGAGCGGCAGGTCTATACCCTGCCGAAGCATCTCGACGAGAAGGTGGCGGCCTTGCATTTGGCGAAGGTCGGCGCCGAGTTGACCAAGCTGTCGCCCAAGCAGGCCGAGTATATCGGCGTCAACGCCGCCGGGCCGTTCAAGCACGACCTGTATCGCTACTGAAGCCGAGTGGCGGGGCAGAACTCGATCAGCGCCGCTCCGACGCCACGCCGACTGGCTCCGCCGACGCCGGCTCGTCGGAGGAGCCGTAAGGATCATGCGCGAGCGGGGCCGCCTGCGGTGACAGTATCCCGAACGGTCGCTCCAGGTGCAGCGGGGGCGCCGTCACAAAACTCTGGACCGCGGCCACAAGGGCCAGGACGAGTGCGGCGGCAGCCATGAAGTAGAATACGCCGTCGATGTCGAAACGCCCCATGAGGCTCGTGCCGATCAGCGGACCGATGACCGAGCCGATCCCGCTCACCAGGATGAGCCGGCCACTCACCGCCACCACGCGATCGGCCGGCATGCGGTCGTGCGCAAGGGCGACGCAGACCGGATAGAGGGTCGACATGAAGCCGCCCAGCAGGGCTGCCGTCATCAGGACCACGGGCAGCGAGTGCGGCAGCAGAACCAGGGCCGCGGCGGTGACCGTGAAGCCGAGGCTGAGCGCGGCCAGCACGATCCGCCGGTCGAAGCGGTCCGAGAGCCGCCCAGCCGGCACCTGGAACGCGAGGCCGCCCAGCACGGCCACGAGCATGAACAGCGCAATCGTCGCGCGCTCGATGCCTTCACCCTGCATCCAGGCCGGCACCAGCGAATAGAACGCGCTGCTGACAGTCCGCTGATCGCGCAGCCGAGGACCGCGATGGGAGCCGCCCGCGAGAGCTGACCGTATGGAAGATCCGGGGTGGCCGTCGTCCGGGGCGCCTCGGCTCTGGTCGCGCTCACGATGACCAGCGCCACGGCGAACAGGGCGACGATCGCGTTGAACGGTGCGGACGTGTCGATCTCGGCGCGGCCGATCAGGAGCTGTCCCACTGCCAGGGCGAGGAAGGTGCCCACCATGTACACCGAGAAGACCCGTCCGCGCTCGGACGGCGAGGCCTTGGCATTGAGCCAACTTTCGGTCGTGACAAAGATGCCGGAGCAGCCGAACCCGACGATCACGCGCAGCACCAGCCAGGGCAACGGCCCGACCCGGAGCGGCATTGCCGCGGTCGCGGCGATCACGAGGCCCGCAAAGGCGGCGTAGGCGCGGATGTGCCCGATCCGCCCAATGATCCGTCCGCACCGCATTGCGCCCAGCGTGAAGCCGGCGAAATAGCTGCTGAGCACCAGACCGGCCGTGGTCGCGCCAAAATCCTCGATCGCCACGCGCAGAGAAATAAACGTGCCGAAGAAGCCGTTGGCGAGCTGGACGGCGCTCGTTGCGACGACGAGGGTTCCGATTTGGGCGCGCATCGATCCGTTCGGCCGCATCATTCGCCCCCTCTCAAGGCCGATCAAACATCTTCAATACGGATCAGGGCAGCCAGTTCACCAGTGCCGGTTTCACCGGCATCCTCATCAGGAACGGTATCGCCATCAGCATGGACGGCAAGGGCGCATGGCGCGACAACGTTTTTGTCGAGCGAGTCTGGCGTTCGGTGAAGTATGAGGAGGTGTATCTCCGGGCCTAATACGGTTTCCGAAGCGCGCGTCTCGATCGGCCGCTACTTCGGCTTTTACAATTCCAAGAGGCCCCATTTGGGCCTTGACCGGCAGACGCCCGACTACGCCTACTTCACCCGGTTGCCGCAAATCGCGGCAGCCTGAACCCGGCAGGTGTTCCACTTATCCGCGCCGAACCGTTGCTCAGACTAACCGAGCCACCTCTGCGCGATGTTCTGGTCCGACATGACCATGAGCGCGAAACCGGCCGCCTCAGCCGCGCTCAGCACCACTGCCACGAAGCCCGCCAGTTAGGCTGGTCCGACGCGCAGGCCGCGAGCGTCTGCAGGTGCTCCGGTGCTGCCACTAAACCGGCAGGGCGAGACTGGGTGTTGCTCCCGCGCGGCGCCACAGGCAGGCGGCGAGGAACAGCGCGGCCGGGGACAGCTGATCCCCCCCTGCGGCGCCGCCAGGACATCGAGATCGTCCGCGACGGTCTCCGGTTGCCGGTGGCGCGCCGGCTGTTGCGGCGATGCCGATCGAGCCGGTCAGGCTGGCGTCGCGCAGACCGAGGTCGGTGGGGACCTGCAGCCGGGCGAGCGCGGCGCTGACCTCGGCCAGCGGTCCGAGCAGGGCCCCGGCAGCGTCTCCCGTCGCGGGGTCTGCGGACGCGGGATTGTTGTGGCTGGCAAAGCCGAGGAGGGCGGGTTTGGTGCGGACCAAACCCGGCCGAAGGCCGAGTAATTCCGCTGCCATCATCGTGTTGGTCGGTGCGGAGACGGGGCCTCATTTGGTGGGGACGTCGTGGTGGATGACCACGCCAAGATACGAGCCGCCGCCGGGGAAAACCGCGGTCGGCGCGGGATGGACCTGTATGAAATGATCCCGGCCTGCCACCAGGAAAGCCGCGATCAAGGAGGGTGTCCTCCGCCCCACAGTTGAATGAGACATCCGCAAGCGACGGTTGTGCAGGCTTCAACTCGGTGTATCAACAATCGCGGGCGATACATACCTTGCAGGTTAAAATTTCCACAAAAATGTCACGAAAACCGCATTACGAGCACGTTTCTTTTCGGTTAAAGGCACGATAGTCGTTGGTGTATCGGCTGACCCGGCTCACGCATGCTCGACCGTAAAATCGTAAGGATACTCTCTGATGATACGAAATAGACTATTGAGGACAACAAGCATTGCGCTGGCCTTGGCGGCCATGCTTGGCCAGGCCACCCCTACAATGGCCCGCGACAATGACGACTTTTCGGACCCGCACCTGTCGCTTACCGACAAGGTAGCGATGCTCCGCAAGAAGGTGAAATACGTCTTTGTCATTTTCCACGAGAACGAATTTTTCGACCATTTCTTCGGCACCTTTCCGGGCGCGAACGGATTGTTCGCGGCGCCACCGGGCCATAAGCCCGCCAACCAAATGGCGAACTTCGTCCAGAAATACCTAGACACGGACCTCAACGTTGCCGAAATCTCGCCCTTCCTGATGCCGCAGGCGGTGAACACGGCGGCCGGGGATATCGGGCCGATTTACCCGGCGGACGAGATTTCCGTCGACCACAGCCACCAGGGGATGTCCAACAGCCTGCATGTCGACCCGGCCACCGGCATCGCGGCAAATGACCGCTACGCGATGGATCAGGAGGGCCTGACCACTGACGATGCGGGAAGTATTGTCACGCCGAGCGGCGCCGCGCCAACTTCGATCACCTTGGCCCAGCAGCAGAAGGCCGAAACGGACGTCGGCCATATCGACTGCGACACCATCCCGTTCATGTGGTCATGGGCGCAGCGTTTCGCCTTATTTGACAACTTCCGCCAGACTATCGTCGGGCCGTCGACGCCGAACGCCATCGCAATCATCGCCGGGCAGTCCGGGGAGACGCAGTGGGCGCTGCATCCCGAGCAGGGCGCTACGGTCACCTACGGGAACCCCAGCTTCCCCAATCCCCTGGGCGCCAGCTACGGGTCCAACGTGATGCCGTCCACCAGCAACGCCTTCGTCCCCGTGGTCAACGATCCGGGACCGTTCCCCGGGTCGAACCTTGACACCAACGCGGTTAAGCCGCCCTACAATTTCGACGAGAGCCCGACCAACCCGACGGTCAACCTGACCTTCGCCACCCAGCCGCTCTCGTTCATGGGCTCGAACATCCAGAACATTATCGCCAACGACCCGAACCCCGCGGCGGATCTGCTCGACGTGCAGCATGACATCCAGACCATCGCCAGCACGGATCCGGCGGTGAACTGGGGCTGGTATCAGCAGGGCTTCAACGCCAACGACGTTCCCGACCCCTATGAGCCGCAGGGCACTGCGACCCCGAACCCGAACAACGACCCGGGGCTAAACACCGGCTACATCCTGCACCACAACGGTCCCCAATATTTCGGCTACCTGGCCGATAATCCGCAGGTGCTGAACAGCAACCTGCATGGAGCCAGGGATTTTTTCCAGGCGGTTGAGGGGCGGACGCTGCCCGCAAGCGGCGGCGTGTTCTATCTCCGCGGCGGTTACAACAACAATGACGGGCTGGTGCCAGTCGACCCGACGCCCGCCATCCAGCAAGCCTTCCTGGGCAACGACGACCATCCTGCCTATTCGGACCAGCAGATCTCCGAGGCGTTCGCCGCCAAGGCTATCAGCGACATCGCGAACAGCCCGTACTGGGAGAACAGCGCGATCATCATCACCTACGACGAGACGGACGGGTTCTATGACCATGTCTCGCCGATGCGCCGCAGCACATTTGCCGACGGCTCGCCGCTCGCTGCCGGTCCGCGGATCCCGACCATTGTGATCTCGCCCTTTGCCCGCGCGGGCAAAATCTCCCACCGCTACAGCGAGCATGGTTCAATCATCAAGTTCATCAACGAGCTCTTTGGCTTGACCCCGCTGGCCTCGCTGCCCGACGAGGAGAATGGCCGGGCGCTTGGCTTGCAGAACCTGGGCCAGCCAAATCTCGGTCCTTCGGACGACCCGAACAATAAGCTCGGCGATCTGACAGAGGCGTTCGACTATGACATCCTGTCGGGCAAGAAGGATCCGCTGCCCGCCTCGCTCGCCGTTTTCACGCCGGACCAGATCAACAGCCTGCCGCACCTCGCCCAGGCCAACTACTCGCCGAACGGCTACACCAATGGCGCTTGCGCGGCGCTCGGTATCCTGCCTACCGACTTCCCGTCTCAGGACGCCTATCAGCAGGGCCAGCCGATCGATCCGTATCCGAGCACGGTTAACCCGCGCCCCACCCAATCGCCGGGCCTGCCGACCTCGGGCAGCTGGACGCCCTGATCCCTCCAGGACCAGCGTCCCCGATAGACGAGCTAAAACACCTGAGGACGGAAGCCGGGCTTCCGTCCTTCTTGTTACGTATAGACCAGGGATGCCAATGTACCGCTCGCTGTGTGGCCTACTCCTTGCCGGCCTCGCGGTGGTCTGCGGTCCTGCCCATGGGCAGACGCTGCCTGCCATACGCACGACCCACCATCTGACGTGCGCCACCATACAGGCCGCGGACGATTGGAACGGCCAGGACATCCACGGCAATCTGTCCGGCCTTGGCGCCGAGGTCTGCCGTGCCGTTGCAGTGGCCATTCTGGGCAGCGCGGACGGTCTGACGGTCACGGCGTTTCCGGGTGAGCCGGAGGCGCTCAATGCCCTCAAGGCGGGCACCGTCCAGTTGGCGGTCGGCATCTCGCCCACTACCAGGACGGCGGTGCAGTACGGCGCCGGCTTCGGGCGCCCCGTCTTCTATGATTCCCAGCGTATCATGGTGCCCAAGGACAGCGGGATCACCAGCCTGTCCGGCCTGCGCGACAAACTTATCTGTGCCCTCGACATGACCCCGCCAGAGCGGACGCTGCGGGACGAGCTCACGGCACGCGGCATCAACTACGCGTTGCAGTCGCACTCGGAACAGGGCGAAATGGACGCGGCCGTCGCCATTCGCCATTGCATCGCGGTTACAGGCATGGAGACGCGCTTGGTGCAGTCGCGGGCCAACTTCCATGCCCGGACAAGCGACTACGTATTTCTGCCGGAGCGGCTGACCTTGAGCCCGGTAGTTCCAGCCTTCCGCTATGGCGACCAAGCCTTCAGTCTCGTAGTGGATTGGACAGTTGCTGCGCTGATTGAGGCGGAGTCCCTCGGAATTACCCAGCAGAACGTTTCCGAGGCCGCTCGGCGTGAGGACATGCGGGCCGAGCAACTGCTGGGGCACGACTTCGCGACCGCCCAGTCGCTCGGCTTGGCGCGCGACTGGGCGGTCAAGGTTATCGCCGCGACCGGCAACTACGGCGAGGTCTTCCAACGCACGACAGGCAAATTCTACCATGTCGAGCGTGGACTGAACGCGCTCTGGACCCAGGGCGGGTTGATGACGCCATTGCCGATGCAATGACGAAAGAGCTCGCGAGCGGCCACTGTCGAGGCGCCATCTCCCACATCCCAAACAGTGGCGGAGCATTCGAAAAGATGCCGCCTACCGTCGCCGGGCGATCAAGATCGAGGAATGGCCGAGGCTCGCGAGAACGGAAAGCCTCGCATCCGGCCGGTCCTGCTCCGCCGCGCGGATCTGCTTTTTTATGCGTCAGATCGAGGCCGTCCAACGCGGTCCAGACCGAGCCGTAGCTGGCCGAAACCCCATGCTCGCCCAGCAGCCACGCCTGCAGCTCGGCAATCGGCGCATCGGGATTGGGGCCGCCCCGGTTGACAGCAAATTGCCTACCGCGTGCGCGCACGAGAAGCGCTATGTGGCGGAGGCAGCGTCCGCTAACGGCGTACGCTGACCGTACTTTGCCTAGCACTACTTTGGCAGATTGTCAGAGTTGAGCCTCTTGCGGCAATGCGGGCATCGCTTTTTCCGCCTCGTCCGAGTGAGGCGGCGAGACTGCAGGAAGGCGTAGGCGATCATGGTCATCAGCGCGTGCCGATGCAGGCCGGCCCATGATCGCCCCTCGAAGTGGTCGAGGCCCAGTTCCTCCTTGAGCTGCTGATGCGCCTGCTCGCAGACCCAGCGCGCCTTGATGGCGCCGGCAAGTTGCCGGAGCGGCGTCTCGGCCGGAAGGTTCGAGAGGTAGTATTTGCGCTCGCCGGTCGAGCGGTGCTCGCCGATCAGCCAGACCTCCTCACCCGGGACGTGCTGAGCGCCCATCGCGCCGATCCGTTGCGGCGGTCCATCGGCGACGCGCACGCGCAGCGCCGCGAAGCGCGCTCGCAGGCGTCCCTTGGTGCCGCGGCGCCAGCTGACCGTCCGCCAGGGCGCCGCCTCCAGCATCGCCTGCGCGGTGACCGACGAGCTGTCGGGAACATGGCGCTTGCGAGGACGGCCGCGGCCTGCGACGGGGAAGATCATCGCGACATCCGCCGGGTAGACCTTCTGCTTGAAGGGGATGCCGACCGCCCAACGGAGGCCGCGCGCGCTCAAGGCCTGGCGAAACGGTGCGCTCAGGCCGTAGCCCGCGTCGGCGAGGACGCAGCCGAAGCGCAGCCCCGCGGCGCGCACGCGATCAATCTCCTGCAACGCGATCTCCGGCTTGGTTTGAAAGGTCCGGCGATCCTCCGGCACGCCGGCGCGGCGCAATCGCACTGGATCGGACGTCCAGCTCTCGGGCAGGAACAGCCGCAGACCCGACCACGACCGGGACTTCGCCCGCCGCCAGCGTGAGCGAGACCAGCGTCTGGCAATTGGCGTTCTTGCCGAGCGCCGACGCGTATTGCGGTGCCACGCCCACCGAATGCGCGCCCTTTTTGGGCAAAGCCGTGTCGTCGACGATCAGCCAAGCGTCATCGCCCCCGACCATCGCGTCGGCCCGCGCGAGCAGGGTGTTCTCCAACGGCGCCGCATCCCACACGCCGCCCGCGATGAAGTGGTGCAGCTGGTCGTAGCCGACCTGCGCGTCGCGCGCCGCGATTGGCTGGACGCTTTTGCGGTCGCCAGCGTCGATCAGCCCTGCCACGTAGACCGGGCACATCCGCGCCCGCGCCTTATGCCGCAGACCCTCCAGGAACGGCGCAAGCCAGCGCTTGCAGTTCCAGCCCGCCAACGCTTGTCCATGGTCGGCCCTTCCAATGCCGACCGCCGATGAATCACACGAGACCGCGTCGCGGGAATCCAGAAAACGCAGGCTGCTCAAAATCTGCCAAAGTAGTGCTAGGGTCCAGACTTATTTGGTCCACCAAATGACGATGGCGGCGAGGGCTACGGAACGACGGGTTCAGGAACAGCCTATAGCAAAGACTTGCTCAGGCCGGCAGCTCGCGGGAGGTGATCTCGTGACCGAAAGCGTCCGGGATCGAGGCAATCCGGCTGCCCCGTGGCGGTGAAGGCGCAGGGGTACATCAGGAAGGCGAAGTTCGGCTTCTGATGCGGGCCAGCGCCGGGCAGCACGATGTCAGTCGCGCTGTTATAGCCGACCCAGTTCCCCTCCCAGCCGCCGAACAGTCGCTCGCGCACCTCGCGGACTGCCGCGCTATCGAGCGCGAGCTTCTGTTCCAGCACCGCCTTGCGCACGTCGGCGGGGTCGAGCGGAAACCAGCCTGTCCCGTCGAGGTAGGCTTCGCACCGGCAGTGCTGCGCCTTGGAGACGTTGCCGCCCGCGCCCAACCAGGGGATCCATCGGCCCTCCCCCACGCGGATGCCGTAGACGTCGCGGGCCGGAAATCCGGCCGCGCGGGCCAGGCCGGTCATCAGCCCGTTGATGTCGGCGCACTTGCCGCTTAGGTTGCCGCTCTCCAGCATGCTTTTGAAATCACCAAAGCCGCAGCCCGGTGTTTCTGGGTTGCGCGACGTGTTGTCCACGACCCAATCGTAAATCGCCCGCAGCCGCTTGCGCGGGTCGGCGATGCCGTGGGTGATGCGCTCAGTCGTCTCCTGCACAATGCCGTCGAGCGGCACGCTTTCGGTGGGCTGCGTCCAGAACCGCCGCTCGGCTTCCGTCACCGGCAGCACCGGACTTCCCCCGTCACGGTCGCGGGCGGCGACCACCTGCACCATCTCCACAGCCTTCTCGCCGGAACCGCCGTCCCACGTGGCCCTGAAGGTGCCGGCGCCGTACTTCGCATCCGGTAAGACCTCCGTGCGGCCGGTGCCTTGCCAGTGCTGCTGGAGCACGGCCTGATAGCCTCCGGCGTCTTGCGCCATGGGCAGCCAGAGTTGCGCCGCGCCCGGCCCGTCCAGTAGCGTGACCCGCGTCGTGATCTCGAAGCGCCGCCACCCTGCCGGCGCCTCAGCTGATGCCGGCTCTGCCGCGGCAGCCTGCGCGGCACGGGACCGCATTCCGGCGGCATCGGCCACACTGGCCAGGGCAACGGCCGTGCCGGAGAAAAGGAGGGCACGACGGTCCATCGATCGCTCCCGGATGGTTAGAACTGAGGTGACTAAACCTTGGTTGCCTGTCAACCATCAAGAGCGCGGAAGGGCTTGGTGTCGCAACGCGCAACTCTGACCTGAGGACCACCAAGACGACCGACGACAGGACAACCGACGACCGGATTGCCCTTTGTTTCGGGAGCTGCAGGGGACCGGAGACGGACAACCGGGTGTGACGCTGATCCGAGCTTCGCTTCCGCGCAGGGCTCGTCCTGGACCGGGTCTGGAGCCTGCATGATCTGCGTGCCATGCTTGGCGGTGACAAGGAGGGGGAATGCGCGACACTCCGCATGACGATCTGATCCGTGACCAGTTCACTCGCCAGGCGATCCCGTTCAGCACCGCACCGGCGATCTCCGACGAGCACGCGCTCGCCATGATCGTCGCCGCTGGTCGGCCTGGACCGGACGATACTGTGCTCGATCTCGCATGCGGCGGCGGCCTGATCGTATGCGCCTTCGCCCCTCATGTCCGTCACGCGACAGGCATCGATCTGACGCCGGCGATGCTGGATCGCGCCCGCGCGCTCTCTGCCGAGAAAGGGTTGAGCAATGTCGCGTGGCGGCAGGGCGACGTTCGCGCGCTGCCGTGGCCCGATGCAAGCTTCAGCATCGTCGTCACGCGTTTCTCCTTCCATCACTTCCATGATCCGCTTGGCGCGCTTCGTGAGATGATGCGGGTCTGCCGGCTGGGCGGGCGGATTGTCGTGGTGGACATGTATGCGTCCGAGGAGAGGGCAAAGGCGGAGGCGTGGAACCGGCTGGAGGTGCTGCGCGACCCGTCGCATGTCCGAGCCCTGAGCCTGGCGGAGTTGACCGCGCTGTTCCCCGCCGCCGGTTTGCCAAACCCGGAGGTTCGGTTTTACGAGCTACGCGGCGACGTAAAGAGTTTGCTCGCACGCTCGTTCCCGCTGCCGGGGGATGCGGAGAGGATCACCGCGCTGTTCGCGGCCCAGACGGAGCGGGACAGCATGGGCATTGCGGTGCGACGCGAGGGAGCGGCGCTGCACTACGCATATCGGGTGGCGATCCTGGCCACGACACGAGACTGACACGGAAGTCCTCCATGGCCACCTGACGCCCCTGACCCGCCGGAACCCCGCGACGCGACGCTCAGGCCAACGTGGCGGACCGGGATTTGCCACGATCGCGAGATAACCAAGCCGGCGATAACCGTGGGGACCCCCACGAGCGTGTCGACGCGCGGATCGTCGGCGAGTGCCGGGTTTCCGGAGACCTTCTTTTGGCGTTGCCAGAGGGGTGATGCACACGCGCAACCCAAAAGGGTCAGCGACATGCATCGCGTAGTCGTGATCCAGGCGGCCCGGGCACATAAGCAGGTCAAAAAGCCTGGGATCAGAGGAGCCTACTTGGCATCTCTAAACCAAGGCCTCGACAGGAACGCTCCTCTTCAATCGTTGTTCTGTTTGATACCATCATGCTGCTTCGGCGGCACTAGCGGTTCTTTATCTGTTCTGTGGAACACCATGGCACAACGACCCATTTGGCGGGGCCATCTGCGCCTTGCTCTCGTCTCTTGCCCGGTCGCGCTCTACAGCGCCAAGCACGATCGCGGCGCAATCCGCTTCAACATGATCAACCCGGAAACCGGACACCGCATCCGCATGGTGACGGTGGATGGCGAGACCGGCGACGCGCTCGAGCGGCGCAATCTGGTGAAGGGGTATGAGTTCAAGAAGGACCAGTATCTCATCTTGAACGATGAGGATTTCGACAGCGTCAAGGTCGAGAGTTCCTCTATGATGACGGTCGAGAAGTTCGTCGAGGCGGACTTGATCGACCCGATCTACTACGATGCGAGCTATTACCTCGCACCCGACGGCAAGGCGGGAGAAGATGTCTATGCCGTGCTGCGGGAGGCCATCCAGAAAACTGGTCGCGTCGCGCTGTCCCGCGTCGTCATCTCCCAGCGCGAGCGCACGATTGCATTGCGGGTGATGGAAGGCTGGCCTGGTCGCACATACGCTTCATGAGGAGCGCGACCTCAATCAGGCCAAGCCGCTGTTCGCGGACGCCCAGGGTATCAAGACCGATCCGGAGATGGTGCAACTCGCCGTCCAGCTGATCGACCGGCAGACCAGCCGTTATGACCCGTCAGACACCGAGGATCGCTTCGAGACGCGGCTCCGGGCCATGATCGATGCCAAGCTGAAGGGGGAGGGGCTCCATGTGGAGGAAGCGCCGCAAGAGCGAAGCAACGTCGTCGACCTCATGGCCGCCCTGAAGAAGAGCCTTGGGCAGATCGCTGGGAAGGAAGCGGCTACGGAGGCCGCCGAGCCGAGAAAGAAGACAGCCTCTTCGTCAGAAGACGTGCGTCGGCAACCGGGGCTCAAACTGCCGCTCAAGGGCGGCAAGGGGGCGGCGGCAAGCGCGAAATCGGCGGAACCTCAGCCGGCTCAGGCTGCCAAATCGTCTCGCAAGCGGGCCTGATCACCGTCCGGGAGCCAGCGCTGCAATCGCACTTCGCGGTCGTCTTCCTCCAGGCAGACTATGCAGTGGATCTCGGACGCGGTGAGCAGGTGGCCAAGCTCTCCATCTCCAAGACCGCATTCGGGGCAGTGGAAATGCCAGTGAGCTCCTAAGTTCTGCGTCATGTTGCGTTCCGACTGAAGAGCCGGCCTCCTTACGGCACCTCCGCCAAGGCGCGGAGGGGAAATTACCCAACGAATTTGCCAGCAGCGGACCACGCCCTGAAGGCCCACAAGGGACCAAAACGCTGGAGTGCCGAAGAAGTTATCGGTAGCCGACCACCGCAGGGCTTTGCATGATCCCAGCGGCGAAGACGTGGGCCGGCCAGATCAGGGCCGCTCGGCATACGTGCTTTCCTCATCGGACTTGCTGGACGATCAGATCTCCCAGCCCGAAGTGGTCGGAGCAATTGCGCTTCCGAGTGATCGAGGTTGAGCCAAGCTTGCCAGTCCCGGCGCTCCAGGACCACGACCTGGCGATTGTGAATGGGTGCGACATCGGGGCCGGGGTCCGTGGTCAGGAGCGTGAACGCGTCTCCCGCGTCGTCGGGCATGGGACGCCACAAGCCGGCAAGGCAAAACCAGTCATCGCCGGCTTTGGTGAACTTCCATTTCGACTTCGGCGACTTGGTGCCCGTGAACTCGAAGAAGTGCGAGGCCGGCACCAGGCAACGTCCCTTCGGGAAGCGTCGCCCTTCGCTGCGGAAGTTGATGATCGGCGCTCCCTTGGGCCGCGCCGGCGGAAATCCCCAGCGCAATTGGGCGAACTCGATCCCCCGCTCCACCTGCCTGATCACCGGTGCCGTTTCGGTGGGCCAGATATCCTCGCGCGGCGCCAGGTTGGGTGCGGCATCGGGAAACCGGACGGGGATGCGTGTCTGACCGAATGCCTCCAGATAGGCGCTGTAGGGGATGTGATTGCCATAATCATTGCACATGGTCGGACCGGGGATCTGTGACCGTCTTCTCCAATCCAGTATCGACAGCGGGCGAAACCTCCAAGCCGGGATCGGCTGGTCGTCCCTAACCCGGCTTGCGTCAATCCCGCCGGAGTGTAATCCCTCCCCAGGTCGGCGAGACAAGATCGGTCGGAAAGAGGGGGCCCAGCAATGTCCACGACAGCGCTCGACGAGCGCGCCGGCCGAAGTATAAATGCCGGCCCTCGGCTCGATCGGCTACCGCCTGCTGCCTTCCATCGCCGGATCGTCGTTCTGATCGGCACGGGCATGTTCCTCGACGCCTGCGACATCTATCTGGCGCCCGGCGTGCTCGGCGCGCTGGTGAAGTCCGGCTGGTCGGATATCCCGACCAACGCATGGTTTCTGTCCGTCACCTTCGCGGGCATGTTGATCGGCACGCTTTCCAGCGGCTTCGTGGGCGACCGGTTCGGCCGTCGTTTCTCCTACCAGGCCAACCTGCTGATCTTCGGGGTCGCTTCGCTGTGTGCCGCGTTTGCGCCAAACATGTCGGTGCTGATCGCGTTGCGTTTCGTGATGGGGCATCGGCCTCGGCGCCGAGATCGTCGTCGGCTACTCGAGCCTGACCGAGTTCATGCCGCCGGCCATCCGTGGCCGCTACGTGACGATCCTTTCTGCGCTGACGAACCTGGCCGTGGTGGCGGTGGGTTTTGCCGGGCTGTGGATCATCCCGACGATCGGCTGGCGCTACATGTTCGCCATCATCGGGGTGGCGGCCGGCATCGTTTGGGTACATGCGCAAAGCCATGCCGGAGTCGCCCCGCTGGCTCGAGAGCCGTGGACGGTTCGACGAGGCGGAGGCGGTGCTGCAGCGGATCGAGAGTGAGGTCGCCGCCGGCGGCAGAACGCTGCCGCCGGTGCGGCAGGCCCTCGTGCTTCCGGCCGGGCCCGCTTCGCCGACCTGTTCGGCCCCGCCCTGTTGGGGCCGTCGTGCTGCTGGGCGCGATCATCAGCGCGGTCGGCAGCCTTTCGCTCTACGGCTTTCTCGCCTGGGTGCCGACTTTCCTGGTCAAACAAGGCATCACGCTCACCACCTCGCTCTCGTTCACCGCCGTCATGGGCCTGGGCGCGCCGCTCGGCGCGCTGCTGGGCTCGGTTTTCGCCGACCGGTTCGGCCGGCCGCGCATTATCGTCGCCTTCACCCTGCTCGAAGCGGTCCTGGGGGCGGCCTACCCGTTCGTCGGCACAGGCGTCGCAGTAATGGCGGTCGGGTTCGGGCTCACTTTATGCGCCTACGCGCTGGTGGCGATCGCCTTCGCCCTCTACATCCCGGAGCTGTTCCCGACGCCGCTCCGGCTTCGCGGCGCAGCCTTGGTCGGCTCCGTCGGACGGCTGGCGGGGGCCGGGGTGCAGTTCGCGGTTGCCGCCACCTTTGCCACGTTCGGCGTTGTCGGCGTGGCGACCGGCCTCGTCGGTGCGCTGCTGGTGCAGGCCGCGGCCGTGCTCCTGCTCGGCCCCGAGACGAGCGAGCGCTCGCTCGAGGACATCGCCGCCGGCACCACGTCCGGGATCGACGGCGCGAACCGGCCGGGCGAGCAGGCGATCCAGGTGTTCCCCGGCAACGACTGAGACGGCACGGAGGAGGCCATACCATGGACATGCCAGCGACCGCAGAGCGGATCGCGGCCGAGCAGCTTCCGGGCATCGTCGATTGTGACGTCCACCCGACGCTGGCGCAGGGTATCTCGCAGCTCTATCCGTACATGCCGAAGGCGTGGCGGGAGCGTTTTCTGCGCAAGCGGGCGACCACGTCCGGCGGGCTAATCCTGCGCTTCTCGCATCCGAACGGCTTCATCTTGCGCGACGACGCCGCGACCGACACCGGCGCGCCGGCCGGGTCGGACCCGCATTTCATGATCAAGGACTTGCTGGAAGGGAACGGCATCGAGATCGCGGTGCTGAACAGCCTGCAAACGGGAGCGCTCTGCGCCGTGCTCGCCAGCGCCGACGAGAGCGTCGTCATCGCCTCGGCGGCCAACGACTACTTTCTCGACAGCTGGGCCTCGGTTGATCGGCGGCTGACCTACGCGATGGTGGTGCCCTCGCAGGACCCGGTAGCGGCGGCGGCCGAGATCCGCCGCGTCGGCGCACGCAAGGAGGTGGTGGCGGTCGCTGTGCCGCAGATCGCCATACTGCTTGGCAACCGGTACTGGTGGCCGATCCTTGCGGCGGCGCAGGAGATGGACCTACCGCTGCTGCTGCACGTCACCGGCACTGACGGCATCTATGCCGGCGCGCCGATGCCGGCGGGCGGCCAGCCGGATACGTATATCGAGCGCTACGTCACGCTCTCCCAGGCCGCCGAGGCCAACCTCAACAGCCTGGTGCTGAACGGCGCGTTCGAGCGTTTTGCCCGGCTGCGCGTGCTGTTCGTCGAGTACGGGCTGGTCTGGCCGATCGGCTCGCTGCTGCGGATGGACCGGCTCTGGACGCGGCCTGCGCCACGAGGTGCCGTGGGTCAGGAAGTCGCCAATCGACTATGTCCACGAGCATGTCTGGTTCACCACCCAGCCGCTCGAGGAGCCGCGCGACCCGCAGGATCTTGGACGGCTGATGACCATGCTCGGCATGGAGAACATCTGCTTCAGCACGGACTATCCGCACTGGGACAACGACATGCCGATGATGTCGCTCCGCACGCTCCCGGCGGCCGACCGCGACCGCATCATGCGGCGCAACGCCCGCAACGTGCTGCGGCTCGCGAGCTAGGAGGCGGCGGGATGAGCGCAACGACGGGCCAGACACGCCGGCGCGTCGAGGTGGCGGCCGGAAGGGCGGACGAGTTCATCGAGGGCAAGTTCGTCATCATCCAGGCGGGGCAGCACTCGGTTGGCGTCATCCGCTTGCGCAGCGGCGAATGGCGGGCGGTGCGCAACTGGTGCCCACACAAGGGCGCGCCGATCTGCCGCGGCATCGTCGGCGGCACTTGGCCCCCCTCGTCCCCCGGCGAGCTGCATTTCGAGCGAGAGGGCGAGGTTCTCGTCTGTCCCTGGCACGGTTTCGAGTTCGACCTCGAGAACGGTCGCGAGCTATACCGGGAGCCGCCGACCCGGTTGCGCTTCTTCCCAGTCGAGATACGCGACGGCACCGTGGTACGTCACCGTCTGAGCCGTGAGAGAACCGACATTTAGGAGGGAGGGATCTGCAATGGACGATGCAGCCAGCAGGCTTCGGACGGCGCTCGCGGGCGAGGCGATGGTGATCGCGCCCGGCGTCTATGACGGCATCACCGCGCGCATGGTGGAGCTCGCAGGCTTCCCCGCCGCCTACATGACGGGCGCCGGCACCAGCCTGTCGCGAGGCTACCCCGATCTTGGGCTGCTGACCTTGTCGGAGATGGTCGGCAATGCGGCAATCATCACCCGCACCATCGATCTGCCGGTGATCGCGGACGCCGATACCGGCTACGGCAACGAGCTGAACGTGACCCGTACCGTGCAGGAATACGAGCGTGCCGGCGTTGCCGCGATCCATATCGAGGATCAGGTCTCGCCCAAGCGCTGCGGCCATCTCGTCGGCAAGGAGATTGTGCCACGCGAGGAGTTTTTGGCGAAGATCCGCGCCGCGGCTGCGGCGCGCCACAACCCTGACTTCGTGCTGATCGCCCGCACCGACGCCCGCGCGGTTGCCGGGCTCGACGAGGCGCTTGAGCGGGTCAATGCCGCGCTCACGGCCGGCGCAGACCTCGCCTTCGTGGAAGCCATCCCTGATCTCAAGGAACTCGCGGCGGTGCCGCGCCGGGTCAACGGGCCGTGTCTGCTGAACGTGGTGCAAGGTGGCAAGACGCCGGACCTCAACCTGCTCGACGCGCAAGCCATGGGCTACCGCCTTGCGATCATGCCGAGCTTACTGCTCAGCACCATGATGGAGACCGCCGAGACAGTTCTCGCCTCGCTCAAGTCGACGCACCAGCCGCCGTCCTCCACCGGCAAGCCCGGCATCGCGGACCGTTTTCGCCGATTCCGGTCGGACGAGTGGGACGCGCTGCGCAATCGCTTCCGCGAGCCGGCGCCGGCGAAGGCCGCCGAGTAGACGGTACGTCGGTAAGTTTCCGCGACGTAGTCCGGGTCGTCGACGGTCGTTCCTGCCGCCGGTGGGCGCGAGTGCCGTCTTCCTGCGTCCAGCCAGTTGCGGCATCAATCGGCACATTTGCTGCGCGGATGCCTGGAGCGTTTTCAGCTCGACTGTCCGTATCCGGCGTTTACGGGATAGTTGGCAAAGTGAGACTGCTCGCCAGCCCGGATACGGGCAAAGCCGAGGCAGGGAGGAGCCCGGAATTGGGCAAAAAACCGTAGCAAGCTCCGGGACTCGGCGAGAGGTTGCGGCCGCGAAGCCGACAACCCAGTTCAGACGACTCCCGCTCGGGGCGGGGCGATGGTTTTTGGGGAGAAAAAATGCGCCGCCGCCGTGGCCGCCCGCTGGACGGGTGGCTCATCATCGATAAGCCCGCCGGGCTCACCAGCACCGATGTCGTCAATCGGGTGCGCCGGCGTTTCGGCGCCCAGAAGGCCGGCCACGGCGGCACGCTCGACCCGCTGGCCACCGGCCTGCTGCCGGTCGCGTTCGGGGCGGCGACCAAGACCGTGCCCTACGTGATGGACGGCACCAAACTCTATCGCTTCACCCTCCGCTTCGGCGAGGCGCGCGACACCGACGACGCGGACGGCCAGGTCACGGCCACCTCCGCGTCCCGCCCGTCGGACGAAGACATCGCCGCCGCCCTGCCGGCGTTCCGCGGCGACATCCTCCAGGTGCCGCCGGCGTTCTCGGCGGTGAAGATCGCCGGCGAGCGGGCCTACGACATGGCGCGCGAGGGCCGGGCGCCGGTGCTCGAGCCCCGCCCGGCCCGGGTCGACCGCTTCGAGCTGGTCGAGCGCCCGGACGCCGACACCGCGATTTTTGAGGTGCAGTCCGGCAAGGGCGTCTACATGCGCAGCCTGGCGCGCGACCTCGCCCGGGCCTGCGGCACGCTCGGCCATATCAGCGCCCTGCGCCGGCTGCGGGTCGGCCCCTTCCATGAGAGCGAGGCAATTGCTCTGGACAAACTGCTCGGCGCGGAGGATACCGCCCCGGCTTCCCCGGATCTGCTGCTTCCGGTCGCGACCGCGCTGGCCGACATCCCGGCGCTGGCCCTGACCGAGGCGGAGGTCTCCGGTCTGTCGCATGGTCAGGCGCTCAGCCTGGTCACGCTGATGGGCCGCATTCCACGGACGGCCGATCCCGATGGCGGACTGGCGCGGGCCATGGCGGGGAGCCGCGTGATCGGGCTGTGCCGGCTGGAGGATGGCTGGCTGCGACCCGAACGCCTCCTTTGAGGCGCACGCGCCCGCTCTCCACCCGAACCACGGAGTAGTCCGATGTCGATCACCGCGGAGCGCCGCACGGCGCTCGTTTCCGAATACGCGACCGCCGCCGCCGATACCGGCAGTCCCGAAGTGCAGGTCGCCCTGCTCTCCGAGCGGATCGGCAATCTGACCGAGCATCTCAAGACCCACGCGAAGGATTTCCACTCGCGTCGCGGCCTGCTGATGCTGGTCGGCCGCCGCCGCCGGCTGCTCGACTACCTCAAGGCCAAGGACAACGCCCGCTACACGGCGCTCATCGGCCGACTGAATCTGCGCCGCTAGTCACTAAACGCCGCTGACCGCCGTCCCTATATACCGGCGGTTGGGCGATATCCTCGTGCCATGGGGGCACGGGGCAGCCAGGGGCAATCCGCCCCACGTCGCGAACGCGGCGGACGACAAGACGCTGATCCGGCACCTTCATGGCGGGCCGCGACGGCGTTTCCGGCCACATGGCCCGAGGCTACGTGCCGCGTAGCCCACGGGTGTCCGGCGCATTGCGCAGGAGCCCGGTCCATGCCGCCCGAGACGCCGTATTCCGCCGGAACACTGGGTCGCCGCCGATGCCGCCCGTGGTTTTCGCGCATCCAGAGGAATTATCACGAACGATGTTCAACTATTTTCGCAAGGAAATTGACTGGGGCGGCCGCAAGCTGGTCCTGGAAACCGGCAAGATGGCCCGCCAGGCGGACGGCGCCGTGCTGGCCCGCTATGGCGACACGATCGTGCTGTGCACCGCCGTCGGCGTCCGGTCGGCCCGACCCGGCCAGGACTTTTTTCCGCTCACTGTCAACTACCAGGAAAAGGCGTTTGCCGCCGGCAAGATCCCGGGCGGCTTCTTCAAGCGCGAGGGCCGGCCCTCTGAAAAAGAGATCCTGGTCAGCCGGCTGATCGACCGGCCGATCCGGCCGCTGTTCCCCGAGGGCTTCCGCAACGAGGTCCAGGTGGTCGCCACGGTGCTGAGCCACGATCTCGAGAACGACCCGGATGTCGTGGCGATGATCGGCTGCTCGGCCGCCCTGACCCTCTCCGGCATCCCGTTCTTCGGGCCCGTGGGCGCCGCCCGCGTCGGCTACAAGGATGGCGAGTATATCCTCAATCCGACCGCCGACGAGCTCGAGAAGCCGCTCCTCGACCTCGTGGTCGCCGGCACCATCGACGGCGTGCTGATGGTGGAGAGCGAGGCGCAGGAGCTGCCCGAGGACGTGATGCTCGGCGCGGTCACCTTCGGCCACGCCGCCTTCCAGCCGGTGATCCAGGCGATCATCGAGCTCGCCGAGCGGGCGGCCCGCGACCCCTGGACCTTGTCCGAGGCGTCGGAGGAGCAGCAGACGCTCGCCAGCCGGGTGGATGCGCTCGCCCGCGCGCCGCTGGCCGAAGCCTACAAGGAGAGCCAGAAGCTGGTTCGCCAGGAACAGGTCGGCGCCGCCAAGAAGGAGGCCGTCGCCGCGCTCGCGGCTGAAGGGCTGGACGCCGAGAAGGTCAAGCCGCTGCTGAAGGACCTCGAAGCCGACATCGTGCGCAACGCGATCCTCGACACCGGTCTCAGGATCGACGGGCGGGACACCAAGACCGTGCGTCCGATCATCGGCGAGGTCGGCGTGCTGCCGCGTGCGCACGGCAGCGCCCTGTTCACCCGCGGCGAGACCCAGGCACTCGTGGTCGCCACGCTCGGGACCGGCCAGGACGAGCAGGTGATCGACGCGCTCGAGGGCGAGTACCGGGAAAACTTCATGCTGCACTACAATTTCCCGCCCTACTCGGTGGGCGAGGCGGGCCGCATGGGGTCGCCCGGCCGGCGCGAGATCGGTCACGGCAAGCTGGCGTGGCGCGCCATCCACCCGCTGCTGCCGACCAAGGAGCAGTTTCCCTACACGATGCGGGTGGTCAGCGAGATCACCGAGAGCAACGGCAGCTCCTCGATGGCGACGGTGTGCGGCAGTTCGCTGGCGCTGATGGACGCCGGCGTGCCGCTGAAGCGGCCCGTCGCCGGCATCGCCATGGGGCTGATCAAGGAGGATCGCGGTTTCGCGGTGCTCTCCGACATCCTTGGTGACGAGGACCATCTCGGCGACATGGACTTCAAGGTCGCCGGCACCGAGACCGGTGTGACCAGCCTGCAGATGGACATCAAGATCACCTCGATCACGCCCGAGATCATGCGCATCGCACTCGATCAGGCGCGCGAGGGCCGGCTGCACATCCTCGGCGAGATGGCGAAGGCGATCACCGGCGCCCGCGGCGACGTGGCCGCGACAGCGCCCCGCATTACCGTGATCAACGTGCCGAAGGAGAAGATCCGCGAGGTGATTGGCACCGGCGGCAAGGTGATCCGCGAGATCGTCGAGCAGACCAGTTGCAAGATCGACATCAACGATGACGGCACGATCAAGATCGCGGCAACCGACCAGTCCCAGGCGCAGGCGGCGATCGACTGGATCCGCGGCATCGTGGCGGAGCCGGAGATCGGTGTGATCTACAACGGCAAGGTGGTGAAGACCGCCGATTTCGGCGCCTTCGTCAATTTCCTGGGTTCGCGCGACGGGCTCGTGCACATCAGCGAGCTGGCGCAGGGACGGGTGGCGAAAACCTCGGACGTGGTCAATGTCGGCGATCAGGTGAAAGTCAAAGTTGTCGGCTTCGACGAGCGCGGCAAGGTGAAGCTGTCGATGCGGGTGGTCGATCAGGCGACCGGCTCCGATATCACCGACCAGGTGGGCGCCAAGCCCGGGCGAGGCGGCGAGCGACGTGACCGCTTCGAGCCCGCGCCGGCGCCGGTTTCGGAAGATCAGCCGCAACCCGCCATCGGGGAGTAACCATCGGGCCGCCCGGATGCAGGCGCCACTTGCATCCGGGCGTGACGGCAAACCATCCTGAGGCAAGCATGCCGCCGCCGGGGAAATGCAATCCATGAAGCTGATCAACGCGATCCGGATGGGGGGTGTCGACGTGCTGCCCATCGTCGAGGGCGGCAAGGGTGTCTCCGTCTCCAACGGGATCTCGTCGGGCAATTGGGCGCTTGCCGGCGGCGTCGGCACTTTCAGCGCGGTCAACGCCGACAGCTACGATGCCGAGGGACGGCCAATCTCGCAGGTCTACCGCGGCCGGACGCGACGCGAGCGGCACGAGGAGTTGGTCGACTATGCGGTGAAGGGCGCGGTGACGCAGGCCCGCCACGCGCACGAGATCACCGGCGGCCGTGGCCGCATCCACGCCAACATCCTGTGGGAGATGGGGGCGGCCGAACGCATCATCACCGAGGTGCTCGAGCAGGCCAAGGGCCTGATCCACGGCCTCACCTGCGGCGCCGGAATGCCCTATCGGCTGTCCGACATCGCGGCCCGGTTCGGCGTCCACTACTACCCGATCGTCTCCTCCGCCCGCGCCTTCAGCGCGTTGTGGAAGCGGGCCTACAGCAAGGCCGCCGCCCTGCTCGGCGGGGTGGTGTACGAGGACCCTTGGCTGGCCGGCGGGCACAACGGCTTGTCCAACAGCGAGGATCCCACCCGGCCGGAGGACCCTTATCCGCGCGTTCTCGCCTTGCGACGCCAGATGCGCGAGTTCGGCTTGGACGATACCCCGATCATCATGGCCGGCGGCGTCTGGTGGCTCGACGAGTGGCAGGACTGGATCGACAACCCGGAGCTTGGCCCGGTGGCCTTCCAGTTCGGCACCCGCCCGCTGCTCACCAAGGAAAGCCCGATCGGCGATGCCTGGAAGCGGCGGCTGTTCACCCTCAAGGAAGGCGACGTCTTCCTCAACCGGTTCAGCCCGACGGGTTTCTACTCCAGCGCGGTGAACAACGGCTTCATCCAGGAACTGCGGGAACGCAGCGAGCGGCAGGTCGCCTACAGCGCCGAGCCGGTCGGCGAGCACGTCGCCGAATACGGGATCGGGCCGCGCAAGCGCCTCGTCTACGTCACGCGCGGTGACCTGCAACGGGCGCGCGGCTGGGAGGCGGCCGGCTTCACCGAGGCGTTGCGCACGCCCGACAATACGTTGATCTTCGTCACCCCGGGAAAGGCGCGGGAGATCGTCGCCGACCAGGTGGCCTGCATGGGATGCCTCAGCCAGTGCCGGTTCTCGAACTGGAGCCAGCACGATCCCGACCACACCACCGGCAAGAAGGCCGACCCGCGCAGTTTCTGCATCCAGAAGACCCTGCAGGACATCGCCCATTCGAGCGAGGCTCCGCAGGCGCTCGAACGGAATCTCATGTTCGCCGGCCACAATGCCTACCGGTTCGCGAGCGATCCGTTCTACTCGAACGGGTTCATCCCCACCGTCAAGCAGCTGGTCGAGCGCATTCTCACCGGTCGGTAACATCGGCAAGGACCAGCGCCATGGTCGCATTCAAGGGTGTGCCGCCGGGCGGCGGAGCCGGCGAGATGTCGAGGCGAACGGAAGTCCTGCGACCCGCCATCCAGCTCACCCCGCAGCAGGTGGCGCAGGCACGCCGGCTGCGACGGGCCGGGCATCAGCCCGAGCAGATCGCCGCCACCCTGCAGGCGCCCCTGGATGAGGTCGAGAAGGCCCTGGTGCAGATGCGCTCGCCGCGTCCGGAGACCACGCGCGGCACGCTGAACGTGACGCTCGCCGCGCACCGCCTGATCATGCAGGAGCGGCGCGGCGACGAGCCTGTCTGGCAGACGATCGACCGCCTGCTGGGCGAGCTGCTGGAACTGCGCGCGTCCCGAACTGCGGCGGCCGAGCGGGTTCCTGTCCCGGCTAGAAGCCGACGCAGCGGAGCCGGAGCGTCCGCAGCGCAGTCTCCGCTGCCGTTGCTCGATCGCGGCCCCTGAAGGGGGGATCAGTCCCATCGGCCCCGTCACTGTCATCGCCGGTTCACGAGCGCCGGGGAACACGCGCGGGGCGCGAATTGTTGGCGCCGAGTGGCTGCTTTTGGCCACCCGCCTGGAGGAGCCTCGATGACCGCCCCCCAAATTGATGCCAAGGACCCGACCGCACCAGCGTTGCCCGACAGCGACCGCCTGCCGAACGCCCCCTACCACCCGGTGCTCACCGGTCAGCCGGCGCTCGTGACGGGCGCCAATTCCGGCATCGGCCGGGCTGTGGCGTTGGGTCTGGCGCGCGCCGGAGCGGATGTGGTGGTGAACTACGTCGTCCAACCCGAGGCCGCCGAAGAGGTCGTCCGCGAAATCGAGGGTCTGGGTCGCCGCGCGATCGCGCTGAAGGCCGATGTCAGCAAGGAGGAGGACGTCGAGCGGATGTTCGCCGAGGCCATCGCGCAGTTCGGCACGCTGCACGTGGTGGTCAGCAATGCCGGCCTGCAACGGGACTCGCCGTTCGACACAATGACGCTGGACCAGTGGAACACCGTGATCGGGGTGAACCTGACCGGCCAGTTCCTCTGCACCCGCGCCGCGGTTCGCGAGTTCAAGCGACGTGGCGTCGTCTCTTCGGTGTCGCGCGCCGCCGGCAAGATCATCTGCATGAGCTCGGTCCATCAGGAGATCCCCTGGGCCGGTCACGCCAACTACGCCGCGTCGAAGGGCGGGGTGATGCTGCTGATGAAGAGCATCGCGCAGGAAGTGGCGCCGCACTTCATCAGGGTCAACAGCATCGCACCTGGCGCGATCCGCACGCCGATCAACACGGCAGCGTGGAACACGCCGGCGGCCTACGCCGACCTCATGACCCTGGTGCCGTACAAGCGCATCGGTGAGCCCGACGACATCGCGCAAGCCGCGGTGTGGCTGGCCTCCGACGCTGCGGACTACGTTACCGGCGCCACGCTGTTCGTGGACGGCGGGATGACGCTCTACCCCGGTTTCGCCGCCGGCGGCTGATCCCCGGCCAGGCGGAGCGTCGCTTGCTCCGTTACGGCAGCGGCCTGATGAGAAGCCGGCCGCTGCGGTCGTTCGTCACGTAGGCGAATGCCCATTCCGCGCTGACCATCACGCGGTTGCGGAAGCCGATCAGGAAGAAGATGTGCGCGACGGCCCAGGTCAGCCAGGCCGGCAGGCCGGTCAGATGGACGGGGCCGAACTCCGCCACCGCCTTGTTTCGGCCGATGGTCGCGAGCGTGCCGTAGTCCCGGTAGGCGAAGGCCGGCGGTGCGCGCCGTCCGCGTAGCCGCCGCAGGATGGCGCGCGCCACGTAACGGCCCTGCTGCTTGGCGACCGGCGCGAGGCCGGGAAGCGGCTTGGCGTTGGCATCGCGGGCCAGCGCCGCATCGCCGATGACGTGGATCTCAGGGTGTCCCGGCAGGCACAGACCGGCGTCCACCGCGACGCGGCCGCCTGGGCCGGGAGCGACACCCAGCCACTCCGCGACCGGCGTGGCGATGGTTCCGGCCGTCCAGATCACCGTTCCGGCCACGATCGTCTCGTCGTGCAGATGCACCTTGCCGTTCTCGATCCCGGTCACGGACGCGCCGGTGCGAATCTCGACCCCAAGTTCTCTCAAGGCCCGTGCCGCATCATTCGAGAGGTCGGGAGCAAAGGCGGCAAGCACCCGCTTGCCGGCTTCGATCAGCACGATCCGCGCCCGTTTACGCGGCATGTCGTAGTCGCGCGTCAACATGTCCCGCGGCCAGCTCGGCGATGGAGCCGGCCATTTCGACCCCGGTCGGGCCGGCGCCGATCAGCACGAAGGTGAGCAGGCGCGCCTGCTCGGCGTCGCTCACCTCGACGGAGGCCTTCTCGAAGGCGGCAAGGATTCGGTGGCGCAGCTCGAGGGCATCGTCGAGCGTCTTCAGTCCCGGTGCGACCTGTGACCAGGATTCGTGGCCGAAGTAGCTCGGTTGTGAGCCGGTGGCGATGATCAGCTCGTCGTAGGGCATCGACTCGCCGTCGCACCGGACGCGGCGGGCCTGCATGTCCACACCGGTCACGGTTCCCATGATCACGCGTGTCCGATCCGAGGCCGGGATGAGGCCGCGGACGGGTGAGGCGATGTCGGCGGGCGACAGCGCCGCGGTTGCGACCTGGTAGAGCAGCGGCTGGAACAGGTGATGGTTGTGGGCGTCGATGATCGTGAGGTCAACCTCGCGTCGGCGTGCCAACTGCAAGGCCGCCTGGAGGCCGCCGAACCCGGCGCCGACCACCACCACCCTGCAGCGCGGCATGGTGGCGCGATGGCTGCCCCGCACCGCGACGCCACGCGCGGACCGCTGCGCCGGCGGCTGCGTCAGCCGCGCCAAGAGCAGCATCGCCACTCCGCCTCCAACCACGCCAAGAAGGGCATTTCTTACGCGGGAGTGGGTCATGCGAACCATCCGTTCAGGTCGTTGCCCCGCAACTCGCAAGCGCAGGCTCGGTGTCGGTGGGCCGGTCGAGCAACGCACGCATCTCGGGGGCGTTCATCGCCGACTTGGAGAGCGAGCAGGCCGATGTCATCACCGGTTCAGGATTACGCCTTGGTAGGGGACGGAGAGACCTGCGCCCTGATCGCACGCGACGGGTCGGTGGATTTTCTCTGCTGGCCGCGCTTCGACAGCGATGCTTGTTTCTGCGCCCTGCTCGGCGACGAGCGGCATGGACGTTGGCAGATAGCACCGCAAGCGCCGACGGTGCAGGTTCGCCGGCGGTATCGCGGCGACACCCTGGTTCTGGACACCAAGTTCGAGACCGCAACCGGCGTGGTGCGACTGACCGACTTCATGCCGATGCGCGGCCGGCATTCCTCTCTGGTCCGCATCGTCGAGGGTCTGCACGGCCAAGTGCCGATGAGCATGGACCTCCGGCTCCGGTTCGCCTACGGGTTCATGCCGCCGTGGAGCCGGCGCGAAGGCGACGCCCTGGTCGCCGATGTCGGACCGGACATGGCCGTGTTTCGCGCGCCGGTGCCGATCGAAACGAGCCGCACGGATGCCACCGCCACCGCCGGGTTCACCGTCTCCGCCGGGCAGCGTCACGCTTTCATACTCTCCTACGGCAGTTCCACGGAGCCGCTGCCGGCGGCTTTCGACGCCCCGGCCGCGCTCGCCGCAACGGTGTCGTACTGGGAGGCCTGGATCGGCCGGTTCCGCAAGCCCTGCCACTGGCCGGCGGCCGTCAAACGATCCCTGATCACGCTCCGGGCGCTCATCCATTCGAAGACCGGCGGCCTGATCGCTGCGGCCACGCTCGGCCTGCCCGAGGTTCCGGGCGGCGCGAAAAACTGGGATTACCGCTATTGCTGGCTGCGCGACGCCACTTTCACGCTGACCGCGCTGCTCAACGCCGGCTACACGGAGGAGGCGACGCGGTGGCGGGACTGGATCCTGCGCGCCCTCGCCGGGCGGCCCGACAAGATGCAGGTCGTCTATCGCGTGGACGGCGGCCGGCAACTCGGCGAGTGGGAGGTGGACTTCCTGCCGGGCTTTGAGGGGTCGAAGCCCGTGCTCGTGGGCAACAAGGCCGCCGAGCAGTGGCAGCTCGACACCTACGGCGAGCTGCTTGACGCCATGCACGTCGCCGCTCGCGGCGGGGTCGAACGCCTCCCGCATGGTGTCGAGGTCGAGACGGCACTCGTCCACCATCTGGAGTCCGTCTGGAACCGGCCAAGCTCCGATATCTGGGAATCGCGCGGCGAGCCGCGCTGCTACACTTACTCACAGGCAATGGCCTGGGTGGGCGTGACCCAATTCCTCAAGGGCGCGCGTACCCGGGCGGCTGCCGATGACGACATGATCCGCCGCCTCGAGGCGTTGCGCGGCGACATCCACCGCGAAGTGTGCGCACGCGGCTTCGACGCCGGGCGGAACCATTTCGTCGACTATTACGGGGGCGACAAGCTGGATGCCTCGCTGCTCCTGCTGCCTGTCGTCGGTTTCCTGCCGGCGGACGACCCGCGTATTGCCGGCACGATCGCCGCTATCGAGCGCGACCTGATGGACGGCGGCCTTGTCCGCCGCAAGCCGGCCAAGAACGATGGTGACGACGAGGGAGCGTTCCTCGTCTGCTCCTGCTGGCTCGCCGACTGCATGCAGAAGCAGGGACGCGACGCCGAGGCACGCGCGATGCTGGAACGGGTTATCGGGCTGTCGAACGACGTCGGACTTCTCAGCGAGGAATACCACGTGCCGACGCGGCGGCTGATCGGCAACATGCCGCAGGCGCTCACGCATCTCGGCGTGGTCAATACCGCGCTCTCACTGTCCGGCCCGGTGCTGCAACGCGGTGCATAGCGTGCTTGAGGGAGGTGCCCAGCAAATCCTTTCAAGCATGCTGCCCGGCTATACGCCACGTTCCGTCTTGTCCGTCTGTGGGGAGCTAGAGACGCACCATGCCGATGACAAGCGACCATCACGACGTTATCGTTAGCGGCATCATTCCGGAGGCGGCCGGCGGTGCCGGGTGACTGATCCCCGTCTGCGGGGCGGGACGGACAAGCGCTCGGCGCTTGCCCGAGCCGGCGACACCGGACGCGGCGCCGCGCAGGCCGCAAGTCCGGTCGTCGGTCCTTCCAGGCCTCGCCTGCTTGGCATCCTTGGCCCCGGCCTTATCACCGGCGCTTCCAGCGACGATCCCAGCGGGATCGCGACCTATTCCCAGGCGGGCGCGCAGTTCGGCTTCGGCGGCCTCTGGCTCATGCTCTACAGCTATCCCCTGGTTGCAGTTATGCAGGAGATCAGCGCCCGGATCGGCCGCTCAACCGGACAGGGCCTCGCCGGGGCGCTCCGGCGGCACTATCCACCCTGGCTCATCCAGACCTGCATCGCCCTGCTGCTGGTCGCGAACGTCATCAATCTCGGGGCCGATCTGGGGGCGATGGGAGCCGTCGTCGCCATGATGATCGGCGGCCCTCAGTTCCTCTACGCCGCCCTGTTCGGCGGTGCCTGCCTCGCCCTGCAGGTCATGCTCCATTACACACGATACGTCTCGGCCATGAAGTGGGCATCGCTGGCTCTGCTCGCCTATTTCGGTACGGCGCTGATCGTTCGCGTGCCCTGGGGCGAGGCGGCTTTCGGTTTCCTGGTGCCCACCTTCACGCCAAGCCGGGCGTTCCTCTCCACCGTGCTCGCCGTGCTTGGCACGACGATATCGCCCTACCTCTTCTTCTGGCAGTCCTCGCAGGAAGCTGAGGACCTGCGCGTGCAACCGCTACGTGGCCCACTGTTGGAGGCGCCCCAGCAAGCGCGTCGCGCCTTCCGGCGGATCAGGCTCGATACCTATATCGGCATGGGTTTCAGCAACCTCACCGCGCTCGCGATCATGGTCACGACCGCGGCCACCTTGCATGTGGCTGGAGCGGGCGACATCCAGACCGCGCAGCAGGCAGCCGAGGCGCTGCGCCCGGTGGCCGGGCGTTTCGCTTCCCTGGTGTTCGCGGTGGGGATCGTCGGCACCGGCCTGCTGGGCGTCCCCGTGCTGGCCGGTTCCGCCGCCTATGTGATCGGCGAGGCCCGTCTCTGGCCGGTGGGCCTGTCGCGCAGGTTCATGGAGGCGAGGGCGTTCTACGGCACGCTGGCCGTCGCCACGGCGCTCGGCGCGATCCTCAATGCCCTCCCGGTGGATCCGATCCGGGCGCTTTACTGGAGCGCCGTGGTCAACGGCGCGATCGCCGCTCCGATCATGGGGGCGATGATGCAGCTCGCCAGCAACCGCGCCGTGATGGGTCGTTTCACGCTGCCGTTGATCCTCAAGGCCGTGGGCTGGGTCGCGACGGCCGTCATGGGGCTCAGCACGCTGGGTCTCATCGCAACCGTGTTCGTGTGACGACGCACAGACCGAGGCGCGGGGCCGATCAGGCGCCGGGAACGTCGTCCCGGACGAGCCGGATGCCGCGCGCCGCGAGATCGCGCAGGACCAGCGAAGCGAGTTCGCGTGCCTGTTGCTCGGAGACGATGGGGAACAGGCGCCGGGCCGAGGCCGCAACCAGGTCCACCGCCGCGTCCCGGCTCAGCTCTACGTGCTGCATCAGATCGCGCCCTGCGCCCTCCGGTGCTGGGCCATGCGCCGGGCGCTGAAGGCGTAGAGGAACAGCGAGGTGGCGGAACCCAGCACCTCACCCCGGGCGATCTGAAGCAGGCCGAACGCGACCAGCATGATCGAGGGCATGGCCTGACGCGTGACGACGTAGAGGCCGTAGGCGTTCCACATGTTCTCGGAGGCGCTGCCGACCACCTGACCGCGGGCGAGTTGCAGGAGGCCGGCGGCAGCGAAGCCGATGGCGGCAAGATCGAGAGGCGAGGACGGAACCGCCGCTGGGCCGGGCTCGGACGAGGACGGCGCAAGAATGCGGACGGCGAGGGCTTGGCTTGGCGGCGGTGCGGCCGCGGTGAACAAGCCCTGGTCACGGGCGGCGGCAAGCACGGGCGCGTCATCCGCGCCGCCGTGCTCGATCAGGATGCTTCCGGTCAGCGGGTTGGCGCTCACGCGGCGCACGTCCGGCAGGCGTGCGAGACCGGTTTCTGCCCGTTGGAAGAATGGCGTGTCGCCCCGCTGCGCCCGCAGCCGCAGTCGCAATCGGCCGGGGATGCGGTGCTCGATCTCGGCGACCGGCAGGTCCGGGGCGACGGCGGCATCAGGCATGGTTTCGGCGCTCCGTGGCGGGGTGGCGGCTGGCGTGGGCGCGTATCATCGCATCTTTCCCGGATTGCATCGCGTCGGCCTCCAGGATCTTCACGGTACCGTAAGGGTCAAGGCTGCGCCCGTGACCGGTGAGCGGATCACGGTTTGCCGTCGTCGGCGGGAACGGGCTTGGCGGATGTGAGCCGTGCCGCCTTGACCGCCTCGTTCGCGACGTAGGGCAGCACCCCCGCGATTGCGGTGGCGGCAAGGTCGACCGGTCCGAGCGGCACGACGCCCAGAATGGTGCGGATGCCCGGCACCACCAGCCCCGCCGCCTGCAGCGCCGTGGAAGCGAGTAGCAGGCCGACGAGCGGCCGGTTCGGCGGCAACGTGCCCGGCTCGCCGCCCACAAGCGGGCCGTGCCGATCGGAGCGCGCCGTGAGCGCATGCAGAAGCTGCGACGTGACCAGGCTGCCAAAAGCCATCGTGCGCGCCTGCGGGCTCGCGCTGCCGTGGCGTAGCGCGCCCCAGCCGAGCGCGGCCAGGCTCCCCGCCGCCATCAGGCCGCCTTCCGTCCCGAGTTCGACGCAGCTCGGCACCCCCCACGATCTCGCCCTCGGGGGCGAACGGAGGCCGTTGCATCAGGCCGGGCTCGACCGGCTCATAGGCAAGCCCAAGGCCGGGCAGCACGTCCGACACCAGGTTGATCCACAGGAGCTGCATCGCCGTCAGCGGCTCGCCGAACCCGGCCGCGGTGGCGCCCAGGACCACGATGATCTCGCTGAGATTGGTCGCCAGCAGGTAGCGGATACTCTTGCGGACATTGACGTAGGTGGTCCGCCCGCGCTCGACGGCGACGGCCAGCGCCGCCAGGTCGTCGGTCTGCAGCACCACGTCGGCCACCTCGCGCGCGGCTTCGCTGCTCGCCGTGCCGCCCATGGCGAGGCCGACATCGGCGGCCTTGAGCGCCGGGCTGTCGTTGATGCCGTCGCCGGTCATGGCGACGCGCTCGCCGGCGGCTTGCAGGGCGCGGATGATGTGCAGCTTCTCCGCCGGGCTGACCCGGGCGAAGACGCGGGCGCGCCGCGCTGCCGCAACCAGCTCGTCCCGGGACAACCGCCCGAGATCGGCCGCGTCGAACACCTCGATCGGACCGCCGGCCTCGGCGAGGCCAAGCTGCTTCGCGACGGCTCGCGCCGTGGGCACCTGATCGCCGGTCATCATCACCGTGCGCAGCCCGGCGCCGTGCAGCGCCTGCATGAGCGCGGCCATCCCTGGCCGTACGGGGTCGGCGAGGCCGGCGAGGCCGATCCAGGTCAGCCCGGCAACCGGAACGGACGCGGCACCGGCGTCGCCGCTGCCCTCCGGCTCCATCCCGTCCGGGACGCTGCCGAAGGCGAAGCCGAGCACTCGCAGCGCATCGGCCGCCATGGCGTCGTTGGCCCGCAGGATCGCGGCGTGCCGCTCGGCCGTCAGCGGGCGTCGTGCGCCGTCGCGCATGCGACCCATCTCGGTCCGGGTCCCGGTCGCGACCACGATCGCGGTACCGCCGCCGCCGGTGACCGCGGTACCCTTGAAGACCATGCTGGTCCGCTCGGCCAGGGGAGCCGCGAGCCTCACCGGCTCCGGGTTCTTCGCCACGGGCAGGCTCTCGCCCGTGAGCATGGCCTCGCTTACCCGAAGGTCGCGCGCCGAGACCACGCGGGCGTCTGCGGGGACGATGGTGCCGAGGCGCAGCTCGATCAGGTCGCCCGGCACCAGCTGCTCCGGCGGGATCGCTTGCGGCACTCCGTCGCGCACGACATGGGCGGGCTCGTGCCCGGCCCGGCCGAGGCTGCGGATGGTGCGCTCCGACCGGCTCTCGACGACGGTGCCGAGCACGGCGTTCGCCGTCACGACGGCGAGGATCGCCCCGGCCTCGATCATGGCCCCCGTGAGCAGCGAGAACGCACCGGCCGCAACGAGGAGGCCTCCTGGAAGGGTCCGGAACTGCCCGAAGAGGATCGCCAGGCCCGAGCGCGTTTCGGGCGGCGGTAGGGCGTTCGCGCCATACTCGGCCAGGCGCTCGCGGGCGGTGTCGGCGGCCAACCCCCGCTCGTCGCAGCTTTGCAGCGTCGCGACCGCTTCGCCCGCCGGGCGGGCATGCCAGCCCGACCCCGCCGCTTCGTCGGCGTCGGGCGCATAGACGTCGCCGCGGACCAGGCCGGCAATCCGCTCCCTGAGCCGCTCAACCGGCACCGCGGGATCAAACAAGGTGAGGATATTGCCGGTCTCGGTGCTGGCTCTGACAGCATGGACACCGGGCAATTCGGGAAGCCTGGCCTCCAGCAGCGCCTTCAGGCGCCGGTCGCGACGCAGGCCGGGGATGTGCCAGCGCACTCGGCCCGGCACGCAGTCATGGACAGAGGTGACGACGGCCGCCGCGCCGAGAGGAGCAGCCGACCCCGGCCGTGCCTCGTCGAGCTGTGGCCAATTCGAGCTGAGCTTCGGCGACCAGGCTGCCCAAGGCCGCGCCGATCGGCTCTACGGTGTCTCCGTAGAGCGTGATCCGGTGCGCATCACGACCTTGGCGGCGGGGCGCAGGACCGAGGAGACCGCCGGGGCCAGCACCGGCGCGAGCAGCGCCGCGCCGATGCCGACCGCGATGTTGGCCGGGGTAGCGCCCTTCGTAAGATCCTCAAGGAATGCCAAGCCGATTCTCCTCCGCTCGCGGCCTACGCTGCGTCCAGCGTGGTTAAACGGCCCGCATCCCCGGGTCGTTTCGGCTCGAGGCAAGCCGCGTTGTTGGCGTGGGAAACGACAGGTGGCACAGATGTGTCGCGCCGCCGGCGAGCACACGGCCGGAACAGGACGAGAGCGGGGGAAGGATGACGACCGGACAAGCGACGCCGAAGGGTGGCTGGCCCGTTGCCGCGATGCTGTTTGCCTACATGCTCGTGAACTTCGCCGACAAGGCTGTGGTGGGCTTGGCGGCAGTGCCGATCATGAAGGATCTAGCGTTGTCGCCGAGGCAATTCGGCCTGCTCGGCTCGGCGTTCTTCCTGCTCTACTCGATCTCCGGCGTGCTCGTCGGATTTTTGGCGAACCGGCGGCCGACGCGGCTCATCATCCTCGTCCTGGCGCTGTCCTGGGCATTGGTTCAGTTCCCGATGGTGCTGTCTGTCGGCTTCACCACCTTGCTGGTCTGCCGCGTGCTTCTGGGCGTCGGTGAGGGTCCCGCGGCGTCGGTCGCGACACACGCCGTCTACAAGTGGTTCCCGGACGCCAAACGGACCATTCCAACGGCCCTGCTCTCACAGGGCTCGGCCTTCGGCGTGATCATCGCCTTGCCGGCGCTGAACTGGATCGTCGTCAACGTCTCCTGGCACTGGGCATTCGGCGCTCTCGGGATCGTCGGGCTGATCTGGGCCGCCGGCTGGTATCTGATCGGACGTGAGGGGCCGCTGGCCGATCCGCCGGCCCTCGCCGGAACGGCGGAGCGCGTGCCGTATGCCCGCCTGCTGTTGAGCGTGACCTTCATCGGCTGCACGCTGGCCTGTTTCGGAGCCTACTGGTCGCTGTCGCTCGGACTGACCTGGTTCACGCCTTTCGCGGTCAAGGGGCTTGGCTTCTCGCAAGCGACCGCGGGGTGGCTCGCCACGCTGCCTTGGGTAATCGGCGCCATCACGGTCATTACTGCCGGAGTAGTGTCGCAGGCGTTGGTCGCCCGCGGGGTGAGCACGCGGGTGGCGCGAGCGGTGCTGGGCACGGTCCCGATGATCCTGGGCGGCGGTCTCCTGCTGCTGCTGCCCTACTCCGGCGGCGGCATGACGGAGATCCTGATGCTGATGCTGGGGACCGGGTTGACCGGCCCAATCTACGTCGTCTGCGCGCCGATGCTGAGTGAATTCACACCCATCGCGCAGCGCGGCGCGGTGATCGCGATCTTCGGCGCGATCTACACCCTGTCCGGCGTGATCGCGCCTTTTGCGAACGGCAGCATCATCGAAGGAGCGGCCAGCCCGCTCGTCGGCTATCACACCGGGTTCCTGGTCTGCGCCATCATGCAGATCGTCGGCGGATTGGCGGGGCTCGCGCTGATGTGGCCTGTCGCCGACAAGGAACGGATCGCCCGGCTGCGCGCCGACATCGGCGCCTCCCGCTACGCCCCGGCCGAATGAGGCCTGGCGGCTCGGTTGCGGAAGGGTGCCGATCTTTCGACAGGCACCCCGTCCACCGACTGCTTGCAGGGTGGCGCGCGGACGTCCTGCTGCGTGTCGTGTTGTGCCTCGTGTTCGCCTTCGTTGTGATCAAGGCCGCGTCGGCCGACCTCACCTGGGACGAGGCTTGGACCTTTCTGTTCTACGGCCGCACCCCGCTCGGCTTCACCCGGCTCGACTACGCCAACGACCACCCGCTCAACAGCATCCTGATCTGGTGCGCCGGTCGGCTGTTCGGCAACTCGGAGCTTATCATCCGGTTGCCGAACGTCCTTGCGGCCGGGATCTATCTCTGGGCCAGCGCGCGGCTGATCGGCCGCGTGCAGCTCAAGCTGCTGGCCTTCGCCATCTGCGTCCTGCAGCCCTATCTGATGGACTATTTCGCGCTGGCGCGCGGCTACGGGCTGGCCGCCGCGTTGGTGCAGGTGGGCCTCGTCGAGCACTTCTTCGTCACGCCGGGGCGGCGCTACGGCGTTCTGCTGGCGACGCTGCTGCTGGCCAGCCTGTCGATATTTTCCACCGTGACCATCCTGTTCGCGCTGGTGTTGAGCCATTCGACCGTGGCGCTGCTGAGCCGGGGCGAGCGTCGCCCGCTTGACCTCCCGCTCTCGCTTGCGGCCCTGGCAGCCGGGCTCGCGCCGGTGGCCGGGCTGCTCTGGGTGTCGCGTGACGGCGTGCCGCTCTACGGCTCCACGTCCGGCTTCTTCGATGCGGTGCTGCGCGGCATTGCGCGGATGTACGTGCCGAACTCCTGGTCGGCTTGGGTGGCGATCGGATTGTGCGTCGCTGTCGCCATCCTCTTGGTCCTCGGCGGCCGCCGCTTTGGCCCTCGCGCGCGCACCCTCCTGTTGGCGAGCGCGCTGTGCCTGGGCGCGGCGTGGATCTCCGCGCGGGCGCTCGGCAAGCCGCTGCCGACCGGCCGCGTCCTGCTGCCGTGGATGCCGCTTTTCTATCTGGCCGTCGTCGCCATGGCGGAGGATGTGTGGGCGGCCGGCGGGCCGATCCGGCGGCGTTGGGTGGCGGCGTCCAGCGCGGTGCTCTGCGCCGGCCTCGCGTTGATCTTCGTCCAGAAACTGCACTTCCAGCGTTATTCCGACTGGCCCGAGGATTATCGCCTGCAGAACCGGCTTGTACAGGCGCTAACGGAGGGCGGCTGCCTGCCGGCCGAGGTCTGGGGCCGCTACGGCCACGTCTATTACCTGGATCGCTGGTTCCCGCCGGGGCGTCGGCCGCCCGACGTGGAATGCCCGTCCCATTGACGCCCGCGCCCGCGCCTTTCCCTGCCTTTCGCCGGCCTGCTACAGGAAAGGCATGAGCCAGCGAGGAACCCCATGACCCGCCCACTCAAGGTCGCGGTCCAGATGGACCCGATCGAGACGGTCAACATCGACGCGGATTCCACCTTCGCCCTTATGCTGGAGGCTCAGGCGCGCGGCCACCTTCTCTGGCATTACCAGGTCCGCGACATGGCGCTGCGCGAAGGCGTCGCGCGACAGGGAACCCGGCGCGAGGAGCGGCTGCTGGCGCGGGCGCGGCCGGTCACGGTGCGTCGCACGCACGGCGCCCACCACGAGTTCGGCGGCGCGCCGACCTTGCTCGATCTGGCGACGATGGACGTCGTGCTGATGCGGCAGGACCCGCCCTTCGACATGGCCTACATCACCGCCAGCCACATGCTGGAACACATCCAGCCCGGCACGCTGGTGGTCAACGACCCGGCCGCGGTGCGCAACGCGCCGGAAAAGATTCTGGTCACGCATTTTCCCGAGCTGATGCCGCCGACGATGATCACCTGGGATCTCGAGGCGATCCGCTCGTTCCGCCAGGAGCATCAGGACATCATCGTCAAGCCGCTGTTCGGCAACGGCGGTGCCGGCGTGTTCCGCATCAGGCCGGATGACGAGAACCTCGCCGCGCTGCTTGAGATGCATTTCGCCCGCTCGCGCGAGCCGCTGATGTTCCAGCGCTACGAGCCCGCGGTGCGGCGCGGCGACAAGCGCATCATCCTGATCGACGGCGAAGCGGCAGGGGCAATCAACCGCGTTCCGGCCACCGGAGAGGCGCGCTCCAACATGCATGTCGGCGGCCGGGCCGAAAAGAGCACGCTCACCGCGCGCGACCGCGAAATCTGCGAGCGCATCGGTCCCACCTTGCGCGCCCAGGGCATGATCTTCGTCGGCATCGACGTGATCGGCGACTGGCTGACCGAGATCAACGTCACGTCGCCCACCGGCATCCAGGAGGTATCGCGCTTCGACGGCACCAATCTCGCCGGGATGATCTGGGACCGGATCGAGGCCAAGGTCGGGACGGGATCGAAGTAGCGGCTTTGGTGTCGCTGCCGGCGGCGGGCTGGCCAGCTCTTCTGCGCACCAGACGGAGCGATGTTCCGAAGGCGCGGCCCACCGCCGACGCGGCGCTCGCTTATGGCGCGGCGCTGTCCTGCGGCGTCGCGCTGCTGTTGACCCTGATGCCGCTCCTTGCGATCACCGGGGAAGGCGGCGTGTGGCGATCGCCCGCGGGCGACATGGCGCAGGGCCTGACCGGACATCTCGCCTTCCAGCTCGATGCGTGGCGTTGGCCGCCCTTGTTTGCCGAAAACCTGTTCTGGCCGCATGGCGTCAGCGTCGCGCTCACCGACAGCAACCCGCTGTTTTCCCTGGTTGCGAAGCTGCTCGACAGCGTGGCGCCGGGCCGCCCGCGCAACCTGCTCGGCGTCTGGTTCGCCTGCTGCTGGTTGCTGCAACCGGTTGCGGCGGTGTACGCCCTGCGCGCCCTGACCCGTTCGGTGGCGGGCGCCGTCACTGCTGCGGTGCTGGCCGGCCTGTTCCCGGCCCTGCTGGTGCGGCTCGGCCATGTCAATCTGTGCGGCCATTTCCTCCTCCTCTTGGCGCTCGGGATCACGCTCCGGCTGATCTTTCGGCAGACCGCCTGGCGCTGGATCGCGGCCGGCCTCGTGCTGGCCATCGCGGTCCTCTGCCACCCCTATCTGTTCATGGCCGGGGCGGCGACGCTCGCCGCCGTGCCGATCCAGGCGATGATCCGCCGCCAGAGAGGATGGTGGCGACCCGGCATCGCCTTCCTGCTGGCGAGCGGCCTTCCGGTGTTGCTGTTCGCCGCGCTCGCCGGAACCCTGGGCGGCGGCGACAAGGGGTTCGTCTTCTACTCGATGAACCTGCTCTCGCCGTTCTGGCCGCAGCGCTCGGGGCTGTTCGGCGCGAACCTGCCGATCATCGACGCAACGGGCGGTCAATACGAGGGGTTCTGCTATCTCGGCGCTGGCAGCCTGCTCCTGCTGTTCGCCGCGCTGCCGCGCATCGGCCGATTGCGGCGCTGGCCCGGACTCGTCGTGGTGCTCGCCGGCCTGACGCTGATCGCGCTCAGCAGTCGCGTCTATGCCGGTTCGTTCAAGCTCATCGACCTCGGCGCGAAACCTTGGGAAGACCTGTTCGCGGTGTTCCGAGCGTCCGGCCGGGCGTTCTGGCCGGTGGGATACGCGCTGGTGGTCGGCGCGGTTGCCGCGACCTGCCGCTTGCCGGCACCCGTCCGCCTGCCGCTGCTCGGGGCGGCCATCGTGCTGCAGCTGATCGACACCACGCCGCTGCGCCTCGCGGCCGAGCGGACCATGCGCGGCGCCGACGGGTTCGCCGGCTCGCTGCCCGCGCTGCCCGTGGACGCGACCCTGCTCACGGTGCTGCCGACGCCGGGGTGCAGCGCCGCGCCCGAGGCCAAGGGGGCGAGCAACCCCGTTCTGCTGGCCGGGATTCGTGCCGGCATGCGGCTCGGCGACGTCGGCGTCGGCCGGACCCCGGCCTGGTTCAGTTGCGAGGCGGTGCTGTCGGACGGAATGGAGCTGCCGCTGCTGTCCCGCGAGATCAGGGTCTACACCGATCCCGCCGCACAGGCCGCGCTGCGCCCGGCGCTGCTGGGACCGGACGCGATCTGCCGGCATGAGGCCGGCACGGTCCTGTGTGGGCGGGACGTTGCGATGCCGGCAGGCGACCAGTTTTCTCCCGGTGAGCCGGTCGACCGGCCGGACCTGCCGGCGCCCGGGTTGGCGGGTCCGGCGCTCGGAAAGCTGTTGGGCAGCGGGTGGCGCGCCGGCGCCGACAACGTCTTTTGGTCGGAAGGGCCGCGCGCGACCTTGTTGTTCGGTGTCGAACCGGGCCGGCCGCTCGCCGTCACGCTGCACGTCCTTGGAGTGGCGCCAGCCAAGGACGGGGTGCGCCGCGTCACGATCCGTTCGGGACGCGAGAGCATCGCCGTGGTCGACCTGCCCGACCTGACGCCGCACGAGATCGCCGTCATCCTGCCGCCGCGGACCTTCGACACCGGGATCGTGCGCCTCGCCTTCGACGCATTCCGCCCGGTCGATCCCCGGCGGCGCGGACTGGCAGCCCCCGTGCAACGCGCCTCCGTGCAATTGCGCTCGATCGACGTGCGCCAGCCGGCGGGTTCCGAGCGCCGGCCTTGACAGTCGTCCTCGGGTAGGGCTGGCATCGGGCGGGCGATCAGGATGCGAGCCACCGTGCCCCAGCTTTCCCTTCATAGCCCGATCGGCGATCTGACCATCTCCGAGGAGGATGGCGGTATCGTCGCCATAGACTGGGGGTGGGGCCGCGACCAGGACGAAACGCCGCTGCTGGGGCAGGCGCGCGGCCAACTCGAAGCCTATTTCGACGGCCGGCTCGACCGGTTCGACCTGCCGCTGGCGCCGCACGGCACGCCCTATCGCCGACGGGTCTGGCAGGCCCTGTGCGACATCCCGTTCGGCCAGACCCGCACCTATGTCGAGATCGCCGCCGTGGCGGGCGGCAGTGCCCGGTCGGTCGGGCAGGCGAACGGGCGCAACCCGATCCCGATCCTGATCCCCTGTCATCGTGTCGTCGCCTCCGGCGGTCTGGGCGGCTACTCGGGCGGCGACGGGCTCGACACCAAGCGCTACCTGCTGGCCCTCGAGACCCCCTGACGCACGGCCCGACACACGCCTGCACGGAGAGAACGATGAGCAAGGCCATCCGCATCCACGCCTATGGCGGCCCCGAGGTGATGCAGTGGGAGGACGTGCCCACGCCCGAGCCCGGAGCCGCCGAGGTGCTGGTGCATCACGAGGCGGTCGGCCTGAACTACATCGACGTCTATTTCCGCACCGGCCTTTACAAATCGGCCACCATGCCGGTGACGCTCGGCATGGAGGGGGCTGGCGTGGTGCGGGCGGTCGGCGCGGACGTGAGCGACGTCAAGCCCGGCGACCGGGTCGCCTATGCCGGCGCGATCGGTGCCTACGCCACCGACCGGGTGATCGCCGCCGACCGGCTGGTAAAGGTGCCGACGGCATCGACTTCAAGACCGCGCGCCGCCATGATGCTGCAGGGCATGACCGCGCAATACCTGATCCGCCGCACCTACAAGGTGAAATCGGGCGACACCATCCTGGTCCACGCCGCCGCGGGCGGCGTCGGGCTGATCCTCTGCCAGTGGGCCAAGCATCTCGGCGCCACCGTGATCGGCGTGGTCTCGACCGAGGAAAAGGCGGAGTTGGCGCGCGCCCACGGCGCGGCGCACACCATCGTCGGCCACGCCAACCTGGCGGCCGAGGTCAAGCGCCTCACCGGGGGCGCCATGGTGCCGGTCGTCTATGACAGCGTCGGCAGGGACACCTTCATGGCCAGCCTCGACAGCCTCGCCCCGCTCGGGATGATGGTGAGCTTCGGCAATTCCTCCGGCCCGGTGCCGCCGGTCGATCTTTGCATGCTGGCGGCCAAGGGCAGCCTGTTTCTCACCCGCCCCACGCTGGCCACCTACACCGCCAAGCGCGCCGACCTGGAGCCCACCGGCGCCGACCTGTTCGAGGTGGTGGACGGGCGCGGTAAAAATCCGGTCAACCAGACCTTTCCGCTCAAGGACGCCGCCGCCGCCCACGCGCGCTGGAGGGCCGTCAGACGACCGGCAGCACCGTCCTGCTGCCCTGACGACGCGGAGCTGGCGCTGGGCCGGCCTGGGGCATCTCCGGCTCGCGCAAGCGGCGCGACACTGCGGCAGCGATGCCTGCGCTAGCCCCGCCGAGCAACATCGCCTCGCACACGGCTGACCGCGCTGATCGTCGCCTGCGCGCTGCTGATGCAGAACCTCGATTCGACCATTCTCGCGACCGCGCTGCCGACCATGGCCAGCGCCTTCGGCGCCGAGCCGGTGCGCATGAACGTGGCGCTCACCTCCTACCTGCTCAGCCTCGCCGTGTTCATCCCGGCCAGCGGCTGGATGGCCGACCGCTTCGGCACCCGCACCGTATTCCGCGCCGCCATCGCCGTGTTCACCGTGGGCTCCGTGCTGTGCGGCCGCGCCGAGACTCCTGCTTTCCTGGTCGCCTCACGGATCCTGCAGGGCGATGGGCGGGGCGATGATGGTGCCGGTCGGCCGCCTCGTGCTGCTGCGCTCCGCGCCGAAGAGCGAGCTGGTGGCCGCAATGGCGTGGCTCACCATGCCGGCGATGATCGGCCCGGTGCTCGGGCCGCCGCTCGGCGGCTTCATCGTCACCTACCTCTCCTGGCGCTGGATCTTCGACATCAACGTGCCGATCGGAGTGCTCGGCATCGTGCTGGTCACGCTGTACGTCGAGGATGTCCGCGAGCCCGGCGCCGGTCGGCTCGACGTGCGCGGCCTGGTGCTGAGCGGCCTCGGGCTGGCGGCGCTGCTGTTCGGGCTGGAGACGGCGGGACGCGGCGTGTTCCCCCTCTCTGCCAGCCTCGGCATGATCGCCGCTGGCCTGCTCGCCTGGGCGCCTCTACTGGCTGCACTCGCGCCGGCACCCCCGGCCGCTGCTCGATTTTTCCCTCACGCGCGAGCCGACCTTCGCGGTCTCCGTGTTCGCCGGCACCCTGTTCCGCATCGGTGTCGGCGCGACGCCGTTCCTGCTGCCGATGATGTTCCAGCTCGGGTTCGGCCAAAGCGCGGCCGCCAGCGGCGCCATCACCTTCGCCTCCGCCGCCGGCGCGCTGGTGATGAAGCCGGTGGCCCAGCGCGCGCTGCATTGGTTCGGTTTCCGCGACACGCTGGTCTGGAACGGCCTGCTGTGCGCGGCGTTGCTCGCCGGGTTCGCCGCGTTTCGCCCGACCTGGCCGGTAGCGGCGATCTACGCCGTGCTGCTGGTCAGCGGGTTTTTCCGGTCATTGCAGTTCACCGCCTACAGCACCCTCGCCTATGCCGAGATCCCGCGCCCTCGCATGAGTGCGGCGACCAGCCTCTACAGCACCACGCAGTATCTCTGTCAGGTCGTCGGCATCGCGATGGGCGCCCTGTCGCTCGAACTCGCGATGCGGCTGCGCGGCCACGCTGCGCCGGCGGTCGGCGATTTCTCCCTCGCCTTCCTTGCGGTCGCCGCGATCACGCTGCTCTCGGCTCCGTTCTCGGCGAGGATGCCCCGCACCGCCGGCGACGAGATCGCCGGGCGGGTGGCGCCTTAGCCCAGGAGCGGCGGCGCATGTCTGGCAATCGTTCGTCGCCCGAGGGACGGGGCGCACCGCTGTCAGTGGACGCGGGACATTCCTCCGTCCCCGACCGCTCACGCCACGGTCCCCCGCTCATACCAGCCGCGCGAGCGCGGACGATGTGCACGACCGACAGCATGACCGGCACTTCCACCAGCACGCCGACGACCGTTGAGAGCGCCGCGCCCGACTGGAAGCCGAACAGGGCGATGGCCGTCGCCACGGCCAGCTCGAAGAAGTTGCTGGCGCCGATCAGCGCCGAGGGCCCGGCCACGCACCACTCGACGCCGAGGCGGCGGTTCAGCCAGTAGGCCAGCCCCGCGTTGAAATAGACCTGGATCAGGATCGGGCACCGCCAGCAGCGCGATGACGACCGGCTGGCGCATGATCTGCTCGCCTTGCAGGCCGAACAGCAGCACGAGCGTCAGCAGCAGCGCCGACAGCGACAGCGGCGCGAGGGCGCGCAGCGTCCGGCGCAAGCGCCGCCTGTCCGCCTCGCGCCAGCAGCGCCCGCCGCCAGAGCTGCGCCACGATGACCGGCACGACGATGTAGAGCACGACCGACAGGATCAGCGTGTCCCAGGGCACGGTGATCGAGGACAGGCCGAGCAGCAGCGCCACGAGCGGCGCGAAGGCAACGACCATGATGGTGTCGTTGAGCGCGACCTGGGACAGCGTGAAATGCGGCTCGCCGTCCACGAGGTTCGACCAGACGAACACCATGGCCGTGCAGGGGGCCGCCGCCAGCAGGATCAGCCCGGCGATGTAGCCGTCGATCTGGCCGGCCGGCAGATAGGGCCGGAACAGATGGCCGATGAACAGCCAGCCGAGCAGCGCCATCGAGAACGGCTTGACCAGCCAGTTGATGCCGACCGTCGCCGCGATGCCGCGCCAGTGGCTCTCGCACCTGCCCGAGCGCGGCGAGGTCGATCTTCAGCAGCATCGGCACGATCATCAGCCAGACCAGCACCGCGACCGGCAGGTTGACTTGCGCCACGGTCGCCGCGCCGAGCGCATGGAACAGGCCCGGCACGGCCTGCCCGAGCGCGATGCCGACGACGATGCAGAGCGCGACCCACAGCGTCAGGTAGCGCTCGAACGTCCCCATGGAGGGCGCTTTGCCGGGCGCGACGGCGGCAGCCTCGCTCATGGCGCGGGCCTCGCGACGCGCTTGCCGCCCGCGTCCACGACCGCCTCGCCGTCCTCTTTCGCGAATGCGCCGCGCTGCGGGTTGGGGAGAATGTCGAGCACCGTCTCGGACGGGCGGCACAGCTTCACGCCCTTGGGCGTGACGACAATCGGGCGGTTGATGAGGATCGGGTGCGCCATCATGGCGTCGATCAGCTGCGTCATCCGATCAGCGCCGGATCATCCAGGCCCAGTTCGTCGTAGGGCGTCCCCTTCCGGCGCAGCACGTCGCGCACCGGGATCCCCATGCGGCCGATCAGGCTGACCAGCTCGTCGCGCGACGGCGGGGTTTTCAGATACTCGATGACGCGCGGTTCCTCGCCGCTGTTGCGGATCAGGGCGAGGACGTTGCGCGACGTGCCGCAAGCCGGGTTGTGGTAGATCGTGACGGTCATGCAGTCCGCCCCGCAGCAAGGGGCATTCGGCGGCCAGTTCAGGCTTCGGCGCACAGCATGCGCCTTGCGGCGTTTCGGGCGTGCAGCAGGCACCGGACGCCGTGCGGATCGGGCCGAGATCGACGCTATCGCCGTAGACCGTGCTTTCGCCCGAGGTCAGGAAGGTTTCCCACGACAGCCCTTGCGGGTCGGTGATCCACGACTTTTCCGATTTGGCGTAGCAGCAGGTCGTCGCGCCCTCCTCCAGCACCGGCCGGTCGGCCTGTTGCAGCCGCCCATAGACCTCGTGCAGCTCGTCCGGCGTCTCGACCTGGATGCCGAGATGATCGAGGCCGGTCTGTCCGCTGCGCGTCGAGATGGCGAAGTTCACGCGCGGATCGTCCAGCATCCACTTCGCATAGTCGGGCTTGGTGACGGCCGGTTCGGCCGCGAACAGCGTGCTGTAGAACCGGACGGACTGGGCGAGGTCCTCGACGGACACATGGACGTGCAGGCGCTTCATTGGCGCGTTCCTTCCTTGGCGGTGATCGAGGGTGGAGGTCGCAGACGCCGACGCCGCAGGCCGCAGGGTCGCCCTGGCAGCAGTTCTCGGTCAGGTAGCCGAGCAGCGCGTTCATGGCGGGGTATTCGGCCGTGTAGATCAGCGACCGGCCTTCCCGGCGGAACGTCACCAGACCCGCGTGCTTGAGCTGGTTCAGGTGGAACGACAGGGTTGCCGAGGGCAGGCCCAGCCGCTCGCCGATCTGCCCGGCCGGCAGCCCGTCCGTCCCGGCCTGCACCAGCAGGCGGAACACATCGAGGCGGGTATCCTGCGCGAGGGCCGCCAAGGCAGCGATGGCGTCTATCTTCTCCATATCTCCATAATTATCAAACTGTCGGGCCCATGCAAGCCCAGATGCTGCCCTGCAAAGAGACGGTGTCGGCGCCATGCTCGGGTCTTGCTACGGCTTGAGCGCCTGTGTCAGCGCGACCACCTCGCCCAGGCTGCTGGCCATGTCGGTTGGGATCAGCACCGTCGTGCCGCGCTCCTTGTTCATCTCGTAGAGCAGGTTCATCTGCCGCAGCTTGAGCGCGGTCGGGTCACTGGCGTAGAGCCGGGCCGCCTCCAAAACCTGCTCGGCGATCGCCTGCTCGGCCGAGGCCAGGGTGACCCGCGCAGTCTTCTCCCGTTCGGCCTGCGCCTGCCGGCTCATCGCGTCCTGCAGCTCGCGCGGGATCGCCACGTCCTTGATCTCGACCGACACCACGCTCACCCCCCAGCGAGCGCGTCTTCTCGCCGATCGTCAGGCGCAGCTGCTCGTCGGCAGCCCGGCGATCCGACAACAGGCGCGACAGGTCGGAGGCGCCGATCATTTCGCGCAGGCTGGTCTGCGACACCCGCTCGATCGCCTCCCGGTAGTTGGCGATCCGCACCGCCGCGTTCTCCGCGTCCTCCACCTGCCAGAACACGATCGCATCCACGCCCACCGCCACCGTGTCGCGGGTCAGCGCCTGCTCGGCGGTGATCGTCGTGGTCTGGATGCGCATGTCGATCACCGCAGCGACGGCGTCGACGAACGGGTAGACGAGGTAGAGCCCCGGTCCCTTGACCGCCAGGAAGCGCCCCAGCCTCAGGATCACGGCGCGCTGCCATTCCGAGGCGATCCGGACGCTGCGCACCAGCACCACGAGCACCGCAAGGGCCAGGACGAGCAGCGCGATGCCGCCGACCGCTCCCTGGGACGAGCCGGACATGGGTGCTCCCTGTCGATGAACCTTCGCGGCATTCTACCGTTTTCGCCCCGGAGGGCCACCATGACCGAGATCCGCAAGCTCGAGCCGCACGATCCGGTGCCCGATCAGGGGCGCCATATCGTCATCCTGCGACGCTTCGACGAGGACGACCCGCGCCGGGTGATGCTTGAGCTGCTGGTCTTCCGCGGCGGGCGGGCGCCCGAAATCACCCGGCCGGTGCGCGCCGACGGCACGCCGATGACGGTGCAGGAAACCCTCAGCGCCGCCCGCAACCTCGCCGACCGCGAACGACTGGAGCCGATCTACGTCCTCGACCGGCTCGCCGGGGCACGCGAGCGCGAAATCCTCCAGCACCACGGTGACCACACGGTCAACATGGGCGAACTCGACGATTTCGATTTCGAGGAGGGGGAGCGCGGCACCGACATGCGGGACCGCGGTCAGTAGCGCGACCCTCGCCGCGCCGGGCTCAGACGCCCAGCAGTCGCCGCCACACCTGCCAGAAACCGCGGATCGCGGCCTCCGTCGCCCGCGTCTCCTGACTGCCGGTGCCGCTGCCGCCCATCTCCACGATGGAGGCCTCATCCTCGGCCGCCGCGGCGCCACGCTCGACGAAGTTGCCGATGCAACCATCCTCCATGGACACGAAGCCCGCCGGGCCGGCAAGATTGAGCTGCTTGAGCCGGCGGCTGCGCATTTCGCCATCGTCATCGGCATAGCCGAGATAGGTCCAGTGCAGATCGGTCCGGCCCAAGCCGCGGGGCAGGAACTGCCGCAGGGCGATCGCATTCTGCGTCTGCTGCATGACGAAGGTCGGGAATATCGTCAGCAGTTGCTGGCGCACGCGGTCGCCGTGCTCGTCGACGATATCGAGCAGGCTGGGATCGGCGAGCCGGAAGTCGTCGTCGACCGAGCGCAATCCGTCATAGGCGGTGTCGGAAGTCTGCTCCGGCGCGATCGTCGTCGAGACGCTGCTGCCGCCGTCCGGGCTGACCAGCAGGCCGCCGCCTTGGCTCAGCCGGTTGATCTTGAACGTGGCGAAGAACAGGTGAAGCAGGCTCGCATGATAGGTGTCCCGCACGTTCTCCGCATAAAGCTTCCAGTTGTTCGGCAGCACTTCGGTGAAGCGCCCGATGATCTCCAGCTTGCGGCCGTCCAGGACGCGGCGCAGCTTGCCCAGGATTTCGGGGCCGAGACAGGTCTCCAAGTCCGGGGTCGCGTCGGACAGGGTGCCGAACACCAGGCCGCACAAGACGGTCGTGCGCAGCTTGCGGGGCGCCAGCGCCTCCGGCCGGCTGGTCGCGGGCATGCCGCCCTTGCCGTTGACGCCGCGACGGAAGGCAACGGATGTCAGGTCGCCGCGCAGGTTGTAGCGCCAAGCGTGATAGACGCAGGTGAAGTCCGTGGCGCGGCCACCGTCCTCGAAGCAGATCAGCGACCCCCGGTGCGCGCACCGGTTCTCGAAGGCGGCGATCGAGCCATCCTCCGTCCGGGCCACGACCACGGGCATACGGCCGACGAAGCTCGTGCGCCAGTCGCCGGGCTCGGCGATCTCATGCTCGAGACAGAGGAAGTTCCAGACCGGCCCCTCGAACAGCCGCGCCTGCTCGGCCTCCAGCACGGCCGGATCGCGGTAGACCCAGTAGGGGACGCGGGTCAGTCCCTCGGGCCAGCGGCGTTGACCCGCCGCGTCCAAAAGAGTCGCATCCAGGGGGAGAGCGGCGTCATCGGGCATGCGTGACCTCCCGGCTCAAGCGCCACAGTTGCAGGACGGCGGGGTCGAGGCAAGGGTTCAGGCCCGCCGCTCGCCCAGGAAACGCTCGACCAGCCTGTCCGCCTCTCGCCGGTCGCCGCGCATCTGCGCTCCCATCTGGTTGCGCGCGCCCGAGGTGAGATAGAACCGCTCGTATTGCTCGTTGCGGCCGGCAAGCGCGCTGCGGACGAAATCCCAGCCGAGGCGAAAAATCCGCGCCCGTCGCTCCGCACTGACCTCGCCCGCCCCGCGCAGATAGGTGTCGATCAGCGGCCGCAGCGCGGGCTCGGCGAACTGGGCGGCGCTCGGCGTCGCCAGCACGTTGTGCGAGCCGATCAGGGAAATGATCTCGTTGACCCGGGGAAACCAGAACGGCAGCGTCGCGCGCAAAGCGCCCAATGGCCGCTCGTCGAGAAACCAGGCGCCGTTGCCGTACTCGTAGCGCTCCCTGTTCGCCGGCGTACACGGCGGCCCGGGTCAACTCGGCGTAGCTCCAGATTTCGCCCAGCATCTGCAACGTCGTCGGGTCGCTGGCGCCGATCGCCTCGGCCATCCGGTTGGCGAGCCCCCAGGCGAACTCGAGCTTGGTGTGCGCCCGCACCATCGTTTGCTGCATGGCGTTGCCGCGCCAGCTCGCCGACATCACCGAGTTGTAGACCGGCAGGTTGCCGTCGATGAAAACCCGGTCGCGCGGGACCTCGACGTTGTCGAAGATGACGAAGGCGTCCTGCTCGTCGAAGCGGCCGGAGAGCGGATGGTCGAAATCATCGCGCGGGAGGGAAAAACTGTCGCGGCAGAGGAATTTGAGGCCCGGCGTGTCCATCGGAATGCTGAAGGAGAGCGCGTGTGCCCGGCTGGCGTCCGGCATCGGCCGGCTCGGATAAACCGCGATCTCGTCGGAGAACGGCGCGAGCGTCGCCAGCACCCGCGCGCCGCGCACGAGGATGCCGTGCGCGGTGTCTTTCACCTTGTGCAACTGGGTCGGATCGAGACCGGTCGGCACGTTGCCCTTGGACTTGTCGACCGTCGCATGGATCAACGTGTGCGTCAGGCTCAGGTCGCGGCGCGCCAGCTCCTTCTGGTAGGCGACCAGGTTCGCCGCACCGTGCTCGTTGCCGTTGGCGCCCCATTCGTCCGAGCGGCCGGCGAAGCCCGCGAACGTGACGTTCATGTAGTCGGGCGTGCGCCCCATCAATCCCACGGTGAACTCCGCCACCTTCCGCAGCGCCGCATGGCGGCGTTCGAGGTCGGCTCGGGAGCGCGGGATCATGTGGCTCGCCGCGATCGGCTCGCCGGTCTCGGGATCGGGGATCAGGCAAACGTCGGGATATTCGTGCTGCAGGTCGAAGATGGCGGCCAGAGTGTGCGCCGCCCCGCGCGTGGCCGGATGGTCGGCAGGGTCCGACACCCGTTCGCCGCCCACCCAAAGCTCGCGGTCGTCCCGCAGGCCGCGCAGAAAGGCGGCACCTGTCCGAGCTGGCATCGTTCCCTCCCCGTCCGGACACCATTATGTAGCAACGGCGGATGAATGCTACATAATGGACGCAAAGGGACCGGGAGGGGACCATGCCCGACGCAAATGTCGCCGACGCAAAGCCGGCTTTGCGCGAGGGGAGGCAGTGGCCGCCCGGCCTGACCAGGGTGCCGTTCTGGCTCTACCAGGACGAGGAGGTGCGCCGAGCGGAACAGGCGCGCATCTTCCAGGGACCGACATGGCATTTTCTCTGCCTGGAGCACGAGGTCGCCGGCCCCGGCGACTACCGCACCTGCTTCGTCGGCGACATGCCCGTGATCGTCGTCCGCGGTGAGGACGGCGAGCTTGGCGCATTCGAGAACCGATGCGCCCATCGCGGCGCGCTGATCGCGTTCGAGGACGGCGGTACGGTGAAAGATTTCACCTGTGTCTATCACTCGTGGCGTTACGATCTGCGCGGCAATCTCAAATCCGTCGCCTTCAGCCGTGGCGTGAACGGCAAAGGCGGCATGCCAAGCTCGTTCTGCATGGAGCAGCACGGCCCGCGCAAGCTGCGGGTCGAGACCTTCTGCGGCTTGGTGTTCGGAACCCTCGCCGCCGACGCGCCGTCGCTCGAGGACTACATCGGCCCGTCGATCGCACCGCGCATCCGGCGTGTGCTGCACAAGCCGGTGGAAGTGATCGGCCGCTTCGTCCAGCCGTTGCCGAACAACTGGAAGCTCTACGCGGAGAACGTCAAGGACACCTATCACGCCAGCTTGCTGCATCTCTTTTTCACCACCTTCCGCATCACCCGGTTCAGCCAGGCCGGGGGCATCACGGTGAGCGACGACGGCGCCCATCATGCCAGCTCCACGATCGGCCGGCTCGAGGCGCAGGACAGCACCTACAAGGACCAAGCTATTCGTTCCGACAGCGACAGCTTCCGTCTTGCCGACCCGTCCCTGCTCGACCCGGTCGACGAGTTCGGCGATGGCATCCAGCTGCAGATCCTGACCCTGTTCCCGACCTTCATTTTGCAGCAGGTGCATAATGCGCTGGCGGTGCGCTACGTCATCCCACGCGGCGTCGACGCGATGGAGCTGCACTGGGTCTATCTCGGCTTCGCCGACGACACCCAAGAAATGCGCACGCGGCGACTCAAGCAGGCCAATCTGGTCGGACCCGCCGGCTTCGTGTCGATGGAGGACGGCTGCATCGGCGGCTTCGTCCAGCGCGGCGCCATGGCGGCGGCGGAGCTGACCTCGATCATTGAGATGGGCGGCAGCACGGCCGAGTGTCAGGACACCCGCATCACGGAAGCCGCCGTACGCGGCTTTTGGCAGACCTACCGCGCCCATATGGGGCTGTGAGGCCATGACAAACCCGGACCTCTTGTTCCGCCTCGCGGCACTCAACAGCGAGTACGCGAGTTGCCTCAACTCGGACCGGTTGGAGGATTGGCCCGGCTTCTTCCACAAGCGGTGTCTCTACAAGCTCACCTCGGCCGACAACCACAAGCGCGGCTACGCGGCCGGCGTGATCTACGCCGAACTCGCGGGCGATGCTGAGCGACCGGATCGCGGCACTCCGAGAGGCGAACATCTACGAGCGCCAGAGCTATCGCCACATCGTCGGGATGCCGATGCTCCGCTCCGAACAGGGCGGCCGGATCGGCGCCGAGACACCGTTCCTCGTCGTCCGCACGATGCGCGACGGGCAGATGGACCTGTTCGCAACCGGGCTTTATCTCGACCAGGTGATGCCGGACGCTGACGGTGCCCTGCGCTTCGCCGAACGCCTGGTGGTATGCGACAGCTCGCGCTTCGACACGCTGGTCGCCATCCCGCTCTGAACACCAACTCCGCTCCGCCGAAAGCAACGATAAGCGAGGGGAAACGGAATGAGTGCGACAACCTTGTCCGCCACGCCGGCCGAGATCACGGCGCGGCTCGATCGACTGCCGATGACGAGGCACATCTGGAAGATGGTGACGCTGATCGCCTTGGGCGCGTCGTTCGAGAACTACGACATCTTCTTCACCGGCTACATCGCCCCCGGCCTGTTCGAGGCAAAAATCCTGACCCCCACGACGGTCGGGCTGTTCGGCACCAGCGGGCTTGCCTCGTTCATCGCCGCGCTGTTCACCGGCTTGTTCATTGGCACGCTGGTATTCGCCTTCATCGCCGACAAGTTCGGGCGGCGAGCCGTCTTCACGCTGGCGGCGGTTTGGTACAGCGTCTGCACGGCGGTCCTTGCCTTCCAGACATCCGCCGACATGCTCAACCTGTGGCGACTGATCGGCGGCATCGGAATCGGCGTCGAGCTCGTCACGATCAGCACCTACGTGTCCGAACTCGTGCCCAAATCCGTCCGCGGACGCGCGGTTGCCTTCCAGCAGGGGATCGGCTTCATGGTGGTCCCCCTGGTCGCCCTGTTCGCCTGGCTGCTGGTGCCGCAAAAGCTGTTCGGGCTGGACGGCTGGCGCTGTGTAGTGCTGATCGGCTCGGTCGGTGCGTTGCTGATCTGGTGGGTTCGCCTCGGGCTGCCGGAGTCGCCGCGATGGCTGGCGCAGCAGGGCAGGCTCGAGGAGGCGGACCGAGTTATGTGCGCCATCGAGGCGAAGGTGGAGGCCGAGTACGGCAGGACGCTGCCGCCGCCCGAGCCGCCAATGGCCGAACGGCGGCAACAGGGACGCTACTGGGAGATATTCAGCCCCGAGTACCGGTCACGGACCATCATGATGGTCATCTTCAACTTCTTCCAGACGATCGGCTTCTACGGCTTCGTCAACTGGGTGCCCACCTTGCTGATCGCCAAGGGGATCACGGTGACGAAGACGCTCCAATACACCTTCATCATCGCGCTCAGCTTCCCGGTCTGGCCGTTTGTCATGTCGCGCTTCGCCGACCGCATGGAGCGCAAATGGCAGTTGGCCATTGCGTGTACCTCGATTGCCGTGTTCGGCATCGCGTTCTCGGTCCAGCAGGCGGCGGTTGCGCTGATCGTACTCGGGGTGCTTCAGACGATGGCGAATGCGTGGCTCTCGTTCTCGTTCCACACCTACCAGGCCGAGTTGTATCCCACCCGCATTCGGGCACGCGGCTTCGGCTTCGCCTATGCGTGGAGCCGGTTCAGCACGATCTTTACGGGCTTCTTCATCGCCTTCTTCCTGCGCCACTTCGGAGTGCCCGGCGTGTTCGTGTTCATCGCCGGAGCGATGGCGATCTGCGTGTTCCTGGTCAGTCTGTTCGGCCCGCGCACCAGCCAGCTTGCGCTGGAAGAAATCTCGCGCTGATCTTGCCCGATGACGGAAACGGCGCGCGAGACCAGGCCCAACCTGCCGCTGGCCGGGGTGACGGTGATCGACCTCGGCCAGATCTATCAGGGTCCCTACGCGACCATGCTGATGGCCAAGGCGGGGGCCGATGTCGTCAAGGTGGAGCCGCCCGGCGGCGAGCCGATCCGCGCGCGCACCCGGCTCGGGCGGCAGGCCGCCATCCCGCTCGCCATGCTGAACGCCAACAAGCGTGCCGTCACCCTCAACCTGAAAACCGAGGCCGGTCGCGCGCTGCTCAAGCGCATGGCCGCCCGCGCCGACGTGCTGCTGGAGAACTATGCGCCGGGCGTGATGGACCGGCTCGGCGTCGGGTGGACCGTGCTGCACGAGGTCAACCCGCGCCTCGTCTACGCCTCCGGCACCGGCTACGGTCTGTCCGGGCCGGATCGCGACAGCCTGGCGATGGACATCACGGTGCAGGCCACGTCCGGCATCATGAGCGTCACCGGGTTCCCGGACGGGCCGCCGACCAAGGCGGGGCCGGCCGTGGTCGATTTCCTGGGAGGCATTCACCTCTATGCCGGCGTTGTCACTGCGCTCTATGAGCGGCACTTCACCGGCCAGGGCCGGCTGGTCGAAGTGGCGATGCAGGACACGGTGTTTCCGACGCTCGCCTCCAGCCTCGGCTTCGTCCACCAGACCGGCGGCGAGGTGCCGCCGCGCACCGGCAACCGCCACAGCGGCCTGGCCTCCGCGCCGTACAACGTCTATCGGGCAAAGGACGGCCACGTCGCGCTGACCTGCGTCGTCGAGGCGCACTGGGCCGGCCTGCTCGAGGCGATGCAACGTCCCGACCTCGCGGCTGATCCGCGCTTTCGCGACAACGCCAGCCGGGTCGCCAACATGGACGCGACCGACGCCGTGGTGCAGTCGTGGACCGAGACATTGCCGAAGGACGACGTGTTCGCGATCGCCAGGCGGCATCGGGTCCCCTGCGCGCCGGTCCGCAATCTGCGCGAGGTGATGAACGATCCGCACATGCACGCGCGCGGCATGTTGCATTGGATCGACCACCCGGAATTCGGCCGCCTCGTCGCGCCGAACAGTCCGCTCCGCCTGCACGGCGCCGACGCCGTGCCGGCGACCCCGAGCCCGCGCCTCGGCGAGCACAATCAGGCCGTCTACGGCGACTGGCTCGGCTTGGGCGAGGACGAAATGGCGGCGCTGCGCCGCGACGGGGTTATCAGCTGAGGGCGAAGTCGGCGCCGCGAGCGGGTTCGCTACGGAGCATTCCGGACGCCAGCCGGGTTTCAACCCACGGTCAGTCGGCGAGCGCCGCGTAAACCATGTTGCGCATCAGCGTGCGGTAGTGCAGCCGCTGCGGTGCCGACGCCGATTGCAGCATCAGAAGGGCGAACAGGTCGCGAGCCGGGTCCACCCAGAAATAGCTGCCACCGACGCCGCTCCAGAAGAAGTCGCCGCGCGTGCCCGGGAAGGGAGCCTCGCCGTCCACCATGCGAACCGCAAAACCGAGGCCAAACCCATAGCCCGGACCAGGTGGGTAGTACGCGGCCTGCCGAATGCGGGAGCCGAGATGGTCGGCCGTCATATAGCGCACGGTCGCCGGGCCGAGGATGCGCTTGCCGTCCAGGCTGCCTCCGTTCAGGAACATGCGCAGGAACCGCCTGTAGTCGGCGGCGGTGGACACCAGGCCGCCGCCGCCGCTCTGCCGTTGACGGGCGGCGCAGGGATCGAAGAAGCCGGGCCTCGCTCCCGACGACTGCGGCAGGGGCTGGGCAACGCGGCCGCGGTCGCAGTCCGGTAGCCTGAACCGGGTCTCCGTCATGGCGAGCGGGCCGAGCAAGGTGTCCGTGAGCGCTTCCTGGAGGTCCTTGCCGGACGCCATTTCGAGTACCCGCCCCAGCACGTCCGTGGCGTGGCTGTAATGCCAGACCGTGCCCGGCTGGTGTTCCAACGGCAGGGCCGCGAGCCGGTCCACGAAGGCGGCGAGCGGCGCGTCCTCGCCGAGAAAACCGTCCGCGACCAGAGCCCGGTGTGCCGGGCTGTCGCCCATGTAGCCGTACGCCAGCCCCGCCGTGTGGCGCATCAGATCCTGGATCGTCGGGTGCGCCTCTGCCGGCACCGTGGCCTGTTCGCCGGCTGCCACGCGCAGCTGCGCGAAGGCGGGGATGAACTCGGCGACCGGCTGGTCGAGGCGAAGCAACCCTTGTTCCACGAGAACCATGGCCGCTGCCGTGACGATCGGTTTGGTCATGGAGTAGATGCGCCAAACGGCATCCGGTTGCAGCGTGTCGGCGAGCGCGACGTCCCGGAAACCGACGGATTGCTCGTAGACGACGCCGTCATGGTGGCCGACGACCACCGTGGCGCCCGGGATCAGGCCGGCGGCCACATCCGCTTCGAGACGGGCCCGAAACGCCGCGAGCCGCTCCAAGCACAGGCGGGTCATGCCGATCATCTGCTCCTGAGTTTCAGGGATTGTACGCGGCTGCCGTACGCCGTTTCTCATCCTACCACAAAGGCGCCCCGGGTCACCGGACCTTGTTCCTGTTGTCGATCCAACTACCGGAAGAGTTGGGCTAGAATGGTAACTGCCGAAACATGGCTTCATAGCAACGGCAACTACAAGACTGCGAGCAAGTGGCGTCGGGTCCGGGGGTCAAGGTCTCGCCAGGTGGAGCTGGTCTGGCGACGCTCGTACTCGGCCGCCGTCCCCAGCCTGACAATGCCGGTTCCAGCGACCCAGAGCTGAGCATTCCGCTCGCCTTCGCGGTCGAACGTTTGCGAAGGTCCGCAAACACCTGACTTTTTGGGTTGTGTTGGTGCCGGGTGGAGGATTTGAACCCCCGGCCTTCGGTTTACAAAACCGCTGCACTACCGCTGTGCTAACCCGGCGCCGGCCCGGCTTCTAGCATGACCGCGCCCCGGCGGAAATAATTTCCGCAGCGTACGCGCGCAAGCTTCGGCCGCGCCGGTCTGCCGCGCAGGAACGACCACCACAACGGCCTCCCTTTTGCGCCGCTTCCGGGCTATGTTGCCGGCCGATCCGAACCCGCCGTGCCTCCGTGCCCCGGCGTTCTTTAAACCGGCCAGAGCGACAGGAGCGCGCCCATCATGTTGCGTCGGAATTTGCTGATCGGGGCTGCAGCCCTGCCTGTCGGCGGAGGTCTCCTCCGCACCGAACGGGCCGACGCCCGCGAACTGCCCGCCTTGAAGGACGCGGCGGCCCGCGCCGGGCTGACCTACGGCTCGGACAGCGACGCGGAGTTCGCCACCGCGCCCGCCGCGTACCGGGACCTGTTCGTCCAGCAATGCGCGCTCTACGCGGGCCTGTTCCTGTGGCCGCCGAAATGCGCGAAGCAGGACGAGTCGTGCCCGCCCTTCATCGATCCCAACATCGACTTCGTCCTGCGACACGGCCTGCGCCTGACCGGCGGCCACCTGATGTATCACCAGGATACGCCCGAGTGGTTCGGCGAGCTCGACCGGCGGACCGCCGAGCAGCGGATGGTCAGACATATTGACGAACTTGCCGGTCGATATGCCGGCCGGGTGTTTTCCTGGAACGTGTTCAACGAGCTGATCAATCCGCAGGAAGGACGACCCGACGGCATCCGGAACATTCCGGTGGTCCACGCACTCGGCTTCGACATGTTCGATATCGCCTTCCGGGCGGCACGGCGGGCCGACCCCAATGCGCTGCTCGCCCTCAACGACTACTCGCTTGAGATGGCGACCGAGGAGCACGAAGCCAGACGCACGGCACTGCTGCGGCTGCTCGACCTTCTGCAGCAGAAAGGCGTGCCGATCGACGCGGTGGGCATCCAGTCCCACATCACCCTGGATGGCACCCGGTTTGACCCCGAGCGGTTCCGCCGCTTTCTGCACCAGATCGCCTCTCGCGGATTGACGATCCTGATCACCGAACTCGACGTGCTCGACATCCAGCCGAGCGGCGGCAGTATCGCCCAGCGCGACGCCGCGGTTGCTGCCATGTACGCCGAGTATCTGCGCACCGCCCTGGACGAACCGGCTGTCGCCTCGGTCGTCAACTGGGGCCTGTCGGACCGCTACACGTGGATGACGCCGCAGCGCTGGAAGGGGTTCGCCCGGGCGGACGGACAGCCGGTCCGGCCGCTCCCGTTCGATGCCGACTTCCAGCCGAAACCGGCTTTCGAGGCGATCCTGAACGCCTTCGAGCATGCACCCAAGCGGCCGCCGGTCTCCGCTCGGGCGCACCTGCCCAACCCCGCTGTGAAGCCCGCGGGCGGCCGCTGACGCCGTAATCTCTTGCAGAAGGCGACTGATTTGTGGTTTTCTCGCCTTGCGGAACTTTGGAGCACGGTGCGGGGCTATTCTCAAGACTAAGGCGATTTTGTGTCGCGCCCCGCGACGCTTCCTCCTTCGCTTCAGGTGTCCAAAACGGGGAGCACCCTGGGATCTTCGTCTCGCTTGGCCCGTGCGCCAGAGCGAACACCCGACGTGTGAGCAGTAGAGGCTAGGCAGATGGTTAAGACGGCGCTGGTGTGTGGTGCGGGCGGCTTCATCGGGGGGCACCTCGTAAAGCGGCTCAAGAGCGAGGGCTTCTGGGTCAGAGGCGTCGACATCAAGTTTCACGAGCACGCCGAGACGGCGGCTGACGATTTTGTGGTCGGCGACCTTCGCGATGCGTACTTCGTTCGGCAGGTGATCGACCGCCGTTTCGACGAGGTTTATCAACTTGCGGCTGACATGGGCGGCGCCGGATACATTTTCACCGGCGAGAACGACGCCGACATCATGCACAATTCGGCGACGATCAACCTCAACATTGCCGATGCTTGTTACAAACGCTCCATCAAGCGAGTGTTCTATTCGTCGTCTGCCTGCATGTATCCCGCGTACAACCAAGAGAACCCGGACAGCCCGGTCTGCGAGGAAAGCTCGGCCTATCCGGCCGCGCCCGACAGCGAGTACCGGCTGGGAGAAGCTGTTTTCCGAGCGCCTGTTTCTGGCTTACAACCGCAATCACGGCATGGAATCGCGCGTGGCGCGCTACCACAACATCTTTGGGCCGGAGGGCACCTGGCAGGGCGGCAAGGAAAAGGCGCCCGCCGCGCTGTGCCGCAAGATTGCGGCCACCCGCTCGGGCGGGGAGATCGAGATCTGGGGTGACGGCCAGCAGACGCGGTCCTTTCTCTACGTCGACGAGTGCATCGAGGCGACGACCCGGCTGCTGCGCTCGAACTTCGAGGGGCCGGTGAACATCGGCTCGGAAGAAATGGTCACGATCAACCAGCTCGCCGAGATCATCGCCGATATCGCCGGAAAGACGATCTACATTCGGCACATCAGCGGCCCGCAGGGGGTTCGCGGACGCAACTCGGACAACCGGCTGATCGAGCAGAAGCTTGGCTGGGCTCCCAGCCGATCACTGCGCGAGGGACTTGAGCCGACCTATCGCTGGATCGAGCGGATGGTCCTGCGGAACTCCGTCTAACACACTGGAGCCACCGAACTTGGAAGCAGAGATTCAGGTAGCGGCGCTCGAGGCGTCGCCTGGCCGGTCCCCCTTGGCTCGATCGCCCCGTGGCCGGTTCTTCTCGGGTCGCTCCTCGTCAGGCGATCTGCCCCGGGGAGGGAGGTCGCCCAACCGGTTGCCAAGCGGCCGAAGCTGTTCCGTCCTCGGTATGCGCGTCGACGAGCTCGATTACGAGTGCGTCCTAAACCAGATTCGGCAATGGGCCAGGGCCGCCGAATCGCGGTACATGTGCATCTCCACGGTTCACATGGTCATGGAAGCGTATGACGATCCGCAGTTCCAGGCGATCGTCAACGGGGCGGATCTCGTCGGCGCCGACGGCATTCCGGTGATCCGCGTCTCGCGGTGGCTCGGGCTCAGCCAGCAGGGCCGGGTGTTCGCGCCGGATCTCGTCATCAAGCTGTGTCAGCAGGCGAGCGAGGAAGGCATCCCGGTCGGCTTCTACGGCAGCACGCCGCAGGTCATCCAGGACATCGTGGACCGTGTCGGGCGGCAATTCCCGAGCCTCGATGTGGCCTATCGCTGCTCGCCGCCATTCCGACCGCTCACGGCCGACGAGAAGGATAGTATCGTTCGTGACATCAACGAATCCGGAGCGCGGATCCTCTTTGTCGGATTGGGCTGTCCGCGGCAGGAGCGCTGGATGCACGAGATGCGCTCGCGGGTGAATGCCGTCATGCTGGGGGTGGGCTGGGCGTTCGACGTCGTCGCGGGGCACTCCAATGTCGCGCCGGCCTGGATCCAGCAGATCGGTATGGAGTGGTTCTACCGCCTGGTCCTCAATCCGAAGAAATTGTGGCGCCGGCATCTGCGGAACAATCCGCGATTCATTCTGTTCACTCTCCGGCACTTTCTCAGTCGCCAATCCGCCTGAACCGTCCGGACCAGACGGTCGCACCGCCGAGGCCGGATCGAGCCTCGGGGTCGCGGCGGCCATCCACGATGAACCCTCATCAAGTGTTTGGTCATGGTGCGTGGACGATCCGTTTGCGTCCTCTGTCGCCGTGCCGGGACCGGATCTGACCTGACCTGATCCGGGCCTCCGTGCGGTCCTATCTGATCGCCTCTGCCGTCTACGACCGTGAGCGACCCAGGTATCAGGATTAGGCGTTGACCCGGGCGTGCGGGCGGGCGCGGGCCCGCAGCAGACCGCGGTAGATCTCGTCGAACTGCTCTTCCATGAGACCGATGTCCAGCCGCTGCTCGAACAGAACCCGTCCACCCTGCCCGATGCGCTGCGCCAGCCCCTGATCCTGCAGCAGCCGTTGCAGCCCCTGCGCCAGCGACGCCGCGTCGCCCACCTTCACCAGGACGCAGTTCTCCCCGTCGCGCAGGATGTCGGGGTGCGCACCGACCGGCGTTGCGATCACCGGGATGCCGTGCGCCAGCGCCTCTACAAGAGTGACGCTCAGCCCCTCGAGATGCGACGGCAGCGCCACGATGCTCGCCTCCTCAAGCAGCCGTTGCACGCCGTCCCGCGCCACCCATCCGGTGAATGAAATCCGGTCGGCGATCCCCGCCGCCGCTGCTTGGGCCTGATAGGCGTCCTGCATCCCGCGTCCGGCACAGACAAGCCGCCAGGGAAACGCGCGGACGGCGTCCGACCCGAGCGCCTCGATCAGTTCGCCGAGGCCCTTCCAGGGTTGCAGATCGCCGAGGAACAGGATGAGCGGAACCCCCTCTTTGCGTCGGAGCGCAGGCTTGCCGGGGTCCGGCACACCGTTGGGGACCACCCGCACTTTGTGCGGGTCGGCGCCGATCTCCTCGACGATGAGATCGCGCCAGAACATGCCGAGCACCACGATCCCGTCGGCCGATCGGAACGCGTGCCGGATCAGGGCCTTTCCCCATTCCGGCTGGGCGCGGAAATACGTGTCGTAGTTGTTGGCGTGCAGATGCAGGACGTCACGGCACCTTCAGGGCCGACAGCAATCGGCAGATGATCACCTTGCGGACGGTGCTGCCCTTGTGCGCCATGTTCACGTGCGCGGCCAGCGTGCCGCCCGAGACCGCGGCGAGCGCGGTGCGCGCGAGAGCGGCGGCGAAGAACAGCGGCGAGAGGAGGATCGAGTATGGGCCGCGTGTATCGACCACCTGCATGACATAGGGCCGCCCGGCGGCGTCGGCAGCGTCGAGCAGATTGCCCAGCACCCGCCCGATCCCGCCAGCGTGCTCCAGTCCGCCCGCACAATACACCAGGACCCTCGGCCGTCCGCTCATGCGCCGCTCCTGCATCCTGGTAGACGGTTGAACATTGGCCGACCCGTTCAATCGGAGCGGGCGCGTGCTAGCACAGGAACCGGGGGAATTGCCACGTTTCCGACGCGACGGCGCACCAACGCCATAGCACGCGAGCGACGGGCCCGACAGACAGGTCCGCCCGGACCATCGTCCCGTCGTCTCCGGTTCAGCCGAGCGAGACGTAGGCGGCCAGGATCATCGCCCCAAACACGGCGAGCGTGCCGTGCAGGATGATGACGAGTTCGCCGAGGTCAGGCTGGCGACGCGCCAGTGACCGCACACCAAGTCCCACCGCCAGCGCGGCGCACAACAGTGCAATGGCGATCCAGCCGAAGCCGCCGACGCCGGTGCGGATGCCGCGTTCCGAACCGGTGAGGGAGTAGGTAAGGGCGTAGGCGAGGGCGGCCGTCCCAGCCGCGCCGACCAGCCCGTGGCAGACCCCGAGCCACCAGGCCGGTCGCCGCCCACTGGCGGAGGCGCGTGCATGCAACGCGGCGAGCAGCAGGCCGAGCAGCAGCGCAGCCATGACAAGTACGAGCGCGATCTTGAGCATCGGATCAATGTATCGCAGGAGCAGCCGTGGCGCGGCACACTGTCGATGCAACGGGAAGGAGGGGGGCCATGGCCGGCCGCATCAATCGCGCGATCGAGTTGCTCGAGGCGGACCAGGCGATCTATTACGACGGCGGCCATAGCGGCCACGTCCTGACGGCCGAGCAGGGCCGAGCGGATGCCGAAAGCTGGGCCGACTATATCAACGTTGGGATGGAGCACGGCGCCTTCGACATGGCCGGGCTCGCCGACTACATGCGCGGCATGGTCGAGGCCGGACCGACCCGCTCGGGCCACCGCACCCCGGCGGTGGTGGTGGAGGCGCCGGTCAACGGCACCGACGCGGCAAACGTGCGGTTCAATGCTTGGCAGTTCCGCCAGATCCTCGGGCGTGGCGTCCACGGCGTGCTGCTGTGCCAAGCGGAGAGCGCCGACGCCGTGCGGGCGTTCGTCGAAGCCTGCCGCTACCCCCACCAGCGCGCCGGCGTCGATCCCGCCCTGCCGTCCCCGCTCGCGCGGATGCGCGGCGCGGTGCGCGGCACCGGCGTGCCGCTTGGCCTTGGCACGCGCGGCCGCGGGTCGGAGCCGACCGCGGCGCCGGTATGGGGTCTCACTCCGGAAGACTATCTGCGGCGCTGCGACCCGTGGCCGCTCAATCCCGAGGGCGAGCTGTTGCTCGGCGTCAAACTCGAAAGCCCGGAAGGGATCGCCAACTGCGAGGCGATTCTTTCGGTCCCGGGTCTCGGGTTCGCCGAATTGGGTCCCGGCGACCTCGGTCTCTCGCTCGGCTATCTGACCTTGCAGCGTGACCCGTATCCGCCGGAGATGCAGGAAGCGCGCGCCCGCGTGTTCACCGCCTGTCGCGCGAACCGGGTGGCGTTCCTGGAGAGCGCCACGCCCGAGAGCGTCGCCGAGAAACTCGACGAGGGCGTGCGGGTGATCGCCGGCAACCGAGAGGACACGGCGCGGGCCGGGCGGGCGCACCAGCGCCGCGCGATGTCGGTCTAGCCGCTACGACCCATAGACCGCCGTCGGCAGCCACAGGGTCAACCAAGGCACGTAGGTGATGATCCCGAGCACGATCAGCAGCAGGATGAGAAAGGGAAGGATGCCGCGGATCACCTCGCCCACGGGCGCTGCCGAGATGGTCGAGAGCACATAGAGATTGAGCCCGACCGGCGGGTGGACGAGGCCGATCTCCATGTTGTGGGTGAAAATGATGGAGAAATGCACCGGGTCGACGCCGAGCGGTTTCAGCGCCGGCGCCAGGATCGGCAGCACCAGCAGCAGGGTCGCGGTCACTTCCAGGAAGCAGCCGAGTACCAGCAGCAGCACGTTGATGGCCAGCAGGAACTGCCAGGTGGCGAAGTGGTTGTCCAACGTGAACTTGACCAGTTGCGCGGGAATGCCCGAGCCGGTCATCCAGTGGCCGAAGGCGAGCGCGGTGGCGATGATCAGCATGATCGTGCCGGCACTGCGCACCGCGTCGGCGATGACGGCCAGCGTCTGGGTCCAGCGGAAACCGCGATAGACGAACAGGCTGACGATCAGCGCGACCACCGCCGAGATCGCCGCCGCCTCCGTCACCGTCACCAGCCCGCCGTAGATGCCGACGAGCACCACGAACGGCACCGCGAGCGCCGGCAGCGCCCGCCAGGTCACGCGCAGGCGCTCCCTGATCGGCAGCGCGGGTTCGCGCGGGAAATTGCGCCGGCGCGCGTCGTACCAGACCCAGACGAAGAACGCCGTCGCCTGCAGCAGGCCGGGCAGGATGCCGGCGAGGAACAGGCGGGGCACCGACTGCTCGGCGACGATCCCGTAGAGAATGAGGGCAAGCGAGGGCGGGATGACGATGCCGATGGTGCCCGACGCGCCGATCACGCCGAGCGCGAAGGAGCGCGGATAGCCCTTCTCGATCATCGCCGGCAGCAGGATGGTGCCCATCGCCAGCGCGGTGGCGACCGAGGAGCCGCAGATCGCGGCGAACAGCGTGCAGGCGACCACCGTGACGAGGCCGAGCGAGCCGCGGATGCCGCCGAGCCAAGCCGAGGCGACGTCGACCAACGCCTGCGCCACGCCGCCGCGTCGCATGAACGCTGCGGCCATGACGAACAGCGGCAGCGCCATCAGGGTGGACGAGTTGAGGTGGTCGATCACCACCTGCGCCACGCCGATCAGCGGCTCGCCGGACACGAAGTAGAGCACCGCCGCGCAGGCGCCGAGCACGAGGAAGATCGGCATTCCCGCCGCCAGCAGCCCGAAGAACAGCAACAGGAACAGCAGCGCGCCCATCGTCAGTCCGCCCTGATCTCAGCTTGCACTGATCTCAATCCGCCGGCGGCGCGTCGGGATCGATCGGCAACTCGTGCTCGATGCCGTGGCCGATCGCCATGGTCGCCGGGTCGAAATGCAGCGCGTAGCGGCCCAGGCGGATCGCATAGCGGAGGAACATCAAGGCACCGCCGGCCGGCAGGGCGAGGTCGTACAGCCACATCGGAAAGGCGAGGCCGGTGGAGCTGGTTTCGTCGAGTTGCCAGGCGGTATCGACGATCTGCCAGCCGTACCAGGCTATGCCGGCGCAAAACACCAGCGCGACCAGGCAATTGAACATCTCCACCCAGCGCTGCGCGCCCGGCGTCAGCAGCCGGAGAACCAGATCCGGGCGGACGTGCCCGTCGGTGCGCACCAGCTGCGAGGAGACGATCATGACCGCCCAGATCGTCAGGTAGACGATGACCTCCTCGGCCCAGTCGATGGCGTGCGCCGGGTCGATATAGCGGCCGAGCACCTGCACGAGTCCGACCGCCAGCGCGCCGGCGCCGAGCAGCCCGACGAGGGTCAGCTCGATCCGGTTCCACAGGCGCATCATGGGCGGGAAGCCGTCATGCCGCACGGCGACCATGACGTGGCTTGCGGCCAGACGCTTGGAGCGACGGGACTACCCCTGCGCGCACCCCGTCATCGCCGGGCTTGACCCGGCAACCCATGCCGCCGCCTCCACGAGCCGCGATGGATGCCCGGCGCAAGTCCGGGCAGGACGAGCTTTGTAGGAACACGTCACGCTCAGGCGCTGGTGCCGAGGTCCTGCATGACCAGCTTCACCGTCTCGGCGGACACCTTGATCTCCTTGGCCATGGCGTCCTGTTCGGGCAGCATCGCCCGGCGGGTCTCCTCGATCTGCGCCGGCGCGGCGTCCGCAAAAGCGACGCCGTGGCTCTCCATCATCTGCCGCGACTTGGTCTGCTCGTCGAGCATGGCGGTCCGATAGGCTGCAATGTTCTGCTCCCACAGATCGCCCATCAGCTTCTGCAGATCGGGCGGCAGCTTGTTCCAGAACGCCAGGCTGACCACCGGCACGTACTCACCGACGAACTGCCGGTCCTCGTAGGCGTGCCGGACCCCTGCTTCCCAGAGCTGCCCGGAGGCGCAGCTCATGTTGGTGCTGACGAGCCCGTCGAAGGTGCCCTGCGAAAGGGCGAGCGGCACGTTGGGCCAGGCGGTGGTGTTGGGGATGGCGCCGACGAACTTGATGCGCCAGGTGATGCCGGCGCCGCCGGGGCTGCGGATCTTCAGGCCCTTGAGGTCGGCCAGCGAGGCGATCGGCTTGGTCGTGCTGTACCAACTCTGGTAGCCGAGATCGATCCACTTGCCGAGCACGTGCGACCGCAGCTTCTGCTCGAGCTCGGCGTTCACCCGGGCGCCCGCCGAGCCGTCGAACGCCTTGTGCGCCTCCTCGATCGTACGGCCGTACAGCACCGGAAGCTGGCAGAAATCCGCATCGGGCACGAACCCGGTCTGCGTCCACAGGCCGGGGCAGGCCATCTCGACCTGGCCCTGGATCAGCGCCTTGGCGACGTCGAGATCGGCGAACAGCTGGCCGGAGCTGAACAGCTCGGTTTTGATCCGTCCGCCCGACGCGGCCTCCAGCTTTTTGAGGTAGTCGGCGACGGACACGTTGCGCCGGTGCGACGGCGCGGTGTCGAGCGAGCAGCGCAGCCGCAACGGCTCGTCGGCGCGCGCCCGGAACAGGCCCGGTGTTGCCAGCAGCGGCGCCGCGATCGCCGCGCGCCCCAGTGTCCGGCGCGATAGGCCCTGATGCATGTGTCGTTCTCTCCTGGACGGCGGGCGCAAACCCAAAATCCTCCGCCAGTGATGCGGCGGGCGGCGCGTATGCGTCAAGCGTGCCGGCGGGAACGGCCGCTCAGGCGGCGACCTCGTTCGCCTTGGTGGCACCCCGCGCGCCGAGCGGCTTCTCCGGGCCCTTTGTCGTGTCGCGCGCCGTCTGGTGCTCCATCTCGGCGTCGATCTCGGCGCCGACCAGCACCACGATGGTCGAGAGCCAGATCCAGGTCATGAACCCGACCACCGCGCCGAGCGAGCCGTACGTCTTGTTGTAGCTGCCGAAATTGGCCACGTACCAGGAGAACGCGATCGAAAGGATTACCCAGACGATGGCGGCGAAGCCGCCGCCCCATGTCACCCACCGCCAGCGCGGCTCGGCGCGGCTCGGGCCGTAGCGGTAGAGCACGGCGAGGAACAGCGAGATGATCACGAGCAGCACCGGCCAGCGCGCCAGCCGGAGCAGGACGTCCGCCACACCTCCCAGTCCGACGAAATTGAGTGCGATCGGCAGCGCGACCACCGCAATCAGGGCGATGATCACGAACACCAGCGAGCCCAAGGTGAGTGCCAGCGAGAGCACCGTCCGATAGATGAAACTACGCTTCTCGGTCTCCTCGTAGACGACGTTGAGCGAGTCGAAGATCGACTTGGTACCCCCGTTGGCGCTCCACAGCGCCAGCAGCAGCCCGAAGATCGCGCCGAGGCTGAGCGCGCCGCCGCTGTTCTCCGTTATGCGCTTGAGCTGGTCGCCAATGATCTGCATGCCGCCGGAGGGTACGACCCCGTTCAGCGCGTTGATGTGGTCGGATACGCTGGAGGGGTCGGCGACCATGCCGTAAAGCGAGATCAGGGCGGCGAGCGCCGGAAACATTGCCAGCAAGCCGAAGAACGTGACACCGGCGGCCTCCGACATGAGCCGGTGGCGGGACACGTTGGCAGCCACCCGCTTGCCGATGTCCATCCAGCCGCGCGCCGGGATCTCGGTCGGCGACGACGCGTCCCGCCCGCGTGCCCGCCCGTCGCCGCCTCTGTCACTGCCTCCGGCGCTCGTCCGGCGGTGGCGCTGATCGGCGTGCAGTTCCTCGCGAAGAGCCGCCAGGTTGCCGGCGGGCGTCGAAGGTCGACGGCGAGCCGGTGCGGGGCTTCGCGAGGCGGCGCTGGCCAATCCGAGCCCGGCGAGGGCGGCCAGCACGAGGTAGTCGAGCTTGAGATTGGCAAGGGGGCGCAACGGCGGGCTCGCTCTTGGTTCTCCGGATCAACCGTACCGAGGCGCGATCGTTGCATGCCGATCGACTTGTGGGGTGCGCCACGGTAAGGCTCGGCCCGATGTGCGCCGCCCCGCTGCTCCCGATCCTGTTTGCGGGCGACCCGCACGGCGTCTACGAGCCGATCCTGCGCGCCTGCGCCGCACAGCCGCCCGGGTGCCTGATCCTGCTCGGCGACCAGGACCTCGATCGGGCGCCGCTGCGGTCGGTGCTGGCGCCGGTGTTCGCCGCCGGCTGGCAAGTGCTGTGGATCATGGGCAACCACGACGCCGACACCGAGGTCCGCTACGACAATCTTGCCGGCGACCATCCGGAGGGCGACATCGGCAGCCGTGTGGTGGAAGTTGCGGGCGTGCGTATCGCCGGTCTCGGCGGCGTGTTCAAGCCCCGGGTGTGGTCACCGGCAACGGTCAGCGAGAAGGCCGAGACCGACCCGCCGCAATATGCGACCCGGGCAGCGTTTCACGCGGCACTCCGACCCGGGGAGGCCTGGCGCGGCGGACTGCCGCTATGGCACCGGGACACGATTTTCCCGGAGGATTTTTCGACCTTGGCGGCCCAGCGGTTCGATGTGCTGGTGACGCACGAGGCGCCCGGCTCGCTCAAGCACGGCGTCCCGGCCATCGGCGCGCTGGCCGAGGCGGCCGGGGCTCGGCTGATCGTTCATGGCCACCACCACACGAGCTACACCGCCCGTCTTGCGAGCGGCATCGTGGTCCGCGGGCTGCGGCGTCGCCGAGACGTGGACGCTCGACTGGGATGGTTAAGGCCGGGCTGCTATGAGTGGGCTTTGGCCCGGCTTAAGAGTGAAAAGGCGATATGACAGAGCACCCATTATCCGACCGGCAAAGTGTTGAGGACATCGCCAAGCGCCATGGTTTCGGACCGGAGGCGGGGCGCGTCATGCTGGACGCGCTGGTCGCGGGCGGCGGCGGCATGGCGCAATTTGCGCACTCCGAGTTCGGCGGCTCCGGCCAGTGGATGCGGGGCAGCATGACGATGGCCGGCAGCCTGTCCGACCACGGTCTCAAGGCCCGGGTGGACGCCCTGTGCAACGACCTCGCGGCCCTCGTCGGACGCGAGTCCGGACCAGCGCGGAGCGGCAGCTTCCAGTCGCAGCACCAGGGGCACCCGGGCAAGTCTGCGACGGACGACCCGAGCCTCGTCGTACCGCCGCAGATGCGGACCTCGGAGAATTGGTGGCCCGGCGATCTCGGATCCCCCGACAGCAGCGGGGCGCAGAACGGCACGCGCTACGCCTACTTCGCCGGGCCGCGCCGGCTCGCTATCGAATTGGGCGGTAAGGTGACGGTGTACGACACCGGCGGCCACCAGATCGGCGGTGTCGCGCAGCAGCAATCGGTCGGCGGCTCCCTCAAATTTACCAGCCAGCACGGGACGGTGTCGCTGGCGCGGCTTCCGGTCGTGTCGTAGGGAGCCGAAGCCGCGCGGCCACCGGCAGCGCGACGGCGCACAGCAACGCCATCGCCCAGAACGCCTCGGCGCCAAACCGGCCGTAGAGCGGGCCGCTCGCCAGCGTGAGAAGGGCCGAGATCGAGCCGACGGCGACGGTGCCGTAGAACGCCTGCGCCGTCGACGCGAGAGACGGCGGCACGATGCGCGCGAGCACGTCCATGCAGGCCAGGTGCAGGAAGGCAAAGGTCAGGCCGTGCAGCGGCTGGACCACCGCCATGGCCGGGACCGCGACGGTGCAGGCCGACACGCTCCACCGGATAACGCCCGCCGCCGCCGCCAGCAGCGCCGCGCGGCGGGGGCCGATGCGGCGGAGCAGCGGTGGCCCGAGCACGACGAACACCAGCACCTCGGAGGCGACGGCCTCCGACCAGAGCAGGCCGGCCACCCCGGGGCTGATCCCCGCCTTGCTCCAGCGAATGACCTGGAAGCTGTCGTGCAAGGCGTGACTGCCTCCCACCAGTGCCGCCACCACCATCAGCCGGCGAAACAGCGGCAGGCGCAACAATGCGAGGGCATCGGTCGCGGCTCCGCCGCCCGCCCGCGACTGGGCGCGGCCGTCCTTGGGATCGGGCACTCGCAGGGAGGCCAGGGCGGCGAAGGCAAGCAATCCGGCGGTGAGCCACACGACCACGGCCAGGCCGGACCGCTCCACGCACTGCCCGGCGAGCACCGTGCCGACGATGAAGGCGGCCGAACCGGCGCCGCGCACCCAGCCATAGTCGAACCGGGGGCCTGCCGGCTTGGCCGTGGCAGCCTGGAGGGTCAGGGCGTCGGCGAGCGGCACCAGGGGCGCGAGCATGGCCGCATGCAGCACGGCAATCCCCAGCAGGACGAAAAAGCCGCCCGGGATGCGGTAGCCGAGTGCCACGATAGCCGAGGCGACAAGGTATCCCGTCAGCACGCGCCGGGGCAGTCCGGACCGGTCGGCAAGGCGACCGCCGCCGGGTCCGGCCAACAGCCGGATCGCCGTTCCCGCGGCCAATACCGCTCCGATCTCGCTCGGCCCAAGGCCGCGTTGCTGCAGCAGGCCGGGCAGGAACGGCGAGCTCGCGCCGAAAGCGGCGAACATGCAGAAATACAGTCCCAGGAAGGACCGAAGCTGCGTCATCGCGCTGCACCGGCGAGCCCCGCCGCCCAATCGCTCAGGCAGCGGGCGCGGCCAGGGGCTTCAGCCAGCCCGGTTCTCGTGCTGGAGAAAGAAGCGCACCATCTCCCGGGTTGCGTCCGGCCCACGCGGATCGGTGAATGACCCGGCCGGGCTGCCGCCCGCCCATGCATGACCGCCGCCATGCACGACCCATTGCTCGAGCACCGGCCGGCCGCGCGCGTCCCGGTGCGCCGTGACGGTGTAGGAGCGTCCACCCGCCACGCTGCCCTGTTCGACTTTGCGGGTAAGGCCGGCCGTCGGCATCGCGGCGCCGATCACCGCGTCGCCGTTCAGCGGGTTGACGGTGGAGTCGCGGTCGCCGTGGAAGACGATCGTGGGCACGTTTCGGTCGCCGCTCCGGCGCGCCGGCCCCGGCCGGCCACCGCGCATGGCGGCAAAGGCCGAGGCGACGTCGCTCGCGGCGCCGCAGGCGAGACCGGAATGCACGCCGACCGCCGCATAGAGGTCAGGGTAGGCATCTGCCATGATCGCCGCCGCCGCGCCGCCGGCGGAGAGGCCCGCGACATACACCCGGCGTCGGTCGACGGCGTAGCGGTGCATGACGTCGCGTGTGATGCCGGCGATCAGCGAGGGCTCGCCACGGTCGCGCCCTTGGTCTCCGGCGTTGAACCAGTTCCAGCATTTTTGGGCGTTCGCCGCCTGGGTCTGGCCCGGGTACGCGACCAGGAAAGTGTGTTCCTCCGCCGCCGCGTTCATGCGGGTGCCCGCGGCAAAATCGTCCGGCGATTGCGAACAGCCGTGCAGCATGACGATCAACGGGACCGGCTGACCCCGGTAGCCGCTTGGCACGTAGAGTTTATAGGGCCGCGTGCCGGCCTCGTTGCTGAACGAGGCGGTGAGGAATTGGCCGGGACCGGGTTGCGACGGGCCAGGTTGCGGCTGCCGGGCGGGGCCGGGCGCCGGTCGCGCCCGAGCCGGGCGGCTGAGCGGCGCGCGCACCTCGGGGCTGCCCGGCAACACGCGCTGCAACAGGGCGGCGACGTCGCCCAGTGGGAGGCTGCCGGCTTGGCGGGCCGCCGCCTCGATCATTTGGCGAAGGGATGCGGGCTTCATGGGCATGGCGGTCCTTGTGAAAGACGGCAGCGCCAAGGGCAAGCGCACCGCTTCGGGGGCGCCATCCGGGGGACGGCCGGTGGGTTGCGGATATTTCCTGCCTTAGTGCGTGCGGTCGCTTAGCGCGGCCTTGACCTCGGGGCTCGCCTGCAAGGCGCCAAGCACCGTGATGGATGCGATGGTGGCCCTGGCCAGCTCGGGCGTGACATCGCGGGCAATGGCGGCCAGCCCGAGCACGTTGATGTCGAGCATCTCGCCGGCAGCTCGGGCCCGTTCAAGCTCGGCGCGGCTGTAGTGACGCAAGCCGAGATCAAGAGTTCTCCGAGCGACCGATTGGCGGAGCACGTCGGCATGCCGATCGAGCTGGTTACGGATGGCGGTGCGGATGAAGTCGGTGCGATTCGAGTAGAAGCCGTCCTGGACCATGAGATCGACCTGGCCGAGATCGACGAACCCAAGGTTGATCGTGATTTTCTCGCTGTCGACGGCCCTCGTACGCTGTCGTTGCTCCTCCGCCAACACCACTCACCATCCCAATACCATCCAATCGGATGGTGAATTGGGGTGGGCGACGGTGGTTTGCAAGCGGCCGCCGAAGTCACATGCCGAGTTGCTCCATGGTGCATTGCGCCGGAGCCTTGTCGGGGCGGAAGCGGAGCAACGTGGTGCCGTGGCGGAAGCGGTCGTCCGAGACGTGATCGAAGCGGACCTCGATCACGAGTTCTGGTCGCAGCCTCTCCCAGGCGTTCTCCTGGCCATTGCTCCAGCGGCTCGGGCCGCCGGGGACCCGGCCGGTGAACCCCTCGCCGCCCCGCAGCGCCTCCAGCCGTGCCGTCAACGCCGGTCGCTCGGTACGCGGGATGGTCGACGTGAAGCCTACATGGTTGAGGCGGCCGGCCGTATCGTAGAGGCCGAGCAACAGCGAGCCGACCTGTCGCTCGGCGCGCAGGTAGCGGAAGCCCCCGACCACGCAGTCGGCGGTGCGCTGGCGCTTGACCTTCACCATCGCGTCGCGCTTGCCCGAATGGTAGGAGGCGTCGAGCCGCTTCGCCATCACGCCATCCCGCCCGGGCACGGCGTGATCGAGCCAGCCTTGCGCGTCGGCCAACGAATGGGCGACCGGGCCGAGGACGAGCGCCTTGTCGGCGAGGTCGGGCATCAGCGCCTCCAAGGCGACGCGCCGCTCGGCCAGCGGACGGCCGGTGAGGTCGCGGCCGCGGCGGTCGACCAGCAGATCGAACAGCACGAGCTTGGCGGGCTGTTCGGCCGCGAGCTTGCGGACCCGGCTTTCGGCGGGGTGCAGCCGCATCTGCAGCGCCTCGAACGAGCTGCCTTCCCCATCCGGGATGATGATCTCGCCGTCCAGCACGAAGCGGCTTGCGGCGACCGCGGCGAGCGCCGTCACCAGGTCGGGAAAATAGCGGCCGAGCGGCTGGCCCGATTTGGAGCGCAGTTCGACCGCGGGGCCGTCGCGGAAGGCGAGGCAACGGAAGCCGTCGAACTTCGGCTCGTACTGCCAGCCTTCGTCGCCCGGCAGCGTCGCGGCGCTCTGCGCCTCCATCGGTGCGAAATCGAGCGGGATCGGCAAGTCGAGATCAGGGTTTTGGCTGTCCGGCATGACCGGCGCACTCCCATCAGTCGCGTTGCGGGCCGGCTGATAGCGCCCCGGTTGGGGTCACGGTTCCGTAGCGGCTGCCTGCGCGGCGATGCCGCCGCCTTGCGTTGACCCCCCCGGACTGCTTGGGTAAGGACAAGCGTGGGTGGCCGATGCCGCCTCAAGTGGAGCAATGCGTGAAGGACGTACGCGACGCGCTCACGGTGGCGCGCAACACGAATGGCGGGCTGGTCAAACGCCCGCTCTCGCCGCACCTGCAGATCTACCGGCCGCAGATCAGCACCACGCTGTCCATCATGCACCGGGTGAGCGGCATGGCGCTGTCGGCGGGCGCCCTCATGCTGGTGTGGTGGCTGGTGGCCGCCGCGACCTCCGAGGCGGCCTTCGATGCCGTGCAATGGTTCCTCGACAGCGTGCTCGGCTGGCTGGCCCTGTTCGTCTGGACCTTGGCGCTGTTCTACCATTTCTTCGCCGGTCTGCGGCATCTCGCCTGGGACGCGGGCTACGGCTTCGAGAAGCCGCTGTATCACTACACGGGCTACGCGGTCGTTATAGGCACCGTGGTTTGCACCGTACTGATCTGGATCATCGGCTTGGCGGTGAAGTGAGCGCGTTCGATGTCTGAAACCGGTAAGGCGTCCTCCTCGCGCGGCGTTCACGTGGCGGTCATGCGGTCCCAGCTCGGGCGGGTGCGCGGGCTTGGCGCGTCGAAATCGGGCGTCGGGACGTGGTGGGCCGAGCGCGTTACCAGCATCGCGCTGGTCCCGCTGACCCTTTGGTTCGTCTTTTCAGCCCTCCGGTTGGTCGGGGCGCCGCATGCGGCGGTGCTCGACTGGATGGCGAGCCCGGTCACCATCGTCCTGATGATCTGCCTCCTCCTGACGACGTTCCACCATATGCAGCTCGGCCTGGTGGTCATCGTCGAGGACTATGTCCATGTCGAGAGCGCCCGTTTCATCCTGCTGCTGCTGATCAAGGCGGTGTGCTTCGTGGCGGCCCTCGCAGGGATTGTCTCGGTCCTCAAGCTGGGGCTTTGATCCGTGCGCCCGGTGCCAATCTATCGGGTAGGCTTCCGAACCGAGTGAGCGAGCGATGAACGCGATCAATGGCGCCTACCCGCGGCCGGGCTCCCCGGCCTACAGCGTGGTCGACCACACCTACGACGTGGTCGTGGTCGGCGCCGGCGGTTCGGGGTTGCGCGCGACGCTCGGCATCGGCGCGGCGGGGCTCAAGACCGCGTGCCTGACCAAGGTGTTTCCCACCCGCAGCCACACTGTCGCCGCCCAAGGGGGAATTGGCGCGGCGCTCGGCAACATGGGCGAGGACGACTGGCGCTGGCACATGTACGACACCGTGAAGGGGTCGGACTGGCTCGGCGACCAGGACGCCATCGAGTACATGTGCCGCGAGGCGATCCCGGCGGTCTACGAACTCGAGCATTTCGGCGTGCCGTTCAGCCGCACCGAGGACGGGCGGATCTACCAGCGCCCGTTCGGCGGCCACATGAAGGAATACGGCAAGGAGCCGGCGATGCGCGCCTGCGCCGCCGCCGACCGGACCGGCCACGCCATCCTGCACACGCTCTACCAGCAGAGCCTCAAGCACGAGGTCGAGTTCTTCATCGAGTATTTCGCCCTCGACCTCATCATGGACGAGGACGGCGCCTGCCGGGGTGTCACCGCCTGGTGCCTGGAAGATGGGTCGCTGCACCGCTTCCGCGCCCAGCTCGTGGTGCTGGCGACCGGCGGCTATGGCCGTACTTTCCTGTCATGCACCTCGGCCCACACCTGCACCGGCGACGGCAACGGCATGGTGCTGCGCGCCGGCCTGGCCTGCCAGGATATGGAGTTCGTGCAGTTCCACCCGACCGGCATCTTCCCGGCCGGCTGCCTCATCACCGAGGGCGCGCGCGGCGAGGGCGGCTACCTCACCAACAGCGAGGGCGAGCGCTTCATGGAGCGCTACGCGCCGACCGCCAAGGACCTCGCCTCGCGCGACGTCGTCTCCCGCTCGATGACGATGGAGATCAACGCCGGGCGCGGCTGCGGGCCGCACAAGGACCACATCATGCTCCATCTGGAGCATCTCGGCGCCGACCTGCTGCACGAACGGCTGCCGGGCATCTCCGAGACGGCGAAAGTGTTCGCCGGGGTGGACGTGACCAAGGAGCCGATCCCGGTGCTGCCGACCGTCCACTACAACATGGGCGGCATCCCGACGAATTTTCGGGCCGAAGTGCTGCGCCCGACGCGCGACAACCCGGACGCCGTAGTGCCCGGCCTGATGGCGGTGGGCGAGGCGGCCTGCGTCTCCGTCCATGGCGCCAACCGGCTCGGCACCAACTCGCTGCTCGACCTCGTGGTGTTCGGCCGCGCCGCCGCTCACCGCGCCGCCGAGCTGGTCAAGCCGGGCAATGGCCAAGCCCCGCTGCCGCCGCGCGCCGGCGAGGCGTCGTTCGACCGCTTCGACCGCACGCGGCACGCCAAGGGCGACACGTCGGTCGCCAAATTGCGGCTGGAGATGCAGCGCGCCATGCAGGCCCATGCCGCAGTGTTTCGCACCAGCGCCAGCCTGACCGAAGGTGTGGCGAAGATGAAGCAGGTCTGGGGCGGCCTGTCCGACATGTCGGTGGGCGACCGTAGCCTGATCTGGAACTCCGATCTCGTGGAGGCGCTCGAGCTCGAAAACCTGATGGGCAACGCGATGACGACGATCGTCAGCGCCGATGCCCGCAAGGAGAGCCGCGGCGCGCACGCGCAGGACGATTTTCCGGAGCGCGACGACCAGGAGTGGATGAAGCACACCCTCGCCTGGTGCGCCGACGATGGAAACGTAAAACTCGACTACCGTCCGGTGCGGATGCAGACGCTCACCAACGAGGTGTCGGTCTTTCCGCCGAAGAAGCGGGTTTATTGAGGACAAATGGCTGTCACGTTGCCGCTTCGCGCCTCTAGCCACTCGCAATCGGTCGCGTCCACTCCGGGGCCGGGACACAACGCGCAACGGGGTTTCCGTCCGTCGATGTTCGCCATCACATTTGACATGGACACGACCGCTCTGCAGGCGAGCTATCACAATCCGTCGTGGCAGAACGCTTACTACGATATCGGCCGTGCGCTGCGAAACCACGGGTTCGATCGGCAGCAAGGCAGCGTGTATTTTGGCGATACCACGGTCGATGCGGTCCGGTGCGTCCTTGCAGTGCAGGATCTGGCGCGCACTTATCCGTGGTTCTCTCCTTCGGTGCGCGACATCCGGATGCTGCGCATCGAGGACAACAACGACCTGATGCCTGCGGTCGCGGCCATACAGCCGTGACGCAGCCTAAGAGCTGAGGTTACGACATGGCCGAGTTCAGATTGCCCGCCAACAGCCGGGTCGGGCAGGGCAAGACCTGGAAAGCGCCCACGGGCGCCAAGCGGGTGCGCGACTTCAGGGTGTATCGCTGGAACCCCGATGACGGGGCCAATCCGCGCATGGACACCTACCAGCTCGACCTTGACGCCTGCGGCCCGATGGTCCTCGACGCGCTGATAAAGATAAAGAACGAGGTCGATCCGACCCTGACGTTCCGCCGCTCCTGCCGCGAGGGTATCTGCGGCTCGTGCGCGATGAACATCGACGGCACCAACACGCTGGCCTGCCTCAAGCCGATCGAGGAGGTCAAGGGGGCGGTGCGCATCAACCCGCTGCCGCACATGGCGGTGGTGAAGGATCTGGTGCCCGACCTCTCTCAGGTCTACGCGCAGTACCGCGCGGTCGAGCCCTGGCTGAAGGCCGACACCCCCGCCCCGCCGGACGCCGAGCGGCTGCAGAGCAAGGAGGAGCGGGCCAAGCTCGACGGGTTGTGGGAGTGCATTCTCTGCTTCTGCTGCACCACGTCCTGCCCGAGCTACTGGTGGAACGGCGACCGCTATCTCGGCCCGGCCGTGCTGCTGCAGGCGTATCGCTGGATCGCCGACAGCCGCGACGAGTCGACTGGCGACCGGCTCGATGCGCTGGAAGACCCGTTCAAGCTGTACCGCTGCCACACGATCATGAACTGCACCCAGACCTGCCCGAAGGGCCTCAACCCGGCGCAGGCGATCGGCGCGATCAAGCAGTTGATGATCGAGCGGGTGGTTTGAGTCTGACCGACATCGTCATGCCTGGACTTGTTCCGGGCATCCATCCCCAATTCTGCCAGACGGGCAGGATGGATTGCCGGGTCAAGCCCGGCAATGACGCTTTCGAGCGACATGGAGGCGTCTACTCGCCGCCAAGCCGATGTTCCGTGGCGACCTGAACACCCCCGCCGGCCGGGCCAAGGCGTGGTCCGACAGCCTGCTGGTCGACCATGGCGTTTTCCGCGTGCTGTGGGAGAACTGGGCGGCGGTGGTGCCGGGGCGGCTGTATCGCTCGAACCATCCGACCCCGGCGCGGCTCGCCGCGGTGGCGCGGCGGCACGGCATAAAGACGCTGATCAACCTGCGCGGCCCGCGCCATTGCGGCTCCGACGCCCTGTCGCGCGAGGCGGCGGCCCGCCTCGGACTGGCCCACGTCGACGCGCCGTTCGAGAGCCGGGGCGCGCCGCACAAGGATCGTATTCTTCGCCTCGCCGCGATCTACCGCGACATGGCGGAACCGGCGCTGATCCACTGCAAGTCCGGCGCCGACCGGGCCGGCCTGGCCTCGGGACTGTTCATCCTGCTCAACGGCGGCACCGCGCGCGAGGCGCTGGCGCAACTGTCATGGCGGTTCGGCCATTTCAACCGCTCGCGCACCGGCATCCTCGACGCATTCTTCATCCGCTACGCGCTGGAAGCCGAGCCGCACAAAAAGCCGTTCCTCGACTGGCTGCGCGATGATTACGACGAGATGGCGCTCCGCCACGATTTCGTCGCCGGCGGACTGGCCAGCTTCGTCAACGACCGCGTGTTGCGTCGCGAGTAGCCCTTTCCGCTACTCCTCCACCTGCACGATGCGGAAGACGAGTTCTTCCCCGCTGGGGCGGCGCAGCATGACGTACTCGCCGGGGCGCAGGATGCCGAAGACGAAATCCCATAGCGGCTCGTCCTCGCCGCCCTGCCGGCGCAGCGCCCAACCCTCGCCATCGACGCGGATCAGTTCGCCCCACCAATCCTCGCGGTCCGGCCAATTGCGGCGCACCCGCCACGGCAACGGGTCGACGAGGTAGGCGGCCGCGTCGATCTGCGCCTGCCCCGTGAGGCAGGCGTGCAGCTCCAGCCCATGCGTGATGTCGCCCTCCGGCAACCCGGGGGCTTGGGCCAGCAGGGCCGTGATCTTTGCCATGGCGCTAGATGGCGACGCGCACGCCGAGCTCGACGACCCGGTCACTCGGAATGCGGAAGAACTCGGTGGCGGAGACGGCGTTGCGCGCCATCACGAGGAACAGCCACGACCGCCAGAGCGACATCTTCGGCACCATCGCGCGCACCAGCACCTCGCGGCCGAGGAAATAGCTTGCCTGCATGGCGTCGAAATGCAGCCCGCGGTCACGCAGCTCCTCAAGTTCGCGCGGGATGTTGGGGCTTTCCATGAAACCGTAGCGCAGGATCACCCGGTGGATGCCGGGGGCAAGCTCGTGCATCTCCGAGCGTCGCTCGGCCGCAACCTCGGGCTCGTCGAGGTTCTGCACGGTCACGAACAGGACGCGCTCGTGCAGCACCTTGTTGTGCTTGAGATTGTGCAGCAGGGCACCCGGCACGAACTCGGGATTGCCGGTGAGGAACACCGCCATCCCCGGCACCCGGACGATGCGCGACTGCGGCAGCCGGGCAAGGAAGGACGCCAGCGGCAGGCTGTCCTGCCGCCAACGTGCGAGCAGCAGATCCCGGCCGCGCTGCCACGAGGTCATCAGCGCCATCAGGGCGAGCCCCAGCACCAGCGGCACCCAGCCGCCCTCCGGCACTTTGAGCGCGTTGGCCCCGAAAAAGACGAAGTCCAACAGGAAGAGCAGCCCGAACACGGATACGGCGACGGCGCGCGACCAGTGGAACTGGCGCCGAAAAACCACCATCGCCAGCACGGCGGTACACATGAAGGTGCCCGTCACGGCGATGCCGTAGGCCGCGGCCAGGTTGTCCGACGTGCGGAAGGCGAACACCAGGACCAGCACGCCGACGGCCAGCATGGCGTTGACCTGCGGGACGTAGATCTGGCCCTCCTCGGTGTTGGAGGTGTGGCGCACCACCATCCGCGGCAGCAGGCCAAGCTGCATGCACTGCCGGGTCATCGAATAGGCGCCGGTGATCAGCGCCTGGCTGGCGATCACGGTGGCCACGGTGGCGAGGACCACCATCGGCAACTGCAGCCAGGCCGGCGCGAGTAGATAGAACGGGTTCTCCATGGACGATGGACTGCTCAGTACCAGTGCGCCTTGGCCGAAGTAATTCAGCAGCAGGCATGGCAACACGAAGAAGGTCCAGGTCAGGCGAATCGGGTGCGCCCCGAAATGCCCCATGTCGGCGTACAGCGCCTCGGCGCCGGTGACGCACAGCACCACGGCGCCAAGCACGATGAAGGCCAGCAGCTTGTATTGAACACACAACGCCACGGCATAGCTTGGCGACAAGGCGAGCAGCACGAAGGGATAACGGGCGATCGCCAGCGCGCCGAGCACTCCGATGACCAGGAACCAGACGGCCATCACCGGCCCGAACACCCGCCCGACGGTTCCGGTGCCGCGATACTGCACGGCGAACAGCGCCACGATGACCGCCACCGAGATCGGCAGCACGACTTCCTTGAGCGACGGCGCGGAGATCTCCAATCCCTCGACCGCCGAGAGCACGGAGATGGCGGGCGTGATCACGCCGTCACCGAAGAACAGGCAGGCGCCGGCAATCCCGATCAGTCCCAGGGTCGCCCGCGTGTGGCGGCCCTTGGAGACCCGCTGGGCAAGCGCCATCAGCGCCAGGATGCCGCCCTCACCCCGGTTATCGGCCCGCATGATCAGCGTGACGTATTTCAGTGTCACCACGAGCAGCAGCGACCAGAAGATCAGCGACAGGATCCCCATGATCTCGATCGTCGTGACCTGGGTCGGGCTGAACACGCCGAGGCTGGCCTTGAAGGCGTAGAGCGGGCTGGTGCCGATGTCGCCGTACACGACGCCGAGTACCGGGAGCAGCACGCCGACGGACGGAACCGGCCTCCTCCCCACCGCCGCCGCGGCGACGCTCACCGGAAAAATCCGTTTGCTCGCCGTCGGTCCGTCACGGAGTCTCCACTTGTGGGGTGCCGTTCATCGGATCGCCAAACTCCCGCACTGGTCCGCAATTCGCCGGCAAGCCATACGATGCGGGCCGCGGTCGTGCAACAACGCCCCCGGCCTCCCGCGGTTCGGTTCCGGGTTCGGCCTCAGCGGGCGCCGAAGATGGCGGTCCCGACACGGACATGAGTGGCCCCGTAGGCGATCGCGGTCTCGAAATCGGCGGACATGCCCATCGAGACGACCGGCAGGCCGTGGCGGGCGGCGCAGTCGGCGAGCCATCTGAAGTGCGGCGCGGGATCTTCGTCGGCGGGCGGAATGCCCATCACCCCGCGGAGCGCCGCCCCGAACCGGCCGCTGCACGTCGCAATGAAGCGATCCGCCTCGTCGCGGGCGATGCCGTTCTTCTGCGGCTCGTCGCCGGTGTTGACCTCGACCAGCAACGCCGGCGAGCGGCCCTCGCGCTGGATGGCGTCGGCCAGGGCGTCGGCCAGCCGCGGTCGGTCGAGCGTCTCGATCGTGTCGGCCAGCCGCACGGCCTCGCGTGCCTTGTTGGTCTGCAACCCGCCGATGAGGTGGAGCCGAAGCGAGGGGTGCTCGGCGCGCAAGGCAGGAAATTTGGTGGCGGCTTCCTGCACCCGGTTCTCGCCGAAGACCAGCTGCCCGGCACCGAGCGCAGCCCGCACCGCGTCCGCCGGCTTGGTCTTCGACACGGCGACCAACGTGACATCCTCGCTGCGCCGGCCGGCCCGCGAGGCCGCCCGGTCGATCCTCTCGCGGATCTGCGCGAGCGCGTCGGGGATCGAGTGCTCAGCTTCGGTTCACGAGCGCAGCTTGCTCGTGGCGTGACGCGCGTCAAGTTCTCCAGCGCCGCTCCCTCATTCGCCCGGCCCGAAACGGGAGGCGGGGGAGAGAGCGTGCCGGGCTGCAAGCGCGAGAACCGGCTGTGACGTCCTCGCCACAGTGTTTCGGAAATGCCGCGAAAAGCATGTTCGGGCAGTTGCCGGCACATGAACGGTCTCGCAATACTCCGTCCAGGTCTGCTGTTCCGCTCACCCGAACATGCGCTGCGCAAGTCGTGGCGCGCTTGCCTGACGCGGGTGTCGGGATACGGGCGGGGCCTGCAACGTGCGCCGGGACGACGCCTGGCGGTATGAGGAGGAATACATGCGTAAGCTTCTGCTGGCCTCCGCGGCGGCGCTCGGTATCTCGGCGGCGGCTCATGGCGCCGCAAACGCGCAACAAGCCGACGGTTCGCAACAAGCCCAGGATGCGGGACAATCGACCACCAGCGCATTCGGCGGCGCGGTCACCGGGATTTCGCAGGCCCCCGGCACCCTCGTCGTTCGGCTGAACGGCCGCGTCTACAGCCAGGGCGGCATCCTGAGCGTCAGCAACGCGAACGGCAGCTACTACTACAACTCGGCCACCGGGACCGCCTCGGTGGTGCCGTTCGTTTCGGGCGTGGGCACGGCGACGGTCGGCGGCGTGCCGGTGGCCCTGCCGCAGTTCTTCGGCACCGCGGCGCAGGCGACGGCGCTCGGCTACCGGCCGGCGACCACGGCGGCCGGGGCGCAAAACGTCATCGTGCAGGCCGGCCAACCGCAGACCAACAAGCTGTCCAATTACGGCATCTACTCCTATTTCCGCCTGTATCCTGGCGTGGACGGCATCGCCGCGAACGGCCTGAAATACGGCGCCGGCGTCGAAATCCGACAGGACGGCAACTGGCCGGCTGGTAACGGCGCCGAGGGCAGCATCTCGGCATTGTCTGCCCGGCAGGGATTGCTCTACGTCCGGCGCGCCTGGGGCTACGCCGGGACGGACAAGCTGGGCATGGTCCGGTTCGGCGAGACGGACGGGCCGTCCGACCTGTTCATGGTCGGCAACAACGAGAACTTCGGCGACGGCGGCTGGAACGGCAGCGAGGCAGCCTATCTGCCGACCCAGCTCTGGATCTATTGGCCGTTCTTCGACGGCGGCAACATCTACGACACCCAGAAGATCGTCTATCTGTCTCCCGCCTTCAAAGGGTTCGACTTCGGTGTCGCCTATGCGCCTTCCACCGCCGGCGCCAACGGCGCGGCGGCCAACCAGGGTTGCAATGCGCCGAACGCATTCACCGCCGCCGGGCCGAACGGGGCTGATTGCGAACGGCCCTGCAGTTGCCGGCGCGGGTTGCGCCCAGCTCTCTGCGACCACCACCGGCGACTACGTGCGGCCGCGCAACATCGTCGACGTCGCGCTCCGCTACCGCGGTTTGTTCGGCCCCGTCGGCTTCGCGGCCTACAGCGGCTACTACGGCAGCGGCAAGGTTGCGGACAACGTTGCGGGCCCGCATCAGCGGGTGGACGCCTACAGCATTGGCTACGGCGGTGCGCAGGTCTCGTTCGGCGGCCTGACCATCGGCGGCATGGCCAATGGCGGCCGCTACAACGGCGCCGGCAGCTTCCTGCTCGCTCCCCAGGGCGCTTCGGACGAAGTGGCGTACAAGTTCGGCGGCTCCTACACCTACGGGCCGTTCATCGTCGGCACGCATTTCTTCCAGACCTGGTCGGCCGGCTCGTCCGGCCCGGCATTCAACTCGGACGGCACGGCAACTGGCGCGGTCCCGGCGGTCGGCCAGCGCCGCGAGACCGGCGTTTCCGTAGGCGGCACCTACTCGGTGGCTCCCGGTCTGGCGCTCAACCTGACCTACATCTGGGGTGAGCGGAAAGAGAACGGCTACGACTTCCTGACCGGTCAGACCAGCTACGCGGCGAGCGTGGTCAACACGACGGGTTGCGGCCCGAGCGGTGTGGTCGGATCGACGAAGGCCTGCTTGCACAACAGCGTCCACGCCTCCGGTATCATGCTGGGCGCGCAGATCACCTGGTAAGCGTCTGAAGTCAGTTCGGCGATGCAGGGCGACGGGGGGAGACCCCGTCGCCTTTTTCGCATGTGGGCAACCGATACCGGCTCGGCTTGGCGAATTCATGCAACGGCGGTAAACCGACCCGCGACTCGGGGCTGAGACACAAAAGAGAGCTTTTCATGTTCCTGCGCTTGCGCTCGCCCGTGCTCTTGCTGGCGCTGCTGGCTGGGCTCGCCGCCTGCGGCAACACCAAGCTGCCGGAGGGTGCCGGCGGCAACGACGCCGCCAACTCCGAATACAACACCGAGCAGAATCGCGGCGGCGGCCAAGGGCGGCTGTTTACCGAACAGGGCCTGGTTCTCGGCGTCGGCAAGGGTTCGGGCGGCAGCAACCGCGACGAGGGTGCGGCCCTCGGCGTCAACGCCTATCTCTGGCGCGGCGCGCTGGACACCTTGTCGTTCATGCCGCTCGCCTCCGCCGATCCGTTCGGCGGGGTCATCATCACGGACTGGTATCAGCCCGCCGCGGCGAGCGGCGAGCGGTTCAAGGCCACTGCCTACATCCTGGGGCGTCAGCTCCGCGCCGACGCGATCCGCGTCTCCATCTTCCGCCAGGTGGACCAGGGCGGCACGTGGGTGGATGCGCCCGTGAGCCCCGAGACGGTCGGCGAGATCGAGAACAAGGTGCTGGCCCGCGCGCGGTCGCTGCGCGCCCAATCCGCCGCGAGCTGATTACACGCGTAGGATGCCGCGCCTCCGGTAGGTCGCTTTCGCCATTGCGGCGGCGGGGGTAGCGTGCCCATGTCGAGGAAAACGCAGCCGTTGCAGCAGGAGATCTCCAGGATGGATGACATCGTTATCGTCGCCGCAGCCCGCACCCCGGTGGGCAGCTTCAACGGGGCGCTCGGCAGCCTTTCGGCGCACGAACTCGGCTCGGCCGCGATCCAGGCGGTCCTGGGACGCGCCAGGCTCGATCCCGCCGAGGTCGACGAGGTCATCATGGGCGAGGTCCTCACCGCCGGAGAGGGGCAGAACCCGGCCCGCCAAGCGGCGCGGGCGGCCGGCATCCCGGACGACAAGACCGCGTTCGCGATCAACCAGGTCTGCGGCTCCGGGCTCCGGGCCGTGGCACTCGCGGCGCAGCAGGTGCGGACCGGCGAGAGCAACATCGTGATCGCCGGCGGCCAGGAGAGCATGAGCCAGTCGCAGCACGCGGCCTACCTGCGCAGCGGCACCAAGATGGGTGGCGTCGAGTTCATCGACACGATGCTGAAGGACGGGCTGTGGGACGCGTTCCACGGCTATCACATGGGAGTCACCGCCGAGAACGTGGCGCGCGCCTACCAGATCACCCGCGACGAGCAGGACGAGTTTGCGCTGGGCTCGCAGCACAAGGCCTCGGCGGCGCAGAAGAGCGGGCGTTTCAAGGACGAGATCGCGCCGGTCACCGTGAAGGGCCGCAAGGGCGACACGGTGGTGGGCGATGACGAGTACATCCGGCACGACGCCAACCCCGAGACGATGGCCAAGCTGCGGCCGGCTTTCAACAAGGAAGGCACGGTGACTGCCGGCAATGCCTCCGGCATCAACGACGGCGGCGCGGCGCTCGTCGTCATGACGGCCTCCGAAGCGGCCAAGCGCGGCCTCACGCCGCTCGCCCGCATCGCCGCATTCGCCACGGCCGGCGTCGATCCGGCGGTGATGGGCACCGGTCCGATCCCGTCGAGCCGCAAGGCGCTGGCGCGGGCCGGTTGGAAGGTCGACGAACTCGACCTGGTGGAGGCCAACGAGGCGTTCGCCGCCCAGGCCATCGCGGTGAACAAGGATCTTGGTTGGGACACGTCGAAGGTGAACGTGAACGGCGGCGCCATCGCGATCGGCCACCCGATCGGCGCGTCCGGTGCCCGGGTGCTGATCACCCTGCTGCACGAGATGCAGAAGCGTGACGCCCGGAAGGGACTGGCAACGCTGTGCATCGGCGGCGGCATGGGCGTGGCGATGGCGCTCGAGCGGTAGATCAAGCCCGTCATGCCCGGACTTGTTCCGGGCATCCATCTCACGGTTCGACCGTCGGCGGCATGGATTGCCGGGTCAAGCCCGCAATGACGGGTCCGTGCTCAGTGAAACACGGTCGCTTCCACGGCCACTTGAACCCCTCGGGGCACGTGTTTGCGGATGCCCGAGGCGAGGATCAGGACAGCGCCCACCATCACCAGCGCGCCCGTGACCAGCAGCGGAACCATGTAGCCGCCGGTGGCATCGCGCAGCAATCCGGTCATCTGCGGCGCGACGTAGCCGGAGATGTTGCAGATCGAGTTGATGAAAGCGATGCCGCCGGCCGCCGCCCCCGCGCCGAGATAAGCCGTGGGTAGGTTCCAGAACACCGGCAGGCACGAGGCGATGCCGAACATCGCCAGGCAGAACGCCGCCATCGCGAGATAGATGTTGCCAAGCAGCAGCCCGGCCGCCATCGCTCCGGTGCCGGCGAGCGCCACTGGAATGACCGTGTGCCAGACCCGCTCGCCGGTGCGGTCGGAACTGCGCGAGACCACGATCATCCCGACCACGCCGCACAGACTAGGCAGCATGAGCACATATCCGATCTCGGTGTTGGACAGCCCGAGCGTCTTGACGATCAGCGGCAGGAAGAAGGCCAGCGCGTAGACGCCGTAGCCGATCAGGAAGTAGGCGATCGTCAGCATGATGATTTCCGGGCTGGCGAGGGAGCGCAGCAAACTCTTCGACGCGCCGGATTTGGCAGCCGCCTCCGTGTCGAGGCGTTGCTGCAACCAGGCCCGCTCCTGCGGTTCGAGGAAATGCGCATCGAGGGGGCGGTCGCGCAGCGCAATGAGGCCGAAGAAGGCCAGGATGACGGCCGGTGTGCCTTCGACGAGGAACACCCATTGCCACCCCTGGAACCCCAGCCAGCCGTCCAGCTTGAGCAGATTGGCCCCGAGCGGCGCCCCGAGAACGCCGGCGAAGGCACCGAAGGCGTAGAAGATCCCCATCATCCGGCCGCGATGCCGCGCCGGAAACCAGCACGTCAAGAAATACGCAACGCCGGGGAAAAATCCGGCCTCCGCGACGCCGAGCATGAAGCGGGCGAGGACAAAACTCGTCTCGCCGGTGACGAAAGCGGTCGCTGTCGAACAGAGGCCCCAGACCAGGATGACCAGGCTGAGCCAGAGCCGCGCTCCGACCCGGTTGAGCATCAGGTTGGCCGGAAACTGGAACAGCACGTAGCTCCAGAAGAACGCGCCGGCGGCGAGGCCGTACGCACTGGCGCTGAGGCCGAGCGCCTTGTTCATGGTCAGCGCGGCCATCGACACGTTGAAGCGGTCGAGCGCGTTGATCATGTAGCCGATGCTGAGAAAGGGGATCAGGCGCCATGCGACCTTGCGCATGACGGCACTCTCGAAATCCGGCCCCATTGTGACGTCCTCCGCGGACTCTTTCGGTCCAGCCCGGAGCTTAAGGCTGTGTGCCGCCGTATGTCATCCCGCCGCGCTGGCTCGACCGGCACACCGGCTCCCTGATATGAGTTCGAAATGGCCCGCCAGGGCCGTCTGATGGGAGGCCGAGGAGCAATGGTTCTCAATCGCCGGACCCTGATCGGGGCCGCGGCCGCCGGTGCCGCCGTCCTGCCGCACCGTCGCGCTCGGGCGCAGCGGCCGGTGATCCGGATCGGGATCATGAACGACCAGTCGGGACCGTATCGCGACATCACCGGCCCGACCTCGGTCGCCTGCACGCGTCAGGCCGTTCAGGAATGGGGCGACCATGGGTTCGACGTCGACGTGCAGGTGGCCGACCACCAGAACAAGCCCGACCTCGCCGCCTCGCTCGCCAAGCAGTGGTTCGACGAGGGCGGGGTCGACATGATCCAGGACGGCGGCGCTTCGTCCTGCGCGCTGGTCATCACCAGCATCGCCCGCGACAAGAACAAGATCTATCTCAGCACCAGCACGGCCACCTCGGACCTGACCGGCAAGGCGTGCACGCCCAACACGATCCATTGGGTGACGGACACCTACATGGCGTCGAAATCGACTGCCGGAGCAATGACCCGGCAGGGCGGCGACAGCTGGTTCTTCATCACCGCCAACTACGCGTTCGGCCAAGCATTGCAGCGCGACGCCTCGAAGTTCGTCACCGACGCCGGCGGCAAGGTGCTCGGCGCCAACGTCTACCCGTTCCCCGAGACCACCGATTTCTCGGCGGCGCTGCTGCAGGCGCAAGCCTCGGGCGCCAAGGTGGTCGGCCTCGCTAATTCGGGCACCGACACGGTGAATTGCCTCAAGCAGGCGCGCGAGTTCGGCCTGGGCACGGGCAAGCAGCGGATCGCCGCGCTGATCGTCTACAGCACCGACGTACACGCCGCCGGACTCGAGACCGCCCAGGGCCTGCTGATGAGCGAGAGCTACTACTGGGACCTGAACGAGCGCACGCGCGCCTTCATGGACCGTATCAAGCCGAAGGTCTCGATGTGGCCGAACAGCATCCAGGCCGGCCAGTATTCGTCGGCGCTGCACTACTTCAAGGCGATCGCCGACCTCGGGCCGGCGGCCGCCAAGGCGAGCGGGGCGGCGACGGTCGCGCGCATGAAGGCGATACCGACGGATGACGACTGCTTCGGCGCGAACGGCGTGATCCGGGAGGACGGACGCAAGATCCACCCGTGCTATCTCTTCGAGGCGAAGAAGCCGTCCGAGAGCAAGCAGGAGTGGGACCTGATGAGACCGATCGCGGTGACGCCGGCCGAAGAGGCGTTCCGGCCGCTGTCGGCGCATGAGTGTCCGCTGGTCAAGGCGTAGGGTCGGTCGGCTGGGCAGGAAGGGAGTTCCGATGGCATCGAGGACGGATGATACGGCAGCGAAACTGGCCGGGCTGCAAGCGCAGGTGAACAGCCTGATGCGCGACCGCCTGGGGCCGGCGGTGGCGAGCGCCGCGGACAGCGCCCAAAGCGCCGCCCGTGACGCCGCGCAAACCGTATCCCAGCAGGCCGAGGTGGTCTCGGACCGCGTGCGCTCGCAACCGCTGACCGCCGTTCTCATAGCGCTGCTCGGCGGCGCCGTGGTCGGCTACCTGGTCGGGCGCGTGATGCGCTGACCGTTCCCCCGAGATCGCCCCGGCGTGCTAGGCTGACCGTATGGTCGCGCTGCCAAAGATTCCGGTATTCATGTCGGTCGCAGAATTCCTCGCCTGGAATCCGCCGGGCGACACGCCATGGCAACTCGTGGACGGCGCGCCGCAGGCTATGGCGCCGGCGAGCCTCACGCATGGTGCGGTCCAAGCGGAGATGGCGCGGTTGATCGGCAATCGCCTGGCCGAGCGTGGCAGCGTTTGCCGGGTGGTGACGGCGCCCGGCATCGTCCCCCGCGTGCAGGCCGCTCACAACGTGCGCATCCCCGACCTCGCCGTGACCTGCGGGCCTTCCGGACCGGAGGAGGCCACTATGACCGATCCGGTGCTGGTGATCGAGATCCTCTCGCCGAGCAATGCCGCCGAGACGTGGTCGAACTTGTGGACCTACACGACGATCCCGAGCGTGCAGGAAATCCTGATCCTGCGCACCGCCGAGATCGGCGCCGATCTGCTGCGGCGGCAGTCAGACGGCTCCTGGCCGGACCAGCCCACTGCGGTGCGCGACGGTCCCGTGACGCTCGAAAGCATCGGCTTCGCCTGTGACGTCCGGGCGCCCTATCGGACGACCCGACTCGCCGCTCAGTGAACGGTGTCCGCCGCGGTTCGCCGCTCGGCGGCGTTGCGCAGCAGGGCGGCCGAGCGATACACGCCATGCACCATCTTGCCGTACGGCAGCAGCAGGAACAGGGCCAGCACGACGCCGAGATGCACTGCGAGCGCCAAGCCCATCGCCCCGGTCGACCGCAGCGCAAGCAACGCCAAGCCGGTGAGCGCCGTCAGCGCCAGCAGCATCAGCAGCGCCACGTCCGCGCCGAGCAACCGGCGCGCGGCGGGCAGCGGGTCGCCGGTCAGCTTCATCGCGAACAGCCCGATGGTGCCGACCAGCAGCAACACGCCGCCCACCGTCCCGAGCGCGACGGGCAGGCTCAGCAGCGGGTATGGCGCGGCGAAACCCAGCAGGGTCCCATACACGAACGCCGTGGACGTCGCGGCGAAACAGAGGAGAAAACCGTAGAACATTGCATGGTGCAGCCAACGGCGCGTCATCGAGAAACGCTCGTCCCGGTCGTTGCAGCCATCGCCGCCGCCGCCGAGGTTGCGCAAGGTCAGCACGTCCCACAATGCGCGCGGGACCGCCGCCGCACCGATCCGCACCGCGCCGGCATCGCGCCAGAAATTCCGCGCCCCGACGCCGAGTGCCACCAGGGCGAAGCCGAACGTCGCGATGCCGAGCCCCTGCATGATCCGGAGCGGGATGACGGCATAGAACGAGCCGGGCTCGACGCGATGCGCGGCATACAGCGCATCCGGCGGCGCCAGCATGGTGGTGAGCACCAGCACCAGAGCAAGCGACAGCGCCGCTACCAGCGAAACCACAACGCCGTTGCGCTCGAAGGCGCGGGCCAGCGGCGCCGGCCAGGCGTACGCGGCGTAGCTCTCGGCGCGCACCAGCGAGAAGGCGCGCGGCACGTTGACGCCGAACTCGTGCGGCGGCGCGTACTGGCACGCATAGAAGCAGCCCATGCAGTTGTGGCAGAGATTGGCGAGATAGTTCAGGTCGCCGGCCGGAAACTCGCGCCGCAACTCCATGGCGGGGAACACCGCACAGAACCCCTCACAGTAGCGGCAGCCGTTGCAGATCTCCATGTAGCGCCGGGCGTCGGCGATGGCGTCCGAGGCGGGGGCATCGGAAGCGGGGGCATCGGAAGCGGGCGCGTCAGTTTCGGACATGGCGTGCGGCCTCCTCCCCTGCGATGCGGCCGAACACGGTGCCGATCGTCATGCCGAAGCCGGCGAGATAGCCGCGCCCCAAGATGTTCCCGGCCATGATCTCGCCGGAGGCGAACAGGTTCCCGGCGGGCCGTCCGTCCTGCATCAGTACCCGTGCGCGTTCGTTCACCCGCACGCCGAGATAGGTGAAGGTGATGCCGGGACGCAGCGGATAGCCGTAGAACGGCGGCGTGTCGATCCGCCGTGCCCAATGCGTCTTGGGCGGAGTCAATCCCTCGGTCCGGCAATCGTCGAGGACCATGCCGTCGAAGGTTCCGGGCTGCACCGCCGCGTTGTACGCAGCGACCGTGCGCGCCGCCTTCACCGGATCGAGCCCCATGCCGGCCGCGACCTCCTCGACGGTGTCCGCCTTGATCGCGGGGTAGATCGACGGCATGAACAGGCGAACCGATTTCTCGTCCAATATTGAAAAAGCGATCTGGCCGGGCTGCTGGGCGATTAGCCGCCCCCAGATCGCGTAGCGCTTCGGCCAGAAATCCTCGCCCTCGTCGTAGAACCTGTCCCCATCCCGGTTGAGCACGATGCTGTACGGCACGCTGTCGAGCCGTGTCGCGATGCCGCCGTCGAATTTCGGCGCGCGCGCGTCGAGCGCTACGGCATGACACTGCGTCGGATCGCCGACCGGGGCGACACCTTGCCCGAGCAGGCTTTTCAGCACCCGGCCGCGGTTATAGGGCGTGCCGCGGATGACGAAGTTGTCGACCGCCTCGCCCCAATACTCGCGCATCCAGTCGAGATTCGCCTGGAAGCCGCCGGAGCTGGCGACCACGCACCGCGCCCGCACCGTCTCCGGAAAGCCGTTCTTGCTCAGCGAGGCGGCGCGCACGAACCCGTCCTCCATGTGCAGCTCGGTCACCTCGGTATCGTAGAGCACATCGACGCCCAGCCGCTCGGCGGTGAGATAGTAGGCGTTGACCAGCGCCTTGCCGCCGCCCAGGAAGAAAGCGTTGGTGCGCGAGAGGCTGAGCGTGCCGGTCAGCGACGGCTGGAATCGCACCCCGCACTGGTGCATGAAATCGAACACGCCGGAGGAGGCGCGGATCGTCATGCGCGCGAGCTGCTCGTCGGTGTTGCCGGCGGTGACGCGGCGCAGGTCGTCCCAGTACTCTTCTTCGAGATAGGCTTCGGTCAGCACCGAAGTGGGTTTCGCGTGCATGGCGCGCAGGTTGCGGGTGTGTCGGCTGTTGCCGCCCCGGAAGGCGCGCGGCGCATGTTCGGCCAGCAGCACGGAGCAGCCGGCCTGCCGCGCGGTGATCGCGGCACAGAGCGCCGCATTGCCGCCGCCCACCACCAACACATCGTACTCGTGCGTCAGATCGACCATCGCCTGCCTATATCGGCCGGGGTGGGTTCAGACAACCGACCCACGGAGCAGCCGAGCTGCACCGTCCACCCCGGATTGGCGGGGCCGGCGGGCCAGGATCGGCGCCTCGATCCAACGCCACGAGGCCCAGGATAACCCCCAGATCAGCGCCAAGCTAATTGTGATCGCGGCCCATGCCGGAGCGCCCCAGCGCTCACGATAGAAGCCGACGATTTCCAGCACAGATAGATGAACGAGGTAGATCGCGTAGGATTGCGTGCTGAGGGCGATGATCGCCGCCTCCGGCAGCCGCAGCCGATCGGGCAGGTGGCGCAGCCGGGCGGCCGCCGGCAGGCAGAGCGCGAAGCCGAGCGAAGCCACGTCGAAGATGAAGGTGCGCCGCATGTGCAGCTCGGGATGCAGGTGGCGGTCGAACCAGCCGCTCCACAGTCCGGCGATCAGCAGCACGCCGGCCAGAAGCATCGGCGCCGGGTGACGGAAGGCGAGGCCGCCCCGGCGCTGCATCGCGGCCAGCACCAGGCCGAAGGCGATGGCGTCGAGCCGCAGGACGGCGATCTTGCTCAGCACCTCGTTGAAGTCGGCGGTATCCGGCACCTGCCAGCGCAGCAGCACGGGAACCACGAGAAATACCCCGGTCGCCAGCCAGAATCCCCGCCGCGCCCCGAGCAACGCCGCCGCCAAAAGTAAGAGGGCGGAAAAGGTGAGATAGAACCATTCCTCGACGGTGAGCGACCAGGAGACCCCGAACCAGGAATCCGTCATCGGCCAGGCGAGGTTCTGGGTCAGCGTGGCGTAGCGGATGACGTGGTGCCAGGTCAGCGCGGCGTGGTCGGGTTGCCAGAACTGCGGCGGCCAGATCAGCGCCAGCACAGCGATCCAGATCAGGTAGGCGGGCAGGGTCCGCATCCAGCGGCGGACCAGGAACACGCCCCAGGCCCGCAGGGTCGGGCGCTCGGCGATGATGCGGAGCAGCAGCCCGCCGATCAGAAAGCCGCTCAGCACGAAGAACAATTCCACGCCGAAGAAGCCGGCCGCTCCGAGCCAGGCGGGCGAGTAGCCGCCCAACCAGGCGGCGAAGACGTCGCCGCAATGGCTGAGCAGGACGAACAGGATCGCCAGCGCACGTACCAGGTCGAGCCCGACGACGCGGCTCGATCCGCTGCCGCCAGATGCCACCGCGTCAGACCTCGACGACGACGTACTGCTCCTCGACCGTGACCGGGAACGTCTCTGCCACATACGGGCCTTGGACGACGCTCGCGCCTGGGGTGACCTCGACCGGGTAGCTGCGCACCGTGATGCGCCCCGGCTCGCACCAGGACTGGCCGGTGCGCAGGTCGAACTCCCAGCCGTGCCAGGGGCAACGCAGGATCTCGCCCGCCCGCGAGTAGCGATACTGGCCGGGCTCGTCGGCTTCCACCAGGCCGCACAGCGTGCCCTCTCCCAGCGACCCGCCCTGATGCGGACAACGGTTCAGCACGCCGAAAAACTCGCCGCCGATGTTGAACACCGCGATCGGCCGCCCCTTCACCGTCACCAGTTTGCGCGAGCCGGGCGGGATGTCCCGCATGGCGGCCACAACGTGCTTGCTCATCGACCCGGCTGCACCTCCCTCGGTTGTGGTCGGGACGCTACCGCCGGGCCTGGCGGGCGGCAACGATCAGCCTCGCCTGCCAGCTGCTTTGCGGGATAAGATGACGCAATGCAACACGAACCGGCCGCCCCGACGCTCCTGTTTCCGCACACCGAACCGCCCGCGCCCGGCACCTTGACCGAGATTGCCTCGGGCGTGCGTTGGCTCCGCCTGCCGCTGCCCTATCGCCTCGACCACGTGAACATCTACTTGATCGAGGACGAGGGCGGCTGGGCGGTGCTCGACACCGGGCTCGGCACCGACGCCTGCCGGGAGGGCTGGGAGACGGTGCTCGCCGGCCCGCTGGCCGGCCAGCGCCTCACCCGCATGATCGTGACGCATTTCCACCCGGACCATGTCGGGCTGGCCGGCTGGCTGCACCAACGGTTCGGCCTGCCGCTCGCAATGCCCCGGCCGGAATACATCTACAGCCTCGCCTTGCGCTATGCGCCCGCCGATCTCGGGGCCGACATGTACCGGCCGTTTTATCTTCGGCACGGCCTCTCCCCGGAGGTGACGGAACTGGTGCTGAGCCGGGGGCACGAATATCTGCGCCGGACCACCGGCGTGCCGCCGATGTACCATCGGCTTCAGCACGGCGACACGCTGCGCATTGGCGCCCGCGATTTCCAGGTGCAGACCGGCGGCGGCCACGCCTTGGAGCAGGCGACCCTGTACTGCCGGGAAAATCGGCTGTTCTTTGCCGCCGACCAGGTGATCGCGCGCATCTCGCCCAACGTCAGCGTGCACGCCATGGAGCCTGATCTCGACGCGCTCGGCATCTATCTCCGCTCGCTGCGCGCCTTGCGCGGTGCCGTCGCCGCCGACGTGCTGGTGCTGCCCGGGCATGGCCTGCCGTTCCTCGGCCTCCACACCCGCATCGACGAGCTGATCGCCCACCACCGCCAGCGCTGTGGCCAGATCGCCGACGCCTGCCGCACCCGTGCCTTGTCGGTGGCCGAGATGCTGCCCCGGGTGTTCACCCGCGAGCTGGACGAGCACCAGACCGGCTTTGCCTTTGGCGAGGTGCTGGCGCACGTCAACCATATGCTCTCGCTGGGCGAACTCCTGGCCGAGTCCGACGCGCAAGGCCGGGACCGCTTCCGCGCCGCGGCGAGTTGACACTTCAGCAGTCGGTTCACCCCATGTCGAAAAGAGCCCGCCCCGTCTGGTTCCGCGCCGCAACCCGTCCCCACGCGCGGCTTTTCGCTCGCTGACATGCCGATCCTGACCGTCTCCCACGTCACCACTTACACCTACAAGCACGCCGTCGGCTTCGGTGAGCACCGGATGATGCTGCGGCCGCGCGAGGGGCATGATCAGCGGCTGCTCGAAGAGCGGCTGGAGATAACGCCCGCGCCGTCGGAACTCCGCTGGGTGCACGACGTGTTCGGCAACAGCGTCGCCGTCGCGCAGTTCTCGTCCCGGGCGCGCGAGTTGCGTTTCGCCAGCACCGTGAAGTTGCACCATCATCCGGCGGGCGCGCTCGACTTCCAGTTGGAGAAATACGCCCGCAGTTTCCCGTTCTCCTACGGCGTCGATGAAATGCCGGATCTGGCCCGCTCCATCGAGCGGCAATACCCGGACCCCGGTCGCAAAGTCGATCAGTGGGCGCGACGGTTCCTGCGCAGCGATGGGCCGAGCGACACCGTCGGTTTGCTGGACGCCCTGACGAACGGGATCCATCGCGGCTTTACCTACATCGCCCGCTACGACGGCGGCATCCAGGAGCCCACGAAGACCTTGCGGCTCGGCAGTGGAACCTGTCGGGATTTTGCCGTGCTGATGATCGAGGCGGCTCGCTCGCTCGGTCTCGCCGCCCGGTTCGTCTCCGGCTACTTGTACGTGCCCCGCCGCGACGGCGGCAGCCATGTCGGCGGCGGCTCGACGCACGCCTGGGTGCGGATCTACCTTCCCGGCGCCGGCTGGGTCGAGTTCGATCCGACCAACGGGATCGTCGGCAACCGCGACCTGATCCGGGTCGCGATCACGCGCGATCCGCGTCAGGCGATCCCATTGTCCGGCACTTGGTTCGGCTTCCCGGCCGACAATCTCGGCATGGCGGTCGAGGTCCACGTGACGGCGAGCGACGGGCCGGCCTCCCTCCGCTCGATCCCGAACATCCAGCCGGCGATCCGTGACGTGACGGCGAGTTGCTGAGGTGGCAAAGTTGCCTTTGCGCAAGGTTGCCATCGTGCGCGCGAAATGCGATTTGCTGCTCCGCCAGCGTCCAAGTCACCGCTGACAAGCGCGATCCGGGCGCAACCGGACGATCCAAAACCAAAAGTTCGTTCGAATCCCCCCGATCGTGGAAAGGAGCTCCATGCAGATCAGCGCTGGCTACGACATAACCTATGATTGCCCGCAACCGACGCCCATGCTGCTGGCGTTGAGCGTTCATCCGTCGCGCATCGCGGACGTGGTCGGGCCGCATCAGATCACCTTCGACCCGCCGATCGGGGCGACGGAATATCGCGACAGTTTCGGCAACATCTGCCACCGGATCGTGGCGCCTCCGGGCCGCTTGGCGATCTCGTGCCGCATGCTGGTGCAGGACCCCGGAACACCGGATGCGGTGGTTCCCGAGGCGATCCAGCATCCCGTGCAGGACCTGCCCGATGATGTTCTCGTGTTCCTGCTCGGCAGCCGCTATTGCGACACCGACCGCCTGTCCGACACGGCCTGGTCGCTGTTCGGCGGCACCCCGCCGGGATGGACGCGGGTGCAGGCGATCTGCGACTACGTGCATGAACGGATCACGTTCGGCTACGAGCACGCCGACTCGACCCGGACTGCCTGGGGCGGGCACAACGACCGGCTCGGCGTCTGCCGCGATTTCGCCCATCTCGCCATCACGCTCTGCCGCTGTATGAACATCCCGGCGCGCTACTGCACCGGCTATCTCGGCGACATCGGCGTGCCGCCGGTCGACTTCCCGATGGATTTCAGCGCCTGGTTCGAGGTCTACCTGAGCGGCCACTGGCACACGTTCGACGCCCGGCACAACACGCCGCGCATCGGCCGCATCCTCATGGCGCGCGGTCGGGACGCCACCGACGTCGCCCTGTCGACGACGTTCGGCCCCTGCGCGCTGGCTGGGTTCGACGTCGTCACCGATGAAGTTCCGATCGGCGCCGAAACCGCCGCCGCAAGCTAGACGAGAGCCCGATGCATCCGGCCGTCACCGTGGTGAATGAAGGCGGCGGCTCGGACTACCTGCTGGTATGCGAGCACGCGTCGAATCACATCCCGGATTCCTACGCCGGCCTGGGCCTCGCAGCGGCCGACCTGCAGCGACACATCGCTTGGGATCTCGGCGCGGCCGAGCTTGCGCGGCGCCTGAGCGAGCGACTTGACGCACCGCTGTTCCTGGCCGGTTATTCCCGCCTGCTGATCGACTGCAACCGCCCTCTGGGAGCGCCGACCAGCATCGTAACCCGCAGTGAGGCGACCGAGATCCCGGGCAATGTCGGTCTCGCCCCGGACGAGCGCGCGGCGCGAGCGGCGCGGTTCTTCACTCCGTTCCAGGACCGGGTGGCAGCGGCCCTCGACCGGCGGCAGGCGGTCCGCAGGCGGACCATCGTGGTCGGAGTGCATAGCTTCACCCCGGTGTTCCATGGCATCGCGCGCCCGTGGCAGGTTGGCGTGCTGTACGCCGGCGCGACCCGCTTCGCGCAGGCGCTGATCGCCGGATTGCGGCGCGGCACGGATCGCGCGGTGGGGGACAACGAGCCCTACAAGGTTTCACCGGAGACCGACTACACCGTGCCGGTCCACGGCGATGCGCGCGGGCTAGACGCCGTGCTGATCGAGATGCGTCAGGACCTGCTCGCGACCGGCGAGGGGATCGAGCAATGGGCCGCCGAACTCACTCCCGTTCTCACGGAGATAGCTGAAAGGCTGTGAAGCTGGTTTCTCGGGGCCGGCTTCACACGACTGCGGCGAAGTAACGGTTCTTCAGCCCCTTCTGGTTCTCGTAGATCGAGCCTTGTTTGTCCGCCGGCGGCAGGGGCAGCCGCACCGGCACGGCGGTCAGGCGCGGCTCGATCGAGGGCGTGCCGGCCACCATCAGCGCGTCGTAAGCCGCGAGCCCGCCCGGGACGCCGAGCAGCGGCCAGGCGTCGGCGGCACGGAATTGCAGCAGCAGCAAGCGACGGTCGCGGTTGGACGTGTTCGGCGCCGAGCCGTGTACCGCACGCACATGGTGGATGGTGATCGACCCGGCGCGCCCGGTGAGCGGCACCGCGGCGCCATAGTCCACGTCGCCGCGCGCCGGGTCCATGGCGCCGCAGAACCTGCCGTCGTCGTGATGATCGAACACCGGTCCGCGATGCGAGCCTGGGATGATCATCAGCGGTCCGTTCTCGAGCTCCATGTCGTCCATCAGCACGCCCACGGCGGCAAGGTCGTCGTTGGTGTGCGGGTAGAAAGCCCAGTCCTGGTGCCATTCCACCGGCGCGCCGAAGCCGGCCGACTTCAGGTTGAGCTTGGCGGTGTCGAAGCGGATGTCTGGACCCCAGAGATCCTGCAGCGCCGCGACGATGCGCGGATGCCGGACCAGGCTGGCATATGACGGATGCTGCAGATGGGTCGCCTTGATGCGCCGCACCCGCGGTTGCTGCGGCGTGTGGCTGTCCTCGAGATCGTAGACGTCGTCATGCTGCGTCAGGGCGCGCGAGCGCTCGACGAAGTCGTCGGTGACGCGGCGCAGATCCCGCACCTCTTCGGGAGCGAGGACGTCAGGGACGACGATCGCTCCGATCCGGTTGTACTCGTCGATCTGTTCACGGGTCAGCATGGTCGCGCCCTCCTCATTCGGATCAGGCTAGCAAGCGGCGAGGCGGGCGTCGAACGGCGCTTGTGCCGGGGGCAGGGCAGGACCAAGCTCGGCCGGACAGGCGGCGGAGGGCCGAATGGCAGAGACGAACGACGTGTTCGAGATCATGCACACGACGCGGTCAATGCGGCGGCTGCGGCCCGACCCGGTGCCCGACGAGTTGATCCGCAAGATCCTCGAGGCGGGTGCGGCGGCAGCGAACGGCGGCAACACGCAGCGCTGGCGCTTCCTCGTCATCAAGGACCCGGCGATCAAGCGTGCCGTGCAGGTCGTCTACAAGCGCGCGTTCGACGAGGTGGTCGGCCCGCGTTACCGCGACAGCGCGCCGCCCCCAGGCGTCTCGGCGGAGAAATACCGTCGCCAGCACGCGGCCGTCGAATACCTCACCGAGCACTTCCACGAGGCGCCGGTGTGGATCGTGGCCTGCCTCGCCGATCCTAACCCGAGCCGCTCGGCCGGCGCGTCGATCTATCCGGCCGTGCAGAACATGCTCCTCGCGGCCCGCGCGCTCGGCCTCGGATCAACCCTGACGACCCGCCACCTGCTGCACGAGCGCGAAGCGGAGCAGGCGCTCGGCCTGCCGGACGGGGTTCACTCCTACGCCATCCTGCCGATCGGCTATCCGCTCGGAAACTTCGGTCCCGTCGGACGCGGCGCGCTCGCCGACATCGTGTATCAGGACCGGTGGGGCGCCTCGTTTCCCGGTCTCTAGGCGAACCGGCCGACATCGACCTCCGTCATCACGCGTGAGAGCTGCGCGAGGGGGATCGCGGCAGGCTGGTCGAAGCCCCACGGGTTGCCGAGTTGCACCATTGGCGTCCCGTTGACCGTGCTGACCTTCTCGAACATGTAGGCATGGTTGCCGACCAGATTGTACGCCAGCCCGGACTGCGCATCGGTGTCCATGGTGATGAGGTCGCCCGCGCCGGCGTAGCTCTGCAACGCCGCCATGGTCAGGCTGCCCGGGGACAGGGCGCTCGCAGCGTGTCCAGTCAGCTCCTCCATGGCCACGGTGGGATTGCCGCCGTTGCTGATCGCCCCGTAGCCGCCATCAAGGGTCGCGACCGCCTTTTCCAGCACCTGCGGCCAGATCTCTTTCTGAGTGCCGACGACGTCCTGCGTTGCGCCGTTGTCGACCGAATAGCTCGGGAAGACGTTGTTGACCGTGATCGCCACGGCCTTGAACGCGGTGGTCCAGAAGCCCGGCAGATAGCCGTCCGAGCCGGTGTAGAGCGTGACGGTTTCCGTGCCGTTGCCGTTGTCGTGGATCATGTGGCTGATCGCGCTCGAATGGGTCAACGCCAGCTCGCCGATGGACGAGATCAGGAAGCAGTCGCCGATCTGCCCCTGATAGAGGTCGCTGACGCTGATGGCTGCGGTGGTGCCGGGCTCCTGCAGATAGAGGGTCTGCGAAAGCGTCGCCGCCGACTTGACGGTGGCGGCGGCCGTTGCCTCGAAGCCCCCGGCGCCGAAGCCGCCCTGGGAAAAGCCGTCCTGGGAAAAGCCGTCCTGCAACAAGCCATCTTGCGAGGAGGAGTACTGCTGGCCGTCGTCAGGGGTCCATTCGAAATGATGCGGACGATAGTCGACGGCCATACGATGTCTCCTGATATGCGACTTGTCGCAATTTCAGGGAAACTCGTGAATCCATTGTGAATCATGCTCCGGGCTGTGCGGGCCCGTGCTCGCCGATTGGTCTGGTCAGGCCTTCTCGACCTGCCCGTATTCGAGTTCGACGGGTGTCGAGCGACCAAAAATCGAGACGCTGACCTTGACGCGGCCCTTTTCCTCATCGACTTCCTCGACGGTGCCGTTGAAGCTGGTGAATGGGCCGTCGGCCACGCGCACCTGCTCGCCGACCTCGAAGAGGATCGAGGGCCGCGGCCGTTCCACGCCCTCCTGGGTCTGCTTCATGATCCGCTCGGCTTCGGCCTCGCTGATCGGGCTCGGGCGCGTCTTGCTGCCGAGGAAGCCGGTGACCTTGGGGGTGTTCTTGACCAGGTGCCAGGCATCGTCGGTGAGGTCCATCCGGACCAGGACGTAGCCGGGGAAGAACTTGTGCTCCGAATTGATCTTCTGCCCGCGCCGCATCTCGACGACCTGCTCGGACGGCACCAGCACTTCGTCGAACTGATCGGCGAGCCCCTTCTGCGCCGCCTGTTCCTTGATCTGCTGGGCGATCTTCTTCTCGAAGCCCGAGTAGACGTGCACCACATACCAACGCTTGGCCATAGGCCCAGAAACCTCCCTCAAATGCCGGCGAACAACGCCCGGACGCCGATACCGACGACCTGATCGACCACCAGGAAGAATACCGCCGCGAGTGCCACCATGGCGAACACCAGGCCGGTGGTGACCAGGGTTTCCCGCCGCGACGGCCACGTGACCTTGGCCACCTCGCTGCGGACTTCCCGCAGGAACCTAGCCGGATTGATCGCCACCTCGCCGCACCTCCCGCACCTTAATCTGCCAGATCATTCACGGCGGGAGGCTGTCGCCGGCTCCGCACGAGCGCTGGCAGGGGTGGAGGGTCTCGAACCCCCAGCCTCCGGTTTTGGAGACCGGCGCTCTAGCCAATTGAGCTACACCCCTGCACGGCGGCCCACTCGCCGCAACCGGGCGGCCGACGGGCACGTCGGGGCCGTATGAAGGGCTGGGGGACCGCGGAGTCAAGAGGCCGCGAGGCGCTGGCCTGAGCGACGCAGCCCAAAGGATCGCGGCACGGCTGGAGCGGGTGACGGGAATCGAACCCGCATAACCAGCTTGGAAGGCTGGGGCTCTACCATTGAGCTACACCCGCACCCGCTAAAGCCCGCGTGCTCCGGCCTGATACCGGATCGCCCGGGCCGGCGCCAGCAAGCTATTCGGGCGGCAACATCGGCTTGCCCTCGTGCGCGACCAGGAGGTCGTGCATGTCGTTGGCATGCTCCTCCTCGTTGGTGAGGATGCCTTCGAGCATCACGCGCGTCGTGGGATCGTCATCGCCGAAGTAGCGGATCAGCTCGCGGTAGTGTTCAACCGCGATCCGCTCGGCGATCAGGTTCTCGCGGATCATATCGACCAGGTTCTCGCCCTCGGCGTATTGCGACGCGGCGCGGGTCGTGAGGCCTTCCGGGTTGAAGTTTGGCTTGCCACCGAGCTGGTTGATCCGCTCGGCCACCGCGTGAGCGTGCCCCTGCTCCTCCTTGGCGTGCTCGGCAAACTCCTCCTTAACGGCTTCGCTGGAGATGCCGGTCGCGGCGATGGCGTGCATCGTATACCGCAGCACGCAGACGATCTCCGTCGCCAGCACGGTCTGCAGGATCTCGATGGTCTTGTTGACATCCCCGCCATAGGCCGGGGTCACGGCGCCTCCCTCGAGATGCTGGCGGGCCCGGGCGCGAAGGGTCTGCACGTCGGAGAGAAACGGCTTGGCCGAGGCCTTGCCGGATTCGGAACTTTGGCTCACGTCGGTCTCCTCAGAAGGAAGTGCCAGGGTCCACCGACGGCACCGAGGCAGCGCTGGTGGAGGGGGTTGGATTCGAACCAACGTAGGCGTGCGCCAACGGATTTACAGTCCGTCCCCTTTAGCCACTCGGGCACCCCTCCGATCGCGGCCGCATCATTGTCATCGGCGTCGGCTTGTCAACGAAGACCGGCGCAGCGCGGAGTCCCCGTCCGGGACCCCGTCTGGGCAGTCGGGGTCGAGACCGCTATACCCGTGGGCGCAATGAAACCTCCGCACTCAAGCCGTCCCGGCGGCCCAGGCCGGCCGCCTTCCGGCCCGCGTCCTCCCCAAGGGCCGCGACCGCAGGGGCCGCGACCACAGGAGACGCGCGCCCTCCGCGGTCCGCACGGCCAGGCACAGCCCGGCCCGGGGCAGCATGGAGGCGGCGGCCATAGCGAGCGGCAGAACGGCAAGCCGTCGCACGGCCGGCCGTGGCAGGACCACAACCAGCGCCAGGATCAGCGCCAACACGAACGTCACGACCAGCGCCCGAGACGGCCGGACCAGAGCGCCGGACGCTCGCCCGAGGCGCCGCGCGGCACCGTCTGGATCTACGGACCGCACGCGGTCGCCGCGGCGTTGGCCAATCCGGCGCGTCGGCTGCGTCGGCTTCTGCTGACGGAGGAGGCCGAGCAGTCGCTCGCGCAACGCCTCAAGCAGCCCTGGGCACTGACTCCGGAGCGTACCGATCGCGGCCGCATCGACCATCTGCTCGGCCGTGACGCGGTGCATCAAGGGGCGGCGCTGCTCGCCGACCTGCTGCCCACGCCGTCGCTGCAATCGGCGCTGGAGCGGCCCGGCCCGCTGCTGGTGCTCGACCAGGTGAGCGATCCGCGCAACGTCGGCGCCATCCTCCGCTCGGCCGCCGCGTTCGGCGTGGCCCTGGTGGTCACGCAGGATCGTAACGCCCCGGACGAGACCGGCTCGCTGGCGAAGGCCGCATCCGGCGCGCTCGAGACCGTGCCGCTGCTGCGCGCCGTCAACATTGCGCGCACGTTGATCGCCTTGAAGGCGGCGGGATGCTGGGTGGTCGGGCTGGACGCCGGCGCGCCCGGCCCGCTGTCCGGACCCGTGCTCGCCGAGCGGCGCGTCGCACTGGTGCTTGGCGCCGAGGGGGAGGGATTGCGCCGCCTTACCCGCGAGACCTGCGACGAGGTCGCCCGCCTGGCGATGCCGGGATCGATGGAGAGCCTGAACGTCTCGGCTGCGGCTACCGTCGCGCTCTACGAACTGGCGAGGCGCGCATGAGCGGTTTCGATCCCGACCGGGTCGCCGCCCTGATCGCGGCGAACCGGACGGCGCGCCGCCGACTTGCGACGCTGCCTCCCGGGTCGGCGCCGACCGACGCTGTCGAGGGTGCTGCGGCTCAGGCGGCACTCGCGCGGCGGATCGAGGCGCTGCCGCCCGCCGGCTTCAAGATCGGCGCCACGGCCAAGCGGATGCAGGACTACCTCGGCCTGAGCGGGCCGGTGGGTGGCTTCATGGCCGAAACGGGCTTGCATCGGAGCGGCGCGCGCCTGCCGTTCGCCGCCTTCCTCCTCCCGGGTGTGGAATGTGAAGTGGCGGTCAGACTGGCCCGCGACATCCCGCCGGGCCCCTGCACCCCCGTCATGGCGGCAGCCGCCATAGAAACCGTGTTCGCCGGGATCGAGATCGTCGAGAACCGCTACGAGGTCGATCCGGCTGTGCTCGGGGTCCCGACCCTGATCGCCGACCAAGTCTATCACGCCGCCTGCGTCATCGGCGCCCCCGCCGCCGATTGGCGGGCGCTCGACATTCCCGCTCTCGCCGGACGCATGCGGGTCGACGGCACGTCGGTCGGCGAGGGCGTCGCCGCCGACCTGCTCGGGCATCCGTGGAACTGCCTGGCGTGGCTGGCAAGTTCGGTGGAGGCGGCCGCGTTCGGCGGGCTGAAAGCCGGCCAGGTGATCATGCTGGGCAGCGTGACGCCGCCGATCTGGCTTGACGGACCGTGTCGGGTGGAGGTGGCGTTCACCGGCCTCGAGCCCGTCCAGCTTGAGCTGACCGGTGAACAGACCGGCAATTCCTGATTAACTCGCTTCCGTTATTTTCCGTCAGTCGCCGCCCGAACCGTACCGTCAAAGAAGTCACGCGGCTTTCAGCAACGCCAAAAGGGCCAGAGCGGGAAGAGCAACCATGCTTTCCGATTGGAATATCCTGTCCGACGAGTTGCAGCTGGTCCTCACGCGTGAGGCACTGAAGCGAGCGGCCGAAACCATCGCCGGCCACGCCGAGATCCTTGCGGCGGAAATGGAGCGCGGTCATATCGCCGATCGCGGCGGTCCCGACGCGCTCCGCCTGCTGGCGGCGGTGGTCCGTGTCACCGGCGAGGCCTCGCTCGCGACGGCAGCCGGACACGCCTGAGGTCATTCGGCTCGCGAGATTGATCGCCCTTGCGCTCGCGGACGTCCTCCGGCCTGAACGCTCCGTAACGATCGGAGATTGCCCCCGCGCCGCGTACCGGACCGCAGGGCGGATGGGCGTGGTTCTCGTTCGTCAATCACGCGCTTGATCATGGTCTGGTCGCGGTCGGTTTGCTTCTCAGCGACTTCGGCTCAAAGCAGACGATGTCGTCGCGGACCATGGCATCGAAGCCGTCGCGGGCAATGCCCAGATAGTGGTGGAGCACTTCCCAGCTGTGTTGCCCGAGCAGCGGAGCCGGTCTGTCAGCCCGGAGACGCTGTCCATCCTTGACGACAGCAAAACCCGCTTGCCGTTGCGGCCCCGAGAACTCGCGCACCAGATCGATGAAAAAGCCGTTCTGACCCAGATGGGGATCGTGGACGAGGTCCTCCGTGTGAACCACGGGCGCCGCGCAGACGCCCGCTTCCTGCAACCGCTGCGCGGCGTGTTCGGGAGACAGCGTGATCGACCAGGCCCGGATCGCCGCATCGATCTCGTCCTCCGCCTTTTTCCGTCCCTCCAACGTGGCCAAGTCACTCGCGTCGATCCAATCGGGCCTGCCGACCATCCGAGCCAGATTGTGGAACGCGGCGGTGTTTTCCACCGCAATGGCCAGCCATCGGTCCTCACCGGAACTCGGATAGATGTTGTGCGGCGCCATCACCGGGTTGCGGTTGCCGCGTCTCACCGGCTCGGCGCCCGTCAACTGATATTCGAGCAGCGCCGGCGTGGTGAACTGAAGCATGGCCTCGATCATGCTGAGATTGACGAATTGCCCTTGCCCGCCCCGCTTCTTGTGGGCGAGTGCCGTCAGGATCGCGGCGCATCCGAAGAGCCCGCCGACGGGGTCGCCGTACGCGAGATGGGCCATGGTCGGCGGCGAATCCGGAACGCCCGCGAAGCGAGGCAGCCCGGACCCTTGCTCCAGCGTCGAGCCGTAGGCGCGGGTCTCGGACCACGCGTTGCCGGAACCGAACGCCGACATCGATAGCATGACGAGGTCGGGATTGACGGCCGCCAATCGGTCGTAGCCGAGGCCGAGCTTGGCCATCACGCCTGCCGCCTGGTTTTCGACGACGGCATCCGCCTTGGCGATCAACGACAATGCGAGGTCTCGGCCGGCCGGTGTGGTGAGGTCGATGCTCACGCCCCGTTTGCCCCGGTTCAAGGCGCAAAAGCCTTTGGCGTTCTCGTATTGGCGGTTCGCGATGTATTCGGGGGTCCAGTTCACACCGCGCCACCAGTCGGGATAGCGGCCTGCCTCGATCTTCAGGATGTCGGCTCCGAGGTCGCCCAGCAGGCGGCTGGCGAGCGGTCCCGCCCACCCCATCGCGAAGTCGACGACCACGATGCCGCTCAGCGGCGGAGCCGCGCCGCCGAGCTTCCCGGACGGCACGTCGGATGGTTCACTTGCGGACGGGTCGCTCTCGGGCGAGGGGGCATCGAGCTGGATCGCCGTCGGCGTCTCGGTCAGGCCGAATGGTGTCCGGGGTACGCGGTAGCTCTTCCCCTCCACGGCGAAGGACGCCAGCGATTGCCGCTCCTTGAAGATCGGGTGGTCGAGAACGCCCCTGGCGTCGGGCACCGGCACGATCGGAACCCGATACTTGCGTCCCACCGCCGCCCATTCCTCGGCCGTGCGATGCGCCAGCGCCGCGGTCATCGCGCCTTCCACCTCGTCCAGCCGTTGGAAGCGCAGTTCGCGTGTTGCCAGGCTGGCGTCGGCGCCCTGTTCGCGCATATCGAGCGCGGCACAGAGCGACAGCCATTGGTCGGGGGTCGTTGCGATAATGCCGACCCACCCGCCCTTGCAGGGATAGACGCCGACCGGGCCGTTCGGGGAAAAGCGATTGATGCCGTGGCGCTTGAGCGGAACTCCGTCGCGTTCGACGAAATGGATGTCCATCTCGCTGACGACCAGGTTTGCTTCGAGGAGGCTTACGCCGAAGTGACAGGGGCCTGGGCGTGGCTGTGCGACGATGGCTGCGACCGCCGCGATGTAGGCGGTCACGCCGCCGATCAACGCCGACTGTCGGTCGCCGGCATGGATCGGCGGCCCCTCGATCGGGCCGGCGAGATGCGGCATGGCGGTCAGCGATTGAACGATCAGATCGCTTCCCTTCCAGCCACTGTAAGGGCCGTTGCTGCCGAACCACGTCAGTTCGACCGTCGCTATCCGCGGCAGCGCGTCGCGCAGGTCGGCAGTCGCGTTCTCCCCGATGATCACGATGTCGGTTTCGCGGCAGGCGGAGGCGCCGCCGACGGCATCGATACGCCGCCGCTTCTTGCCCGCCGCAAAGTAGGCCGCGTGGAGGCGTTCGGTTGGCGTCTCGGCGCGAGCTTCCAGCTTGCCGTTGCCCTCCGCCCTCGCCAGAACCGTGACCGACGCACCGGCATCGGCCAGCAATCGACCGCAATACGCAGCGGCGGTTCCGCCGGCAATCTCGACGACTTCAATGCCGGCCAGAGGCCGTCGATCACCTGCGTGCATCGTGTTCCTTCAATGCTAGCGGGCCCGAAGGCGAGGATCGAGGATGTCCCGCAGGGAATCTCCGACGAAATCGAACGCGAGGACGGGACGGAAATCGCAAGCCGGAGCGATCGACAGCAGCGGCTGCGGCTGCAACAGCGGGTAAGCCTACTGAAGCATGTTGCCGTCACGACACCAGTTCGGTCAATCCTGACTGCTCAGGAGTGCCGAGCGTCTCTCGGAAACGTCTCGTCCGACCGAGCCGCTGGCGACCTGCGCTGGGTAACGCTAGGAGGCGGCCAGCGTATCTGCGCGCAGGAGCATCCCATAGAGATCGCGGGGCTCGTCGGGGTCGGCCAGCAAGTCGAGTTCCGCAAACTTCCCGGTCCGGACGAACTGGTCGCGCACGTAGCGCAGCGCGGAAAAGTCCTCGGTCGCAAAGCCGACACTGTCGAACACGGTAATCTGGTCCGCATCCCGGCGTCCTTCGACGTTTCCGGTCATCACCTGCCAAAGTTCGGTGACCGGGTGGTGCCGCTCGAGTTGCTGGATTTCGCCCTCGATCCGGGTCTGCGGCGCATACTCGACGAAAATGTCGGAGCGCAGGAGAATGTCGCGATGCAGCTCCGTCTTGCCGGGGCAATCCCCGCCGATGGCATTGATGTGCACGCCGACGCCGAGCATGTTGTCTGTCAGGATCGTCGCGAACTGCTTGTCGGCGGTGCAGGTCGTGATGATCTGTGCGCCTATTATGGCTTCCTCGCTCGACGCGCACGGAACGATCGTCAGCCCGCTGCCCGCTAGGTTCCTCGCAGCCTTCCGCGTGGCCGCCGGGTCAATGTCGTACAGGCGAACGGTACCGATGCCGCAGATCGCCTTGAACGCCAGCGCCTGGAACTCGCATTGCGCACCGTTGCCGATCATCGCCATGGTGCGGCTGTCCTTCGGCGCGAGATAGGTCGCGACCAATGCCGAGGTCGCGGCCGTGCGGAGCGCCGTCAGGATCGTCATCTCGGACAGCAGCACGGGATAGCCGTCACTCACGTTCGACAACATCCCGAACGCGGTAACGGTCTGCCGGCCCTGGAGGATGTTCTTCGGGTGCCCGTTCACGTATTTGAAGCCATAGATCGACCCGTCGCTCGTCGGCATCAGCTCGATCACGCCTTCCGCGGAATGCGCGGCGAGGCGGGGCGTTTTGTCGAACAGCTCCCAGCGGCGAAAATCTTCTTCGATGTAGCCGGACAGCTCGGAGAGGAACCGCTCCACGCCGATGTCCAGCACGATCTGCATCATGTGCTCGACGCTGACGAACGGAACGAGGCTCATGGCCCCCGGAACGGCGGCGCCCATGTGAAAGCTCCTGCAACACCCCCGAACCAGGCTCGGAGAGCGTCTAATCCATGCGACATTAAAGCCGGATTATCTACTTACGTTGTGGACAACTGTCAACAGTTGGCCGGGACTTCGCTGGCCGATCTGCCGTCCCGTTTTGCTTCCGTTCTTGCGGAGTCCAGACAGATGTTTTGGCGCGTTGGCCAAGAACAATCCCGACACTCGCCGCGAACAGGGTCTGTTTGCTTCACGCCGCAAAGCGGATGCCGTCCTTCCGATACACTTCCCTGATCAGCTTTAGAACCAGGCCGATGTCGGGCGACCGGTCATCCTTGCGGCAGCTCATGAAAATGGGCGAGGTTGCGCCCGCCTCGTCGAGCGGCCGGTAGGCGACGCCCTCGCGCTGGAATTTTTCCACGGCAGCGGGGACGAGCGCGATTCCCATGCCGGCCGCAACCAGCCCCAGTGCCGTTTGCAGCTCGCGGACCTCGTGCACCGAATGGGGCCGGAGACCGCGATCGCGGAAATGCGCCAGAACCTGGTCGGCGTAGCTTGGCCGCGGCGCTTGCGGATAGATGATCAGCAGCTCAGCCGTCAGGTGCTCGAGGAGGAGCGGCGGCGGCCGCTCCAGCAGCGGGTCGCCCACCGCCGCAGCCACGACCAGCTGCTCGTTTCGCAACAGCTGCCGGCGGATCGCCGGATCATCGAGCGGGATGCGCCCAAACCCCACGTCGATGCGGTTTTCCTTCAACGCGATCACCTGCTCCAGGGTGGTGAGTTCGAGCAGGGTCAACTCGACTTGCGGACGGGCGGCGCGATACAGCCGGATGACTTCGGGCAGCTTGCCGTAGAGCGTGGAAGCGACGAACCCGATGCGGAACCGGTCGCGCCCGGCCTGCTGCAGGCGATGCACCATGGCGCGCATCTCGTCGACGCGCTCCAGCACCTGCACCGACTGCTCGTAGAGCAGCCGCCCGATGTCCGTAAGGGTGACCGGGCGGCTGCCGCGCTTGAGCAGGATCACCCCCAGCTCGTCCTCGAGCTGCTGGATCTGACGGCTGAGCGGCGGCTGGGCGATGCCGAGCTTTTCCGCCGCGCGGGTAAAATTCTGTTCCCGCGCCACGGTCACGAAGGAGCGCAGGTGCCGGAGTTCCAGACGATACCCCCAGGGTATGCAATTCGACCAATTCAGTCTTGGACCGCAATTGTCCACCGGAATACGAAGGCGGCAAGAGGCGGGCGGGCAGCACAAGCGGCCCAGCCAGACAGCAAGGAGGAAGCCATGCTCGACGCGATCCGCGAGACGCTGGACGATGCGGTCCAGGACGACCCGAACACCGGCCGGTTCCGCTGCAGGCGGGACATCTTCACCGACCCGGCGCTGTTCGAGCTCGAGATGCGCACCATCTTCGAGGGCAACTGGATCTATCTGGCGCACGACAGCCAGATCCCGAACAAGAACGACTATTTCACGACCACGATGGGCCGCCAGCCCATCGTCATCGCCCGCAACCGCAACGGTGAGCTGAACGCCTTCATCAACGCCTGCAGCCATCGCGGCGCCATGCTGTGCCGACACAAGCGCGCCAACAAGGCGACGTACACCTGCCCATTCCACGGCTGGACGTTCAACAACTCGGGCAAGCTGCTCAAGGTGAAGGACCCGCAGGGTGCCGGCTATCCCGAGACGTTCAACCAGAACGGCTCGCATGACCTCACCCGGGTCGCCCGGTTCGAGAGTTATCGCGGCTTCCTGTTCGGCAGCCTCAACCCGGACGTCAAGCCGCTGCGCGAGCATCTCGGCGAGGCCGCCAAGATCATCGACATGATCGTGGATCAGTCGCCAGAAGGGCTGGAGGTGGTGCGCGGTTCCTCGACCTACGTCTACGACGGCAACTGGAAGCTGCAGACCGAGAACGGCGCCGACGGCTATCATGTCAGCGCCACGCACTGGAACTACGCGGCCACCACCAGCCGGCGCAAGGACGCCGAGCAGGTAGACAATGTGCGCGCCATGAGCGCCGGCGGCTGGGCCAAGCAGGGCGGCGGCTTCTATTCCTTCGAGCACGGCCATTTGCTGCTGTGGAGCACCTGGGAGAACCCCGAGGACCGGCCGCTCCACGAACGGCGCGCCGAGCTGGTCGCCCAGTTCGGCGAAGCGCGCGCCGATTGGATGATCGGCCGCTCGCGCAACCTGTGCCTTTATCCGAACGTCTACCTGATGGATCAATTCAGCTCGCAGATCCGCACTTATCGGCCGCTCGCCGTCGACAAGACGGAGGTCACGATCTACTGCATCGCGCCGAAGGGCGAGAGCGCGGAGGCGCGGTCGCGGCGGATCCGGCAGTACGAGGATTTCTTCAACGCGTCCGGCATGGCGACGCCGGACGACCTCGAAGAATTCCGCTCCTGCCAGATCGGCTACATGGGATGCGCCGCGCAATGGAACGACCTCTCGCGCGGGGCTACGCACTGGATCCAGGGGGCCGACGAAGGCGCCAAAGTGATCGGCCTGCAACCGCTGTTGAGCGGCACGCGGACCGAGGACGAGGGCCTGTTCGCCGTGCAACACCGTTACTGGATGGAGACCATGCAGCGCCACCTCGCGGATCAGGAGAGCCGGTAACGGCGGCCAAAGCCGCTTGCGCCTGACAAATCGAACGAAACGAAAGGGAGAACGATGTCCATCACGCTCGAAAGCCCGCCGGTGGGAGGATCGCTCTCGCTCGAAGATGTCAGGCAGTTCCTCTATCGCGAGGCGCGCTATCTCGACGACAAGGATTGGGACAACTGGCTGGCGCTCTATGCGCCGGACGCAGAATTCTGGATGCCGGCCTGGGACGATGACGACGAGCTGGTGACGGACCCACAGCGGGAAATCTCGCTTATCTACTACCCGCACAAGGGCGGCCTGGAGGACCGGGTGTTCCGCATCCGCACCGAGCGGTCGAGCGCCACCAGCCTGCCCGTGCCGCGAACCTCGCACAACATCAGCAATGTGGAAATCGTCGGGCAGCAGGATGGGGCGTGCAAGCTGCGCTTCAACTGGTTCACGCTGAACTATCGCTACAAGACGGTCGACACCTATTTCGGCACCTCGTTCTACACCCTGGAACTTTCCGGCACGCAGCCGCTCATCAAACGGAAGAAAGTAATATTGAAGAACGACTACATCCACCACGTCATCGACATCTACCACATCTGATCGGGCGGAGGCTGAGATGGAATACAATGTGGCGCTCAACTTCGAGGATGGGGAGACGCGCTTCGTCACCTGCCGCGCCGGCGAGACCGTCGCCGACGCGTCCTATCGAAGCGGCATCAACATCCCGCTCGATTGCCGGGACGGCGCCTGCGGCACCTGCAAGGTGTTCAGCGAGGCCGGCGAGTACGACGGCGGTGATTATATCGAAGACGCGCTGACCGACGACGAGGCCGCCGAGGGCTATGCGCTCGCCTGCCAGATGAAGCCGCAGACCGACCTCGTGTTGCGCATCGCCGCGTCGTCGGACGTGTGCAAGGTGAAGGGCGGGTCGTTCAAGGCGCGCCTGCGTGCCGTCGACCGGATTTCCGAGAGCACGATCGGTTTTTCCCTCGTTCTCGATCCGGCCACCCCGCTCAGCTTCCTCGCCGGCCAGTATGTCAACATCGCGGTGCCGGGAACCGCCGAGAAACGGTCCTACTCGTTCAGCTCGACGCCGGGGGCGGACACCGCGTCGTTCCTGATCCGCGACATCCCGCGCGGCCAGATGAGCACTTTCCTCAAGGAGCGGGCGGAGTCCGGCATGGCGATGGAGTTCACCGGCCCGTCCGGCAGCTTCTATTTGCGCGAAATCAGGCGACCGGTGCTGTTCCTGGCCGGCGGCACCGGCCTCGCGCCGTTCCTGGCCATGCTGGGCAAGATCGCGCAGACCGGCAGCGATCACCCGATCCACCTGATCTACGGCGTGACCAACGATGTCGATCTGGTCCAACTCGAAAAACTCGAGGCGTTCGCCCGCGAGATCCCGGCCTTCTCGTTCGCCTGCTGCGTGGCCGGCGAAGCGAGCAGCTACCCGCAGAAGGGCTATGTCACCCGCTACATCGAGCCCGGCCACCTGAACGGCGGCGATGTCGACGTCTATCTCTGCGGGCCGCCGCCGATGGTCGACGCGGTGCGGGGCTATCTTGCCGAGCAGGGCGTTGCACCGGCCAATTTCTACTTCGAGAAATTCTCGCCGAGCGGCGCCGTCACTGCGATCGGCGAGACCCATCGGGCGGCGTGAGGAGAACCCGATGATCCATCCGGCCGCTTTGCGGCAAAATCCGGCGTCGTGACCGGCGCGGCCCAGGGCATCGGCCGCACGGTGGCGGTGAACATGGCACGCGAGGGTGGCCGGGTCGCGCTGGTCGATCGCTCCGATCTGGTCGAGGCGGTGGCAAGCGAGATCGAGACAGCCGGCGGCGAGGCGGTCGCGATCGTCGCCGATCTCGAGGATTACGGCGAGTGCCGGCGGGTGATGGAGACGGCGCAACGCCGGTTCGGCCGGATCGATCTTCTGGTCAACAACGTGGGCGGCACGATCTGGGCGAAACCGTTCGCCCACTACGAGCCGGCAGAAATCGAGGCCGAGCTGCGTCGCTCGCTGTTTCCGACCCTATGGTGCTGCCGCGCCGTCCTGCCGTTCATGCTGGAGCGGAACGGCGGCGTCATCGTGAACGTCTCCTCGGTCGCGACGCGCGGCGTCAACCGCGTACCCTATGCGGCGGCAAAGGGCGGGGTGAACGCGATCACCGCCTCGCTCGCCTTCGAATACGCGCGGCACGGCATCCGGGTCTGCGCGGTGGCGCCGGGCGGCACCGACGCCCCGCCGCGCAAGATCCCGCGCAACGCCGCCCCGCCTAGCGAGCAGGAGAAAGCCTGGTATCAGGAGGTCGTGGACCAGACGGTCGGCTCCAGCCTGATGCGCCGCTATGGCACCATCGACGAACAGGCGGCGGCGATCCTGTTCTTCGCCTCCGACGAGGCATCCTACATCACCGGCGTGACCTTGCCCGTCGCGGGCGGCGATCTCGGCTGAACGATCAACATGGGAGAAAACACATGAGCGAAAGCCTGCTGAAGACCAGCCCCACCAAGGACCTGCTCACCAAGCTGAGCGGCCTCGATCAGCCGGGCGGCAACGAGCGCGTCAAACATATCGTGCGCCGCGTGGTGTCCGATCTGTTCAAGACCATCGACGATTTCGACGTGACGCCGGCCGAGTTCTGGACGGCGATGAGCTACCTGGCGGAAGTCGGTCAGCGCAACGAGTACGGCCTGCTCGCAGCCGGCATCGGCCTCGAGCATTTTCTCGATCTGCGCTTCGATCAGAAGGAGCGTCAGGCCGGCCTGGAAGGCGGCACGCCGCGCACCATCGAGGGTCCGCTCTACCTTGCCGACGCGCCGCTCTCGAAGGGCGAAGCGCGGCTCGACCAGGACCCCGAGGAAGGGGAAGTGCTGCTGATGCAAGGGCAAGTGCGCGACACCGACGGCAAGCCGCTGGCCGGCGCGATCGTCGACGTGTGGCACGCCAACACGCTGGGTGGTTATTCCTTCTTCGACCCGTCGCAGAGTGCGTGGAACTTGCGCCGCCGCATCGAGACCGATGCCGAGGGCCGCTACCGCTTTCGCTCCATCCTGCCCTCGGGCTACGGCTGCCCGCCGGACGGGCCGACGCAGAAGCTGCTGGACCAGCTCGGCCGCCACGGGCGGCGCCCGGCGCACATCCACTTCTTTGTCTCCACGCCGGGCTATCGCCAACTGACGACGCAGATCAACATCGCCGGCGACGAGTATCTCTACGACGACTTCGCCTTCGCCACCCGCGAGGAGCTGATCCCGGGCGTCACGCGCAACACCGACCCCGCGGCGGCCAAGGCGCACGGCCTGGACGGCCCGTTCACCGAGATCACGTTCGACTTCACCCTCAACCGGGAGACCGATCGCGTGCCCGACACCGTGGTCGTCCGCCAGCACGCCAAGGCGGCCTGATCCATGCGGTGCCACTCTCGTGTGGCACCGACCCTTCCTGACGGAGGCAACCATGCCGGACTCCTTTCCCGCGGCCGGACTGGCCGGCGACCTCGCCATCGCGGAGGTGCGCAGCACGATCGTCGACGTGCCCACGGTGCGGCGGCACAAGCTGTCCCAGACCTCGGTCACGGCGCAAAGCTACGTCATCGTGCAGGTGCGCTTGGCGAACGGCGCCGAGGGGATCGGCGAGGCGGCGACGCTCGGCGGGCCGCGCTGGAGCGAGGAGAGCGTCGAGGGCATCAAGGCAACCATCGACGCCTATCTCGCTCCCGCGTTGGCGGGGCTCCGCGCCGACCGCTTCGAGGCCGCCGGCGCCCGCATGGATGAAGCCGCCAAGCGCAACAACGCCGCGAAAGCCGCGATCGAGACGGCGCTGTTCGACGCCGTGGGAAAGACGCTCGGCCTGCCCGTCTCGGCGTTGCTGGGCGGAGCGGTGCGCGACCGCATCCCGGTTCTATGGACGCTCGCTTCGGGCGACCCGGCGCAGGAAATCGAGGAAGCCGAGCGCAAGCTCGCCGCCCGGCTGCACCGCACGTTCAAGGTCAAGATCGGCGCGCTGGCGCCGGAGGCCGACATGGCGCGACTGCGTCGGCTGGCGCAGGCGCTCGACGGCCGGGCCGAGCTGATCGTCGATGCCAACCAGGCCTGGGACGAGACCATTGCGGCGCGCTGCCTGCCGCAGCTCGCCGAGATCGGCGTGCGCCTGGTGGAGCAGCCGGTGCCGGCGTGGAACCTTGGCGCCATGGCGCGCCTGCGCGCCCGTCCCGGCACGCCGCCATTGTTGGCCGATGAATGCGTGTTCGACGCGCACGACATGCTGGCGGTGGCCGCCGCCGGTGCCGCCGACGCCGTCTCGCTCAAGCTGGTCAAGCATGGTGGGCTGCTGGGGGTGAAGCGGGTGGCGGCGGTTGCCGACGCCGGCGGTGTCGGCCTCTACGGCGGCTGTCTGCTGGAGAGCAGCATCGGAGCGGCGGCGCACCTGCAAGTGTTCGCCACCCTCCGCGAGCTGGCGTGGGGCTGCGAGCATTTCGGACCGCAGATCCTGACCGGCGACCTAGTGGAGGAGCCGCTGCGCTTCGCCGATTTCGACGTGCATCTGCCGGCCAAGCCGGGCATCGGGGTGACCCTGGATGCGGCCAAGCTGCGCCATTACGCCCGGAGCTAGGAGGAAGCGGTACTCAAAAGGACGCCGGGAGCACGCGCCCCCGGCGGAGTTCGTCCGGCGCCTGCTTGACACTGCCGCCCTGCGCCGAACTTTAGGGAGGAATAGTCGACGGCACGACTGATGTGGGTCGTCGTCCCGGTTTGGAAAAGTGCGCATCTCTCGGACGGCGTCCGAACGGGTCGATCAAGCCACACCGGCGCACAGATCTCGTTATCCGGCAGATCGCACGGCCGGGAATACTTCCTCGGAAACCAGTTGCATCTGCTCCATCGCGAGGCTGGCAGGCATGCCAGCCCAATGGATGCCCAGGATCAGTGTGGTGATCCCGAAGCGGCGCCTCAGGACCAAAATCTGCTCGACCACCTCGGCGGGAGAGCCGAACAGAAACCGATCCTGCATCAAATCCTCGAAGTCCAGGCTGAACGCGTCTCCGGTCGGCATGACCTTGTCCTGGCCCCAATCGCGGTAGGCGTTGTATTTGGTTTCCAGGTAAGGCTTCGCCAGGCGGATCGCTTCGTCACGCGTGCGGGCGACGAACACTTCACGCGCCATCGGCAGTTCGTCGGGAAACGGCTTCCCGCCTTCATCCAACGCGCGCTTGTAGACGTCCATCTGCTCGGCGATCGTGTCGATCTTGTTATGGGGGTTGATGAACCAGGCATCCGCCATCCGTGCCGCACGGCGGATGCCGACATTGGCGTTGGCGCCGATCCACACCAGCGGCATCGGCTTCTGGATCGGCATTACGGTGCAGTTCGCGCGGTCCAGCTTGAAATAGCTGGCCTCCATGCTGACGAAATCCTCGGACCACAAGCGCTTGACCGCCGTCAGGCATTCCTCGAACCGACGGCCCGCCTCTTTCATCGTCGTGCCGAAGGCGTTGAACTCCACCTCACGGTAGCCGATGCCAGCCCCGAAGATCAGCTTGCCGTCGCACATCACGTCGAGCGAGGCGAGTTCTTCGGCCACGTGCAACGGGGAATGCAACGGCAACAGCACCACCCCGGGCAGTAGCCGCAGCTTCGGCGCGATCATCGCGACCTGGCAAAGATAGGGGATCTGCTGGATGTACTGGAACGGGTGGGAACTATAGTGCGAACCCTTGCCGATGCAGTCGAACCCGAGTTCCTCGGCGCGCTTGGCTGCGTCCAGATCCTCCCTCAAGCGGACGCGCATGTCGTCCCCTTGAGGATATTGTCCACGCATGATGAGGCCGAAGCGCATTTTCTCGCCTCCGTTAGGGCCGATCCCACCTCGTCTGCGGTCGGCGTACGATGGGCGCAGTTTGATCACGTCGCGGCGCTCTTACAATGGCTCGCCATCGCCCACCGGGTCGTCGCGGAGTTGCCCTTGGCACATGGTGGCCGGTTGCCGCGGCCGAGCCGACCATCCGCCGCGGCGGCCTGCGGGCGCCCTGCTCTGGCTTTAAGCCGGCGGCGGGGCCGGCACGGTCAGCGCGCTCGGCCCGATCTGCACCTCGACCCGGTATGTGGACCAGGTGCGGTCATAGTTTGCCGGCACTGGGATCAAGGCCGAAGAGATCCATTGATCCGATCCGCCGGCTGGGGTTGGGCCGCCCACTGGTAGGCCGACGCCGATGCCCGATCCGAATCCCGAGCAACAGCCCGAGAAGCCGAACCCGCCGAAGCTCAGGCCGATGCTGGGCGGCGGATTGTAGGCAACGTACGGGCCGCGCAGCACGCTGATGCCGGACGCCGGAAAGCGGGTGCCTTCTGGTGAGACGAGCGCTGCCGCGGTCGCCGGTGCGAGGCCGCTGATGGCGAGCTGGACTGCGTGGGTGCGGGCGTCGAAGGTGGGGACGATGCTGTTCGGCGGCGGCTCCCGGTAGCCACCTGCGCAAGCTGCGAGTAGCAGGGCGGACAGAACGAATGTCGGTGCGCGATTTGCCATGGGCTCGTAACGCGGTGTGGCCCCAAGCGCTCCATCGGCCGCAACTGAATTGCCGGCTCTAGGCATGGACGCGGCGCTTGGTCCAGGCCGGCCGGCACGAACCCGTCCGGCGGTCCGAACGCTCAATACGACCCAGTGGTCGCCCTCGAAGCGAGCCATGCGCACGGTCTGCCGGTCGAGCGGGCCGCCAGCACGCTTGCCGTCGCCACGGTGGCGCCCACACGCCCCCGGCGGGTCAGGCTCCGACGGCCCGCAACAGGCGGCAAGCGCGGAGTTGCTTGGCCGCCAACTCAGCCGGACCAGGTCCAGCGCCCACGCGACTGCCGCCGGTTTGTGATGCCTATGCCTGAACCCCGGCGCACCGAGGGCAGGCGTCAAATCGACATCGGCCCTTGATAAGGTGGTGGGCGCACCAGGGCTCGAACCTGGGACCCGCTGATTAAGAGTCAGCTGCTCTACCAACTGAGCTATGCGCCCGCCGAGGTATCGATGCGGACGGGCGCTATAGCAGGGGGCAAGCGGGTTTGAAAGGGCGGGGAAAGCAAGCGTCTTGCATGCCGAATAAGGGCCGTGTTTGCTGACGGGACGGGATCTTGTCAGGAGGGCCGGTGGCCGACGCGCTCGCTTACGCGCTGCAGCAACTGATCAACGGCGTCACGCTGGGCATGATCTACGGCCTGATCGCCGTCGGCTACACCATGGTCTACGGCATCATCGGCATGATCAACTTCGCGCACGGCGACATCTTCATGGTCGGCGCGTTCCTGTCGCTGATCGCACTCCTCGGCCTGTCGGCGCTCGGCATCACCTCGGTGCCGCTGGCGCTCGCCCTCACCTTGGTGTTCGCCGCCGCGATCGCGGCGCTCTACGGCTGGACGGTCGAGCGTGTCGCCTACCGGCCCCTGCGCGGCTCATTCCGCCTCGCGCCGCTGATCAGCGCGATCGGCATGTCCATCGTGCTGCAGAACTTCGTGCAGGTCAGCCAAGGCGCGCGGGTAAAGCCGATGGAGCCGATGATCCCGGGTGGGTTGCAGTTGATGAATGCCGGCAGTTTCGCCGTCCAGTTGTCCTGGATCCAGGTCGCCATCGTGGTCACGACCCTGCTGGTGCTCGCCGTGTTCACCTGGCTCGTCACCCGAACCCCGCTCGGTCGCTCGATGCGGGCCTGCGAGCAGGATCTCAAGATGGCCGGGCTGCTCGGCATCGACACGGATCGCACGATCAGCCTGACCTTCGTCATCGGGGCGGCGCTCGCGGCGGTCGCCGGGCTGATGTTCCTGCTCTATTACGGTGTCATCGATTTCTTCATCGGCTTCGTCGCGGGGGTGAAGGCATTCACCGCCGCCGTCCTCGGCGGCATCGGCTCGCTGCCGGGGGCGGTGCTCGGCGGCCTGCTGATCGGCCTGATCGAGGTATTCTGGTCGGCCTATTTCAGCGTCCAATACAAGGACGTCGCGGCGTTCTCCATCCTCGTCTTGGTGCTGATCTTCATGCCCACCGGCCTGCTCGGCCGGGCGGACGTCGAGAAGGTATGAAGGCCGCGCTACGCGACGCCTTCCTGTCCGGGCTTGTCGCCCTCGGCCTGTTCACGCCTCTTATCGGCCTGCGGACGGATGCCGGCGAACACGGTCTGACGCTCAATCCGCAGCCGGTTCCGGTGGCGATCGCGGTCCTCGCCGTGTTCTTCGGCCGGCTCGCGCTGTTGGCCTGGCACGTCACGCGCCGCGGCCGCGAGGTTCGCGACAACCGCCGATTGGCCGAGCGGCTGACCCGCGCCGGCCGCTATATCGCCCCGGTGCTGCTCGCCGCCGCGGTGGCGCTGCCGCTGAGCGGCCAGCGCTACTACCTGGATCTCGGCGTGCTGGTCCTGACCTACGTGATGCTCGGCTGGGGGCTCAACATCGTGGTCGGCCTCGCCGGCCTGCTCGACCTCGGCTACGTCGCGTTCTACGCCGTCGGCGCCTATTCGTATGCCCTGTTCTCCACCACGTTCCACCTCGGCTTCTGGACCTGCCTGCCGATCGCCGGAATCCTGGCCGCGCTCTGGGGCGTGATGCTGGGATTTCCCGTGCTACGCCTGCGCGGCGACTATCTCGCCATCGTTACCCTGGCGTTCGGCGAGATCATCCGCATCGTCATCACCAACTGGGTGTCGCTCACCAATGGGCCGAACGGCATTTCCGGCATTCCCCGGCCCACCTTGTTTGGGCTGGACTTCAGCCCGGGTGGCGGCCCCGGCAGCTTTTCCGACTTTTTCCAGTCTGCCGCCGAGCCCGACCTACCGCGCTGTATTCCTCTATTACGTCATCCTCGGTCTCGCGTTGTTGACGAATTGGGTGACGTTGCGGCTGCGCCGCCTGCCGCTCGGCCGCGCCTGGGAGGCGTTGCGCGAGGACGAGATCGCCTGCCGCTCGCTCGGCATCAACGTCACCATCACCAAGCTGACCGCCTTCGCCATCGGCGCCATGTTCGGCGGCTTCGCGGGCGCGTTCTTCGCGACTCGCCAGGCATTCATCAGTCCGGAGAGCTTCACCTTCATCGAGAGCGCGATCGTGCTGGCGATCGTGGTGCTCGGCGGTCTCGGCAGTCAGATCGGCGTCGCACTCGCCGCCCTGGTGATGATCGGCGGCTTCGAGCTGTTCCGCTCGCTGGCCGAGTACCGGATGCTGGTGTTCGGCCTGGCGCTGGTTGTGCTCATGGTGCTGCGTCCGCGCGGGCTGGTCTCCGGCCGAACCCCGAGTGTCGCGATGGGCGCCCGCCGCGAGATCGCGGCCGAACTGGTGGCGCAAGGCCGTGGCTGATCCGTTGCTCGAGGTGACGGGCCTGACCATGCGGTTCGGCGGCCTGCGTGCGATCGACGACCTCGCCTTCGTCGCCCGGCGCGGCGAAATCACCGCCGTGATCGGCCCGAACGGCGCCGGCAAGACCACCGTGTTCAATTGCATCACCGGGTTCTATCGGCCGAGCGGCGGCGCGCTCCTGCTGACCCATGCCAGACGGCACCCGCTTCGACCTGGAGCGGCTGCCCGGCCATCGCATCGCGCGCCGCGCCCGCGTGGCGCGGACGTTTCAGAACATCCGCCTGTTCGCCGGTATGACCGTGCTCGAGAACCTGCTGGTGGCCCAGCACAACCGGCTGATGGCGGCGACCGGTTTCGGCGTCCTGGCCGTGCTCGGCCTCAGCCGCTATCCCGCCGCCGAACGCGCCGCCATTGAGCGGGCGCGCGTTTGGCTCGATGCGGTGGGCTTGATCGACCGCGCCGACGATCCGGCCGGGGCGCTCCCGTACGGGGCACAGCGGCGGCTCGAGATCGCGCGCGCGATGTGCATCGATCCCGTGCTGCTGTGCCTCGACGAACCGGCCGCCGGGCTCAACCCGCGCGAGAGCGACGAGCTGAACGGCCTGTTGCTGCGCATCCGGCAGGAGGGCTGCTCGATCCTGCTGATCGAGCACGACATGGGCGTGGTGATGCGGATCAGCGACCACGTCGTGGTGCTCGACCACGGACGCAAGATCAGCGACGGCACGCCCGAGCAGGTCCGCGCCGACCCGCACGTCATCACCGCCTATCTCGGCGAGGGCGATGAGGACGAGGTTCCGGCGGAGGCGGCCGCATGACCCTGCCCCTGCTGCATCTGCGGGGGGTGTCGGCCTTCTACGGTGCCATCCAGGCGCTGCGCGGCGTCGATCTCGATGTGAACGAGGGCGAGATCGTCGCCCTGATCGGCGCCAACGGCGCGGGCAAGTCCACCTTGATGATGACGGTCTGCGGCAATCCGCGCGCCCGGTCCGGCAGCATCGTCTTTGATGGCGCGGACATTTCGCGTTGGCCGACCCACGCGATCATGCGCCGCCGGATCGCCCAGTCGCCCGAAGGACGACGGATTTTCCCCCGCATGAGCGTCTACGAGAACCTGCAGATGGGCGCGGAAGTGACCGGCAACACGGATTTCGCGCCGCTCCTGGACCAGGTTTTTTCGCTGTTTCCTCGGCTTAAGGAGCGGCTGCACCAGCGCGGCGGCACGCTGTCGGGCGGCGAGCAGCAGATGCTCTCGATCGCCCGGGCGTTGATGTCGCGTCCCCGCTTGTTGCTGCTGGACGAGCCCAGCCTCGGCCTGGCGCCGCTCGTGGTCCGCCAGATCTTTGGCGCCATCCGCGAGCTGAACCGGACCACAGGGCTGACCGTGCTGCTGGTCGAGCAGAACGCGTTCCAGGCGCTGCGCCTCGCCGACCGGGCCTATGTGCTGGTCAACGGGGCGATCACCATGCAGGGCGGCGGCGCCGAACTGCTGGCCCGCCCAGAAGTTCGCGCCGCATACCTCGAGGGCGCCGCCACGGCCATGCCGGCGTCCAGCGGCTCAGGTTGACGCCGCTTCGGTCCCCTTCGATACTCGCCGGTAGCGAGAGCAGCGACGCTGGGAGAAATGGGCGATGCGATTCATGTGGTTCCACCTGATGCCGTACACGGAGTTGCCCGATGATTTCCGGGAGAAGCACCCGTCGGTGTGGGTAGACATCCACTCCTCGCTGTTCGACCCGAAGCGCGCGCACCACATGTACAACGACTTCATGGACGAGATGGAGTTCGCCGCCGACTGCGGGTTCGACGCGATCTGTTGCAACGAGCACCACTCGAACGGCTACGGCCTGATGCCGTCGCCGAACCTCATCGCCTCGTCGCTGGCACGGCGTACCACCAACACCGCGATCTGCGTCATGGGCAACTCGCTCGCGCTCTACAATCCGCCGACCCGTGTCGCGGAAGAGTTCGCGATGATCGACTGCATCTCCGGCGGACGGCTGATCGCCGGTTTTCCGGTCGGCTCGCCGATGGATACCTGCTTCGCCTTCGGGCAGAACCCGTCGATGCTGCGCGAGCGCTATCACGAGGCACACGATCTGGTCGTGAAGGCGTGGACCGAGCGGGAGACGTTCGCCTTCAACGGCCGCTTCAACCAGCAGCGCTACGTGAACATCTGGCCGCGGCCGATCCAGCAGCCGACCCCGCCGATCTGGGTGCCGGGCGGCGGCTCGATCGAGACCTGGCAATGGTGTGCCGAGATGGACTACGTGTACTGCTATCTCTCCTATTACGGCTTCAAGGCCGGCCGCGCCACGATGCATGGCTTCTGGGACGAGATGGCGCGCATCGGCAAGGATCGGAACCCATACCGCGCCGGTTTCCTGCAGTTCGTCGGCGTCGGCGAGAGCCGGCAGCACGCCTTCGACCTGTACAGCGAGGCGGCCGAATATTTCTATGGCCGCTGCCTGCACGTCGATCCGCGTTTCGCCAATCCGCCGGGCTACACGACCGAGGCGACGCAGCGGGCGGGGATCCAGGGAATGGTGCAGCGCGCCGCGTCCAATTCGGCTCAGGCTTCGACCGGCAGGACGCGCATCGGCAATACGCCACGTCCGACCGAGATGAAACAGATCGTCGACGATGGCTACGTCATCATCGGCTCGGCCGAGGAGGTCGTGGAACAGTTGCGCGAGGTGGCGACCGACCTCAACGTCGGCCACCTCATGCTGCTGCTGCAGTTCGGCAACATGGGCAAGGACCTCGCCAAGTACAACACGAAGATGTTCGCCGAAGGGGTGATGCCGAAGCTGCACCCGCTGTTCTCCGAATGGGAGGACAAGTGGTGGCCAAAGCCGATGGATCTGAACCAGCGCGCCGAGGTGCCGGCCTACATGCCGAAGATGGCCGCGGAGTAGGCGAGGCCACCAAAGCCACATTGTCATTGCCGGGCTTGACCCGGCAATTCACGCCCGGGGCGACTGCGGCATGGATGCCCGGATCAAGTCCGGGCATGACGGATGAAAAGGGAGTATCCGGTGACTGAACCCGAGACGTTGACCGTGGACGTCAACGGTTTTGCGACCCGCGTCTGGCGCCATGGCAGCGGCCCGAAACTCGGCTTCATCGCCGGGTTCGGCGGCTTGCCCCGCTGGGTGCCCTTTCTTGACCGGCTGGCCGAGCAGCGCACCGTCATCGTGCCGTCCCTGCCGGGTTTCCCCGGCGGTGACCGTGGCCACTCGGCTCTCGACACGCAGCTCGACTGGGTGCTCGCCGTGCGCGAACTGCTGGTGAAGTCGGATTTGGTCGGTGCCGACCTCGCGGCGAGTTCGGTGGGCGCGGCGCTGGCCGCCGAGATCGCGGCGATCTGGCCCGACAGCCTGCGCAAGCTGGCGCTGATCGCGCCGTTCGGCCTGTTCGACGAGGCCGATCCGGCGACCGATCCGTGGGCGCAGCGCGCCGACGCCGTGCCCGACCTGATGTGCGCCGAGCCGCAGAACTGGACGTCGCTGAAGGCCATGCCGGAAGGGGCGAATTCGACGGAGTGGCCGATCGAGCAGACCCGCGCGAACGAGGCGGCGGCGCGCTTCCTCTGGCCCCTCGGCAACACCAAGCTCGAGAAGCGGCTGCCGCTGATCAAGTCGCCGACCCTGCTGATCTGGGGCGAGCAGGACCGGATCATGCCACAAAGCTACGCGGGCCGCTTCGCCGACCGGATCAGCGGACCGTGCAGGACCCAGGTGATCGCCGGCGCCGGCCACCTCGCCGAACTCGACAAGCCGTCCGAGGTCGCGCAGGCGATCCTGGACTGGACGGCATAGGACCCCGCACATGGCAATGGACCCCGGCGCGCAACGTGTCCTCGATCTGCTCCGCGAGGCCGGGCGGCCGCCGATCGAGCTGTCGACGCCCCCCGAAGCCCGTGAGGCGATGGCAAAAAGCCGCACCATCCTGCAACCCGATCCGCCTGAGGTGGCCGAGGTGCGTGCCCTCGAAGCGCCGGGTCCCGCCGGTGCGATTCCGTTGCGCTACTATCGGGGTAAAGGGGCGCCGGTCAGCAATGCGCCGGCGCTGGTGTATTTTCACGGCGGCGGCTGGGTCATCGGCGACCTCGAAAGTCACGACGGCGCGTGCCGGCGCATTGCCAACGACGCAGGCTGCGTCGTTGTATCGGTCGATTACCGGCTCGCGCCCGAGCACCGCTTTCCCGCCGCCGTGGACGACTCTGCCGCCGCCACGAAATGGGTCATCGGGCAGGCGGCGTCCCTCGGCATCGATGCGTCCCGTGTCGCCGTCGGCGGCGACAGCGCGGGCGGCAACCTCGCCGCCGTGGTCGCGCTGATGAGCCGCAACGGGGAGCTGCCAAAACTGAGTTTTCAGGCGCTGGTCTATCCATCGACCGACATGGCGGGGCACTATCCCGTCCTACGAGCGGACGGGAACCGGGCTGCTGCTGACTTCGGCGGGTATGCGCTGGTTCATCGACCATTATCTCGGCGACAGGCGGAACGCGGTCGATTGGCGAGCCTCCCCCCTGCGCGCACCCGATCTCAGCGACACGCCTCCCGCGCTCGTCATCACGGCGTACCATGATCCGCTCTGCGACGAGGGCGAAGCCTATGGCCAGCGGCTGGAGCAGGAGGGCGTGCGCGTGACGCGGCTCCGCTTCGCCGACCAGATCCACGGGTTTTTGACGATGGGCCGTTTCATTCCCGCGGCTGACACGGCCTTGGAGATGGTCGGGGTGGCGCTGCGGAACGCCTGGGTGAAATGACGGACAGGCTGGCCGGCAAGGTCGCCTTCGTAACCGCTGCCGGGCAGGGCATCGGTCGGGCGACGGCGCTGGCCTTCGCCGCCGCTGGCGCACGGGTGATCGCGACCGATGTCGACGAGAAGCTGGTCGGACCGCTTGCCGGCGAGCGCATCGCAACGCGGCGGCTGGACGTGCTCGACCCGGCCGCGATCGCGCAAGGCGGCGGCCGAGGCCGGTGCCGTTGATATCCTGTTCAACTGCGCCGGCTTCGTCCACCAGGGCACGATCCTGGACGCGACGGAGGCCGAGTGGGAGTTCGCCTTTGCGCTGAACGTGCGCTCGCAGTTCCGCACCATTCGCGCCTTTCTTCCCGGGATGCTGGAGCGCGGCGGCGGCGCGATCATCAACATGGCGTCCGCCGTCGGCAGCCTCAAAGGGGCACCGAACCGCTCGGTCTACGCCACCACGAAGGCGGCGGTGGTCGGGCTGACCAAGTCGGTCGCGGCCGACTACGTCACGCGCGGCGTGCGCTGCAACTGCATCTGCCCGGGCACGGTCGAGACGCCGAGCCTCGGCGAACGCATCGCCGCCAATGCTGCGCAAGCCGGGTCGGTGGAAGCGGCGCGCGCCGCCTTCGTCGCGCGTCAGGCCATGGGCCGGCTCGGCACGCCGGAGGAGATCGCCGCCCTCGCCGTCTACCTGGCGAGCGACGAGGCCGCGTTCGTAACCGGCCAAGCGCTTGTCATCGACGGCGGCTGGACGCTCTAGCCCGCCGATCCTGGCAGGTGCGGCGCGCCGAAATCGGGAGCAGGAGCAAGGTGGGGAGGACCTCCAATGAATGAAATGGCAAGACCGGTGGCAGGCGGCTACGGCTCCGAGGAAGCCGCGATGCAGGCCTATCTTCAGGCCGGCGAGCGACGCGCTTTCGAGCTTGGCAACCGCGGGCCGATCCGGTTCACCGCCGACGGCAAGGTGCATCCGGATATCCTCGATGCCTACTGGCGCTGCGGCTTCTACGTCTTCGAGGGCGTGCTCGGGCCGGACGAGCTGGCGGACATCGAGGCGGACATCCGCGCGATCCTCGACCGGCTGCCGGCCGAGCGCGGTTCTCCGGTCGATGCCAAGGGGCGCCCGGCACTCGGCGCCGATTGTGCCGCGCCGACGCTGTTCTGGTCGAAGCCGCTGGGCGATCCGTTCGGCGGCACCGACCTCGCCAACGGCCGCCACCCATTGAAGATGTTCGAGCCGGAGGCGGCGAAGGATGCGCCGAAGGAGGTCGTCTATCTTATCCTCGGCTCGTTGCAGTTCTCCGACGCCGCCTTGCGCGTCTACGGCCATCCGCGACTGCTCGCGGTCGCGGCGGCCGTCAACGGCGACGATTTCGTGCCGTTCAACGAGGCGTTGTTCATCAAGGAGCCCGGCCTTGGGGCGTCGGTCGCCTGGCACCAGGACGGCACGACGCACTGGAACAGCCCCGATTGGGATCAGGGTTCGCACGGCTTCAACTTCATGGCGCAGCTCTATGGCTGCACGCCGGCCAACGGCGTCTGGGTCGTTCCGGGCTCACACAAGATCGGCAAGGCCGACATCAAGGCGATGGCCGCGGCGGCAGGCTCCGAGCGGCTGCCCGACGCCGTACCGATCGTTTGCAAGCCAGGCGATGTCGCGATCACGAACCGCCAAGCGGTCCACGGCTCCTTCGCCAACACGAGTGCCGACTGGCGGGTGACGGTGAACTTTGGCTTCCACCGCCGCAAATCGGTGCTCGGGGTCCGGGGCGGCGGCGTCCACAACGCACCGACGACCTATGACGCCGAGCACATCCATCGGCGCGCCCGTCTCATCGGCCTGGGGATCGACGCGAGACGTCAGCGCTTCCCGCACGAAACCCCGTTCGTCTACAAGCCGCACGCCGACGCGAGCGAGACTTACCGCTGGGACGCCGAGGCGAAAGCGGTCTTGAAGGACTACAACCTGCTCGACCTCAGCATCTGAGCGGGAAGGCGTCCGTAGGCGGAGCGACCGTCCGCTGTCTCCGACAACGGACGGGATCGACGAGTTTGCCTACATCTGCGCGTAACTGCCGTCCTTCCAGACGTACAGGACGTAGTCGGACGAGGTGATGTCGCCCTTCTTGTCGAAGCTGATCGGTCCGAGGACGGTCTGCCAGGGGCCGCTCGACTTCAGGGTGTCGGCGACCTTTCTGGGATCGACGGTGCCCGCCTTCTTGGCAGCATCCGCCCAGACCTGGATCGCGGCATAGGTGTAGAGCACGTAGCCCTCGGGATCGACGCCCTTGGCTTTGAACTCCTGGACCACGGCGGCGGCGGTCGGGCGTTTGCGCGGGTCGGCGGGGAAGGTCATCATCGTGCCGTTGCCGGCATCGCCGGCGATCTGCCAGAACTCGTTGGTCACCAGCGCGTCGCCGCCGACCAGCGTCGCCTTCATCCCCTGCTCCTTGGCCTGGCGGATGATGAGCCCGGATTCCGTGTGGTAGCCGCCCACGTAGATGACCGAGATGCCCGCCGCCTTCAGCCGGCTGACCAGCGCCGAGTAGTCGCGCTCGCCAGGCGTGTAGGCGGCCTCCAGCGCCGGCTGCACCCCGTCAGCCTTCAAGGCCTTGGCGGTCTCATCGGCCAAACCTTTGCCGTAGGCCGAGTTGTCGTTGAGGATGGCAATCTTGTCGCCCTTGAAGTGCTCGGCCAGGAACTTGCCGGCAACCTTGCCCTGCTGGTCGTCACGGCCGCAGACGCGGAACGTGTTCCAGCTCCCCTCATCGGTGAATTTCGGATTGGTCGAGGCCGGCGAGATCTGCAGGATGCCCTCGTCGGCATAGACCTTGCTCGCAGGGATCGAGCTGCCGGAGCAGAAATGCCCCGCCACCATCTTTACCCCCTTGCTGGCGAGGTCGTTGGCGACCGACACCGCTTGGCGCGGGTCGCAGGCGTCGTCGCCCACCTCCAGCGCGAGTTGCTGGCCGAGCACGCCGCCGGCCTTGTTGATGTCGGCGACTGCCTGTTCGGCCCCTTCCTTCATCTGCTGCCCGAACGCCGCGTATTGTCCGGTCATCGGGCCTGCGGTGGCGATCCGGATCTGCGCCTGGGCCGCCGGCAGCGACCATGCAATCGCGGCCGACACGACCGCTCCCAGCAGAATCCGTCTGAGCATGAGCTGTCCCCGTATTCCTATGGCGGCCGCGGAAGTTGCGGCGGCCACGAGCCTAAGCCGGACCGCCGGCGCGTGGGAAGTCCGACGATCCCGTCAATGGCACGAACGACACTGGCAGGACCGCGCGGCGGCTCACCTGGCCCGCAGCATCCTTTGTCAGCATCAGCAAAGTCTGGTCGGCATCGGGGCGCCCGATCGGCAGGATCATGCGGCCGCCCGGCTTCAACTGGTCGATCAGCGGCTGCGGGATCGCCGGCGCGGCGGCCGTGACGATCACGGCATCGAACGGCGCCTGCTCCGGCCAGCCGAGGGCGCCGTGGCCGATGCGTACCTGCACATTGGCAAAACCCTCGGCGAGGAGCGTCCCTTGTGCCCGCTCGGCCAACTCCGGGACGATTTCGACCGAGAAAACCTCGCGCACCAGGCGCGCCAGCACCGCTGCCTGATAGCCCGACCCGGTGCCGATCTCGAGCACCCGGTCGCCCGGCCGCAAGTCCAGCAGATCGGTCATCAGGGCCACGATGAACGGTTGGGAAATCGTCTGCCCGTGTCCGATCTGCAGCGGCCGGTTAAGCCAGGCCGCCAGCTTGGCACCTTCGGCAACAAAGGCGTCCCGCCGCACGGTCCGCACTGCTTCCAGGACGGCAGGTGCAATGGACGTCCGTCCGGTCTGCCCGGCGGTCTCCCGCGCGTCCCGTTCAATCGCCGCGATCATCGTTTCCGGCCCGCTCACGGCTTGCCTCCCGATCAGTCCCGTCGCGTGTAGCCCTTGGCTTCCAGACATTGGCGCGTCCTCGCCCGTTGCACGATCGGCAGCGACACCGGATAGGTCAGGAACAGGATGCCGCGCGACAGCACGTGCGCGTTGGCCGCCTTGTGGGCGGACTTCTGACAGGCCCTCAGGTCCGTCCTGTAGGTGGCGGAGGCGTGATCCGCCTTCATCGGTGGATCGAAGGCGCAGCCCGACAGGGCAAGCGCGTACACGGCCAGCCAGCCCCCGAGCCGTGTCCCGGTTGTCCTCATCGCCGTTCCTTCCGTTGCCGGCCGGTTGCTCGTCCGAATATCGGCAGTCCAGATCCGCTGACCAGCGCGCGACAGGAGCGAACAACCCTTGTCGGGCAATCTATCGGTTGTAAAAAGGCGCATCAAAACAACTGACTTCCCTCGGAGCTGTCATGCGGCCCACCCGTTTCGTCGCAATGGCCTTGTTGCTGATGCTCGCCAATTGCGGCCCGGTGCGCATCGGCCGGCAATCCGGCTCTCATCCGGCGAACGCTGCGACCCGTGCGGTCGAGGTGGCCTCGCCCCACCCGCCACCGCCGGTGCTCCGGTCGGGCGCTGCCGATTTTGCCTGTGCTCCCGGTGCGATCACCTGCGTGCGCCTGAACGGCCGCGACGCTGGCGGCCGGATTGTCCCCGCGACGTTCGGAATGCCGTTTGCGCCCGGACAAGTCGCCTCCGGAGCCACCCTCATGGCCAGCGTGCGCGGCCGACCCGTTCCGTTGCAGATGGACGAGCGCGCGTCCTACCCCGACGGCTCGCTCCGGTTCGCCATCCTCAGTGTCGCGCTGCCCGTCGCGGATGCCGGCGAGGTCGTCTCCCTGGCGCTCGGCGATGCGCCGGCGGGGGCCGCGGTGGACCCCGGCGCATGGCTGCGCGCCGGCCATGACGTCCGGGTGTCGATGAACGTCTACTCGCCACAGGTTTCCACGATCACGCTCGGCGATCGCCGCGGCACCGAACCCGGCACGCCGTTCCAGCCGGGCGAGACGATCACGGTGCATCTCGGCGATGACCCCGCCGACACCTACACCGTCCAGGTCACCGACAAGACGGCCGGGGGTGGATTCCGGACGCTGAGCGAGTTGTCGAAGCAGCTCCTCGCGGAGATCAGTCGCAGCAGCCGCTTCCGCCCCTACAAGCTCGGCGAGGGGGGCGGCTACGAGACCCTGTGGGTGACGACGCGCGGCGGCGATCAGGGCCGGCCGTTCACGGTCCGGGTGGAGACGAACTCGCGGGCGAAGGTGCGGACGGACCAGTTGCAGGCCTACGAACCGCCGCGCCGCTACACCGCCTCCGCGCGCGCCATGCTGGACCGGGCGGGGCCGCACGTCTGGCTCGGCGGCCCGGTCGCGGGCGAGATTATGCTCGCCGGACCGATCGCCGCGTCCGACGGCACGCCTCATCCTCGGCTGACCGCGCGCATGAACCTGCGGGTTTATGCCGGCGTGCCGCAGGCGCGCGCCGACGTCATTGTCGAGGATCTCTGGGCCTATGACCCTGGACCTCGCAACTGGCATTACGACGTTGCGATCGAGCAGGACGGCAAAGCGGTCTTTCAGCGGGAGGACCTGACCCACTTTCATAACGCTCGGTGGCACAAGGTGATCTGGTCCGGCGCCGACCCCGACCTGTTCGTCCAGTACCGACCGGCACCATCTCCTGAACAGCCGCGCGGTGCTGCACTACGACGAGCACCTTGCCATTCCGGCATCCGTCATCGAGGCTGATTTCAATGGGCTTGCCAAGATCGACACCGGGATCATGGGCAGCGCCAACGTGCTGTACTATTTCGGCACCACGGGTGGGCGGGCCGACATCGGCCCGGTGCCGCGCTGGACCACGCTCTACCTGCTGTCGATGGACCCGCGCGAATACACGGTAATGATGGCGAACGCCGACGCGAGCGGCAGCATCCCGATCCATTACCGCGACCGCAGGACCGATCGCCCCGTCGACGTCGACGACCACCCGCACGAGGCGTTGCCGCGGGCGATCAACGGCGACACGCCTTGGAGCCCCGAGCGGGCACATCAGCCCTCGCTCGCCTACGTGCCCTATATCGTCACCGGCGACCGTTACTACCTAGAGGAGACGCAGTTCTGGGCGACGTGGAACCTGCTGTCGAACGAATCGGGGGCCGTCGGTCTGGTGCTCGGAACGTTCCAGACCCGCGGCGATGCCTGGTCCCTGCGCGCCGTCGCCGAGGCCGCCGAGATCACGCCCGACCGCGATCCGGCCAAGCCGTATTTTCAGGCCAAGCTCGAGCAGAACCTGCGGTTCGCCGAATCGCAATACGCGCGGCGGTCCAATCCGCTCGGGCTCGACGCGATCATGAACCGAGGCGACCGCTTCGCGCCCTGGCAGGCCGATTTCCTGATCCTGGTGCTGTCGCAGATCCAGGCCAACGGCTATGCCGGGGCCGAGACCTTCATGCGCTGGCTCGCGATCCCGGCACTCGGGGTGTGGACGAACGAGCCGAACGGGTATTGCCGGATGAACGCCCCGCCGGGCGGCCTGACGATGCGCCGACCGGGGGGCGGCGGCCTCGTGACCACCTGGAAGGAGTTGCAGGAGCTGAACTTTCCCCAGCAGGCGGGGTGTCCGACCGCATTCCCGAAGGAGGCCTATGACGGGTCGCCGATCGGCTACGTGGCCAATGCCATGGCGGCGGCGGCGGTGCTGTCCGACATCGAGGTGCCCGGCGCTCGGCCGCTGTTCGATGCCCTGAACGAGCGGGAGAGCGGCGTCAACTTCGCCCGCGACCCCACATTCCGCGTCGTGCCGCGCTGAGGCGGGTGGACGAACGACGGAACCGAAGGTACTTAGCTGCGTTGCAACCGGTTGGCCCGCGATTGGCGGAGAGGTGTCGTTGGGAAAAATTCGCGTCGCCCTCGTGGGTGTCGGCAATTGTGCCTCCTCACTGGTCCAGGGGGTCGCGTTCTATCGCGACGCCGCTGCCGATCAGTCGGTTCCCGGCCTCATGCATGTCGCACTCGGCGGCTATCACGTTGGCGACGTGACGTTCTGCGCCGCGTTCGATGTCGCCGTCGGCAAGGTCGGCCTCGATCTCGCCGAGGCGATCGGGGCCGAGCCCAACAACACCACCCGCTTTGCCGAGGTTCCGCATTCCGGGGTGATCGTGCAGCGCGGGCCGACCCTGGACGGCATCGGCCGCTACGTACGGGATGTCGTCGAAGAATCCGACGCGGCCGCGGTGGATGTCGCCGCCGCGTTGCGCCGGGCCGAGGCGAACGTGCTGGTGTCCTACCTTCCGGTCGGTGCCGAAGCGGCGACTCGTTGGTACGCCGAGCAGGCGCTCGCCGCGGGCTGCGCGTTCGTCAACTGCATTCCGGTGTTCATCGCCTCCGATCCGGCGTGGCGAGGTCGGTTCGAGGCGAAACGGCTGCCGATCATCGGGGACGACATCAAGTCGCAGGTCGGCGCCACCATCGTCCATCGCACCCTGACCAACCTTTTTCGCGACCGCGGCGTCCGGCTGGATCGGACCTATCAGCTCAATTTCGGCGGCAACACCGACTTCATGAACATGCTCGAACGCGACCGGCTGGAGTCGAAGAAGCTGTCGAAGACCCGTGCCGTGACCAGCCAGCTTGCCGAGCCGCTGTCGAACGCCGACGCCCATGTCGGGCCGAGCGACTACGTGCCCTGGCTCGACGACCGCAAGTGGGCCTACATCCGGATGGAGGGCACGACGTTCGGCAACGTGCCGATTGCCTGCGAGCTGAAGCTGGAAGTGTGGGACTCGCCCAACTCGGCGGGTGTGGTGATCGATGCGGTGCGCTGCGCCAAGCTGGCGCTCGACCGCGGTATCGGGGGGGCGCTCACCAGCCCCTCCAGCTACTTCATGAAGAGCCCGCCCGAGCAGTTCACCGACCACGACGCCCGTCTCCGCACGGAGGCTTTCATCCGGGGCGAGGCGGCGAGATAGCGCCCCGCATGCCGGGCACCACGACCTTCCATCTCGTGCGGCACGGTGATTACGGCCAGCTCGGGCGCGTTCTCGCCGGTCGCACGTCCGGGCACTCGTTGAGCCAGGCGGGGGCCGAGCAGGCGCGCGGGGTCGCGCAGGCGCTGGCCGCCCTGCCGATCGTGAGTGTGGTTTCCAGCCCGCTCGAACGCACGCGCGAGACTGCGGCGCCGATCGCCGAGCGGCTCGGCTTGCCCGTCAGCATCGACCCCGACGTGATGGAAATCGATTTCGGCGAGTGGACCGGACGCACGTTCGAGTCGCTGCGCAGCTGGCCGGGCTGGGCGGGGTTCAATCGGTTCCGCAGCACGGCGCAGGTGCCCGGTGGCGAGTCGATGCTTGCCGTCCAGGCCCGCAGCATCGCCGCCATCGTGCGATGGCGCGCGGCGCATCCCGACGGCGAGGTGGTCGTCGTCAGCCACGGCGACGTCATAAAGTCCATCATCGCGCATTTCCTGACGATCCCGCTCGACATGTTCCGCCGTTTCGACATCGCGCCCGCCTCCCGCAGCGTGGTCGCCGTGACGGACGAGGATGCACGCGTGCTCGCGGTCAATCTGCCGCCGCCACTCGCTTGAGATCCGAGCGGAGGGCAGCGAGTGGCGCGCGCCAGTCTCCCGCCCTGGTCTGTCGATAGAGACGCATGGTCGGGTACCAGGGCGAGTCGGTTCGCCTCTCCATCCACCGCCAGTCGGCATCGCGCTTGAGCAGCAGCCAGGTCGGCCGCCCGAGCGCGCCGGCGAGGTGTGCCATCATCGTGTCTACCGTAACGACGAGGTCGAGCGCGCTTACCACCCGTGCGGTCGCCAGCACGTCGGCGCCGGGAGGATGCGCGGCCAGGCTGTGCAGGCGGAGGCCGGGAACGTCGCACGCCCGTTGCAGAAGGTCTTGCGGCACCGAGCGCTCCGCATCCCACGCGCCCGCGCGCCAGCACAGTCCGATCCACCGCCGCGCCGTCATGCCCGGCAATGACACGCTGCTGTTGGCACCTACGAGGTCAAATCCGGGCTCGGCCTTAAGATACGGGACGCTCTCACCCATTGCCTCCAGCCGCAGCGCATGCCCGAGTTCCATGACCTCGATGTCGCACTCGGCAGGCGGCAGCGGCGCGTCGGGCCGGAACGGCACCCAACGACGGACCCCTGGCGTGCCGCAGAGAAGACTAAGCAATGACGCCTGCACCTCCACCATCACCGACGCGGCGACTTGGGCCAGGTGGGGCAGGTAGCGCGCGAACTGTAGGGTGTCGCCGAGGCCGTGATAGCACCGCACCAGCACATGCCGACCTGCGAGGCCGCGACCATCCCAGACCCAGCGCAGATGGTAGGGCAGGCGGGGGTCGTCGGCGGCAGCCGGATCGCGCTCGGCCAGCACCTCGTCGCTGATCGCGTGCGCCGCCGGAAAATCGCCTCGGCGCATGGCAGCGAGCCAGCGTGACCCGAGACTGGCGCTCAAGGCCGGCGCAACACGAAGGCGCGCCCGTCCCAGAGCGCGAACGGCGTCGTTCCCAACACGCTGGCGACAAAACCGTGCGTCGCCGCCCAGTGTTCGGCCTCGACGACGTCGGCCGCCTGGTCGGAACTGTACGAGAGATTGAGGATGGCGAGCGCGCCACCTGGCCGGAGGACGCGCGCCGCGTCGCGGACATGGCGTTCGGCGAGCGCTTGGCCGGCTTGCATCAGGTAGGGAAAACTGTCCACCGCCAGCACCAGGTCGAACGAGGCCGCGGGCAGCGCAAGTCCCTCGCCGTCGGTCAGCTCGAAACGCAGATTGGGCGCCGGACCGCGACGCTCTGCCTCCTGGATCATGGCCGGAGAGAGGTCGAGGCCGAGGACCGAGCGGACGCGGGGGGCGAGGGCGGTAGCGACCCGGCCGATCCCGCAGCCGAGATCGAGCACGTCCCGCTCCGGTCCGATCAAATGCTCCCTGTCGAGCCACGCCACGAGCTCGTCGGTCGCCCGCGCCAGGATTGCCGGGTCGCCGAGCGAGTAGGCCGCGACGCTTGCCTCGGGGGCGGCGAGCACGGCGCGGTCGAACAGTTTGCGGATATGCGTGATGGCGTCGTCCGGATCGGCAGGGCGGGCGTGATCGACGCCGGCAAACACGGCTCGCAGCTCCAGCAACTGCGCCCGGCGAGCTTCAATGAGCGCGCGCAACGCGTCGTCCTGATCGGCGAGCACCGGGAGAACCGCATCTGGTGAGTGGCCGGCGAGCAGCAGCCGTGCCACGGCGACCTCCGGGGAGACGCGCCCACCGCGGTAGTGCTGCAGGATTTCGAGGATGGTCAAGTCGGTGTCAGGCGGCAGGCCGCGTTCATGCGGTCGATCCCGCCCCACTCGTATTTGTAGCGCTCGCCGCCGCGCAAAAAATGCACCTCCGAAAATCCCTCGCGCACGGCCTGCTCGATAACGGCGCCGAGCAGCACGGAGCCGGGTCCTTCGCGGGCCATGCTTCGATCATAGCCGCTGAGATAGCACAGCAGCCGGCGGCCACCGTCCACCAGGACATGCATCGCGGCGACGATTGCATCATCCAGGCGCAGCACGTAGAGCCGCAACCGTTCGGCTGCGAGCAGCGCCGGGGCGGCGTCCCGGTGAAACGTGCGCACCCGGTCATCGCCCAGCACGCCTTGTCCGCTCCAACGTGCCTCGTGCAAGCGGAACAGCTCATCGAGCAGGCGAGGAAGCGTCGCGGCGGTTGCGACCTCGACGGCGCACGCGCCGGCCCGGGCCATGCGGTTGCGATTGAGACGATAGCTGCGAAGCAAAGCCGGTGGGAGCACGTCGGCAAGGCGATCGGCTCCGGCGGGGATGTTCAGCACCGGACAGGGGTCCGCGACCTGCCACTCGAGCCGCCAGTCGGGAGGACCGGTGATGCCGCGCAGAGTGGCACCCGGCGGAAGGTCAATCAGGTCGCAGCTGGTGATCCCGTCGGCGGTCGCGTCTCGCAATGCGGTACGGAGCAGGTCGTCTCCGGCAGTGGGCGGCAGCCCCGGCGCCAGCAGCGCATCCTGATAGTCGGTGATCCCTGCGCCAATCGGCAGAAGCTTGCGCGCAGGCGGTTCGTCGAGCCGGTAGAGCGGCAGGATGCCCACCAGCTCGCAGCTTTCCCGCAGCACAGCGACTCGCGGCATCCCGGTACCGAAGTGCCGCCACCACGGCAGCAACCAGTCTGGCGACTGGAACGGCGTCGCAGCGGGTGCGCGGTGCCACAGGCGGTGCCAAGCGGGATACAGGGCCACAAGCTGGTCGTCGGTGGTGAGCAGGTCGGCGGCGAGCGTCGTCATGTCGCTTGGCGCGCGGCGATCGCGTGGTAGCGCTCCATGTAGGCCGCAACCATCCGGGTTTGCGAGAATCGGTCCGACGCCGCTGCACGGCAGACTGCCGGGTCGATCTCACCAATGTTGTGGATCGCGGTGGCCATCTCGGTCACGTCCGATACCAGATAGCCGTTACGATGATGCTCGACGATGTCCGTCAGGGCGCCCGAACGGAACGCGATGACCGGCGTGCCGCAGGCAAGGGCCTCCATGGCGACGAGCGAACTGGTTTCCGGCGCGAGGCTAGGCACCAGCAGGCAGCGCGCCGCCGCCAGCAGACGACGCTTGCGGGCGAAGCCGACCGGTCCCAGAAAACGCCGCGCCCCGTCCAGGCGAGGCACCACCTCGGCATCGAAATAGGCGCGATGCTCGGGATAGGAAAAAACCTCGCCACCGATCAGCAGTGCAACGCCCGCCTCCCGTGCGGCCTCCAGTGCCAGATGGGTGCCCTTCTCCGGACAGATCCGACCAAGTGTGAGAGCAAAACTCCGGCGCGCGTGCCGCGCCTGTCCGAGTGCCTCGACGGGCACGCCGTTGCCGATCGGCGGCAGCAGGCTTGCACTCGGGGGACACTCGGCATGTTGGGCCTCCGAGACGCAGTGCAGCCAGGTGTTCGGACGCGTCGGCGCCAGAGCCGCCGGCGGATACCAGTCGGGCGGCAGATGCAGTGTCACCAGCGTGGGCGGTCCCGGGGAAGGCAGAAGGTCAAGAAAATCGATGCCGTGCATGTGCACGATGTCGACGCGCTCGCGGCGCAGGATTGCCGCCATCGCGTCGCGCGTCGCGCGATACGCATGCTGCCGCTCGGCTTCCCCGATCATCCCGCGTGGCAGCTCGGCCGTCACCACCAGCTCACCCGTCGCTTGGGAGCCGGCGCAGGCGACCACGATCGAGCGATGGCCGGCGCGCACCAGCGCCCCGTCGAGCGTGCTGAGCACCTGTTCGGCGCCGCCGACCGCATCCGGTCCCACCGGAGCGAGCGTGTAGGCGACGCTGAGCACGGTCAGCATCGCCGAGCTTATCGCGCGTACCGGCGAACCATCGCCGCACAGAACTCGGCAAACGCTTCGGGGTGTTTCGGCGGCGCGGTATAGTGTTCCCAGATCCCTTCATGGTCCGGCGTGAAGCAGAACGTGATGGTCACGTCGAACGGCTCCAGCGCGCGCATCTGGCGGTCGAACCAGTCGAGAGCGTTGGGACGGAACCAGTCGGCCCAGCTCAGGCCGGTCCGCAGGTACGTCACGCCGAGATCGCGCAGCCACCGCACCGCGTCGTCCAGCCGATGGTCCTCGAAATGGAACCATTGGCAGATACCGAGCTGCGGCGCGTGCTCGGCGAACCGGCGCGCAGCGAGCTTCGGCCTGCCGTGCTCGTCCAGCAGGCCCATGTGGAAGTGCCGGTAATAAGACGAGCCTTCTGCCTCCTTATGCCGTGTCGTGGCGGGCCACGCCGCCGGCAGATCGTACAGGCTGTACCAGTGGATTCGGGGTGCTCGGCCGGTCAGCAGTTCGGCGGTGCGTTGCAGGCCCCAGTCCTGCACCTCCTCGGCGCCGAATGTCGAAACCCCGACCTCGGAGACCCAAACCGGCAGCTCGGTGACGGCCGAGATCTGGTTGAGCTTCTCCGGCCATTCGTGGATCAGCCAGTGGTTCCAGTCGAGCGGGAAGCCGTGCACCGCGACCGCGTCAAGACTTTCCAGCACGCCGTGCCCGGTCATCAGCCGGATGAAGTCGGGGTCGATCGGTGACATGCCGCCCAACACGCGCGGCAAACCGGGCCGCTCGGCGGCGATGGCTTGGCAGGCCAGCCGGGTCATGCGCGCGAACACGGCCCAGCCCGGATCGTTCTCGAAATCCCAGTGCGACTTGTTGTTGGGTTCGTTCCAGATCATCGCGGCTTCGATCATCGGGGCGGCTCCGTCCCGCACGCTGGATAGACCGCGCCGTAGTCGCCGGGCGGGCGCTCGGCCCGGCGGCAGATGAACACCTCGTCCTCGGGATGACCGATGACGGAGAAGCCGGCGCTGCGCAGCATGGCCTCCGAGCAGGCGCGGTTCGGCGCCCACCAGTTGGTCGGGTCTCGCGAGTAGTCGCGCTCGATGAAGTGCAGCTTGGGCCAACCGGGATCGTCGAAAATCGCCGTCTCCCAGAAATCGTAGTCGGGTCTCACCTCGGTTACCTTGTCGCTGCCCCGCTGCATCGACTGGAACACCAGCAGGTCCCGCGCGACGTGCTCATGGATCAGATCAAGCGCCAGCAGCGGATGCCGGAGGTGATAGAGCACGCCGATGAAGAACACGATGTCGAACCGCTCGCCGAGTGCGCCGACGTCGTAGACGGAAAGCTGCCGCAGCTCGATGTCGAGCCCTTCCACCTCCGCGGCGAAGCGCGCTTGCGCAAGATAGTCCGCGTCGAAGTCGATGCCGAGCACGCGCGCCGCACCCCGGCGCTTCATCTCCAACGCGTAGAAGCCGCCGTTGCAGCCGATGTCGAGCACCGTCTTGCCCGAGAGATCGGTCGGGATCGAACCGGCGAAGCGCTGCCATTTGACGCGCGGGTAATCGCCCAAGAAATGCTCCGGGGCGGTGTGGACCCCCTTGAGATCGAGGTTGTGGAACCACGGCCCCAGTTCACCGGCACGCGCGCGGATCGTCTCCGGAGTCCACCGCGGGCTCAACGGCGCGTCCCCGCAACCCGTGCGCGCGACGATGTGAGCGAGGATGGTTCGCGGCGTTCAAGCAGCGCGATCGCCTCACGATAGCCATGCAAGGTGCCGACATCCACGTAGCTTTCTCCTGCGCGCACGCCCTCCGCCTCGCCGCCGACCGCAAGCCAGGCGTTGATCAGGGTGCCGATGAACTGGTCGCGTCGCTGCCGCTGAACCCACAGCGCGTGCAGGCGATGCAGCAAGCGACCCGGCATCTTGAACGCCCCCCAGATCCAGGGGCAAGAGGGCTGGGCGGATTTCACCTCGATCTGCCGCACGCGGCCGGCGGCATCGGTTTCTACCGCGTCGAACAGCTCCGGGTGCTCGACCGGGAACAGCAGGAACGACATCCGGTCGTCCGGCAGCAGCCTTAGTGCGTCCTCCGGGAACCAGATCGTGTCGGGCAAGCCGATGATGACCGGCTCGTCGACGCCGATCAGCGGCAGGGCGCGGAAGATGGCATCGCACAGGCCGGCGGCCTGGTCCTGGATCACGTAGGCGATGCTCGCCTCTTCGAGCGCCCCGCCATAGTACTGCAGGATGTCGGATTTCCAGGGCGAGATGACGAAGCAGATCTTGTCCGCCCCGCCTCTGATCATGCGGTCGACCAGGTATTCGCTGACCGCGCGCGGCCGTTCGATGCCGGTTGCGTCATGCCAGCTGCCGACCGGCAGCAACTCCTTGGAAAAGGCAAGGGGCTGAATCCGGGTGCCCGTGCCGGCGGCGGGAATGATCCCCCACATCTCAGGCCCGCTCGCTGACGGCGGCCCGGGAGGCGGCCATCTCCAGCACGGCGATCAGCTCACGCGCGCGGCGCGCGGCGCTGTGCTCGTCCAGCGTTCGTTCTCGCGCGCGCCGAGCCATCGCCGCAAGGTCGGCGTCCGGCAGGCCGAGCGCGTCCATGGCATCCTCGGTGTCATTGGCAACCATGATCTCCTGGCCGGGCACGAAGAACCGCTCCAATCCCTCCCAATAGTCGCTGAGGATGGGCGCACCGCAGGCCGCCGCCTCGAACAGCCGGCCGGACGGGCACCAACCCATCGCCGCCATCGCCGCCCGGGTGACGTTCAGGGTAAGCCGCGCCGAACTGTAGAAGGCGGGATGCTCGGCCGGCGGCACGTGGCGAACGAAGAAGATGTTCCTGGTCCAGGGAAACCGCGGCGGATACTGCGCGCCACCGATGACGAAGCGAGCCCCGTCGAGGCGACGCGCCGGCTCGATGAACAGCCGTTCGAGCGCCGCCTGCCGGTCCTCGGCATAGGTGCCGAGGTAAGAAAGCAGCCCGCCATATTGTGGGCGCGGCTCGGCCGGGCGGTGCAGGTCGGGATCGACCGAGCCGTAGATCGGCGTCGCGGCGGGCGCGCCAAGCTCGCGACACAGCGCGTCCAGCGCCGCACCGCCGGTGTAGCTGAGCGCGATGTCGTAGCCCGCCAGCCCGTCCGGCCCGATATAGGGCACCGTCTCCCCTGCCCTGAGCCGCGCCAAGGTCACGGGCGTGTCGAGGTCGTAGAAGCAGCGGAGCGCCACCCCGGCATCGTGCAGCAGCGCCTCGGCGGCCAGCGCATCCGGGCAGTAGGACGTGACCATGCCGACGTCGGCGTTGATCAGCGCGCGCCGCGCCTCGGGCACCGCGTCGTCCCATGACCGGTAGAGGACCAGGCGTCCGCCGTCCGGCAGGTCGCGCAGGTCCCGGTTGGCCGCGTAGTACGACACGTCGCGTTCGAAGAAGGTGACGTGGTGGCCGTCCCGCAGCAGCGCCGTGATCAGTCCCCGCCAGAGCGCCGCGTGCCCGTTGCCCCAGGTGGAACTGACGGAGAGGCCGAAGATCGTAATCCTCATGGTCGGCGCAAGAACTCCCGTCGCCCCGCCCACGCAGGGTAAGCCGGAAACGGCGTGATCGCCCATCGGTTGCAGAGCTTCCAGCTTAACCGTCCAGCAACCGCCGCACCTCGCCGAGGTCGCGCACCACGGCGACGCAGCGCCCCCGGATGGCCGCGGAGGGGAGAACGGTGTCGATGACCAGCAATGGGCGCATCGCGGCGCGAAAGGCGGCGGTGACGCCAGGATCGGAGTTTTCCAGGGCCAGACAGCCGGCAGGCTCGACTCCGAGTTGCTCGGCGGCGGCCAGGAAGGCATCGGGATCGGGCTTGCCGCGGGCCACGTCGTCGCGGGTGACCACCACGTCGAACCGGTCCCGGATGCCGGCCGAGCGCAGGTGCCGTTCGGCGGTCGCCCGCGAGGCCGAGGTCGCGATCGCCTTGCCCATCGCGCGATCCTCAAGGAAGCGCAGCAGGCCGGTGACGCCGGGTTTCAGACGTAGGCCGCGCCCGGCGGCGGCGTCCCGCCGTAGGTAGTAGGCCTCGCGCAACGCGTCCCAGGGGAACGCCGGACCGTAGCGTGCGCGCAGCAGCGCGCCGCGGTCCGGGGTGGCGATCCCGACCAACGACTCGTAGTCGGCGGCTGCGATGTGGAGGCCGAGCGAGGCGGCGGCCTGCATGAACGCCTCTCGATAGAGCCCTTCGGTATCGAGCAAGGTGCCGTCCATGTCGAAAATGACGGCGCTGGCTGAGAGGGGGGACGATTGGTGTGCGGGTCCATTGTCGGACGCGGCGAAATGCTTTGTCATGCCGGGATCATAGCGGCGGGGAGGTGGACATGCGGTGGGCACGGTTCGAGCAGGGCGGGACGGCGAGCCATGGCATCGTCGAGGGCGACGAGATCCAGCCGGTGAGCGGCACCCCGTGGGGCGCCTGGGAGCGGAACGGGGCGCGGGTGAAGCTGTCCGACGTCAAGCTGCTCATCCCGGTGCTGCCGGTCACGTTCTACGCCTGCGGCCTCAACTACGAGGAGCACATCCGGGCGGTGGCCGAGAAGATCGGCCAGCCGCCCAATCTGCCGACCCAGCCCGACGTCGGCTACCGCGCCAACAACGCCCTGATCGCGCAAGGCGAGCCGATCGTCATCCCGCCCGATGCCACCGACAAGGTGCAGTACCGAGGGCGAGCTGGTGGTGGTCATCGGCAAGCGGGCCAAAAACCTCAGCGAGGCCGACGCGCTGTCCTGCGTGTTCGGCTACACGATCGGTAACGACGTCAGCGAGCGCAGCTGGCAGAAGAGTGACCGGACCTTGTGGCGGGCCAAGAACACCGACACCTTTAAACCGATGGGGCCTTGGATCGAGACCGATGTCCGGCTGCCCGACCTGTTGACAAAAATCCGGCTGAACGGACGCGAGCTGATCCAATTCCCGACCAACCACATGATCTTCGGCGTGGAGAAGTATATTTCTGCGATCTCGCGCTACATCACCCTGCATCCCGGCGACGTGATCTGGATGGGCACCGAGGGGGAAACGGCGGACATGAAGCACGGCGACACGGTGGAGGTCGAGATCACCGGCATCGGCACGCTGCGCAATCCGGTGGTGCGGGCGACGGGCTGATGAGCCGGGCTAGTCGATCTGTGAGCGCGTATAGTATCCGCTCCGGATTAGCAGGTCCTCGATGCTGTCCTTGTAGACCACGACGGGCGTGAGAAGGTAGGCCGGCACCCGCTTCACGCCGTTGTCGTAGCCGGTCGGATCGTTCACCGGCACAGGTGTGCCGGTCAGCATGGCGGCGACCATATCGACTGCAACCTCGGCAAGCTTGCGAGTGTCCTTAAAGACCGAGGAATATTGTTCGCCCGCGATAATCGCTTTCACGGCCGGGATCTCGCAGTCCTGGCCGGTTACTACCGCCATCCTGGTGTCACCCCTTCCGTAGCCTGCGCTCTCGAGGGACGCTAGGATGCCACTCGAGATCTCGTCGTTCGGCGACAGGACCGCGTCAAGATGTCTGCCGGCGTAGAAGGCAGCGAGCAGGTTATCCAGGCGCGCGTGGGCCACGTTGGGATTCCAGCGCGGCGTCGAGATGTCCTCCATGGCGGTCTGGCGGCTCTGGACGACGAGTTTCCCGCTGTCGATGAACGGCTTCAGGATTGACATGGCGCCGTTGTAGAAGGGGTAGGCGTTGCCGTCGTCGGGCGAGCCCCCGAAAAGCTCGATGTTGAACGGCCCGGCCGCCGGCGGAATGCCGAGCCCGCGAAGCAGCGATTGCGCTTGCAGAACACCAACCTCGACGTTCTGGAAGCTTGCATAGTAGTCAACATTCGGCGTGCCGCGGATGAGGCGGTCATAGGCGATGACCTTTATGCCTCTCGCGGCCGCGTGCTTCAGCACGTCGCCAAGAACAAAGCCGTCGATCGGGGCGATAAGCAGGATCTGGTCGCCATTGGCGACCATGCTCTCTATCTGCGAGATCTGGGCCACCACATCGTTATCCGCGTTCCGCAGGTCCGAGCCGTAGCCGCGTTCCTGCAGGCTCCTGACGATGTTGGCGCCGTCAGCGATCCACCTCGTCTCGGCGGTGTTCGGCATTGCGATACCGATGACCGGCTTGTCGGAGGCACCTGCCGACACGCCCCCCGCGACCCACATGACACCGAGCGCGAACGCCGAAACCGTCGCCTTGAAGAGCGTCATCGCCGTTTTTCTTTCAACAGACTCGATCTCCGGCGAGGCATACCACTCCCTTCCACACCCGCTGGCAGCCGCGCTGAAGGAGGTCCGTCTTGCGGCTGCCGCGTCGGTCCGGCACGATCCATATCGGCCGTCGGGTTCTCTTACATCGGCAAGCCGTCTGAGGAAGTGGGGAGAGAATACGCTCGATGGACAGTGGCGACGTGGTTTGCCTGCTCGTCAGCGCCGCGTTCGGCATCATTCTCATTGGTTGCTACGGGCTGGGGCGCCTAATCCGGCCGTGGCTGCCATCTCGTCACCGCTCACGCGAGATGACGGAAGTGCTGCTCGCGGTCATTGCAATGCTCGTCACGTTCTCCGCCATCGTGCTCGGGCTCAACCTCAATTCCTCACTCGACAAGCTGCAGCACCTCAACGATTTGGTGAGCGGGCTAGCGGACCGCATCGTGCGCCTCGATGACACCTTGGTGCAGTACGGCACCGATGCGCAGCTGATCCACGTCGCGGTGGTCAACTACGCGCGTCGCGAGGCTCTCGGCACGTCAGATACCGGCTCGTTAGCCATGACGCGGGCGGCGCTCCAACAGGTGGAGGCTCTGATCCTGCGCCTTGATCCGCCGGATGTCTATCACACGACGATGAAGCACGACGCTCTCGAGCGTTACCAGGACGTGGCCGATCTGAGGTTCAGAGTGATCGCCGAGGCGGACAGGAGCCCGAACCTACCTTTCAACCTTACTCTCGGGTTTTGGCTGGCGCTCACCTACTTCGTCTTTGGGCTGAACTCCGACCGAAACCTCTTCGTCTTTTTGGCACTGGGCTTGTCGATGTGCGCGATCATCGCCGCGATCTTCGTGATCCTTGACTTGGACACGGCGCTCGGTGGCCTGATTTCCATCTCGCGTCACCCGCTTCACCAAGCGCTCGCTCAGCTTCGCTAGGCGGCCCGCCGCCCGGCACAACAACTCCGCTTTTCAACGGCCCAGCCAAAAATCCTCCTTGGCGGCGCGGGTTGCTCAGCGGCTAAGCTCCTTAGTCATCTCGTCGAGGCCGCCGAGGGTGAGCGGATACATCCGGTTCTCCAGCAGCTGCCGCACCAACCCGATCGACTGCGTGTAGGACCAGCTCGCCTCCGGCGTCGGGTTGAGCCACGCCGAACGCCGATAGTGCTCGGCAAGGCGTTGGAGCCACACGTTGCCGGCCTCGTCGTTCCAGTGTTCGACGCTGCCGCCGGGCACCATGATCTCGTAGGGACTCATCGAGGCGTCGCCGACGAAGACCAGCTTGTAGTCCGGTCCATACGTGCGCAGCACCTCGAGGGTGGAAATCTGCGTCTCCTGCCGACGGCGGTTGTTTTTCCACACCCGTTCATACGGGCAGTTGTGGAAGTAGAAGTATTCGAGTTGCTTGAACTCGCTGCGTGCCGCCGAGAACAGTTCTTCGCAAATGCGCACGTGCTCGTCCATCGAGCCGCCGATGTCGAGAAACAGCAGTACCTTTACCCGGTTGTGGCGCTCGGGAACCAGCTTGAGGTCGAGCGAGCCGGCGTTGTTCGCCGTCGAGCGGATCGTGTCGGGCAGGTCGAGCTCGGTCGCCTCGCCCTGCCGCGCGAACCGGCGCAGCCGACGCAGCGCGAGCTTGATGTTGCGCGTGCCGATCTCGACTTCGTCGTCGAGGTCCTTGAACTCGCGCTTGTCCCACACTTTTACGGCGCGGCGATGACGGCTCTTGTCCTGACCGATCCGCACGCCTTCCGGGTTGTAGCCGTAGGCGCCGAACGGTGAGGTTCCAGCCGTGCCGATCCATTTCGAGCCGCCTTGGTGCCGCCCTTTTTGCTCAGCCAGCCGCTGGCGCAGGGTCTCCATCAACTTGTCCCAGCCGCCCAGCGCCTCGATCTGTTTCTTCTCCTCTTCGGTCAGCAGTTTTTCCGCCATCTTGCGCAGCCACTCGTCCGGCAGCTCGCGGGCGGATAGCTCCTCCGACGGTTCGAGGCCTTTGAAGAACTCGCCGAACACGCGGTCGAAGCGGTCGAGATGGCGTTCGTCCTTCACCAGCGTCGAGCGGCCGAGATAGTAGAAATCGTCCAGGCTGTACTCGGCGACGCCCGCTTTCATGCAGCCGAGAAACGCCAGGTACTCGGTCAGCGAGACCGGCACGCCGCCCTTCTTCAGCGCGAACATGAATCCGGCGAACATCGCTCAGGACTTCCGGCGCGCCAGGAACGCCAGCCGCTCGAACAGGTGGACATCCTGCTCGTTCTTCAGCAGTGCGCCGTGCAGCGGCGGGATGACGACGTGCGTCTCGTGGGAACGCAGCACGTCCGGGGCAAGGTCCTCCACCATCAGCAGCTTGAGCCAGTCCAGCAGCTCCGAAGTCGCCGGCTTCTTCTTCAGGCCCGGCACGTCGCGTACCTGGAAAAACACCGTCAGCGCTTCGCGCGCCAGCTCGTGCTTGATGTCGGGATAGTGCGCCTGGACGATGCGCTCCATCGTCTCGCGGTCAGGGAACCGAATGTAGTGGAAGAAGCAGCGGCGCAGGAAGGCGTCCGGCAGCTCCTTCTCATTGTTCGACGTAATGATGACGATGGGACGATGCCGTGCCGCGACGGTCTTGCGGGTCTCATAGACAAAAAACTGCATCCGATCGAGCTCGAGCAGCAGATCGTTGGGAAACTCGATATCCGCCTTGTCCACCTCGTCGATCAGCACGACCACGGGCGTCTCGGCCTCGAACGCCTCCCACAGCTTGCCGCGCACGATGTAGTTGGCGATGTCGTGCACGCGAGGATCGCCGAGCTGTCCGTCGCGCAGCCGTGATACCGCGTCGTACTCGTAGAGCCCCTGCTGCGCCTTGGTGGTGGATTTGATATGCCATTCGATCAACGGCAACCCGAGCGCCTGGGCCACTTCGTGCGCGAGCACGGTTTTGCCGGTCCCCGGCTCGCCCTTTACCAACAGCGGGCGTTGCAGGGTAACGGCGGCGTTGACCGCCACTTCGAGGTCGCGGGAGGCGATATAACGCTCGGTGCTCTTGAAGCTCGCCACACTGGGTCCTTTCGGCTGTCGCGGTGATGATCGGGGCATCCGGCGGCGCGGGCAAGCTAATCCGTCAAGCCGGAGTTGCGATGCGCAACCAAGGGTGGCGACGATGCATGTCCTCGATCAAGCGCTGCTTGTTCTCGCGCCGGTCCGTCGAGCGGAACAGCATCGACGATTTGTGGACGCGATAATCCGCCAGGATCGGGGGGACGTGCTGGCCCCAGAGGCCGAGCCCAATCATACGGCACCAGAAATCGTAATCTTCCCAGCCATACTGGACATGGTCGTAGCCGCCCGCTGCCGCCCAGGCCCATTTCGCCACCAGCGCCAGGGCGTCGATGTAGTTGCCGTTGACCAGCCGGGTGGGCGAGAACGGCGCGTCGCCGAACACCGCCTGCTTGTCGCCGAATTGCTGCTGCGACGGATACGCGAAGGCGGCGCACGAGGCTGCCAGATGCTCGACCAGGGTGGTGCAACACGGGCTGCGCAGCCGGTTGTCGGCATCGAGTGGCAACACGTACGGCGTCTCCGCCGCCGCGAAGCCGGTGTTGCGGGCAAATCCGAGCCCGGCATTGGCGAGATGCCGGCGCACAACGAGACGATTGAACCGGCCGACGTGCCGCCGCGCCCACTCCAGCACCAACGCCGTCGAGTCGTCGGTCGAAGCGTCGTCGACGACCACCAGGTCCAGACGGTCGAGCGTCTGCGTGCGAACCGACTCCAGTGCTTCGAGCACGTACTCCGCATAGTTGTACACCGGGACGACGACGCTCACCTCTGCCTCGCCCAGCGTGTCCGTCTCGTACAGCGTCTCCGCCGCCGGCAGATGCGGAACTCCGGGACCCGTGTGATCGCCCCGTCGCAGCTTGAGTTCGAAGGCGCGGGCCGCCTCCGGGCCGCCTTCGAACTCGGCCAACAGCGCGCGTGCCAGCTCCTCGCGCCGCTGCGGCCCGAACCGCCACAGCACGTCATGGTAGGCATTGCGTGCGACGCTGCGGCGCAGGTCGGGATCGTCCACCAGGGCCAGCAATCGCTCGTGCCACTCGTCGGCCGTGCTTACCAGAAACCCGGTCTCGCCGTCCCGCATGGCGCGCCGCATCGGACCGGTCGGTGAAGCCACCGTGACCACGTCCACCAGCGCCGCTTCGAAATACTTGAGCTCGCTCTTGCCCTCGCAGAACACGTTGCCGGTTTCGAGCGGGGCGAGATTGATGTCAAACCGCGCCATCTCGACCGGCAACTCGGGCAGCGGGACCATGTCACGCCATTCGATCTGCTCCTCGAGGTCTGCGAGTTCGGGAAATTCGTGCAGGAGGACGACGCCTTCGGAGCTGCGAGGATCGCGGAACACGGTCAGCCGCACGTCGGGGCGGGCGCGCAGCACCGCCGCGAGAGGGCCGGCGAGCAACGAAAAATCCCGCTGATGGGTGCGCGAGCCGCTGGCGTAGCCGATCCGGGTCAGGCCATCCCCGGCCTGCCGCGCGGCGGCGCACCGACAATCTGGCGAGCGCGTGCGCGTCGCTGTCAAACCCGTTAGGCAGCACGGTGGCCGGCCGGCCGATGGCGCGGATCTGCTGCGCCAGCTCCTCCGTCGTGCAGGTGGTGAGCTCGCTCATGTCGAGCGCGCGGTTGATCATGGCGAAGAACGAACCGATCGAACTTTCGGTCGTGTCGGTCGTCCGGATGCCGTCGATCACCTCGATGCGCGCCAGCTCCGGCCGGAACACCAGATCGTCCACGTCGAACAGCACGCGGGCGCCGATCTCCTCGCAGGCATCGAAGATGCCCTGCACATGCGTGCTCCACGGCACCCGCCACAGGACGACCAGCTTCGCCCCGGCCAGGGTGTGCGGCCCGACGGGCGCGACCTCGGACCAGTCGGCGCGCCAGCCCGCCGCCTCGGCAAGCTGCATGGCGTGGACCACCCGATACTGGTGCCCTGGGGTGGTTGGTTCGCCGGAGATGAACAGGATGCGGGGGCGCGGGTCGGGCGGCTCGGATGCGGCCGGCTCGTCCGGTTCGGTCGGCGCTTCCGGCGGCACGGCGATGGACCCGATGTCGGGCGGCAAGCGCATCGCGCCCGGACGGAGCCGATCGCGCCAGGACAGGACGCCGACTGCCCGCACCGGCGGCGGCTCGGGCGGCATGAGCGGCGCCGGCCCGAGGGGAGGCGCGGGAACCTCCAGGACCGGAGCTGGCGGCATCGGCTCGGGCGAGGGCGGCTCGACGGCGACCACGGCCTGGTTGCGAGCCTCCGCCAGTTGCAGGGCGAGGCTGCGGCGGGCGGCGACCAGCGTCGCCTGCCGGGTCTTCAGCGCCTCGACCTCGGTGCGCAGACCGGCGAGTTCTCCGGCGCCGGGTGCCTGATCCGAGAGGGCGCGGCGCAGTTCCGATATCTCCTGCAGCAACGCCCACCGCTCCCCGAGCACGGCAAACCGCTCCCGCAGCAACCCGACCCTGGCCGGATCGTGGTCGCGGCATAGCGCGCGTACCGCGGACGGGATTTCCGCACCCACCGCCAGAACGCCCAGACCGTGCGCGTGCAGGAACTCGAATGCGGGGTACTGGGACTGCAGTTCGGCCCAGAAGCGCCATACGCCGAAATCGCGCTCGCGGACATTGGTGTCGTGCAGCAGCACGACGGCGCGCGGCGACAACTTGGAAATCCAGCTCGCGAAATCATGCGCGACGTCGTCATAACGGTGGCGACCGTCGATGTGCAGCAGGTCGACGGTGCCGTCGGCCACAAGGGCGAGCGCCTCGTCGAAGCTGCCGCGCAGCAGCCGGGAGAACCCGCCATAGCGCGCATTGTGGAACGCCAGCAGATCGGCATAGACCTGCTCGCCGTAGAAGCCGGCGTGCTCGTCGCCTTGCCAGTGGTCGACGGCGTAGCAGCGGGTATCCAGCTGCTCGTGCAGCACGGCTTCGCAGAACGCGGCGTAGGACACGCCGGCGTGGGTGCCGAGTTCCACGAGAACCCGCGGCCGCGCCGCCCGCACCACCCAGGCGGCGAACGGGAGATGGCCATACCAAGCGCTGTCCACTCCGACGCGGGTGGGCCGCCGGAACAGCGGCTCGAGCGGCTCGGCAATCAGCGCGTCAAGGGTGAAGGCGGGGTCTTCTTGGACACCCGCTGACAGGTCAACTATTTCGTCCACGGCCGCCTCTTGGTGCCGCCCAGCCTCATGGGGCCGACGCGTCGACCAGATCAGGTCGACGTTTGATCAGTTCGAGGTTGTCGGGGTTTTCGCTCAAGCGGGTTCTCCACAATCGATCACTGCGATGCACGGCCGCTCTCATGGCGCCGTTTTCCAGAGCAAGGCACAATGCGGTGGGTCTGAAAGCTGGAATGTCCCGTAAGAAATGGAAGATTTGGAGCGGGTGAGGGGAATCGAACCCCCGTATTTAGCTTGGGAAGCTAATGTTCTGCCATTGAACTACACCCGCGCCCCGTTGCGCACCGCAGGGCGATCATAGGAAACCCGGGTTGACGACGCAATCCGCCCACGCCTAGGTTGCAACCGATGACGTGGCCACGGCCCCGGCATCCCTCGTGATTTGTCCGGCCGGCTTGCGGCGAGGTAAAACAAGCGCGCTAAAAGGCCAGCGGTCGCCTGTATCCGGGCTGCCGCTGTTCAACGGTCGGGCCAACCGCGAAAGGCCCCGTCGTCCCATGCCCACTCCGATCGAGTTCCGCCCCGGCACGCAACTGATCCACGGCGGCATCCAGCGCAGTCAGTTCGGCGAGACCGCGGAAGCTCTCTATCTTACCTCCGGCTTTGTCTACGACAGTGCCGAGCAGGCCGAGGCGACCTTCACCAACGAGATCGAGCACTACCAGTATTCCCGCTTCGCCAACCCGACGGTTGCCATGCTGGCCGATCGGCTGGCGCGACTGGAGGGCGCGGAGGCGTGCGAGGTCACGGCGACCGGCATGGCCGCGGTGCATGGCGCGATGTTCGCCCATCTCAAGGCCGGGGATCGGGTGGTCGCTGCCCGGGCGCTGTTCGGCTCCTGCTTCTGGATCGTCTCGAATTTGCTGCCGCGCTTCGGCATCGCGTTCGAGTTCGTCGACGGCGCCGATCTCGACCAGTGGCGGGCGGCGCTCGCCAGGCCGGCCCAGCTCGTGCTCCTGGAGACGCCGTCGAACCCGATGCTGGAGATCGTCGATCTCCGCGCCGTGGCCGACCTTGCCCATCAGGCCGGCGCGATCGTCGTGGTCGACAACGTGTTCGCGACACCGTTGCTGCAGAAGCCGCTGCAGCTTGGCGCCGATGTCGTCGTGTATTCCTGCACCAAGCATATCGACGGTCAGGGCCGCGTGCTCGGCGGGGCCGTGCTGGGGCAGCGCAAATGGGTGCTGGAAACGCTGCAGCCGTTCCTCCGCAACACCGGCCCGACGCTGTCGCCGTTCAACGCCTGGCTGCTGCTGAAGGGCCTTGAGACGCTCAAGCTGCGGGTCGATGCGGCGAGCCGCGTCGCCGAGCGGATTGCCGCATTCCTCGCCGGCCATCCGGCGGTCAGCCGCGTCTGGTACCCGACGGCCGCCGACCATCCGCAGCGCGCGCTGGCGATGCAACAGATGCAGGCGGGCGGGACGATGGTGACGTTCGAGATAGCGGGTGGCAAGCCGGCCGCGTTCCGCGCCATGAACGGGTTCCGGCTGATCGCGCTGTCTAACAACCTTGGCGACTCCAAGTCGCTCGTCACCCATCCTGCCACCACGACGCACATGCGTATCGGCGCCGAGGAACGGGCGCGGCAGGGCATCACCGATGGTGCGCTCCGCCTCTCGGTCGGGCTCGAGGATGTCGAGGACCTTGTCGAGGATCTGACGCGCGGGCTCGATGCGGCCACTCGGACTGCCGCCGCGGCCGAGTGAGCGACGCTGGACAATTCCGCTGCCCTCACCTTGAATCCGTCTTCGACGGGGAAGTCGAGCAGGCAGCAACGAAGCGGGCGCGCCATGGCCGATGACTATGCAAAGACCACGCGCAACATCCGCGTGACGGTGCGCTCGTTCTACCTTGAGGATCAGTCCAAGCCCGAGGAGAGCCGCTACGTCTGGGCGTACCGCGTACGGGTGGAGAACCGCGGGAGGGAGACGGTTCAGCTGATGCGACGAACCTGGCGCATCACCGACGCACGCGGTCGCACGCAGCACGTCCACGGGGCGGGGGTGGTCGGTGAGCAGCCGGTGCTCGATCCGGGCGAGAGCTTCGAATATACCTCGGCCACACCGCTCGACACGCCGTCGGGTTTCATGGTGGGCGCCTATCACATGGTGGCCACCGCCTCCGGCGAGACTTTTGATGTGGCGATTCCTGCGTTCAGCCTGGACAGTCCGCACCAGGACGGGCGCGTGCACTGACGAGCAATGTTGCGGAATCCCGCACGGACCCCAACTCCAGATGTAGCGGTAAACGGAGGCGTTCGGTTGGCAACTCATGGAAGCGCGTTCGACAGGCAACCCGCCCCGCGTCGGCCAACTCAGGAGCAGGCCGAGGACGCGGTCCGTGTCCTGCTGCGCTGGGCCGGCGACGATCCCACTCGCGAAGGGCTCCGTGACACGCCGCGGCGTGTCGTTCGCTCGTTCAACGAATTCTTCGCGGGCTACGGCGAAGATCCGGTGGCGCTGCTTGAACGCACCTTCGAGGAGACCGACGGTTACGACGAGATCGTGCTGCTCCGCGATATCCGCATCGAGAGCCATTGCGAGCACCATCTGCGGCCGATCATCGGCCGCGCCCACGTCGCCTACCTGCCGGGACGGCGCGTGGTGGGGATCAGCAAGCTCGCGCGCGTCGTGGACGCCTACTCCAAGCGGCTGCAAATCCAGGAGAAGATGACGGCGCAGATTGCCAATACAATTCAGGATGTGTTGCAGCCCCGGGGTGTCGCCGTGGTGATCGAGGCGGCGCACCAATGCATGACCACGCGCGGCGTGCACAAGCCGGGCGTTACCATGGTCACGAGCCGGATGCTCGGCGCCTTCCGCGACGATCCGACCACACGTCGGGAGCTACTGGCGATCCTCAACCGTCGCGGGTCGGGTGCGCACGACGACTAGCTGCCGCGCAGTACAGGCGTCCCCGCGAGGGCGGCCTCCGCTTGCAGTTCGGCGTCGATCGCCTCGATCGAGCGACCGCGGGTCTCGATGCCGAAAAACAGGAAGGCAAAGCCGGTCAACGCGATCCAGCCCGCGAGGTAGAGGAAGGCCGGGATGATCGCGTCAAGCCGCGCCTCGGGCTTGACGACATTGGTCGAGCCGACGATGAGCGCCAGTCCCAGCGGCCCGATGATCTTGCCGAGCCCGCCGAACCCGTAGGCCGAGCCCATTCCGGTGGTGCGCAGCCGCGTCGGCCAGACCTCCGCCATGTAGGGACCGAGGATCGCGAAGCCGCCGTCATAGAAGAAGGCGCCGGCGACCAGGAGCAGCCAGAACACCGATGTTGTGCCGATGAAGCGGTCGTAGAAAATCCCGGCGGCCGCCACCAGCAGGGCGCCGCCGAAGCCGCACAGCATGCCGCCGGCGCGCCGGCCGATCCGGTCCGACATCAGCGCAAACGCCACCCGGCCGATCAAGCCCCCGAGCGTGATCCAGATGAACAGGTACGCCGCGCCTGCCGGCCTGACATGCAGCACGAGCACGAACAGGGTCGGCACCCACAACGCAACGCCGTAGGCGGCGGTCTGCGCCCCTAGGCTGATCAGCCAGGAGACCAGGAGACTGCGCGGATAGCGCAGCAGTTCCGTCCACCTTACGGGCCGCGGCGCCTCCGTCGCGACCGGCAGGGGCAGATCGGCAGGTGGTACTTGCAGCGCCCAGGCCAGCGACCGCCGTGCCTCCTCCATGCGTCCCGCGCGTACCAGCCAGTGCGGCAATTCCGGCACCCAGGCGCGGATCAGCAGCGTGAGCGCCGCGGGTGCGAGACCCACCAGGAACAAGCCGCGCCAGCCGATCTCGGGGGCGAGGAAGGCGCCCAGGATCGAGCCGATCATCACCCCGACCGGGATCGCCACCGTCACTATGCCACCGACGAAGCCGCGCCGGCGCGTGGGCACGAACTCCTGCACCAGCGGCAGATCCACCGCATAAAGCCCGCCCACGCCGAAGCCGACCACGAACCGGAACACGCTGAGAAAGATCCAGCCGTTTTCCGGGGTGAGCGCCAGGATGCCGGTCGCCGCCGAGAAGGTGAGGACGGTGGCGATGAACACCTTGCGCCGGCCGATCCGGTCGGCGAGCCAGCCCCAAATGCCCGCTCCCAGCATCGCGCCGATGCCGGAGGAGAGCAGGATGATGGCGGACTGCCCGTAGGTGAGGTGCCACGGCCCGATGATAAACGCGAGCACGAAGCCGATCAGGAAGTAATCGAAGAACTCCAGGGCGTCGCCGAGAATGGCGGCCGCGACGATCTTCTTCTGATTGCCCGTCAGCCGTTGCTGCGCGTCCAGTCGCTCGAACATGGCTCCCTCCAAGCACACCGTTGACCGCGCGCCCACCGCAAAGGAGGGCACCGAACCAGACTGCGCGTCAACCGGAGCGGAAGGGGCAAACGCTTGTCATCAGTGACGTGCGCCGGTGCGTTCTCAGCCCGGAGCCGCTTCGATCCGGTCGAGCACGGTGCCTTGCGTCAGGATTTGCGGCAGCACGGCCGCCGGTGCGCCGGCCGGGTAATAGACATAGAGCGGCACGCCGTCGCGGCCGTGCTCGCGCAGGAAGGCGGTGATCTGCGGGTCCTGGCGGGTCCAGTCGCCCTTCAGGTAGGCGACCCGGTGGGCGGCAAAGGCCCGTTGCACGGCGCCGGTGCGGATCACCGCCTGCTCGTTGACCAGGCAGGTCACGCACCAGGCGGCGGTCATGTCGACGAACACCGGACGGCCTTCCTCGCGCAGAGCGGCGAGACGGGCGAGGGAGAACGGCTCGGCGCCGTCGGCGCCGCGGGTTTCGAGCCCCGGCTCGGGTTCGACCCGCATGACCAGCGCAACGGCGGCGAGGGCGGCGGTCAGGGCGACGATCCGGCCGAACGCGGCGCCAGGTCCGCCGCGATGCTGCGCTGATCCGAACGCCCAGGCGGCAAATCCCGCCAGCAGAAGTGCCGCGAGGGCGGCGAGCACGACGTTCGGGCCACTCTGCTGGAGCAGAACCCAGACCAGCCACACCACCGCGGCGTACATCGGGAACGCCAGCGCCTGCTTGAGCACCAGCATCCAGCGCCCCGGTCGCGGCGCCAAGCGGGCGAGCCCGGGACTGGCGGCCAGCAACAGGGTCGGCGCGGCCAGTCCGATACCCATGGCGACGAAGATGAGCATTGCCGGCAGCGCGGGCGCGGCGAGCGCGGTGGCCAGCGCCACCCCCATGAACGGCGCGGTACAAGGGGTCGCCACCAGCACGGCAAGCAGGCCGGTGAAGAAGCTTCCCGCATGGCCGTGCCGCGTCGTCAGGGCGTGCCCGGTGCCGGCCAGCCCGTGGCCGATCTCGAACACGCCCGACAGGTTCAGCCCCACCACGAACAACAGCAGCGCCATCGAGGCCACGAACAGCGGCGATTGGAACTGGAACCCCCAGCCGGCGGCGACACCGAGCGAGCGGGCGACCAGCAACCCGCCGCCGAGGCCGGCGAAGGCCAGCACCACCCCGGCGGAATAGGACGCGGCCTGCGCCCGGACCTCGCCTCGCGCGACACCGCCCGCGAATGAAACCGCTTTCATGGCCAGAACCGGGAACACGCAGGGCATCAGGTTCAACACGAGGCCGCCCAGAAAACCGAGGACCAGCAGGTTCGGCAGGGCGGATGAGGTCTCTGCCGGGGCGGCCATGCCCGGCGTCGAAGCCGGCGCGAAGAGGCTGGCCTGTGCCGACGGGGCCGGATCGCCCGCCGGCAACGAGAGCCGGAACTCCGCCAATTCCGGGATGCACACGTCCTTGCAGACCAGCCAGTTCGCGTGCGCCACGATGTCGGTCGGTCCGACCGGCGTCACCGTGATCGGCAGCAGCACGGCACCGGTATAGCCGTACATCGTCACCGGCCCGTCGACGAACCGCTGCGGTTGCGGCCAGTCGATCGCTCCCGCACTCGCCGCGCCGGGCAGCGTCAGGGTGAACTCCGTTGGCTCGCCGGCATCGCCCGGATTCTGGCCGTAGGTGTGCCAACCCGGGGCTAGTACGATCCGCAATCCGACCCGGAACGCCTGGCCGGATGCCACTTGGTCCACGTCGGAGACGAGCGTGGCGCGGCTGCGGGCGGTTGCGACGGGCGCGGTCTCCCGCGCCAGAACCGGCCCGGCAAGAACGGCCAGCATCGGCAACACAAGCCTCAGCGAGCAGCAAAGCTTCCGCAACCACGCGAGGGTCTGATACTGCGCCAGCACCATGTTCGCCCTGCCCGACCTGCCGGTCACTGAGACCCTTCCCACGTTGCAGGCATTCCTGACGGAAAGCTCCAATGCTGTATTGGTCGCGCCGCCGGGCGCAGGCAAGACCACTCTTGTGCCGCTGGCTCTGCTAGACGCCCCCTGGTGCGTCGGCGCGCGCGTCGTGATGCTGGAGCCGCGTCGGCTGGCGACCCGCGCCGCCGCCGCGCGAATGGCATCGCTGCTCGGCGAGGAGCCCGGCCAGACGGTCGGCTTTCGGACCCGGCTGGACGCGGCGGTTTCGGCGGCGACGCGCATCGAGGTGGTCACGGAGGGGTTGCTGCTCCGGCGACTGCAATCCGATCCGGGTCTCGACGGCGTCATGGCCGTCATCCTCGACGAGGTCCACGAGCGGTCGCTGGAATCCGACCTGGCGCTAGCGTTCTGCCTCGACCTGCAGAGGATGCTGCGTCCGGAGCTGCGGCTGATCGCCATGTCGGCCACCGCCGAGGGTGCGCGTCTGGCCGCGCTGATGGCCGCGCGGGTGATCGAGAGCACCGGCCGCATGTTCCCGGTCGACGTTCGGCACGCCAAGCGCGACGTCCCGAGCCCGCGTGAGCTGCCCGACGCCATGGCTCGGGCGGTGCGTGGTGCCCTTGCCGAGCACGACGGCGACATCCTTGCCTTCCTGCCGGGCATGGCGGAGATCCGGCGCACCCAGGCGGCGCTGCAGGGCAGCGGCGCGCTGGTGTTGCCGCTGCACGGCGATCTGCCGCCGGCCGAGCAGGATCGTGCCCTGCGGCCGCTTGCTGCCGGCGGTCTGGACGCCCGCCGCGTCGTCCTCTCGACCTCGATCGCCGAGACCTCGCTGACGGTGCCGGGCGTGCGGATCGTCGTCGATGGCGGCTGGCGTCGGACCCCTCGGCTCGACGCCGCCTCCGGGCTGTCCCGGCTTGCCACCGTGCGGGTCAGCCGGGCCGCCGCCGATCAGCGGGCCGGGCGGGCTGGCCGCGAAGCGCCAGGTGTCGCCATCCGACTGTGGACCGCGGCGTTGCATCGCGGTCTGCCACCGCACGACCGCCCCGAAATCCTCGAAGCCGATCTTGCCTCGTTGGCGCTCGCCTGCGCCGCCTGGGGGACGCCGCCGGCCGACCTGCAGTTCCTGGATGCGCCGCCGGCGGGCGCGCTGGCCGCGGCGGCGGTCTTGCTGGCCGAACTCGGGGCACTCGACGAGGCCGGGCGCATCACCGAGGCCGGTCGGCGCATGGCCGCCCTCGGGGCGCATCCGCGGCTGGCGGCGATGATGCTGGCGGCGGAAACTCAGCATGAGGCGGCGCTCGCCGCCGACATTGCCGCCCTGCTCGAGGAGCGCGATCCCCTGCGCGCCGGCCCCGAGCCGCCGGCCGACATCGCGCTCCGGCTGGCGGCCATCGCCGACGGCGATCCAGCCGCCGACCGTGGTGCGCTCGGCCGGATCCGCCGCGTGGCGGCGCAGTACCGGCGCAGGCTGGGACTGCCGAGTGGGGCGGTCGCGGCCGGCGACCCTGGCCGGCTGCTGGTCGCGGGCTTCCCCGACCGCATCGCCCAGTTGCGCGGCGAGGCGGGGTCGTTCCGTCTGTCCGGTGGCGGCGGCGCGCGGCTCGGGCGGACCGACCGCCTCGCCAACACGCCGCTCCTGGCCGTCGCCACGCTGGAGATCAAGGGGTCCGCACGCATCCGCCTCGCCGCCCCGCTCGAGTCCGATGCGCTCCCGCAGGCGATCGCCGCGCGGGTGAGGGAGACCGTCGAGTCCGGCTTCGAGCCGGTCTCGGGGACCGTGTTGGCGCGACGCCGGCGGCGGCTCGGCGCGCTGGTGCTGAGCGACCGCGTCGAACCCGCCGATCCTGCCGAGACCGCTTCCGCACTCGCCGCCGCAGTCGGAGCGGCCGCACTACGGCCGCTGCCGTGGACCGATACGGCCCGGCAACTGCAGGCCCGTGTCGAGCGGATGCGCCGCATCGAGCCGACGATCTGGCCGGACCTGTCGGACGCCACGCTCGCGGCGACGGTGCAGGAGTGGCTGGCGCCACATCTGCCGGGCCTCCACCGACTTGCGGACATGGCCAGTCTCGATCTGTCGAAGATCCTGCGCGGTCTCTTGTCCTGGGACCTCGCTGCCCGGCTCGATGCGGAGCTTCCGGGCCACCTCCGATTGCCGGGCGGCAGCGCGCCGATCGACTATACCCAGCCGGTCCCGGTGGCGGCGGCCAAGGCGCAGGCGTTCTTCGGCCTGCGGGACACGCCTCGTCTGGCCGGCGGCCGCATTCCCCTGCAGCTTGCCCTGCTGTCGCCGGCCGGCCGGCCGGTCGCGATCACCGCCGACCTGGCGGGGTTCTGGCGCGGCGGGTGGGCGGACGTCCGACGCGACATGCGGGGACGCTATCCCAAGCACCGATGGCCCGATGACGGCGCGGTTGCGTGATGCTTGCTGGCTCCGCGCGCCGATGCCATGTCGTGGCAGGGATGATCCGAAGGCGTGAGTTGGAGACGATTGCCACATGACCGCCTTTCCGCCGATCGGTTGGCGCCGCCGCGTGAGGCCACTCATCCTGGCGGTTGCCCTCGTCGGCTCCGCCTGCGGACCGGGCGAACTGAACTCGGCGAGCGCGCGGGTGGGCGATCCGCCGGCCAGTTTCGCGCCCCTGGTCCGCAAGGTGCTGCCCGCGGTGGTAAACATCGCCGTCACCGAGGAATTGTCCGGCAACAACCTGCTCTCCGAATTGCCGCCCGAGTTGCGCGGGACGCCGTTCGAGCGCCAGTTCCGCGAGCGGTTCCGCAACCGGCGCGAACAGATGTTGGGCGCGGGTTCCGGCGTGATCATCGACCCGTCCGGCATCATCGTCACCAACAATCACGTTGTTGGACACGCCGACAAGATCGTCGTCGCGCTGACCGACGGCACCGAGTTCCCTGCGCGCGTGGTCGGTTCCGACGAGCTGACGGACATCGCGGTGATCAAGGTCGAGGCGCCTCACAGCCTGCCGGCGGTGAGCTGGGGCGACAGCCGCGCGGTGGAAGCCGGCGATTGGATCTTGGCGGCGGGCAACCCGTTCGGGCTTGGCGGATCGGTTACGGTCGGGATCGTCTCGGCACGCGGCCGCGACATCGGCGCGGGGCCGTTCGACGATTTTCTCCAGCTCGACGCCCCGATCAATCCCGGCAACTCGGGCGGCCCCACCTTCAACATGAGCGGCGAGGTGGTCGGCATCAATACAGCCATAGTCTCACCGTCCGGCGGGTCGGTGGGCATCGGCTTCGCCATCCCGAGCGAGATCGCCAAGCCCATCGTCGACCGACTGCGCACCGGCGTGCGGGTCGAACGGGGCTGGCTTGGAGTCTCCGTCCAGGACCGCCAAGCCGGCTCCGGCGGCGGCGTCTCGATTGCCGGGGTGGAGCGGAACGGCCCCGCGTCACGCGCCGGAGTGCGACCCGGAGACGTCGTCGTCGCCGTCAACGGCGAGCACGTCGACAGCGCCCATAATCTGATCAAGGCGGTCGCCGCCACGCCGCCCGGCAACAACGTACGATTGACCGTGCGCCGCCAGGGCCGCGACATGGACGTGCCGGTCACGGTCGGCCGCCGACCGGTGGAGACAGCAGGCTAGTGCCGTGAGCCCGGGGATCGGGGCTTTACCCCAAGTTGGGAGGACGTGATGCGCATCCTGGTGGTGGAAGACGACAAGGATGTCGCGGGGTTCGTGGTCCGCGGCCTCAAGGAGGCCGGTCACGTCGTCGAGCACGCCGACAACGGCCGCGACGGCCTGTTTCTCGCAGCGAGTGAAAACTTCGACGCCGTGATCCTCGATCGGATGTTGCCGGGCGGCATCGACGGGCTGCGGCTTCTGGAAACCCTGCGTGCCCAGAAGCACACGGTGCCGGTGCTGTTTCTCTCCGCGCTTGCGGAAGTTGACGACCGGGTGCGTGGCCTGAAGGCGGGCGGTGACGACTATCTAACCAAGCCGTTCGCCTTTGCCGAGTTGCTGGCGCGGGTGGAGGCGCTCGCCCGCCGGGGCAAAGGGGACGCGCCGGTGACGCGGCTTGTCGTCGCCGATCTCGAACTCGATCTGCTCTCCCGCCAGGTCCGGCGCGCCGGGCAAAAAGTCGATCTGCAGCCCCGCGAGTTCCGCCTGCTCGAGTATCTGATGCGCCACGCCGGGCAGGTGGTCACGCGCACGATGCTGCTCGAAGGGGTCTGGGATTATCACTTTGATCCCCAGACCAACGTCATCGACGTGCACGTCTCGCGGCTGCGCCAGAAGGTGGACAAGCCGTTTCCCGTGCCGCTGATCCACACTGTGCGCAACGCCGGGTACATGCTGCGCGCCGAACCGGTGTGATGCTGCATCAGGGCCTTTGGCCCCGCGCCCTGGCCGGCGGAGAGCCGCGCATCTGGTGGCGTTTGCTGCGCGGCCAGACGCTGCTGCGCTCCGCCGGTGTCCGCTTCGCCGCCGTTTATGCCCTGCTGCTCGCGATCAGCGGCTCCGGTCTCGCCCTGTTCCTCTGGGTCGAGACGGCGAGCCTGCTCGATTGGCAGACCGAGGCGGCCATCCGGGCCGACGCGCAGGGCTTGTCCGAGAGCTGGGACCAGGGCGGCTTGCCGGCGCTGATCATGACCATCGATGATCAACTCGCGCAGGACGTCGACGACGATGCGATCTATCTTCTGGTCGACGACCAAGGGCATCGCTTTGCGGGCAATCTGGAGCACTGGCCGAGCGTCGCGCCGGCTCCGAACGGGGGCGAGGAGCTGATCATCGCGCGCCACGGCGGCCAATCCCACGCCCGCGTGCAGAGCTTTACCCTGCTGGGCGGCTTTCACCTGCTGGTCGGGCGTGATGTGCGAGTGCGGGCGCAGTTGCGCGGACTGCTCGCCGACGCGATGTTCTGGGGACTGATCGTCGTGGTGGCGATGGCGAGCGTCGGCGCGCTGCTGGTGCGTAGCCTGTTCCGGCGTGCCATCGCCAACATTTCGGCGACCTCCAGCGCGATCGCCGCCGGCGATCTGACGCGGCGGGTTCGCCTGTCGGGGCGCGGCGACGAGTTCGATCAGCTGGCCGAGACGATCAACGACATGCTGGAGCGGATCAGCCGGCTGATGGACGGCGTCCGCCAAGTCTCCAACGCGATCGCGCACGACCTGCGCACGCCGATCACGCGGGCTCGCACGCGCCTGGAAGACGCCGCCTTGCACGCCGGCAGCGAATCCGAGCTGCGCGCTGCCATCGAGCGCGCGGCGGGCGACCTCGACGGGATCGCGGCGGTGTTCCAGGCACTCCTCCGCATCGCCGAGATCGAGGCGGGCGCCCGGCGTTCCGCCTTTGCGGAACTCGATTTGACGCCGGTGCTGACCGACCTTGTCGAGCTCTACGGAGCGGTCGCCGAGGATCGCGGGCTGCAGGTCGGTACTGGAGTCGCCCGACCATCTGCTCGCCTACGGCGACCGCGAGCTGATCCAGCAGGCGGTGGCCAATCTGCTGGACAACGCGATCAAGTTTTCCCCGCCCGACACATCGGTGCTGCTGTCCTGCACGGCCGGCAGCGACGGGATCGCGCTGAGCGTACGGGACCAGGGACCGGGAATCCCCTCCGAGGATCGGACCCGCGCCACCGAGCGATTTTTCCGCGGCGAAACCGCCCGTAGCACCCCAGGTGCGGGGCTGGGACTTGCTCTCGTGCAGGCCGTCGCGCACCTCCACGGCGGCGTGCTGCGGCTGGAGGACGCCGGTCCGGGGCTTCGGGCGGTGCTGTCGCTGCCGTTGGCCGGTCCCGAGCCGGCAACGTAACCTCGCCTTCATGCGGGGAACACAGTCCGATCAGGCGGATTGCAGCAAAATGGCAGCATGAACGGCGGGATGCGCATGGCGAGCCTGGTCCTGCTTGTCGGGGCGACTCTCGGCGGCCCGCGGACGGCTGGACAGGTCACGCCCGAGCGGCTGACCACCGAGACGACGGAGTATTGCCTTCACCTGCAAGATCGGCTGCATCAGGCGGAGCGTGACCGGGGACAGCCGCTGCCGGAGGAGGCGCGGCTGCTCTCCAACGAGGGCCGCCTCGCCTGCGACCACGGCGAGACGCGACGCGGCATCCTTCGCCTGCGCCGCGCGATGCGGATGGTACTGGACCCGGCGGATCGCTGACCCGCCCGGCCGTTGCACGGCAATGCGTCGGCGGGCTGCGGATGAGCCGGACCGAGACTACCCGCCCACCGCCTGGTGCGCCGCGAGGCACGCCATGTCGACGATCTGGCTCGCCGAGGAGTCCATCGGCACGATCTGCGCCGGGTGCGTCATGCCGATCAGCAACGGTCCGATCGTGCTGCCGCCGCCGAGCCTCGGCGCCAGGCGCGAGACGATGTGCGCCGAGTGCAGTCCCGGCATGAGCAGGACGTTGGCGGGTCCGGTCAGCCGGCAGAACGGGTAGAGCGCGCGGAGTTCGGGCTCCAGTGCGACGTCGGGACTCATCTCGCCGTCGAATTCGAAATCGACGCCGCGCTGGCCGAGGATCTCAACCGCCTGGCGCATCACCTCGGCGCCGGCGTGCATCGGGTTGCCGTACGTCGAATGCGACAGGATCGCGACGCGCGGTTCGTGCCCGAGCCGGCGGGCGGCCTCCGCGGCGCCGATCGCGATGTCGGCCATCTGCGCCGCACTCGGGCGGAAGTGCATCAAGGTGTCGGCGATGAAGATCGTGCGTCCCCGCATCCCCAGCATCAGCGTCAAGCCGAACGCGACGCCGCCCGGCGGCGGTTCGATGACGTGCGAGATGTCGTCGAGGCACACGGCGGCGGAGCGCGTCAATCCAGTTACCATCGCGTCCGCGTCGCCGCTCGCCACCATGCACGCGGCAAAGACGTTGCGATCCTGGTTGACCATCCGCTGGCAGTCGCGGAGCAGGAACCCGCGGCGCTGCAGGCGGGCATACAGCAGGTCCAGGTACTTGCGGTTGGCGCCCGACAGCCGCGCATTGTGGATCTCGATCCCGTCGGTCATGCCGAGGCCAAGACCCGACAGCGTCTGCTGCACCCGGTCCTCGCGACCGATCAGCACCGGCGTGCCGTAGCCGGCGTTGCGGAACGCCACCGCGGCGCGCACCACCTTCTCCTCCTCGCCCTCGGCGAACACCACCCGCTTGGGGTGGGCGCGCACGCTTTCCATGATGGCGTCGAGCGCGTTCGCCGTCGGGTCGAGCCGTCCCGACAATTCGCGCGCATAGCGCCGCAGATCGATCAATGGACGGCGCGCCACGCCGCTGTCCATCGCCGCCTTGGCGACCGCCGGCGGCAGCCACGACATCAACCGAGGATCGAAGGCGTTCGGGATGATGTATTCGGGGCCGAACGCCAACTGGCGCCCCGAGGAAGTATGCACCTCGTCCGGCACGTCCTCGCGGGCGAGGTTGGCCAAGGCCTCGGCGGCCGCGATCTTCATGGCGTCGTTGATCGTGCTCGCGCGCACGTCGAGCGCGCCGCGGAAGATGAAAGGGAAGCCGAGCACGTTGTTGACCTGGTTCGGGTAATCGCTGCGCCCGGTGGCGATGATCGCCTGCGGGCTGGCGGCGCGCGCATCTTCCGGAGTGATCTCCGGGTCGGGGTTGGCCATCGCGAAGATGATCGGCTTGTCGGCCATGCTGGCGACCATCCCGCGCGTCACCGCACCCTTGACCGAGAGGCCGAACACCACGTCGGAGCCCTCGATCGCGTCCGCCAGCGTGCGCGCCCGCGTCGGCACGGCATGGGCCGACTTCCACTGGTTCATGCCTTCGGTGCGGCCCTGGTAGATCACGCCCTTGGTATCGCACAGGATGACGTTCTCGGTGCGCATGCCCATCGCCTTGACCAGCTCGACGCAGGCGATCGAGGCGGCGCCGGCCCCGTTCACGACCAGCTTGGTATCGCGCAGGTCGCGCCCGGTCAGGTGACAGGCGTTGATCAGCCCGGCGGCCGCCACGATCGCGGTGCCGTGCTGGTCGTCGTGAAACACCGGAATGTCCATCAGCTCGCGCAGCCGCTGCTCGATGATGAAGCACTCGGGTGCCTTGATGTCCTCAAGATTGATGCCGCCGAAGCCCGGGCCGAGATAGCGGACGCAGTTGACGAACGCATCGACGTCGTCGGTCTCGATCTCGAGATCGATGCCGTCGACATCGGCGAAGCGTTTGAACAGCGCGACCTTGCCCTCCATCACCGGCTTGCTCGATACCGCCCCGAGATTGCCGAGGCCGAGCACCGCGGTGCCGTTGGAGATCACCGCGACCATGTTGCCCTTGGTCGTGTAGTCGTAGGCCAGCCCGTTGTCCCGGTGGATGTGCAGGCATGGCTCGGCGACGCCGGGCGAGTAGGCGAGCGAAAGGTCCCGCGCGGTGGTGATGGGCTTGCTGATCCGCGTCTCGAGCTTGCCGGGCCGCCCCTCGGCATGCAGCGCCAGCGCCTCCTCCGCCGACACGCGCCCGCTCCGCTGGTCGCCGCCACCGTCCGCCATCTGGTTTTCCTCCTCGCGTCTTGACGGCATTGTGTGGCGTTCGGGCGCGCGGGGAAAGAGCTTGCGACCGTCGCACTCGACCATCGCTTCGCACTTCTGGGCGACGCGGCTAAGTCTCTCACCATGACAACGGAGGTTCCTGCCAATCCCGGTCCCGGTTTGCCTGCCGCGGTAGCTGCTGGCGCCACGCCGGCGATGGCACAGTGGTTCGCGATGAAGGAGCAGCATCCGGATGCGCTGCTGTTCTTCCGTATGGGCGATTTCTACGAGCTGTTCTTCGCCGATGCCGAAGCGGCCGCCGCCGCGCTCGACATCGCGCTGACCGCGCGCGGCGAACATGCGGGCGCCCCGATCCCGATGTGCGGCGTGCCCGTCCACGCCGCCGAGGCCTATCTCGCCCGGCTGATCCGGCGCGGTTTTCGGGTCGCGGTGTGCGAGCAGATGGAGGACCCCAAAGCCCGCCCGCGGGGGTCCAAGGGGCCGGTCCGCCGCGACGTGGTTCGGCTGATCACGCCGGGCACGATCACCGAGGATGCGCTGCTGGAAGCCGGGCGCTCGAACCTGCTGCTCGCCCTGATCCAGGGCGGCGGCAAAAGCGGCGGCGGCGAGAGCGGCCTTGGCGCCGCTTGGCTCGACGTCTCCACCGGGCTTTTCGAGACCGTCCTTCTACCTCGGACCGAACTGCCCGCCCTGCTCGGGCGACTGGACCCGGCCGAGATCCTGGCTTCTCCCTCGCTCGATCTTGGCGAGTGGGCGGATCGGCGGGCGCCCGAGACGATTGCCCCGCCGCCGCTCGTTGCCCGGCGCCGTCTGGCCGAGGCGTTCGGGGCGGCAAGCCTCGACGCCTTCGGCAGCTTTGCCGACGCCGAGGCGATCGCGGCCGCGCTGGCGCTGGACTACGTGCGGTCGACCCAGGCCGGGACGATGCCCCGGCTCGCCCACCCGATGCCGCAGGGCCAGGCCGGCATCCTGGAGCTGGACGCCGCGACCCGCGCCAGCCTGGAGATCACCCGGGCGCGGGACGGCGGCACGGCGCACAGCTTGCTCGCCTCGGTACAGCGGACCCTGACCGCCCCTGGCGCGCGACTGCTCGCTGCGCGGCTGGCGGCGCCCCTGCTCGATCCGGTGGTGATCGGCGCGCGCCAGGATGCCTGGTCCTGGCTGATCGCCAATCCCGAAATCGCCAACCGCTTGCGGGCGATCCTGCGATCCGCGCCGGACATGGCCCGTGCCCTCGGACGGCTGGCGCTCGGACGCGGCACGCCCCGCGATCTCGCGGCCGTTCGTCACGGGATCGCCGCGGCGGAGACGGCTGCCGCGAGCCTTACTGCGCCGCTCGCGGGCGAATTGGTCGGCGCCCGCGCGGCGCTGCCGGTCGATCCCAAACTCAGCGGTGGGCTGGCCGAGGCGTTGGCCGACCCTGCGCCGGCACGGCTCGAGGACGGGGGGTCGATCCGCGCCGGGTTCGATCCCGAGCTCGACGCCGAGTGCCGGCTGCGCGACGACAGCCGGCGGGTGATCGCGTCGTTGCAGCTCGGCTACGCCCAGCGGTTCGGGGTCGCCAGCCTCAAGATCCGCCACCACGCGCAGCTCGGCTACGTGATCGAGGCCCCCGCTGCGGCGGTGGATGCGCTGCGCGCCCACCCGGAGCTGACCCTGCGCCAAGGCATGGCGAACGGCGCCCGCTTCACCTTGCCCGAGCTCTCCGAGCTTGACCGCAAGATCACCGAGGCGGCGGACCGGGCGAGGGCGCGCGAGCGGGCTGTCTTTGCCGATCTGGTTCGGCGCACCCTGGCGCAGGCCGACGCGATCGCCGCCTGTGCCGCCGCCCTTGCCGTGCTGGACGTCGCCCAATCCGCCGCCCTGCTCGCGGCTCCGGGCACCTGGTGCCGGCCGATCGTGAGCGAGGGCGAGGATTTCTCGATCACCGCCGGCCGCCACCCCGTGGTCGAGGCGGCACTCGCCGGTGCGGCGGCATTCGTGCCGAACCATTGCGAGTTGCCGCCTGCTCGGCGTGTACTGCTGCTGACCGGGCCGAACATGGCGGGCAAGTCGACCTTCCTGCGGCAGAACGCGCTGGCGGTCATCCTGGCGCAGGCGGGACTGCCGGTGCCGGCGGAGGCAGCGCGGATCGGCGTGGTGGATCGGCTGTTCAGCCGAGTGGGGGCGGCCGACGACCTCGCGCGCGGCCGCAGCACGTTCATGGTGGAGATGACCGAGACCGCCGCCATCCTCCGCCAGGCCGGCCCGCGCTCGCTGGTCGTGGTGGACGAGATCGGCCGGGGCACGTCGACCCTCGACGAACTCGCCATCGCCTGGGCGGTGCTGGAGGCGCTGCACTCGACCCTGCGCTGCCGCACCATCTTCGCCACCCATTTCCACGAGCTCGCTGGACTTGCCGGGCGTCTGCCGCGCCTCGCCCCGCACACCATGCGGATCAAGGAGTGGCGGGGCAGCGTCGTGTTCCTGCACGAAGTCGCGGAGGGCGCGGCAGGACGCAGCTGGGGCGTCCATGTGGCCGAGCTGGCCGGCGTGCCTGCCCCGGTGGTACGCCGCGCCCGGTCACTGTTGGCGGTGTTGGAGCGCAACGGCGGACCGCTCGGCTTGGTCGAAGCCCCGCTTGGCGAGCTGCCGCTGTTCGCCGCGGCCCCACACCCACCGGCAGCCGAACCGGACCTGTTGCACGCGGCGCTGGCGGCGATCGACCCCGACCGGCTGAGCCCGCGCGAGGCGCTAGAGGCGCTGTACAGAATAAAATCGTTGAATTCCTATTCCCGACGCAGGTGACGCGTTACCATCTGCGGAATGCTGACGCCCGTTCCCCTGCCCCGAGCCCCCGAAGCCGCCGCCGACGTTCTCGCCGAGACGCTCGCCTCCCTCGCCGCCGAGCCCGGAGGCGTGTCCCGCGACGCGGCGCTCGGCGCGTTCCGTCGCCATCTCGCCCGCATCCAGCAGCACGTGCAGGAGGCGTTCGAGAACGAGCAGATCACCGGGTTGCAGGCAGGACGCATGCTGGGGGCGCTGATCGACGGGTTGGTAGCGGCGCTGCACGCCCACACGTTGCAGATCGTCGACGAGATGCCGGATACGCTCGCGGTCGCGGCGACCGGCGGCTATGGCCGTGGCTTGCTCGCGCCGTTCAGCGACATCGACCTGCTGTTCCTCACGCCCGCCGAACCGGATCCGGCAACGCTCCGGGGGGTGGAGTACATGCTCTACTTCCTGTGGGATCTCGGGCTCAAGGTCGGGCACGCCACGCGCTCGGTGGAACAGTGCCTGGCGGCGGCGAAGGACATCACCACCCGCACCACCCTGCTCGACGCCCGGCTGCTGGCCGGCGAAAAGCCGCTGTTCACCGATTTCCGCAAGCGGTTTCGCGAGAATTGTCTGGAGTTCGGCGCCGGCGATTTCATCGCAGCCAAGCAGGCCGAACGGGCGGTTCGCCATCGCCGCTTCGGCGAGAGCGCGTTCATGGTCGAGCCGAACGTCAAGGAGGGCCGCGGCGGTCTGCGGGATCTGCAGACGCTCTACTGGCTGTCGCGCTACCTGTTCGACACCCAGACCATGGGCGAGCTCGCCAACCCGAGCGGTCCCGCCGGCGCGCTGATCACCGAAACCGAGGCCAAGCACGCCCGCCGAAGCTGGGAGTTCCTCTGGACGGTCCGCTTCCACCTCCACTATGTCGCCGGCCGCGCCGAGGAACGGCTCACCTTTGACGTGCAGCCCGTCGTGGGCGCCCGGATGGGCTATACCCGTCACGGTCGCCAGGACGGGGTCGAGCGCTTCATGCGCCACTACTTCCTGAACGTCCGCGAGGTCACGCGGATCACGCGGGTACTTGAGCCGGAGTTGATCCGCGCCGCGCTCGGGTCGCCGGCGCGCACCGCGGAGACCGACCCGGGCCTGCTCAAGACGGGGTTCGTCCTGGCGGAGGGACGGCTCATGCCGCTCACGAGTCGGGACTTCCACGACGAACCGATCACGATGCTGCGCATCCTGCAGGTGGCGCGGGATCGCAACCTCGAACTGCACCCGCTGGCGATGCGGGCGTTGATCCGCAGCGAACGCCGCGCCGTGGCGCTGCGCGGTGATTTACGCGCCGCTGCCCTGTTTATGGACCTGCTCTGCGGCCGGGAGGGCGAGCGCCACCGTCCAGACGGCGCGCGCTGGCTCGCGATCCTGAACGAGACCGGCTTCCTCGGTCGCTACCTGCCCGACTGGGCGCGCATCGTCGGGCAGATGCAGTTCGACACCTACCATATCTATACTGTCGACGAGCACACGATCGAGGCGGTCCGGGTGCTCAACACGTTGGAGCGCAACGAGCTTGCCGAGGTGGCACCGGTCGCCTCGGGCATCGTCGACCAGATCCAGTCGCGGCGCGCGCTATACGTGGCGATGATGCTGCACGACATCGCCAAGGGACGCGGCGGAGATCATTCCGAGATCGGTGCCGAACTGGCGTTGGAGATCGGTCCCACCCTCGGCCTTTCGGCCGAAGAGACCGAGACGGTGTCCTGGCTGGTGCTGCATCACCTTCTGATGAGCCAGACCGCGTTCAAACGCGACATCGATGATCCGAAGACGATCCTCGACCTCGCCGAGGTCATCCAGTCGCCGGAGCGGCTCCGCCTGCTGCTGCTGCTCACCGTCGCCGATATGCGGGCGGTGTCGCCCAAAGTCTGGAACGGGTGGAAGGCGACCCTGCTGCGCGAGCTTTACACCCGCGTCGCGGAAGTGCTCGCCGGCGGTCTGTCGATCACCGAGCGCGACGTGCGGGTCGCCCGTGCCAAGCAGGCAGCGGCGGATCTTCTGGTCGGTTGGTCGCCCGAGCAGATCGAGCGGTTCACCTCGCTGGGCTACGGCGCGTATTGGCTGTCGTTCGACCCCGAGACGCATGCGCGGCACGCCCGGCTGATCCGCGAGGCCGAGCAGCGCGGCGCGCCGCTGACCGTCGACACCCAGCCGCTGCCCGCCCGCACCGTCACCGAGGTCACGATCTACGTGGCAGACCACGCGGGCCTGTTCAGCAAGATCGCCGGCGCCCTCGCGGTGGCCGGCGCTTCGATCGTGGACGCACGCATCCACACCATGACGAGCGGAATGGCGCTCGACACGTTCTGGATCCAGGATGCCGCCGGCGGCACGTTCGATGCGCCGCACCGTCTGGCACGGCTCTCGGTCGCCATCGAGCAGGCGCTGTCGGGCCGCATCCGTCTCGCCGCCGAGATCCACAAGGCGTCAAAGACGCTGCTCGGCCGACGCATGCGGGCGATCCATGTGCCGCCTCGCGTGGTGATCGACAATCACGCGTCCAACACCCACACGGTGATCGAGGTGAACGGACGCGATCGTCCCGGGCTGCTGCACGATGTGACCGCCGCCATCAGCGACCAGGGAATGCAGATCGCATCCGCCCATGTCACGACCTACGGCGTGCGGGCGGTGGACGTGTTCTACGTCAAGGACGTGTTCGGGCTGAAGGTGGAGAACGAGCGCAAGCTGGCGCTGCTGCGGGACGCGCTTTTGGCGGCGCTCGCCAACTCCGAGGACGCGCCGCCCGAACCGGCGGCCCACGCCGTCGCGCCCGTCCGGCCCCGCCGCGCGGCAAGCGGCTGATACGGCTGGCGGCTTTCAGGCCGCCCTGGCCGCCTCTCCCTCGATGACCTGAAAGCTCTGCCGCCGCAGCAGTTCGCGATACGGACCCTGCGTCCGCTCCAGCACGGCGGGGGGACCGTCCTGGATGATTGCACCGTCCTGCATCACCACGATCCGGTCGAAGTTGCGCAGGGTGGACATCCGGTGCGCCACCGCGATCACCGTCCGTCCGGTCATCAGCCGGTCGAGCGCCCGTTGCACCGTCAGTTCCGACTCGCTGTCGAGCGCTGAAGTCGCCTCATCGAGCAGCAGGATCGGCGCGTCGCGCAGGAACGCCCGAGCGATCGCGAGGCGCTGGCGCTGTCCGCCGGACAGCTTCACTCCCCGGTCCCCGACGATCGTGTCGAACCCCTCCGACAGACCGGCAATGAAGTCGCATCCGGCGGCGGCCGCGGCGGCGCCGACCTCGTCGTCCGTCGCATCCGGCTTGCCGTAGCGGATGTTCTCTTTCACCGAACGGTGGAACAGCATTACGTCTTGCGGCACCACGGAGATCGCGTCGTGCAGGCTCTCCTGGCTGACCTGCGAAATGTCTCGCCCGTCGATCAGGATGCGGCCAGCGCCGACGTCGCGGGAACGCTGCAGCAGCGAGAGCATGGTCGACTTGCCCGACCCGGAGCGGCCGACCAAGCCGACCCGCTCGCCAGCCTCGATGGTCAAGCTGGCGTCGCGCACGACCGCCGCGCCGGCGGGGTAGTTGAAACTGACATGTTCGAGAGTGACGGTGCCCGAGGCGGGCGGCAGCGTCTGGGCATGCTCGACGTCACAGAGGTCGTGCGGGACGAGCAGCGTCTCCAGCGCCTCAGCCAGGCGAGCGACGTGCTGCGTGGCATCGACCAGCGCGACGGCGAGATCGCGGGTACCGTGCAGGATGGTGAAGCCCATCGTCGTGACCAGCACCACATCGCCGGTGGTCGCGGTGCCGGCGCGCCACAGCAGGATCGCCCAGGCGAGCAGGCCGGCGGTCAGCAGCGCCGTGGTGGAGGCGTGGAACAGGCGGAGCTTTTCGAGGTAGCGCAGGCTGGTGCCGCGCGCCCGCATCTCGCGCGTCACCCGGTCGGCGAACCGGTCGCGTTCCCGGATTGTGGCGCCGAACGCACGGACCAGCGGCATGTTGTTGATGACGTCCACGAGTTCGCCGTCGACCGCCGCGGCGCTCGCGGCGTAGGCGTGATGGTATTTCCGGCCTGCCGCGGCCAAGCGGGAGATGCAGAAACACAGGAGTGCCGCCACCACCGTCAGGATGAGGGCCATGGGCGGGCTGATCGTCAGCAGCACGACCGTGGCGCCGATCACGGCCACGGTGGGCGGGAGCACGCTCCATGCGAACGAGCTCTCGACCGTGTAGATCGCGTTCGCGGTGGCGGTGATGCGGCTGGCCAGGGTGCCGGGGGAACGTTCCGCGAAGTAGGCCGGCGAATGGCCCGTCAGGTGCCGGAACAGGTCACGCCGCAGCGCGCCGGTGACCGAAACGAACGTGTGGCTCGCGACCCAGCCACCCAACCGCCAAAGCATGTTGTCGGCGGCAATCAAGCCCGCCAGCAGCCCGAATGCGATCCAGACCGGCGCGGCGGGAGCCTCACGGCCAAGCGACAGCACATCCACCAGATGCTTGACGGCATATTGCGACCCGATCGCGCACCCGACAGCCCCGAGAACCGCCCCGATCACCACCAGATGCCCGAGCCAGTGCTGGCGCACGTAGCCCAGCATGAATCCGGCCGGACTCCGCCGGTGCGCCGTCAAGGCGCCGTCTCGCCGTGTGGAACTCGTCATCCTAGACCCCCGCCTTGCTCGCCCGCCTTGACCCACACTCCGCGACTGCCGTGAGTGCCGATCAGCTGCGACCAACGGAGTAGACACCATGATCGAAGCGACTATGGGGCAGGGTGCGCCGCTTTTTCGCCCCATTCACATCGCTTTCATGTGAGCAACTGCACAAGAGAACCTCATGCGAATTGCCCAGATCGCTCCGTTGCACGAAGCGGTGCCTCCCAAGCTCTACGGCGGCACGGAGCGGATCGTTTCCGTCCTGACCGAGGAGTTGGTTGCCCTCGGTCATGATGTGACGCTGTTTGCCACTGGCGACTCGAAGACCGGCGCGACGCTGGAAGCGGTCTGGCCGCGCGCCCTGCGGCTGGACGAAGCCATACGCGATCCGGTAGCGCTGCACATGCTGATGCTTGAGACGGTGCGCCAGCGGGCGGACGAGTTCGACATCCTGCACTTCCATCTCGATTACTGGCCATTCTCCCTGTTCGGCCGACAGAACGTGCCGTTTGTCACCACCCTGCACGGACGGCTCGATCTGCCGGAGTTGCAGCCGGTGTTCAGTGCCTTCCCGACCGCTCCCGTGGTGTCGATCTCGGACGCGCAGCGCCGTCCGCTGCCGCAAGCGCGCTTTCTCCGCACGGTCCAGCATGGTCTGCCGCCGATGCTGCTCACGCCGCAGCCGGTCGAGCCGCGCTATCTTGCGTTCCTCGGCCGGATCGCGCCGGAGAAGCGGCCGGACCGCGCGATCAGCATCGCTCGCCAGGCGAGCATTCCCCTGCGGATGGCCGCCAAGATCGACCGGGCCGACCAGGTTTATTTCGAGGATGTCATCCGCCCGATGATCGAGGCGGGCCCTGGGATCGACTTGATCGGCGAGATCGGCGACGCGCGCAAACCCGACTTCCTCAGCGGGGCGATGGCCCTGCTGATGCCGATCGACTGGCCAGAGCCGTTCGGGTTGGTGATGATCGAGGCGATGGCCTGCGGCACGCCCGTGATCGCCTACAACCGGGGCTCCGTGCCCGAGATCGTGGAGGACGGCGTGACCGGGTTCATCGTCGAGGACGAGCCCGGTGCTATCGCCGCAATCAGGCGCCTCGGCGAACTGTCTCGCGCCGCCATTCGCGAGCGGTTCGAGGCCCGCTTCACCGCTCGCCGCATGGCGACCGACTACCTCGCCGTCTATCGCAGCCTTGGCGCCGAGCGTCGTTCGCCGTTGCGGATTATCGCTTAGCCAGGTCGCCGAGAAACCCGTCCACGGCTTGCAGGAACCCCAGCGTGTTCTGCGACTGCACGTTGTGGCCGCAGCGGGGAACAGTGGTCAGCCTGCCTTGAGGCAGGGCGTCGCGGAACCGCTCCGCGGCGTCCTGCGTCAGCACGGTCGAAGTCGGCGCCCCGCACCAGCAGCACCGGCAGGTTGAACTCGCGCGCGTCCGCCAGCGTGACGGTGTCGAGCGGGTTTCGGCCGTGCAGCAACCCGAGCCGGCGCGGGGTGGAATCGCACTTGCTGATGTACCTTGCCGTCGGCACGACGGAGCATGTTGTACTTGACCGTTCGCTCGATATGCTCGCGGCTGCGATACGGGTCGTAGCGTCGCACGCTGGCGACGAAATCTTCGAGTTCGTCGAACTCCTGGCTGGCGCGCACGAAGGCGCCGATCGCCTGCCTTCCCGCCTCTGAGATTTCCGGGCCGACATCGACGACCACCAAGGCGCCGAGACACGACGGATCGTGCCGGGCCAGCAGCATCGCGTTGCGACCGCCCATGGAATGACCGATCACGGCCGGGCGCTGCAAGCCGAGCGCCGCGATGAACGAAGCCGCATCGAGCGCCATCGTGTGATTTGAGTAGTCGACGTCGCGCGACCACTCGCTGTCGCCGTGCCCGCGCTGATCGAGCGCCAGCACGCGGTAGCGACGCGCCAGACTGAGGCTCACCAGATCCCACGAATGCGCCGACTGGTGTCCCCCGTGCAGCAGCAGGATGGGCGGCGCGGCCGGCTCGCCCCATTCGAGGAAATGAAACCGCTGCTGCCGGAGGACGACGTTGCGCGACCAGTACGGCACCGAGGGGAGCGTGTGGAATGCCGAGATCGGCGGCGCTGGCGAGCAGGAGCCGGAATTCGTCCGAGCCCGTCATGTCCAGCTTCTGCGTGCCGTCGGCAAAAATGTTCAGGTACATGCGGCCATGCTGCACCGAACGCGCGCCACGGAAAAGACAGGCTTGCTTAGGGCCGCCCCTCGCGGTGATAGGGATGGCCGGACGCGATCGCGCGGGCGCGATACAGTTGCTCGGCGAGCATCCCGCGGACCAGCAGATGCGGCCAGGTCAGGCGACCCAGCGAGAGCAAAAAATCCGACCGCTCGACGACCGTCCCGTCGAACCCCTCCGCGCCGCCGATCAGGAAGCATACCGGCCGGGAGGATGCGAGCCAGCGGTCGAGCGATGCGGCGAGACCGGCCGAATCCAGCATCTCCCCGCCGAGGTCGAGGGCCACGACCCAGGCGCGCTCCGGGACGGCGCGCACGAGTGCTACGCTGTCGCGTCGCCTGATCTCGCCGACCGAGCCCTGCGCCTCCGGCAACTCCGTCAGGCTGAGCTTCGGCCGCAGCCGGTCGGCATAGCGGGTGAACAGCGCCGCCTCGGGGCCGTCGCGCATCCGCCCGACCGCGATCAGGCGCATCGAACCGGCGGTCTCCTTGCCAGCAAGCCTTCAGACCGCCTCGTCGAGATCCGCACCCCACATCTTTTCGAGGGCGTACATTGCCCGGGCCTCCCGCTTGAAAAGGTGAACCACGATGTCGCCGGCATCGAGCAGCACCCAATCCGATCCCCCCGCACCCTCGATCACCACACGCTGCAGGCCCGCCTCGTGCAGCTTCTCCTCGAGATGGGTCGCCATCGCCGTGATCTGCCGGTCGGCCAAGCCGGTGGCGACAATCATCCGGTCGCAGAACGTCGCCTTGCCGACCAGGTCGAGTGCCACGACGTCCTCGGCCTTGTCGTCCTCCAGACTGGCGACGATCACCGCTTGCAGCTGGTCGAGGCGGGCGATCTCGGCGACGTGCTTGGCCATCGGGGCGGCGGCGCGCGGCCCGGCGGCGGCGGCCTTCTTGCGCGGCGTCCCTGGCGTCCGGTCAGCTTCGGGCAGCGCGACGCGCGCCGGCTTGCGGGCCGGCGTTTTCCGGCGGGGGCCTGGAGGGTCGGGGTGTACGGGGCCGGTCGGCGGTTTTCTGGCGATGGCGCGGCTCCTTGAACTCGGTGACGCTATCCGCCTGCAGGGCGGCGCGGATCGCGGTCGCAGAGGCGGAGTGCTGGGCGACCACAAGAAACAGCCATGCGGGGGGTCCCTCCGCGACCAGCGCGGGGGCGCGGCTTGCCGGACGACGTGCCCGGTGCAGTCGCCGCGTCGCCCGCCCGGCGAGCGCGCGATAGTTGTACGAGGGGCGCGGCAGGACCACGAACGGCATGGCGCGCGCGATCTGCATCCAGCGGCGCCAGCGCGGCAGTTGCGACAGGTTGTCCGCCCCCATCAGCCAAACGAAGCGCACGCGAGGAAACTTCCGCCGCAGTTCGCGGACCGTGTCGGCCGTGTAGCGCGTGCCGAGCGCCGCCTCGATGCCGGTCGCCACCACCCGGCGCCCATCGGCGATCGCGCGTGCCGAGGCAAGCCGGTCCTTGAACGGGGCCATGCCGTGCCGCGGCTTGAGCGGATTGCCCGGCGAGACCAGCAGCCAAACTTGGTCGAGCTTCAACCGCTTGCGAGCGCATTCGGCAACGTGCGCGTGCCCCGCATGCGCCGGGTTGAACGACCCGCCGAGCAGGCCCACGCGCATGCGTCGACGGTCCCCGTAGCGGGGGAGACGCTCAACCTGCGCCGCCTGGGTCAGGGGCGCACCTGACCAGTACCAATCACGAGATAGCGGAACGCGGTGAGTTGCTCGAGCCCGACCGGACCGCGGGCGTGAATGCGACCCGTGGCGATGCCGATTTCCGCGCCGAAGCCGAACTCGCCGCCGTCGCAGAACTGGGTCGATGCGTTCCACAGCGCCACCGCGCTGTCGACGCCGGCGAGGAAGCGCTCGGCCGCCGCGGCGTCTTCGGTAACGATAGCGTCGGTATGCTCGCTCCCGTGCCGCTCGATGTGCTCGAGCGCCTCGGTCACGCCGTTCACCACCCGTACCGACAGCACGGCATCCAGCCACTCGGTGTCGAAATCGGCGTCGCTCGCCGCCGGCAGGTCGGGCACGATCAGGCGCGCCGCGGCGTCGGCGCGGAAGTCGCAGCCGAGCGCGCGCAGGTCGCCCACCAGCGCAGGGAGCAGCGACGGCGCGATGGCGGCATCGATCAGCAGCGTCTCGGTAGCGCCGCACACGCCCGGCCGGCGCAACTTGGCGTTGGCGAGAATGGCGCGCGCCATCGCGGGGTCGGCGGCGCAATGGATGTAGGTGTGGTTCAGCCCTTCAGCGTGGGCGAGCACCGGGACGCGCGCCTCGCGCTGCACGCGCTCGACCAGCGACTTGCCGCCGCGTGGAATGATGAGGTCGATGAGGCCGGCGGCGCCGAGCATGGCCGCCACATAGGAACGGTCGGCACTGGGCGCAATCTGCACCGCCGTAGCCGGCAAGCCGCTGGAGTGCAGCCCGCTCGCCAGCGCGGCGTGGATCGCGCGCGCGCTGTGCAGGCTGTCCGACCCGCCGCGCAGGATCACCGCGTTGCCCGATTTGAGGCAAAGGGCGGCGGCGTCGGCGCCGACGTTCGGCCGGCTCTCGTAGATCATGCCGATCACGCCGATCGGCGTGGCGATCCGGCGGATGCGCAGCCCGTTTGGCCGCGTCCACTCGGCCAGGGTGCGGCCCAGCGGATCGGGCAGCGCTGCGACCTCCTCGACGCCGCGTGCCATCGCCTCCACCCGCGCCTCGCTCAAGGTGAGCCGGTCGCGAAACGCTGCGGTCGCGGTGCTGGCGGCGAGATCGGCGGCGTTGGCGTGCAGGATCGCCGCGCCGTGGTCGCGCAGCGCAGCAGCCATGGCTCGCAGCGCGCGATCCCGCTCGACCGCCGCCGTTCGGGCAAGAATGCGCGAGGCGTGCCGCGCGGCTTCGGCCGCTTGGCGGAGGTGCTGGGTGGTCTCGGCTTCGATGTGCATCGGCGAACGTGTCCTCGGCGTAATCCTGCCGACGATACGCCTCCCGCGCTAGATGCAGTCATGCGGACGGCAGCGGACCCGCGAACGTCCGTAGACGGGCGACCTCAGTTCGTGATCTCCCGCCCTGAAAACTGAAGTGGCCGGTGGCTCTTGTCGGGCGAGCAAGCTCAGAGCAGCACCAGGTCGTCGCGATGGATCAGCTCGTCGCGACCGCGCCAGCCGAGGATCGCCTCGATCGCGTCCGACCGGTGGCCGGCGATCCGCCGCGCGTCCGCGCTGGCGTACGCCGAGAGGCCGCGCGCGAGTGGGGTGCCGTCCGGGCCGCGCACCAGCACGGGATCACCGCGCTCGAAGCGGCCCTCGACCCGGCGCACGCCGGCCGGCAGTAGGGAGCTGCCGGCGGCAAGCGCGCGCGCCGCCCCCAAATCCACCCAGCACGATCCCAGCGGAGCGAGCGCACCAGCGATCCAGCGTTTGCGCGCCGACCGACCCTCGGGCGCGGCCAGGAACCACGTGCAGCGCCCCCCCTGTTCCAACGCCCGCAGCGGCGCTTCCACGGTGCCGAGCGCGATCGCCATCGCGCAGCCGGCCTGCGTCGCGATCCGCGCCGCGGCGAGCTTGGTCCGCATCCCGCCGCTCGAATAGCCGGCCGGCGGATCGCCGCCCATCGCCTCGATCTCCGGCGTCACGGCCGCTACGACCGGAATATGTGCGGCATCCCGGTCGCAGCGGGGATCGGCGGTGTAGAGCCCGTCGATGTCGGACAGCAGCACGAGCTGGTCGGCCTGCACCATCTCGGCGACGCGGGCGGCCAGCCGGTCGTTGTCGCCGAAGCGGATCTCGGCGGTGGCGACGGAGTCGTTCTCGTTGATGACCGGGACACAGCCGAGCCCGAGCAGGGTGGTCAGGGTGGCGCGGGCGTTCAGGTAGCGGCGGCGATCCTCGGTGTCGTCGAAGGTGAGCAGCAGCTGGGCCGCGGTCAGCCCACATCTCGACAGCGCCTCGCTCCACGCCTGCGCCAGCCGGATCTGCCCGACCGCCGCGGCGGCCTGCTTCTCCTCAAGCCGCAGCCGGGCCTGCTTCAGGCCGAGACTGCGGCGCGCGAGCGCGATCGCGCCGGAGGAGACCACGATCACGTCGGCGCCGCGCGCCCGCAGCGCTGCAAGGTCGGCGGCAACGCCGGCGAGCCAGCGTCCCCGTGGTGCGGAACTCGACCGGATCGACCAGCAGCGCGCTGCCGACCTTCACGACCACTCGCTGGGCGCTCGACAGGCGCGGAAGCGCGTTCACGCCGCTTTTGCCCGACGGGCTGCGTCGACCTCGGCCTGCAGTCGCCGCAGCACCTCCGGCACGCCCTGCCCGGTGGCACCGGACAGCAGCATGACGGGCCGGCCGGCCGCCCTTTCGAGCGCCGACCTGCGGGCCGAAGCCTCGCGCGCGGTCATCGCGTCGGCCTTGTTCAGCCCGATCACCTCGGGTTTTTCGCTCAGCCCGCCACCGTAGGCACCCAGCTCCTCGCGCACGGTGCGCCATGCGCGCACCACGTCGCCCGCCGCGCCATCGACCAAGTGCAGCAACACCGCACACCGCTCGACATGGCCGAGAAACCGATCGCCCAGGCCGGCACCCTCGTGTGCGCCCTCGATCAGGCCGGGGATGTCGGCGATGACGCACTCTTCCGATGCCGACAGCCGCGCCACGCCCAGTTGCGGATGCAAGGTACTGAACGGGTAGTCGGCGATCTTCGGCCGCGCCGCCGACACGGCGGCGAGAAAGGTCGACTTGCCCGCGTTGGGCAGGCCGACCAGTCCGACATCGGCAATGAGCTTGAGGCGCAGCCAGACCCAGCGCTCCTCGCCCGGCCAGCCCTTATCGGCGCGGCGCGGCGCGCGGTTGGTCGACGATTTGTAGTGCGCGTTGCCGAAGCCGCCATCGCCACCGCGGCACAGCTCAATACGCGTGCCGGGTGTGTCGAGGTCGGCCAGCAGAGTTTCCCGGTCGTCGGCGACGATCTGGGTTCCCACCGGCACTTTGATCACCAGATCCGCCGCGTTAGCGCCCGTCCTGTCCGAGCCCGCGCCATTGCCGCCTTTGCCGGCGCGGAAATGCTGGGTGTAGCGGAAGTCGATCAGGGTGTTCAGGTTGGCCACCGCCTCGAACACGATGTCGCCGCCCCGACCGCCGTTGCCGCCGTCGGGGCCGCCGAACTCGATGAACCGCTCGCGGCGGAAGGCAACCACGCCGTTTCCGCCGTCGCCGGAGCGGAGGTAGATCTTGGCTTCATCGAGAAACTTCATGGCGATTCCGGGGGGCGGAACGCAAACGGGGCCGGCTCATCGCCGACCCCGAGCGAGCGAAACGCTGGAGGGCGGCCGGCTACTCGGCTGCCGCCGGCAGCGGCGTGACGGAGACGTGCACTCGGCCCTCCGCCCGGCGGCGGAACTCGACCTTGCCATCGACCAGGGCGAAGATCGTGTGGTCGCGGCCAAGCCCGACATTGCTGCCCGGCTTCCACTTGGTGCCGCGCTGGCGGAGGATGATGTTGCCGGCGGTCACGGTCTCGCCGCCGTATTTCTTGATGCCGAGGCGACGGCCTTCCGTGTCGCGCCCATTGCGGGACGAGCCGCCCGCTTTCTTGTGTGCCATCGGGGAACCCTCCTCTGTGTCAGGCGGCAGAGATGTCGGCGACGCGAAGCACCGTGACGTGCTGGCGGTGGCCGTTCTTGCGGCGGCTGTTCTGCCGGCGGCGCTTCTTGAAGATGATGACCTTGTCGAGCCGGTCCTGCGCGATCACCGTCGCCGTGACCGACGCGCCCGCCACCACCGGCGCACCCACCGTGAGGCCAGCCTCGCCGCCGACCGCGAGGACGTCGGTGAACGTCACCACGGCGCCGGGCTCCGCCTCCAGCTTCTCGACCTTCAGCACGGCGTTCGGGGTGACGCGGTACTGTTTCCCGCCGGTGCGGATCACTGCGAACATCGATCGACTTCCTGCTGATCTGCGACCCGACGAGCGGTGGCCCGGACGCAAGGTCAAGCCGCCGGACACCAGGGGCCGGCCGCCAAGCGGGGGTGCTTATCGCTTGAGGCGCCCGGTTGTCAACCGATCGTCCGGGCTCGAAGGATGGGCTAGGAGATCAGCCGGGTCGGCGACAGGCCGAGCCGGATGCGGCCAAACTGCTCGGCGTTGACATCGTAATCGACCGTGCCGTGGTGCGAGGCGACGGTCAGATCGCGGAAGAAGGCCTGCAACGGGGAGACGTCGTAGGTGGCGTTGGCCCCCGCCGCGGCAAACAATCGCTCGACCGCCGCGCGGCAGCGCTCGACCGCGTAGCTGACGGTATAGCGCATCTCGACCACCTCCTCCGGGGTCGCCAGCCGGCGCTCGTGGCTGAGCCGGTCGAAGCCGTCCGCCACGGTGTCGAGCAGCAGCGCCGCGGCGCGGATGTCGAGTTCGGATTCGGCGATGCGGAACTGCAGGCCCGGGCTGTCGGCTTTGCGTGTGCCGACGTACTTGTCTTCCCGAACACGGGCGGTCGCCACGAAGTCGGCAAGGAACTGCTGCGCCAAGCCGAGGACCGGGGCGCTCACGTGATAGGACAGGCCGACCCGCACCGGCATCATGTGCAGCCAGCTCGGGTGCCGGCGTCCCCACGGACTGAGGCTGCCGTACAGCACGGGGGTCGGCACGACCCGATGCTCGGGGACGAACACGTCGTCCAGCACGAGTTCCTTGCTGCCGGTGCCGCGCAGCCCCAGGGTGAACCAGTTGTCGCTGACCCCGTAGTCGCGCACCGGCGACAGCGCGTGGATCGCGGGTGGTAGAGACGGGTCGTCGCCGGCCACCTTGACGCCGAGCATGCTCCATCGCGCGTGGTCGCACCCGCTGGCGAACGGCCACCGTCCGGTCAACCGCCAACCGCCGTCCGCTCTCACCGCGCGCGCGGTCGGTGCCAGCGAGCCCGCGATGATGGTGTCGGGGTCGTCGGACGCGATCTCGTCCTGCGCCTGTTCGCTGAACATGCCGAGGATCCAGCTGTGCGCCAGCAGCACCATCAGGATCCAGGCCGCCGAAGAGGAGGTGGTCGCCAAAGTTCGCACCACCCGGTGCATGGTCCGCAGGTCGAGTTCCGCGCCGCCGAGGCGGCTGGGCTGGAGAATGCGGAACAGACCGGCCTCCCGCATGGCTGCCACCACGTCGGGGTGCACGATGCGGGTTTGCTCGTCCGCCGCCGCGTGCTGGTGGAGCAACGGTAGCAGCGCCTCCGCCCGACGCACGCACTCGTCCGGTGAGAGTCTTCCGGTGGCGACCCCTCCCGACGCGGACCTGGTTGCGGTTACCGACATGGTGATGTCCCCCGAGCACCGGCCAAAGCCCAGGGCTCACCGGCATGTTGCGGCGGCCCTGTAATGCCCACTATAAGCCGGCCCCATGGAGAGGTGACAGAGTGGCCGATTGTGACGGTCTCGAAAACCGTTGTACGTGCAAGCGTA
>CAVRCA010000005.1:0-452690 GCA_963719345.1 uncultured Alphaproteobacteria bacterium
CAGACCCAAACACTCCGGCAGCTCCTTCCTGAAGCTGCGATTTCCACTGCGTGATCTGGTTGGGGTGGACATCGAATTGCTGCGCCAGATCGGCGAGCGTCCTCTCGCCCTTGATGGCGGCCAGCGCCACTTTCGCCTTAAAGGCCGGTGTGTGGTTCCGGCGCGGTCGTCTGCTCATCATCTCTCCTGTTCAACAGCCATCTTGGCTGCCAGCAGGCAGAAATCCCACTTATCCGGTTGCCCAGATTCTCCAGGCCACGTCTGTATTCGGGCAGTTCGGTTTGTTTTACGACCGACGGAAAGGCCACTATAAGGACCTCGGGAAGCCGGCTGCCGAGATCATAAGTGTCCGAGATGTGTTGCAAGCCACTCTAGCGATTGCTCTGCGCCGCCCGAACGAGGCGCGAGGTCGTCCGTCTGACTACCTGAAAGATGACGACAAGTACAAGGAGGTCTTCGAGGCCGAAAAGCTACAAATTACGACTTACCTGAAGTGCGTTCAGGTTGTGCGAGCCGTGGAAGCGTATAAACCGGAAAACGACGAGTATGTAGATCATGCGTTGAACCTACTGTTCTACGTCGCTCTGTGTGCGGCTTGTCGCGTGGTGGGGAATGCCCACGCTCCAGCGAACTTGCTTAACTCAATGAACACGGCAGAGGTCACGCCAGCCCTCCTGGAGGCCTGCTATGATGAAGTCTTCCCGCTATACGCGGGGGCTGGCAAAGACGATAAGGCTGCAAAGAATTCCTCTATGCGGGACCTGCTAGTCTCCTCTCTGGAGAAATCCATTCATGGCAGAACCAGACCCAAACTCCTATCCGCTACAGGAGACCGCTCGGCGGCGCGATGAGGTAATCCGCCGAATGGCAAACACTCCACCGCAGCACCGATCTAATCAGGGTAACTCCCGAGAGAAGGGAGAGAAAGCTGCCGTCGGTCCGAAGCCTCGGAAATGCGGCGATCCCGCCAAGTCTTAGAGCGGGATTTCTTCTGCTTGCTTGTCAGGAGGCAAATATGGTCCCGAGGATCCGGGTCCTGGCCTCCCCGTCCGTCATCAGAGACGAAGCGGTATCAAGCTGAGCGACAAGAATGGCTTCAAGGTTGCGGCAGAAACCGATGCCACGTGGTGCGAGCGCACCTTAACTCCAACCCTCGACCAAGAGAGAACACCGCTTTCTTGCCCACTTCGCCGATGTAGGCGGAACTGCGCTGGCTCTGGCGCCGGTTCCGGTCCTTGCCGCCGATGATGTCTCGTCGGCTCAACCGTCTTGCCTTGGCCTCCGATCGGGGTCGGCGAAAGCTCCCGCATTCCCTCTCTGATGCGGCGCGCCATAAACCACGCCGTCTTGTAGGGCAGGCCAAGCATCCGGCCGAGCTGGTGCGCGCTCATGCCTTTCTTGCTGCTGCAAAGCAGGTGCGTGGCGAGGAACCATTTGGTCAGCGGGATATGCGACCGCTCGTAGATCGTGCCTACGGCTGCCGTGAACTTCTTTCGGCAGTCCTTGCAGTGATACCAGCCCGGACCCATCGACTTGCCGCCCAGAACTCTCACCCGGTCAAACCCACGGCAGAACGGACAGTACGGGCGATTCGGCCATCGGATCGCCTCAAAGTGCGCCCGCGCCGCTTCCGGATCAGTGAAGATCGAACTCGTGAGATCGTTCGCGCACGGCATGGCTTGCTCCGTCAATGGAACAAATAATGCCATGCCGGGCGCGTTCAGCCAAGGTGATAGTCCCCCCTGCAGCAAGGCCGCCCGGGCGAGGGCCTGCCGCCGGTAGGCGGTCATGATCGGCTGGCTTGCCGATCCGCCCGGGGACGGATCACCTCGATACCGGGAGTGCTCGCTGAGCAGCCGGGGGCGGCGGCGATGGCTCAGCCGAGGCGGGTATGACTCGGATTCCTGAGCACCTCGATCCGGTCGCGAGCGACGCTGACAGCCATCAGTCCGAGAGACGCTGATTGATCGTCGAGGCGACCATGGTCGGGACAGCTCGTAGCTGTGCCGCTTCCCCAGTATGCGATAATGCCGCGCGTGCGCGCCCCTCACCGTCAGGTCGGTGGAACGGGCGCCAGAGCGACTGTGGGAGGAATTCAACGCCAGATGAACACCATCAAAGACGCCATCAAATCAGGTAAAACTGTCGTCGGGACCGCCGGGGCTCCGAACGTAGACGTGTCGATCCTGGCCGACGCCGGGTTCGACTTCCTGCTGTTCGACACCCAGCACTCCCCTTGGGAGATCAAGCAGCTGCAGCCGTCGATCCAGGCGATGCCCGGCAAGCAGGCGGCGCCGGTGGTGCGCGTCGCCGCTAACCAGGCCGACCAGATCTGCTTCGCGCTCGATGCCGGGGCGCGCGGCATTATCGTTCCGATGGTCAACACCCGCCCGGAGGCAGAGGCCGCCGTGCGCGCCTGCCGCTACTACCCGCTTGGCAACCGCAGCAACGCCGGGGTACGCGGCGAGTGGGGCGAGTTCAAGAACTACCGCGATTACATGGATGCCGTGAACAACGAACTCGTTATCATGCCGATGATCGAGACCAATCAGGCGCTGGAGAATCTCGACGCCATCGCCTCGGTCCCGGGTGTCGATGTCCTGCTTATCGGCCCATCCGACCTGTCGATCGAGCTAGGGGTGCCGCTCGACTACGGGTGCGACACCTATCAGCGAGCGCTCGATAAGATCGCGGCAACCGCCGCGAAGCACGGCGTCACCGCCGGGATGTATTTCATCCCGCCCGGGATGGACCCGAACTTCTTCGTCCAGAAGGGGTTCAAGTTCTTCACCATGCCCTGGGGCCCCTGGGCGCAGGCTGGGATTCAGAACGCCCTGGCCGGGATCAAGCGCTAACCACCGTCGACGCGGACGGTCCGGCGAACGGCTGGATCGTCCGGCGTGCGCCACTGATCAGTCGTTCCGCCACGCCGACGCGGGAATGCGTCAACATCGAGGTCGTGTCCGAGCCCGGCACGCCCGGATCGTGCAGTGCTGAGCCGACAACAGACAGCTCGGCGCGCCACCGTTTCGGGCTGGGCGGCAATGTTCTCTCATGGCTTGAAAGGGCCGGGTCCGGCCAGCGGGTCAATCGCGCCACGTAGCCGGTCGCTTTCCTGCCACGCCGCGCGTAGTGGGTGGCCGCTGAACGGCCTCTCATTTGACGCTGATCCTGCCGTGACGTTCATTGCCACACCCTTGCTGCTCGCAGCCGATCCCGAATTGGTCGTCTCGACCCACCAAATCTTGTCGTGGCGACTTCAGGCAGCATGGGAAGCATGACATCAAACCGGAACGGAGCAGCCATGCGGGTTCTGATCGTGGGCGCGGGCGTCATCGGCACGTCGATCGCATATCAACTCGCGGCGAGAGGCGCCGGTGTAGTGGTCCTTGAGCGCAATTCCGTCGCCTGCGCCGCCTCAGGGAAATCGGGCGGCTTCCTGGCCCTTGACTGGTGCGATGGCACGCCCCTCATGGCCCTCGCCCGCCGGAGCTTCGCGCTGCATGCCGAACTCGCCAGGTCGCTGGAGGGCGACTGGGGCTATCGCCGTATGACCACCTATGCCGGTGATGTGCGCCAGTCCCCAGCCCCGGCGCTCGGCGCCGAGACAGGATGGATCTCGCCGGACGTCGCGATCGCCGGGCAAATTGGCTCCCCCGCCACAACGGCGCAGGTGCATCCGGAGGCGTTTACGATCGGCATGATGCGGGCCGCGGAAGCGCGGGGAGCTGAGCTCCTTCTGGGCGAGACGGAGGGACTGCTGCGCCGGGACGGCGTCGTCGTTGGCGTGTTGTTCAATGGCAAGGCGCTGGAAGCTGATGCCGTCGTCATTGCTATGGGGCCGTGGTCGATACTGGCGGCGGAATGGCTAAAGCTGCCCCCGGTGTTCGGCCTGAAGGGTCACAGCCTCATTTTCCAAACCGGCGCGACGATCCCTCCGGAAGCATTGTTTCTCGAGTATGCGGAGCCGGGCGGTTTCATGCTCTCACCGGAAGTGTTCCCACGCGCCGATGGCACGACCTATGTGTGCGGCATCTCAAGCGAGTCCTCCCTCCCCATAGATCCAGGCCTTGTCGCCCCTGATGCCGGGGCGATCGACCAGCTGAAAGCGGTTTGCGCTCGCATCTCCCCGGTCCTGGCAAAGGCTCCCGTCCTCGCCAGCCAGGCGTGCTTCCGCCCCGTGACGGCGGACGGACTGCCCCTGATCGGCGCCGTTCCGGGAATCAAAGGCGCCTATGTAGCGACGGGTCACAGTGTGTGGGGCATCCTGAATGCCCCGGCGACGGGTGAGGCCATGGCTGAGCTGATCCTGGACGGGGCGGCGCGCTCGACCGATCTCTCACCCTTCGATCCCGCGCGCCTCGCTGCTCTTGATCCCGATCGCGTCTCGATCACCCGCAGGCTTGGGCGATAAAACGGACCATGGCAGTGAACCTCGCACGAAGGAGCCCCGAAGTGCGGTGACTCGCGTTCTTGGGCGTTGCGGTCAATCCTTACTAGTCCGATCTGACGTCCGCGTCGTTCGCCTCCGGCACTGGTGCGGAGTGCTCAGTAGGGACGGTCGCCACGCACAAGCATCCGATACAGGCGACGATGCTGGCTGTGATCGTAGTCGAAGCCAGCTTTATGCAATGAGGCGCGGTCATCGATGATCAGCAGGTCGCCCGGCCTATACTCGTGCGCATAGCAAAACTGCGGCTGCGTGATCCTGTCAGTCAAATCTTGCAGAAAATCCTGAGTTTCCTCCGGCGACATGCCGGTGACGGTCTCGGTCTTACTTTTATGAAACCACACGGCCTTGGTGCCGGTCTCCGGATGTGTTCGAACCAAGGGATGCACCGTTGGCGGCTTCTTCGACTCGAGCTGTGCCTTCACGACATCCGGGTTGCCCGTCTTCATGCGCGCGCTGCTGATCAGCGTATTCGCGGTCTTTGCGTCGGCGATCTTCAGTTTGATATCGTCTGGAAGGGCTTCATAGGCCGCGCGCGAATTGCAAACCGATGTCGCGCCACCCCTATCCGGCACGGCCACCGCATACAGCATGGTGAACTTGGGTGGTATTTCCTGGTTGGTGTGGTCGGTGTGCCAGGTGGCATTGGCGCCGACCTTTGCGGGCTGACCCTTGCTGTCCAGGTGATGGTTGTCGAGCACGCTGATCAGCGGAAATCCGTCAACCAGATAGCGCCGGTTCTGATCCTCCATCAGTTCGCCGAACATTTCACCGGCGGCTTGCAACTGGGCTGGGGTGAGATGCTCTTGTCCGCGAATCACAAGAACCACGTTTTCGACGACAGCGTCGTAGAGTTCCTTCCGCGTCGCGGCGTCGATGGGTTGGGCAAGGTCGATACCGGTGACGATGGCGCCGATCTGCTCCTTGACCTTCGCAATCTTCATGGAGTGTGCGGGAAGCGTCGACGCGGCTGCGCTCATGATTGGCCCTTCTTCCTCAATCTACGGATTGCGGACGATGTCGGTGGCACTTCGCAACCGCAGAAACTCACTCCCATCCAAAGGATCGGCCGAATGCTCGGGTCTATCAAGTGGCGATACTCGGATCATGAGCGATGGCGTCCGCCGCCAGGCAAGGCACCTGCTTGGGACCGGCAACGCAGTCCCGGCAAAGATCAGTGGATGCAGATGTCGCGTGCGGCCTGATTTACCCCTTCGTCGAGCCTCGCACCCGGCCCCGACATCCCCCTGGATGAAATCCATCCAGCCGCTTCAGCCGTCGTCCGCAGACGCTGACGGACGACCGCTTTTCGGGGTCCTACATCCGGTGCCTGACTGACCGCTATGGGTCGGGTGCTGCCCGCGGACGAAACGCTTGGCAGGCCACAACGTCGCGCCGCTAAGACGCGTGCGAGCGGTGCCCCTCGAGCTGCCTGAGTGTTCGGGCCTTCGCCGCTTAGGCCTTCGACAAAAGGCATGCCCGCAGACAGACCCGGCACCTGGGGCTCCGGTCACCGTGGCCTCCACATCTTCTGGTTGCATTCTCACGTATTCGTGAGTATGACCATCCCATTGATCTTCATCGTCTGCTTACCCTTCGGGCCTCGCGCCCGGTTTGTTTCACCGCGAATTGCCGAGGATGCTTTCATGCGTGTGCTTGTGGCTGAAGACGACCTCACCGTGGCCGCCGGCCTCGAGCTCCTCCTCAAGTCGGCCGGGATCGTCAGCGACCGGGCGGACAATGGCGAGGAAGCTCTGGAGCTGGCCCGCCACTACGACTACGACCTCGTCATCCTCGCGCTGAACCTCCTGGATATGGACGGCTCGGAGGTGGTCCGGCGCATGCGCACCGGGCGCATCGACACCCCCGTCATTGGGCTTGCGGGCGTGAACAAGGCGGCGCTGCGGGTGCAAGCCTTGCAAGCGGGCGCCGACGACGTGGTGACCAAGCCGCTCGACAAGGCCGAGCTGCTGGCGCGGGTGAGTGCCGTGGTCCGGCGCGACAAGGGCTTCAGCCAAGCCAGCCTGCGGGTCGGCCCGCTGTCGCTCGACCTCGATAGCCACGAGGTAAATGTCCAAGAGCGCCGGCTGTCCTTGACCGGCAAGGAGTATTCTCTTCTCGAGCTACTGGTCCTGCGCCGCGGCATGGTGGTGACCAAGGAAGCGTTCCTCAACCACCTCTACGGCGGGATGGACGAGCCGGAGGCCAAGATCATCGACGTGTTCGTCTGCAAACTTCGCCGCAAGCTCGCCGAGGCCGGAGCTTCCGACCTGATCGGCACCGTGTGGGGGCGGGGCTACATGATCCGGGCGGGGACCGAAGCCGACCGCAACGCGCCCGGCCAGGCCGAGGTGGGAGCGCTGCTCGAAGCGGCCTAGCCGGATCGATAGAAGTCGACCCTAGAGGTCCTCCTTCGCGCGGTTCGGCCGGCCCAAAATCGGCCCGAAGCACAAGCGGATCTCGAGACAGCCTTGTCGAAACCGGTGTTTGGCGGAGCCGTCCGGTTCAGTAGTTGTCGTGCAGCCGCACCCAGCTCATGGTGCCGGCGCTCTCGTTGCGGCCCTTGGGGACGAGATCGAGCCAGTTGAGCGCGCCCATCAGTAGCTCGGCGCCGCGATGATAGGTCGAGTAGCTGTGGAAGATGGCGCCGCCGTCGTCCTTCACGAAGATGCTGGTGCCGAACATGTCCGGGCTGTCCCTGATCACCGTGCCGTAATTGTAGATCGCACGGCCGGCGGCGAGGTCCTCGGGCGTGAACGACACGTCGAAATCGAAGTTGAAGTCGCTGCCGTGCGAGGAGACCCAGGGGAACGTCCAGCCCATGCGGTCCTTGACCTCCTCGATCCGCCGAAGCGGCACGCGCGAGACCGCGGCGAACGACAGGTCGGCATGCTCGAAGTGCTGCCGCGCCGCGTCGACATGGTCGGCGATGAACGAGCAGCCGCGACAGATATGGTCCGAGCCCGGCGTCAGCATGAAATGGTAAATGGCGAGCTGGCTGCGGCCACGGAACAGGTCGCCGAGCGTGCATTCGCCCTCGGGTCCTTCGAAGACATAGGGCTTCTCAATCTTGACCCAGGGCAGCTGCCGGCGCTCGTCGCGGAGGGCGTCGAGTTCATGAGTGATGGCGCGCTCCTTGGCGAGAAGCGCCTTGCGGGCAGCAAGCCACTCTTCGCGCGAAACGATTGCATGGTTCACGGGCAGTCTCCTTTGCCTATCGGTTCAATGCGTGCCCACGGGCGGCCGGACGCGAGCTTCAACCAGGCGACAGGTGTTTACTGCTGAACAGATTGCCATTCCGGTTCCGCTCGATTGTCGCCGTTGCCGGCCGCTGCAGGATCGAGGGGACGTAAGGCGAGGCGGGAGCCGAATGAGAGTGACAAATACGACGGGATTTTGATCGACCCACTGATCCCGGCTGCGGCCGGGCGTTCAGCGGACCTATGGCAATTTGCTCCCAGGCCCGATCGCCCCAGCGGCAGGGATGCCAAATCGGCCCGCTCGGGCCGGCCAAAATACAAGCGTATTCAGCCCTTTAAAGCTTGGGGGTTATTCGGGGCAGTCTCAAGCTCCGGAGACAATCCGCTCTCCGGAGAGAGATTTGGTCCCTCGTTGCGCCCGCGAAGTATAAAGCCCGCAGCGGAAATGTGCGCCACACAGGCGCTTCCTCGGCCCGGCTGTCTGGGCGGAGAATGGTTGGCGGGGATGGACTGGAGCGGGCGAAGGGATTCGAACCCTCGACCCCAACCTTGGCAAGGTTGTGCTCTACCCCTGAGCTACGCCCGCACTCCCGTCAGGGCGCGCCTTCTAATCGGGTTCGACCGTCTTTGCAAGATGCTGTCTTGGTTCGTATCCGGTCACGCCAGCGGTTCATGCCAGATCTAGAGGGTGTTATGTACTTTCGCGAGGCTTGGGCTTAATGGGAATGAATGTGTCCCGCCCCGCTTCGCAAGCCCTATCCGTCTGACGTCAGCGACGAGGAGTGGTCGCTGGTTGTCCCGTATGTGACCCTGATGACCGAGGCGGCCCCCCAGCGCGATCACGCCTTGCGGGAGCTGTTCAACGCCCTTCGCTACGTGATCCGCTACGGTATCGCCTGGCGCGCCATGCCGAACGACTTCCCACCTTGGGCTGCGGTGTATCAGCAATCCCAACGCTGGCTGGCGTCGGGGTGCTTTGAGGCCCTGGCGCAGGACCTTCGCGCCCTGCTGCGCTTGGCCGCCGGTCGGCCAGAGGAGCCGACGGCGGCCATCATCGACAGCCGCACCCTGCGCTCGACGCCAGAGAGCGGCACCCGCGCCGGCTACGACGGCGCCAAGCGCAAGCGCGGGTCGAAGGTGCATATGGCCGTTGACACGCTCGGACACCTGCTTGCCCTGCACGTCTGTTGGGCGACATGAGAAACTGGACACGGGCGACAGGCAGAACTGGACACCTATGAGGGTGGGAGTTCGGGTTGATGTTGGACGTGGTGCAGTGCCCGCGGGTGGAACAGCCGCGGAGTGGGGTGATGAGGATGCCGGACGAGGTGGCAGCGATGCTGCACCTGTATCGGCTTGGCTGGGGGTTGCGGCGGATTGCGCGTGAGGTTGGCTGCAGCCCGACGACGGTGCAGCGTTATGTTGCTGCGGAGGGCTGGGTGCCGTTCCGGGCATCGCCACGGGACAGTGTTCTATCAGGGCTGCAGGGTTGGTTGTCGGAGCGCTTTCGGCAACATCGGGGCAATGCGGACGTGGTTCGTCAGGAGCTGGCGGCGGAGCACGGCCTCAGGATCAGCCTGCGCACGGTAGAGCGGGCGGTGGCACATCTGCGGCGGGAGCTTCTGGCTGAGGCGCGGGCGACGGTCCGGTTTGAGACGCCACCTGGGCAGCAGCTGCAGATCGACTTTGGTGAGCGGCAAGTCCAGATCGGTGAGGAGAGCGTGCGGGCCTACCTGTTCGTCGCGACGCTGGGCTACTCGCGGCGTGTGTATGTGCAGGCGTTCCGCCATGAGCGGCAAACCTCCTGGTTCCAGGGTCTGGAGGGCGCGTTCCGGCACTTCGGCGGGCTGCCGCGGGAGATCCTGCTCGACAATGCCCGGGCCCTGGTCCAGCGGCACGACGGGCAGACGCGCGAGGTGCTGTTCAACGAACGCTTCTCCGCCTTTGCCCGCTACTGGGACGTGCGTCCGCAAGCCTGTGCTCCCTACCGGGCGCGCACCAAAGGCAAAGACGAGCGCGGCGTCGGCTACGTGAAGCACAACGCCATCGCCGGCCGCTGCTTCGCCAGCTGGGCGGCACTGGAGGCGCACCTGGCCTGGTGGATGCGCGAGGTGGCGGATGTTCGCCTGCACGGCACGACAGGCGAGACGCCGATCGGGCGCTTCGAGCGTGACGAGGCAGCGAACCTGCGCCCGCTTCGGGACCGGCCGCCGTTCGGCCAGCTGCGCGAGCTGGCGCGCCGGGTGCAGAACGACGGCTGCGTCAACGTCGACACCAACCATTACAGCGTGCCGTGGCAGCTGATCGATGCCGGTGTCAGCGTGCTGGTCTGCGGCAGCGAGGTGCGGATCCTGCACGCCGGCGCGGAGGTTGCGCGCCATGCCGAGCGACAAGGACGACGCGAGCGGTCCGTCATGGCGGCCCATCTGCGCGGCATCGTCGCTGACGCGAAGCCTGCGCCTGCCGCCGACCTCCTGGCTCCGGCCAGTGCGTTGCTGCGCCCATTGGCTGAGTATGAGCAGGCGGTTGGGGGTGGCTGGTGAGCGCGGTGGGGGCCGCCCTGCCCGAGATGCTGGGCCGGTTGAAGCTGACCGCGATGCGCGACCGGCTGGACAGCCTGCTCGATGAGGCGGCGCGCCGGGAGATGACGCTGCCCGAGACGCTGGGCCTGTTGTGCGAGGCCGAAGTGACGCACCGGGAGGAGCGGCGCATCCAAATGGGGCTGGGCATCGCCAAGTTCCCCTTTGTGCGCACGCTGGAGAGCTTCGACTTCGCGGCCCAGCCGTCGCTCGACCCCAAGCAGATCCGCGACCTTGCCGCCTGCCGTTGGGTGGCGAACGGCGACACGTTGTTGATCCAGGGGCCACCGGGCGTCGGCAAGACCCATCTTTCAGTCGGCCTCGGCCGCGAAGCGATCCGCAACGGCTACTCGGTGCTGTTCACCCCGGCCATGGCGCTGGTCACCACGCTGGTGAAGGGGCAGGCGGAAGGAAGACTGGAGGAGAAGCTGATCCGCTACTCGAAGCCGAAGCTGCTGATCATCGACGAACTTGGGTATCTGCCTCTCGAGCCGCAGGCCGCGCACCTGTTCTTTGCCCTGGTCAGCCGCCGCTATGAGCGTGGCAGCATCTTGGTGACCAGCAACCGCAGCGTCGGTGAGTGGGGAACGATCCTGAACGACCCAGTCGTCGCCACCGCGATCCTGGACAGGCTTCTGCACCACAGCCACGTCGTCACCATCCGGGGCGACAGCTACCGCCTCCGCGAGAAGCGGCGATCCGGTCTGCTGAAGCGGAACAGCGAAGCAAATCCGGCGGCCGGATCGGCGTGATGTCACTGTCCAGTTCTAGCTGTCGTAACTGTCCAACTCCGGATGTCGCTTGATAACGTCACCCGGCCGATGTCGGCGACCGGGCCGCAGTCGGGCGTCTGGCCGCCGATATCCAGGACGCAACCGGCGACAGCGTCAGCCTCGCCTATGTCGATCAGGGCTACACCGGCGAGACTGCCGCCGATGCAGCAGCAGCCGAGGGCATCGCGCTGCACATCGTCAAACTGCCCGAAGCAAAGCGTGGCTTTGTCCTGCTGCCCCGACGCTGGGTGGTGGAACGATCCTTCGCCTGGGCCACGCGCTGTCGTCGGTTGGTGAAGGACTACGAGCGATATGCCGAAACACTGGCCGGCTTCCACATCGTCGCCTTCGTCGGATACATGCTTAAACACGCCGCAGACCTGATGAAAGGTGCATAACACCCTCTAGACCCTATGTTCGCGCCGTGAACTGAAGGTGGCTCGCCTCACGACATGCAATCTTCGAGGGTTAAAGCCGTCGGGAAGGCGGTTCAGAGCCTCATGCATGGGAGACGAGCCAGATGAAATCTAGCACGAGCTACGTTGGCCTGGATGTGCACAAGTCGACGATATCGGTTGCGGTCGCCGATGAGGGTCGAGATGGCGAGGTTAGACATCACGGTGTGGTCGAGAACCGCGCCGACCTTCTGATCAAACTGGCGGAGCGGCTGAGCCGGCGCGGGCGACACCTGTATTTCTGCTATGAGGCAGGTCCCTGCGGATATGGCCTTCACCGGCTGCTGAGCGGGCTCGGCCACGACTGCACGGTGGTTGCTCCGTCGTTGATCCCGAAGAAGCCGGGCGACCGGGTGAAGACCAACCGGCGCGACGCGACGATGTTGGCCAGGTTGCACCGGGCCGGAGAACTGACCGCAGTCTGGGTTCCGGATGCGGCGCACGAAGCCATGCGTGATCTTGTTCGTGCCCGGGCGACTGCCGCGCGTGGTCTGACCAAGGCACGGCAACACCTCACCGGGTTTCTGTTGCGGCACGGCAAGGTCTACGCCGGCCCCCGCGCCTGGACGGTGGCTTACCGGCGTTGGCTGACGACAGTGCGGTTTACCCATCCCGCCCAGCAGATCGTGTTGCAGGACTATGTCCATGCTGTTGATGATGCCGAGAAGCGGATCGCCAGGCTGGTTGAGCAGATCGAGCAGCTGCTCGAGCAATGGTCGATGGCGCCCGTGGTGGCGGCGATCCAGGCGATGCGGGGAGTGGCCTTTGTCAACGCGGTGGCCATCGTCGCTGAGATCGGCGATTTTGCGCGGTTTACGAATCCCCGGCAGCTGATGGCCTATGTTGGGCTTGTGCCGTCGGAGCATTCAACCGGCGACAGTGTGCGACGGGGCGGCATCACGAAGGCCGGCAATAGTCAGGCTCGCCGGGCGCTGATTGAGGGAGCCTGGACCTACCGCATGCAGGCAAGGGTCAGCCGAAAGCTGCATGATCGTATCGAAGGCCTGCCAAAGGGCATCCGGGATACCGCCTGGAAGGCGCAAGTGCGTCTCTGCGCGCGGTATCGCCGCCTTGTCGCTGCGGGCAAGAAGACCGTCGTTGTCACCACCGCAATCGCACGCGAGATGATCGGCTTCATCTGGGCGATCGCCCGCCAAGTCCAGCTGCAGCCAACCTAATCACCGGCGGGCCACACCATCCAAGAGGAGGGCCGAGAACACCGCTATCCATTCGCAGGTGCCCAAGGTTGGAGGCAGGACCAGGTGGGGAACCCTCGTGTCTGTTATGAGCCGATCATCCGGTTGCTGCCGGTGGGCGAAGCGCGCATTCACCCTTGACAGCGAACATGAGAGTAGGCTGCGGAAAAGGTCACCATCGGCGGGCTTTGAAGGTTGATTCGTCGCCGAGGTGGTAGCGGATTTCCCCCGTGAGCGTGCCATCGTCTTCGAGTTCGACCTCGCCGTCGCCTCGGACGAGATCCATTTCGTCAAACCCTTCCCAGGTGAGGTCGGCACTTTGGACGCCATATCAGCAATCAAACCCGGCCTGGACGGCACCGAAGGCGAACTCACCGCTGCCCTCGCCATCGAAGCTGATGAAGGCGGGCTGCATCAAGTCCAGGAAATCGGCGTCCCACAATTCCATCTCGGTGATCCGCCACCTGCCGGCCAGCGGATGCTTCGCGGCGCCTGCCACTACACCGTGCCTCCCAGCAGCTTGGGGATGCGAATGAGGTTGTAGGCGGCCGCTGTAAGGGTGAACGTCCAGCCGACCCGATCGAGCCCGCGATGACGCGTCTTGCGCAGACCGCCGGTGGTCTTCATCCAGCCGAACGCCTCCTCGATGCGCTTGCGTGCCCGCTGGCTCAACGCATAGCCGGCGTGCCGCGTCGTGCGCCGATCAATGGCCGAGCGCCGTGCCGTGTTCTGGGCGACATGCGGCGTGACAGCCATGGCGCGCAGGTTCGCCACGTGCCAGCCACATCGTAGGCCTTGTCCGAGCCGAGCGTGACCCGTCCGCCGGCCACGTCGCCGACCATGGCCTCGGCCGCCTCGCGCTCGGCCGTGCCGCTGGCGTGCGTCACCTCGGTGTCTCACGACCAAGCCGCTGCGGTTCTCCATCAGCAGGTGTCCCATGTAGCAGAGCTTGGCTGCCTGTCCGCGCGCCTTGCGATACAGCCGGGCATCCGGGTCCGTGGTCGAGACGTGCGTGTCGTTGCTGCGCCGCTCGCCGCGAAAGTCGCGCTCGCCGTTGCGCCCCGGCCCGGGCGGTTCGTCGCTGCCGTCCTTGGGGCGGAAGCTCTTCATGGACGCCCAGGCCTCGATCAGCGTGCCATCGACCGAGAAGTGCTCGGCGGACAGCAGACGCTTGACCCCGGGATCAGCCAAAACCGCCCGGAAGAACTGACCTGCGACATCGCCCTCCAACAATCGCTCGCGGTTCTTGGTGAACACCGTCACGTCCCACACAGGCGCGTCCATGGACAGGCCGATGAACCAGCGGAACAGCATGTTGTAGGTGATCTGCTCCATCAGTTGCCGCTCGGAGCGCACCGAGTAGAACGCCTGCAGCAGCAGCGCCCGCAGCAGCTTCTCGGGCGCGATCGACTCCCGGCCCATGGCGGAGTAGAGCCGGTCAAACTCGGACGAGAGCCGCGTCAGCGCCGCATTGACCAACGGTCGGATCGCCCGCAGCGGATGATCCTGCGGCACCATCGCGTCCGGGCTCAAGTAGCTGAACAGTGCACCCGTCTGCCCGTCAGCTCCGCGCATCGCCAACCCCATCCAGATCACCAAATCAGCGAATCACGTCACCGCTCAAAGCGAAATAGAATTTCCGCAGCCTGTTATACCAACGTATGGCCCGCCCCGTCGGCAAGCGATTTCAGCGATCCGATCTGAGCAGTCTGCGTCAACGTATTCGGCCTGTGGGCATGGCCCTGGCCAAGATGGAGATCCGCACGTCCCGGTCCTCATAAGTCTCACGGCGTCAAATTTCGCCATTGGTATAACCAGGTTTTCGGAACGCCGGTCGACTGTCAGGCCATTTCGCTTCCACCACCAGCAGACATCAGCGGCCGATCAGCAAGTTGCGCCCTTGCTCGGCCGATCTCGACTACGCTGCCGCGCCTGAGGTCGCTGCGGCGTCGAACGCTGCGCCTCGCCGCAGCACCACCCACACGATGCGCGCCAGCTTGTTGGCCAGGGCGACCACGGCTGCGTTCTTATGCATGCGCTTCAACAGCTCCCGCAACCAGCCGCCGAGCGGGGTCGCGCTGGCCGCGAGCACTGGCAGGACGGACCGGGCACCGTGGATGAGCAACTTGCGCAGATATTTGTTGCCGCGCTTGGTGATGCCGACCAAACGGGGTTTTCCGCCAGTGGTGACCTGGCGTGGCACCAGCCCGAGCCAGGCCGCGAGATCGCGTCCACGTGCGAAGGTTTCGCCATTGCCAATCGCGGCCACCAGTGCCGTCGCATTCAGCACGCCGATGCCGGGGATGGTCGCCAGCCGCCGGGCGTCGGCATCGCTGCGCGCGCAGGCGGCGAACTCATTGTCAAATGCGGCGATCCGTTGGTCGAGTTCGAGCCACTCGGCGCGCATATCGTCGATCAATCGGCGCATCCGCGGACTGATCGGAGTGTCGGTCACCGGCGTCGAGCATCGCCGCAAGATGCTGCTCCAGCTTGCGCCGCCCCTGCGGGACGGCGATCCCCCGCTCCAGCAGCACCGCTCGCAACTGGTTCATCAATGCCGTCCGCTCCCCGACCAGCCGGTCCCAAACACGGTGGAGCGACTGCATGTCGAGCTGCTCGGCCGACTTGAGTTCAACGAAGCGCATGGTCGGCCGGGTTGCGGCCTCGGCGATCGCTTCCGCGTCCCGATCATCGTTCTTCTGCGCTTTGACGTAGGGCCGGACGTATTCCGGCGACATCAGCCGGACTTGGTGCCCCTGCTCACGCAGGAGGCGTCCAAGGTGGTGAGCGCCGCAGCATGCCTCCATCGCCATAATGCAGGGCGGCAACCCCGCTGCGAGCCTGACCACGCTGTCCCGCTGCATCCGCCGCCGCAGGACGACGCGTCCCGTCGCATCCAGGCCGACGACGCTGCAGTTGTTCTTGCCCAGATCGATCCCCAGCACCGTGATCTGCATTGGTCCTGCTCCTTCCCTCTGCTCCCCTTCAGCGTACGCCGCGGAGGAAAGGGGCGGGCCATTCCATAAGATCCTGATGGCTCTGACTCATGAAGGGATTCCCGACGCGGATCGGCGGACGTGATTTAAGGTGATGAACGCAATGGAGTTCGTCATGGCTGCGCCGCTCTCGCTTCGGAAGGACTTTGACGCTGGAACGCTGCGGTCCTTGCTCGGCGGTCGCGCTAGTGCGGATGGCGCGGCGCCTGCTGGCGCTGGCCGTGATCTACGAAGGCGGCAGCCGCGGCCGCGAGCGCGGATCGGGCGCACGGATCTGCAGACATCCGTGATTGGGTGCTGCGGTTCAACGCGGAGGGTCCAGACGGGCTGGTGACCGCAAGGCGCCCGGCAAGTCCCGTCCTGAAGCGACCGCGTCGGGCGGCGCTTCGGATCGTCGAAGCGGTCCGATACCGGCGGTGCATGGTGTCGTCCGCTGGCGCCTGGTCGACCTGTGCAATGGCTATCCGACGAGCATGGCGTGGCGATTTCGGTCCAGACGCTCGGCCGCGAATTTCGCGCTCTTGGCCTTCGCAAGCTGTCTGCCCGGCCCCGGCACTATGCGCAAAAAGCGGGCGAGCAGGCATTTAAAAAAACTTCCCGGCCTGTCTGGCCGCCATCCAGGCGCAGCGCGCGGATGTCGCGAGATAGAAATCTGGTGCGCGGATGAAGCGCGGGTCGGCCAGAAGAACAAGATCACCCGCCGCTGGGCCAGACGCGGCACGCGGCCTCGGGCGCCACACGACCAGAGAACGCGCTCCGCTTACATTTTCGGTGCGATCTGCCCGGCTCAGGGAAAGGGCGCCGGGCTTATCCTGCCCTTCTGCAACATCAAGGCGATGAACCTCCACCTGGCCGAGATCTCGCAACGTCGCGCCGGGCGCCCATGCGGTGGTGCTGCTGGACCAGGCCGGATGGCACACGACGACGCTCCTCGTTCCCGCCAACATCACCATCTGCTCCTTGCCGGCCACGTTCGCCCGAGTTGAACCCGATGGAAAACATCTGGACACGAGACCGCTGAACGTGACGTTCTTGTAGCGCCGCGAGTGGGCCATGAGGCCCTGCGCGCGCTGGCCCGGTGGATGGCGGTTCGCCATGAGCGGTCCGAGGCGGGAGGAGATCGGCTGGCAGGACCTGCCGCGCGAGCGGCAGCGGCGCCTGCTTGTGCTGATCGGCAAGCTGATCCGCCAGCGTCTCGCAGCGACACCAAGCGATGCGGAGGCAGCCGATGAGCGCGACCTTGCCAAGTGCCGCCCTGTTGTCTCTGGACAAGGTTCAGGCTCGCCACCGTGACCGGTGCGCGGTCGTCTACGTCCGGCAATCAACGGTGCGCCAGGTTCAGCGGCACCAGGAGTCCACGCGCTTGCAATACGCGCTGGCCGACCGCGCGCGCCGGCTTGGCTGGCACCCCGAGCAGGTGGTCGTGATCGACGACGACCTCGGCCGCTCGGCGATCTCCGCGCTGGACCGGCCGGGGTTCCAGCGCCTCGTCGCCGAGGTCGGGCTGGGCCACGTGGGGCTCGTGCTCGGCATCGAGGTGTCGCGCCTGGCGCGTTCCTGCCGGGACTGGCACCAGCTGCTCGAGATGTGCGCCCTGTTCGACACGCTGATCGCAGACGCGGACGGTCTCTACGACCCCAGCACCTACAACGACCGCTTGCTACTCGGCCTGAAGGGCACGATGAGCGAGGCGGAGCTGCACATCCTGAAAGCGCGCATGCACGAGGGGCGCCGCGCCAAGGCGGTCCGCGGCGAGCTGGTGATCGGCTTGCCGCGCGGCTACGTGCAGCGCCCGTCGGGAGAGGTCGCCCTTGATCCCGACGAGCAGGTCCGCTCGACGATCCGGCTGGTGTTTGACGTGTTCGAGCGCCGCCGCTCCATCCGCGGTTTGCTGACCTACCTGGTCCACCACGACATCCAATTGCCCGACCGCGAGCGCTCCGGCGCGCGCAAAGGGGAGGTGCGGTGGAACCGGCCGAACCAGGCGACGCTCGGCGACATGCTCCGCCACCCGGCCTACATTGATTGGGCGAACTATGCAGGCAATCAGAAGCAGATGGCGGCGAACCGTGCCAAGCACGACGGCGTCCCGCGCGGCGGCCCAGCTCTTCTCGGCGGCCGGGTCCGCTGTGGCCTGTGCGGCCGGCGCATGGCGCTCGCCTACCACGATAACGGGCGCGAGGCGCGCTACCAGTGCTGCCAGGAAGCGGTGACGTTTGGTGGGCTGCGCTGCCAGTCGCTTAGCGCCCAGCCGGTGGACAGGCTGGTTGCCGGGCTGATCCTCGCCGCCCTCGCGCCATCAGCCGTCGAGGTCAGCCTGCAGCTGGCCGAGGACGTGCCCGCGCTTTGGCATGCGACGACGACGACGCAAAAGGACCGACAGGCGATCGCACGCCTGATGCTGGACCAGGTCGACGTGCGCGTGGATGGCAACAGCGAGCACGTCGAGGTCGCCTGCAATTGGGCCGGCGGGGTGCGGACCCGTCACGCCCTGGTCCGCCCTGTGCGGCGGTTCGAGCAGCTGCGCGGGTTCGATCAGCTCCTGGCCACCATCCGTGATCTGCGTGGGCAGGGCTGCTCGGCCGCGGATGTCGCCGAGCAACTGAACGGTGCGGGTTGGCGTCCGCCCAAGCGGGACGCGGTTCGACCCATCCATGATCCAGCGCCTGGTGTTCCGCTACGGGCTGTCGCAGGGGCGGCCGATCTGGAGCAGCAACGTCCCGCGCGAGCCCGGCACCGAGTGGACCTTGCACGAGGCAGCCAAGCGGCTCGGCGTGCACCGGCACACAGCGTATCGTTGGCTGCGTGACGGGCGCCTCCGCGGACGCATGGCGGCGCGCGGCCACCAGCGCATCTGGCTCGTGCAAATGAGCAGCGCCGAACTGAACCAAATCAGAACAGCGCCGCAGCCGCTAACCGCAACAGGAACCCGACGGAGAGAGGCATCATGAAAACGCAGTCGAGAACGTCTGGCAGTTCCTGCGGGAGAACTGGCTCTTCAACCGGATCTTCACCTCCTACGACAACCTCGTCGACCACTGCTGTCACGCCTGGAACAAGCTCGTCGAACAGCCCTGGACCATCATGTCGATCGGACTGCACGATTGGGCGCACAGGTTCTGATCAGAGAGTCCTGGTATAAACCGGCGCCGGGCCACAAAATCTACCTGTATCTCTTGCGCAATCTGTCGGTGACGGGGCCGAACCAGGTCTGGGCCATGGACGTCACCTACATCCCAGTGGCGCGAGGCTTCGTCTATTTCACCGCTGTCGTCACGGTAGGCCCGACATCCGCTCGTGCCTTCGATACCTACGGTCGCGCTTCGGGCTGGCCGGATCAACCGTTCTCCGGCCGATCCGCTCCTCAGCGCTGGGCCACGCGTCGGGGCACAAGGTCAGGGGAGGCACGGATCTCCTCGGCCGTGCGTTGCCAAGCCGCCAGACGCTCGGCTGCTGCGGGATGGCTGTCGAGCAGCCCGGCCTCCTCCGGCGAACCACGCTGGGCGAACTTGCGCCAAACCTGTCCGGCGCGGTCCAGGTCATAGCCGGCGCGGGCGACCAGGTAGGCGTCCAGGTAGTCCGCTTCGCGCTCGTCCTGCTTCGAGAAGGCGAGCCGCGCGCCGCCGGCGCCGAGTTCGGCAGCGCCTTGCCCGAGCACCCATCCAGCGACGCCGCCGAACGGCACCACGGCACCGAGGACCGCGCTTGCCGCCGTGCCGGCCGCCATGCCGCGCGCGAGCTGTCGACCGATGTGGCCGGCGAGGTGGTGCCCGAACTCATGGCCGACGACCGCCGCCACTTCATCCTCGTTGTCGAGGACATCCACCATGCCGGCCGTCAGCGTAACCCGCCCCTGCCCGAACGCCTCGGCGCGCAAGGTCGGGGATGGGTCCAGGGACACCTGGAAGTCGCAAGGCGCTTCCTTATAGGCGGCACAAAGAGGTTGGGCCGCCGCCGTCATCCGCCGGGCGACGGTGTCGAGCATCGCTGCATTCTCCTGCGCTGAACGGCCGTGGCTGGCGAGCGGCGCGGCGCCGTCAATGCTGCGTCGGGCCGCTTCAACCTGATCGGCGTCGATCGCCGGCAGCGCATAGCGCTCGCCGCAACCGCCCAACAGGGCGACGGCGAGCGCCACAATAAGTTTGCCGACGAGGCGAGACGTCATGTGTCCAGCCATCCTATAGACGAGTTCCTGCAACCGCCCGCGGTTTTCCGCGTTGCCCGGCCATGCTGGGCAGGTACCTCGGTCTGGTCCGCCTTACGGTCAGCGAGTTCGTCAATGACAATGCGCTGAGCCGGGGCGCATCGATCGCCTACTACACGATCACCTCCATCGCACCGGTGCTGCTCATCGCAGTGGCGATCGCGGGGCTCGTGTTCGGCAATCAGGCGGCCCAAGGGGCCATCGTCGACCAGCTCAGCGGCCTGATGGGCGCCAGGAGCGCCGAACTGCTCCAGTCGATGATCCAGGGCGCCAGCAACCGCGGTAGCGGCACGGTGGCCACCATCGTCGGGCTGGTGACGCTGCTGATCACCGCCACCGGCGTGTTCGGCGAGATGCAGTCGGCTCTCAATGCGATCTGGAAGACCGAGCCGCCCGCAACCACGGTTTCCCGGCTGGTCAAGGCGCGACTTGCAGCGCTCGGCTTGGTCGCCACGCATGGGGTTCCTGCTTCTCGTGTCGCTCGTGATCAGTGCCGGGCTGCAGGCGCTTGGCGGTTGGATGAACGGATTGCTGCCGGCGTTGCGGTTCGTGCTGCTGGTCCTCAACCTGCTGGTCTCGCTGCTGCTCACCACGGTGCTGTTCGGGGCTGTCTACAAGGTCCTGCCGGACGTTGATCTGACGTGGCGGGACGTGATCGTAGGCGCGATCGCGACCGCGATCTTGTTCACCATCGGCAAGTTCCTGATCGGCCTCTACATCGGGTCGAGCTCGGTCGCGTCGAGCTACGGCGCCGCTGGGTCGTTCATCGTCGTGCTGATCTGGATCTACTACTCGGCGCAGATCTTCCTGCTCGGGGCCGAGTTCACCAAGGTCTTTGCCAACGCCCAAGGCAGCATGGCGGTGGACCCCGAGGTCGCGGACGCCAGCCATCCTCGACTGGGCGAGTTGCGCAAGGAGTTGCGGGCGGTGCGGCGGTAACGTAAGCCGGCACGTTGCGTCCGGTCGCCGGCGATGGCAGCTTTCCGCCGGAGCAATGTCTTGGAGGGACGCACGGCATGGCGGTTAACAAGATTTTTCCGGATGCCAAGGCGGCGCTCGCGGGACTGCTGCGGGACGGCATGACGATCATGTCGGGCGGGTTCGGCTTGTGCGGCATCCCTCAGACCTGATCGTGGCGATCCGCGAGTCCGGCGTGAAGGGCCTGACCTTGATCTCCAACAATGCCGGCGTGGATGATTTCGGGCTCGGCCTGCTGCTGCAGACGCGACAGGTGCGGAAGATGATTGCTCCTACGTCGGCGAGAACGCCACCTTCGAGCGCCAATATCTCGCCGGCGAGCTGGAGATCGAGTTCAACCCGCAAGGGACCTTGGCCGAGCGCATCCGCGCCGGCGGCGCGGGCATCCCCGCTTCTACACCAAGACCGGCGTCGGCACGATGGTCGGGAAGGGCAAGGAGACGAAGGACTTCGACGGCAAGACGTACGTCATGGAGCGCGGCCTGTTCGCCGATCTTGCGGTCGTCAAAGCCTGGAAGGGCGATACTCGAAGGCAATCTCGTCTATCGCAAGACGGCGCGAAACTTCAATCCGATGATGGCGACGGCGGCAAGGTGACGGTGGCCGAGGTCGAGGAGCTGGTCGGGCTCGGGCGAGCTCGATCCCGACCACATCTGCACGCCCGGGCATCTTCGTTCAGCCGGATCGTCAAGCGGACGCCGTCGAAAAGCGCATCGAGAAACGCACCGTGCGCAAGCGCGCTGCCTGAGGAGAACAGTCATGCCCTGGACCCGCGATCAGATGGCCGGCCGCGCCGCCCGCGAGCTGCACGACGGCTACTATGTCAATCTCGGCATCGGCATTCCCACCCTGGTGGCGAACCACATCCCCGAAGGCATGGCGATCCAGCTGCATTCGGAGAACGGCATGCTCGGCATGGGGCCGTTCCCGTTCGAAGGGGAGGAGGACGCCGATCTCATCAATGCCGGCAAGCAGACCGTGACCGAGCTGCCGACCACACTCCTACATCTCCAGCGCCGACAGTCCTTCGCGATGATCCGCGGCGGCCACATCGATCTCTCGATCCTCGGCGCCATGGAGGTCGCAGAGAACGGCGACCTCGCCAACTGGATGGTGCCCGGCAAGATGGTCAAAGGGATGGGCGGCGCCATGGATCTGGTGGCCGGCGTGCCACGGGTGGTGGTGCTGATGGAGCATACCGCCAAGGACGGTTCGCCGAAGATCCTACCAAGCTGCACGTTGCCGCTCACCGGAGCCGGCGTGGTGAGCCTGATCATCAGCGAACTCGCCGTTTTCGAGGTGACCCCGCAAGGGCTGGTGCTGGTGGACAAGGCGCCCGATGTGAGCGTGGACGACATACGGGCCAAGACCGCCGCCTCCTTCAGCGTGCATCCGGATCTGCGGAAGCAAGCCGCCTGAGACGCGCGCCGAGCGCCGGCTGCGGCGGGGGCGCCCGCAAAACCGGCGAGAGCGGGTCGCCCCAGATTGTATCGCCGGCCTGGGCAAGCAGCATCACGTCCTGTTTCACCCAGGTGTAGATCCGCGTCCGCAGCATCGGTGCCAGCTTGTCTCCGAGCGAAACGATCAGCCGCAACGGAGCGAGCACGTCGCGCTGTCCGACGCGGCGGAAGGTGGCGCGGGCAAGAACGCCGGCCGGCGCGATCACGACGCTCGCCTTCTGTTCGCCCGCCGCCTGCAGCAGCGCCTCCGGAACCCCCCGATACCGCAGGATGGCCGTCGTAGCCGGCATGACTGCGGCCAAGTTGTCGGCCTCGCCGGCGATCAGCACCCGATCGTCCGGTCGGACGTCGAGATGCAGCAGCACCGAGGCGGCTTGCCGGACGCGTGCGGGCCCGGCGCCTTCCTCTAGCTGCGCGAACTCCCGGATTGCCGCCTGGAAGGCGGCCGGCTCGGCGATCGACCAGCGCTGGAGGGCTTGCCAATCCGTGATGTCGGCTGCCTGCTGGACCGACAGCCAGTGCAGGAGCGCCCAGGCGTTGGTCGTACGCATTAGCTCGGGCGATGGCACGAACAGGATTTCGGCAGGCGGCATCAGGTCAGTCCGCCCCGTTGCTGAATGGCTGACATCGCCGGCGAGGCCTTGATAGCGGTAGGCGAGCGGGGCTATATGCCGCCTCCCGCGAGTTGGGGCCATAGCTCAGTTGGGAGAGCGCCTGAATGGCATTCAGGAGGTCGTCGGTTCGATTCCGATTGGCTCCACCATCCGCTAACGCCTGGTAGGCTTGCGGTTGACGGGCTCTGTCGAAGGCTTCGTCGGGTGCGACCGCCTAGTCCGACGTCGTGCCGTTCGAGCCGTTGTTGGTCGGCGTTCCGGAGGATGCGGCAGGGGCTGACGTCGAGCGGTTCTGCTCGGCCTGCTTCTTCTTGGCCTCATGGTGTCCGACGGCACATCCCGCGGCCGCGCCCAGCACACCGTGGTGTCCGGCGACATGACCCGCGACGCCGCCGACCGCAGCGCCGGACAGGCAACCGGCCGCTTCCGCCGGGCGGGAAACCATAACTCCGCCGAGCAGGGCGGTCGCGAGGCTGGCCGAAAGCAAGACGTGTCGCATGTTGCCTAATCCCATTGCCAAAACCGTCATGCCTTGAACGCGAGAAGGCGACGATCGATCCCGGCCGGCATCGGCGACCGGCTCATGAGCCGAGCCGGGGCAGATGCGCAGCCAGCGCGGCGAAAGCGGCCTCGTCGGTACGGTCGTACCGGATCGGGGTGACCGCCACGCGGCGCGCGCGCAGCACGTCGATGTCGCTCTCCGGTCCTTGTTCGCGCGGGCCGCGACGGAAGTTGATCCAGTGATAGGTGAGGCCGCGCGGGTCGGTGCGCGTCTCCACCGTCATGCCTTGCACCATGCCGACCCCTTGCCGGGCGAGGGTCGGCGGCCCGGCCTCGGCGGCGGGACAGTCGGGGAAGTTCACGTTTAGGCAGGTGTCGGCACTCCAGCCAAGCGCGAGCAGCCGCCGGGCCACGTCCGCGCCCAGGGTGCGCGCGGTGTCCCACGGGACATCGTGGCCGTCGCGCCAGGCTTGGCTGAGCGCAATCGAGGGAACGCCGAGCATCATGCCCGTCATCGCTCCGCCCACCGTTCCGGAAAAGACCGTTTCCATCCCGAGATTGGCACCGCGATTGACCCCGGAGAGGATCAAGTGCGGAGGGTGGCTTTTCATCAGGTGACAGACCGCCATCACGACGCAGTCGCCCGGCGTCCCGGTGATGCCAAAACGTTGCGGGCCGTGCCGGCTCACCCGGATCGGCTGGTGCAGGCTGACCGCATGCGACACCCCGCTCTGGTCGTGCTCGGGGGCGACCACCCATACTTCACGGCCAAGCTGACCGGCGATGTGCTCCAGCACCGCCAGTCCGGGCGCGTCAATGCCGTCGTCGTTCGTCAGCAGGATGCGGTCGAGCACAAGGAACTCCGTTCACCGTAATTTTCGATCCACGCCGCCGCCGGTTGAGAGGCAAAGCGGTCGAGGCGCAATGCCATTGGGCCGCAGGGTCTGCCGCAATGTCTATTGGGCGGCGAAATCGCTCGGCAACGGAGCTATTTCCGGCGTGCTGGAGGCAGGTCGGGCGGTGAGGTCGGGAAAGAAAGGATCGAGCTTCTCGTCCCACAAGCGCACCCCGCCGGTTATTCCGGCCGCATTGGACACCACGCGCGCATTTTCGGGCAGGCGGAAATCGATGTGCTTGGCGTTGCCGCCGCCGATCAGCAGGACATCATAGGTCACAAGTGTCTCGAGCCCGACGAGCGCCTTGCCGAGGCGCCGGTTCCACCGCCGGGGACCGATTTTCTGAAAAGCGCGATTGCCGAGGTACTGGTCGTAGGTGCGCTTGCCGCGGGCGATATGCTGGCCCAGTTCGAGATGCGGTGCGAGCCGGCCATCCTCGAACATCGCGAAACCGAAGCCCGTACCGAGGGTGATGACGCATTCAAGGCCGGTCCCATCGATCACGCCGAGCCCCTGTACGGAAGCGTCGTTCAGGAGGCGCGCGGGCTTGCCAAGCCGTTGGCTCAATTCCTGGGCAAGCGGGAAGCCGTGCCAGACGAGGGTTCCGAGATTGGGTGCGGTGTAGACCGTCCCGTGCCGCACGACGCCGGGAAATCCGATGCTGACACGGTCGAATGGGCCAAGCGGCGGGATGATCCCCGACAGGGCGGCAAGTACCGCATCGGGGGTCGCGGTCGTCGGCGTGTTCACCCGCGCGGGCCCGGCAGCGAGGGCGCCGGCGCCATCGAGGATGCCGGCCTTCAGCCGGGTTCCTCCGATGTCGATGGCCAGTGTCAGCGGACCGCCCGGGTTACTTTCCATGCTCAGCCGATTGCCCCCTGATTAGCCAACTGCCTTGAAGCCGATCGCCCCGACGACGACCGCCAGCCGGATATCGTGCCAGCATCGGCGGTCACGAGCCGCCCCACAAGGGCGGTACCGAGGCGCACTCCTACCCGATCAGGTGACGGCGCGCAGGTCTCCTCCCTTCGCGCTAGCGATGGAGCGGGAGCGTGCCGCGGCGTCCCGCGCGATGCCGCGCAGCTCACGGAGAAAGCCGAGCCCGGTTTGAGTCCGCTGCACCAGGATGCTGCGGCGGTCCAGGGGATCGTCCTTGCGCCGAACCAGGTCGAATTCGACCAGACGATCCAAGGCGCGGGTGACCGCCGGCTTCGAGATGTTGAGCTTGGCAGCCAAGCCGCGCACCGTCTGCGCCTCGCTTTCCAGGTAGCAGATCAGGAACGTGCCGAGCTGCCGGGCCGTCAGGTCCGGACCTTCACGCCGTACCAGTTCGGTGATCGAGTGTCGCAGCAACCCGAGCAGCTGCTCGTTGTGTTCGGCTGCTGGCATGCTTCGCTTCTCCAATGACTTCAGTTCGGGCTCTCATCTCAGGCGTCGAGGTCACGCCTTACGGACGGAGATAAGCGCCATCGTTGCCGAGCGCAACCAATTTCGCCAAAGAGTTGAATGTCGGGCGCTACGGTCCGATGTTGCTGGTTCGTCCCTTGGTCGAAGGGGTGACCCCGCAGCGCGGGGTCACGGTCGAGCAAGAGGTCCTGGTGGTCAGCGCTCGATCGGTGCGAAGCTTGCCGGCGTCATCAGCTTGTTTTCCTGCCTGATGAGATAGCCGGCTTCCCCGCTTTTCTGGAGGTAGGTCTGCCACTCCGGGTCGGCCATCATCGCCGCGCGCTTGGCTGCGCGGTCGGCTGCGTCCTGATAGACCCAGATATGGACATAGGTGTTGAGCTCGCCGGATTCCGTGACGAGATAGGCGAGCGGCTTGCCTAGATGGCGCTGCTGCGGCCCCAATCCGTATTCCTCATAGATCTTCAGGTGCCGCGCCATCGTGCCTGGCTTCAGCGTGTAGGTGCGGTGGTCCAACAGCATGTGTTCCGTCCCTCGTGCAAGGCCGCATCAGCGCGGCGTTGCACTTGAGCACGGAAAGCGTACGCGGTCAGCAGCGCTCGACGCCGGCCCCGACCAGATCCGCCGCGTGCTGGGCGGATGCGCCGTCCAGCCGCGGAACGAACGCGACAAGGATTTGATGGAAGGCCTCCCAGAGCGGCAGCACCTGGTCGGTCGGCGCCAAGTGGCGGCTGAGCGCGCCATGGCCCTGATCGGGATCGCTGTCGAAGCGGATATGCTCGGTCAGGAAATGATGGAAAGCCTGCAGCAGTGGTCCGTCCCATTGGCGGCCGGTGAGAATGGCACCGAATACCCGCTCAAGGCCGCCGTCCTCATAACTCGCGATGCTCAGCGCCCGTGCCGCTTTGTCCAATCCTCGGGTTTCATCCAGGTAAGCGGCACCGAGCACTTCGAAGCGGGACTGCGTGTCGGGCGGGAGGGGCGCCAAGCCAAGCGAGCGACGCATGAACTCGTCATAATTCATCTTCTCGCGCGGGGCGGCGACACCTGGCCATGGGGACAGGTTGTTTGTGTTGCACTCTTCACTCGCCAGATGTTGCAAATTCCGATCATCCGGGTGGAGGCTCAGCGCCACCTCCAGGCTCTCCCGGAACTGGACCGAAAAGTAGTAGTATGCCCAGGCGGCACACACCATTTCCTGCTGGCTCAAGCTGCTCCAGTCGAAGTCGCATATCGCGTCAACGACCTGCTCGGTACTGATGCCTGCTTACCATATCCACGAGAATGTCCTTCCGATCAACGCTGCCAGCTTTCATAAAGTGGCGGAACTACGCCCAAACAGACTGTAGCAAGTTTTGAAGGCAAAGCCGACATTTTTCGCGTTAGAAGCGTAACAAATTGCGTCTTCCGATCGCAAGCCGCGATAGCCGCAAGGCAAAGCCCATGTCCGGTTGCAAAGCTGGTCATCGGAGCGCCCGCTCCCGGCTTTCGGATTAGGAATTGCCGAGAGGCAGCAATACAAGCTCGGAGTAGAGCTTGTCGATGACAGTGGCCTCGAAAATGGGCGAGCGGAACAGTGCGAGTTCCCGCAAAGCGAGCGCCCGTGGCCGGCGCGGAAACAGACGGGCATCGGCGATCAGGGCGACCGTGCGGTGATGGCGCAACAAGGCGAGCTTGACCCGCTCCAGATGGCGCAGCAGCACCATTGGCTCGCTGCAATGAAGGATATCCGAACACGGCATGGCGAGCCGGGAGGGGAACAGACGTCGGAGGCGCAGCGGCAAGTGCTGCGCGTGGCGCTTGGCCACGATGTAGGCGTAGTCAGGCCCGTCGCTCACAACGAACTGAAGACATTCGTAGGGAGCGTGATTGTCTAACACCCGCTTCTGCTGCTCATTCAGACGCCGACGCACTTCCGCGGGGGCGAATGTGATCTCCGGCGGCGGAGCGCGCAGCGTATCGACATGCATGAACAGCGGCAACAGCAGCCGGCCGGTGTCGAGCCTCGAGAATTGCAGTGCGTGAAACGCGTGCGTCGAGAGCGGCGCCGGCGTGAAGCTCGTGTAGGTGGTGCCGGCGTCCCGTATCGCCGCGATCAGCAGCGCGGCACCCCAGCCACGGTAGGCCGGATGCACATACCAGGAAGTGTAGTTGCACACCAAACCCGCCCGGCCCCGGACCTCCCGCTCGGCATAGATTGTGCCCAGGAAGCCGACGATCTCCTCGCCCGCGACCAGCACGAACCCGAGGTCACGCTTCTGCGGCATCCACTGGTATTCGAACAGGCGCCGCCATACCGTGGTCGGAAATCCCGACCCGGCGAACCCCTGGGCTAGAAAGGTGCAGAGCGTGTCGACATCGTCCGGCCTGACCGGGCGGACATGCGGGGTCGATTTTCCGCCGTCCATCGGGCTGCCGGTCGAGTGCGTGCCCGGCAAGGCGTCACCGCGCACCAGGGCCGCGAAGCGTTCGATGGTCGGCGCGAGGAACAATGCCGACGGCGGCAGGCCGCTACGGAGTTGCCGCTCGATTTCCAGCGACAGATTGACGATGGTGAGGGAGTCGGCGCCGAGTTCGAGGATGTTGTCCGTCCAGCCGATCGGCGCGACCTGCAGCACTCGTTCGCAGATCTCCTGCAGCCCCCGCTCCAGTTCCGCGCTGCCGACATTGTCACGTCGACACTGATCCCATTGCGGCGGCAGGATCGGTGCGGAACCATGAGCATCCGACAGCGCCGGATGACGGGAGATGGCATCAAGGCAGGCCGGGTTCTGCAGGGCGTCGCGGTTGCGCACCGGGCGGCGGTTGACTGCATCGCGCGCCGCCGCTTCCGAGCGCTTGCCGCTGAACGTCACCGGCAGGGCGTCGACCGCGGCGATGCGGGCGGGAACCAGAACGGCCGAGCCACGGCGCGCAAGCTCGGCCCGGATCCGTTTGGTGAGCGCACCGTCGAGCGCCACCCCAGGGCGCAACACCAACAGAAGGATCAGTCGGGTCTCGCCCGACCCCTCCTCGGCCTGCTGCTCGACCGCCATTGCCTCGGCAATCTCGTGTATGTCATCGAGGATGCGGTAGATCTCGGCCGTGCCGACACGAATGCCGCGGACATTGAGGACGCCGTCGGACCGGCCGTGCAACTGCCAGCCGCCCGTCGCTGTGTGCTCGATCAGATCGCCGTGCGTCCACATGCCCGGGTTGGCAGCGAAGTAGGCTTCATGAAAGCGGATGCCGTCCGCCTCGCCGTAGAACCCGAGCGGACGCGACGGGAACGGGTTGGCGCAGACCAGCTCGCCGATCCGGTCCTCGCGGTGGGCCGCCGCCGGGCTGTCGCCGGCCGTGGCACCGGCGTCCGCCGCGGGGAGCAGCGCCCGCACGTCAAGGCCGAAGCTGCGGCACTGCGCCTCGCCGCGGTAGACGGGCAGGTTGGGATTGCCGAGGACGAAGCAGCCGATGATGTCCGTCCCGCCGGAGATCGACTGGAGGGGCAGCGGCTTGACCTGCTCGCTGACCCAGTCGAACTGTCGCGCCGACAGCACGGATCCGGTGGACAGCACGGCGCGTAGCGCCGACAAGTCGAGCACTCGCCCGGGCGAATAGCCGGAGTAGTCGCAGAACTGCAAATAGGTCGGATTGGTGCCGAATACGGTCACCCGCTCTTCGGCCACGACACGCCAGAACGTGTGCGGTCCCTCAAGCGGGCCGTCGTAGACGACCAGCTCTACCCCAGATGCCAATGCCGACAGCTGCCAGTTCCACATCATCCAGCCGCAGGAGGTCTGGAAGAACAACTTGTCGCCGTCGCGCAAGTCGCAGTGCAGCCGATGCTCCTTGACGTGCTCGATCAGCGTGCCGCCGGCTCCGTGCAAGATGCATTTCGGCGTCCCGGTCGTCCCGGACGAGAACAGCACGAAGAGCGGGTGATTGAACGGCCGCCGGACCCAGGCACCCGCCTCCTCGCCCCCCGTCCCGGGGCCGCTCACCAGATCGGCATACCGATGCACCGGCACCTCAAGCGCCGCCGCCACAGGACCGTCGTCGAGCGCCACGAGCGCGGCCAGGGTCGGCAGCCCCGCCGCCACTTCGGCCAGGCGCGCCGCGACGGGCACGCCGACGTCCCAGGCTTCGCGACGCAGATTGCCGAGCAGCACGCGCGGCGTGAGCGGGGCAAACCGCGCGAGGACGGAAAACGCTCCCATGTCCGGGGCGCAGCTCGAGAAGGTCGCGCCGAGGCTGGCGCTGGCGAGCGCGGCGACGACGACCTCCGCGCCGTTGCGCGCCACCGCGACCACGCGGTCTCCGGACTGCACGCCAAGCCGGCTGAGCGATTTTGCCAGTGCCGCGACTTTGGCGCGCAGCTCGCCCCGCGTTAGCCGCTCCTGCCGTTCGTCGGCGTGGCGAGCCGTGAGAGCCGGTCGGTCGGGATCGCCCGCCAGCAGGCACTCCGCGTAGTCGAGGCGCAGCTCCGGAAAGAACCGGGCGGTCTCGCCGGCATCGCCGACGCACACCGGATCGAGGCTGCCATCGAGCGGCAGGCCCGACCAGCTCAGGAACAAGCGCCAGAATTGGCGGAACTCCGCCACCGCGAAACGATCGAATGTGGCCGCATCTGGGAAGCGCTGCCCCGTTGCCGCCGCACATTCCTGCATGAATGCGGTCAGTTGCGATGAGGCGACCGTTGCCGCAGGCGGGCAGAACACAGGCTCGTTCAGCGGGGACCCGACATCCATCGCCATGTCAGCCATTCGCGCTCGGTGGCACCCCGCACGACGCCAATCCCCACCTCCAGGAGCTAGGTGCGGCGGGTCCAGATGCAAGCCGGGCTTCGTCGCAGCCGGGCGGTATGATCATGCAGCGCGCTCGGTAGCCTGCTGGCGAGCGCGCGACGGGAACGATGTCATTGAGTACGCCGGAATGCTGGAACTCTCCGTACGCGAAGGCGGCCCGGAGCCCCTACAGAAAAGCCGGAACTCCCAACTGGTTCGCACGCCGCGCACCGTGAGCGAGATACGACACTCCAATTTGGCTGTCCAGAAGCGGCCCGGCTCGGTTGCGCTGCTATTGCGCGGCTCAACCAACTCCTCGCTCGTCTGAAGCGTTGTCTTCAGCTATAATGGTGGCGTCGCGCAGGGGCGCGTTCGGTCTCGGCCGGCGCGTACCAGCTTTGCACTTGCGAGACAGTCGGATTTCCGTGATTTCTGCGTGGCTGCCGTCTTTCAACGTTATCCGAGAGCCTTTTGAGCGGTCCGAGAATGATCCCCAAGCACCGGAGGGTGCAGGCGTTGCGGTGCTTCCTTCGCGAACCAGGATGCTAGCGCGGGTGGTACGACGGTGACTGCACTCTTGTCCAGCGCGGCACTTGCTCCGAAGTCGCCCTCGGCCTCGCCCGCGGTGCGTTGCCGGGAGATCGGGTCGGCGGATCTCGACGCGATCGCCGACCTCCTCACGCAGGGTTTCGGGGCCGAACGCTCGCGTGCATTCTGGTGCCGAGCCCTGGCCCGTTTGTCCGAGCACGCCACCCCCAGTGGGTTTCCCCGCTACGGCTATCTGCTGGAGAGCGGCGGCGCGCCAGTGGGTGTGATCCTGCTGATCTTCACCGACCTGAGCACCCCCGAGACCACCCAAATCCGCTGCAACGTATCGAGCTGGTACGTGCAGCCGGAGTTCCGCGCCTTCGGCTCCCTGCTCATTTCGCGCGCGCTGAAACGACCGCAGGTGACTTACCTCAACGTCACCCCGGCGCCCCACACGCTTCCCTTGCTGCAGGCGCAGGGGTACAAGCGGTATTGCGAAGGCGTGTTTGTGGCCGTGCCGATGCTCTCCCAGGGGGCGGCCAACCTGCAGGTCATCCAGGTTGGGCGCGGCGGTTGTCTCGATCAGGGGCTGCTTGGCTTCGAGATGCCGCTGCTCCTCGATCACGCGCGACAAGGTTGCCTCAGCGTCGTCTGCCGGGTGGCGGGCCGCAGCCTGCCCTTCGTGTTCGCGTTGCGCCGCAAGTTCGGCCTGCTTCCGGTCGCGGTGCTCGTCTATTGCCGCGGCGTCGAGACCTTCGTCGAAGTCGTCGGCGGATTGGGGCGCTACCTGGCCGTCCGCGGCATATTTCTGGTTGTGATGGACGCGAACGGCCCGGTACCCGGACTTTCCGGCCGTTACCGCGACGGCCGACCGAAATATTTCAAAGGCGCCAGCCGGCCGACGCCGGGCGATCTCGCCTACACCGAAGTCTCGATGTTCGGAGTGTAGCGGGCCGCAAACCGATCTCCTCGGCCGGATCGGCCTGTGCCGAGGAGACGCCCGTGCGCGGTCAGATATTAGCGGTCAGGTTTCCGCGGTCCCGCTTAGGGCGCCGCTGCCGGCCGCCGAGCGTTGCGGAAAAAGTCGAAGACGTGCGTCGAACCGGTGAACTCCACACGGCTGCAGCGACCGGCAAGGCAGGTCGCGCTGAACCGCTGCATCTCGGTGCGGTGGAGCGGTTCGGGCACCAGGTCCGTGTTCCAGCCGAGCACGAGAACTCCCTCGTGCTTGAGCACCGTGCCGACCGCGGCGAAAACGGCGTTCTGCTGTGCTTCGGTATTGACGCCGTAGCCGAACACGCCGCTCAGCACCACCGAGTCGAAATACCCCGGCGCGAAATGGCGGTCCAGCAATTGTGCATCCAGCACCTCGTGTCGCCCCTTCGCGCCCCAGCGCGTGACTTTGGCGTCGATGTCCACGGTCCAGCATTCCGCGCCATACTTGGCAAGAAGCTTCGGATAAGCCGCCGTATAGCGCCTGACGCCGATGAACAGCACCCGGCCCTGCCGCGCTCCCAAGGCAGGAAGTAGTTCCTTTTCCAAGTATAGGCGGTCGGGTGACCGCCGGGTGCGCTCCTCGCTTACCCAACGGCCGACAGGACGTCGAAGCCAACCGGGCACTAGGCTATGCAAAAGGCCTCGGAGAATTGCCCCCCCTCCGGTTACAATAGTATTGTCGAGCAAAGCGGCGGAGCGCGGCGCGTTGAGCTCCGACGCAGCGGAACTGACGGCGCTCTGGACGTTCATCACCATTTGCCGTTCAACCGCGCCGTTCTTCCCCAAGGTCTTCGTCGCCTGGGATACTTTCCGCAATAGTATGATACAAGGCGTAAATCTCCCGTCGCGCCGCGTCAAGTGACGTTTGCTGGCGGTTGTTGCTGCAGTGCAATGCACTTCTTGCCGCACTGCAACGTCGCGGATCAGCCGATACGCTTCGGCTACTCGGATGTCACGCAGCATGAGCTTCGTCGCAGAGCGCGTGTTTCACAGGCTGCAACACCGGCTTCAGCCGTCGCGCCCCGTATCGAGAGGCGGCACATCGTTCCGTTTCCGTTCCCGTTTGCGGGATTTCGGTGCGTAGACGATCACCGGCGGATGCAGTGCCGTTCCAAGGCCGGCCGGTGCCTCCGGCGGTGGCGACCGCCGGGAGGGCGACGATTTTGGTCGGGTGGTGGTGAGGCGAGGAATCGGTCGTGCCGCTTGGCGGAAGCCTGCCCAGGGATCCCGTCGCTGCTTGCGGAGCCGCTCCGGGACCGTGCGGATGGTGAAGGATCTGGGGTCCAGCCTGGCCTCGACCTCCGACCAGGCCAGGGGCGTGGCGACGCAAGCACCCGGTCTCGCACGCGGGCAGAACGAGGCCACGGCCGTCGCCCCAAGTCCGTTGCGCAGGTAATCGAGCAGGATGCGGCCGCGCCGTTCCGCCTTCGACAAGGTCGGCAGGAACCGTTCGGGCTCGGCCTGGCTCATCGCCTCGGCGAGACCGCGGCAGAACGCTTTGGTCTGATCCCAATCCGAGCGCGGAACGACGGGCACCACGACGTGCAAACCTTTGCCGCCGGTGGTGCGCGGAAAGGCGGCGAAACCAAGCCGCTCGAGCCGGTGACGCATGTCGTGCGCCGCCACTACCACTTCGGTGAACGGAACGCCCTCGCCCGGGTCGAGATCAAACACGATCCAGTCGGGCCGCAGCGGATCGGCCTCACTGGCACCCCACGGGTGCAACTCGACGGCCGAAAGCTGCGCCATGGCGACCAACCCCGCCGCATCATCGAGTGCAAGATAGGGGGAACCGCCGGCCGAACCCTCGCGGATCTGTGCGGGCAGCAAGCCGTTGCCGCGTTTTTGGAAGAAATGCTCGCCCTCGCTGCCCTCGGGACACCGGAGAATGGCCAGCGGGCGATGCCCGAGCCAGGGCAGCGCGTGCTTCGCGACCGCCAGCCAGTACTCGGCAAGATCGCGCTTGGTGAGGCCGGGCCATAGCGGTCGGTCGGCGTGGGAGATCTCAACTCCGCCGATCGTCTCGCGCCCGCGCTGAGGAGCGCGCGCGACGACGACCCGCGGGCGCGGGGCAGACAGGGGCGTCGGCCATGCCGCGCTCCGGTCGGCCGGGCGGCGGCGCAGCGGCTTGCTTGGACCGACGTTGCTTTCCCCTGGGGCGGGGGCGTGCTCGTCGCGGTCACGGCATTCCAGCTTGACCCAATCCGCACTCGTGCCCGGGCGGTAGTAAGCGTCGGCGCGTTTGCAGATGATGGCGTCGACCCCGATGTCGCACGCCTGCCGCCGCATCTCGTCCACGCGGTCGAGAACGTGATCGCTGTAGCGCAGCGTGCCGCGCCAGTTGCCGAGAGCGGCCAGCGCCTGCTTGCGATCGAGCAGCCGGGACGGCCGCAAGTCCCAGCCGTTCAGGTGCAGCAGGTCGAAGGCATAGTAGACGAGGTCGTGGTCACGATCCGCCGACAACGCGGCCTGCAGCTCGGACAGGCTCGACCGGCCCTCCCGCAATGCGACCAGTTCGCCGTCCAGCAGCGCCGTTCGCGCCGGAATCGCCGCGAGTGCCCGCGCCAGCCCAGGCAATCGATCTGCCCAGTCGTCGCCGTCACCGCTCGCTAGCCGGACCTCGCCGTGGTCGAGCGCGGCCAGCAGGCGGATGCCTTCGTGCTTGATCTCGCTGATCCAGCCGGGCTCGGTCGGCGCTTGCGCCACCGTCACGCAGAGTTGCGGCGCCTGCTTGCGCGGCAGCGCGCCGCGGCGCGCGCCCGGTGCCGGTTTTTGGCTGCGCGCGCCGGTCTCCGCCTTGGGCGGCGCCGGGGCAGGCAACTCGGCCTCCAGCGCGAGAGCATCGGCGCCGGGCCGTTCGTGGCCGTCATGGCCCTTGATCAGGAACCACGTCTCGCGTCGGGACCGCTCGCGCCGCTTCAGACGCACCAGACGAAAGCGGCCCGCCAGCCGGCGGCCGTGCAGGACGAACTGCAGCTCTCCGGAGCCCATGCTGGCAGAGGGATCGCCGATCGGCGACCACGTGCCGCGGTCCCAGGTCTCCACGCGGCCGGCGCCGTACCTGGCCGTCCGGGATGCTGCCCTGGAAGTCGGCATAGTCGAGCGGGTGATCCTCGACATGGATCGCCATTCGCCGGTCGGCCGGGTCCAGCGATGGGCCACGCGGGACGGCCCAGCTCCAGAGCACGCCGTCATGCTCGAGGCGGAAATCCCAGTGCACTCCGGCGCGCTGGGCGTGGTGCTTCTGCACAACGAACATGAGGCTTGCGGCACGGGACGGCTGCTCGCTCGCGTCGGGTTCCGGCGTGACCGCAAAGTCCCGCTTGGACCGGTAGGTCCGGATCGAGGTGTCCCGAGCGTCAGGTCCGGCAGCCATGAGCGGCCAACGTGACAGCAAGGGCGCAGTTTATCGTTGCTCGGGCGAATGTTTCCGGCGACCCGCGCGTGACGTTCGCCGCCGACGCGTCCGGGGGCCAATGATCGCCCAGGCCGGCGCGTGGTCGCTGGCATTCTCCTGGCCGCGGATTGACCGATCCACGCCGGCATCGACCAGGCGCTCGGCGAGGTCGGGGCTGAGCAGCAGATGGTCGAGCCGGAGGCCGGCGTCGCGGGCCCAACGGTCGCGCGTGTAGTCCCAGAAGGTATACACCGGTCCGCTGGGTTGCCGCGCCCGGATCGCATCGATCCATCCCTGGTCGAGCAGGCGGCCAAACGCCGCCCGGCTCGCCGGCTGCACCAGTGCATTCTTCGCCCAGGATTTCGACGGGTAGATGTCGGCCTCGGTCGGCACGACGTTGTAGTCGCCAGCCAGAACGACGGGCAGCCCGGTGCCGCGCAGCTCCGCCGCATGGGCGATCAGACGTTCGAACCAGGCGAGCTTGTAGGCGAATTTCGGACCCGGTTGCGGGTTGCCGTTTGGCAGGTAGATCGAGGCGACGAGCACGCCATTGACCGCCGCTTCGATGTAGCGGCTTTGCGGATCGGCGGGGTCGCCGGGCAGCCGGCGGCGGGTCAGCACCGGGTCGGCGCCCTTGGCGAGGATCGCCACCCCGTTCCAGCTCGACTGGCCGCACCACACCGCGCCGTATCCCGCGGCCCGGATCGCCGCCGCCGGGAAGCCGGCATCGGTCGCCTTCAGTTCCTGCAGGCAGGCAACGTCGGGCCCCGAGCCGCGCAACCAGGCGAGCAAGTTCGGCAATCGTCGATTGATGTTGTTGATGTTGAAGGTTGCGATCTTCACTCCGGGCCGCCCTTACACTCGCCTGGATGATGACACGCCATGAGGCAGCCGGCGCCCGAAGTCGGGATCGCCGAGGGCACCATTCTCATTCGTGTTCGTGCAGGGGTGGAACGGCCGGACGGGTTGCGTCGTTACGCCGCCACCGCCTGGAGTACCGCCGATGGCCGAAGAACGCTTGGACACGCCTGTGACCGTGCCGATCGTCGAGGAGGTCATCGGCGTCACCAAACGCGTCGTCGAGACGGGGCGCGTGAGCGTCTCGCTGACGACCGAAACCGCTCAGGAACTCATCCGCGAAACCCTTCGCACGCGGCGCGCGGAGGTCGAGCGGGTGAAGCTCGATCAAGAGGTGAAGGAGGCGCCGGCCGTGCGCGAAGAGGGCGACATGCTGATCATCCCCGTGCTCGAGGAAATCCTTGTTGTCGAAAAGCGTTTGGTTCTACGCGAGGAAATCCGGCTGAGGTTCATCAACGACCAAGAGCAGGTGGAACAAACGGTCGAGCGCCGCATTCAACACGCAGACGTCAAACGAGTGCCGGCAGGCAGCTGACGGCAATGTAGGCGAACAATCATCCAGTCAGGAGAACGAAACCATATGACACGCATCATCACCGGCCTGTTCAACTCCAGGGCGGAGGCGGATCAGGTCGTTAACCGTCTGACGCAGCATGGTGGCATCGACCGCGGCAGCGTCCGCGTGTACGGGGCGGATGAGGGCACGACCGCCACCGCGGACACGACCGGTGACAAGGGATTTTGGGCGTCGCTGAAGGACCTCTTTGTTCCCGACGAGGACCGCTACACGTATTCGGAAGGCATTCGCCGCGGCGGCGTCGTGGTGTCGGCCGAGGTGGACGATGCCCGGGTCGACGATGCGATGAACGTGTTCGAGGAACACGGGGCGGTCGATCTCGAGGAGCGGGAGACCGAGTGGCGCAAGAGCGGCTGGACGGCCGGCGCGGCGCCGGGCATGGCCGCGACCTCCACGACAGGAGCGGGCGTCGATCCCAGGCTGGGAACTGTCCCGCCGGCGACTGGCACGACCGGAACCACGGCCACCACGGCGGCACGGACGGGCGGCGAGGAGGTCATCCCGATCGTCGAGGAGAATGTCCGGGTCGGCAAGCGCGAGGTGGAGCGTGGGCGTGTGCGCGTGCGCTCGTACGTCGTCGAGACTCCCGTGACCGAGCAGGTCGCGCTGCGCTCCGAGCATGTGGAAGTGGAGCGCCGGCCAGTCAATCGTCCGATCACCGATGCCGACAAGCTGTTCCAGGAACGCACCATCGAGGCGACGGAGCACGCCGAGGAAGCCGTCATTGCCAAAGAGGCTCGGGTGAAGGAGGAGTTGGTCATCCACAAGGATGCGACCGAGCGTACCGAGACCGTGAGAGACACGGTCCGCCGCACCGAGGTCGAAGTGGAAGACGGTCGCACGGCCGGCGCTGCCGGTACGGCCGCTGGCACCGCGACCGGCCCCACTACGACGACGACTGGGACGACCACCGGCACGACCACCGGCACGACCACCGGCGCGCCCACGGGGATCGGCGCGGCCACGCCGCGGCCGCCGGGAGCGTAACCCAAGACGAAGCGCGGGGCGGCAATCCGCCCGCACGAGACAGCGGAAGCACGGGCGCGTCAATTGGCGCGCCCGTCGCATGTACGGGCGAAACGGCTGTGCTTTGCAGCGCCATCAATGCTGCGTGAAGCTTGCTACACTCGCCGATCTCGAACGCTTCATGTGCTTCCCAACCATGGACAGGAGTTGTCATGAGTGGAGCGAGCGAGACCACGCGCGATATCTACACCACCGGGTTGCGCAACCAGCACGCGGTCGAAAACCAGGCCATCGAGCTGCTGGAGCGCCAAGTGGGGCGGCTTGAGAGCTATCCCGAGATGGCGGCCCGGATGCGCCAGCATATCGAAGAGTCGCGCCAGCAGGCATTGCGCATCGAGGAGCTGCTTGGGCAGCTCGGCACCAGCCATTCGGCGGTGAAGGACACCGTGATGTCGTTCATGGGCAACATGGCGGCACTGATGCACGCGCCGGCGGCGGACGAAGTCATCAAGAACACCTTCGCCAACTTCGCCTTCGAGCATTACGAGATCGCCAGCTACAAGTCGCTGCTCACGATCGCCGAGGCGACCGGCCATCAATCGGCCCTCACCGCCTTGCAGCAGTCGCTATCGGAGGAGATCGCGATGGCGCGCTGGATCGACGAGCACCTGGCCGAAACCACTCTCAAGTTCGTGTCCCGCTCGGAGGCTGGACAGAAGGCCGGGGTCTGAGCCGGTTGTTCGGCAACCCCCTCCCGGCAACATCAAGAGCTTCGCCTTCGTTGCTCGACGAAGTCTGCAATCAACCAACTTGGAACACGAAAGACGCATCATGGAACAGCTGACGGAAATGCTCAGCGCCCAACTCAAGGATGCCCACAGCGCCGAAAGGCAGGCCATTCAGGGGATGAAGCGCAGCCTTCGCAAGGCCTCCGACGAACAGCTTAGGCAAGGGATCGAGGCGCACATCGCCCAGAGCGAGGATCAGCGCGAGCGGGTCGAACAAGCGCTGGAGAAGCTGGGCGGCAAGCCGGGCCGCAAGGTGTGCGAGGCGATGCGGGGGCTGGTCGAGGAGGCCACCCACGAAATGGACGAGCACGACAAGGGGCCGGTGCTCGATCTCGTCATTGTCGCCAGCCAGCAACGGGTTGAGCACTACGAGATCGCCGCGTACGGGACCATGGTCGAGTTGGCGAAAGCGCTCGGCGAGAACGAGGTCGGCGACCTGCTCGGCGGCATCCTGGCCGAGGAGAAGGCGCAAGACGAGAAACTGACCGAAGTCACGCGGTCCTCGATCCTGCCCGCCGCACTGCAAGCGGCGGAGGAGACCGAGGGCGAGGAGGAGGAGAGCGCCGGCGGCTCCGGCAGGACATCGAGCCGGCGCTCGGCATCGCGCGGCAAATCGGCGTCGAAATAGACCGGTAGCCTAGCCAAAGAACGCACGATCGCCCCGCCGGCCCGCCTCCCGGCCGGCGCCGCGATCGTGGAACTTGATTTCGGGAGGTTCACATGGACGAGCCAGAAGACACCAAGATGAACCCTGGCGACGAGGCTCCGGTCGGCACCGAGGGGACGGGCGAGGACGTCTGTCCCGACTGCCACGGCAGCGGGAAGCTGAACGCGGAGGAATGTCCGGCCTGTGGCGGCACTGGCAAGGTGGTGCGAGCAATCGGCGGCGGCTAGGGCGCGCCGCCGCCCCCCTCGGCAGGTGAAGTCGTCACACGGGGCAGGCGTCAATTCAGCCCAATTCATCGGTTGGCGAAACAAAGGAACATAGTAATCTGGACGTCATTCAGGGCGCGGGATTTTACCCATTTGCCAAGAGGCGTCGGAATCGCATAAACGCGGAGCATGCCTGCGAACGCACTCGACTTCGCCGACCGGACGTTCGTCGCCTTGCGCAAGGACGGCCGGCGGCCCACGAGACCGGTCTATCATGCGGTCACGCCGTTCTGCCGCATGGCATTGTGCGCGACCGAACCAGGGGCCAGGTCAGGGTGGGCCGAACCCCCGGCCAACTCCGTGACCTGCCCGGCCTGCCTGGGCCGGCTGTCTCGCCTCGGTCAGCCGAGGCGGCCGCGATAGCCGGAGGCGCATCACGATCGCCGGAGTGAACCTCACGTTCTCGTGAGATTTTGGTTGCCACTACCAACCTACGATGGTAAACATCTGCCATTCAATTCTGCTTAGAAGCGAAATGGCGATGAACAGAGATTTCAGTCCTTACAATAATCCTGATTACGAGCGGCAGCAGAAGGCTGCTGAACACTTGCGGCGGTGCCGTAAACTGCCGCCGGTGCAGACCAAAGAAGTCGAAGAACTGGTTCAGTCATTTCTCGCGTCCGACCGTAAAGTGACCTATTGCCCGCCGCGTTATTTGCTCCCGACCGCTTAATTCTTCAGGCTGATTGAAGGGGTCGGCGGCCGTGCCGGCCCCTTCGCACGCTCACGCAAGAATACCTTCATTCCGAAGAGGCCATCCCGAGCAGCGCGGCATCGCCGCCGCTCGCCGCCGTGTTGACCGTGACCGTCTGCTCCAGACAGAAGCGTCGCAGATAGTCCGGACCGCCGGATTTGGGTCCGGTGCCCGATAGGCCGGAGCCGCCGAACGGCTGCGTTCCCACGACCGCCCCGATCATGTTGCGATTGACATAGACGTTGCCGGTCGGCAGCCGGCCCAACACGTGGGCGACGGTGGCCTCGATGCGGGTCTGCACGCCGAGGGTGAGGCCGTAGCCGGTGGCGGCCAGCTGATCGAGCAACTCGTCGAGCCTGTCCGCCTGGTAGCGCACCAGGTGCAGCACGGGGCCGAACACCTCTTCGGCCAGTTCGTCGGCATGCTCCAGCTCGAACAGGTGAGGCGCCACGTAGAGGCCGGGGGGCGCCGTGGCCGCGAGATGGACCCTTGCCCCCGCGGCGGTCTGTTCTGTGATGTGGCGGTCGAGCCGCGTCTTGGCGTCGAGGTCGATCACCGGTCCGACATGCGTCGCGGGGTCGCGCGGGTCGCCGACCCGGAGTTCGGCCCCGGCCCCGGCGATGAGGGAAGCTACCCGATCGGCGATATCGTGCTGCACGCAGATCAGCCGCAACGCCGAGCAGCGTTGGCCGGCGGAGCGGAACGCGCTTGTCACGGCGTCGTCGGCGACCTGCTCGGGCAGTGCGGTGGCGTCGACGATCATGGCATTGATGCCGCCGGTCTCAGCGATCAGGGGCACGATCGCGCCCGGTCGCGCCGCGAGCGCCAGGTTGATCTCCCGTGCCACGTCGTTGCTGCCGGTGAAGGCGACCCCGGCGACCGCCGGGTGCTTGACCAACGCCGCCCCCACCGCGCCATCGCCCGGCAGCAGGTGCAGGGCGCCCGCGGGGATGCCCGCCCGGTGCAGCAGCCGCACCGCCGCCGCCGCGACCAGCGGGGTCTGCTCGGCGGGCTTGGCCACGACGGCGTTGCCGGCCACCAGGGCCGCCGCGACCTGGCCGGTGAAGATCGCCAGCGGAAAATTCCAGGGCGAGATGCAGAGCCAGGCGCCGCGACCCCGGCGGTGCAGGGTGTTTTCCTCGCCGGTCGGCCCCGCCAGCGCCTCGGGGCGCAGCACGCGGCGCGCCTGCACGGCGTAATAGCGCAAGAAGTCGATCGCCTCGCGATGTTCGGCCAGCGCGTCATCCAGGGTCTTGCCGCCCTCGTCGACGAGGAGCGCCAGCAATCGCCCACGCTCGGATTCGAACAGGTCGGCCGCCCGTTCCAGCGCCGCCGCGCGCGCCTCGACGGGCGTGCGGTCCCAGGCGGGATGGCCGCGCACCGCCGCCTCCAAGGCAAGGGCCGCCGTCTCCGGGGCGGCTTCCCGCACGCGGCCGAGCCGCGCCGCGTCGATCGGGGAGCGTGCCTCGCGCTCGTCGCCGGGCAGGGGCTGGCCGTCCACCAGCGGCGCCGCTTCGGCCGCACCGCGACCCGCGGCGATTTCGGCCAGCAGGCCTTCCAGGGTTGCGCGGTGGCCGAACTCGGCGCCGCGGCTGTTGCGGCGGTCGGGGTAGAGCGCGCCGGGGACAACCAGCCGCGGACGGACGCCAGCCGGTGCATCTCCCGCCAGGACGGCGGCGGGGCGCACCAGCAGACGGTCGACCGGAACCTCCGGATCGGCGGCGAGGCTGACGAAGCTGCTGTTCGCGCCGTTCTCCAGCAGGCGACGGACGAGATAGGCCAGAAGATCGGCGTGGCCGCCCACGGGAGCATAGACCCGGACGGCCGCGCCGGGATGCTCGGCGAGCAGGGCGGCGTACAGCGCCTCGCCCATACCGTGCAGGCGCTGGAACTCGTAGCCTTCGGTGCCCGAAGCCCGTTCCAGGATGCTGGCAATGGTAAGGGCGTTGTGGGTGGCGAATTGCGGATAGAGACGGGGCCGGAACGCCAGCAGCCGCTCGGCAGCTGCCAAGTAGACGAGGTCGGTGGCCGCCTTGCGGGTGAACACCGGGTAGTTCGCGAGCCCGCGTTCCTGGGCCCGCTTGATCTCGGTGTCCCAATACGCCCCTTTGACCAACCGGACCATGAAGCGGCGGTCGAGCCGCGACGCCAAATCGGCCACCCACTCCAGCACCGCGAGCGCGCGCTTGCCGTACGCCTGCACGGCGAGGCCGAACCCGTCCCAGCCCGCCAGCCCCGGATCGGCGGCGACGGCGCCGATCACGTCGAGCGAGAGTTCAAGCCGGTCCTGCTCCTCCGCGTCGACCGTGAAGTTGAGATCGTGCGCGCGGGCGGCGCGGGCGAGCCCGATCACGCGCGGGACCAACTCTGCCATGACGCGAGCGCGGCTGACTGCCTCGTAACGGGGGTGCAGCGCCGAGAGCTTGACCGAAATCCCGGGGCGGTTGGGCAGGCGGCCAGGGCCGGCGGCGCCGCCGATGGCCTTGATCGCGTCGGCATAGCTGTGCTGGTAGCGGGCGGCATCGGCGGCGGTACGGGCTCCTTCGCCCAGCATGTCGAAGCTGTAGCGGAAGACGCGCCCCTTGCGGCTGGCGGCACGTCCGAGGGCCTCGCCGATCGTCTCGCCAAGGACGAAATGGCCGCCCATGACCCGTACCGCCGCGCGGGCCGCAGCGCGCACGGTCGGCAGGCCGACGCGCTTGGCCAGCGATGCGAGCAGGCCCTCCGGCGTTTCCCCCGGCTGCACGATCCGGGCGGAGAGACCAAGGGTCCAGGTCGAGGCCGTGACCAGCAAGGCTTCGCCGCGCGCCGTGTGCCCGACAAAGCCGCCGCGTCCGAGCGCGTCCTCGACCAGCCGGTCGGCGGTGGCGCCGTCGGGCACCCGCAGCAGCGCCTCGGCCAGTATCATCACCGCCAGTCCTTCGCGCGTGGACAGGCTGTATTCGCGCAGCAACGCCTCGACGCCACCGAGCCCGGAGCCGTGCCCGCGGATAGCCGCGACCAGCCGCCGCGCCTGCCCGTCCACCCGGGTTTCGCGCTCCGTGGCAAGCGAGGCGGTCGCCAGCAGCGGCCGCAGCAAGCCGGCGGCATCCGGAGCGTACGGACCGAGGCGAACGGGGAAAGCGGCGTCGCTCGGGTCTTTCAGCATGACCGTTTCTCGGGCGCGAGGCGTCGCGGTCGGTCGGCGGTCGGCTTAACTCGCCGCCGCCGCGCCCCGCACGTTCGCCCGAACGAAGCATCGTCGCGACGAGTGAAGGGAAAAGACATGCCAGGCGAGCTATCGCGCCGGACGCTTCTACGCGGGGTTGGCGCCGCAGGGGCAAGTGCGGGGGCCGTCACCATCCTGCACCGTCCGGCTCACGCCGCAGAGTTCGATTACAAGCTCGCCAGCGTGCTGCCGGCGGATCACCCAATGATAGTCCGCGCCGGCGAGGTCGTCACCAAGATCCGTGAGGAGAGCGGCGGCCGGCTTGACATCAAGATCTATCCAAACAGCGTGCTGGGCGGGGACACGGCAATGCTCGCGCAGGCGATCTCCGGCGCGGTGCAGATGTATACGCTGAGCGGCGACATCCTCGCTTCCCGCAACGTGGCGACCGGCATAACCAGCACCGGCTTCGCATTCTCCGGCTACGACCAGGTCTGGGCTGCGATGGACGGCGATCTCGGCGCGTTCATCCGCGCCGAATCGGAGAAATCCGGGCTGCACTGCCTCGATAGGTTCTGGGATCACGGATTCCGCCAGATCACCACCCGCACCAAGCCGATCAAGTCGCCCGACGACCTGCACGGCTTCAAGATCCGCCTGCCGGTGGCGCCCACCATCATCGCCCTGTTCAAGAGCCTTGGCGCTTCGCCGACCGCCATCAACTTCGGCGAGGTGTACAGCGCGTTGCAGACCGGGATCGTCGATGGCCAGGAGAACCCGCTCATCCTGATCGACGTCGCCAAGCTCTACGAGGTGCAGAAGTTCTGCAGCATCACCAATCATGTCTGGGCCGGCTACACCGTGTCGTTCAACATGCAGGCCTGGAAGCGGCTGCCGACCGCGCTGCAGGAGATCGCCGCCCGTCACTTCGATGCTGCCGCCTTGCAGGAGCGCGACGACTGGACGGCGAAGAACAAGACGGTGCAACAAAGCCTGCAGGACAAGGGCATGGTCTTCAACACGCCGGATACGGCGCCGTTTCGCGAGGCGCTTCGCAAGTCCGGCTATTATCCCGAGATACGTCAGCGCGTCGGCGAGGCGGCGTGGAGCAAGCTCCAGCAATACGTCGGCCAACTGGCCTGACCTCGGCGCCTGCAAGCTCCCGAATCCCGGTTCGATCCTTATATCCTATCGACTAGCTAGGGTTCCCGCCGGTGACGCGCTCACCCGGCGCGGGGTCCGGCTTGGTTTGGGGTTGAGCCACACCGATGATGTCGAGCAAGGCCAAATACGCCGTGCGCGCCGCCGTGCTGTTGGCGGCGAGGGAGGCCGATGAGGGCTGGACCCCGACCGCCGAGGTAGCCCAGCTGCAGGCCATTCCGCCGAAATTCCTCGAAGCGATCCTGGTCGAATTGCGCAACAACAAGATCGTGGAGAGCCGGCGGGGGCCGAACGGGGGGCACCGGCTCGGGCGTCCGGCGCGGCACATCACGGTCGCCGACATCCTGCGCGCGATCGATGGCCCGCTGGCGCTGACCCCTTGCGCGAGTCGGACCCGCTTCGGCCCCTGCGCCGATTGCGAGGACATGGCGGTCTGCCCGCTGAAAGGGGTGATGCAGCAGGCCAGGGACGCAGTCGCGGACGTGCTTGAAAGCTGCTCGCTCTCGGCGCTGGTCGGATCACCCAAGCCGACGAGCAAGGCCCGCTCGCGGTCAAGCTGATCGCGCTGCTTGGAAGCGCGGTGCAGCATACCGCTTCGTGATCGCGACCCGTTATTCCATACTTGACCGGTAGGCAATTGGCCATGCCATGTTGCGGCGAGCAAAGCCGTTCCTGCCGTCTGTCGAGACAAGTCAAGGAGTCGCGTGATGCCGTTCAGCCCAATGGCCGGAGTGACCGCGCCTTCCGGTCCAGATACCATTTCCTCGTCTGCCGCGGATGGTCGCGGCTCCGGGTCGCTGCGGCGGATGCTGTGTGACATAGAGTGTGCGCACGCGTCTCTCCTTGACGAGCGACACCATGCCGTCGCAGCGGCGCTGGCGCCCCACCTCTCCAGGCGCGACCTGCTTGAGGGTGCCGGCTGCCGGTGTTCGCCGGATGCCTACACGCGCCATCTGCTGCACGAGGGGGACGGCTACTCGGTGCTCGCCCTGGTCTGGCGACCCGGGCAGATGTCGCCGGTTCACGCCCACCGCACGTGGTGCGTGTTCGGCGTCCACTGTGGCTGGATGACCGAGACCTTTTTCGATCGCACCGAGGCGGGTGCCGAGCCGGTAGCCTGTGCGGCGCGCCGGGCCGGCGACGTCGGCGGCGGCCCCGCCAGCCCGGAAGCCATCCATCGGCTCGCCAATCTCGGGACCGAGGTGGCGATTTCCGTCCATGTCTACGCCGCGCGCTTCGCCCGGCTCGCTCAGGAGGTGAACCTTGTCCTCGCCGCCTGATGCGATGAGCGAGATCGGGCTGTTCGACGCCATGTACACGGCGCGCGCCTTGCGCCGGCTGAAACCTGACCCGGTGCCGGACGCCCTCATCGCCCGCATCCTGGAGGCGGGCACCCGCGCCGGTTCGGGCGGCAACGCGCAGGGCTGGGCTTTCATCGTCGTGCGGGACGCCGAGCAGCGTCGCCGGATCGGTGCGATCTACCGGCGCGGCTCCGACATTTCCGAGGCGGTCTATGCCGCGCGCGGGCGCCCGCCGCATCTGACGGACGCGCAATACCGGCAGATGATGACGGGCGGGGCGCATCTTTGGGACCACATGGGCGAGGCGCCGGTGCTGCTCGTCCCGTGCGTCAGGAGCAACTCGCTGCCGCCCAGGGAGGTGCTGCCGGCCGACGTGCAGGCGCGCTACGAGGATCTGCGCCCCTATCCGCAGCTCATCCGCGGCGCCAGCATCTACCCGGCGGTGCAGAACATCATCCTGGCGTGCCGGGCGCTCGGGCTCGCCACCCTGATCACCACGAATTATCTTTATTACGAGGCCGAGCTGAAAGCGGCGCTCGGCATCCCCGACGACATGTTTCCCGCCGCGCTGATGCCGATCGGCTGGCCGGTTGGCAAATTCGGCCCGGTCAGCCGCAAGCCGGTTGGCGAGGTCGCGTTCGCAGACCGCTGGGGCGAGCCGCTGATCGGGGCGGATGGCTGACCCCGCGGCGGCCAGGCTGGCGCGGCCGGCTTGTGCATTGACCCCCAGGCGCTAACCTCGCAGCCGGACAGGATCGGGGGACCGCGGCATGGCCGAGGACGAGCACAATCTCGAGGGCTGGCAGCACGGGCTCTACGAACAGTTGCGGGCCGCCGGCGTCACCCAGTTCGGCTACGTTCCGGACGCCGGGCACCGCGTCCTGATCGACCGCTCCCTGGCCGATCCCGACGTCCATTCCGTGGCGCTCACCACCGAGGAGGAGGGGGTCGCGATGCTGGCCGGCGCCGATCTCGGCGGCGCGCGCGGCGTGCTGCTGATGCAGTCGAGCGGGGCCGGCAACTGCATCAACATGCTGTCGCTTACCGTCGGCGGCCGGTTCCCCTTCCTCACCTTGGTCAGCATGCGGGGCGATTTCGGCGAGGGGAACCCGTGGCAGTTCCCGATGGGTCAGGCCACCCAGAAGGTGCTGGAGGCGATGGGGCTGATCGTCATGCGCATCGATCGGCCGGAGGACGTCGCCCCGACCACCGAGGCCGCGCTGACGATGGCCTTCCAGTCCGGTTTCGCCGTCGCGGTCCTGCTGGGCCAGCGGCTCATCGGCGCCAAGAAGTTCTGAGGGAGACCGGATCATGGCACGACCCAAGCGGATGCAGACCGCCGGCCACCCCGAGCCGGTGCTCGACCGGCGCGAGGCGGTGCCGGCGCTGATCGAGCGGCCGCAGGATTTTCTCATCGTCGCCGGGCTCGCCGGCGCGGCCCAGGAACTGACGGCGATCTCGCAGGACAGCGCGCTCAATTTCCCGCTTGGCGGCGCGATGGGGGCGGCGGTCCCGATGGCGCTCGGGCTCGCCCTCGCGCAGCCGAAGCGGCGGGTGCTGTGCGTCACCGGGGACGGCGAACTGCTGATGAACCTCGGCTCGCTCGCGACCGCGGCGGCGATGAACCCGCCCAACCTGACCATCGTCTGCGTCGACAATTGCCGCTACGGCGAGACCGGCAACCAGGAGACCCATACCGGCATGGGCGTCCGGCTCGATACCATTGCCGACGGCTCCGGCATCCCGGTGGTCTTCACCGTCAACACCGCCGACCAGTTGCCGGAAGGCCGGCGCCTCGTGAACGAGGGTGGCGGGCTGAGCTTCATCCTGCTGCGGGTGAAGGAAGGTCCGGCGCTCCGCAAGAAGCGCCGGTTCGAGCCGGCATGGGTGCGCGACCGGTTTCGGGCGGCGCTGCTGGGGCCAGCCTGACCCTCTCAGCGGGAAGGTATTTCCCTGACGGATAGGATCGGCTAGACACGCCGGGAAAATATTTCCCGGACCTCGCCATGCCCCGCCGAGCCGACCTTCAATCGATCATGATCATCGGCGCCGGACCGATCGTCATCGGCCAGGCCTGCGAGTTCGACTATTCTGGCGCGCAGGCGTGCAAGGCGCTCCGGGAAGAGGGTTACCGGGTGATCCTGGTGAACTCCAACCCGGCCACCATCATGACCGACCCCGGATTGGCGGATGCGACCTACATCGAGCCGATCACGCCGGAGATCGTCGAGCGCATCATCGCCCGGGAAAAACCGGACGCGCTGCTGCCGACCATGGGCGGGCAGACTGCCCTCAACACCGCGATGAAGCTGGCTGCAACGGGTGTGCTGGACCGGCACGGGGTGGAACTGATCGGCGCCCGCGCCGAGGTGATCGACCGCGCCGAGGACCGACTCAAGTTCCGCGACGCGATGGCCGCAATCGGCATCGAAAGCCCAACAAGCGCCATCGCGCACAGCCTCGCCGAGGCCCGCGAGGCGCTGCTCGAGGTGGGCCTGCCCGCCGTCATCCGCCCGAGCTTCACTCTGGGCGGCACCGGCGGCGGCATCGCCTTCAATCGGGACGAGTTCGAGCAGATCGTCAACAGCGGCCTGGCGGCCTCGCCCACCACGGAGGTGCTGATCGAGGAAAGCGTGCTCGGCTGGAAGGAGTACGAGATGGAGGTGGTCCGCGACAACGCGGACAACTGCATCATCGTCTGTGCCATCGAGAACGTCGATCCGATGGGCGTACACACCGGGGATTCCGTCACGGTGGCGCCGGCGCTGACGCTGACCGACAAGGAATATCAGCGGATGCGCGACGCCTCGATCGCGTGTCTCCGCGCGATCGGCGTCGACACCGGCGGGTCGAACGTGCAGTTCGGCGTCAATCCGGCGGATGGCCGCATGGTGGTCATCGAGATGAACCCGCGCGTCTCGCGCAGTTCGGCTTTGGCCTCGAAGGCGACCGGCTTTCCGATCGCCAAGATCGCCGCCAAGCTCGCGGTCGGCTACACGCTCGACGAGCTGGCCAACGACATCACCCGCACCACGCCGGCGAGCTTCGAGCCGACGATCGACTACGTGGTGGTGAAAATCCCCCGGTTCACGTTCGAGAAATTTCCGGGCACGCCGGCGATGCTGACGACCAGCATGAAGTCGGTCGGCGAGGCGATGGCGATCGGCCGCAGCTTCGCCGAGGCGCTGCAAAAAGGGTTGCGCAGCCTGGAGACCGGCCTGTCCGGCCTCGACGCCGTCGAGCCGCCGGGCGACGGCGGGGCCGATGCGTTCCGCGCCGCGCTCTCCACCCAGCGGCCCGACCGCATCCTGCTGGCCGGGCAGGCGCTGCGGGCGGGTCTGTCGGTGGAGGACATCCATGCAGCGTGCAAGTTCGACCCGTGGTTCCTGCGCGAGCTCGAACGCATCGTCGATGCCGAGCGCGCCGTCGGCGTGACCGGACTGCCCGGCGATCCCGGTGCGCTGCGCCGACTGAAAGCGCTCGGTTTTTCTGATCGCCGCCTCGCCGAGCTGAGCGGCCGGACGGAAGCGGAGGTCGCCGCGCTGCGGGCCGACCTCGGCGTGGTGGCGGTCTATCGCCGGATCGATACCTGCGCCGCCGAGTTCGCCTCCGTGACACCCTACATGTATTCGACCTTCGAGGGCGGCTACGACACGCCGGTCTGCGAGGCGGACCCGACCGACCGCGAGAAAGTGATCATCCTTGGCGGCGGCCCCAACCGGATCGGACAAGGCATCGAGTTCGACTATTGCTGCGTCCACGCCGCCTACGCGCTGCGCGAGGCGGGGTTCGAGACCATCATGGTCAACTGCAACCCCGAGACCGTGAGCACGGACTACGATACCTCCGACCGGCTGTATTTCGAACCGCTCACCGCCGAGGACGTGATCGCCCTGGTGCGTCGGGAGCAGCAGCGCGGCACCGTGCTCGGCTGCATCGTGCAGTACGGCGGGCAGACGCCCCTCAAACTGTCGCACGCGCTCACCGCGGCCGGCATCCCGGTGCTCGGCACCAGCCCCGATGCGATCGATATCGCCGAGGACCGCGAGCGGTTCCAGCAAATGCTGCACGGGCTTGGGGTGATGCAGCCGGAGAACGGCATCGCACGCTCGACCGAGGAGGCCGAGGCGGTCGCCGAGCGGGTGACCTATCCGGTGGTGATCCGTCCCAGCTACGTGCTGGGCGGCCGCGCGATGGAGATCGTCTACGACCGCGCCGGGTTGCAACGCTACATGCGCGAGGCGGTCCGGGTGTCGGGCGACAACCCGGTGCTGATCGACCGCTACCTGAACGACGCGATCGAGGTCGACGTGGACTGCCTCTCCGACGGCGAGCGGGTCTATGTCGCCGGCGTGATGGAGCATATCGAGGAAGCCGGCATCCACTCGGGCGACAGCGCCTGCTCGCTGCCGCCCTACACGCTGTCGCCGGCCGCGGTGACGGAGCTGAAGGCCGAGACCGAGGCACTGGCCCGCGCGCTCCGCGTCGTCGGGCTGATGAACGTGCAGTACGCGATCAAGGACGAGGCGATCTATGTGCTGGAGGTGAACCCGCGCGCCTCCCGCACGGTGCCGTTCGTCGCCAAGGCGACCGGGGTGCCGATCGCCAAGATCGGCGCGCGGGTGATGGCAGGCGCCAAGCTCGCCGAGTTCAATCTGGACGACGAGGCGATCGCGCCGCATGTCGCGGTCAAGGAGGCGGTGTTCCCGTTCGGCCGGTTCGAGGGCGTCGATACCATTCTCGGGCCGGAGATGCGCTCGACCGGCGAGGTGATGGGGCTCGACGCCAGCTTCGAGCGCGCGTTCGCAAAATCGCAGCTCGGCGCCGGCGTCCACCTGCCCGGCTCCGGCACCGTGTTCCTGTCAATCAAGGACGCCGACAAGCGTGGCTTGGTCGCCCTGGCCCGCCGGCTCGCCGAGATCGGCTTTTCCATCATGGCCACCAAGGGCACGGCGGCGCGTATCCGCGAGGCGGGGCTGCGCGTCCGCGTCGTCAACAAGGTGCTGGAGGGCCGGCCGCACTGCGTCGATGCTATCCGCTCCGGGGAGGTGCAGCTCGTCATCAACACCGCATCAGGCCCGCAATCGGTCAAGGACAGTTTCGAGATCCGCCGCAGCGCGCTGACGCATGGGGTGCCGCACTATACGACGATGGCGGGCGCCAGGGCCGCCGTCCACGCCATCGCGGCGCTCAAATCCGGAACGCTTGAAGTCGCGCCGCTGCAGTCCTACTTTCGCCGTTCGTTCTGAGCCCCGTCGCTGCCGGCGCCCACCGGCCGCGGCGGTTCTCTATGGACGCCCGCGTACTTCGCTTGCCGAAAACTGCCACGACCGAGGACTTTGCCGTGCAGAAGTTTCCGATGACCGGCCCCGGGCTGCAGCGGCTGGAAACCGAGCTCCGCCAGCTCAAGGCGGAGGAGCGCCCGGCCATCATTCGTGCGATCGCCGAGGCGCGCAGCCACGGCGACCTGAGCGAGAACGCTGAATACCATGCGGCGCGGGAGCGGCAATCCTTCATCGAGGGACGGATTGCCGAGCTTGAGGAAATCGTCTCCGCGGCGGAGGTGATCGACCCGGCCAGCCTCTCCGGCGACCACGTCAAGTTCGGCGCCCATGTGCGGCTGATCGACGAAGAGACCGAGAAGGAGGCAACCTATCAGATCGTCGGGCTGCACGAGGCCGACATCAAGCTTGGTCGGCTCTCCGTCTCCTCGCCGCTGGCCAAGGCGCTGATCGGCAAGAAGGTCGGCGACAGCATTTCGGTGCCGGCGCCGGGCGGCGACCGTACCTACGAGATACTTGGCGTCCGGTTCGGCTAAGCTGCTCCGGCCACAACCGGAGAGTGCCATGATCGGGCTGGCCGACGTCGAGGCGGCGGCGTGCCGCATCGCCGGACGCGTGCTGCGCACGCCCACGGTGCCGTGCGATGCGCTGTCGCGGCTGACCGGCGCCGACATCGTGCTCAAGCTCGACCATCTGCAGGCGACCGGCGCGTTCAAGGAGCGTGGCGCGGCGAACCGCATCGCCCTGCTCACGGCGGCGGAGCGGAAAGCCGGGGTCATCGCCATGTCCGCCGGCAACCACGCCCAGGCGGTCGCCCGCCACGCCAGCCTGAACGGCATCGCCGCCACGATCGTGATGCCGCGCTTTACGCCGGCGACCAAGATCACCCGCACCGCTGCCTGGGGCGCCAAGATTGTCCTGCATGGCGCCTCGCTCGCGGAAGCCGCCGCCCACGCGCGGGGCTTGGCGGCGGAGCAGCGCCTCGTCTTCATCCACCCCTACGACGACCCCGCGGTGATCGCCGGGCAGGGCACGCTCGCGCTCGAATTGCTGGAGGACGCGCCCGATCTCGACGCCATCATCATCCCGGTGGGAGGCGGTGGGCTGCTGGCCGGCTGCGCGGCGGCGGCGGCGGCGGTCAGGCCGGGCATTGCCGTCTGGGGCGCCGAAGTCGAGACCTACGCGGCAATGGCCCAGCGCCTGGCCGGGCAGCTGGTGGCGGTAGGCGGCCCGACGATCGCCGAGGGCATCGCCGTGCGCGACGTGGGCGAGCTGCCACTCGCCATCATCCGGGCGTGCGCCGCCGGCGTGCTGACGGTGACCGAGCCCGCCATCGAGGAGGCGGTCGGGCACCTGGTGGAAGGGGCCAAGATCGCCGCCGAGGGGGCCGGGGCCGCGGGCCTTGCGCTGCTGCTCACCGATCCGGCCCGGTTCCGCGGCAAGCGGGTGGGAATACCGATTACCGGCGGCAACATCGATGCCCGCATCCTGTCCAACGTCTTGCTGCGCAACCTGCTGCGCGACGGACGGCTGCTCCGGCTTCACCTGCAGATCCCCGACCGGCCAGGCGTCTTGGCCGACATCGCGGGGAAAATCGGCGGGCGGGGCGGCAACATCATCGAGGTCTCGCACCAGCGGCTTTTTGCGGCCGCCAGCGTGCAGGCGGCCGAGCTCGAGGTGCTGGTCGAGGCGCGCGACCCGCTGCACGCGGCGGAGATCGTGAGCGCGCTGGAAGCGTCCTACGTGGTCAGGCGGATCTGACTTACGGCAGCGGCTTGCCGAGCGAGCCGTCCGGGCGCGTCGGCTGGTCGCGGTTCTGATCGGCCTGGTTCCTCTCCGGTCCGTCGCGCAGCACCCCTTTCGGCAGTTCGGCCCGGTTGCCGGGCATCGTCCGGTTGGCCACCCGTACATTCTCGTCCCGCACGCCCTGCGTTCGGGACGCGGCGGTGGTCGGCTTATCGTTGGCGCTCACGGATCAAACCTCCTGCGGGACAGCCCGTGGAGAGAACCCCCTTCCGCGCCGCGGGTTGCCGGAACGGTCCGGCGCCCAGCCCGTTGCTGCCTGACGGCGGTTGGGAGCAGGCGATGGACGGTGGACTGGCGGCCAGCCTCAGGGCCGAGCCGGAGGGGCTGCTTGCGGCGCGGCTGGTGGAACATGCGGCGACGGCGACCGGCGGCGTGGTCTATGTGGCGCGCAGCGAGAGCCGGGCGCAACGGGTCCACGATGCTGCCGCCGGCTTGGCACCCGACGCCTCGGTGTTCCTGCTGCCTGCCTGGGACTGCCTGCCTTTCGACCGGACCTCGCCGTCGCGGCAGGTGATGGGCCAGCGCATGGAGGTGGTGCATCGGCTGGGAGAGCCGGACGACGCCGCTATCCTCGTCGTCGCCAGTGTCGATGCCGTGCTGCAGAAACTGCCGCCGCCCGCGACCTGGACCTCGCTCACGCTCCGCACCGGCGAGCCACTTGATCCGGACGAACTGGCCCGACGCCTTCAGCGACTCGGCTACGCCCTGGACGACGTTGCCGACCACCCCGGCGAGGCGGCGGTGCGCGGCGCGGTGGTCGACGTTTTCCCCGCGGCGGCCGCCGTGCCGTATCGGATCGAGCATGGGGAGGGCGTGATCACCGAAATCCGCGCCTACGATCCGACGACCCAGCGCAGCCGCGACACCGTTGAGGCGCTGACGCTGGGGCCGGCTTCCGAATTGCTGCCCGGCCCCGACGGTCCTGACATCGAGCACCGGCCGGGGATCGAGCACGCGCTGGCCGCGCACGTCTCGGGGCTGGTCAGCCTGTTCGCGCTGACGCCGGGCGCGCTCCTGGTGTTCGATCCGGAGGTCGGCGAGCGGCGTGCCCAACGGTTCGACGAGATCCGCGACGGCTTCGAGAGCCTGACCGCCGCCCAAGCCGCCGACCGGGCGGTCTCGCCGCCCGCCGAGCTCTACCTCGACGAGGCGGGTTGGCAGGCGGCGTGCGAGGGTCGCGGCGTGGTCGAGGTCGCGGCCGTCGATGGCGAGCCGGCCGCGGCGCTGCCGCCGCTCTCGCTCGCGTCCCTCGCCGGCTTCTTGCGCGAGCAGGCAAGGTCAGGGACGCGCGTCGGATTGGCTGGCCCGACGCGGGCGCGACGGACCCTGCTGCGCGCCATCGGACGGCGGCTCGGCGGCGCGCTGCCGGAGCTGCCCGGCTGGCTCGCGCTGCGCGAGGCGGCCCCGGGTACCGTCGCCCTGCTCGCCGGCGCGCTCGACCAGGGTTTCGTCGCCGACGAGGTTCTGGTGATTGCCCCGGCCGACGTGCTGGGCGCTGCCGTCCAGCATTCTTCCAGCCGCGGCGTCGCGGCGTTCGAGACCGAGCTGGCGCCGGGCGATGCCGTCATTCACATCGATCACGGCATGGCGGCCTTGCGGGGCGTCGAGACGGTGGAGCAGGCCGATTGCCTGCGTCTGGGCTATGCCGGCAACACCGGCCTGCTGGTCACGGCCGACGAGATCGGCCGCATCTGGCGCTACGGCGCCGAGGCCGGCTCGGTGGCGCTCGATCGTCTCAACACCGAGACCTGGGCGAAGCGCCGCGCCGCCATCGAGCGGGACATCGCCACGACCGCGAGCCGCCTCGTGGCACTCGCGCGCGAGCGGGAGGAGGCCACGGCACCCGTCATGCGGGCCGGTCGCGCCGAGTACGACCGCTTCGTCAACCGCTTCCCCTTCAACACGACGCCGGACCAGGCGGAGGCGATCGCGGCCATCCAGCGGGACCTTGCCGCCGGCCGGCCGATGGACCGGCTGATCTGCGGCGATGTCGGTTACGGCAAGACCGAGATCGCGCTGCGGGCCGCCGCGATCGCCACCCTGGCCGGCTGGCAGGTGGCGCTGGTCGCGCCGACCACCGTGCTGGTCCGCCAGCATCTGCAGACGTTCCGCCGCCGCTTCGCCGGACTGGGAATTCAGGGTGGCCGGGCTGTCGCGCCTGTCCAAGCCCGCCGAGGCGCGCGCGGTGCGCACCGGGCTGGCCGACGGCAGCATCAATTTGGTGATCGGCACCCAGACGCTGGCCGGCAAGGGTGTGAAGTTCGCCCGAACTCGGCTTGCTGATCGTCGACGAGGAGCAGCGGTTCGGCGTGCGGCAGAAGACCGCGCTCCGCGCCCTGCGCGACGGGATGCACGTGCTCACGCTGACCGCGACGCCCATCCCGCGCACGTTGCAGGCCGCCCTCGCCGGGCTGCAGCAGCTCAGCGTGCTCACCACGCCGCCGGCGCGTCGGCAGCCGGTGCGCACGGTGCGCCTGGAGTTCGACCCGATCACCGTGACCCAGGCGCTGCGGCGCGAGGCGCGGCGCGGCGGCCAGAGCTTCGTCGTCTGCCCGCGGATCGAGGACCTGGCGCCGATGCGCGACCGGCTCGCAGGCCTCGTGCCGGAGCTCGAGCTGGTCCTGGTCCACGGCGCGATGACGCCGGACGCGATGGACGAGGCGATGGTCCGGTTCGCCGACGGTCGCGGCGACGTGCTGCTCTCGACCAACATCGTCGAGGCCGGGCTCGACGTGCCGCGGGCGAACACCATGCTGATCTGGCACGCCGACCGGTTCGGCCTGGCACAGCTGCACCAGTTGCGCGGTCGGGTCGGGCGCGGGCGGGTGCGCGGGGCGGTCTACCTGCTGACCGAACCGGCGGTCGAGCTGGCCCCTGACACCGCCAGGCGGCTCGATGCGCTGGTCAGCCTCGACCGGCTCGGCGCCGGGTTCGCGATCAGCGCCCGCGACCTCGATCTGCGCGGCGCCGGCGACCTGCTGGGAGAGGACCAGGCGGGGCACGTCAAGCTGATCGGCGTCGATCTCTACCGTCACATGCTGCGCTCGGCCCTGCGCACCGCGCGCGGCGAACCGCCCGAGGAGGACTGGACGCCGGAGATCACGCTCGACCTGCCGGCGTTCCTGCCGGCCGACTACGTCCACGACGCGACTTTGCGGGTCGGCCTGCACGCGCGGCTCGCCGAGGCGGTGCGGAGCGGCGATGCGGCCGCGATCGACCGCATCGAGGAGGAAATCGCCGACCGCTTCGGCCCGCTGCCTGACCCGGTTTATGGGTTGCTCGCGGTTGGGCGGCTGCAGGCGGCGTGCCGTGGCCTGGGGATAGCCAGTCTGGACGCCGGGCCGGAAGGCGCGGCGGTGGCGCTGCGCGGGGAGCTGCCGGAGACGCCGCCCGCTCCGCTCGAGCGCCGGGGTGAGCGGCTGGTGCTGGTCCAGCCGAGCCGCACCCCGGCCGAGCGCATCGCGGTCGCCGAGGACCTGCTTGATTTCCTTGAACCGTGACGACCTGGAATTGCCACCGGCTCGGTGCCGCCTCAGATAATGTGGAGCGACTTAACGGGAGGATCGCGATGCGGATCGAGCCGACAGGGGAAGCACTCGGAGCGCGGGTGACCGGGATCGACCTCGGCCAGCCGCTCTCGCCCGCGGATTTCCGGACCATCCTGCGCGCGCTGGGCGAGCACGGGGTGCTGTCGTTTCCCGACCAGATTTTTGGCGTCGATGCGTTCGCCGCGTTCGGCGGGCGCTTCGGCGAGCTTGAGATCAACGTCGCCAACACCTTTCACGAACCGGGGCATCCGGAGGTGATGGTGCTGTCCAACCTCAAGCGGGACGGCAAGCCGATCGGCTTCGGCGACGCCGGGCAGGGTTGGCACACCGACATGTCGTACAGCGACGTCATCGCCTTCGCCAATATCCTGCATGCGCAAAGAGTGCCGACGCGCGACGGGCGGCCGCTCGGCGACACGCAGTTCTTGAACATGCACGCCGCCTACGAAGGCCTGCCCGAGGACGTGAAGTCGCGGCTGGCCGGGCGCACCGCGACGCACGACTTCATCAAGTTTTGGGACATGATGCGCGCCCGCCCCGGCAACACTCGCCCGCCGCTCACCGAGGCGCAGCGCCGCAAGAAGCCGCCGGTGTCGCAGCCGATCTTCCGCACGCATCCGATCACCGGGCGCACGGTGCTGTACTGCAACCCCGGTTACGCGATGCGCATCGACGGGATGGAGGAACGCGAGAGTGACGCGATGCTCGATTTCCTGTTCCGCCACCAGTCACAGGAAAAATACCTGCACGCGCATCATTGGCGCGAGGGCGAGGTGCTGATGTGGGACAACATCGGCACGACCCACAACGCCGTAGCCGACTACCGCGAGGACGAGCCGCGCTACATGCGCCGCGTGCAGGTGATGGCGACACTCGATTACACCAAGCTCGCGGCGTAGGCCCTCTCCCGGTCCCTCACCCGACCCTCCCCTTTGGGAGAGGGCCGGGGTAAGGGCGCTTCACGTCGCCATGTAGCCGCCATCGACGTTGTAGAGCGCGCCGGTGACGAACGAGGCGCGTTCCGAGCAGAGCCAGACGACCATTTCGGCGATCTCCTCGGGGCGGCCCATGCGCCTGAACGGCACCTGCGACATGATCTGCTCGCCGCGCCGCTGCATGGTGTCCCTCGTCATGTTCGTCTCGATATAGCCGGGGCACACGGCGTTCACCCGGATACCTTGCTGGGCATATTCCAGTGCCGCCGTCTTGGTCAGGCCGGACACGCCGTGCTTGCTCGCCACGTAGGCCGACGACGTCGGCAGGCCGATCAGCCCGGCGATCGAGGCGGTGTTGACGATGGCGCCGCCGCCCTGCTCCAGCATCCGGATCAGTTCGTGCTTCATGCAGAGCCAGACGCCGGTCAGGTTGATGGCGATCAGCTTGTCGAACGATTCCTCCGACCACTCGTGCGTCTTCTGTCCGGCAGCCCCGACATAAGCGCCCGACACGCCAGCGTTGTTGAAGGCGCAATCGAGCCGGCCATAAGCGGAAACAACCTTGCTCACCATCGCGGCGACCTCGGCGCTTCGCGTCACGTCCGCCTGCACGAACATCGCCTGGCCGCCGGCGGCGTTGATCAGGCCGATCGTCTCCTGCGCGATCGCCTCCGACACGTCCGCCACCGCGACGCGGGCGCCTTCGCGCGCCATGGCAACCGCGGTCGCGCGGCCGATGCCGCCGCCGCCGCCGGTGACCAGGGCCGTCTTGCCTTCGAGGATGCCGGGCATCGTTCCTCCTTGGTGATCTGTTGTTCTACTCCCCGGTAGTCTACCATGTCCTCGGTGCGGTGAGCAGCACCTGCCCCGCCTCGGATGAGCAATGAGCAACGGACCACCAGGGATGCGGGACGAGATACTCGCCTACAAGCGGGAGCGCATCCTGCAGGAGGCGGTCACTCTGTTCTATGAGCGGGGCTTCAACGGCACCACGTTGGACGACATCGCGCACGAGCTTGGGGTGACCAAGCCGTTCATCTACACGCATTTCCGGAGCAAGACGGACCTGCTGGCGGCGATCTGCCTGCCGACCATCCAGATGTCGGTGGACGCGGCAAGCAACGCGGTGAGTGCCAGCGGTAGCGCGGCCGACCGGCTGCGGCGCCTGGTGCTCGACTTCACCCGCGTCGTGCTGATCCGCCAGCCCAACATCGCCGTCTATTTCCGCGAGGAGAAAAGCCTGGAGCCGGCGGCGCTGGCGGAGATCGACGGGCTACGCCGGACCTTCGACCGGCTGCTGTCGCATCTGCTGGCCGAAGGCGTCGAGGCGGGCGAGTTCCATCTGCAGGACGTGAACCTCGCCGCACTCGCGCTCGGCGGCTTGATCAGCTGGGCCTACACATGGCATCGGCCGAACGGGCGGCTCACGGTGGACGAACTCGGTGCCCAGTTCGCGGAGTACGCGCTGCAACTGGCTGGAGTGCGCCGCTAGGGGTGCTTGTGGATCGGGTCGACCCAGTAGACGGCTTCCGGCTGTTCGACCGGCTTGATGTCCAGGTTGACGACCACCGCCTCGTTGTCGCTGCGGACCAGCACGCACTCGAGTGTTTCGTCCGTGCGGGCATTGATCTCCTGATGCGGGACGTATGGGGGGACGAAGATGAAGTCACCCGGCTCCGCCTCGGCGACGAATTCGAGCTGCTCTCCCCAGCGCATCCTGGCCTTGCCCCGCAGCACGTAGATGACGCTTTCCAGCGCGCCGTGATGGTGTGCGCCCGTCTTGGCGTTCGGATGAATGTGGACGGTACCGGCCCAGATCTTCTGCGCCCCGACCCGGGCCGCGTTGATCGCCGCCGCGCGGTTCATGCCGGGGGTCTGGGCCGTGTTCGTGTCGAGCTGGTCGCCTTTGATGACCCGCACGCCGTTGTGCTTCCAGTCTGTCCTCCCGGCCTGGGGTGCTGAACTCGGGTCAGGGTGGTCGTGGGTCGGCATAGATCATCTCCTGCTAGGGCACGAGAGCCCGTCGCTCAGCGCGCCGCCAAGCGTCCATGCGGCGGGATGGCGGCGATTTCGCTGATTAGCTTGCGCGTCATCGCTTCGCCGAACGTCCGGAAGTCATGCACCTCGACGACAAAGCTGCCGGAACCGCCGACAACGTTTTCCCGGTAGTAATTCGCCAAGCCGCCGGGCGGTTGCACGTGCGCGTAGGTCCAGGACACCGGATGCTCGTTGATGATCGCCAGCCCGTTGATGGTGATGCCGGCCGCGACGGCGTCATCCCGCGCGTCGGTGATCTCCCGGCCCGCGTTGTTGGTCCCGTCGCCACAGACGTCGATCACCCGGCGGGCGGGCTGGAACCCGCTTCCAGCCAGCATCTGCACGCCGCGATCGACGCCGGCGCTGATCGCGGTGCGGCCCCAGAAAGAGCGCGGCGCATGAGTGAGCTTGTCGGCGAAGTCGCTGGCCGAAGCCTCGTCGGTGATCGTCGCCCAGTCCAAAACCGTCTTGACCTCGAAGTTGCTCGCGAACTCCACGTAACTGACCGCGATCTTGCCGGTGGGACCTCCCCGGATCGCCGCCAACACCTCCTTGTTCGTGAAGGCTGTCGCGTATCCCTTCTTCTCCAGCTCGAACTCCGAATCGTCGATGCTGCGCGAGACGTCGGTCACGAGAACCAGCGCGAGATCGACCGGCTCTGACGCGTGCGCGCTTGGAGCGACGAACGGCAAGGCCGCGATCACGCAGGCTGCCTTGCACGCCAACTTGGTGCCGTGCCTCATCGGGCCATCGTCACCGAGCCGCCGCGAGCCGTCAAAACAAAACTCGGAGGGTTTGCCACAACCGGCCGGTAAAGGTCTGCCGCATGCGCCAAAGACGGCGCTATTGGCTGGCCCATGTGATGCGATGCATCCAGTTGACCTCCGCAAGGTCGAAGCTGAAGTCGGGATGGGCGGGATTGAGACTGCGCAGGTCGACCCGTCTCGCCGACCGCCGCGCGAGTTGCTTGGCCATGACTTCGCCGTGTACCGGTGCGTGCGACGACCCGATCGCCGCGGCGGATCGGCGCGGCCGGCGACACGATCACCATATCCCCGTGACGGAACACCGGCTCCATCGAATCGCCGCTGATCTCCAGCGCATAGGCGTTCGGATCGCCGATCTCGGGAAGGCTGACCTCGTCCCATCCGCCGCCTACCGGGTAGCCGCCATCATCGAAGAAGCCCTGGTCTCCCGCCTGCGCCAGACCGATGAGCGGGATGCGCCGCATCGTTGTCCTGACCGCGGTGGCGCTGGAGAGCGCGCGGGCACCTGACACGAGCTCACTGAAAGCGTCCAGGCTCGCGCCGGTCGCCTCCAGCACCTTCGACAAGCTCTCGGTACTGGGCCAACGCGGCCGACCATCCGGCATCCGGCGCTTGGAAGGATTGAACGTCGTGGCGTCAAGCCCGGCGCGGCGTGCCAGTCCGGAGGCGGACAAGCCGTTCTCGGCAGCCAGGGTATCGAGGGCACGCCAGATGTCTTCGTGCTTCATGCACCGAGGCTGCGGCTTGGCGTCAACGCTCGATTCTCCTCACTCCTGCGAATGGTCTCACGATCCCGCGGAAAGCTGAAGAGGATAGGAAAAAATGCAGATGTCACTTGCATACGATCTCAACCTACGGTTACATGTTCCTGTTTAGTTCCACTCGCTAGCGAGGACATACAGATGGCCGCTGCGCTTCGCCACAGTGTTTCCGTCCGCTCATCCCGGCTTTTGCACCGACGGACGGAACCCTTCGACAGCGTCGAGGCGGCGTGGTTCTGGACCATGACGGCGTTGACGGCCCGGCGGGACGGAGCCCGCTCGACGGCGGGTCTAGGGAAGGTCGAGCGCCCTTGTGAGCCCGACGACGTCGTCAAGTGCATCGACCAGCTTTACCGCCGGCGCCGCATCGAGCTGTTGCATGTTCGTGTCCTGCGCATCTGGGGTGAGCGGCTGTCGGTTCCCAATCCGCTCTACGCCGGGGAGCGCTCCGATGCCCGACTGTGGCGTGAGGCCATCAGCCGGCTGGAGTGGCCGCTGCGCATGAAGGGCATCATCGAGTAGGGGCGACAGCGCGAACCGGCAATCCCGTATCAGGCCCGTATCAGGAAAGATTTGAGGCAATGGGTTTCATCGTCCGCAACCTCTCCGTGCTTGCCTACGCGAATGGCTTCACCTTGTGGCACTACAAGGCCGGCCCGGACACCGTGGCTGCCGCCGACAATCCGTCGTTCTTCTCCGAGGCCAAGGACCTCGTCGCGCCGGGGGACATGCTGATGGTGTCCGCGTCCGACGGCGCGCGCATCCTGGTTGCAGCCAAGGCCGACGAGCAGGTTGTCACCGCGAAGCTGGCCTGACCGCGCGGGGTGCCGCCGGCGGCGAACGGGCGGTTTTCCCTGAAACGGTAATCTCAAACCAGCGATCCTGCCGGATCCTGGCCAGACCAAGCTCCGTCAGACGCTCAAGGCATCGTCCATCCTTGAGTTCCGGCGGGCGGCCGATCGCGCCGGCCAGGGCGAGTCGATGCAGCGCCGAGCGGCAGCAGGTTTCGAGGTAAGGCTCGCTCCACATCCCGCCAACGTAGCAGCCAAGGGCGCCTCCACGCGGTAAATTGCCCTTCATGGAAGCTGCTATGCGGTCGGCCGCGCTTGAGGTCCTGGGCAAGATGGAGGCCGAGCGGGCGCATCGGCTGGCACTGCTGGCCCTGCGTCTCGGGCTGGCGGGACGGCCGCGATTGCCGCCCGATCCCGTGCTCCGGGTGAGCGTGCTGGGACGCGACTTCCGCAATCCCATCGGCTTGGCGGCGGGCTTCGACAAGGACGCGCTCGCCGTCCGGGGCTTGGCGAACGTCGGCTTCGGTTTCATCGAGACCGGGACCGTCACGCCCCGCCCGCAGCCGGGCAACCGGCCGCCCCGCCTGTTCCGCCTGCGGGACGACGGCGCCGTCATCAACCGCATGGGGTTCAACAACCGTGGCCTGGACGCCTATCTGGCCCGGCTCGCCCGGCATCCCCGCCGCACCGTTCCGGTAGGCGCCAATCTCGGCATCAACAAGGACGGCGCCGATCCCGAACGCGACTATCCCGCCATGATCGAGGCCATCGGCCGGCTTGTCGATTACGTCGTGATCAACGTCTCCTCGCCGAACACGCCGGGGCTGCGCGACCTGCAGGCGGCGGAGCGGCTGGGCGGGGTTCTCGGCGCGATCAACGGCCGCGGCACCGTGCGGCCGCCGCTTCTCGTGAAGATCGCGCCCGATCTTTCATCCGAGGCGCTCGAGGCCCTGATCGAGGTCTGCGTCGCTCAAGGTGTGGCCGGCCTGATTGTTTCCAATACGACGATCTCCCGGCCGCCGACGCTGCGATCACCCGATCGGGACGAGGCGGGCGGGTTGTCGGGGCGGCCCCTGTTCGCGCTCTCAACGGCCATGCTGGCGCGGACCCATCTGCTCGCCCGCGGGCGCCTGACGCTGATCGGCGTCGGCGGCGTGGCGAGCGGCGAGGAGGCGCTGACGAAGATCCGCGCCGGCGCCAGCCTGGTGCAGCTCTACACCGCCTTTGCGTATCTCGGCCCGGCCTTGATCCCTCGGATCTGCGCCGAGCTGGCGACGGCGCTACGGTCGGCGGGGTTCAGCCGGGTGGAAGATGCGGTGGGCACCGACGCGGCCCGCTGGGCTGCCCTCTGGTCGCCTGGTCGGGACACAGGAGAGCGGGTTCACGCATGACCTGCCGTGCTGGACAGTTGCAGCGGATCGATCCGGAGCTTGGCCAAGGCGCGGAGCCATTTCGTGTCGTGCGCACCGTCGAACACCAGGGTTTCATCGGCCGCTGCGCACAACCAGACATTGTTGGTCAGCTCCGCGTCGAGTTGGGCCGGCCCCCAACCGACGTAGCCGAGGGCCAAGAAACCCTCCCGCGGGCCGCTGCCTTCCGCGATCGCCTTGAGGACGTCGAGGCTGGCGGTCAGCGCCAAGCCTTCATCCACTTGCAGGCTCGCATCGCTCGTCCAATCGGCGGTGTGCAACACGAAGCCGCGGGCCTTGTCCACCGGACCCCCCGAGCACAGCGGGATCTTGCGAGCCGGCGGCATCGGGGTGACATCCAGCTGCTTGAGGAGGTCGTCAAAACTCGGCTCCTCGAGGGGCCGGTTCACCACGATCCCCATCGCGCCATCGGCGGTATGGGCGCAGAGATAGATCACGCTGTGTTCGAACCGAGCGTCGCCGATCGCGGGCATCGCGATCAGAAGCTTTCCCGTCAGGAATTGATCGACGTCGTCGTTCTCTGCCATGCGCCGAATTTGGGGGGAGCGTGCGAACTGCGCAAGCGTGACTCCGGCCGTCGGGGAGGCTAGGACTCCGTGACCACAATCCCGAGCGAGGCTGGCACATGACGATCAAGGTCGGCGAAACCATTCCGTCCATGAAGCTGACGCGGGCGTCGGCCGAGGGACCCAAGGAGATTTCCACGGACGAAATCTTCAAGGGAAAAAAGGTGGTGATGTTTGCCGTACCTGGCGCGTTCACGCCGACCTGCAGCGCCAAGCACCTGCCCGGGTTCGTCGAGAATGTCGACGCCATCAAGGCGAAGGGCGTCGACAAGGTCGTCTGCATGGCCGTGAACGACGCCTTCGTTCTGGCGGCTTGGGCCAAGGATCAAGGGGTCGACGAGCGGATCATCATGCTGGCCGACGGCGCCGGGCAGCTGACCAAGGCTCTCGGCCTCGAGCTTGATCTGATGGGCAGAGGGATGGGCGTGCGTTCCCAGCGGTTCGCCTTGGTCGCGGAGGACGGCAAGGTGACGCACCTGGCGGTCGAGCCGCCCGGCGGTTTCGAGGTGAGCCGCGCCGAGGTCGTCCTGGCGCAACTCTGATCTCCAGGACGGGCCGGCCGACCCCTACTTGGGCTGCACATTGGGGTTGCCGCCGGGAGCCCCCGGCGGGGGAATGACCGGCGTGGTGTAGCGACGCGGGTCTGGCGTCACCTTCGGCATCTGAGGGTCCACTGTCCCGGGTGGACGGATCACGCCCGTTCGATCCGGCTGGTTGGCCGGGGGCGGCACCGTAGGCCCGGTCTCGCCGGTCTTGGGCGGCAACGGCGATTGCGCGCTTGGCTGCGCCCCGGCCGCCTGGAAAGGCGAAACGGCGGCGGCCAGCAACGCTCCTGCAACGAGCAAGGCGGCCGCTGTCAGAACGGCGTTCCGGTCCCGGGATGTCCGTCCCGGCGCTCCGGTTCGCAGAAGTGTGCTCTCATGCGTTGCCTGCCTCGAGCAAGTGGACGGAGAATAGCTCGTCGGGATCGGTCCACCAATCAACCCCCCGCCACCCGGCCTGCTCGACAATGGCAAGGAGGGCTTCGGGTGCGTGCTTGTAGCTGTTCTCCGTGTGGATCGACTCGCCCTCGCGAAACCGGACCGCCCGCCCGGCGACGCTGACCGTCTGCGCGCGCCGGCTGACCAGGTGCATCTCGATCCGGCTTTCCCGGTCGTTCCACACCGCGCGATGCTGGAAACTCTCCGGGTCGAAGTCGGCGGCGGCGTCACGATTGAGACGGACCAGGACGTTGCGATTGAACGCTGCCGTGACGCCTTGCGGATCGTCATAGGCAGGGAGAAGCAGCGCCGGGTCCTTCCGCCGGTCCGCCCCGAGCAGGAACATGGCGCTGCGTCCCAAGGTTTCCCGGGCGGCGCGGAGAAAACGGACGGCCATCCGCGGCTCCAGATTGCCGATGGTCGAACCCGGAAAGAAGCCAAGCTTCGGCAAGTCCGAGAGCATTCCGGGGAGGCGGAGCGGTTCCAGAAAATCGACCGCGAGCGGAATGATCTCGAGGGCGGGGAAGTGGCGCGCGAGCCGGGCGGCTCCCTCCAGCATCGCCGCTTCGGCCACGTCGATCGGGACATAGGCGGCCGGACGGCGCAAGGCCCCCAGCAGGATCTCGGCCTTCGTCTCGCTGCCGGCGCCATACTCGACCACCGCGATATGCTCGGGCACCCGGCTTGCCACCAACGGGCTGACCTGGCGCAGCAGCGCCATCTCGGTGCGGGTGAGATAGTACTCCGGCAAACGTGTGATGAGGTCGAACAGGCGGCAGCCCTCGGCATCATACAGCAACTTCGGAGGCAACATCTTGCGCGGACCCTTAAGGCCCGCCAGCGCCTCGGACGCCACTTCGCCACGCAGCGCTGAACCGCTGTCGGGCATGTTTCCTCCCCTGAACTTTATTGATGTGCGCCTATCGGGGCGGCCAAATCCTGCCGCCTAGCGGCAATCCTGGGCCAAGCGAAATCCGGTGAACTGCCAACGCCGGTCGGGATGAAAAAAGTTCCGGTAGGTCCGGCGCGAGTGGCCAGGCGCCGTCGCCATCGACCCGCCACGCAAAGTCATCTGATTGACCATGAACTTGCCGTTGTATTCACCGATTGCTCCCGGCGCGGGACGATAGCCCGGGTAGCCGGTATAGGGGCTGGACATCCACTGCCACACATGGGTGTCGAGTTCGCGCAGGCCGTGGTCGACGCTCGCCGCCTCCCACTCCATCTCGGTCGGCAGACGGGCGCCCGCCCAACGGGCAAACGCATCGGCCTCATACCAGCTGACGTGCCGCACCGGCGCGTCGAGGTCCAGCGGGAGCAAGCCCCCCGGACCCATCTGTCGCCACCCCGCCTCGCCGTCGCGCCAATAGAGCGGTGCCGTCCAGCCCTCGGCTTGAGCAACGGCCCAACCATCGGACATCCAGAGACCGGGGGTGCGATAGCCGCCATCCTCCATGAAGGCGAGATACTCGGCATTGCGGACCAGGCGGTCGGCGATGCGATAGGGTGCGAGCAGCACGGTGTGACGGGGCCGTTCGTTGTCGAAGGCAAAGCCCTCGCCGTCTTGCCCGATCGAGATCAGGCCGCCGGCCGCCTCGACCATCCGGGTCGGCCCGGGCGCTCCCGATGGCTCTCGCCAGCCGGGCAGCGCGGCCGGCGCGAGAGGGTTTTGGGCAAACGCATGAAGGATGTCCGTCACGAGCAGCTCCTGGTGCTGCTGCTCGTGGTGCAAGCCGAGCGTCACCAGTTCGGCGCAGGCGCCGCTTGGCTCTGCCAGCAGCTCGTGCATGTGCCGATCGACATGGGCGCGATAGGCACCCACCGCCGAAGCGCCGGGACGCGTGAGCAGGCCCCGGAACGGCCGCGGATGACGGGCGCCGACGCTCTCGTAGTAGGAGTTGAAGAGGTAGCGGAAGGCGACGTCGAAGACCCCGTATCCCGGGGCGTGCGGTCGCAACACGAACTCTTCGAAGAACCAGGTCGTATGCGCGCGATGCCACTTTGCCGGACTGGCATCCGGCATCGACTGCACGCACTGGTCCTCGGCCGAAAGTGCCGCACAGAGATCGTCGGTTCGGTTGCGGACATCGGCAAAGCGTTGTTGGATCGAGAGCGCGCCCTCGTCTTCCGGCTGGTCGGGTGCTGTCTCACCGAGACGTCCAGCCGCGGCCACTTGGTCCATCGTCGTCAACCCCGTGGTGGATGATGCCAGAACAACGCGCGCCGCCGGCCAGCGTCCCCCATCTCCAAGCCTTCGACAAGTGGTCGCTTAACGCGGCCTTAACAGGGCACCGCGCAACATGATAGGTGCCTGGCGGCACGAGGTGATCCCATGTCCGAGCCCTTCACCCGATGTCACCCTGGATAGCCGGTTGGGCCATCGCACCTTGCATCGCTGCCGCCGGCTGGCTCGGTTCCCTGCGCCGGCTCCGACCGGCCGCCAAGCAGGAGCAGGAGGCAGCTTTCGAGCTCGGCCGAACGCCGATCAGCGCCGAGGCGCTTGATCTCGGAGCAATTTTGGATGTGGTTCTCCGCCGGGCCGACCGGGACCGCGCGCGACTGCTGGCAAGCGTCCAGGTCGCCGTTCCGGATGACCTGCAGGTCTATGCCGACCGGCGTGCCTTGCACCATGCGCTCTCGGTTCTGATTCGAACCGCGCTGGATGGCTCCCCGGCCTCGACCATCCTGGTAACCGCCCGCGAGCACGCCAAGCGGGTCGTCGTCTCGGTCGTAGCCGAGGGCCGGCTCAGGAACGGGGCGTCCCTGCGGGCCGAACTCCGCGATGTCGAGACGATCGCCGCCATGCACGGGGGATCGACCGAGCTCGAGGCACAGGAGCATGGGACCGTGATACGGCTGCGCCTGCCGGAAGTCGTGGCGCGAGCATCGGAGACGCGGGGAAGTTTGGTCTCTATTCCGGCCCAGGCCTCCCCGGCAGCCGAGCCGGCGGCGCAGCCCGGCAATCGCCGCCTACTGGCCGCCGGCGATATCGGGACGCGAGGATAGCCGGGCCTCAGCCGCGGCTCGGCTGCGGCAACTCGATCCCCGTCAGCGCCTGCCATACGCGGATGACGAAAGCGTCGTCCCGCCCGCCGTGTCCCGCCGCGGCGGCGGCGAGAAAAATCTGGTGCGCGGCGGCGGCGAGCGGCAACGGGAAGGTGAGCGTGCGCGCCTGGTCGAGCACGATGCCGAGGTCCTTGACGAAGATGTTGACCGCCGAGAGCGGGGTGTCGTCGCCGTCGAGAATGTGCGGCACCCAATTCTGCCACATCCATGAACTGCCGGCGGAGGAGGAAATCACCTCGAACAGGGTGCGCGGGTCGGCGCCCGCCCGGATGCCGAGGGCGAGCGCTTCGGCCGCGGTCGCGATATGCACGCCGGCGAGCAACTGGTTCACCATCTTCACCGTGCTGCCGACGCCGATTTCGTCGCCGAGCCGCCACACCTTGGCGGCGATGGCATCGAGCACCGGCTGGGCGCGGGCGAACGCGGCGTCGGGGCCGGACGCCATCACCGTCATCGTGCCGGCGCGGGCGCCGGAGGCGCCACCCGAGACCGGCGCGTCCAGCATCAGCTTGCCGCTCGCCACGAGCCGCTGCCCCAGCGCCCGCGCCGCCTCCGGGGCCACCGTGGTCGAGCACAGCACGACCGCCCCGTCCGGCAGGTTTTTCACGCAGCCCTCCGCGCCGAGCAGCACCTCCTCGGCCTGCGCCGCGTTCACCACGAACACCAGCACTGCCTCGGTGTCGGCCGGCAGCTCGGCGGCGACGGCGACCGCGGCTCCCCCGGCGCCCGCAAGTTCGGTCCGCGCCGCCTCGCGGATGTCGCAGCCGGTCACCGAAAAGCCCTTCCGGACCAGGTTGAGCGCCGCTCCCATGCCCATGCTGCCGAGCCCGATCACGCCCACTCGCATAGTGGCGTCTCCCCGTTCTGCGCTCAGCGACCGTGCCGGAAGCGCTCCACGGCGGCAACCAGCGCCCGGCGGATGCCCGGTTCGAGCGCGGAATGGCCGGCGTCGGGCACGATGGTCATCCGCGCGGCGGGCCAAGCGGCCGCGAGTTCGAACGCGGTGCTGGGCGGGCAGACCATGTCGTAGCGGCCCTGCACGATCTCCGCCGGGATATGGCCGATCCGCCCCATCCGGCCCAGCAGTCCCTCGGGCGGCAGGAACAGGTGGTGGGCGAAGTAGTACGCCTCGATGCGGGCAAGCCCGAGCGCCGTGCGGTCCTGCGCGAACGAGGCGACGGTATCGGGGCTCGGCAGCAGGGTGCTGCAGGACCCCTCGTAGACCGACCAGGCGCGCGCCGCCGCCATGTGTACCGCCGGATCGGGGTCGGTCAGCCGGCGGAGATAGGCGCCGAGCACGTCGTGACGTTCCGATGCGGCGAGGTGGTGGACGAAGCTGGCGTGCGCGTCGGGAAAGATCACGCGCAAGCCGTGCAGGAACCAGTCGACTTCCTCGGGCCGGCCCAGGAACACGCCGCGCAGGACGCAGGCGGCGACGCGCTCGGGCCAGGCCTGGGCGTAGGCAAGGGCGAGGGTGGAGCCCCAGGAGCCGCCGAACAGCAGCCAGCGCTCGATGCCGAGATGACGGCGCAGGATCTCGATGTCATCTACCAGGTCCGGCGTGGTGTTCTGCGCCAGGCTGCCGAGCGGGCGCGAGCGGCCCGCCCCGCGCTGGTCGAAGATGATGACGCGCCAGAACTCGGGGTCGAAGAAGCGGCGGTGGACGGCGCCCGCCCCGGCGCCCGGACCGCCGTGCAGGAACAGCACCGGCCGCCCGCGCGGATTGCCGACCTGCTCCCAGTACATCACGTGACCGCCGGAGAGCGGCAGGTAGCCGGTCTCGAAGGGGCCGATCTGAGGAAACAGGTCGCCGCGCGGCATGGCCGTACATGCTAGGCAATCCCGCGCCGTGGCGAAACTGTCTGCACCGCACTACCATCGCCAGCATGTACCGGATGTGGACCGCCCTCGGCGCGCTCGCCGGCCTGACCGGCGTCGCGATGGCCGCCGTCGCGGCGCATGGCCTGCCCGGCCGGCTGGACGCCGGCGCGCTCGACCAGGTGCGCAGCGCCGTCCAGATGCAGGTCTGGCACGCGCTGGCCCTGCTCTGCTGCGGCCTCTGGGCCGCCCGCTCCGGTGGACTGCTGATCCACCTCGCCGGGGCGGCGTTCGCGTCGGGGGTGGTGCTGTTCTGCGGCACGGTCTATGCGCTGGCACTCGGCGGGATGCGGCTGCCGTCGGTTGCCCCGCTCGGTGGCGTGCTCCTCATGCTCGGCTGGGCGCTGCTGGGCGTCACGGCACTCGTCGATCAACATTGATCAATAGGGACGCCGGTTCCATGCCATCGTCGGTCGATCACGCTCTGAAATGCGTGGACCGATCCGCTCCTTCGGTGGTCCTCACATCGGCTTGACCCTGGATGGGCTTTCGGTCACACACGCCCGGCCCGGCGACCGGCCGGGGCGGCGGCCGGACGAGCCGGGCCATGCTCCGCGACACCGAGGATGCTTCCCGCATGCGTGACACGGGCGAGTTCCTGTTCACCTCCGAATCCGTCTCCGAAGGTCATCCCGACAAGGTCGCCGACCGGATCAGCGATACGGTGGTGGACGCTTTTCTGGGCGCCGACCCCTTCAGCCGCGTCGCCTGCGAGACCCTGGTGACGACCAATCTGGTGGTGCTGGCCGGCGAGGTGCGCGGGCCGGCGAGCGTGACCCCCGAACTGCTGACCGATCTCGCCCGCGGCGCCATCCGCGATATCGGCTACGACCAGGAGGGGTTCAGCTGGCGGAACGCCAGGATCGAGTGCCACCTGCACGCCCAGTCGGCCGACATCGCGCAAGGCGTGGACGCCGAGGGCAACAAGGACGAGGGCGCCGGCGACCAGGGCATCATGTTCGGCTATGCCTGCCGGGAGACCGAGGCGCTGATGCCGGCGCCGATCTACTACGCCCACCTGATCCTGCGCCGGATCAGCGAACTCCGCCGCCGCGGCGACAAGGCGGTGGCCGGCCTGCTGCCCGACGCCAAAAGCCAGGTCACGTTGCGCTACGTCGACGGGACGCCGGTCGGTGCGACCAGCGTCGTGGTCTCCACCCAGCATGAGGACGGGATGGAGCAGGCCGACATCAAGCGCCTGCTCTGGCCGCTGGTGGAGAGCACGTTGCCGCCCGGCTGGATGTGCCCGGAGCGCGAGTTCTACGTCAATCCGACGGGCAAGTTCGTCATCGGCGGCCCGGACGGCGATTGCGGCCTCACTGGGCGCAAGATCATCGTGGACACCTATGGCGGCGCCGCGCCGCACGGCGGCGGCGCGTTCAGCGGCAAGGACCCGACCAAGGTGGACCGCAGTGCCGCTTATGCGTGCCGCTACCTTGCCAAGAACGTGGTCGCGGCCGGGTTGGCCGACCGCTGCACCCTGCAGATCAGCTACGCGATCGGCGTCTCCCACCCGCTGTCGGTCTATGTCGAGCTGCACGGCACCGGCCAGGGGGTCGACGAGGCGCGGCTCGAGCAGACCCTGCGCGAGCTGATGGACCTCTCGCCTCGCGGCATCCGCGAGCACCTGCGGCTGAATCGCCCGATCTACTCGCCCGCTTCCTCGTACGGTCATTTCGGCCGCACGCCGGATGAGGCGAAGGGCACGTTCACCTGGGAGAGAACCGACCTCGTGCCCAGCCTCAAGGCCGCGTTCGGCCGCTGAGCCACGGTCGCAGTACGCCGGACGTCAAGCCGCAACCCGACCGGCTCTACGGCCGCGCCCGTGGCCATGCGTTGCGGCCGCGCCAGCGGCGGCTGCTGGACGTAACCTTGCCCCGCCTCGCTTTCCTGCCGGAGCACGCGTCGGCGCCGTCCGACGCGTTCGGCCGGACGATGGAGGCGCTGTGGCTGGAGGTGGGGTTCGGCGGCGGCGAGCACGCGCTGGTGCAGGCGGAGCGGAACCCGACGGCCGGCCTGATTGCCTGCGAGGTGTTCGAGAACGGCATCTGCTCGTTGCTTTCCCGCTTGGTGCCCGAGGGCGAGGAGGCGACGGCGCCGGTGCCGCCCAATCTGCGCCTGTGGCCGGACGACGCTCGGGCGTTGATCGCCCGCCTGCCAGGGGCGTGTCTTGAGAGGCTGTTTCTGCTGTTTCCGGACCCCTGGCCCAAGGCGCGGCACGCCAAGCGCCGCTTCGTCCATCCCGCCCTGCTGCCCGCGCTGGCCCGCGTGCTCAAGCCGGGAGCGGAGTGGCGCGTGGCCAGCGACGACCCGACCTACCAGGCGTGGGTGGCCGAAGTGATGGCGGTGCAGGGGCTGTTCGCAGGCTCGCCGCCGACAAGTGACCGCCCGGACGACTGGCCGCCCACCCGCTACGAGGTCAAGGCACTACGGGCGGGTCGCCAGCCGCTCTATTGGCGATTCGTCCGCACCGAGGTCCTTCACGGCGCGGTTGTCCCCGTCTCGGGCTCGGCGTAATCGTCGCTCCAAACGGGAGGGTACGGAGAATGACGGTAAGGGCCAGTGCCGGATTCGCGGTCTCGGACGCCGACCCGTTCTCGGCGGCGTTCTTCGAGAACCCGTTCCCCGTCCATGCGGAGCTGCGCGACGCTGGCCCGGTGGTGCGCCTGTCGCGCTACGACGTCTGGGCGGTCGCGCGCGACGAGCAGGTGCGCATGGTGCTCAACGACTGGCGCACCTTCTCCTCCGCAGCCGGCGTCGGCCTCGCCGATTTCCGCCGCGAAAAGCCCTGGCGGCTGCCGAGCCTGGTGCTGGAGACCGACCCGCCGCTGCACGACCGCACCCGCCGCGTGCTGGACGGCGTACTGTCGCCGGCGACCGTGCGCGGCCTGCGCGCCGACTTCGCCGCCGCCGCCGAGGCGCTGGTCGACGAGCTGCTGGCGCGCGAGACCTTCGATGCGATCGCCGATCTCGCCGAGGCCTATCCGCTCACCGTATTCCCCGATGCGGTCGGGATGCCGCGCGAGAACCGCAAGCATCTTCTTCCCTATGGCAACATGGTGTTCAACTCCTTCGGCCCGAGGAACGAGTTCTTCGAGGCGGCGGTCCGCGACGCCGAGCCCGTCGTTGCCTGGGTGCAGGCGCAGTCGCAACGGGACGCCCTGGCGCCGGGCGGGTTCGGAGCGGCAATCCACGCCGCCGCCGACGCCGGCGAACTGACCGCCGAGGAGGCGCCGCTGGTGGTGCGCTCGCTGCTGACCGCCGGCGTCGACACCACGGTGAGCGGCCTCGGCGCGGCGCTGTTCTGCCTGGCGCGTTTTCCCGAGCAGTTCCAGAAGCTGCGCGCCAATCCGGCGCTGGCGCGGGCCGCGTTCGAGGAGGCCGTGCGCTACGAGACGCCGGTGCAGACCTTCTTCCGCACCACCACGGGCGCGGTGGAGATCGGCGGCGTGTCGCTCGGCGAGGGCGAGAAGGTGTTGGTGTTCATGGGCGCCGCCAACCGCGACCCGCGCCGCTGGGACAATCCCGAGGCGTACGACATCGACCGTCGCAACGCGGGCCATGTCGGCTTCGGCGCCGGCATCCACGCCTGCGTCGGCCAGGTGCTGGCCCGGCTCGAGGGCGAGGTCGTGCTCGCCGCGCTGGCCCGCAAGGCGGCCGCCATCGAGATCACCGGCCCTATCACCCGCCGCTACAACAACACGCTGCGCGGATTGGCGAGCCTGCCCGTGACGCTGCGCCGCGCCGCCTGAACCGCTGGCCGTTGCCGCCGCCGCGAGGCGACGGTGGCAATCGCCCGTCCCCGTCGCCTAGGATCGGCAGGCAACCGGCCGGCACTGCCGCAAGACGCCGGCAACAGGGGGGAATCCAATGGCCGAAACGGGCCAAGCCGGCGCGCGCCTCGATCCGTTGCCGCTGACCGATGACGTCCTTGCCGCGCCCTCCCGCGCGATCGGCGGGCAGATCGCCGCGCGCGTCGATCGGCTGCCGCTGACCCGCGTGCAGTGGCGACTCGCCATCCTGGTCCAGGTGACCTGGGGCTTCATCGTCTTCGACACCGACGGGATCGGCGCCCGGCTCTACCCGTTCGTCTGGCGACCGAAGCACCTCATCACCGTCGTCGAATACGGGGTGATCGTGGCGCTGCAGGTCGGGCTCGGCGTGCTGCTCGGCGTCTTCATCATGAGCTGGGTCGCCGAGCGCTACGGGCGGCGGCCGGCTATCCTGCTCTCCGCTCTGCTCGGCGGGATCTGCATCTGGCCGTTCGCCTATGTCACCGATTTCGGCTGGATGGTCGTGCTGTCGATCATCAGCACGCTCGGGGTCGGCGGCATCGTGGCGACGCACTCCGTCTACCTGTCCGAAATCATCTCCCCGCCGGTGCGGAGCAGGGTCCTGCTCTCCTCGCAGGCGGCGACGGCGCTGGTCGCGGTCGCCGTCAACCTGCTGGCGTTCTGGCTGATCCCCGGCCGGTGGCAGCTTTTTCTCTGGGTAAGCGCCGCCATCGAGATCGTCGTCCTGCTGCCGCTGCTCTATTGGCTGCTGCCGGAATCGCCGCGCTGGTTGGAGGCGCGCGGGCGGCACGAGGAAGCCGACCGCGTGATGCTGGAGTTCGAGCGGCGCTGTCGTGCCGCTACGCAGGCCCCCCTGGCGGAGCCGGACCCATCGCGCAACCCGGTGATCGTCACCGAGCGGGCGGACTGGCGCGAGCTGTTCCTGAGCCCGGTGTACCGTGGCCGGACTTCGGTGCTGATCGCCTGCTGGGTGCTCGGCTATGCGGGGCTGATCTACGGCGTCGGCGCCTTTGCCGCCGTCTACATGGTCGATCACGGCGCCACCCCGCACTTCGTCTTCCTGGTCATCGCGGCGGCGTACGCGGCGTTGTTCGTCGGTTTCCTGGTCAACGGCCGCCTCGGCGAGCGCGTCGAGCGGCGCAGCGTGATCTGCGCCATGGGCCTGTTGTTCGCGGTCGCCTGGGTGGTCGCCTGGCTGGTGCCCGACCTGACGGTCATCGCGCTCTGCTACATCGTCAGCCGGATCGGCACCGGGCTCTACCTGTTCAACCTCTACAACTACACGGCCGTCGCCTATCCCACGCGCATCCGCTCGATGGCGTTTGCCTGGACCGATGGGCTCGGCCATCTGGGAGCGTGGGCCGGCGTGACTTTGCTCGGCCCGCTCTACGCACTGGGTCCCAACCACCTCGGCTGGATTTTATGGATCGCGCTGCCCGGGGCGGTGCTGCCGGCGCTGCTGATCCGGAGCCTGGGGATCCGGCAGTCGGGGGCGGTGCTGGAGCAGATTTCGACATGAACGGCCGGGCGCGCCAAGCCGGGGTGCTGCCCCTTCTGGGCTACTCTTGCAAGCGACCCGCCGGGCGTCTATGTGAAGGATCTAACTCAATCTCCGTGGACTGACGGGGGGTGGCCTTCACGGGCCGCCTTTTTTGTTTTTGGACACTGATCAGACGGACCGGGACCAGCCCCGCCACACCGGCCTCGAAGCCAGGCTGGCCGACATCGTTGCCCCCACCCTGGCCGATATGGGCTACGAGCTCGTGCGCGTCGCGATCTCCGGCAAGGACCGGCCGACCGTTCAGGTCATGGCCGACCGCGCCGACGGCGCCCAGATCGGGGTCGCCGATTGCGAGGCGATCTCGCGGGCGCTCGGGGCGGTGCTCGATGTCGAGGACCCGCTGCCGGGAGCCTGGACGTTGGAGGTCAGCTCGGCCGGGATCGATCGGCCGCTGACGCGGACGAAGGACTGGAACCGCTTCGCCGGCCATCTCGCCCGCGCCGAGACCGACATGCCGCTTGACGGGCGCAAGCGGTTCTCCGGCATCGTGCTCGGCGCCGATGCCGAGCACGCCCGCCTGCGGCTGGACGACGGCACGGAGGTGTCCCTGCCCCGCGCCCGCCTCCGCCGCGCTCGCCTCGTGCTGACCGACGCGCTGATCGAGGCCACTGCCGCCGTCACTCCACCCAGGACCAACTGAGAGGTCATCATGGATACCGCAATCGCCCGTCCCGAGCTGCTGCTGGTAGCCGACGCCGTCGCGCGCGAAAAATCCATCGACCGCGAGGAGGTGCTGGAGGCGATGGAGCAGGCCATCCAGAAGGCCGGCCGCGCCAAGTACGGCCACGAGAAGGACATCCGCGCCACCATCGACCGCAAGACCGGCGACGTGCGCCTCTCGCGCTGGACCGAGGTGGTCGAACTCGCCGACGGCGCGACGGTGGAAAACGAGGAGACCCAGATCCCCGTCACCATCGCCCGCAAGTTCCAGCCCGGCATCAATGTCGGCGAGTTCATCGTCGACCCGCTGCCGCCGATCGATTTCGGCCGCATCGCCGCGCAGACCGCCAAGCAGGTGATCGTGCAGCGCGTGCGCGAGTACGAGCGCAAGCGGCAGTACGACGAGTACAAGGACCGCGTCGGCGAGATCATCAACGGCGTTGTCAAGCGCACCGAGTACGGCAACCTGATGGTCGAGCTCGGCCGGGCGGAGGCGCTGCTGCGGCGCGACGAGCTGATCCCGCGCGAGAGCTTCCGCAACGGCGACCGCGTGCGCGCCTACATTTACGACGTGCGCGAGGAGCCGCGCGGACCCCAGATCTTCCTGTCCCGCACGCATCCCGGCTTCCTGGCAAAACTGTTCGCCCAGGAGGTGCCGGAGATCTACGACGGCATCATCGAGATCAAGGCGGTGGCGCGCGATCCCGGGCAGCCGGGCCAAGATGGCGGTGATCTCGCGCGACAGCTCGATCGATCCGGTCGGCGCGTGCGTCGGCATGCGGGGCTCGCGCGTGCAGGCCGTGGTGCAGGAGCTGCAGGGCGAGAAGATCGACATCATTCCCTGGTCGCCGCAGGCCGCTACCTTCGTGGTGAACGCGCTGGCGCCCGCCGAGGTGACGAAGGTGGTGATGGACGAGGATGCCGGGCGGGTTGAAGTGGTGGTGCCCGACGACCAGTTGAGCCTCGCCATCGGCCGGCGGGGCCAGAATGTCCGGCTGGGCAGCCAACTGACCCGCTGGGACATCGACATCCTGACCGAGGCCGAGGAAAGCGAGCGTCGGCAGGAGGAGTTCCGCCGTCGCAGCTCGCTGTTCGTCGAGGCGCTCGACGTCGACGACGTGATCGCCGGATTGCTGGTGACGGAGGGCTTTACCACCGTCGAGGAGCTCGCCTTTGTGGACGAGGAGGAACTGGCCTCGATCGAGGGGTTCGACGAGAGCGTCGCGGCCGAGCTGATCCGCCGCGCCGGCGCGTTCCTGACCAAGCGCGACACCGAGTTGACCGAGCGCCGCATCGAGCTCGGCGTCTCCGAGGAGGTCGCCGCGATCGAGGACCTGACGCCGGCGATGCTGGTCGCCCTGGGCGAGAAGGGCGTGAAGACGCTCGACGATCTGGCCGATCTCGCCTCCGACGAGTTGATCGAGATCGTCGGCGCCGACACCATGGACGAGGACACCGCCAACGCCGTGATCATGGCCGCCCGCGCGCACTGGTTCGAGGACGAGGATGCCGAGCCGGCGCCCGAGGCGGTGGTCGAGGAAGCGGCCGGGGAGGCGGGTCACGACTGACACCGACACCGACACTGACATCGGGACGACCGCGCCCGAGACGACCGCGCTCCTCGGGGGATCGATCGGGGAGCCGGCGGGGGAACCGGAAGAGACCGGCCCGCTGCGGCGCTGCATCGTCACGCGGGAACGCCAGGGCAAGGAGCGGATGATCCGTTTCGTTCTCGGTCCTGAGCGGCTGATCGTGCCCGACATTGCTGCAAGCCTGCCGGGACGGGGAATCTGGTTGAGCGCGCGGAAGGATGTGTTAGAAACCGCGCGTGCCCAGGGCACTTTGGCCAAGGCTTTTGCCCGGGCGGCTCGTGGTCCGGTCACGCTGCCCCCCGATCTCACCTCCGTGCTGCAGGCGGCCTTGGTCCGGCGGATTGGCGATCTTCTCGGCTTGGCGCGTCGCGCCGGGCAGGCGGTCGCCGGGTTCGAGAAAGGGCGCGAATGGGTGCGGTCCGGTCGGGCCGCAGTGGCGGTGCAGGCCGCCGACGGCAGTGCCGCCGAACAGGCCCGCTTCCTCTCGGGCGCGCGGCCGGGCCTCGCGGTGGTCAGGCCGTTGCCGGCCGAGGCGCTGGGACGGGTATTCGGCCGCGATCATGCGATGCATGTGGCGGTCGCTCCCGGGCGGTTGGCCGAGGCATTGGTGATCGAGTGTGGGCGGTTGTCCGGCCTGGCCGGACGGGACGAGCTGAATGGGTCCTCCGGCGGTGAAGCCGGCAGGACGGACGAGATGAACAATCGGGCGGGTGCATGAGCGAAGGCAACGATCAGGACGCGGGCAAGAGCCGGCTTTCCTTGCGGCCGGCAGGGCGCTTGGAGGTGGGCCGTACCGTTGATGGCGGCTCCGTCCGGCAGAGCTTCAGTCACGGTCGGTCGAAGGTGGTGCAGGTCGAGGTGCGCAAGAAGCGTGCGCCGGCGCCCGCCGCCCCGCCTGGCCCGGCGCCGGCGGCAAGCGGTGCCCAGGCGCGCGCCGGGACCCCATCGGCTCCCGCCGGCCGCGCCGCCTCGGGCCGTGCGGCGCCGTCCGCGCCGACCCGGGCGCTGACCGCGACCGAACTCGCGACCCGGCAGCGCGTGCTGGCGGACCAGCAGCGCGAGAACGCCAGGCGCGAGGCCGAGCGGCGCGAGCAGGAGAAGATTTCGATCCTGTCGGCCGCCGAGGAGGCCCGCAAGCGCGCCGAGGAAGAGGCGCGTCGGGCGGCCGAGGAAGAAGCCCGCAAGCGCATCGAGGAGCAGGATGCCGCCCGGCAGGCCGCCGAGGACGAGGCGCGCCAGGCCGCGATCGCGACCGCTGCCGCCGCGCCCTCGCCGCCGCCGGCCGCCCGTGGTGGCGAGGAGGCGCGGCGTCGTCCGGCGCCGGCCGCTCCCGCCGCAACTCCGGCTTCCCCGAGCGAGACGCTGCGCCTGCGCACCGGCCGCGCCGAGGAGGAGGACGAGGCGCGCCCGATCCGCCGGCCCGGCTCGCCGTTGCCGCCGCGCAAGCCCGCCGTCGTCGCGCCCAAGAAGGGGGTGGACGACCGCCGCCGGGCCGGCCGCATCGACGTGCAGGCGGCCATCGAGGGCGAGGACGAGCGTGTCCGCAGTCTCGCCTCGGTCCGCCGCCAGCGCGAGCGCGAGCGGCGGCAGGCCGAGCTGGAGCGGCTGCGGTCCGACCAGGTGCGCGTCGTGCGCGACGTCATCCTGCCCGACACCATCACCGTCCAGGAACTCGCCAACCGCATGGCGGCGCGCACACCGGACGTCATCAAGGCGCTGATGAAGATGGGCGTGATGGCGACGGTGACGCAGGCGCTCGACGCCGACACCGCGGAACTGGTGGTGCAGGAGTTCGGCCATCGCGCGCGCCGGGTTTCCGAGGCCGACGTGGAGATCGGGCTGGAGGGTGCTGCCGACACCGACGCCGATCTGCAGACGCGCTCGCCAGTCGTGACCATCATGGGCCATGTCGATCACGGCAAGACCAGCCTGCTCGACGCGCTGCGCGCGACCGACGTCGCGGCGCGCGAGGCGGGCGGCATCACCCAGCACATCGGCGCCTACCAGGTGCAGATGCCGTCGGGCGACCGCATCACCTTCATCGACACGCCGGGCCACGAGGCGTTCACCTCGATGCGCGCGCGCGGCGCCAGCGTCACCGACATCGTGGTGCTGGTGGTCGCCGCCGATGACGGCGTGATGCCGCAGACCGTCGAGGCGATCCGCCACGCCAAGGCGGCGGACGTGCCGATCATCGTCGCCATCAACAAGATGGACAAGCCGGACGCCAATCCCGACCGGGTACGCAACGAACTGCTGGGCTACGACATCGTGGTCGAAAACCTCGGCGGCGAGACGCAGGACGTCGAGGTGTCGGCGATCAAGAAAACCGGCCTCGACAAGCTGGAAGAAGCCATCCTGCTGCAGGCGGAGATTCTGGACCTGCGCGCCAATCCCGAGCGCAGCGCGGAGGGGACGGTGATCGAGAGCCGGCTCGACCGTGGCCGCGGCCCGGTGGCGACGGTGCTGGTGCAGAAGGGCACGCTCAACCAGGGCGACATCGTCGTGGCCGGCGCCGAATGGGGCCGGGTGCGGGCGATGCTCGACGACAAGGCACGGCAGATCAAGGTGGCCGGCCCGTCGATGCCGGTCGAGATCCTGGGCCTCGCCGGCGTGCCGTCGGCGGGCGAGCCGCTGGTGGTGGTCGACGTCGAAGGCCGGGCGCGCGAGATCAGCGAGTTCCGCGGCCGCAAGCTGCGCGACACCACGGCGGCCGGTCACGTCGCGGCGCGCGGCACGTTGGACGAGATGCTGGCCCGCATCGTCGCCGGCGAGCAGAAGGAAGTTGCCGTCGTCATCAAGGCCGACGTGCAGGGCAGCGCCGAGGCGATCACCGCGACGGTGCTCAAGCTCGCCCATGAGGAGGTGCGCGTCCGGGTGCTGCACAGCGCCGTTGGCCAGATCACCGAGAGCGACATCCAGCTCGCGAAGGCGTCCAGCGCCGTGGTGATCGCGTTCAACGTGCGCGCCACCAGCCAGGCGCGCGAGCTGGCGCAGCGGGACGGCGTCGACATCCGCTACTACTCGATCATCTACGAGGTGGCGGACGATGTCGAAAAACTGGTGCGCGGCAAGGTCGCACCCAAGGCGCGCGAGCGGTTCTTGGGCTATGCCGAGGTCCGGAAAGTGTTCAACATCACCAAGACCGGCAAGGTCGCGGGCTGCATGATCACCGAGGGCCTGGTCAAGCGCGGCGCCGGGGTGCGCGTGCTGCGCGACAACGTGGTGATCCACACCGGCGACCTATCGCAGTTGAAGCGCTTCAAGGACGACGTGCGCGAGGTGGCGCGCGGCTACGAGTGCGGCCTCTCCTTCGCCAACTTCCACGACCTGCAGGAAGGCGACATGGTGGAGTGCTACGAGACCGAGATGGTGCCCGGGTGAGGAAGCAGGCTTCTTCCGGCGGCGCGCCGTCGCAGCGGCAGTTGCGCGTGGCGGAGGAGATCCGCCACGTGCTCGCCGATCTGTTCGCCCGCACCGACTTCCGTGATCCGGATTTGGCCGACGCGCACATCACGGTCACCGAGGTTCGCATCGGCCCGGACCTCAAGCACGCGACCGCTTTCTTGGCGCGGCTCGGCCGATCCGACGTCGACGCGTTGTTGCCGGCGGTGCGCCGGGTGACGCCGTTCCTGCGCGCTCAGGTCGCCCACGCGCTGCGGCTGAAGTTCGTGCCGGACCTGTCGTTCCAGCCCGACACGGCGTTGGACTACGCGATGAAGATCGACCGGCTGCTACACCAGCCGGAGGTGGCACGGGATTTGGACAAGCCGGGCTGAACAAAGCCGATGCCCGGAAGTGCGAACGGGTACCCAACTTGATTAGCACATCCAATTAAGCGGCACCCATCAAGGGACGGACATGCGTTGCCCCTCCGAAGTGTCCTCTGCCAGTACCACAGTTGCGGAATGAGTGCGGGTCTGATTCGCTGTCGCTGCTTGGGGAGGCGGCGATGTTGGTTGCGGATTGGTCGGGCGCGTCGTTGCGCTGGGAGGATGAGCTTGCGGGACTGAAGCGGCGGCTGTCCGGCGCGTTCGGTCGCCCGGAGGTGCGGGCCTCGGCGGGTGCGTTCATCGACGGGCTGCTGTCAGGCATTGCGCGCAAGACCGGCTGGTTGATGGCCGAGCAGGCGGGTCTTGATCGACCGTACCGGATGCAATCGCTGCTCGGGCGCAGTGTGTGGCAGGCCGATGCGCTGCGCGATCTGGTGCGGGCGGAGGTGATGGCCACGCTCGGCGACCCGCGCGGGGTGCTGGTGGTTGACGAGACCGGCTTTCTCAAGAAGGGGATGCATTCGGTTGGCGTCGCGCGGCAGTATTCTGGGACGGCGGGGCGGATCGAGAACTGCCAAGTCGGGGTGTTTCTGGGCTATGCGAGCCCGCCCGGCCAGGCGCTGATCGACCGGCGGCTCTATCTGCCCGAGGTCTGGACCGATGACGCGGAGCGGCGCCGGCGGGCGCAGGTGCCAGAGGCGGTGACGTTCGCGACCAAGCCGCAAATCGCCTGCGAGCTGATCGCCGCGGCGCTGGATGCGGGCACGCCCTGCGCGTGGGTGCTGGCCGATGCACTCTACGGTTCAGCCTCGCGGCTTCGCCGAATGCTCGAAGCGCGCCGCCAATCCTACGTCCTCGCCACGCGCTCGAACCATGTGCTGCGGCTGCTGACCAGGGACGGGCTGCTGCAAACCGATCCGGCGGAGATGGCCGATGCGCTGCCCCCTGCCGCTTGGCATGCGCACGCGGCGGGAGAAGGATCAAAGGGGCCGCGCCTCTACGACTGGGCGCGCATCGCGCTGCCATGGACGGTGGACGAGGGATTTGAACGCTGGCTGCTGATCCGCCGCAACAGGCGCGACTCCCATGAGCGGGCCTACTATCTCGCCTTCGCACCTGCCGGCACGGGGCTTGCCGAACTGGCCGGCGCGGCCGGCCTGCGCTGGACGATCGAGGAGTGCTTCCAGCGTGCCAAGGAGGAACTCGGGCTCGATCACTGCGAGGCCAGATCCTGGCAGGGCTGGCATCGCCACATGACGCTGTGCATGGCCGCGCTCGCCTTCCTGACCGGGTTGTCGGCCCAGCTTCGCCGCGCCGCCGGCGGCAAACCGAACGAAAAGGAGTCCAAGCGCTCTCGCCGCCTGAGCATGCCGACGCTCCCGACACCGAGCGTGCCGGAAATCAGGACCATGATCGCTCGTCTGTTGCTGGCGCCGATTGCGCGGCGGTCTTCGTGTTCGCTTGGTCCTGGTGGCGACGATGCCACCAAGCGTCAGCTTCCCAAGCGCATCGCCGCAGCCGAACCAGCGCTGTTCCGCAACTGTAGTACCAGCAGGATCCCGTCTTATACCAACCCTCATTGAGCGTGACTTCGCGGGGCTTGCCCGACGCGGACCGGGTCTGATTATGGAATGGCCCGCCCCTCCCTGAGGTGACCCGAGTAGGGTTGCCTCTTTGGCGAGGAGGACGGGATGACGGATATCGCAGTGCTCGGGATTGATCTGGGCAAGAACAGTTGCAGCGTCGCGGGCCTGGACGAGACCGGTCGCGTGGTGCTGCGCCGCCGGGTGTCGCGCGACGGGTGTTGGGCGACATGAGAAACTGGACACGGGCGACAGGCAGAACTGGACACCTATGAGGGTGGGAGTTCGGGTTGATGTTGGACGTGGTGCAGTGCCCGCGGGTGGAACAGCCGCGGAGTGGGGTGATGAGGATGCCGGACGAGGTGGCAGCGATGCTGCACCTGTATCGGCTTGGCTGGGGGTTGCGGCGGATTGCGCGTGAGGTTGGCTGCAGCCCGACGACGGTGCAGCGTTATGTTGCTGCGGAGGGCTGGGTGCCGTTCCGGGCATCGCCACGGGACAGTGTTCTATCAGGGCTGCAGGGTTGGTTGTCGGAGCGCTTTCGGCAACATCGGGGCAATGCGGACGTGGTTCGTCAGGAGCTGGCGGCGGAGCACGGCCTCAGGATCAGCCTGCGCACGGTAGAGCGGGCGGTGGCACATCTGCGGCGGGAGCTTCTGGCTGAGGCGCGGGCGACGGTCCGGTTTGAGACGCCACCTGGGCAGCAGCTGCAGATCGACTTTGGTGAGCGGCAAGTCCAGATCGGTGAGGAGAGCGTGCGGGCCTACCTGTTCGTCGCGACGCTGGGCTACTCGCGGCGTGTGTATGTGCAGGCGTTCCGCCATGAGCGGCAAAACCTCCTGGTTCCAGGGTCTGGAGGGCGCGTTCCGGCACTTCGGCGGGCTGCCGCGGGAGATCCTGCTCGACAATGCCCGGGCCCTGGTCCAGCGGCACGACGGGCAGACGCGCGAGGTGCTGTTCAACGAACGCTTCTCCGCCTTTGCCCGCTACTGGGACGTGCGTCCGCAAGCCTGTGCTCCCTACCGGGCGCGCACCAAAGGCAAAGACGAGCGCGGCGTCGGCTACGTGAAGCACAACGCCATCGCCGGCCGCTGCTTCGCCAGCTGGGCGGCACTGGAGGCGCACCTGGCCTGGTGGATGCGCGAGGTGGCGGATGTTCGCCTGCACGGCACGACAGGCGAGACGCCGATCGGGCGCTTCGAGCGTGACGAGGCAGCGAACCTGCGCCCGCTTCGGGACCGGCCGCCGTTCGGCCAGCTGCGCGAGCTGGCGCGCCGGGTGCAGAACGACGGCTGCGTCAACGTCGACACCAACCATTACAGCGTGCCGTGGCAGCTGATCGATGCCGGTGTCAGCGTGCTGGTCTGCGGCAGCGAGGTGCGGATCCTGCACGCCGGCGCGGAGGTTGCGCGCCATGCCGAGCGACAAGGACGACGCGAGCGGTCCGTCATGGCGGCCCATCTGCGCGGCATCGTCGCTGACGCGAAGCCTGCGCCTGCCGCCGACCTCCTGGCTCCGGCCAGTGCGTTGCTGCGCCCATTGGCTGAGTATGAGCAGGCGGTTGGGGGTGGCTGGTGAGCGCGGTGGGGGCCGCCCTGCCCGAGATGCTGGGCCGGTTGAAGCTGACCGCGATGCGCGACCGGCTGGACAGCCTGCTCGATGAGGCGGCGCGCCGGGAGATGACGCTGCCCGAGACGCTGGGCCTGTTGTGCGAGGCCGAAGTGACGCACCGGGAGGAGCGGCGCATCCAAATGGGGCTGGGCATCGCCAAGTTCCCCTTTGTGCGCACGCTGGAGAGCTTCGACTTCGCGGCCCAGCCGTCGCTCGACCCCAAGCAGATCCGCGACCTTGCCGCCTGCCGTTGGGTGGCGAACGGCGACACGTTGTTGATCCAGGGGCCACCGGGCGTCGGCAAGACCCATCTTTCAGTCGGCCTCGGCCGCGAAGCGATCCGCAACGGCTACTCGGTGCTGTTCACCCCGGCCATGGCGCTGGTCACCACGCTGGTGAAGGGGCAGGCGGAAGGAAGACTGGAGGAGAAGCTGATCCGCTACTCGAAGCCGAAGCTGCTGATCATCGACGAACTTGGGTATCTGCCTCTCGAGCCGCAGGCCGCGCACCTGTTCTTTGCCCTGGTCAGCCGCCGCTATGAGCGTGGCAGCATCTTGGTGACCAGCAACCGCAGCGTCGGTGAGTGGGGAACGATCCTGAACGACCCAGTCGTCGCCACCGCGATCCTGGACAGGCTTCTGCACCACAGCCACGTCGTCACCATCCGGGGCGACAGCTACCGCCTCCGCGAGAAGCGGCGATCCGGTCTGCTGAAGCGGAACAGCGAAGCAAATCCGGCGGCCGGATCGGCGTGATGTCACTGTCCAGTTCTAGCTGTCGTAACTGTCCAACTCCGGATGTCGCTTGATAGAGCCGGCGCGACAGCTCGATCAGCTCGGCCTCGGCGCCGTGGCAGCCGGCGCCGCAGAGGACGGCGACCGTTCCCGCCTCCCCGATCAGACGACTGGCCCTCGAAGACATCCTCCTGTGACGGCGCGACCTCTGGCCGCGGACGCAGCGTCGCGAGGCTGGGCGTCGCGCCCCTGACGGTCTGCCCGATGATGTCTTGGGGAATGTTGAGGTGCGCCACGCCGCGCTCGCCGTACGCCTCCGCGATCGCCTGATGGATGACCTGCGCCGCCATGCCCGGGTCGGTGATGGTCTCGGTGTAGGCCGCTACGTCGCGGAAGAGGAGATTGGGTGAGTTCTCCTGCCGGTAGTCGACGCCGCGCAGCTTGGCAGGCACCCCGCCGGAGATGGCCAGGACCGGCGCGTGGTCCTTTTTCGCCTCATAAAGGCCCGCCACGAGGTGGTTGGCTCCCGGTCCCGTAGTGCCGCAGCAGACGCCCAGCCTTCCGGTCAGCTTCGCCTGCGCGGCCGCGGCCAGCGCGGCGCCCTCCTCGTGATGGACGCCGATCCATTCGATGCGGTCCTGCTTGCGGATCGCCTCGGAGAAGGCGTTCAGCGCATCCCCGACCACTCCGAACACATGGCGGACACCGATGTCGGCGAGCGTTTCGACAAGCAGTTCGGCAACGGTCGGCATGGCACTCTCCTGACTTCACGAAGGCGACGGCATCCTTGACCATCTGATTGCCGTTGATCGCGTAGAAGCCGTGCGGGTGGCCTTCAACTCGATCAACCGCGAGTGCGGCATCATGCGATGAGCACGCCGGGCGGTCGCGTCGATCGGGACCGGTTTGTCCAATCATGCAGGCCTCCATCGGGGGGATTGAACCTGGTCCGCGGACCGTTCCCGGCGGCTCACCGAACCGTCGGTCGTCGGGCGTTGCTCAGCGGTCTCGCTTGAGCAGACATCTAGGACTGCTCAACCTTGCGCAATACTGGTAAAATCTAGTGTGGATACTTCGAGAAATTAGATCGAACTACCTGCGGCGGTGCTCATCTCGGCCGGTGAGCGTACCCGCGACACCGGTCGCTGAGCACCGGGGATGGACAATGACCGGACGGAGCGCTTTGCATTCGTTACGCTCTTGGACCATTCGCGTTCGATTTGACCGAAGCTACGTTTCGAGTTTTTCTCAGTGCCGGAGCACTCGAAACCTACCATGCCAAGGGCAACATCGAGGGCCGCAACACCATAGGGTCAAGACATGACCTCGAATTACCTGATCTCCTTCGTGGTCGGTCTTGTTTTCGGCGCCGGCTATGGATTTCTCAATGTAAAGTCGCCGGCACCGCCGATCTTCGCGTTGTTCGGCCTCCTCGGCATGGTCGTTGGCGAGCAGGGCGTGCCTTGGGCGAAGCAGCACTTCCTTCATGGTCAGGACAGGGCCGCCCATACAACGTCCAATCCATTGAGGTGCCTCGAAACAAGTTGCAGGGCCCGTCGCGAACTGCCCTGGATCGAGACCAGTGACGGTTCGGGTATTCATTCGGAGAAGGTCATGATCAAGCTCTAAACCTGGAAGGTGCCGAACGGGCGCAAGCCGGCGATCGTGCTCGAGGAAATTGAGATTGCTTACGAGGCGTATCCGATCGACATCACGGCCGATCAGCAGTTCGACATGTCGTTCCTGGCCATCTCGCCAAACAACAAGATCCGGCGATCGTCGATGACGATGCACACAACGAGCTGCAGGCCTGTTCGAGAGCGGGGCCATTCTCACCGGAAAAGTTGGGATAGCTGCTGCCGACGACGGGTCGCGGCCGTTGAGACACCCTGGCCTGACTCCACTGCCAGATCGGCGGCCCGGGTCCGATGCCGGGGGCAGCTCGGCTTCTACGCCGTTCGCTCCGACGAGGAGGCATCCCTCGCAATCGGCCGGTTCACGCAGAAAGGCAAGCGACTGCTGCAGGTGCCATGTCGCCGCTTTCAGCGTCGGCGCGAGGAACTGCTCGACCCAGGCACGGAACATCGGCCCGTCGATCGCGCCGTCGACGACCAGCGGCGCGACGATGCGGTCATGTCGCAGGCCGGCGAGGAAGGTTGTCGTCTTCCGACGGCCGTGCGGCACCCGCCCGATCAGCCGCTGCCCACGCGGCGCCCAAGTGCTCGCGCACATGCCGCCGGATCGCCTCGGTCGAGCGAAGCTCGCCGGGTCGGCCGTCGTTCGACCATCTCGATCCCGGCGCCGACGATCTGCCAAGGTTCATCGACGAGGTCGAAAGGGCCGCCGGCTTGGGTTGGACGAACCTAGCCAGGGTGGCATTTGGCCGGTGACCGGTCGTGGCCGCGCAGAAGGAACGTGCCGCGGACGATGTCGCGCTCGGTGACGATCCGGGCATCGGTGAGAATGGTCTAATGGGTCATGCGGCATCCAAGGCGGGCATGGCAAAGAGGCGTGTGGCGATGGCGGCGCGCGCTGTGGCGTCGTGGCAAATCGCGACGATCGCCGTGCCCTCCTCCCGCGCCGTGCGCAGCAGGGATGTGATACGCGCCGCATTCGGAGCGTCGAGCGAGGCGGTGGGCTCGTCGACCAGCAGAATCGGAGTGGCCCGCAGCAAGGCCCCGGGCGATGTTCACGCGCTGCTGTTCGCCGCCCGAGAACGTCGCCGGCGGCAGGCTCCAGAGATGCTCCGGCAGCGCCACCCGGTGCAGCATGTCGCGGGCGCGTTCGCGCGCCTGGACTTCGTCCAGGCCGGCGTCGCGCAGCCTGTCCGCCACGAGCGCAAGAACCGGGACGCGCGGGATGACGCGCAGGAACTGGCTGACATGGGCGAGCGTGCGCCGCCGCAGATCGAGCACCGTACGCGAGGGCACGATCGCGAGATCGAGCAGCCTGCCCTCGTGCCGGATCCGCACCGAGCCGGCGTCGACACAGTAATTGCCGTAGAGGACCCGCAACAGCGTGCTCTTGCCGGCGCCGGAGGGTCCGTCGAGCACCACGCATTCGCCGGGCCATACTTCCAGCGACAGGCCGCGCAACACTCGCAGCTCCTTGCCCTGCGCGTGCAGGACGAACCGTTTCTCCAAATCGTGGACCACAATCGCGGGTTTGTCGCTCATGCTGGCAGCACTGAGGCGACAAGAAGTTGCGTGTAGGGTTGTTGAGGATCGTCGAGCACCTGGTCGGTGAGCCCCTGCTCCACCACACCTCCGTCCTGCATCACCATCAGCCGGTCGGCGAGCAGGCGTACCACGCCAAGGTCGTGGGTGACGAGGATGACCGCAAGGCCGAGTTCGCCGGCGAGGCGGCGAACGAGGTCGAGCAGCCGTGCCTGCACCGAGACGTCGAGGCCGCCGGTGGGCTCGTCCATCAACACCACCCGCGGGTTCGTCACCAGGGTGCGGGCGATCTGCAAACGCTGCTGCATACCCCCCGAGAAGGTTTGCGGTGTCTCGTCGATGCGCGCGGCATCAAGCTCGACGCGCGCCATCCAGCTCTCGGCAGCCTCGCGGATGCTGTGGTAATGGCGTTCCCCGGCGGCCAGCAACGGTTCGGCGATGTTGGCGCCGGCGGTGAGATGCAGGCGCAAACCGTCGCGCGGATTCTGGTGCACGAAGCCGATTGCCGCGCCGATGCTGCGGCGACGGCCGATCTCGTCGAGGCAGGTCAGCTCGACATCCGATCCGTCCGCTTGGCGGAACACGACCTTGCCCTGATCCGGCGTGAGCTGCCCGGCGATGCAGCGCAGCAGCGTGGTCTTGCCGGAACCGGATTCACCAACGATGCCGAGGACCTCGCCCGGCCAGAGCGCGAACGAGAGCGCATCGCACGCAGTTCGCGCGCCGAAGCGTTTCGTGAGCCCCTGCACATCGAGCACCGGATGGTCCTCGGCCGGGCTCATCGCCCAAGCCGCGTGTTGCACCAGTCGGTGTCTGAGCAGGTGAAGCGGCGCGTGCCGCGATCGTCGACGACGATTTCGTCGAGATAGCTGTCCGTGGCGCCGCAGCGGGCGCAGCGCATGGAGAAACGCTCCACCTTGAAGGGATGGTCCGCGAAGTCGAGGCTCCGCACGTCGGTATGGGGCGGCACGGCGTAGATGCGCTTCTCGCGTCCGGCGCCGAACAGCATCAGGGCAGGGCTGCGGTGCAGCTTGGGATTGTCGAGGCGCGGGATCGGCGACGGCGACATCAGATAGCGATGGTTCACCAGCACCGGATAGTCGTAGGACGTCGCGATCTGCCCGGTGCGGGCGATGTCCTCGTAGAGCTTCAGGTGCATGGCGCCGTATTCGCCCAGCGCGTGCAGGCGCCGCGTCTCCGTCTCGCGCGGTTCCAGCCAGCGCAGCGGCTCCGGAATCGGCACCTGGAAGACCATCACTTGGCCCTCGCGCAGCGGCGTTTCGGGGATGCGGTGTCGCGTCTGGATGATCGTCGCCTCGGCCGTGCGCATCGTGGTGGCCACGCCGGCGGTGCGGGCGAAGAAGCGGCGGATGCTGACGGCATTGGTGGTGTCGTCGGCGCCCTGGTCGATCACCTTCAGCGTGTCGCGCGGGCCGATGACGGAGGCGGTGACCTGGATGCCGCCGGTGCCCCAGCCATAGGGCAGCGGCATCTCGCGGCCGGCGAAAGGCACCTGGTATCCCGGTATCGCCACGGCCTTCAGGATGGCGCGGCGGATCATGCGCTTCGACTGCTCGTCGAGATAGGCGAAGTTGTAGGTCACGCTTGCTTCTTCTCACGCAGCCGGCGCAGCACTTCGAGCTCCGACTGGAAATCGACGTAGTGCGGCAACTTCAAGTGCTGCACGAACCCGGAGGCCTCCACGTTGTCGGCGTGGCTGAGGACGAACTCCGCGTCCTGCGCGGGTGCGGTTGGTTCCTCGCCCGAGCTCGGCCGCGCGCAGTGCGCGATCCATCAGCGCCATTGCCATCGCCTTGCGTTCGCCGCGCCCGAACGCAAGCCCATAGCCGCGGGTGAATTGCGCCGGCGCCGTGTCGGTGCCGGCAAACTGGTTGACCATCTGGCACTCGGTGAGCTCGATCGTGCCGAGGATGATGGGGAAGCCGAGTTCCTCGGGAACGATCTCGACCGTGACATGGCCGCTGCGGATCTCGCCGGCGAAAGGATGGGTGCGGCCGTAGCCGCGCTGGGTGGAGTAAGCCAGGCCGAGCAGGAATCCCTCGTCGCCGCGCGCCAGAGCTTGCAGGCGGCGGTCGCGGGGCGCCGGATAGAGCGGCGGGTCGCGCGTGATGTCGCCAACCGGCGCGTTGTTCTCCGGCGCCTCGGGCTGGGCAAGGCCCTCGGCTTCCAGCAGCGCGGAACTGAGGGCGACGGCTGGACGGGCGGCACCGCCTCGGCTGTTCGGCGCCGCCGCTGGCGTGGTCTCTGCTCCGATCAGCCGGTGCGTATAGTCGAAGGTAGGACCCAGATACTGGCCACCCGGCACGTCCTTAAAGATGGCGGAGATGCGACGGTCGATCAGCATCGCGCTGGTCTCGACCGGCAGGCTTTCGGCGAAACGCGGCAGGGTGGTGCGGTAGGCACGCAGCAGGAAGATGGCCTCGATCAGGTCGCCCGCGGCCTGCTTGATCGCCTCGGCGGCAAGCGCACGATCATACAGCGCGCCTTCGGCCATGACGCGGTCTACCGCGAGGAAGAACTGCGTCTCGATCTGCGCCTGCGTCAGTTCCGGGACAGCCTTGTCGCCACGGCGGTCATGCGCCAGCAGGCCATGCGCAGCGTCTATCGCCGCCTCGCCGCCTTTTACCGCGACATACATGTCGCCTCCAACGAAACGGCGCGCGGCAGCGCCGCAAAACGGTATCCGCAGGTCAGCACCAGATCGATGCCGGCTGGAAAACGGGCGCGGTTGGCATCCCATTGCGCCGGAAAGGCCGGTGCAAGCCCGGCAGACGAGAAGGCCGCGTTGTTCCGGGATGCCGGGGCCGCGCAGCCGGAGCGCCCCGCCCTCCGTCAGCGCCAGCACCTCGGCCAGCAAGGTGGCGGAACGGTCGGGGAAAGCTTCGGTACCTGGGTTGAACGCACCGATGTCCGGCGCGGCGTCCATGGCGAAAGCGAACGGCGCGGCCCCGGGACGGCAACGATCCGCGCGGCGGTGTGGAAGCGCAGCCAGGGTCAGAGGTCCTGGGCGGCCGGGTCCAACCAGACCGGGGTGGAGTTATCCGTCAGTGCCAAAAGAATGGCGCGGGCCGCCGCTAACGGGCCAGGCGGCAGCAGGGGCGGCAGTTCCAACACGCGGCCTGGAGCGGCCATGGCGTCCAGCATCATGCGGAACACCGCTTGCGCGCCCAGCACGTCATCGGAAAAACCCGGCTCAATCATCCCCGCGCACCAACGTTGCGAAATCCACGCGTGTCGCCGCGATCGCCGCGGCGCGTCGGCCCGTAACTGTGCCGCCGCCTCCGCCAAAGGGCGCAGCAGCTAGGACTCCAGGCTCTCCTGCCATGCCGAGATCTGCAGGACTGCATCGAGGATCGCGGCGAGTTCGGCATGGCGGCGGTCTCGGCCTGCGACATAGGCATATCCCGTGCGGGGCGGATCGCGTTCCAGCAGTGCGGCGGCGCGTGTGACCGCCATTTCGCCCAGGTTGAACGGCTGGCCGGTGCCGCCGGCGCGGCCGCGCACCATGACCATCCCAGTCTCCGCCGGCCGCAACCAGCGCACAGCGGGCGGGGTGAGACGGAGCCCAGGCGGCTTCGAGCAGCGCCGGATCGCCTGCGCCAGCAGCGCCATGGTCGCCGCCCGCCCCATCCTGATGCCTTTGGCGTCAGCTCTCATGACCAACAATCATCTGTAGGTCTAGATGAGTCAATGAATAGCTTGACTGCCTGCTCTCACCGGCCTGAGGAGATGCCCATGGCCGACATCAATGCCGCGCGGCGGGGGCGTTACGCTGTGGCGCCAGATTGCCGAACACATCGCCGACGACATCGCGGCCGGCCGCCTGCTGCGCGGGGGAGCGCCTGGAGAACGAACAGGCGCTCGCCGCGCGTTTCAGGGTGAACCGGCATACGCTTCGGCGGGCGGTGGCGATGCTGGCCGAACAGGGGCTGCTGCGGGTGGAGCAAGGACGCGGAAGCTTCGTCGCCGGCGCGCCGATCGATTATCTGTTGGGACGGCGCACGCGCTTTGCGGCGAACCTCCAGGCGCAGGGACTGAGCGGGACCCACCACCTACTGTCGGCCGCAACGGACCTGGCCCGCCGTGGTAGCCGCCGATCTGGCAATACCGCAGGGCGCGCCGGTGCTGCGACTGGAGACGCTGGGCTTGTCTGACGAGATGCCGCTGAGCTACGCGATGCATAGCTTCCCGCTGCCCCGCTTCGCCGGGCTCGAGCACCATATGCGCGAGGGCAGCCTGACCGAGGCGATGGCGGCCATGGGGGTCACGGACTACACCCGCCAGGTGACGCGCTTGCTGGCCCGCTTGCCCACCTCGACTGAAGCAAGCACCTGAACCAGAGCCCCAGCGGCCGGTGCTGCAGGCCGAGGCGGTGAACGTCGATGTCGAGGGCAACCAACGCATCACAGCCTGACCGTCTTCGCCGGGGACCGCGTCCAGATGGTGGTGCCGGGCTGAGCCAGCCTCACCGGCCAGCCGCGCCCGCAGCAGCGCCGAGAGCCGCTCGGCGCCGAGCACCAGGACGAAGATGATGATCAGCAACAGCGACACCTCCCGGTACTGGAACAGGTTCATCGCCGTCAGCAGCTCGAAGCCGATGCCGCCGGCGCCGACGAACCCGAGCACCAGCGACGAGCGGATGTTCTCGTCGAGCCGGTAGAGTGAGATGCCGAGCAGCGCCGGCGAGCACCGACGGGATGACGCCATGGGTGAACACCTGCATGCGCCGCGCGCCGGTCAGCGACAGCGCGTCGACCGGCGCCATGTCCATCTGCTCGATCGTCTCGGCAAAGAGCCGGCCGAGCATGCCGATCGAATGCACCGAGAGCGCCAGCGCTCCGGGGAACGGGCCGAGGCCCGACGGCGGTAACGAAGAGCAGCGCCCAGACGAGATCGGGCACCGCGCGGGTGAAACCGATGATGCCGCGCGCGATGATAATAGAGCAACCGCGACGGCGTGACATTCGCTGCCGCCAGCATCGCCAGCGGCACGGCCAGGATGACCCCGGCGACCGTGCCGAAGAGCGCAATGTCGAGCGTTTCCAGCGTCGGCCACAGCTTTTGCGGCAGCAGGAGAAATCGGGCGGCCAGGCGCGCCGCAGCAGGTCGGCCATGCCATCGGCGCCGGTGATGAGATCCTGCGGCCGCGCCTGCACGACGATGCTGCCTGCACGACGCAGCGAGCAGCACGAGGAGCATCACCAGCAGCGCGCAGGACGGCGTCGAGCGCGCCGCCGACCAGTGCCGTCCGGCACCGAATGCGCGGCCGCACGATGCCGGCAGCTCAGGCCGCCTCACTCAAATAGAGGCTGGTGCACCGCGTCGCGCGGCACGTCACGGCATGGCGCGTCGAAGGCGATACGGCCGTCGCGGATGCCGACGACACGGTCGGCATAATCGAACGCCAGGTCGACCTGGTGCAGCACGCACAGCACGGCCAGGCCCTCAGTCTTTGCGCAGGCGCTTGAGCAAGGCGCATGATGTCTTCGGCGGCCTCCGGATCGAGACTGGCGACCGGCTCGTCGGCGAGCATGCACGCGGGCGTTGCGCGAGCGCGCGGGCGATCGCGACGCGCTGCGCCTGCCCGCCGGACAGGGTGCCGGCGCGTTGATGCGCCAGGTGCGCGCAGCCCGACCTCGTCGAGATGGCCATGGGCGGCGCGCAGTTCGCTCCGCGGCAGCCCGCCGAGCGCCGTGAACCAGCCGTCATGATGGCCGAGCGCGCCGCACGCGACATTGGCCAGCACGCTGCGCCGCTGCACCAGGGCGGCGTATTGCGACATCATCGCCAGGCCGCGCCGGGCCGCGCGCAGCGCCTCGCCGCGACAGTGCCGGTCAGGTCGGCGCCGTCCAAGCCAGACGTCGCCCGCATGCTGGGCGCAGTGTCCGGGTGATGCAGCGCAGCAGCGTCGTCTTGCCGCTGCCGTTGCCGCCCAGCACCACCACCAGCTCGCCGGCATGTGACCGTCAGGTCGAACCCGTCGAGCAGCGGGCTTGCCGTGGGATAGCGCGTGCGAAAGGCCTGCACACGCGCAGCATGGCGCGCCGGCTCAGTCAGCTCAGCTTGTCGAGGTCGATGTGCAGCGTCTTGACGAGATCGCGGATATCGTCATAGGCCGCGTCGGTCTGCGGCACGAGGTGCGCGCTCTGCGCCGACCATGATCTTGCGATCGGCAGGGTCGAGCCCCGACAGATCGAGGTTCTGCAGCACGTCGGTGAGCTTCGTCTTGAACGCCGCGGGCAGGTCGCCGCGGATGGCGATCGGATCGATCGGGATCGGATCGGACTTCCACAGGAACACCAAATCGCCATCCTTGTAGGGGCCGCGCTGGTTGGCGCTTTCGACCTGCTCGCTGTTGAGCTCGCCGGCGTCGACCTTGTGGTTGTAGATCGCCTCGAACGACGCGGTGTGGCTGCCGGCATAAATGCCCTTCACGTCCTTATCGGGATCGAGCCCGGCCTTGCGCAGCCCATAGGCCGGAAACAGGTGGCCCGAGGTGGAGGCCGGGTCGGAAAAGGCGAAGGAATGGCCCTTGATCTCGGCGAGCGGTCTTGAGCGGCGAGCCGGCGGGCAAGTGCGATGCTCGCGCGAGTAGGTGGCGGGCTTGCCGTCCTTATCGGCGAATGTCGGCGACCGCCTCGGCGTGCGCCACCTGATGTGCCAGCACGTAGCCAAGCGGGCCGAACTCGCCTAGCTCGAGCTTGTCGTTGCGCATCGCCTCGATCTCGGCGTTGTAGTTGGTGGTGACGAAGACTTGCACGTTGCAGCCGAGCTTGTCGCCGATCAGCTTGCCGATCTGCTCGTAGATCGGGCCGAGCTTTGGCTGCGTGTCGTAAGGCTCGACCCCGAATCGCAGGGTGCCTCCGTTCGGGCAATCGGTCTCCGCCGCCAGGCGGGCGCCGCGATGACAGCGGCCACCAAACTGAGTAGGAGTTGGTCCTTGAACCGACGCATTGCTCTCCCTTTCCAGTCATCACACGCGGCGTACCGGCCAAAGTCGTCTAGACGATAGGTGCAGACGTCGGATTGCTTGATGACACGCACATGATGGTTCGATGACCGATGTATCCGCCGCGGGGTTCCGGGCTCAGCCCTGGGTCTCGCTTGGGCGGGGCTGAAAGCCTCGCGAAGCGGGTGGCCAAGATCGGACTGGAGCAGGCCGTCTCGAACCTCACCGAAAGGGCGATTCAGATCGCCGCGGCCGCGCTCGTCTAAGCCAACAGTCAGCGGCAAGGGTCGACGACCGTCGCAACGGTGTTGGCGCTGTCGTGTAAGCCGTTCGTCGCCTCAAACGCGAGGACAAGCATGAAGCAGAACACGAGCACGGCGAGCGAGCCTGCCGAAGCGGGAGCCGCGTTCGGGGACGCTCGCTGGACTAGCCGCCACCTCGCACGGGCTGATTTCCGCTCAAACTAAGCTCGTAGATGAGCAAGGGTGCTCCGCTGCCGGCCTTTGTCGTCGAAGTTTGATGGCAAGAGCCATTTCTCAAAAGCTGCTTTGATGGATGGCCAGTCGTAATCGGTTATGGAGAACCATGCAGTGTCCCTGCTGCGGCCCTTGACGACGGCGGCGTTTCGGAAAACACCCTCGAACTTGAAGCCATAGCGAATGGCGGCAGCCCGTGATCTCTCATTCAAACTGTCACACTTCCATTCATAGCGACGGTAGCCGAGTTCATCAAAGGCTCGTCTCATCATAAGGTATGTCGCTTCTGTACCGCCACGCGCTGCTGCATGAGAGGTGACCATCTGACGAAGCCAATTTCGAGTGTACCGTTCCCGGGATCGATACGCATGTGGGCTGCCGTCCCAATGGCTTTTCCAATTTCAGAGTCCACCACAGTGTAATGCAGCGGGTCTGACGATGCCGCCATACTGGCTAAATAGCCGGCGAAGGCCGCTTTGTTGGCTGGCCGCTCTGATGGCAGGTAGGTCCAATCGCGGTCATCTGGAGCAGCGCTGTACCCAGCGAAGAGATCATCGGAGTGCCGCTCGACGTCAACCGGCTCAACCCGGCACGTGCGCCCGATCAGAGGCGTACGGGGCGGCAGAGGGCGCGGTGTCCAGTTCTGTACTGCCGGACCGATAGGCTGGCCATAGGCGTTCCACCGTGTCACGATCACGTCCCTTCATGAGCAATGGTGCTGTCGGCCGCGCGCTTCCGTCCATCTGTCGGTCTGGGGTGAGTGCGGTATCAGCCTGGCGCACAGTGGCCGGAGCTCAGGCGGCCAGGGAAGCGTTGATACGGCGTCCCCATCTCTCTTGTCGCAACACCAGGAAGCCGAGTAGCACCAGATTGATGACGTTGAACACGACGCCAGAGCCAAACGCTGGTGCGTAGAAGCCGAAGTGATCGTAGAGACGCCCTGCAAACCAGCTGCCAAACGCCATGCCGCTCATCGATGTGAAAAGCACAAGCGGAATGCGCCACGATGCTTCGGTTGATGGGAAGAGATCCCGGATCGACACGACATAGGCCGGGATGATGCCGGAGAACCCAAATCCGTAGCCGGCGGCCACGACGAACAGCCCGGCCTCGTTCTGGGTCAAAAGGAAGGCGCCAATCGCTATCGCTTGAAAGGCGGAACCCGCAAGTACGGTTTTCAAACTCCCGTGACGGTCAGCAAAGACGCCCCAGAACTGCCGTGAGACAAACGCGCAACCCAGCAAGACGGACAGCATCATGGCTCCCGTTGCCGCGCCAATGCCGATGTCGCCGCAAAATGCCACCAGATGCGCCTGCGGGATTGCCATCGGCACGCAGCAGCAGAAGCCGGCGCTACAAAGAATCGCCTGTACCGTATTCGGTCGCAGCCCAAGTATCGGCGCGACTGCTACACGCTTGATTCAGACCTTCTGGCAGCAACGTCAACTGTCCCGGGGGCGGGGCGCAGGAACAGGGCAGCGAGTGGCATGACGCCCACCAACACGACAGCCGCAAAACCCAAATATGTTATGCGCCAGCCAGGCCCGGCAATCAGCCGCTCGAACAGCACAGGCCACACCACGCCGGCAATGTACTGACCGGACGAGATCAGCGCGATGGCGGTGCCGCGCCGACGATCGAACCACCGGCTGACATAGACAAGCAGTGGCGGATAGATCGCTCCCATTCCCAGAAACCCGATCAGCAAGCCTTGGCCGCAATAGAGCGCCCAGTTGGTGCCGAGGGATGACAGCGCAAGCCCAAAGGCGATCATCACCGCGCCCATCAGCACACTGTTCCGGACGCCGATCCGGTCGGCGAGCCACCCCATGACGATGCCGCCCAAACCCGTCCCGACCCACGTCAGTGCCCCGGCAAGTGCCAAGCTCGAGCGCGACACATTGAGATCAAGTTCCATCACGCGCAGCCCGACTACGATCAGTAAAGTCGAACCGTAAGCCACGGACAGGATCGCGAGCGTCACGCCGGCCGCAACCCATGATGCGCGGCTCTCAATCGATTGCACCGGCACGCCTGACATCGGGAAGTTGGTATCGTCGGGCATCAGGCAGTCTCCATTCGACAAGCGCCTGCCCGAAGCGGCCGATCAGCGCCAGCTCCGGGCCGGTTGGGTCAAGGCATGGGAGACCGCCGCTGTCCGGCGACAAGGATCGGACGTGTCCCTCTCCCACGTGCCGCATCAGCCGAACAGTTTGGCGGCGATGCCACCGACGAGCTGCCCTTGGTAGCGCGCCCCTTCCAGCTCGATCGCGCTCGGCAGGCGGGAGCCGTCGTTGCCCGCTATGGTCGTGGCCCCGTATGGCGATCCACCCACGACTTCGTTCAGCGTCATCATGCCCTTGTGGCTGTACGGCAGGCCGACGATCACCATGCCGAAGTGCAGCAGGTTGGTGATGATCGAGAACAGCGTGGTTTCCTGGCCGCCGTGCTGCGTTGCGGTGGACGTGAACGCCGAGCCGACCTTGCCGTTCAAGCGCCCCGCGCTGCCAGAGGCCGCCGGTCGGTCGAGGAAAGTGGCCATCTGCGAGGCCATCCGGCCAAAGCGGGTGCCGATTCCGATGATGATTGCGTCATACTCCCCAGCTCCTCGACGGCGCGATCGGTGCGGGCTGGTCCAGCTTGTAACGCGGACTTGCGCGCGACCTCCTCGGGCACGGTCTCGGGCACGCGTCTCACGGCGACCACGGCGCCGGCGCACGCGCGCCTCGGCGACGGCGTGGGCCATCGTCTCGACGTGGCCGTAACTGGAGTAGTAGAGGACGAGGATCTTCGCCATCATCGTCTCCATGCCGCGCGTTCGTTGCCATACAGCGCCATGTGCCGCCTGATCCACATCGCGGGACAAGCAGAGCTAGCGCCGTTGTAGGATCGATCGAACCCGTCTAAAATCGACTATTTGGTTCCAGGAATCAGAAGGTCGCGTTGGTATCCCCTCCAGGCAACTCCTACCCTCGACCAGCTGAGGGTGCTTATCGAGGTGGTGAGCCGATGGGCCGTGCCAGCGCGGCTGCCGGGATATCGTGCAACCGAAGGTTGATGGAAATAAAGGTCGCACAATCTCACCCCGGCCCCGGGGGCGAGAGGCAAAGCGCGCGGCACTCGGATCCGGAAGCAAAAATTGCGCCCGCGACGGAGCAGGTAATGGCGGCGGCAGACGTGGGACATGCGTGTGTTACAGCCCTGTGTTACAGCGGCTGCGGCCGAAGCGCTAAGTCCTTGATTGGCCAAGACGGTGGTGGAGCTGAGGGGAATCGAACCCCTGACCTCCTCATTGCGAACGAGGCGCTCTCCCAACTGAGCTACAGCCCCGTCCCGACCGGCCGGGGACAATGATGAGGGCGCCTTCGAGTGTCAACCCAGGTCTGCCGCCTGTTGCGGAGCGCGGGAGCCGTGGCTAGCTTCCGCCGACCTCACGGGGGCTTTGCGGGTGATCTCGGCTTTCTTCGAACTGATCCTGGTTGTGCTCCGCCTCTACACCTGGGCCGTCATCGGCGCCGCGATCTTCAGCACGCTGGCGTCTTTCGGCGTGCTGGACACCCGCAACCGACTGGTCTGGAGCGTCGGCGATTTCCTCTACCGGATCACCGAGCCGGCGCTGCGCCCGATCCGGCGCTTCCTGCCCAACCTCGGCGGCATCGACATCAGCCCGATCATCCTGCTCCTGCTCATTCAGTTCATCGCCGTCCCGCTGGTCGTCGCGGTGCGCAACGGAGTGCTGCTCGGGTCATGGCAGCTGCTGCTGAGCTGAAGGCCCCGACATGCAAGCCCCTCCTGTAAAAGCACGGATCATCGACGGCCGCGCCTTGGCGGCGAAGGTGCGGGACGCGGTGGCGGCGCGGGTCGCCGGCCTGGCGTTCCGACCCGGGCTGGCGGTCGTGCTGGTCGGCGAGAATCCCGCCAGCACGATCTATGTCCGCAACAAGAACCACGCCGCGACCAGCGCCGGGCTGTCGACCCAGACGGTCCGGCTGCCCATGTCGACCTCGCAGGGTGAGTTGCTCGCGGTCGTCGGCCGGCTGAACGCCGATCCGGAGGTGGACGGCATCCTCGTGCAGCTGCCCTTGCCGGCGCAGATCGACCCCGGCGCCATCATCGAGGCCATCCATCCCGCCAAGGACGTCGACGGGTTCCATCCCGTCAACGCTGGCCGGCTGCTGCAAGGCTCGCCAACCTTGGCGCCCTGCACCCCGCTCGGGGTGATGAAGCTGCTGCAGGCGACCGGCGTGACCCTGGCGGGCGCGCGGGCGCTGGTGCTCGGCCGCTCGACCATCGTCGGCAAGCCGATGGCGGCGATGCTGCTGGCCGCCAATGCGAGCGTCACGGTCGCCCATTCGCGCACCCGCGACCTCGCCGTCGAGTGCCGTCGCGCCGAAGTGCTCGTCGCCGCCGTCGGCCGGCCGGAGATGGTCCGCGGCGACTGGATCGGCGAGGACGCGACGGTCATCGACGTCGGCATCAATCGCCGTCCCGACGGCACGCTGGTAGGGGATGTCGCGTTTGCCGAAGCCGCGTGCGTCGCCGGCGCGATCACGCCCGTGCCGGGCGGCGTCGGACCGATGACGATCGCTTGCCTGTTGGAAAACACCGTCACCGCCGCCGAGCGGCGACGCGCCTGAACGCGCGTATCGCGCCAGACAACCTGAAACGCGCACATCGCGCCAGGCAAGAAGAACGGGGGCAGCAATGGGTTCGCGGGTGCGATGGCTTGGCGCGGCGGGCGTCCTGCTCCTGCTGGCGTGCGCTCCGGTCGCGCGCGCGCAGGACGGCATCAAGATCGGCGACATCAACAGCTATTCCGGGCTGCCCGCCTTTACCGAACCCTATCGCCGGGGCTGGCAGCTCGCTCTCGAGCAGATCAACGCGCGGGGCGGCGTGCTCGGCAAGCCGCTCGTGGTGGTGTCAAGGGACGATGCGGGCAAGCCGGCCGATGCGATCACCGCCGCCACCGAACTCGTCGCGCGCGACGGCGTCGTGGCGCTGGTCGGCACCTATTTCTCCAATGTCGGCCTCGCGGTCGCCGATTTCGCCGACCAGAAGAAGATCTTCTTTCTCGCCGCGGAACCGCTGACCGACGCGATCACCTGGTCGAAGGGCAACCGTTTCACCTTTCGTCTGCGGCCGCAGAACTATGTGCAGGCGGCGATGCTGGCGGAGCAGGCGGCGAAGCTGCCGGCCCGACGCTGGGCGAGCGTCGCTCCCAATTACGAATACGGCCAGTCGGCGGTCGCCGTGTTCAAGCAGCTGCTGTCCGCCAAGCGGCCCGACATCGAGTGGGTCGAGGCGCAGTGGCCGCCGCAAGGGAAGATCGACGCCGGGGCAGTCGTGCAGGCGCTGGCGGGTGCGAAGCCCGACGCCATCCTCAACGTGACGTTCGGCCCCGACCTCGTGAAGTTCGTGCGCGAAGGCAACACGCGCGACCTGTTCAAGGGGCGCGCGGTGGTCAGCTTTCTCACCGGCGAGCCCGAATACCTCGACCCGCTGAAGGACGAGGCGCCGGAAGGCTGGATCGTCACCGGCTATCCCTGGTACGGCATCAAGACGCCGGAGCACGCCGCGTTCCTGCAAGCCTATCAGGCGAAGTACCACGATTATCCGCGTCTCGGCTCCGTGGTCGGCTACACCACCCTGCAGGCGATGGCGGCGATCATCGCCAAGGCCGGCAGCACCGATACGGACAAACTGATCGCGGCGGCCGAGGGGATCACCGTCGCCTCGCCGTTCGGCCCGATCACGTTCCGCGCGATCGACCACCAGTCGACGATGGGTGCCTTCGTCGGGCGCACCGCGCTGCGCGACGGCAAGGGCGTGATGGTCGATTTCACCTATCACGACGGCAGCCAATATCTGCCCGACGACGCGACCGTAAAGACGCTGCGGCCGCAGCATTGAGCGGCTGGTCGCCACAAGGCGGACCGCCATGTCGGCAGGATTCTTCCTCGCCCAGTTCCTGACCGGGCTGGCCAGCGCCGCGTCGTTGTTCCTGGCCGCGTCGGGCCTGTCGATCATTTTTGGCGTTACGCGCGTCGTGAACTTCGCGCATGGCGCGTTCGTCATGGTCGGCGCCTATCTCGCCTACACGCTGACCGAGCGCCTGTCGGGCGCGCTCGGTTTTTGGGCCGGCCTGGCGAGCGCCGCCGTCCTCACCGCGATGCTCGGCGTTCTGACGGAAATGCTGCTGCTGCGCCGCGTCTATCGTGCTCCCGAGTTCTACCAGCTGCTCGCCACGTTCGGCCTGACGCTGATGGCCGAAGACCTCGTCGTGCTCGTCTGGGGTCCGACGGACCTGCTCGGCCGCCGGGCGCCCGGGCTGCGCGGCGCGTTGACGCTGCTGGGGCAGCGCGTGCCGAGCTACGACCTTTTCCTGATCGCCCTCGCGCCGATCATTCTCGTTCTGCTCCGGCTGCTGTTCCAGCGCACCCGCTGGGGCGTGAAGCTGCGGGCGGCGACGCAGGATCGCGACATGGTGGCAGCCCTCGGGGTGAATCAGAAATGGCTGTTCACCGGCGTGTTCGCGCTGGGCGTCGGCCTCGCCGGGTTGGGCGGCGCGCTGCAGATCCCGCGCGAGGCGGTCAATCACACGATGGATCTCGGCATCGTCGTCGAGGTGTTCGTCGTGGTGGTCATCGGCGGCCTCGGCAGCGTTTTTGGCGCGTTCCTCGCTTCGGTCCTGGTGGGGGAACTGAACGCCTTCGGCATCCTCGTGCTGCCGGGGATCTCGCTGGTGCTGATCTTCGCCCTGATGGCGGCGGTGCTCGTCCTTCGGCCCTGGGGCCTGCTCGGCCGCAAGCAGGGGGCGACGCGCGCGAGCCTCGGCCCCGTATCGGCTCTTTGGCGGCCGCTGCGGATGCCGGGCCGATTGGCGGCCGCGGCGCTGGTCGTCCTGGCGGCCGCGCTGCCGCTGGTCGCCGGTCCCTATGCCCTGACGGTCGCGACCGAGATCGCGATCTTTGCGCTGTTCGCGGCGAGCCTGCACCTGCTGATGGGAGCGGGCGGGCTCGTCTCCTTCGGCCACGCCGCCTATTTCGGCCTCGGGGCCTACGCCGCGGCGCTGCTCTCGACCCGCATCGGCGCGCCGATGGGGGTCGCGCTGCTCGCCGCCCCACTGGTGGCGGCGATGGCGGCGGCCGTGTTCGGCTGGTTCTGCGTGCGGCTGTCGGGCGTCTATTTCGCGATGCTCACGCTCGCCTGCGCGCAGATCGCCTGGTCGGTCGTTTTTCAATCCGTCGCGCTGACGGGCGGCGACAACGGCGTGCTCGGCATCCGCACCGCCGGCTGGGCGACGGCGGCGGCGCCGTTCTTCTGGCTGGTGCTGGCGATCACCGCGGGCGGCATCGCGGCGCTGCGCGTGCTCGTCTTCTCGCCGTTCGGCTACGCCTTGCGCGGCGTGCGCGATTCGATCCTGCGGGCGGAGGCGATCGGCATCGACGGCAGGGCCGTGCAATGGCTCGCCTTTGTCGCCGCCGGGGCGGCGGCGGGGCTGGCCGGCGGACTGTTCGCCTTTCTCAAGGGCAGCGTGTTCCCCGACACGCTCGGGATTCCGGTCTCGGTGAACGGCCTGGTCATGGTTCTGCTCGGTGGCGTCGAAACGACATGGGGCCCGCTGGTGGGGGCGGCGCTCTACCAGGCGCTGTCGATATGGCTGATCAGCCAGACCGAGTATTCGAAGCTGGTGCTCGGGGCGATCATCCTCCTCCTGGTCGTGGTGTTTCCGCAGGGGTTGGTCGGCGGTGCGTCGCGGATCTTGGCGCGGCGCGGCGGCTCGCGGTGACGGTGCTCGCGGTCGAGCGGCTGGCCAAATCGTTCGGCGGCGTGCGCGCCGTGCGCGACGTGTCGTTCACGCTGCGGGCAGGCGAAATCCTGGCGCTGATCGGGCCGAACGGTGCCGGCAAGTCGACCTGTTTCAACATGCTCAACGGGCAGGTCGTGCCGGATGCCGGACGGGTGCGCATTCTTGGCCGGGACACGACCGGGCTCGCGCCACGGCGTGCCTGGCGGCTGGGCGTCAGCCGCACGTTCCAGGTCAGCGCGACGTTCACCTCCATGACGGTGCGCGAGAACGTGCAGGTCGCGCTGCTCTCGCGCGGGCGTGCCATCCTGCAGCCCGGCGGCTCTGTCGGCCGCGCGCGCCGGTCCGAGGCGGAAGCACTGCTCCAGCGGGTCGGCATGGCGGCCGAGGCGGAGCGCGCGAGCGGCGAACTCGCCTACGGCGACGTCAAGCGCCTGGAACTGGCGATGGCGCTGGCCAATGATCCGCGCCTGCTGCTGATGGATGAACCGACGGCCGGCATGGCCTCCGGTGAGCGCCAGACGCTGATGCGGCTGGTCGTCAGGATTGCGCGCCAACACGACATGGGCGTGCTGTTCACCGAGCACGACATGGACGTGGTGTTCGCGTCCGCCGACCGGGTGATGGTGCTCGACCGGGGCGAGCTGATCGCCGACGGGTCGCCGGCTTCGGTTCGCGCCGACGCGCGGGTCCGCGCCGTCTACCTCGGCGACGGCGGCTGATGCTGCAAGTCACCGATCTGGACGCGTTCTACGGCCGGGCACAGGTCCTCTTTCACGTCGCGCTGGAGGTTGCCGCCGGCGAGGTGGTCGGGCTGCTCGGGCGCAACGGCGCCGGCAAATCGACGACGCTGCGCGCCATCATCGGGCTGGTCGCCCGTCGCGGCAGCATCCTGTTCCGAGACGAGAACATCGCCGTACGCGAGACGCACGCGATTGCCCGGCGGGGCCTTGGCTATGTGCCGGAGGATCGCCGCATCTTTGCCGAGCTGACCGTAGAGGAGAACCTGCTGGTCGGGCGCCAACCGCCGCGCCCGGGCGCACCGACCTGGACGGAGGATCGGGTCTACGCCCTGTTTCCGAGCCTTGCCGGGATGCGCCGGCGCCTGGGCGGGGCGATGAGCGGTGGCGAGCAGCAGATGCTGGCGATCGCGCGCACCCTGGTCGGCAACCCGCTTCTCATCCTGCTGGACGAGCCCTCGGAAGGCTTGGCGCCCCGCATCGTCGAGCAGATGGCGACCGCGATCCTGGCCATGCGGCAGGAGGGGGTCGGCGTGCTGGTGTCCGAACAGAACCTGCATTTTTCGCGCGCGATACTCGACCGCGCCTATGTCATCGAAAAGGGCCGCATCCGCTCCGAGAGCACGCGGGCGGACCTGGCGAGCGGGCGCGCCCTCCTCGACGCGCACTTTGTCCAGCAATGACGTAACAGCCGAGTAGGCCGGACCTGCCCAGCAGCGCGAGCGTTACTCCGCCGCGACCTGTCGCTCCTCGACCACGATCGTGTCCACGAGCCTCTCCTGCTCGTACATCCAGCGCGCCAGGAGCCCGGCGATAGCGGCGCCCACGAGCGGCGCGACCCAGAACAGCCAGAGCTGGCCGATGTAGTCGCCCCCCGCGAACAGTGCCGGCGCCGTGCTGCGCGCCGGGTTCACCGAGGTGTTGGTGACTGGGATCGAGACGAGGTGGATCAGGGTGAGCCCAAGCCCGATCGGGATGCCGGCAAACCCGGTCGCCGCGCCTTTCGATGTCGCGCCGAGGATGATGAACAGGAAGAAGAACGTCATCACCACCTCGGTGACGAAGCACGACGCGAGCGTGTACTTGCCGGGACTGAGGTCGCCGTAGCCGTTGGAGGCGAAGCCGTTCGGCGTCCATCCCGCCTTGCCGGAGGCGATGAACCAGAGCACGGCGGAGGCCAGGATCGCGCCGATGACCTGGGCAATGATGTACGGGATGACGTGCTTGTTGGCGCAGCGTCCCGCCACCCACAGGCCCACCGTGACGGCCGGGTTGAAATGTCCGCCTGATATATGGCCAACCGCGTAGGCCATCGTCAGGACGGTGAGCCCGAAGGCAAACGCGACCCCGACAAACCCGATCCCCAGGCCTGGAAAGGCGGCGGCGAGGACAGCACTGCCGCATCCCGCGAAGACCAGCCAGAACGTGCCGAAGAATTCCGCGGCGCAACGTGTCCCGGTATCCATGGTTTCCCCCTTACTGCCGTGTCTGGAAGATAAGACAGCGTTCAAACGGGCCGTGCAAGTTACGCTCCGGCTTCGACTCGACGGCTTCCTGAACTCACCCCTTGACCGCTCCCGCGCGTCCCTTGCCCATCAATCGGGTGAAGCTGACCAACGAGGCGGCGGCGGCGGTTCCGGCCGCGGCTACCAACGTAACGGCCGTGCCGCCGGTGGGGAGCAGCCCGAACACCAGCGCCACGATCGCGGCGCCGAATGTCTGGCCGAGCAGTCGGGAGGTGGCCTGCATGCCGCTCGCTCCGCCGCTGCGGGCACGCGGCGCGGACATGATGATGGCCCGGTTGTTCGGCGTGTTGAAGAAGCCGAAACCGAGGCCGCAGATGGACATCCGCCAGATGATGTTGAGGTTCGATGGCTGGCCGGGCAACCAGGCGACCAGCGCCAGCCCGACCGCCATGATGGCCAGCCCGATGCCGCCGAGGATCGCGGCGGGGTAGCGATCGGACAATCGGCCGGAGAGCGGCGCGATCACTGCGACGGTCAGCGGCCAGGGCGTCATCAGCAGTCCCGTGATGACCTGCGACTTGCCCAACGCATTCTCGAACAGAAAGGGCAGAGACACGTAGGATATGCCCTGGGCGGCGAAGGCGCAGATCGAGGTCGCGACGGAAAGCGCGAACAGCGGGATGCGCAGCAGGTCCACCGGCACCAGCGGCGCCGCCCTCGACAGTTGGCGGGCGACCAGGATGAAGCCGAGGACGCAGGCCGCGCCGAACTCGAGCGCGATGCTGGCCGGCTGCTGACCGTGGCCGAGGCCGTCGATGGCGGTGATCGCGAGGCCGATCGTCAGCGCGCTCATGCCCGCGCTCGGCACGTCGAACCGATTGTGGGAGCGTGGCGCGCGGGGCAGGGCCCGCCATGCGATCAGGATGGCCGCGGCCCCGATCGGGACATTCACGGCGAACAACCAAGGCCAGGGTGCGACGCTGAGGATGCCGGAAGCGACGGTCGGGCCGACCGCCGAGGAGATCGATCCCACGGTCGCATTGATGGCGACCCCCCGGCCGATCGCCTGGCGCGGATAGATGAAGCGGATCAGCGCCCCGTTGACGCTCATGATGCCGGCGGCGCCAAAACCCTGGACGATCCGGGCGAGGGTCAGGGTGAGCAGCGAGTTCGACAGCGCGCAGCCGAGCGAGGCGACGGTGAACACGACGAGGCCCCAGCGGTAGACCCGCCGATAGCCGAAGATGTCGCCCGCCGAAGCCAGCGGCAGCAGCGAGATCGTGACGGTGAGCTGGTAGGCGTTCACCACCCAGATCGAATCCGCCGGACTCGCGTTCACGTCCCGGGCGATGGTCGGCAGGGCCACATTGGCGATCGCGCCGTCCAGCACCGCGAGGACGAGGCCGAGGGCGATCGTCAGGATCGCCCAGTAGCGCTGCGGCCGCGGAACGCCGTCTTCCCCGACCACCGGCTCGGACCGATCGGACCGGGCGAACGCCCAACTTCTCCCGTCGCGCGGCATCGCCCGCCTACTCCCGCCGGAACGTGACGACCAGCACGTCCCGGTAGGCGGGTGACGAGGGGTCGACCGGCTCGATCGCCGTCACGCCATGGAACACCCGGTTGTCGTCCACCAGCGCCGCGTCGAGCGGCTCGGTCAGGGTGAAGCTTCCGAGCTTGCGCCCGGCGAGGTCGTGGATGCTGGTCTCGCCGCTGCGCACGTTCTGCCTGTGGATCAGCAGCACGAGCACCTGGTCCACCCCGTCGCGGTGCATCCCTTCGGGCGTTGGTTGGCCGGCCTCCCCGGGCCTCGCCTCGATGCGGAACTGGTGTACCTCGATGTGCCAGGTAGGCACCTTGGTCAGCCGGTCGAAGAGGTCGCGGCAACTGCGCAGGATGGCGCCCATCGATTCGCCGGCCCCGATCGCCGGCTGCACCGGCGGGAACCAGCGCTCCACGCCGCCATTCAGCGTGTTGTAGTCGCGGCTCTGGTAGTGCGGCTGATGCGGCTTGCGGCGGATCGCCTCGGAGCCCGGCAGCATGGCGAAGGCGGCGTGCCGGCGTTTGCGGTAGCGTCCGCCGTCGGCCATGTAGGTATCGAGGCCGAGATCGTCCCAACTCGCGGCGAACGCGTCCCAATCGGCACAGCCGCCGTGCTGGTCGAGCAGAGCGCGCATCTCCGGCGCGTGCACGTGGCAGAACCCGTCGCGGGTGACGGCGGCAGCCAAGGTCTCGGCCGAGGGTGAAGGTGTCATTCGGCGGCGCTCCTGGCCAGCGCGCCCGACTGCGGGGAGCCGGGCACGATCGCCGGCGCATTCTGGATCAGCAACGTCTGATGCGGGAACGGTATCTCGATGCCGTGTTCGTCGAAATGGGCCTTCATGCGTCTATTGAACTCCCGCAGCACCATCCAGCGGGCGAACGGCCCGCACCGGATACGTGCCTTGATGATGATCGCCGAGTCGCCGAACTTGTCGAGGCCCAGCACCTCGAGATCGTCCAGGATCTCGCTCGCCCAGCGTGGTTCCTCCCGCATATCTTTGACGATATCGGTCAGCACGGCGATCACTTCGTCGTAGTCGTCCTTGTAGGCGACGGAAGCCTCGATGACGGCGTAGCTGAAATCGCGCGTCTTGTTGGTCACCGTCGCCACGGCGCTGAACGGAATGACGTGCACCGCCCCGTCCTCGTCGCGCAGCCGAATCGAGCGGATCGAGAGGTGCTCCACCACGCCGCCGAGCCCGGCCACGCTGACGACGTCGCCGACCTGCACGGTGTTCTCGATCAGCAGGAAGAGCCCGGTGATCACGTCCTGCACGAGCTTCTGGGAGCCGAAGCCGATGGCGATGCCGAGCACGCCGGCGCCGGCCAGCAGCGGGGCGATGTTGACGCCAAGCTCGCTCAGCACCATCAGCCCGACGACCGTGAGGATCGTCACCAGGAGCGTGGTGCGCAGCAGCGGCAGCAGGGTGCGCAGCCGGGCCGAGCGTGCGGCCTGATGTTCGGCCGACAGGCGGTCGAGATGGTTGCGGATCGCCGTGTTGCTGATCTCCCAGACCAGCATGGCAAAGGCGATCGTGATGGCGATGCTGGCCAGCGACGCCAGCAGCCGCCGCCCCGGCGTGCTGAACGCAAGCCAGGACAATGGCCCAAATCCCCAGACCTGGAACAGCGCCAGCAGCACCACTGCGTTGACCAGGACGACCACCATCGTGCGCAGCACCGGGCGGTATGCCTGGAGCCGATCCTCGATCACCGGATGGCCTGCGGGGAGTTCGCCGCCCGGCACCGTCCGGTCGAGAGTTCCCCGCGCGACGATCAGGGCCAGCCGGCCGAGGATCAGGACCGCGGCCGTGGACGCGGCGAAATGCAGCAGACGGGTGAAGCCGTTCGGTAGCTCCACTGCCCAGACCAGCCAGACCGCGACGATGTAGAACAGAGCGATCCAGTGCCAGATCGCGGCGAGGCGGTTGCGATAGGCGGCCAGCACGCCATGCGACCGCTTCGGCGCCCGCAGCCGCCGGCGGACCGCATCCCTGTTCTGTACAACGATGACGATCAGCATCACATGGAAGGCGAGCCCGACCAGCTTCAGCACGGCCTCGTGCGCCTCCGAGGTCATCCCGAGCAACAGCCCGTCGGTCGCCAGCGCGTAACCAAGCACCGCAACGCCAAGCAGCCGGCGCAGCCAGCGCATCAGGTAAGCGGCTCCACTGTCCGAAATCTGGAACAGCCGCAGGCGGGCGCTCTCGGGGGACAGCATCATGCGAGCGAGGCAGAGCAAGGCGCGGCAGGTTGCGTATGCGTCGGCGGCCACGCTGACGACCTGACGCAGCAGGTCCGAGCCGCCCAATCCGCTGCCGATCAGCAGATGGGCGGTCAGCAGAAAGCCGAACACCGGAACCAGGTCGAGCCCCAGGCGGGCCAGCGCGAGGGGGACGCGTTGGAGCAGCGTGGCGGCGGTCGCCCGGAAGTGGTGCGGCAGCGGATCGTCGGCGTGCTCCTGCGACGGGTCCTCCCCCGGCTCGCTTGCCCCGGCCTCGCTCGGGCTGTCGGGGGCGAGACCGCGGAGGGCGAGCTGCGGGCGTCGTAGCGACCGCAGCAGCAGCCACTCGACACCGACGCCGCAGCCCATCACGGCCACCACCCGCCAGAGCGCGTCGAGTAGCTGCGCCCGTTGGGCCGGATTGCCGGCCAGCTCGGCTGATCCCCGCCAGAGCTCCGGTGTCCGCCCCATCGTCACCGACAGGGAATGGGTTTGTGCGGTCAGGTTCCCAAGAAAATGCGAGATCTGGCCAAGAAGCTCGGCCACGACGCTGTCGGGTTCCAGCGAATTGCGCAGCACCTCGGCCGGACCGGCCGGCGGCGCGGTCGCCCGGGTGATGGTCTCGAGCGTGCCGATCAGCGCGGCGCGCTTGGCGTCGTCCTTGAGGATGTCGAGCGCCTGCTGCGCCTGGGCGCGCGAGATTGCGGGCGCGGCCGATGCTCCCGGCGAGGCCGCGGCGGGTCTGGCCGGTGCGGGCGCCTCGGCACGCGCCGGCGGCGGCAGGCCGCACGCAAGCGCGAGGAATGCCAGCCCGAGGAGGAGCGGAAGCGGGGCCCGGATCATGGTCCGTGGTCGCACCACATCGATCGGGCCCGGTCAACCAAGTGGGCGGGCTGCGGCGCCCGGGGGTGCACAAGCCGGGCGGGGCACCCATGTCGGCGGGGTGAAGACATTCCTCATCATCGTGATGGTCCTGTTGATGATGGGCACCCTCGGCGTGCTGTTCGCCGGCCTGTTCGGGATGGTGCGCGGCGGCGACCCGCATCGGTCGAACGCGCTGATGCGCTGGCGCGTGCTGCTGCAGGCCGCCGCCCTGGTGTTGTTCGCGATCATCATGGCGATGCTGCGTTCCTGAGCGTGCCGATCCCGATGCCCTGGTCCGACCTGCCCGCGGAACCCGAAGACGTGTTCCCGGCGCGCGGCTTGGATGCGTTGCGGCAGCGCGGTGTGTTCCGGGCCATCCTGCCGGCGGCGATGGGCGGCGCGGGATGGGGCACCGAGGCGGCCGGGGCGCGCCCGGTATTCGATCTGCTGCGCGGTATCGGTCGCGCCAACCTGGCGCTCGGACGGGTGTTCGAAGGTCATCTCAACGCGATCCGGCTGATCCTGCGGTATGGCACCTCTCGCCAGGCGACACAGGCGGCATCGGAGACAACCGAGGGCCTGCTGTTCGCGATCTGGGACGCGGAGGCGGCGGACGCGCCGGTGCGGCTCGTCGGCGGACGGCTAGTCGGCCGCAAGCGGTTCGCCTCGGCGGCCGGTTTCGTCGATCGCGCCGTGGTCACGGCCGCCCTGCCCGATGAGGGCGGTTCGCAGCTGGTGATGGTTCCTCTCGCACCGGGTCAAGGCGTCGAGGGGACGACGCCGCTGAGCCTGCACGGAATGCGGGGCGCGCGGACCGGAGAGGTGGGGCTCGACGGCATCGCCGCGCCGCCCGAGGCGTTGATCGGCCGCCCCGGCGACTACATGCGCCAGCCCGAGATCTCGCTCGGCGCTTGGCGGACCCTCGCCGTGCTGCTGGGTGGGATCGACGCCCTGGTGGACATGCTGCGCCGCGACCTGCTGGCCCGCCGACGCACGGGCGACCCGCATCAGAGGGCGCGGCTGGCGCAGGTGCTGGTCGCGCGCGAGACCGCCCGTCTGTGGGTGGAGCGGAGCAGCCTGATGGCGGAGGACGACGCGGCGGGCGAGGACGCCGCCAATTACGTCAAGCTGGCCCGGATGGCGGTCGAGGCCGCCGGGCTGGAGGCGCTGCGGCTGGCCCAGCGCTCCGTCGGGCTTGCCGGCTTCGTGGCGCCGCATCCGCTCGAGCGCTTGGCGCGCGACCTCGGCACCTATCTGCGCCAGCCGGCGCTCGACGCAATTTCGGAGGAGGCCGCCACGTACTTCCTGGCGCACGACCTGCCATGACCCGGGCGGAAGACGACCGGGAGAGCATGGCTCCCGCCTGGTTCGAGGCGCTCTACGCCCGCGACCCTGACCCATGGCGGTTTGCCAGCAGCGAGTACGAGGCAGCGAAATACACCGACACGCTCGCCAGCCTGGGCGAGCGCCGGTTTGCCGCTGCCCTCGAGGTCGGCTGCTCGATCGGGGTGTTGACCCATCAGCTGGCGTCCCGCTGCGACCGCCTGCTTGCGGTGGACGTCGTCGAGGCCGCACTCGCGCGGGCGCGGGAGGCTTGCCGGCAGCAGCCCAACGTGGCGTTCGCCCGGATGCGGGTTCCGGCGGAATGGCCGGCGGGCCAGAAATTCGACCTGATGCTGTTCTCCGAGGTGCTGTACTATCTGGCGCCGGCCGACATCGACCGCACCGCCGCGCTGGCAGTCGCCGCCCTCGATCCCGGCGGGACCGTGCTCCTGGTTCACTGGACCGGTCCGACCAACTATCCGTGCAGCGGCGATGAAGCGGCCACCCGGTTCATCGCCGCGTGCGCTGGGCGACTGCGCCCGGTCAGGCAGGAGCGGCGCGCAGAGTATCGGCTGGATCGTCTTGATCAATGTTGATTGTGTTGATCAACTTGTCGAGGTAGCTGCGCGCGACCCGACTCTGCAACGGCAGTTCCGCGACCGGTAGGCGCCGGCGGCGCAGCACAGGGCTGAGGGCTTCGATTGCCTCCCAGGCGGCGCCGAAATCGCCCGACTGCAAGGGCACGATTGTCGCGGCGGCCAAATGCAGGGCGGCGGCGAGCGCCGCGGCATCGCCGGTGCCGGCGCTGACCGCACGGGCACGGCCGCGTAACCGGGCGCGCTGCGCGGCTTCGTGCGCCCCCTCCAGCCGCTCGTCGAGCATCACGTCTGCTGCCGTCATCCGGCGCCGCATCGTGTCCGCCATGCCGCCGCTTGCCCGTCCTTCGATCCGCCCGGAGACCGTCACCCAGACGTCGGGCGCGTGGCGGATGCGGGCGTCGGTGCGCCGCAGGGCCGCGAAGAAGGCGCGATCCTCGCCCAACGGCACGGCCGGGATGCCGCCGGCCCGCTGCCAGGCCGCGACCCGCACGGCGATGCTGGCTCCGTTGTGTTCGTCATGGCGTGGCCACGGGTCGGCCGGATCGGGGTCGAGATAGGCGGCGGTCTCGTCGAGCAGGGCGGCGTAGGCGCACTCGCGCGCGTCGGCGTCGTGTAGCGCCTGCGGGATCGATCGTGCCTCGACCGGATCGATGACTGCCCGGCCGGCCACGACGTCCGCCCCGGCTTCCACGGCGCGCAGGTTCGCCGCCAGCCAATCCGGCGGCGCTTCGGCGTCCGCGTCGGTGGTGAGCAGCAGCCCGTCCGGCCCGGCGATCCGTGCCGCGTGCAGCATGGCGAGGCGTCGTGCGGTGCCGGCGAACGCCCGGTGGGGCGGCAAGGTGCGGTCGATGGCATGCACCGCCATGGGCGCGTCGGCGGCGAACCGCCGTACGATCGCGGCCGACCCGTCGTGGCAGTTGTTGAGCAGCACCACCACCTCGAATGCTGGCGCGTCGCGTTGGCGGGATAGCGCGGCAAGGCACGCAGGGAGGCGCTCGGCCTCGTTGTAGGCCGGGATTGCGACGACGAGTTTCACGGTTTCCAGACGGTTGGGGCGGGACGTTCCTCATCCCGAACGTGGATAGCCTGCAGCGAAGCGCAACCGTTCCGTCCCCGGTCGCTGATCGAAATTCAGGCCCGATCCCGTCCACCCTGGCGGTCATCTTCCACACCCTCCGGTTCGACGTCGCCCCGGTTTGACAGTCGCTCGGCCGCCTGACTAAGGTCCGCGCCCTGTTGTGGCGGGCGCCCACAAGCGGGCGTGGTCCGGATGCGGCGCCGCCCGCCTCGGACGCATCAACTTCTGGAACGGCGCGATTCTCCCATGAAGATCCTGGTCCCGGTCAAGCGTGTCGTCGACTACAACGTGAAGGTGCGGGTCAAGTCGGACGGCACCGGGGTCGAGACCGCCGGGGTCAAGATGTCGATGAACCCGTTCGACGAGATCGCCGTCGAGGAAGCGGTGCGCCTCAAGGAAAAGGGCGCGGCGACCGAGATCGTCGCCATCTCGATGGGCGTCGCCCAGTGTTCGGAAACGATCCGCACCGCTCTCGCGATGGGCGCCGATCGCGGCATCCTGGTGCAGACCGACGTGGAGCTGCAGCCGCTCGCGGTCGCCAAGCTGCTGCGCGCGATCGCCGAGAAGGAGCAGCCGAAGCTGATCATCCTCGGCAAGCAGGCGATCGACGACGACATGAACGCGACCGGTCAGATGCTCGCGGCCTTCCTCGGCTGGCCGCAGGGCACGTTCGCGAGCAAGCTCACCGTCGAGGGCGAGGACATCACCGTCACCCGCGAGGTCGATGGCGGCCTGGAGACCGTGCAGCTCACCCTGCCGGCGATCATCACCACCGACCTGCGGCTGAACGAGCCCCGCTACGCGAGCCTTCCCAACATCATGAAGGCCCGCAAGAAGCCGATCGAAAACCTCAAGCCCGAGGATCTCGGCGTCGACCCCGCCCCGCGGCTGACGGTTTTGAAGGTGGTCGAGCCGGCGAAGCGGCAGGCCGGCAAGAAGGTGGGGTCGGTGACGGAACTCGTCGACAAGCTGCGCAACGAAGCGAAGGTGATCTGACCGATGACGGCTCTCGTCCTGCTCGACTACGACGCCACCGGGATCAAGCAGCCGTCGCGCAGCGCCGTCGCCGCCGCGTCCAAGCTGGGTGAGGTACACGCCCTCGTCGCCGGCCAGGGTGTCAGCGCGCAGGCGCAGGCGGCGGCCAAGCTATCGGGCGTTACCAAGGTGCTGGCGGCCGACGCGGCCGAATACGATCATTCGCTGGCCGAACCGCTGGCGGCCCTCGTGGTGGCGCTGGCGCCCAGCTACACGCACCTGCTCGCGGCCGCGACGGCGGTGGGCAAGAATGTAATGCCGCGGGTCGCCGCCTTCCTCGACGTGCAGCCGATCAGCGATGTCGCCGGCGTGGTGGACGCCGACACCTTCGTGCGGCCGATCTACGCCGGCAACGCGCTGGCCACGGTAAAATCGTCCGACAAGATCAAGGTGATGACCGTCCGCGCCACGAGCTTCGACCCGGTACCGGCCGAGGGCGGCTCGGCCACGGTCGAAAACGCGCCGTCGGTCGAGCTGCCGAAGAACTCGAAGTTCGTTTCGGCCGAGCTGTCGAAGAGCGAGCGCCCCGAGTTGACGGCCGCCCGCGTCGTCATCTCCGGCGGGCGCGGCATGCAGAACGGAGACAACTTCAAGCTGATCGAGCCGATCGCCGACAAGCTCGGCGCGGCCGTGGGCGCCTCGCGCGCCGCCGTGGATGCCGGCTTCGTGCCCAACGACTACCAGGTCGGGCAGACCGGCAAGATCGTCGCCCCGGAGCTTTATGTCGCCGTCGGCATCTCGGGTGCCATCCAGCACCTCGCCGGCATGAAGGACAGCAAGGTCATCGTGGCGATCAACAAGGATGAGGAAGCGCCCATCTTCCAGGTGGCGGATTACGGCCTGGTGGCTGATCTCTTCAACGCCTTGCCGGAGCTGGCAAAGGAACTGGAGCGCTCCTGAATGAACGTGGATGTGAAAACGGCCCCAGCTTCGGGGCCGTTGCTTTATGATGCCCCCGACATCGCCCGGGTGGGCGTCATCGGGGCGGGCCAGATGGGCAGCGGCATCGCCCATGTCTGCGCCCTCGCCGGATTGCCGGTCACGCTGGCCGACGTCAGCCAGCCGGCGCTCGACCGGGCGATGGCGACGATGGCGAAAAACATGGATCGCCAGGTCAACCGCCGCATCATCAGCGAGGACGACAAGGCGGAAGCGCTCGGGCGCATCTCCACCGGGACCGACTACGCGCTGTTCGGCGAAAGCGATTTCGTCATCGAGGCGGCGACGGAAAAGGAGGCGGTCAAGACGGCGATCTTCAAGTCGCTGGTGCCGCACCTCAAACCGTCCTGCATGCTGGCGTCGAACACGTCTTCCATTTCGATTACGCGGCTCGGCGCCAGCACCGACCGCGCCGAAAAATTCCTCGGCATGCATTTCATGAACCCGGTGCCGGTCATGAAGTTGGTCGAGATCATTCGTGGCATCGCCACCGACGAACCAACGTTCCAGGCGGTGCAGGGCCTCGCCCGCAAGCTCCACAAGATCGCCACGGTGGCCGAGGATTTTCCGGCCTTCATCGTCAACCGCATCCTGGTGCCGATGATCAACGAGGCGGTCTACGCGCTCTACGAGGGTGTCGGCTCGGTGTCCGGGATCGACACCTCGATGAAGCTCGGTGCCAACCATCCGATGGGACCGCTGGAACTCGCGGACTTCATCGGCCTCGACACCTGCCTCTCGATCATGCAGGTGCTCTACGAAGGTCTGTCGGACAGCAAGTACCGGCCCTGCCCGTTGCTGGTGAAATACGTCGAGGCCGGCTGGCTCGGGCGCAAGACCGGGCGCGGTTTCTACGACTACAGCCAGGACCCGCCACGCCCGACTCGCTGACCATCCTGCGGAGCGGTCGACACGATAGTGTCGCAGCGCGTCCGCTGGCGGAAGCGGCGCGAGCCCACGAGATGAGCCAGAATGGCTTGGCGGGCAGCAAGTCGTGCTGACGGTAAGCAGCCCGTGAGCCGCAGTCGCCAGAGAGCGTGAGCAAAACCTGGAGCGAACCGGAGGTCGATCATGGCCAAGCGTGTGGTGATGGTTGGGCTTGAGCCCGATGTCGTTGATTACGGCGATCCCGCCTATGCCGGCTTCCCCGGGCTGGACGCCAAGATCTTGCGCGAGTCACTGGAGAAGGATCGGGCGGCCCTGGTCGCGCTGGGCTACGATGCGGTCTGGAGCTACTGGGACAAGAGCGACGGGGCCGAGGCGAAGTTCATCGGCGACCTGCGCACGCACGAGCCCGATTGCGTGTTGATCGGCGCCGGGGTGCCGCCTCAACCCGAAGCTCACCGAACTTTTCGAGCGGCTGGTCAGCCTTGTGCGGCGGCATGCGCCTCAGTCGCGGCTTTGCTTCAACTCTGGTCCTTATAATTCGGCGGAGGCCGTCGAGCGCCAACTGGGGTAGCTGCGATCGCTGCCCCAGGCTGCCAGCTCCTGGCGGTCCAGCGCCGTGGCCGCGGCGGCCTGGCCTGGGCGGCTACTTGCGCTGGTAGATGCCGACCAGGGTGCCCTGCGCGAGCACGTGCGGGCGGATGGTCTGCAGCAGGAACACGCGCCCCGGCGGCCAGTCGAAATGCGGCACCGTGTCGAGGGCGAGGACCTGAAACGCATAGCGATGCGGCCCGTGACCGGGCGGCGGTACGATCGTCACCCAGCCCTGGCGGCCGAATGAATTGCGCCCGGCGGCGAACCCGCTGGCGTCCTGGCCCCGCATGCTCGGCGGGATTGCGCCCTCCCTCAGCGCCGTCAACCCCGGCGGGATGTGGTAGAGGATGGCGTGGACGAGCGGTCGGAGTGACGGCGCGTCGGCGTCCTCGACCAGCAGCACTACGCTTTGCGTGCCCGGCGGCAGGTTCTTCCACTCCAGCGGCGGCGAGACGTTGTCGCCGTCGACCGTGTACTTGGCCGGGATCGCCCCGCCGTTCGTGAAGGCCGGGCTGCTCACCTCGATGCTATCCGGCACGCCGGCGAGTTCCGGCCGCCGCGTCGCCAGCGTCTGCGGCCCTGGCCGGAACGGTTGCAGCGCGTAGCCGATGCTGCGTGCCAGATTGGATGATGTCGGCATCCGGGGACTCCTATCGTTGCTGCCGCAGGTGCAACGCCGCCACCCCCGTTAGGATCGGTGCCTTTGCCCGATCCCCAGAGAAGAGCGGAGGTGGCAACGGCGCGCCAAGATCGAGTAAATATTAGGTGCACGCCGCGGTGACTTGTCATGCAACGCCGTGGCTCGGAGCTTTGTTGGTGACTTAGGAGACTAGAGCAGAAGGGCACAACATCATGTCTGATCGTGCGACTCCCGCATACGCCGTTCCAACGGGGCAACCGATCAATGCTGCCGCATACATCTATGCATCGCATTCAACCATCCGGCGTCTGCAAATGACTTCACCATCGTTCTTCACGATACTGTTCCGATCGCCGGCGAAGGCGGAGCTCAAACGAAGCTGAACTGCGACGACCGGTTGCAATACTTAAAATGAGTCCGCAGTCAGCGAAGGACTTTGCCAGCCTACTTCACGAGGCTATTTCAAAGTATGAGCAAATCTACAATACGAACCTCGTCACCGATGGATCCGACTAGGCGCGCCTGTAAATGAATAGCGGCCTTCCTAACAATCCACCGGTATTTTCACAAAAATCGGTCGTGTTCTCTTGTCAATGGAGAGCGGGCGTCTTTTGACAAACACGTGGATCCATCATATTGCAAATAGGCACCCAGAGGTGAAGGATTCCCTTCAGGCCATTCAGACGACGATCGCGAATCCTGCTTACGTGGCTCAGTCGCCCGGCCCCAATCAAAACCATTCCGACAACCTTGTGTATGTTAGTAGCGACGCGAAGATACGCACGGCACGTCTCCACGTCTTGTGGAAAGTCCCATACCAAGCCGACCATTAGCACGGCCCTTACCCAAAGGATTACACGAACATATCGATGGAATAATCCCGCAGAGGATCGTCCATATCGACAAGTGTATCCAAAACCGTTCCCGGGTCGGAAGCCGGCCGCCTTGGGCTGCGGCGGCCGGACAGCCGGTGACCAGTCCGCGCACGGCCGCCGCCGCCTCGGTGGTCGACCAGTCGGCCGCCCCTTCAAGGCGCGCCCGCTCGCGTCCCTGCTTGTCGATGATGATCGTGGTCGGGATGCCGCGCACGCCGAACGCGCGGGCCGCCGCGCCGTCCGGGTCCAGCAGCACGGGCAGCGCGGCAATGTCGTGCGCCGCCAGGAACCGCTGCACCACCGCCGTTCCGCCCCGGTCGGACGAGAGCGGCAGGACGGCGATGTCGTCGGGTGCCAGCGTCTTCGCCAGGGCCGCGAGCGCCGGCATCTCGGCGACGCACGGGACGCACCAGGTCGCCCAGAGGTTCACCACCATGCCGCGACCGACGAACTCCGCGAGCTGGTGCGTCTGGCCGTCGGCCGCCGTGAACGTGACCTCGGGCAGCGGTCGCGGCGGGTCGGTCGGGACCAGGCGGCTCAGGCTCTCGAGTTCCTCGGCGCGCGAATTGCGCCCTCTGCCCATGCTCGCTAGGGTCCCGGCCGCCGCGAGCACCAGCCGGCGCGACATCAACTGCATCGTGGATGGCCTTCCGTGAGTGAGCGTGACGCCGGCAGCGGCACACCGGATCGTCCGAACGCCGATGCCAACAGGCCCGATGCGAACAAGCAATGGGGCGGCCGGTTCGCCGGCGGTCCGTCCGCCATCATGCAGGAGATCAACGCCTCTATCGGCTTCGACCGCAAGCTTTGGCGACAGGACATAAGGGGCTCGCTGGCCCATGCGGCAATGCTCGCCAAGGTCGGGCTGCTCGGGACCGAGGACGAGCAGGCCATCCGGGAGGGGTTGGCGGCGATCGAGGCCGAGATCGAGGCCGGGCGCTTCCCGTTCGTCGAGGCGCTCGAGGACATCCACATGAACATCGAGGCGCGGCTGACCGAGCGGATCGGCGATGCGGGCAAGCGCCTGCACACCGCGCGCAGCCGCAACGACCAGGTGGCGACCGACCTGCGCCTCTGGGTCCGCGATGCGATCGATGGGCTCGACGCCCAGCTCGCCGACCTGATGCGGGCCTTCGCCGGGCGGGCTGCCGCCCACGCCGCCGACCCGATGCCCGGCTTCACCCATCTGCAGACGGCGCAGCCGGTCACGTTCGGCCATCATCTGCTGGCCTATGTCGAGATGCTGGCGCGCGACCGCGGGCGGCTGGCCGATTGCCGTCGGCGGCTCGGTGAATCGCCGCTCGGCGCCGCTGCCCTGGCCGGAACGTCGTTTCCGATCGACCGGGAAATGACGGCGGCCGCACTCGGCTTCGACCGTCCGGCGGCCAACTCGCTGGATGCCGTGTCCGATCGCGATTTCGCCTTGGAGTTCCTGGCCGCGTCGGCGATCGGCGCCGTCCATCTGTCGCGGTTCGCGGAGGAAATCGTCATCTGGTGCAGCGCGCCGTATCGGTTCGTCCGCCTGTCGGATGCGTTCACCACCGGCAGCTCGATCATGCCCCAAAAACGCAACCCGGACGCCGCCGAGCTGGTCCGCGCCAAGACCGGCCGGATGCTCGGGGCGCTGGTCGGGCTGCTCACGGTGATGAAGGGCCTCCCGCTCGCCTATGCCAAGGACATGCAGGAGGACAAGGAACCGGTGTTCGACGCCGCCGAGGCGTGGGCGCTCTCGCTCGCCGCCAGCGCCGGCATGGCGCGCGACATGGTGCCCGACACCGCCCGCATGCGGGAGTTCGCCGGCAGCGGGTTCGCCACCGCCACCGACCTCGCCGACTGGCTGGTCCGCGCGCTGCGCCTGCCGTTCCGCGACGCGCACCACGTCACCGGCCGCCTGGTCGCGGCGGCCGAGGCTAGGGGCGTCGACCTCGCCGATCTGAGCCTCGACGAGTTGCAGGCGGTCGAGCCGAGGGTCACCCGGGACGTCTACTCGGTCCTGAGCGTCGAGGCGTCGGTCGCCTCGCGCACGAGCTACGGCGGCACCGCGCCGGCGAATGTCGCCGAGCAGGCGGCGCGCTGGCTGGCGGCGCTGGCATGAGCCGCCCGTTGCTGTTGTTGCTGCTCGCCGCGCTGACGCTTGCCGCCTGCGGCAAGCGCGGGCCGCCCACCGCGCCCGGCCCGCCCGAGGAGATCATCTACCCGCGCACCTACCCCACTCGCTGAGTGCGGTGGGCCACGGCGCGCGGCCGCGGCGGTCAGGCAGCGAGGGCGAGGCCAGCGGTCGAGCTGCTTGCCGTGCCGGCGCCCGTCGCGGTGCTGCCCGCCTTGGCGTAGGACTGCACCGCGGTGGCGATGTCGGAGACGAGCGAATTGGCGAACGACTGCAGCCGTCCGGCCGCACCGCTGGCATTGCCGCTGGCGCCGGGCGCGCCGTTCTGGTCCGTCGCCCCCGTCGCGTCGGAAGCCTGGTCGCCGGTCTGGCCGGATGCTCCGGCGCCGTGGTGGTGATGGTGGTGGTGGCCGGAGACAGGAGTGTTGCCCTGTGTCGACGAGGCTGCCGTGGTCGAGTTCTGCTGCCCGGACGTGCTGCCGGTCGAGGCGGTGGTGCTGCCGGCGCCGCCCTGAAGCTGCACCAGCATCGACTGCAGCTCCGCGCTGAGCTGCTGCATCGGATCGGTCGAGCCCGCGGTCGTGTTGTTGGTCGAGGAGGATGTCGCGGTCGCAGAGCCGGTGGAGGTCGGGAAGGCTGACCCGGTCGTGGCGGCGGCGGTGCTGCCGGTCCCGGCAGTCGGCGCAAACCAGTTCGAAGTGATAAGGCTGTTGACGGACACGGTTACTCTCCTTCCAACGAAAGCTGTGCGCATGCACGTGCGCCTGCAGGAGCAAGCGCCGAGCCACTGGAAATCCGCCGTTTCAGCCCGTCGTACGGCAGTTTTGACCGAGTTGCGGGTCGGCAAGTCGTGCCGGGTGGGTCAAACGTGCCTAGTCTTGGATCGATGGATCCCGCCCGACCCCTCGATGAGCTGCCCGAGCCCTCGGTTGCCGAACTGATCGCCGCGCGCCCGCACCTCACCCTGCACGCAGCCGACGGGCTGGTGATGGAGGACGTGCCGCTGGCGCGCATCGCCGACGCGCTCGGGACGCCCACCTGGGTCTACTCGGGGGCCGCCATGCGGACGCGCTACCGGGCGCTGGCCCGGGCGCTCGACGGGCTCGACGCCCACATCCACTACGCGGTCAAGGCCAACGACCACCTTGCGGTGCTGCGGCTGTTCGGCGCCGAGGGGGCAGGGGCGGACGTCGTCAGCGAGGGCGAGCTGCGCCGGGCGCTGGCCGCCGGCATCCCGGCCGACCGGATCGTGTTCTCCGGCGTTGGCAAAACGGTCAACGAGCTGGGCTTTGCGCTCCAGGCCGGGATCGCGCAGATCAATGTCGAGAGCGCCGAGGAACTCGAGATGCTGGCGGCTCTGGCGGCCTCCACCGGCCACACGGCGCGCGTCGCGGTGCGGATGAACCCGGACGTCGAGGCGGGCACGCACGAGAAGATCAGCACCGGGCGGGCGCGCGACAAGTTCGGCGTCGCGGCCGGCGAGGCCGCGGCGCTCTACTGCCGGGCCGCCACGACCGCGGGCATCGAGCCGGTCGGGCTGGCGGTGCATATCGGCAGCCAGATCCTCGCCACCGGCCCCTACCGGGCGGCCTACCAGCGGCTGGCCGACCTGGTGTGCAGCCTGCGCGCCGATGGCCAGACCGTCCGGTCGGTGGATTGCGGCGGTGGCCTCGGCATCGGCTACCGGAACGAGCCGACGGCGCGCCCGGACGCGCTGGCCGGCGTCATCCGCGCCACGCTGGGCGGGCTCGGCCTGCGCTTGATGGTCGAGCCGGGCCGCTGGCTGGTCGGCCCCGCCGGGGTGCTGCTCGCCTCGGTCGTCCTCACCAAGCGGACCGCCGGCAGCCGGATCGTCGTGCTGGATGCGGCGATGAACGATCTAGCCCGGCCGGCGATGTACGACGCCTGGCACGGCATCGTCCCGGTGGCGGCGGCTGACGCAGTCGGCGCGGCGACACCGGCGGACGTGGTCGGCCCGGTCTGCGAAACCGCCGACACGTTCGCGCGCGGGCGGCTGCTCCCGCCGCTGGCGGCCGACGCGCGCGTGGCGATCCTGGACGCGGGCGCGTATGGTGCGGTGATGAGTTCCGCCTACAACGCGCGACCGCTGGCGGCCCAGGCAATGGTCGCGGGCGGCGAGTGGGCGGTGATCCGGGCGCGTCAGCCGATGGCGGCGCAATGGGCGGCGGAGCGCCTGCCGCCCTGGCTCGACCGGGATCGGTGAGGTGGGCGGAGCGGCATGACCGAACCGGCTTTGAGAGACCCGGCTCTGAAAGATACCGAGCGCCTGCTGCGGCGATTGTCCCGTCGCCGCGCTCTGGCTCGTCTGGCGCTGCTGTTCGAGCGGCTCTGGCCGGCTTTGTGGCCACCGCTCGGCGTCGCCGGGCTGTTCGTCGGCCTGGCCTTGTTCGGCATCGTCGGCTTGCTGCCGCCATGGCTGCACGCCGCTTTGCTGGCGGTGGTTGCGGTCGCCATTCTGGTGCTGCTCGGCCGTGGACTGCGCGGGGTCGGGACGCCCGATGGAGCCGCCGCCGATCGGCGGCTCGAGCAGGCTTCGGGATTGCGGCACCGCCCGCTGGCCGTTCTGACCGATCGGCCGGCCCTCGCCGCCGCCGTGGCGGAGCCGGCCGTCGCCGGGCTCTGGCGCGAGCATGTGCGGCGTGCCATCGGCCAGGTCCGCCAAGCGCGGGTCGGCCTGCCGCATCCTGGCCTTGCCCGGCACGACCCGCGGGCGTTGCGCGGCGGGCTGGTCGTCGCCCTCGTCGCGGCGCTGGTCGTGGCCGGCCCGGATGCACCGGCCCGGCTCGCCGCCGCGGTGCGACCCGGTCTGCCGCTGGCGCCGGCGCCGCCCTCGTCGCAACTGCAGGCCTGGGTAACCCCGCCGGCCTATACCGGGCTTGCCCCGCTGTTCCTCAAGCCCGCCGGCGGCGCGGTCTCGGTGCCCGCCGGCTCGCATCTTGTCGCCAATCTGACGGGGGGTGTCGGCGGCGCGCCCAGCCTCGTGCTGGGCGGTCATGCGGAGCCGTTCCAGCCGCTCGACGCCGCCAGCTTCCAGGCCGAGCGCGATCTCACCAGTGGCGGGCGGCTGGCGGTCCGGCGGGAGGGCCGCGATCTGGCCGCCTGGGATGTGACCGTGCTCGCGCCCCAGGCGCCGCGGATCACGTGGGCGGAGCCGCCCGGCCCGGCGCCCCGCGGCCTGCAGGTGCGGCTGCCGTGGCAGGTGGCCGACGAGTACGGCGTCGACCAGCTGCGGGCCGAGCTGCGGCTGCGCGACCGTCCCGCCGCGCCGCCCGTGCTGCTCTCCGTGCCGGTGCCGAACGGGACGGCGAAATCGGCCAAGGGCGTCAGCCTGCAGGACCTGACCGCGAACCCCTGGGCCGGGCTAACGGTGACGGCGCGCCTGGTCGGTCGTAACGCCGCCGGCCTCGTCGGATCGAGCGCCGAAGCGGAGTTCAGCCTGCCGGAGCGTGCCTTTCGCCATCCGGTGGCGCGGCGCCTGATCGCCATCCGCAAGCGGCTCAGCCTCGATCCCGACGACCGGGCCACCGCGACGGCGGAGCTGGACCGGATGCTGCTGGACCCGGCCGCGTTGGGCGGCGACGACGGCGCGTTCCTCAACCTTGCCGACATCTACTATCGGCTGGTGCGCGATCGCGAGGCCGCCGCCGTCGGCGAGGCGCAGGCGTTGATGTGGAGCCTGGCGCTGCATCTTGATGAAGGCGGCGCCGAGCGCACGGCCCGCGCGCTGGAAGCGGCGCGGGAGGCCGCCCGCGAGGCGCTCGATACCGCGACGCGGCAGCCGACCGACGCCAACCGGGCAGCGCTCGAGCAGCGCCTGGCCGAGCTGGAAAAGGCCATCCGGGACCATATGGCCGCGCTGCTCGAGCAGGCGCGCCGGGAGAACGCGCAGGCCCCGTCCGACCCCGACGCGCAGCGGCTCGACAGCCGCGAGTTCGAGCGCATGGCGGAGGCGGCGCGCGACGCCGCCCAGCAGGGCCGCATGGACGAGGCGCGCGACCGGATGGCCGAACTCGAGCGCATGCTCGACCAGTTGCGGAACGCTCGGATCGAGCACGGGCCGTCGGATGGCCAGAATGCCGGCAAGCGCCAGCGCGGGCGCGAGCAGATGGGCGCGGTGCAGGACATGATTGGCCGGGAAGGCAAGCTGCTCGACCACGCGCAGAGCCGCGCCGGGCAGGATCAGTCACGGTCGGGCGGTCGGCCGGACGCGCCGCGTCCCGGCGGTGCTCCACCCGCTGGAGCGCGACCGCCGGGCGCGCCCCCGCAAGCGGGCGGTCAGGACACTGGGCGCGAGGCCGACAGGCGGGTGCAGCAGGCGCTGCGCCGCGCTTTGGGTGAGCTGATGCAGCAGTTCGGCGACTTGGCGGGGCAGATCCCGCAAAGTTTGGGGCAAGCCGATTCGGCGATGCGCGACGCCGGCGAGGCGTTGGCCACCGGGCAGGACGGTGCCGCCGAACAAGCGCAGCAGCGGGCGGTCGAGGCCTTGCAGAAGGGCGGCAGCGAGATGGGCCAGATGCTCGCCAAGCAGCTCGGCCGGGGTCAGCCCGGGGAGGGCGAGCAAGGGGGCGAGCCCGACGGGACGGCCGGTCTAAGCCTGCAGGACGGCCGCAGCGACCGCGAGGGTTCGGCCGATGGACCGCTGCCCGGACAGCGAGGGCGCAGCAGCAAGCTCGACCCGCTCGGCCGCGAGCTGAACCAGGGGACCTCCGGCAGCGACGAGGCCGACGCGGTCCGGGTGCCCGAGGAGATGGAGCGCCAGCGCACGAAGGCGATCCAGGACGAGCTGCGGCGGCGCGGCGGCGAGCGTGCCCGTCCGCAACCCGAGCTGGACTACATCGATCGGCTCCTCAAGCAGTTCTGACGGCAGTTCGCACCGGGCGCGTCGGCCGCGATCAGGCGAGGCCGAGTACCGCATACAGCCGCTCGCTCGGCGGCCATGCCTGAATGATGTCGCCCCGCCAGGTGAACGCCGCCCAGCCGATCAGGACGATCACCAGGACGCTCGCCGCCCAGGCGAGGCGGACCAGGGTTGCCTCGCGCCGACCCTCGCCCCAGCCGCTCCACAGCGCGCCCCGAAGCCGGTGGGGGCTGGTCCCCGGCTCGTGCTCCGGGTCGATCGCCCGGTCGCTCAGCCCAGCCGGGATTGGCCCGGCGCTGGCCGGGACATGGGGCGGTGGCGCAGGGGCCGGTGGCGCATGGGGCGGCGGCGGGGCGTGCGGAAAAGGGGGAAGGGGTTCGAACGGCTCCGGAGGTGGCGGATGCTCGGCCGGAACCGGCCGGGGCAGCCACTGGTGACCGCAGCGTGCGCACTGGACCGGTCGATCGGTGCCGAGCAGCGTTTCCGACACTTCGTAGGTTGCCGAGCACTCCGGGCAGACGATCCGCATGCAGGCGTGGCTCCAAGCACGACGGGGAGGGGCTGGCGCAACCGACGATGTGTCTGCAATCGCGCGACCAGGGTTCCGGTACGAGACACAGAGTGGCAAGAATACGCGCCGAGCGCACGTGGAAGCTGCATGTGATACGGTTCGAACTCGGTCGCTCTGCGATACGGGCACGCCGGACAGGCGGGACCCGAAGTGTTGCGCGATCTCAGCTTCGAGATCCCGGAAGGAGGTTTTCGCTGGCTGCTCGGCCCGTCCGGGGCCGGCAAGTCCAGCCTGCTCCGGTTGATGTATCTTGCCGTGCGCCCGACCCGTGGGCGGCTTGCCATTCTCGGCATCGACATCGCCAGGGCGGAGCGACGGGCGCTGCCTGCCCTGCGCCGGCGGATCGGCGTGGTGTTCCAGGACTTCCGCCTGCTGCCGCATCTCTCCGCGTTCGACAACGTCGCCCTGCCGCTCCGCATCGGCGGCCGGCCGGAGGGCCCGATCCGCGCCGACGTGCATGAGCTGATGCGCTGGGTCGGGCTGCTCGACAAGCTGGGCGCCCGTCCTGCGGAGCTGTCGGGGGGCGAGCAGCAGCGGGTCGCCATCGCCCGCGCCGTCATCGGTCGGCCCCGTATCCTGCTGGCCGACGAGCCGACCGGCAACCTCGACGAGGGGCAGGCCGAGCGCCTCATGCAGCTGCTCCACGAGCTGAACCGGCTCGGCACCACCGTGGTGGTGGCGACCCACAACGACGCGCTGGTCGCCCGTCACGTCGCGCGATCGCTGCGGCTCGATCGCGGCGCCCTGGTGAGCGCTTGAAGCGGCGTGCCCTGATCCGCCGTGGTCGCCGGCGGCTGCTGCGGCCCGCCGGGTTCGATGAGCTTGGCCTTCGCCGCGCGTTCGCCGACCGCATGCTCCCGTTCCTGGTGGCCGCCATGGCCTTCCTCGGGGCGCTCACCCTGGCCGGCGCGGTCGGCGTCGGCGCGGTGGCCCGGCATTGGCGGGCGGGGGCCGGAGCGGCGCTGACCGTGCAGGTGCCCGAGCCCGCCAACCCCGCCGCGTCCGGGCGGTCCGGCACCCGGGTGGCGGCGGTCGTCGCGGCGTTGCGCGACAGCCCCGGGATTGCCGCGGCGAGGGCGCTCACCGATGCGGAGTTGGCCGCGCTGCTGCGTCCCTGGCTCGGCAGCGGTACGGACCGCTTGGCGTTGCCGCTGCCGGCCGTGATCGAGGTTCGGCTGGCGGCGGGGGGCGCCGACCTCACAGCCCTGACGCCGCGCCTGCAAGCGGTGGCGCCCGGCACGGTCGTCGAGAGCCACGGCGTCTGGATCGGCCGGCTCACCGCCCTGGCCCGCAGCCTGGAGGCCTGCGCCGCGGTCGCGTTGCTGGTCGTCGCGGCCGTGGCGGCCGTGGTGATCGCGGTCGCCACCAGGGGCGGCCTCGCCGCCCGGCGCGAAGTTGATCGAGATCGTGCATGGTCTCGGCGCGACCGACGGCTACATCGCGGCCCGGTTTGCGTCCCGCGCTACAAGGCGCGCGGCCTTCGGCGGCCTGCTTGGCGCCCTGGCGGCGACGCCGGTGCTGCTGGGTCTCGCCGATCTCGCGGCGCCGTTCGCCGGCGAAGATGCTGAAACCGGTATATTCGGCAGCTTGCGGCTGGTGCCGGCATCGCTCTGGCTCACGCTGGCGAGCCTGCCCCTGGTCGCCGCCGCGATCGGCTTCGGCACGGCCCAAGTCACCGTACGTCGCTGGCTGCGGCGGCTGCCGTGAGGGCCGCGGGCTTGCCGTCCGTCCGGCTGACCAGGGCGCTCGCGGGCCTGCTGCTCGGCGTCGGTCTGCTCTGGGCCGGCGGCTTCTCCTGGTTCGTCTACCGCACGACGGCTCCCGCTCCCCCGCCAGCACAGGCGGACGGCATCGTGGCCCTGACCGGGGGCGCCGGCCGGGTCGAGGCCGCCCTGCACCTGCTCGCCGAAGGACACGCCCGCCGGGCCTTGCTGTCGGGGATCGGCGGCGGGGCCGAACTTGCCGAACTGGCCCACCGTGCGGGTCTCGACCCGGCCTCGTTCGCCGACCGGGTGACGCTCGGCCGGACTGCCGTCAGCACGCACGGCAATGCGGCCGAAACCGCCGCCTGGGCGCGCGGGAACGGGGTGCGCTCGTTGATCGTCGTCACGGCGGCCTATCATATGCCGCGCGCGCTCGCCGAGATGGCCAGCGCGATGCCCGAGGTGACGCTCTATCCCGCGCCGGTCACCCGGCCGGCCACGCAGGGCGTCGCGGTGATGAGGGAGGCCGGCATGCTGCGGCTGATGGCCGAGGAGTACACCAAGTGGCTGGCGTCGCGACTGGGTCTTTCGGCCATCGCGGATCTCGGCCGTGGACACGGGGCGAGCCCGATGCACGAGACCTGGGTGAGCGCCGCCTCATGATCCTGCTGCGCTCGGCGCTGTTCAACCTCGTGTTCTTCGCCTGCACGTTCGTGCTGTGTCTCTACGGCGTCGCGCTGCGGCTGTTCGCGCCCGAGTGGACGCTGGGCTTGGTCCGCTTCTGGAGCCGGAGCCTGTTGCTCGCCGCGCGGGCGCGTCTGCGGCATCCGCTTCACGTTGAGCGGGTTGGAGCATCTGCCGCCGGGCGCTTGCCTGATCGCCTCCCAGCACCAGTCGACCTTCGACACCGTGGTATGGCCCGCGCTGGTGCCGAAATGCTGCTACGTGATGAAGCGCGAGTTGGCGCGGCTGCCGCTGTTCGGTCCGCTGATCGACCGGGCCGGCATGATCGTGGTGGACCGCGCAGGCGGCGCCGCGGCGCTGCGCGGCCTGATGCGGGACGGCAAGCGCGCCGTCGGGGAAGGCCGCCAGGTGGTGATCTTCCCGGAGGGGTCGCGCGCCGAGCCCGGGCAGCCGTTGCCGGTGCAGCCGGGCATCGCCGCGCTGGCGGGCAGTCTGGGGCTGCCGATCATTCCGGTCGTCACCGATTCCGGGCGGCTGTGGGGCCGCCGAGCGTTCCGCAAGCGGCCCGGGGTGATCCGTATCATCATCCTCCCGCCGCTGCCGCAGGACCTGCCGCGAAGCGCCCTCCAGCAGCGCCTGGAGGAGTTGTATCGCACCGGCGTCCCTGTGGACAACTCTGTGGGAACACCCTCCGGGCGGCTCTCAAAGAGCCGCAGCAGAGCTCATAAACCCATTGAAAACGCGCCATAAAACGACGCCCTGGTGCCTGCGGGTCCTGACTCCTGCCGGATGGGGATGAATGCAACCGTCTAGGAACTCTTGCACGCCGGCTCGGGTCCGGCCATGAGGCGCCGTCGCCGGCTTCTCGGGTTGCTCATCCTGCCGCTCGCCGTGATTGCCGCGCACACGCTGCTCTGGCGATGGGAGGTCCGGAACCTGGAGAGCGGGTTCGAGCTGTGGGCATCCACCCACCGGGCGCACGGCTGGAGCATCCGATCCGGGCAGCCCCGGGGCGGCGGCTGGCCGCTCGCCGCGACCCTCAGCGTCCCGGGCCTGTCGGTCGAGGGCGGCAAGGCGGACCTGCCGGGCGGCGTCGCGTGGAGCGCCGAACGGGTGCTTCTGACGCTCCAACTGCTGCGACCGAGGCAACTGGACATCACCGCCGACGGCACCCAGCGGCTGCGGCTGGGGCATCTGTCCTCGATCCCCTATACGGCCGACCGGTTCGAGGTGAACGTCCCGCTCGAGGCGGGGATACCGTCGCACGAGGCCACGCTGGAAGCGGTCAACCTGCGGGCGGGCTTGCCGGTGGCGGACGGCGACGTCGCCCGCGGTCTCACGATCGGGCAGTTGCGTGGGCGGGCGGACCTGCGACCTGCGGCGCCGCAAGGCGAGCCCGCCCTCGGCTTCACGGCCAGCGCCGAGGCCATCGGTTTGCCGCCCGGCATCTCCTGGGCGCTCGGCCCGCGCATCTCGTCCCTGACCGTAGAGGGTGCGCTGACCGGGCCGCTGCCCCGGATCCCGGCCCTGACACGCCGCGCCGAGGCTTGGCGTGACGGCGGCGGCACGCTGGAGATCCAGCGCCTGACGATCGGTTGGGGGCCGCTCGGTCTGACCGGAACGGCGACCCTGGCGCTCGACATGCGCCTGCAGCCGATGGGGACCGGGACCGCCAGGGTCGTCGGTTACGCCGAGACGTTCGAGGCGCTTGGCGCCGGAGGGGTGATCAGCCGGCGGGCGGCGGCGGGGGCTACCGCCTTGGCCGCGCTGATCGCGCGCACGCCCGAAGGCGGCGGTCCGGCCGAGCTCGAGGTGCCGTTGACCTTGCAGGACCGCACTCTGGCCATCCGGCAAATCCCCCTCGCGCGCATGCCGGAGTTGACGTGGCCGGCCGAGTAAACCGGCTTTTCATCCGGATCGTGATCGCCTACTCTGCTGCAATGCCTCCACGGACAACGATCACGCGAATTAGCCGCCCGGCTGCCTAGCAGCCGGGGCTGGGTCGCGCCTTCATCTTCGTTTTCCGTCTGGAGTTTTTCGATGTGCAATCTGTCCGCCTCCAATTCGGAGGTTGCCGTTCGTTTCATGCTCGACGCCGATGCCGCGCCGGGCTTGCTGCCCCGCCTGTTGCAACCCTTCGCCAAGCGGGATCTCACCCCCGACCGCATGTGGTCGCACCGCTCCGGCGAGCACATGCATGTCGAGATCGCGCTCGCGGCGATGCCGGTGGAGATGGTCGCGCTGGTCGCCGGCAACCTGCGCCAGGTCGTCGGCGTGCGCAGCCTCGCGCAGCTTCATTCGCCACTTCTGTCGTAGACGGCTTGACGCTTTTCATTACGCCGGGAACCTGCCAGACGTTTGCCGGCAGGTGGGCTGGGCCGCGACTGCGAGCGAAGGCGGGATAAGGCAGGCATGGACGCACTGTTCCTTGCGCGTTTGCAATTCGCGTTCACGCTCGGTTTTCACATCGTGCTGCCGGCATTTTCGATCGGGCTGGCGAGCTACCTCATGGTGCTCGAGGCGCTATGGCTGCGCACCGGGCGGCAGGTCTATCTCGATGTCTTTCAGGTACTGGCTGAAGATCTTCGCGATCAGCTTCGCCATGGGCGTCGTATCCGGCCTGGTGATGTCGTACGAGTTCGGCACCAACTGGGCGGTGTATGCCGACAAGGCTGGTCCGGTGGTCGGCCCGCTGATGGGCTACGAGGTGCTCACCGCCTTCTTCCTCGAAGCCGGATTTCTCGGGGTGATGCTGTTCGGCCTGAGCCGCGTGCCGCGCCCGCTGCACTTTCTTGCGACATGCCTGGTGGCGCTCGGCACGCTCACGAGTGCGTTCTGGATTCTTTCGGTCAATTCGTGGATGCAGACGCCGCAGGGCTACACGCGGACGCCGGACGGCCGCTTCCTGCCGGCCGACTGGGTGGCCATCATCTTCAACCCGTCATTCCCGTATCGCTTCTTCCATATGGTGATCGCATCCTATCTCAGCGTCGCGTTCGTGGTCGGCGCGGTCGGCGCCTACCACCTGTTGCGCGACCGGCAAATCCGGCGACGCGCCTGATGTTCTCGATGGCGATGTGGATGGCGGTGTTCGTGGCGCCGTGCAGATCGTCGCCGGCGACATGCACGGCACCAACACGTTGCAGTATCAGCCGGCCAAGATCGCGGCGCTGGAGGGCGATTTCGAATCCCGCCCGGGGCAGCCGCTGATCCTGCTCGGTTGGCCCGACATGCGCGCCGAGACGACCGATTACGCGATCGAAATCCCGCATCTCGGCGCGCTGGTGCTCACCCATACCTGGGACGGCGCGATCAAGGGCCTCAAGGATTTCCCGCCCGCCGATCGGCCGTACGTCGCCGGTCGTGTTCTTCGCCTTCCGGATCATGGTCGGGCTCGGCCTCCTGATGGCGGCGGTCGGCCTTGCGGGACTGGTGCAGCGGCTGGCGCGGCCGGCTGTACCATTCGGACTGGCTGCTGCGGGTCATGGTCGCCATGGGGCCGGCCGGCTTCGTCGCGGTGCTCGCCGGCTGGACCGTCACCGAGGTCGGGCGGCAGCCCTTCACCGTCTACGGCATGCTGCGCACCGCCGACAGCGTCTCGCCGATCGCGTTGCCCGGCGTCGCCGCCTCGCTCGCCGCGTTCGCAATGGTGTATTTCATCGTGTTCGGCGCCGGGCTGGTTTTCTTCTGCGATTGATGCGGCGCGCGCCGGTGCGTGGGCGAGGGAGGGCCGCCCAAGGGCGTGCCGGTGCGGACGGCGGGCATCACGCCCGGGCCGGCCGCGCGGACGAGAACCACCCCGAGCATCCGGCGGCGTAGCGCGACATGACGCTGGACCTGCCGACGATCTGGGCCGGGCTGATCGCCTTGGCGGTGCTGGCCTATATGCTGCTCGACGGGTTCGATCTCGGACTCGGGATGCTGTTCGCGGTCGAGCACCGGGAGGAGGATCGCGACGTGATGGTCAACACCATCGCGCCGGTCTGGGACGGCAACGAGACCTGGCTGGTGCTGGGCGGCGGCGGCCTGTTGGCGGTGTTCCCGTTGGCCTATGCGGTCATCATGCCCGCGATGTATCCGACGATCATCGCCATGCTGCTGGCGCTGGTGTTCCGCGGCGTCGCGTTCGAGTTCCGTTTCGCGCGCGCATCACGCTGCGCGGCGGCGTTGTGGGACCTGGCGTTCTTCGTCGGCTCGCTGCGTTGCGGCGTTCTGGCCAGGGCCTGGCCTGGGCGGTCTGCTGCAAGGCATCCGGGTGCAGGGCCGCGCCTATGCCGGCGGCTGGTTGGACTGGTTGACCGCCGTTCAGCGTGCTGTGCGGCTCGCGCTGGTGATCGGCTATGCGTTGCGGGCCCTTGCTGGCTGATCTGGCGCACCGAGGGCGCGCTGCAGACCCGCGCCCGTGACCGGGCCCGTGCGCTCGGCGATCGCGATGCTGGCGATGATCGTGGTGGTGAGCCTGTGGACGCCGACTGCTCGGGCCAGGAGTTCATGCTGCGCTGGTACGCTGGCCCAACATCCTGTTGCCAGCCCGGTGCCGGTGCTGGTGGCGCTGGTCGGCCTGGACGTTCTGGCGCGGCCTCGGCCGCCGCAGTGACCCCGTTCCTGTGTGCGCAGGCCTGGTTCGTGCTGTGCTACATGGGGCTTGGCATCAGCCTCTGGCCGATGATGGTGCCGCCCTCGATCACCATCTACGAAGCGGCCGCGCCGCCGGCAAGCCAGCTCTTCTTGCTCGTGGGTGCCTGGTGCTGATCCCGATCATCCTGACCTACACCGGGTACTCGTACTGGGTGTTCCGCGGCAAGGTGAGGCCGGGGGCGCACTACCACTAGCCGTCACCCGCTGAGGGTCGCTACGCCTGTTTCAGGTCGATCAGGTTCTGCCTGATCTTGCGTCCCCGAGAATTTTGTCCTCGATGTAGCCGCCGTCGCCCCAGCGGACGGCGCGCGCCATCGCCTGCGCGTCCTCGGTGAAGCGGGCCAGCATCTCCAGCAGCGCATCGCGGTTGTTGAGGAAGATGTCGCGCCACATCACCGGGTCCGACGCCGCGATGCGGGTAAAATCGCGGAACCCGGAGGCGGCGAATTGCAGCACCTCCCGGCGGCTCTCGTCCTCCAGATCGTCGGCGGTGCCGCAGATGGTGAAGGCGATCAGGTGCGGCAGGTGGCTCACCACCGCGAGCACGCGGTCGTGGTGGCCGGGCTCCATCAATTCCACCATCGAACCGCAGCGTCGCCACAGCTCGGCGACCTTCTCGACCGCCGCCGGGTCGGTTCCGGGCGGTGGCGTCAGCAACGTCCAGCGGCCCTCGAACAGCGTGGTGAAACCCGAATCGGGGCCGGAATACTCGGTGCCGGCGACGGGATGCGCCGGCACGAAGTGTACGCCCTCCGGCACCAGCGGGCCGACGTCGCGGATCACCGACTGTTTGGTGGAACCGACATCGGTCAGCACCGCGCCGGGCGCAAGATGCGGCGCGATTGCGGCCGCGACCTCGGCATAGGCGCCGACCGGCGCGCACAGCATGACGCAATCGGCGCCGGCGACGGCATCCGCCGGGTCGGCCTCGACGCGGTGGGCGATGCCGAGTTCGGCGACGCGGTCGCGCGTCCGCCGGGTGCGCGCGGTGGCGACCACCTCGGTCGCAAGGTCGTCGCGCTGCATGGCGATGCGTGCCACCGAACTGCCGATCAGCCCGACGCCGATCAGCGCCAGCCGCCTGAATAGGGGCTCAGCCACGGTGTTCGGCCATGAACAGCGCCAGCGCCTCGGTGACGGATGCCACTTCCTCGGCCGTGCCGACCGTGATGCGCAGGCAGTGCGGCAGGCCGTAGCCCTTCACGCCGCGCACGATGATGCCGCGGCCCCGGAGAAAGGCGTTGGCCGCCTCGGCGAGCGGGACGTCGGAGAAATCGGCGAGCACGAAATTGCCCTCGCTCGGCCAGGTGCGGATACCGGCCGCCCGCAGCCCGGTCGCCAGCACCTGCCGGTATTCGGCGTTATGGGCACGGCTCCGCTCCACCCAGCCGGGGCTTTCGAGAGCGGCGACGGCGGCGGCCTGGGCGGCGATGGACACATTGAAGGGCCCGCGCACCCGGTTCAGCACGTCGACCACGGCGGGCGGCGCGTAGGCCCAGCCGATGCGCATGCCGCCGAGGCCGAACACCTTGCTGAACGTGCGGGTCATCACCGTGTTGTCGCCGGCGTCCACCAGCTGGATGCCGGGCTCGTAATCCGCCCGCTCGACGTATTCGGCATAGGCGGCGTCGATCACCAGCAGCACCTCGGGCGGCAGGCCGGCGCGCAGCCGCTCAACCTCGGCCGCCGGCAGCATCGAGCCGGTCGGGTTGTTCGGGTTGGCCAGGAAGACGATCCGGGTCGCCGGCGACACGGCGGCCAGCATCGCGTCGACGTCGGCGGTGAGGTTGCGTTCCGGCGTTTTCAGCACCCGGCTGCCGGCGTACTGGCCGGCGATCTCGTAGATGGAGAAACCGTGCGCGCTCATGATGATCTCGGTCGGATGTCCGTCGTCCAGCTTGCCCCCGTATGCCAGGCAGAGCTGGTAGAGCAGATCATCCGATCCCGCGCCGCAGACGATGCGCGCCGGATCGAGCCCGAACCGGCGGCCCAGCGCGCGCCGCAGCTCGGCCGCCCCGCCGTCGGGGTAACGGTGCAGCTCGTCCGCCTTGCTGCGGAACGCTTCGATGGCGGCCGGCGGCGGCCCGAATGCGCCCTCGTTGGAGGACAGCTTGACCACGCGGTTGACCCCGGGCAGCTTCGACTTGCCGCCCACGTACGGGTGAATGTCCAGGATCTCGGGTCGCGGGCGCGGGCTTGTCATCGGATTTTCGGCAGGGCTATACGGGGCCGGCACTGATACCGGAACGCGGCTGGCCTGCAAACCCGCCCGGTTGCCCCCATCTCAGGGCTCCCCTAAGCAGCCCCTTCGGAAGCATCTGGCGACCATGGACCGGACCGATACCCTCGCCGAAATCGGGCACAGCCACGTCACCTTCCCGGAAGGAATGATGCTGGATTGCGGCGTGGCGCTGGGCGAGCTGACCGTCGCCTACCGGACCTACGGCACGTTGAACGCCGCGCGGTCCAACGCGGTCCTGATCTGCCACGCCCTCACCCTCGATCAGTACGTGGCCGAGCGGCATCCGATCACCGGCCGCGCCGGATGGTGGCAGACGGTGGTCGGCCCCGGCCGGCCGGTCGATACCGATCGGTTCTTCGTCATCTGCGCCAACGTGCTCGGCGGCTGCATGGGCAGCACCGGTCCGCGCAGCGTTCGCGACGGCTCGGACGCGCGCGACCGGAGCCTTGGGGGACCGACTTTCCGCCGGTCACCATCCGCGACATGGTGCGGGCGCAGAAGCGCCTGGTCGAGCATCTCGGCATCGCTCGCCTGTTCGCCGTGATCGGCGGCTCGATGGGCGGGATGCAGGCGCTGGAATGGGCCGCCGACCTATCCGGACGCGGTGTTCGCCGCCGTGCCGATCGCCGCCGCTTCGTACCATTCGGCGCAGAACATCGCCTTCCACGAAGTCGGGCCGGCAGGCGATCTTTGCCGATCCGGACTGGCAGGGCGGCTATTACTGGCGGACCGATCGCATTCCGGCCCGCGGTCTGGCCGTGGCGCGGATGTGCGCCCACATCACCTATCTCAGCGAGCAGGCGCTGACCCGCAAGTTCGGCCGCCGGCTGCGGGTCGTGCCGAAGGGACCCGAGGAGGCGATCGGGCTGTTCGGCGACATGTTCGAGGTGGAAAGCTATTTGCGCCACCAGGGCAGCACCTTCGTCCACCGGTTCGACGCCAACTCCTATCTCACGATCACCCGCGCGATGGACTATTTCGACCTCGCGGCGGAGCACGGCGGCGATCTTGCCGGGGCGTTCCGCGGCACCCGGACACGCTTCTGCGTCGTCTCCTTCAGCTCCGACTGGCTGTTCCCGACGGCCGAGAGTCGGTCGATCGCGCGGGCGCTGAACGCGGTCGCGGCGAACGTCAGCTTCGTCGAGATCGCGACCGACAAGGGCCACGACGCCTTCCTGCTGGACGAGCCGGATTTCTACCGCACCCTCGCGGGCTTCCTCTCGGGCTGCGCCGAGCACGCCGGCCTGGCGGGATAGCGGCGGCGTCATGAGCAAGCTCGATCCGGTGCGCTACGTGGCGAAGAACATGCGGCTCGATCTGGCGCTGATCGCCGAGATGATCGAGCCCCGCGCGCGCGTGCTCGACATCGGCTGCGGCGACGGGATGCTGATCGAGCACCTTTTCCGCACCAAGCAGTGCGATGCGCGCGGCATCGAGATCGACATGGCGGACGTGACGCGCGCCGTCGCCCACGGCCTGCCGGTGATGCACGGCGACGCCGACCTCGACCTCGCGCATTATCCGGACGCCGCGTTCGACTACGTGGTGCTGTCGCGCACGCTGCAGGCGGTCGAGCGGCCGCGCGAGGTGCTGCGCCAGATGCTGCGCATCGGCACCCGCGCCGTCGTGAGCTTTCCCAATTTCGGCCATTGGCTGGTGCGCTGGCAACTGGTCCGCACCGGGCGGATGCCGGTCGACCGCCACCTGGGACCGCGCCTGGTACGAGACCCCCAACATCCACCCCTGCACGTTGCGCGACTTCTTCGATCTCTGCGGCCAGGAGGGCTACATGGTCGAGCGCTGGCTCGCCGTCGACGATACCGGCGGGCAGGCCGGCGGCCGGGCGCCCTGGCGTCGGTTCCCCGGGCTTGCCAATCTGTTCGGCGAACAGGCGCTGTTCCTGCTGCGCCGCGCCTGAGGCCGCCCTTCCCGGGGGGAGAGGGCCGGGGTGAGGGACGGAGGACGAAGCGACGTGAAGAAGCTGATCAACGATCCCCGCCAGGTCGTGCCCGAGATGCTGGCCGGCATGGTCGGCGCTGTACCCTGGCCTGGCCCTGCTGGAGGGGGAAGCCGTCGTGCTCCGCGCCGAGGCCGGGCGCCGAGCCGGCCAGGTGGCCCTGGTCACCGGCGGCGGCTCCGGGCATGAGCCGGCCCATGCCGGCTATGTCGGCCCCGGGTTGCTCAGCGCCGCCGTTGCCGGCGACGTGTTCGCCTCCCCGAGCACCGACGCGGTGCTGGCGGCGATCCGCGCCGTCGCCGGACCGCCGGGCGTGCTGCTGATCGTCAAGAACTACACCGGCGACCAACTCAATTTCGGCCTCGCCGCCGAACTCGCCCGCGACGAGGGCATCCCCGTCGAGATGGTCGTGGTCGGCGACGACGTGGCGCTGCCGGATGACGCCGCCACCGCGGGGCGACGCGGACTCGCCGGAACCGTGCTGGTGCACAAGATCGCCGGGCGGCCGCGGCGGCCGGCCTGTCGCTCACCGAGGTTGCGGAGGAGGCGAGGGCGGCGGCGGCGGCCGTCGGCACGATGGGCGTGGCGCTGTCGCCCTGCACGGTCCCGGCGGCCGGCGAGCCGGGTTTCGCGCTGGGTCCCGACGAGATCGAGCTCGGCCTCGGCATCCACGGCGAGCCCGGCGTCCGCCGCGCCCGCATCGCATCGGCCGACGCGCTGGCGACCGAGATGGTGTCCCGCATCCTGACCGACCGCGGTATCGGACGAGGCGAACGGGTGGCGCTGCTGGTCAACAATCTCGGCGGCACGCCGACGATGGAACTCGCCATCGTGGCCCGTCGCGCGATCGGGTTTTTGAATGCCGAGGGCGTCACCGTGGAACGCGCTTGGTGCGGCACGTTCCTGAGTGCGCTGGAGATGGCCGGCTGCTCGATCTCGCTGATGCGGCTCGACGATCGGCGGGTGCAGCGTCTGGACGCGCCGGCGAGCGCACCCGCCTGGGTGCCCGGCACGGGACCGGCGCGGTTGGACGCGCGGAGGGTGTCGAAGGCTCCTTCCGCCGGGGAGAGCGCAGAAGCGCAAGAGGCGGCGGGCGATCGGGATACGCCGCTTGCCCGTGCGCTGACCGCAGTTGCGGAGGCGCTGAAGCAGGCGGAGCCGCGCCTGACGACGATGGACCGCGAGGTCGGCGACGGCGATCTTGGCATCAGCCTGGCCTACGGCGCGGCCGCCATCCTGCGCGAGCTGCCGATGCTCGACCCCTTGCCGGCCGCCGCGCTGCGCCAGCTCGCACGCGCCATCCGGCAAGCCGTCGGCGGCACCTCGGGCCCGCTCTACGCCATGCTCCTGCTCCGCGCCGGCGCGGCGTTGCCACCGCACGAAACGACACCTTCCGCCGCTTCCTGGATGCAGGCTTTCGCGGCCGGGGTCGACGGCGTGAGTACCCTCGGCGGCGCGCGGGCGGGCGACCGGACGATGCTCGATGCCATGCTGCCCGCCGTGGCGGCGCTCCGGCAGGCGATCGAGGACGGCCGCCCGCTCTCCAAAACGCTCGCCGCGGCCGTCGCAGCGGCGGAGCACGGTGCCGCCCAGACCGCCTCGATGCTGCCGCGAAAGGGGCGGTCCAGCTATCTTGGCGAGCGCGTGCTCGGCAAGGTCGATCCGGGTGCGGAAGCGGTGGTCATCTGGTTGCGGGCTGTCCGGCAGGCGCTCATGCAGGCTGGCGACTAGGCCAGCAAGGCTCGCCAAGGTCTCTCCGGGAGTTGGAGAGGCGGCCAGCTTGCATCGACATTGCGATAGCGTTACAGTAGCACACCTTAAGTAACGGCTGGGAGTGAACCTGGCCGAGCACGAACGCGCTGGCCGACAGGGGAAACTCCACATGACAATAAAGACCTGGCTTGGCGGAACCGGACTGATCAACTCCGCCGCAGATTGGGATCCCGCCGGGGTTCCGCAGGCGACCGACACGCTGCTTGCGACAAGCGGCAACATCGTTGCCGTCGGTTCGCTCGGGGCGAACCTCACGCTGGACTTGTCGGGTTCGAGCGCCGCCAGCGAGCCGACGCTGTACATGCTTCAAGCCAAGATTGCCGGCGTCACGATGGAGACCACGGACAATTCATTCGCCCATGTCGTCGCATACGGCAGGGACACGATCACCAGCGGGATTCAAGTAGGTTCCGATCAGCCTTATGGCCCTTCCCCGGCGCCGACCGTCCTGGACCAGGACCTCACGATGGATATCGGGCCGTTCTCCAGATTGGACTTGCGAGGGTCCAGCTCTATTACGGGAAGTTCTGCATTAACGGTGAACGGCGGCTACGGATCGCACTTCCTGAACGACGGGGACATCAGCCTGGGTGGCTTGAGCGGTGCCAACGTGACGATCAACCCCGATGTCACCGGCCAGGGCAGTTTCACGACCGAAGCTGGGCGCGTCGGGAACCCTACGGGAACGCTGACCTTTGGCGGCGCGGTCGGCTCAGGAGAGACGGTCAATCTTCTCAACCCAGGAAATCTCGAGATCGAGCGTCCGTCGGAGTTCCTTGGTTCGGTGGCCGGACTGCAACCCGCAGGAGGCGATTTCTCGACCGTCAAGCTCGATGGGATTCAGGATGTCGTATCCGGAACCCTGACCGACACGTCACTCGACCTCTTTGGGGCCGGCGGAACTTCTCTGGCGCATCTCAACCTGTCAGGCACCCCGAGCTCCTCATTGACGGTTGTTCAGCAAACCGGCGGCGTAACCATCGCTCCGGCTCCCTCTTATTACTTTCCGGATCAAACCACGCTCGTCATCCAACACGTCTAGGCCCTCCGGCTTGCGTCGCGTGGCCAGCGCAAGCTGGCCACGCGTCGCCACCACATCGTCATGCCCGGAACAACTCCGGGCATGACTGTCTTGGGAGTCGCAAAGTCCACCGGCAGCCGCTCGGGCTATCCGAGCCTGCGACGGTAGAGCGCGATCAGGCGCTCCCAGTGGCGTTCGGCGGCCGGCTTGTCGTAGCACCAGCGTTGCGGGAACGCGAAGCCGTGGTGGACGCCGGAATACAGTTCGATCTCGCCGCTCGCCCCGGATTGCGTGAAGCGGTCGCGCAGCTCCTGGACCATGGACAACGGGGCCAACTCGTCGTGCTCGGCGCAAGCGATGTAGAGCTCGCCGCGCGCCTTCGCCATCGTCAGATGCGGGCTCTCCTCGGCATCGCTGACGAGCCAGGTGCCGTAGAACGACGCCGCCGCGGCGATCCGGTCCGGATAGCGCGCCGCCGCCGCCAGCGCGTATGGTCCGCTCATGCAGTAGCCGTGCGCGCCCGTCGCTCCTGACTTGGCCGCCGCTTGCGCGTCGATGTGGACGAGCATGGCGCCGATGTCGTCCATCACCGGGGGAATGGTCATTTTCGTGCGGATCGCGCGCATGCGCGTCCACTCCGCGCTATCCTTCTCCAGTACCTCCGGCCCGAACATCGTGTCGCGGCCGGCGCGGTAATACAGATTGGGCAGCAGGACATAGTAGCCGACCGTGGCGAGCCGGCGCGCCATGTCGCGCAGCTCCTCGCGCACGCCTGGCGCGTCCATGAGCAGCAGCACGGCCGGATACGGGCCGCCACGCTCGGGGTGACAGATGAAAGTCTCCATCGCGCCATCACGGGTGGCGATGTCCGTGGTCTGCTCGATCATCGGCGTGCGCTCCCTCGCCGTGCGCGCTTGCGCACGATTTTCGTCAGAATAGACGGAACACGCCGCGCAGGAACCCGGGCGTCAGGGCCGACAAAGGATTGACGCTGACTTTCGGGTCGTTCAGCGGTCCGCGCACGGCGTAATTGGCCGCAAACAGCCCGCCGCCCTTCTCCGGGCTGAACAATCGGCCCACCAGCGGCAGGTTGCCGAGCAGCGAATTGAAGAAATACGCCGGGACGATGGTGCCCGTCACATCGGCGACGTTCCGCCGCAGATCGACGCGCCCCGTCGCGGTCACGCCGAGCGACGGACTGAACGCGCGTGCGTCGCCCAATTCGAGCGCGTCCTCGGTAAGTGTGAACGGCGCGATGAGACGGGAAAAGCCGAGCCCCGGGCCGCGCCGCCACCTGCACCAATCCGTAGAGGGTCATCGCCTGCAGCAGCCGGCCGAGCCCGCGCGGGTCGCGCACGCGAAAATCGGTGAGTTCCGCCGTCCCGCGCAACGGATGGTCGGCGCTTCGATCGTCGTAGGCGCCGGTGACGGCGAGGCGGCCGCCCTGCATCGTGCCGACGAGATCGAGCCCACGCAGCAGCGCCCCGGCGTCGGTCGCGCTGGCCGTCAACTGTCGCCCGCCGCCCTGCGGCGCGATCTCGAAGCGGAACGGCTGGTTCGGAGCGGTGCGCCCCTCGACCTGCAGGCGCCTGAACAGGGTGCCGTCATCCTCGGCGCGGCCCGTTAGGTTGTCGAAGCTGCCGCCGTTGGCGACCATCACGCGGTCGAAACGCGCATCGATCATCCAGGCCGGCCCCGGAGCATCCGGCCGGCTGGGCTTCGGCGTCTCCGGCTTGGACGAAGCCGTGGCCGGTCGGTGCTCCGCCACCGCGGAGAGGTCCAGCGACGGGCCGTCGAATGCGACCTCGATCGGGCGGGCGGGCTGGTTCGGCGGCGGAAAGCGGACGGTGCCGCGCGCCTGCGTCTGTCCGAGCACGACGCGGTCGATGCGCAGCGTCGTCGCGTGGTCGTTGCCGAACTGGGCGGTGCCATGGACCGACAGATCCTTGCCGTCGAGTGCGATGGCGTCGATCGCGCTCAGATGGTCGTGCACCAACACGACACGGGCCGATCCGTGGGCCGGACTTCCCGCCGGCTTGCGCCACGCCACCGGCGCGGCGGTCAGCTCTGCCTGGGTAAGGTCGGCGTCCGCCTCCACCGTCCCCCTGCCGTCGCGCCGCTCCGTCAGGACCGCGTGCAGATCCGTCGTGCCGGACAGCAAGGGGCCGGCGTCGAGCCCGGCCGCCTTGAGCTGCGCGGCGCTCGCCTGACCCGATACCGTGATCTTTTGCAGCACCTGCGAGGGCGGGCCGGCGCGAAAATCCAGCTCGGCGGCGAGACGCGACGCAATGCCCGCAAGTTGCGCCTGCCCGTTCAGGGTCATCCCGTCGCCGCTGGCATCCAGATCGAGAGTGCCGGCATCGAGATCCCGGCCGGCGGCGAGGTCGGCGAGGTGGACGTCCGTGAGATGGGCAAGCGCGCGGACCGCGACATCATCGATCTTTACCTTGTCCTCAAGCGGCAGCTGCAGGTGCAGCTTCACGCTGGCATGTCCCGCCGGGTCGTGCAGCGGCACCGGGTGCTTGTCGAGCAGCCGCAGCCGGGGGTTCTTGAGCAGCGTGATTACTTCGGCCAAGCCGCCGCCGATCTCGGCGTCGATCGTGCCGATCTGGTCGGGGTGCTCGAGCCCGGTAATCCTGACCCGTCCGCCGTGGATCGTGAGCGGGTCGCCACGCTGCGTATCGGCGTGCTGCTGGCCGCCATCCACCGAGATCTCCAGCGTGTCCGGATCGAGGATGCGCAGCTTGGCGCGGCCGTGTTCGATCGGCGGCACCGGGCGAAGCCAATGCACCGTCAGCTCCTCCCCGCTGATGATCCCGGTCGCGCTGGAGAGGGTAACGTTCGACAGGTCGGGCGGGGCCTCCAGGGCAACCTCGACATGACCGTCCCGGGCGGTCCCGGCGGTGATGTTCTGGGTCACCCACGACCGTCCGCCGCCGCCGGCTCCGGCGGGCCACAGCCGTGGCAAGTCGGCGAACTCGACCTGGTCGATGCCGAGGACCAGCCCCGCCCGCAGCTTCGCCCCGGCGCGGGTTGCTTGACCGCTGGCGCTGATCCGCGACACCGGCCCGCCCAGATGCCCGCGGACGAGGATGCTGGCTTCCGAGAGCGTGACCGCGGCGGCGTTCCCGGCCGCCGCCAGGGTGACCTTCTCCACCGCGATGCCGGCGTGCCCCAGGATCACCTGGCCGGCGCCGGCGGTCGCTTGCAGGCTTGCGTGTTGCAACTGAAGTTCGGGGCCGAGGTCGGCGCGAACCACCAGCGACACCGGCAGGTCGACGCCCGCGAGCGCCGCCATCGAGGGCACGGCCCGAGCGAGGGCCGCCGGCCGCACGCTCGAAAAGTCGGCCTCCACCAGCGTGCGCGTGCCGCCGGGCTCGAGCGTGGCAAACAGCCGCAACGTGGCACTCTGGTCGCCGACCGCGAGCGTGGCCTGTCCGCTGCCGTCCAGCCCACCCTGCCGCCGACGCGCGAGATCGAGGTTCACCAGAGGCGCCTGCCAAGTGACGCCGAGCTGGCGGTCGATCATGGCGAGCGAGGTGTCGCGCACGCGCACCCGGCGCAGCTGGCTGATGAACGACCCCGGAGTGGCGCGGCGGTCGTTGCCGGCCGGACCCGCCAGATTGGTAATCACGCCGGGCAGCAGCCCTGGCCCCGGGGAGGCGCCGGTGTCGTCGGCCTTGTTTGGGGTGAGGCTGCCGAGGTCGAGGCTGATCGCACCGTCAGGGCCGCGCAGCAGCCGCAGTTGTGCGTGGTCGACCTCGATGGTCCGTGGCCGCAGCCGGCCGACAAGCAGGGACGCGACCGACAGCGAGACGTCCGCGCGGGGGATCTCGGCGACCGGAGCCCCCGCCGGATCGACCGCGCGCACGTTGGTCAGCCGGATGTCGAGCGGCGCGTCGACACCGTGGCGGAACCCTTCCCAGGCCAGCGAAGCGGTGCCGATCTGCAGCCTCGTCGCGCCGTTGTCGGCATTGGCGGCCGCTTCCAGCCGGCGGGCGAGCCACGCCATGTCGAGCGGTCCCTGCGCCAGCCGCCAGGCGAGCGCCCCGGCCGCCAGCGCGGTCGCGACGGCGAGCACCACGACGATCGTGCCGACCGCGTGCAGGACACCCCCGGCGTGGCGCGCCGCTTGACCGGCGAACCGTCTCACGGCCAGCCTGCCGCATGGAAGAGACCGGCTCCATCCTGCCCGGCCGCTGGCCGCTGGCCCACGACGCCGCGGCGGCCCAGCGCCTGCGCGAGCAGTTCGCGGCCAAGGGACGCGCCGAGGCCCGGCTGGCCAGCCGCAGCGGGATGGCCGCGATGCTGGCGGCACTCGGCGGCAACTCTCCCTTCCTGGCCGACCTCGCCCTGCGCGAGACGGATGCGATCGCCGCCTTCGTCGAGCAGGGACCGGCGCCGCTCGTCCGGCAGGCGATCGCGGCCGTACTGGACGTGCCCGCCACGGCCACGCGCGCCACGGTGGCGCAGCGATTGCGCCGCGCCAAGCGGGTGGTGGCGCTGGCCACCGCGCTGGCCGACATCGGCGGCGTCTGGTCGCTCGGGCAGGTGACGGAGGCGCTGACCGAGCTTGCGGACGCCGCGCTCGCGCTCGCGGTCGCCCATCTGCTGCGAACCGCCCATGCCGCCGGAGAGCTGCGCCTGCCGCGGCCTGAGGAGCCGGGACGGGGCAGCGGCTTTGCCGTGCTGGGCATGGGCAAGCTCGGCGCCCGCGAACTCAACTACTCGAGTGATGTCGATCTCATCCTGCTGTACGATCCCGGTGCGGGGGTATACACCGGCGACCCCGACGGGATCGGCGCCTGCTTCACACGTCTCGCCCGCGGCTTGGTTGCGCTGATGGAGGCGCGCGACGCCGAGGGCTACGTGTTCCGGACCGATCTGCGGCTGCGCCCCGATCCGGCCGCGACGCCGCCTGCGGTCGCCCTGAGCGGCGCGATCTCCTATTACGAAAGCATGGGGCAGAACTGGGAGCGCGCCGCGATGATCAAGGCGCGGCCGGTCGCCGGGGACATCGCCACCGGGGCGGCGTTCCTCCACGCCATCCGCCCCTTCGTGTGGCGGCGCGGGCTCGATTTCGCCGCGATGGCCGACATCCATGGCATGAAGCTGCGCATCGAGGCGCACCGGGCGGGCAAGCAGGGACGCGGCTTCGGCCGGGCCGAAGGGGACCCGCTCGCCCGCATCGCGGGGCACAACGTCAAGCTGGGCGCGGGCGGCATCCGGGAAATCGAGTTTTTGGCCCAGACACTTCAGATGGTGTGGGGCGGGCGGGACCCGGCGCTGCGGGTGCCGACGACGCTCGGCGCCTTGCGGTTGCTGACCAAGGCTGGCCACGTGCCGCCGGCGGCGGAGGCCGAGCTGGCCGATGCCTACCGTTTCCTGCGCGCCGTCGAGCACCGGCTGCAGATGGTGAACGACCGCCAGGTTCATAGCTTGCCGGACCGACCGGCCGAGCTGGCGCGCTTCGCGACGTTCATGGGCTTCACCGAGCCGGTCGAGTTTGCAGAGAAGCTGCTCGGTCATCTCGCCCGGGTAAAGATGCGCTACGCCGAGGTGTTCGAGCTGATCCCCGACCTGTTGCCCGACGCCGGCCAGGTCGCCCAGCGGCTCGATTTCAGCGGCGTCGACGAGGCGCCGGAGCCGGCGGCCTCGGAACTGCGCGCGCTCGGCTTCGACAATGTCGGGCGGATCGTCGCCACCGTACGCGGCTGGCAGGCGGGGCGGGTCCGCGCCCTGCGCTCCGACCGGGCGCGCGACCTGATGGCCCGCATGTTGCCCGGCGTGCTGGCCGCCCTCGGGCGGCAGCCGCAGCCGGACGTGGCGTTCGGCCGCTTCGAGGCGTTCATCGGCCAGCTGCCCGCCGGCGTGCAGATCCTGTCGCTGTTCCAGCGCAACCCGACCCTGCTCGAGCGGGTGGCGGCGGTGCTCGGGGCGGCGCCGAGCCTGGCCGACCATCTCGCACGCCACCCGGCGGCGCTGGATGGCCTGCTCTCGCCCGAGCAGGAGACGGCGGATCCCGGCCGGCTGATGCGGGCGCGGCTGGCCGGGACGGCTCGCCCGCTGGAGGAGGCGATCGCCACCATCCGCCGCACCGTGCGCGAGGAGGATTTTTCCGTCTCGGTGGCGACGATGGAGGGGCGGCTCGACACCAACGAGGCAGGCCTGCGCCGCACCGCCCTGGCCGACGCCGCCCTGACCGCGCTGCTGCCGCGCGTGCTTGCCGATTTCGCCGAGCGCTATGGCCGAGTCCGCGGCGGGGCGATGGCGGTGGTCGCGATGGGCAAGGCGGGCGGGCGCGAGATGATGGCCGGCTCCGACCTCGACCTGATGCTGATCTACCACCATCCCGATCGCGTGCAGGAGAGCCTAGGTGCGCGGCGGATGGCGGCGAGCCAATGGTTCATTCGCGCGGTCCACGCCTTCGTCGCGGCGCTGACGGCGCAAGGAGCGGACGGGCCGCTCTACGCCGTCGACATGCGGCTGCGGCCATCCGGCAACAAGGGACCGGTTGCCGTCTCGCTGGCGGCGTTCCGTCGCTATCACGCCGAGTCCGCCTGGACGTGGGAGCGGCTGGCGCTCACCCGCGCCCGCGTCGTCGCCGGTCCGCCGGCGTTGCGCGCCCGCATCGAGGCGGCGATCGTGGAGGCTGTGGCCCGGGCCGGCGACGCCGCGCGCGTCCGCGCCGACACGGCCACCATGCGGACCCGCCTGGCGCGCGAGCTTCCCGGCGTCAAGCCGTGGGACGTCAAGCACCGGGCCGGCGGCCAGATGGAGGTCGAGTTCATCGCGCAAGCCCTGCAGCTCATCGCGGCGCGCGAACGGCCTGAGCTGCGCTCGCCGACCAGCCGGATCGCGTTCGCGAACCTCGCCGGGGCCGGGCTGTTGCCGCGGGAGACGGCGGCTCGCCTGGTCCGGGCGGACCATCTGTGGCGCACCGTCCAGGGCATGCTGCGCATCACGGTCGGGCGGGAACCGCCGGCCAAGCTGCCTGAGGCGTCGACGCTGCCGCTGCTTGCGGCAACCGGCGCGGTTGACCTCCGCGCGGCTGCACGCCACGATGGAAGAGACGGCACGTGAGGTGCGGGCGGCGTTCGTCGAGCATGTGGGGGAGATCGGAGCATGAGCATAGCGGAGGGGGACGCGGCCCCCGACTTCACGCTGCCGGCGAGCGGCGGCCGGACCGTCGGCCTCGACGCCCTGCGGGGCAAGCCGTTCGTCCTGTATTTCTACCCCAAGGCCGATACGCCCGGCTGCACGACCCAGGCCTGCGCGTTCCAGGAGGCCTTGCCGCAGCTCGGCGCCATGGGGGTCGACGTGATCGGCGTCTCGCGCGACCCGATGAAGCCGATCGAGAAGTTTGCCGAAAAATACAAGCTTCGTTTTCCGCTCGCCTCCGACGAGGAGGGGCGGGTCGCCGAGGCCTACGGGACGTGGGTGGAGAAATCCATGTACGGGAAGAAGTACATGGGGATGGAGCGCACCACGTTCCTGATCGACGCCGAGGGGAAAGTGGCCAAGATCTGGCGCAAGGTAAAGGTGGACGGCCACGCCGTCGCCGTCATGGCGGCGGCCAAGGCGCTAGGCTGAGTCTGGGCGGGCACGGATTTCGTTGCGCTATGTTGACAAGTCTGCTTGGCTGCATGTAGTTGTGATACCGAATAGAACGGTAGAGAAATCCCATGACGACCGAAACGTGGTCTGGCGGCGCTGGCCGCTTCAACGATCCGAACAACTGGTCGCCCGCCGGAGTGCCGCAGCCAGGCGACACCGCGGTCGTCGAGGCCGGCACGGTAAAGTTTCGTGGCGAGGCCGTGCATGGGGTGGTGTTCTCCCTCCAGGGAACCTCGTCGGACAACCCGGTGGTTCTCGATCTGCGGAACACCTGGCTCGACTCCGATCTCACGGAGCCGTATCTCGGCCTCGGTGGGCCGAGCTATTACACGGATATCAAGGTGTCCGGCGTCGTGCTCAGCACCGGCGACATCACCTTCAGTCCCCGCTACTCCCCTGGGTTCACCACAATGGAGCTCCGCCACGACAGCGCATTCGTGAATGCGGGCACGATCAACACCGGGACCACATGGGACGTGAACCCATCCGGCAGCAACACGCTCTTTGTCAACGCCGGCACGGTTTCTGTATCCAACCAGACGCGCGTGAACGTGCCGGTGACGGGCGGGGGCGAGTTCGACGTGCAAGGGACCCCCATTGCGGGCGCCACCCTTGAGTTCGGCGATCGCGCCAGTGCCGACGTCACCGTCAACCTCGTCGGGTTCAACGGCAGTCTGGTCCTGGACCACCCGGCGGAGTTCCTGGGCGGCATCCATCTCAACGCCGCCAACTATCAAGAAGAGGAATTCATCGGGCTACCCAACGACAACGTTAACTCCGTCAGCTTCGCCGACAACAAGCTGAGCCTGTTCGGCGCCGACGGCTTGATCGCCAAGCTGAACGTCATCGGCGACTATCAGACCAGCGAGTTCGGCGTAAGCAGCAGGGCGGGCGGGGGAACCGAGATCACCTACGCGATCCCGTTCGTGCCCCCCGGCGCGGCGGCGGCGGCGACGATCGATCAGGGCGGCATGCCGGCACCCTTGTTGCAGACCTGACGGGTTCCAACGCGGGCGCTCCCGGCGCGAACTAGGCAAACCCTTGCTCGATCAGATGAGCGCCGTGAAGCGTCTAGGGCCTTACTCCGATGCCAGGAGCGTAGAGCGGCATCTGGGTGTATCGCACTTCCCTGATTAAGCCGCTCGCCACGCCGGCCGGCGCCGGCGGCGGACGGCGGCGAGGAGGACCACCGCGAGCCCGGCCAGCAGCACCCAGCCGGCCGGGCGGGGCGGGTACTCGAGGTCGAAATTGGCGGCCAACACCCGGCTCGCCGGGATGTGGGTCGCCAGCGCATACCACGCATACTCAAGGCCCGCGGTGGCGGCGGCGGCAGCGGCGGCTAGTGGAGCCAGCACCAGCGGCCGACTCCGCCAATCCGTCGGCAGCAGCCGCCACAGCATCAGCCAGACGAACAGCCCCATCATCAGCGTCGCCTCGCTGATGTTCGCCTTCGATTGCAGCGTGGCGTGGATCACGGCCAGCACGCCGACCGGATAGGCGAGCCGGTGCAGCCGGTTCCAGTTCTTGCCAAGCCGGCGCACTGCCGCATCCGTCGAGGTCGCCCCGAGCGCCGCCAAGCCGAGCAACGCCACGAAGCCGATCGTCAGATAGAACCGGTGCAGGATTTCCTCGCCGACATGCAGCAGACGCCCGTTCTGGTCCACCACGTAGAGGCTGAGATGGGCCAACCCGTAGGCGAGGGCCGTCACCCCGATCATCCGACGCACCAGCAGGATGCGCGGCCAGTCCAGCACCGCCCGCGCCGGGCTGACCGCGAGCGAGACCAGCAGCAGGCGGATGGTCCAGAGGCCGGTGCCATGGATCAGGGCGTTCACCTGGCGCGCGCCCAGCGCGTCGGCGGCCAACTGGCCGGCGAGCACCAGGCCCGGAACGAACAGGGCGACGAAGACCGCCAGCTTGAACGTCGAGAGCCGGCCCGCCCGGTCGCGCCACGGCAGCTTGGCCGGGCGCTTCCGGGCCGGACGCCTGACCGTCGCCTGTGGTGCGTCGGGGCTCACCGCGCCGGCCGGACCGGCAAAAGCGGCGGCGCCCGGTGGCCAATCGCGGCCATCATCGCTTGCTCGGTGCGGACTCGGTCGATCGGCGGAGGGCATTCAGGAGATCCGTGTTCCGGTAGCCTGTGGGTGGCAGGAACAGGTTCGCCGCAAGCGGGCGGTACGTTACCGCCTCGGCCTCCAGATGGCCGCTGCCGTAGCGAGGATCGCGGCCCTCGGCCCGCAGCACGACGCCGTCCAGGGTCTCGCAGATCCGCCCGTCCTGCCCCTGCGGCCCCTGCACCGCCCAGACGACGCAGGACAGGCCGGCGACCCGGTCGTCCCCCTGCCGGGTGAACCGCATCCGGTCGTTGAGCAGCAGATCGTCGGCGATCTCCGACCACCCCGGCACCTCCATGGTGGTCCGCAGCTTGTCCAAAACCATGATTGCGCGGTCCGCTGCGGGATCGACCAGGACGTATCCCGGCATGCCGGCGGGCTCGACGCGCAGCTTGCCGCCAGCCGAGAGCACCCGGACGGCGGCCGTTCCATGCCGGCGTCCGGGCTCATCCCGCTCGCCTGCCGGGGCACGGGAAGTCGCCTGCCCCTCCACGCGGTATTCGACCACGACGTCCCGGGTCGGCGTCAGCGGCGGACGGTTCTGGGACTGCACGGCGCCGGCCCATCCGGCCGCGAGCAGTGCGAGCAGCGTCGTCCGTGTCCTCACGCCGGGAGGCAGGCGGCGGCGTCCGCCCGTCCGGCCATGGCGCGGATTTCCGCCCGCAGATCGGCGGCCGGTGGTGCGGAAAGCCAGCGCGCCGGCACCTCGACCGCGGCCGCGAGCAAAGCCTTGTAGTCGTCCCGCGCCACCTCGGTGGTGCCGAACTGCGCGAGGTGGCTGGTGACGAACTGGGTGTCGAGCAGTCGGTAGCCGCCGAGGCGCATGCGCGCCACCAGGTGGACCAGGGCCACCTTGGAGGCGTCGCGGACCGTGCTGAACATGCTCTCGCCGAAGAACACGCCGCCCACCGCCACGCCGTAGAGGCCACCGACCAGGCGCCCGTCCTGCCAGCACTCGACCGAGTGCGCATGGCCGAGCCGGTGCAACTCGCCGAACAGCGCCTCGATCTGGGTGTTGATCCAGGTGTCCTCGCGGCCGGGGGCGGCGGCGGCGCAGCCGGCGATGGTGGCGGCGAAATCGCGGTCCGCCGTGACCTCGAATCGTCCGACACCACGGTCCGATACAGCCGGCGGGACAGGTGGAACCCGTCGAGCGGCAGGATGCCGCGGCGCTCCGGGTCGAGCCAGTAGAGACGGTCGCCGCGCCGGGTCTCCGCCATCGGGAACAACCCGTGCCGGTAGGCCCGCAGCATCAGCTCCGGCGTGATTTGGACGACCCGCCGCGACATCCGCCTATCCTGCGCTCCAGACCGGGCTGATCGAAAAGACCGGATTGATGAAAAACTCTACATGCGTTCCGCGACGAAGCGTTCAAGCCAGTGGATCGTATAGTCGCCAGCCTGGAAGCTAGGATCTTCAACAATCCGCGCGTGCAGCGGGATCGTGGTCGCAATCCCGACGACGGCGAACTCCTCGAGCGCCCGCCGCATCCGCGCGATGGCCTCGGGGCGCGTCGGCGCATGGACGATCAGCTTGGCGACCATGCTGTCGTAGAACGGGGTAATCAGCGATCCCGCATACAGCGCCGAATCGACCCGCACGCCCAGACCGCCGGGGGCGTGGTAGGCGGTCACCCGGCCCGGCGAGGGGGCGAACGTATCCGGGTCCTCGGCGGTAATCCGGCACTCGATGGCGTGACCGTTGAAGCGGATGTCCGACTGGCCGTAGCCGAGCGGGGCGCCGTCGGCGATGCGGATCTGCTCGCGCACGAGATCGATGCCGCACACCATCTCGGTGACGGGATGCTCGACCTGCAAGCGCGTGTTCATCTCGATGAAGGCGAACTGGCCGTCCTGGAAGAGGAATTCAAGCGTCCCGGCATTGCGGTAGCCGAGCTGCCCCAAGGCAGTTGGTCACGGTGCCGCCCAGCTCGTCCCGCAAGGCGGGGCTCATCGCCGGCGAGCCCGCCTCTTCCAGCAGCTTCTGATGGCGCCGCTGCAGGCTGCAGTCCCGCTCGCCGAGATGCACGACGGTGCCGTGGCCGTCGGCGAGCACCTGCAGCTCGATATGGCGCGGCCGATCAAGGTATTTCTCCATGTAGACGGAGTCGTTGCCGAACGCGGCGCGCGCCTCGGCGCGAGCGACCCGGAATGCCTCCTCGATCTCGCCGGGCGCTTGGGCAACCTTCATCCCGCGCCCGCCGCCGCCGGCGGCGGCCTTGATAAGGACGGGGTAGCCGATCCGTTCCGCCACCGCGCGGGCCTCGGCCAGATCCCGGACCGACCCGTCCGAGCCCGGCACCAGCGGCACGCCGAGGCCGGCCATCGCGGCCTTGGCGGCGATCTTGTCGCCCATCATGCGGATATGGCCGGGCGCAGGACCGATGAAGGTCAGTCCGTGCGCTTCCACGGTCTCGGCAAAGTCGGCGTTCTCGCTCAGAAAGCCGTAGCCGGGATGGATGGCGTCGGCGCCGGTTATGCTGGCGGCCGACAGGATGGCGTGGGTGTTGAGATAGCTGTTGCGCGGTGCGGGCGGGCCGATGCAGACGCTCTCGTCGGCCAGCCGGACGTGCATCGCCTCGGCATCGGCGGTGGAATGCACGGCCACCGTCGCGATGCCGATCTCGCGGCAGGCGCGCTGGATGCGCAGCGCGATCTCGCCCCGATTGGCGATCAGGATTTTCTGGAACACCGCCCTATTCCAGGATCATCAGGACCTCGCCGTACTCCACGGGACCGCCGGAGACCACCAGGATCTGGGACACGGTGCCGGATCGCGGCGCCTTGATCTGGTTGAACGTCTTCATCGCCTCGATGAGCAGCACGGTCTGTCCCGCGGTGACGGTCTGGCCGACGGTGACGTAGTCCAGCGCGCCCGGCTCGGGGGCGCGATACACCACGCCAACCATCGGACTGACGATCGCCCCCGGATGCTGGCTCAGGTCGGCGAGCAGCGGGGCGGCCGGGGCGCCGCTGCCGGCGATGCGAGCCGAGCCGGTTCCATCCGGGCCGGCCGCGGCATGGCCCGGCGCGGTGAAGGGGGTCGCCACCGGCGCGGGCGTACGGGCGACCCGGATCCGGCTGTCCTTCCCGGCGATCTCGATCTCGGTCAGCCCGGTCTCGGTCAGGATGGCGGCCAACTTGCGGACGGCGTCCGCGTCGAACGGTGTGCCGGTCATGGTGTCCCCGCCAGCAAGTCGGCCATCGCAGTGAGCGCCAGCGCGTAGCCGCGAATGCCCAGCCCGCAGATCACGCCGACCGCCGCCTTGGAGACGAAGGAGTGCTGCCGAAATTCTTCGCGCCGGTGGATGTTGGTGACATGCACCTCAATCACCGGCAGCTCGACGGCCAGCAGCGCGTCCATCAGGGCGATCGAGGTCGTCGTGTAGCCGGCCGGATTGACCACGATGCCGGCCGCCCGGCCGCGGCACTCCTGCACCCAGGAGACCAGCTCGCCCTCACCGTTGCTCTGGCGGAAGTCGATCGCGAGACCAAGCGCCTCGGCCGCCTCGGCACAGAGCTGCTCGACGTCATCGAGGGTGCCCCGCCCGTACATCGCCGGCTGGCGCAGGCCGAGCATGTTCATGTTCGGCCCGTTCAGGACAGCGACCAGCGGCAACGGTTGAGCCAGCGACATGCTGCCGCCTAGCATAGCCAGGCGCGCGGGTCCAAGCGGTTCAGTCCTCGGCGACGTGATCGGCGACATAGGCGCCGCGCCGCCCAAGCGGCCGGGGCGGTCCCTCCGTACTATCGCGCGTGGTCTGCAGCTCCAGCTCGGAGTTCAGCTCGGCGCCGAGCAACACGGCGTAGAACGTGACCCAGAACCACATCATCACGGCGACCACCGTGCTGAGCGGCCCGTAGGTCGCGTCGTAGTTGGCGATGTCGTTGACGTACAGGGTGAAGATGGCGGAGGCGAGCAGCCACAACACGGTCGCCAAGGTCGAGCCCGGGGTCACCCAGGTCCAGCGCGCCTGCCGCCGGGATGGGCCGAACCGGTAGAGCAGCGACAAGGCCAGCATCACGAAAACCAAGAGCACGGCCATGCCGCCGACCCGCAGCGTGACGGCGGCATGGCCCGACAGGCCGACGAACGAGATTGCGACGGGGAGAAACACGAGCACCGAGATCGCGAACACCGCTTCCAGGACCGCGCACAAGGTCAGTCCGAAGGCGGTGAGCTGGAAACGCAAGATGTTACGCCCCTCGCGTTCCTCGTAGGCGATGTTCAGGGCGGAGATCATCGATTTCGTCGCCGTCGTGGAACTCCACAGCGCGATGCCGGTGCTGATCAGCAGCCCGAGCCCGAGCGCCTGGTGACCCTGCGCCACCAGTTGCTGCACCCGGTTGGAGACCAGCGTGAACAAGGCGGGCGGCACAAGACGCGAGAGCACCTGTAGCTGCGGCTCGACGGTCGCCGGATCGAAGGCGAGGCCATAGACGAAGATCAGCATCGTAATGGCGGGAAACAGCGCGAGCGTGGACCAGAACGCGCAGCCGGCCGCGACCAACGAGATCCGGTCCGACATCGCTTCCCGCACGGTTCGCCGGATCACCGCCTTCCAGCCCGGCCATGGGATTTCGCCCGGCGTGTTGGCACGCCGGCCCAGCCGCTCGGCTGCCGGCTCAAGGGCGACCTCGACCGCGGCGCGGCCCTCGGCGGTGTCGTGGCGCTCGGGGATTTCGTCGACGGCCGGCGCCTGCGGCGCGTCCTGAGCGGTCGGCACACTCTTTCTCCGTCACTATCGGCGGGGCGGTCGCCCCAGAAACGAACCGTCGGTAAAAGCCATGGTTGCGGCCACGTGCCAACCCGGCCGGCGAGGCTTTTTACGCCTGCGGCGTGGGCGCGCCCACATTTCTACTTGCACCTGGGGGTGGGGGGTCTTATGTGGCCCCCCTACGCAGCAACGCACGTGCCTCTGGCCCTTGTGGTTACGCAACGACGTCAAGCGTTCTGGCAATCGTCTAGGTCGCTGGTTCGTTCGACCGTTTCGTCAACTCCGTCCGCCGCCTCGCTCAGGCGGACGTTTTGTGGGGGAGGCCCGGTGCGATGACACCCAAAATCGCCCGTTTCCTTGCCGATCGTCAGCCGGCGACGCCGTGCCTGGTGGTCGATGTCGACCGTGTGGCGGAGAATTTCCGTGCGCTGCGGCGTTTGCTGCCGCTGGCACAGATCTACTACGCCGTGAAGGCCAACCCGGCCCGTCCGGTGCTGGACAAGCTCGTCGAGCTCGACAGCCGCTTCGATGCGGCGAGTTTCGAGGAGGTCGAGCTGTGCCTGGCGTCCGGCGCGCGTGCGGAGGCGATCAGCTTCGGCAACACGATCAAGAAGGCGTCGGCTATCCGTCTTGCGCACGAGGCGGGCGTTTCCATGTTCGCCTTCGATTCGGAGGAGGAATTGCTGAAGCTGGCGCGCCACGCGCCGGGCAGCCGCGTCTATTGCCGTATCCTGGTCGAGAACGCCGGGGCTGACTGGCCGCTGTCACGCAAGTTCGGCACCACGGTCGAGACGGCGCGGGAGTTGATGCTGCGTGCGGGCGAGCTTGGGCTCGATCCCTTCGGCCTGTCGTTCCACGTCGGCAGCCAGCAGACCAGCACGGCCTCCTACGAAGCGGCGATCGGCCGGGTTGCGATGCTGTTCACCGACCTCCAGCAGGCCGGCGTCAACGTTCGCATGGTCAATCTCGGCGGCGGGTTGCCGATCCGCTATCGCGACGAGGTGCCGGAGCTCGACCAGTTCACCGCCGCCATCATGGGGGCGATGACCGAGCACTTCGGCAATGCACTGCCCGAGATGGTGATCGAGCCCGGCCGGTTCATCGTCGGCGACGCCGGCGTGGTGAGTTCCGAGGTGGTCCTGGTGTGCCGCAAGGGCAGCGACGACCCGGCGCGCTGGGTCTATCTCGACATCGGCCGGTTCGGCGGGCTGGCGGAGACCGAAGGCGAAGCAATCAAGTACCGCATCCGGACGCCGCATGACGGCGGCGCGACCGGCCCGGTAGCGATCGCCGGCCCGACCTGCGATGGCGCCGACGTCTTGTACGAGAAATCCAATTACCGGCTGCCGCTGGCGCTTACCTCCGGCGACCGGGTGGAACTGCTGTCGACCGGGGCGTACGTCAGCACCTATGCGAGCCAGCGTTTCAACGGGTTCGCGCCGTTGCAGGAGCACTATATCTGAGCACGAGCGCGCACCCATTCCGTCATGCCCGGACTTGTTCCGGGCATCCATTCCAAGTTCTGCTGGGCGAGGCGAGATGGATTGCCGGGACCAGCCCGGCAATGACGGTTTGGGAGCATGCGCGGGCAGCTACGGCGTCGCGATCAGCAAGCGGTCGGTTGCGTATGAAACGAACAGGTGCTGCCGCTGCAACAAATCCATCCCGAGCAGCATGTCGAACGGGTAGCCGGAGGGCGGGGCGCCGAGTGCCAGCGGCACGTCGCGCATGACGATCGGCCCGAGGCTTACGGCGGCAAAGGTTCGGCGGACCAGCGGCAGCCTCTGGCGTCCGACGCCTCGCGCGCTTCCCGCCGTGCCTTGGCTCAGGTCCACCCCGAGCCGCGCCGCCCCGCGGGCCGAGATCAACGAGACGTTGGCGCCGGTGTCGAGCTGGGCCTGCAACGTCGTCCCATCGATCCGCACCGGAGCGAGGTATGTGAAAGGGCGGGGACGCAGCAGCGGGACGACGGCGTGCGGCGGCTCCCACGGGATCGGCGCCGTGCCGCAGTCGCGCGTCTCGGCCAGCGTGAGGCGGTTTTTCGGAAAATCCAGGTCGAGATCGAACGGTGACAGGTAGTCGGCGCCCAGCAGGCCGCTGACCGTCCGTCCCGCGATCTGCCACGGCAGCGGCGTGACGGCGAAACTGAGCGTCGGGTTGACGGCGCGGCGCCGCAGCGGAACGCCGCCCAGCTCGAATGACCGCAGCAGCACGTTGGCCGTCTGTTCGGGCGTCCCGCCGATCCCACGCATCCCCGTGCTGACCCACGGATCGCGCGCGAGGCCGAGCGCCGGGATCGCCGCCGCGGCGATGACCGAGCGCTCGGCCCCGGTGTCGAGGACGAAGGTCGCGGGCTTGCCGTCGAGCGCCACCTCCACCAACGGCACGTTCTGGACAAGGGCCAGCGGAACGGAAGCCCGAGGCTCGACCCGGCACGCCGCCTCCGCCGTCTGCAACAGGCCCAGCAGCACCAGTGCGCCGCACCACCATGCCATCCGCCCCATGCCGTGCCTCCGCCGATCCAGGCGGAACGTGGCGGATTGGAGCACGCCCGGCCAGCCTGTATGGTGGTGGCGCACGAAGCGGGAGCGGCGGCATGGCATCGGCCACGGACGAGATCGACGCACTCGCGGCCGGCGTGCCCGATGGCGCGCTGCTCGCGTTGCCGCCGGACAATTCGCTCACCCCGGCGGCGTTCGCGCGCGCGCTGGTGCGGGCGGGCAGGCGCGACCTGCGGCTGGTCGGCGTTCCGGTGTCCGGCTATGCCACCGACCTGCTGATCGGGGCGGGCTGCGTCGCCTCGGTGCAGACCAGCGGCGTCAGCCTGGGCGAGGCCGGGTTCGCACCGTGCTTCACGCGGGCGCTCCGGGCCGGGCGCCTGACGGTGATCGACGCGACCTGCCCGGCGATGCACACGATGTTGCAGGCGGCCGAGAAGGGCGTACCGTTCATGCCGGTGCGCGGCATCCTCGGCAGCGATATTCTCGCTCATCGGCCGGACTGGAAGGTGGTCGACAACCCGTTCGCCGACGGTGGCGACCCGATCGTTCTTCTCCCCGCGTTGCAGCCGGATTTCGCCGTGTTCCACGCCGTGATGGCGGATGCGGACGGCAACGTCTGGGTCGGCAAGCGGCGCGAGCTTGCCACGATCGCGCACGCCGCGCGGCGCGTGCTGGTGACGGTCGAACGCAGGACGGACATCAACCTGCTGGATGATGACCGGCTCGCGCCCGGTACGATCTCCGGCGCATATGTCGATCGGGTGGCGATCGCCGAGCGCGGCGCCTGGCCGATCGCGCTGCTCGACGAGTACGCGTACGATGCGGCGCACATGGCCGAATACGCGCGTCTGGCCCGCACCGAAGACGGTTTCTCCGCTTATCTGGATCGCTACGTGTTCGGGCGGGCAGCGCGGGTCGCGGCGGAGTGATCCGTCTCGAGGAGCGCATGGCGGCCGCGATCGCGCGGCTCATCCTGGACCCGGGCGCGCCGCCGGTCCGCCACATCGCGGTCGGCGCCGCGAGCCCCATTCCGGCGGCGGCGTGCTGGTTGGTGCGCAAGGGCGGCCATCCGGTGCGCCTCTCGCTGCTGCACAAGCACACCGGCAACCCGTTCACCGAGGGCACGCGCGAGCTGTTCGACCTCACCGGCCAGGGCCGCATCGACCTGTTCTTCCTGGGCGGCGGCCAGATCGACGGGGCGGCGAACATCAACCTGATCGGCACCGGCGACTGGCCGGGAACAGGCGTGCGCTTTCCCGGCAGTTTCGGCTCGGCGTTCATGTACATGATGACGCCGCGCACCATCCTGTTCCGCGAGGAGCATTCCGCACGCGTGTTCGTGCCCCGCGTCGACATCGTCTCTGCCCCCGGCGTCTCGCCGCCCGGCGTGTTCCGACGCGGCACGGCGCAGGCGCTCGTCACCGGCCGCTGCATCTTCGCATTCGACCCGGCGCGCGCCCGCTTCACCCTCGTCTCGGCCCATCCGGGCGAGACGGCCGAGACGATCCGCGCCAACACCGGCTTCGACTACGACGAACCGGCGACGGTGCCGCCGACCGCGGACCCGACCGCCGGCGAGCTGGCGCTGCTGCGCGGCCCGGTGTGCGACGAGATGATGGAAACCTACCCCGAGTTCTGCCGCCGCGTGTGGCAGCGCACGGCCGACGGAGAGAGGGCAGCGTGATGGACGGAGCGGCGAAGCCGGAGACGACGGGAAAAGGTCTGGCGCGCTCCCCCGGCGCGCTCGCCGGGCTCAAGGTGATCGACCTCACGCGCGTGCTCGGCGGCCCGTATGGCACCATGATCCTGGGCGATCACGGTGCCGAAGTGATAAAGATCGAGCCGCCGCAGGGCGACGAAGTGCGCGACTGGGGGCCGCCCTTCCTCGACAACCCGGACGGCACGCGCGACGCGAGCTACTTCATTGGTGTCAACCGGAACAAAAGCTCGATAGCGCTCGATCTCGGCAAGGCCGAAGGAAAGGCGGTGCTGCTCCGGCTGCTCGAAGATGCCGACATCGTGGTGGAGAATTTCAAGCCCGGCTCGATGGAGAAATGGGGGCTTGGCTACGAGGCGGTGCTGTCGCAGCGCTTTCCCGCGCCTGATCCACTGCCGGGTTTCCGGTTTCGGCGGCGACGGGCCGCTGGGCGGCTTGCCCGGCTACGACGCCATCCTGCAGGCGATGACCGGGTTGATGAGCGTGAACGGCGATCCCGGCACCGGGCCGCTCCGGCTCGGCATCCCGCTGGTCGATCTCGGTACCGGGCTCTATTCCGTCATCGCCATCCTGATGGCGTTGCACGAGCGCACGGTGTCGGGCCGCGGACAATATCTCGACATGACCCTGCACGATTGCGGCATGGCGCTGCTGCATCCGCAGGCCGCCAATTTCTTCCTCAACGGCCGCCGGCCGACGCCGACCGGCAACCCGCATCCCAATCTCGCGCCTTATGAGAAATACCGCACGCGGACCGGCGAGATCTTCGTCGCCTCCGGCAACAACGGCCAGTTCCGCAAGCTGTGCGAGCTGATCGGCAAGCCGGAGATCGCGGACGACGCGCGGTTCCGCGACAACGCCGGCCGGCTGACCAACCGGGCGGAGCTGATGGCGCTGCTCGGCGGCGCGTTCGAGGGCGAGGACGGACACGAGCTGTCGATGCGGCTGATCCGCAACGGCGTGCCGGCCGGTCCGGTGCTGCCGGTCGACGAGGTGATGGCGGCCGAGCACACCGCCCACCGCGAGATGGTGACGGAGCTGGGCGACTACCGCGGCCTCGGCACCCCGATCAAGCTGTCGCGGACGCCGGGCGGCACGCGGAGCGCACCGCCGCGCTTCGGCGAGCACGGCGCGGAGGTGCTGGCAAGGCACGGCTACTCGGAGGCCGACATCCGCCGGCTCGAGGAGGCGGGCGTGCTCTACGCCAGCCGGCGGGTGTAGCGCTCAGGTGACGTCGGAGGATTTCGGCCGTCTCCTCCAGCCCTTCCGCCTCCTCGCGCAGGCGTCGGAAGCTGCGCACGCTGAACGGCAGCATCCCGAGGTAGAGCAGATCGCCGGCGGCCAGCCCGGCCCAGGGGTCGGCGACGAGGAGGGCGGCGAAGGTGCCGGTGCCCAGCATCACCGGCAGCACGTACTCCGCCGGCACCTTGAAGTTCTTGAAACTCCAGACCGGCAGGTTGGAGACCAGGAGGGCGGCGGTGCCCGCCAGGACGAGGGCCGTGAACACCTCGGACTGCGCCAGAGCGAGCAGCCAGGGCACGTCGATCGACCGCGCCTCGAGACCCACGAACAGCGGAAACAGCGCCAGGCCCGCGCCCGCCGGGGCCGGCACCCCGGTGAAGAAGCTGTACGCGTAGGCCGGCCGCGGGCCGGTGTCGAGCGAGGCGTTGAACCGGGCAAGCCGCAGCGCCATGCAGACCGCGAAGAACAGGCACGGGATGAAGCCGTAGCCGCCGGCACGCTGCAGCGACCAGAGATAGATGATGAAGGCCGGGGCGACGCCGAAGCAGAGGAAATCGGCCAGGCTGTCGAACTCCGCGCCGAACCGGGTGACCGCCTTCAGCAGCCGCGCCAGCCGCCCGTCGAGCCCGTCGATGCAGGCGGCGACCGCCACCGCGACCACCGCCGGGCCGAACTTTCCTTCAAGGGCGAACCGCATCGAGGTGAGCCCGGCGCAGAGGCCGAGCAGGGTCATCAGGTTCGGGATGATGCGGTTGAACGAGGGTCCACGGTAGCGCGGACGGACACGTCGGCGTCTCAGCCGGCGCCGGAACGGTCGGGGCGGCCCGCCCGGGTGGTTCACGGCGGCCCGACCGGAGCGGCGAGCTGCGCGACCACCGTCTCCCCGCCGATCATCGTCTGCCCCTCCGCCACCAGCGGGCCGACCCCGATCGGCAGATAGAGGTCGGTGCGGCTGCCGAACCGGATGATGCCGAGGCGCGCACCGGCCCGCACGGCGTCGCCTTCGCGCAGGTCACAGACGATCCGGCGGGCGATCAGCCCGGCGATCTGCACGACGGCGATCTCGCTTCCTTGCGAGAGGCGGATGGCGATCGCGTTGCGTTCGTTGTCCTCCGCCGCCTTGTCGGCCGCCGCATTGACGAAGCGGCCGTGGCGATAGCTGATCCGCGTCACCGTGCCGTCCGCCGGCACCCGGTTCACGTGGACGTCGAGCACGGACAGAAAAATGCCGATCCGCCAGCGCGGCGCGGCGCCGAGCCCAAGTTCCGGCGGCGGCACGGCGGGGCTGACCGAGACGACCTTGCCGTCCGCCGGCGCCAGCAACGCGCCCACCCGCCCGGGCGGCACGCGGTCCGGGTCGCGGAAGAAGAACAGGCAGAACAGCACGAACAGCACGCCGAGCCAGGCGAGCCACCCGGCGAAGACCAGCCCGAGCACGACGACCAGGCTGCCGGCCAGGAGGAACGGGCGTCCGGCCGGATGCGGCGGGGCGAGGACGAGGCGGAACGTGTCGGCGAGGGTCATCTGCGGGCGGGGTTATGGAAGTTTCGCCCGCCACCGGCAACGGCTTCGCTCAGGGGGTCGCCGCCATGGGGCGGACGACAGCGCCGTGCTCGGACGGGGCCGGCGCGCGGATCACCTGACCCGGATAGATCCGCGCCGGGTCGCGGATCTGCGTCCGGTTGGCCTGGTAGAGCACGGTGTAGCGCGTGCCGCTGCCGTACATGGTTCGCGCGATCCGCCACAGCGTCTCGCCGCGTTCGACCGTCACGCGGCTCGCTCCGCCGGACGCCGGTTGGCGGTCGGCCGGCAACGGTGCCTCGGCGCGGGCGACCACTCGGCCGCCGGGGTCGAGCTGGTCGATGCGCAGGCGGTGCTGGCCGAGTGCGATTTCGCCCGGCACCGCGAGCATCCAGCGTCCCTGCGCCGTCGCCTGCGTGTCGCCCACCGGGTGATCGTCGAGATAGACCCGCACCGAAGCGCCCGGCGGGGCGCGGCCGGTGAGACGCACCGCCCCGCGCTGGTCGGCTTCGGCGGCGTCCAGACCGAGCCCGCCGCTCGGTGCGGATTGCAGCATCCGGGGCGGTTCGCCGGGCGTGGACAATGCGGCAAGCGGCGTCTCTCCCGCTCCCTCCTGAGCCGTTGCCTGGGCCGCCCCCCGGGAACGGTCCGGCACGACGAGCAGCACGGACCCCTCACTCGCGGTCTCCTGGCCGGAGGGGGTGCGCTGGAGCAGGGTCAGTTCCCGGCCGCCGGCGGCAAGCGGCTGCGAGGGGACGAACACCCAGGCACCGTCCGGGCCGGCTTGCACCCGGCCGATCTCGTGGCCCCCGTCCGCGATCCGGACCTCGGCTCCGGGTGCGGCATGGCCGGCGATCACCGCGTCGCCCTGGGGATTGACGCGGACCGTGTCGAAGCTCGGCTTTGCCGGCACTTGGGCCGCGACCGGCGGCTTGGCCGACGGGGCCGGAAGGGAGGCGACCGGCTCGGCGTCGTCGCGCAGCCCGAGCACGACCGCCGCCCCGATCGCCACCACGCCGGCAAGCGCCAGCAGCAGCAGCCGGATGGGGCGTCCCCGCCCGTGGGTCGAGAGGCTCGGTTGCGCCATCCGCCGACGGTACCCCGGCGCGTGGGCGGCGGCAACTTGGGCGATGGTCTCGCCCGTCTCGACGTTTCAGGAGAAGGGGCTGGCGCGGCGCGTGCAACGGCGGCAGAACGTCGGTCGGTGGACGGCGCGGCTGCGCAACTCCGCCGAAGGGCGATCGGTGGAGATAGCAGCACGATGCAAAGGCTGAAGCTGCCGATGAAGGTCTGGGACCTCCCGACGCGGCTGTTCCATTGGGGCATCGTCGTCCTGATTGCGGTCAGCTATGTCAGCATCCAGGCCGGCTGGATGCACATCCACGTCTGGTCCGGCTACACGATGCTGGCGGCGCTGCTGTTCAGGCTGGTCTGGGGCTTTGCCGGCAGCGACACGGCGCGGTTCGGCGCTTTTCTGCGCAGCCCGCTCGCCGCACTCCGTCATCTCGGCGGCTTTTTCCGCCGCGAGGAGGATACCGAGATCGGTCACAACGCCGCCGGGGGCTGGATGGTGCTGCTGATGTTGCTGCTGCTTGCGGTCCAGGTGGCGAGCGGCCTCTGCGCCAACACCGACGACGACTACATGATCAACGGACCACTCGCCAAATATGTCGGCAAAGTCTGGAGCGATCGGCTGTCCTGGCTGCACGGGCTCAACTTCAACCTGATTCTCGGCGTGATCGTGCTGCATCTTTTGGCGATTGCGGCGTATGCATGGCTCAAGGGACAGAATCTGTTGCGTCCGATGATCACGGGAAAGAAGCGGCTGCCGGGTGCGATGCGAGCGCCTCGGCTGGCCAGCCCGTTGCGCGCCATCGCGGTGCTCATCGTCGCCGCCGGAATCGCGGCGGTTGTGGCAAATCTGCCCTGATCGCGCGCGATTGCGGCCATCGTGATGGCGCGTTTTCCTACTTCCTTAATGCCGCGCGCGTATAACGGACGCGGAACTCGTCGTCTTCGGCGCCACTGAGAGAAGGACCATCATGCCGGAAATCCAGAGCGTGGCCGTGTTCTGCGGTTCCAATCCCGGGGACGATCCGGTCTACCGCCGCGCGGCCGAGGCGCTGGGCGACGGGCTCGCCCGGGCCGGCCTGACGCTGGTGTATGGCGGCGGCCGGGTCGGGCTGATGGGGGCCGTCGCCGACGCAGCGCTGAAGGCGGGCGGCCGCGTCATCGGGGTGATCCCCGAGTTCCTGACCCGCCGCGAGGTCGCCCATCCAGGCGTGTCGGAGCTGATCGTCACCGACACGATGCACGCGCGAAAGACGCGGATGTTCGAGTTGGCGGATGCGTTCGTCTCCATGCCCGGCGGCCTCGGCACGTTCGACGAGACGATCGAGATCATCACCTGGCGGCAGCTCCGGCTGCACGACAAGCCGATGCTGATTTGCGACGTGGCCGGCTCGGCGATGCCGCTGATCGCGATGATCGAAGCCGCGATCGCGCACGGCTTTGCCGCGCCCGAGGTGCGTCGGTTGTTCAAGAAGGTGGACGGCGTGGCCGCGCTGATCGGCAAGCTCGGCAAGCTCGCCGTCCCGGCGAGCGGCGAGGCGGCGCTGCTGTAGCGCATCGCTTCGGTGGAGCGACCGGCCTGAAAAGCCGTTAAGCCGGGAAGGCAATTCAGCTCGCCTCGCCGTCGGGCTCAATTCCTGGAGGCAGCACCTCTACGCCTTCGTAGAGCTCGGCCAGCGGGACGGTAATGCCGATTTCAGGCATCCGGAGCTTCGATGCGTCGCCGGTGACGATCTCCGTTACCCAGTCCTCGCCCTTGCGCGCAAAGACCAGCGCGGCGGCATGGATCTGTTCGAGGATGACGTAGCGTTGCACGGATGGCGTCGCCCGATACTCCTCGTTTTTGATGATGAGGTCGGTGCCCGAGGTGCTGTCGCTCAACACCTCGAAGATGACCACCGGGTCGCGCACCACCGTGCTGTTCCCGGGAACGGGCGTGCAGCTCACGAACGCATCCGGGTAACGGATGCTGCCGGCCACCTCGATCTTGAGGTTTGACCCATGCAGGCGGCACGGTTTTCCTCGCAGGCGCGGTGCGATGGCGACGGCGATGTTCAGCGAGATCGCGTCATGAGCCGAAGTCCCGCCCGTCATGGCGACCGCCCGAGCCCCGTCGAACTCGTAGCGCAGCTCCTGCCGCTCCTCCCAGGCGAGAAACTGCGCCAGCGTCATCGGCGCGCGCAGGGCGACGTTCATGGCAGCACCTTGCCCGGGTTCATGATCCCCCTCGGGTCGAGCGCCTGCTTGATCCGCTGCATCACCGCCAGCTCCGCGCCGCCGCGCCAGTCGGGCATCATATAGGGCTTCAGCTTGCCCACCCCGTGCTCGGCGGAAAAACTCCCGCCGAGGTCGCGCACCACTGCGTTGACCGTGTCCATGATCGCGTGGTCCTGGGCCAGGAACCAGGCGGGATCGGCGCCCGCGGGCTGCTCCAGGTTGAAGTGGATGTTGCCGTCGCCCATGTGGCCGAACGGCACGCAGCGGACGCCGGGGATCAGCGCCTCGCTGGCGAGCGTCGCGCGGCGGATCAGCTCGGCCACCTTCGACACCGGCACCGACACGTCGTTCTTGACCGAGGCGCCCTCGCGTTTCTGCGCTTCCGTGTGCTCCTCGCGCAGACGCCACAGCGCCGCGCGTTGCGCCTCGCTCTCCGCGATGGTGGCGTCGAGCACGATGCCGTCGGCGAGCGCCTGCTCCAGCACGGTTTCCAGCGCCCCGCGCAGGCCGGCATCCGGACGCGGCGTGGCCAGCTCCACCAGCGCGTAGTGCGCGGCGGGCGTGGCGATCGGCATGGTGACGCCCGGGATGTGCTTGAGCACGAAGCCGACGCCGCCGCCCGACATGTACTCGAACGCCTGCACCGCGGCCGGGTCGTTCGCCTGGAAGCGGCTGAACAGGTCGAGCGCCGCCTCCGGCAACTCGACGGCGCACAATGCAACTTCGACCTCGCGGGGACGCGGCACCAGCTTGAGCACGGCGGCGGTGATGATGCCGAGCGTGCCCTCGGCGCCGACGAACAACTGGCGCAGGCAGTAGCCGGTGTTGTCCTTGCGCAGCCGCCGCAGCCCGTCCCAGATTTCCCCGTCCGGCAGCACCACCTCGAGCCCGAGCACCAGGTCGCGCGCGTTGCCGTAGCGCACCGTGTTGTTGCCGCCGGCGTTGGTGGCGAGAATGCCGCCGACCTGCGCCGTGCCCTCCGAGCCGATCGAGAGCGGCAGCAGGCAGCCCGCGTCGTCGGCCGCGACCTGCGCCGCCTTCAGCGTCGCACCCGCCTCGATCGTCATGGTCAGGTCGACCGGATCGACGGCGCGCAGGCGGTTCAGGCGCGCCAGGCTGACGACGATCTGTCCGCCGTCCTCGGACGGGGTCGCGCCGCCCACCATGGAGGTGTTGCCGCCCTGCGGGACGACCGGCACGCCGGCATCGGCGCAGAGCCGCACCACGCTGGCGACCTCGCCCGCGTTTGCCGGCCGGATCACGGCCTGCGTGCGGCCCTGGTACAGCCGCCGCCAGTCCTCGGCGTAAGGTGCCGTGTCGGCGGGATCGGTCAGCATCCCGCGATCGCCGACTACCTCGCGGATAGCGGCCAGCAAGGCGGCGTTGACGGACGACGGCGCGTGCGTGTCGGGCATGGCGGGACCTCCGGCCTCGCGCTATTCTGGCATTGGTCGCGGTCAAGGCAACCGGGACCGCTCCACACTCAGGGGGAGAGCACCATGGCGTACGAACTGCGCAACGGCGGCAAGGCCGTCGGCACCTTCGAGAGTTCGGAGAAGGCATTGGAGCAGGCACGCGTCCTGCTCAGGTCCGACCCGGACGCCGACCCCGACATTCTCGACACCGCCACCGGCCGGGCGTTCGAGCCGGCCGCCTCGAAGCGTTGGCGCGAGCACCTCGCCAACAACGTCGGGTTCTGAGGTTTCAGCGGGGCGCCGCGGCACGCTCCAGTCGGTCGCGGATCGCGAGGCCAAGACCGCGTGCCGGAACGGGGGCTGCGGCGATGCGCGCCAGCCCGCGTCGCAGGCCTTCGGCGTCGAGCCAGCGGAGTCCCTGAAACAGCCGGGAAGCGGCTTCGCCCAGGTCGCCCGACGGGCTGAGATCAAACAGAAGGCCCGCGCCCGGCGGGGCCGGGCCGAACGCCAGCAGCGCCTCGTCGGGGCCGGCCGCGACCGCATCGAGCCGCACCGGCAGGCGAGGCGCGTAGTGCGACACCAGAAGACCGGGGGAGCGCAGGGTTCGCGCGCGTTCGGCGGTGGCGTGCGGGATGCCGCGGGCGACCGGGCCGATCTCGGCCTCGATGGCCTCCACCGGAATGCCGCCGGGACGCAGCAGGAACGGCGCCGATCCACTGAGGTCCAGCACGGTCGAACTCGAGGCCGACGGCGCACGGACCGGTGTCGAGCACCGCGCCGATGCACCCGTCCAACTCGTCAAGCACGTGCTCGGTCGTGGTCGGGCTCACCCGCCCGGAGCGGTTCGCCGACGGCGCCGCCACAGGCCGCCCGGCCGCCCGTAGCAGCGCCCGCGCGGTGTCGTGCGCGGGGACCCGAACGGCGAGCGTCTCCAACCCCGCCCCGGCAAGCAGGGCGACCGGACAGCCGGCAGTGCGGGGCAGGACCAGGCTGAGCGGTCCGGGCCAGAATTTTTCGGCCAGCCGACGCGCCGCGGCGGAGGGGGTGACATGGGCGAAGGCGGCGGCCGCATCAGGGTAGTGGCAGATCAGCGGGTTGAAGTGCGGGCGGCCCTTGGCGGCAAACACCGAGGCGACCGCGCGACCGTCGGTGGCGTCGGCGCCGAGGCCGTACACGGTCTCGGTGCCGAACGCCACGAGCCCGCCCGCCCGCAGCAGCGCGGCGGCCCGCGCAATGCCGGCCGGATCGGCCGCAAGTCGTTCGGTGCGAGCGATATCCATCGGGCCGGCTCATAGCGCGCGGCCCGGACGTGGCAAAGTGCCGCTCCGCTGCTACAGTTCGGCGACATTCCGAGGAAGACCCTTCATGCTGGACATTGCATTCGCCAAGCCCGTGCTGCCGCGGGCCGGCGCCCTCGTCGTGCTGGTCGGCGACGGCGAGCAACCCGCGGGCTTGGCGCAGCAGGTCAACGAGGCCACCGGCGGGGCGCTGACCCGCGCCTTCGAAGCGGCCGGCTTCACCGGCGGCGCCGGCAAGACCTGCACCATCCTCGCCCCCGGTGGCGGGCTGACGCGGGTGGTCGCGATCGGCATCGGCAAGCGCGACGGCCTGACCCGCAAGACGCTGGAGGAGGCCGGCGGCCATGCCATGGCCAGCCTCAGCCGGGATACCGCGGCGGCGTTCGCCGCCGATGGGCTGACCGCCGCACAGGCGGCCGACATGGCGATGGGAGCGGCGCTGCGGTTCTACCGCTTCGACCGCTACCGCACCAAGGAGAAGCCGGAGGACAAGCCGAAGCTCGCCAGCCTCGACGTGCTGACCGACGAGTACGACGCCGCTTCGACGGAGTTCGTCCCGCGCGTCGCGATCGCCAACGGCGTGTTTCTTTCGCGCGACCTGGTCAGCGAGCCTGCCAACGTGCTCAACCCGGCGGAGATGGCCCGCCGCTGCGAAGGATTGCGCGAGCTCGGCGTCGAGGTGGAGGTCTTCGGACCGGCCGAGCTTGCCGAGCTGGGTTTCGGGGCGCTGCTCGGCGTGTCGCAGGGCAGCGCCAACGAGCCGCGCGTCGTCGTCATGCAATGGCATGGTGGCGGGAAGGGGGGCAAGCCGCTCGCCTTCATCGGCAAGGGGGTGACGTTCGACACCGGCGGCATCAGCATCAAGCCGGCCGGCGGCATGGAAGACATGAAGTGGGACATGGCCGGCGCGGGCGCGGTGGTCGGGCTGATGTCGGCGTTGGCCGGGCGCAAGGCGAAGGCCGACGTGATCGGCATCGTCGGGCTGGTCGAGAACATGCCTTCCGCGACCGCGCAGCGGCCCGGCGACGTGGTGAAAAGCCTGTCCGGCCAGACGATCGAGGTCATCAACACCGATGCGGAGGGCCGGCTCGTGCTGGCGGACGTGCTCTGGTACTGCCAGCAGCGGTTCGACCCGGAGTTCATGATCGATCTCGCGACATTGACCGGCGCGATCATCATCGGGCTCGGGCACGAGCACGCCGGGCTGTTCAGCAACGACGATGCGCTGGTCGAGAAGCTGGTCGCCGCCGGCAAGGAGAGCGGCGAGAAGCTGTGGCGGATGCCGCTCGGGGAGGAGTACGACCGGCAGATCAAGTCCGAGATCGCCGACATGAAGAATGTCGGCGGCCGCCCGGCCGGCTCGATCACCGGGGCGCAGTTCATCCAGCGCTTCGTCAACGGGAAACCCTGGGCGCATCTGGACATTGCGGGCACGGCTTGGTCATCCAAGGATGGGCCGACCCGGCCGAAGGGAGCGACGGCGTTCGGCGTCCGGCTGCTCGACCGCCTGGTGGCGGCCCATTACGAGGGCTGACAAAGGCGGGATTGTCGGGTTGGCAGCGATCGGCTTCTACCATCTGACCCGCACCGGGGCCGACGAGGCGCTGCCCCGTCTGCTCGGCCGCACGCTGCAATCGGGGCAGCGGGCCGTGGTGCTGTGTGGCGACGGCGGCCGTGTGGCGACGCTCGATGCGGCGTTGTGGGCGAGCCGCGATCCGGACTGGCTGCCGCACGGTACCGCCTCCGACGGCGACGCCGACCTGCAGCCGATCTGGCTCACCGCCGAGGACGAGGCGCCCAACGAAGCCCGCTTCCTGTTCCTGGTGGATGGCGCGACGAGCGCCCGGCTCGACGCGTTCGATCGGGTGTTCGACCTGTTCGACGGCCGCGACGAGGCCGCGGTCGCCGCGGCGCGCGCCCGCTGGAGCGCCGCCCGTGCGGCCGGCCACGCGCTGACCTATTGGCAGCAAGGTGCGAAGGGCTGGGAGAAAAAGGCGTAGGCGGCCCCCATCTCGCCCGCAGCGACGGCAGGAGAAAACCCGATGGCTGACCTGGTGACGAACATCGGCCAAGCCTTGCTGATGGCGTTCGGAATGTTCTGGCAGGTGGGCTGGAGCCTGGTGCTGGGGTTCGGCATCTCCGCCGTGCTGCAGGCCGTGGTCTCGAAGCAGAGCATGGGCGCCGCACTCGGGCGAGGTGGCGCGCGCGAGATCGCGCTGGCGACCGCGGCGGGGGCGGCGAGTTCGAGTTGTTCCTATGCCTCGGCCGCGGTCAGCCGGACCCTGTTCAAGAAGGGCGCGGCGCTGATCCCGAGCCTCGCCTTCCTCTTCGCATCCACCAACCTGGTGGCCGAACTCGGGATCGTCCTCTACCTGCTGATGGGCTGGCAGTTCATGGCCGGCGAGTGGATCGGCGGCGTCGTGCTGGTGATCATCCTGAGCCTGCTGGTCCGCCTGACCTACCCGGAGCGCCTGGTCGAAGCCGCCCGCCGCCATCCGGAGCCGGGCGGCGGGCACGAACACGGCGACATGGAAGCCGAGGGCGGCAGCGTGTGGGACAAGCTGTCGCGCCGGGAGACCTGGGTCCAGGTGGCGCAAAGCTTCGCGATGGACTGGTCCATGCTGTGGAAGGACCTGCTGCTGGGTTTCCTGATCGCCGGGGCGCTGTCGGTGTTCGTACCGAACGGCGTCTGGCAGGCGTTGTTCGTCAAGGGTGCGAGCCCATGGCTGCAGGTGCCGGCCAACGCCTTGCTGGGGCCGCTCGTGGCTGTGGTCTCCTTCGTCTGCTCGATCGGCAACGTGCCGATGGCGGCGGTGCTGTGGGGCGCCGGGGTCAGCTTCGGCGGCGTGCTCGCATTTCTCTACGCCGATCTGATCGTGCTGCCGCTGCTCGACGTCTACCGGCGCTACTACGGCTGGAAGATGGCGGCCTACATCGCCGCCGTATTTTACGCGACGATGGTGCTCTCCGCGTTGGTCATGGACGTGGCGTTCAACGCCCTCGGCTGGATTCCGGCCGGCCGGCCGGACGTGCATGCCGAGATGGTCCATTTTTCCCTGAACTACACGTTCTGGCTCAATCTGGTTTTCGGCCTGCTCGCGGCTGCGCTGTTCGTGGTCGCCCGGCGAAGTCCCATGCAGCACGGCGGGCACTGCGAACACCACGGTCATCACGCCCACCACCATTGACGGCGGGGCCGTCCGACCCCGACCGTCGAGTGCCCGCGTCCGCCGGTGATCCTACGCCGCCAACCCGAGCGCGGCGCGCGCCTCGGCCGGTGTCGCGGGGCGGCGGCCGTGACGGACGACGGCCTCGGCGGCGTGCCGCACCAGTTCGGCGTTGCTCGAGGCCAGGCGGTCGCGGCTGATGCGGATGTTGTCCTCGAGCCCGGTGCGCACGCCGTCGGCGCCGCGCGCCAGCACCCACTCGACGACGCGGGCCTGGTTGACGCCGATGCCCGCCGCGGTCCACGTCGCGTGCGGCAGGACGCGCCGCAGCTCGCCCAGCATGAGGTCGAGCAGGTGCTCCTCTGCCGGCAGCGCGTTCTTCACGCCCATCACGATCTGCACGTGCGGCCGCTCGTCCATCAGCCCGGCGTCGACCAGCCGCTTCGCCCCGTGCAGGTGGCTGAGATCGAAAATCTCGATCTCCGGGCGCACGCCGTTGGCCTGCATCTTGGTGGCGAGGTCCGTTACCAGGCTGGCCGAGTTCTCGTAGATGATGGTCGGGAAATTGACCGAGCCGGTGGAGAGCGAGGCCATGTCCGGCCGCAGCTCGAGCGCATTGCCGCGCGCCGCCGGGTCGCGGCCCCGGCCGCCGGTGGAGAACTGCACGATCATGCCGGGGCAGTGCTTGCGCACGCCCTCCTGCACCTGGCCGAACAGGGCGGGGTCGCTCGACGCGCTCTCGTCGGGGTTGCGGACGTGGATGTGGACCAGCGACGCCCCGGCCTCGAACGCCTGATGCGTGCTCTCGACCTGCTCCGACGGCGTGACCGGGACGGCCGGATTGTCCTTCTTGCGCGGCACCGAGCCGGTGATGGCGACGGCGATGACGACGGGCTGTTCCATGCGCGTGCTCCCTTCGGTCTTTTCGGTCAGCGAGAAACCCCGGTGCCGGTTGCGTGCGCCTATGACGGCGCGGCGTCGATCAGTCGCGCGAGGCGCCGCAGCGCCAACAGGTAGCCCTGTGTTCCGAACCCCGCGATCACCCCGTCGGCGCGGGTCGAGACGAAGGAGTGGTGTCGGAATTCCTCGCGCTTATGCACGTTGGAAATATGGACCTCGATCACGGCAGCATCAAACGTGTTCAGCGCGTCCAGGATGGCCAGCGAGGTGTGCGTGAAGGCGGCCGGGTTAATGACGATGCCGCCGGCGGTTTCCCGCGCCTCGTGGACCCAGTCGATGATCTGGTACTCGCGGTTGCTCTGGTGAAAGCGCAGATCGAGTTTCAGCTCCTCGGCAAGGCTGCGGCAGTCACGTTCGATGTCGGCGAGGGTCTCGTGGCCATAGATGTGCGGCTGACGCTTGCCGAGCAGGTTGAGATTGGGGCCGTTCAGCACGTAGACGAGGCGGCTCACTTGTGTGCCTCCATAGGTGAATGGTTCAGGCGAGCGGAACGGTCAGCCGCTCGATCACCGGCTGCGTCTCGGGGCGGACGCCGCGCCACCATTCGAACGCCTCCGCCGCCTGCTCGACAAGCATGCCGACGCCGTCGACCAGCCGCCCCGCTCCCGCTTGCCGAGCCAGGGTCAGGAACGGCGTCAGCCCCTTGCCGTAGGCCAGCTCGTAGGCGAGGCCGTCCGGCGCGAAGCTGCCGGCGGGGACCGGCGGCAAGGCGCCGTGCAGGCTCGCCGAGGTCGCATTGACGACGAGCTCGAAGGGCTGCCTGTCGGCAAGCGCCGCGTAGCCGATCCCGGACAGCGGCCCCAACGAGGCGAACTCCGCCGCCAGCGCTTGCGCCTTGTCGATCGTGCGGTTGGCGATGACCAGTTCGGCCGGGCCCTGGTCCAGAAACGGCGCGATCGCGCCGCGCACCGAGCCGCCCGCTCCGAGCACGAGAATGCGGCGGCCCCGCATCGGCCAACCCAGATTGCGCACGATGTCGTTCACCAGGCCGATGCCGTCGAAATTCTCGGCGAGGACGCGGCCGGGCTCGAACTTCATCGCGTTGACCGCGCCGGCGAGCTTGGCCCCCTCGCTCACCTCGGTCGCATAGGCGAAGGCGTCGAGCTTGAAGGGCACCGTGATGTTGAGGCCCAAGCCGCCGCTGCGCCTGAACTCATCCACCCTGGCGGCGAAACCGCCGATCGGCGCTTCGAGCGCGGCATAATCGATGTCCTGCCCGGTCTGCTCGGCGAAGGCACGATGGATCAGCGGCGACTTGGTGTGGCCGATCGGATTGCCGACCACCGCATAGCGGTCCGTCATGGGGCAGGGTCCTTCAAAGCTGCGATGGCCAGGCGTGGGCAAGAATGCCGGTCAATTCCGCGGTGCTCGCCAGACGCTCAAATCCGGCAACGAGCGCCATCACCCGTTCCGCTTGCGGCGGCGGCAAACACGATTTCACGTTGCCGCGAAACTTTTCCTCAAGGGCCGCCTGGCTGACCGGGTGCTCGGGACTGCCGTGCCGGTCGTAGACCTCCTGCCGCAGCGTCGTCCCCGACCTGGTGGTGACGGTCATGCGGCAGGCGTGCCTTGCCTCGCGCCCCCGGGCGTTGATCGCCGGATCATCGAACACGGTGATGCGGCGCATGAAGTCGAGCAGGGTCGGATCGGCCAGCCGCTCCTCGGTGTAATCGCCGGCGGTGACGCCGCGTCCCTGTGCCATCGTCGCCAGGCCGAAATAGAGGTTCATCTGCGCCGCGGTGACACCCGCCGGCTTGTAGTCCCACGCGGTGTGGACGTACGTCATGTGGCCGACGCCCACCTCGATGGCAGCGATATCGTCCGCTGTGAGATGATGCTCCCGCATCACCTGATGCAGCGCGTCGAGTGCCGCGTGGATGCTGGTGACGCTCGGATACATCTTGAAGCCGACGTGCAGCGTTTCCCACTCCCGGCCGAGACCGTGCGTCAGGCGCGCGACGTCCGGCTGGCGCGACAGCGAGCTGAGGAAGCCGCCATAGCCCGCCTCCAGCACCTCGGTAATGCCGGTAAAACCCCGCTCGGCGAGCAGGGCGGCGTAGACACCGCTTTGCGCGGCCCGCCCGGCGTGCAGGCGCTTGACCATCGCTCCCTCTTGCGCCGCCATCAGGCCGCACGCCATCGACCCGGCGATGCCGAGTGCGTGCTGCATCTGGCCCGCATTCAGCCCGCTCGACCGGCCCGCGGCGGCGCCGGCGACGAAGGTGCCGCTCGTTCCTTGCGGGTGAAAGCCGTTGAGAAAGAGCTGCGTCGTCGCCGCATTGCCCACCCGCGTGCCGACCTCGTAGCCGGCGATGATCGCGGTAAGGACGTCGCCTCCCGAGAGACCGCCGCGTGTCTCCGCATAGCCGAGCGCGATCGGTACCGTGATCGAGTTCGGGTGCAGCACGGAGTTGCGGTGGATGTCGTCCATCTCGAAGGCGTGGCCGGCCGTGCTGTTGACCAGCACCGCCTGCGACCACGACGTGCGCTGCCCGGTTCCCCAAAGCGATGCGGCGCCATTGCCGCCTTCGGCGATCGCCATGTCGCGCACCATGCGGGTCCACGGCAGCGTGGCGCCATGCAGGCAGACACCGATCCCGTCCAGCAGGCACAGCTTGGCGTGCCGGATCACCTCGGCCGGGATGTCGGCGAATTGCAGGTTCGCCGCGAACGCCGCGAGATCGCGGGTGGCGTGCGCCAGCAGCGGCGGAGCCGAGGCGGACATCCGAGTTCTCCCAGCTTTCACGGAGGCGAAGCCTAGCGGTGACCCGGACGAGAAACGAGTCGGACAGGGTCGGCTTTTTCAGGCGTTGCGGGCCGCCTCGACGAAACGGCGGATCAGCGCCGGGCTTTTCAGGCCCGGCGAGGTCTCGACCCCTGACGACACGTCGACCGCGCTCGCGCCGGTGGTGCGGATCGCCGCGACCACGTTGTCCGGCGTGAGGCCGCCGGCCAGAAACCAGGGGACGGGGGCCCGCCAGCCGTCGAGCAGCGACCAGTCGAACCGGGTGGCGTTGCCGCCCGGCCGGCTGGCGTCCCGTGCGGGCTTGGCTTCCAGCACCAGCCTGTCCGCTCCCTCCGAGCCGGCCGGCAGTTCCGCTGCCGTGGCGATCCCCACGGCGCGCCACACCGGGACGCCGAACCTTTTGCGCACCGCCGCCACCCGGCCGGCGCCGGCGTAGAGTTGCAGCGCATCGAGCGGCAGCAAGGCCAGCACGGCCGCGATCGCCTCGTCGGTCGGCTCGACGAACAGGCCGACGCGGCCCGGGCCGCCGTCGACGCGCGCCGACAGCGCGGCGGCGTCGGTTGGGGTGACGAAGCGGGGCGAAGGCGGGAAGAAGTTCAGGCCGATCCAGTCCGCGCCGGCCTGCACGGCGGCATCGAACGCCGGGGCGCTGTTGACGCCGCAGATCTTGACCCGGACGGTCATCTCGGGCCCGGTCGTTCGAGGCTGGTCAGTCAAGGCTGGCGACGATGGCCGCAGCGGCGGCGGCGGGATCGGGTGCGGCGGTGATCGGACGGCCGATGACGAGCCAGTCGGCCCCCGCCGCGACCGCTTGGCGCGGGGTCATCGTGCGCCTCTGGTCGCCCCGCGCCGTCCCCTCGGGCCGGATGCCGGGGACCACCAGCGCCGGCCCGGCCCCCAAGGCGTCGCGCAACGGCGCCAATTCCAGGGGACTGCACACCAGGCCGTCCGCCCCGGCCAGCAGCGCGAGCCGCGCCAGCCGCAGCACCTGTTGCGTCGTCCCGCCGGCGACCCCGGTCTCGTCCAGGTCGGCGCCGCTCAGGCTGGTGAGCACGGTCACGGCCAGCAACAGCGGACGATCGGCGCCGGCCTCCTCGGCGGCAAGGCGCGCCGCCTGGATCATCGCAGCACCTCCCGCGGCATGCAGGGTGAGCAGCCGGGGAGCCAGCGGCAACACGGCGCGCACCGCACCTGCCGCGGTGTTGGGGATGTCGTGCAGCTTGAGGTCGAGGAACACCGGGCGAGCGATCCGCTCGGCGACCTTGCCGTAACCCTCCGGCCCGTTGGCGAGGTAGAACTCGAGCCCGAGCTTGACCATGCCGAAATGCGGCGTCGCGGCCAGCGCCAGGTTCTGCGCCCGCACCACGTCGGTGGTGTCGAGGGCGAGGATGATGCGTCCCGCGGCGGAGAGGGTCGGCACGCTCAGCCCGGCGGCGGCAGGCCGGCGAGCGCTCCGGCCGCGGGCCCTGCGCCGGCGCGGGCGGCCCCGAGATTCGCCCGCAGCGACTGCACCTGCTCCTCAAGCTGGCGGACCATGTATTCGGCGCGCCGCGCTCGCCGACGTTGCGCCAGCGCGCTCAGCCAGACGAACAAGGCGCCGAGCACGAAGGCGACGGCCATGCCGACCAGCACGGCCAATGACAGCGGAACATCCATCAGGAAGTCGGTCGGCCACAAGGTGAGCCGGACCGGCTCGCGATTGGAGAGGGTGAAGAGGATCAGGATCACCAGCACCGGGACGGCGACGATGAGACGGATCATGCCGGCACCCGCTTGCTGACGCCGCTGTCGCGCGCCGGCTTGCCGCGGTTCACCCGCTCGCGCAGCTCCTTGCCCGCCTTGAAGAACGGCACCGCCTTCTCGTCGACCGGCACCGCCTCGCCGGTGCGCGGGTTGCGGCCGGTGCGCGCGTTGCGGCGCTTGACCGTGAAGGCACCGAAGCCGCGCAGCTCGACCCGTTCGCCGCGTGCCAGCGCGCCGGTGATTTCATCGAAGATCGTCGACACGATGAGCTCCACGTCACGGCCGGTCAGATGCGGGTTGGCGGCGGCCAGTTCGGTGACAAGCTCAGACCTGGTCATGCTTGGCCCCAAAAGTGGCGTTCCGGGCAGGTGAGGCCCGGTGTCCCACTAGGTCTCAGCGGCTGTCAGCCTGCCAGAGCGCCCACGCGCCGTCAATTTTAAGCCCTTGCATCACAAGCATTTTCCCCACGTCTCCAAACAGCGGACCGAGGGTGGCGCCGAACGCGCGGGCCGCGAGCGTTTCGCCGCTGCCGACGTCCCGGACCGGTATCGACAGCGGTACGTGGCGCTCGGCCGCCAGCCACTGGCGCGCGTCGGCCTCGCCGCCGATCTGGTCGACGAGCCCGAGCCGCAGCGCCTGCCGCCCGGTATAGGCCCGCCCGTCCGCCAGTTCGCGGACCCGCTCTTCCGGCAGGTGGCGGCCGGCGACGACCATGGCGACGAACTGGTCGAACATGTCCATCACCAACCCATGCAGCACCTCGCGGCCCTCCGGGGAGAGCGGGCGGGTGAAGCTCGGCTGGTCCTTCAACGGCCCGGAGGTGATCGCCTCTCCGGTGACGCCGAGCTTGCCGAGCAGGCCGGACACCTCGCCGGTCTGCAGCAGCACGCCGATCGAGCCGGTGAGCGTGGCCTCACGCGCGAAAATGCGGGCGGCGGGCAGGGCGATCATGTAGCCGGCGGAAGCGGCGGTCCCGCCCATCACGGCGACCACCGGCTTGCGTGCTGCCACCCGGCCGATCGCGTCATGCAGGCTCTCGCCGCCGGCGACGCTGCCGCCGGGGCTGTTGATCAACACGATCAACGTATCAACGTTCTTGTCATTCGCCAGCGCCGAAACCGCCTCGGTCAGCTTGCGGTCCTCGGTGATGATGCCGCTGACGGTCAGCCGCGCGATATGCCGGCCGGTCGTTGGCAGCAAGCTGCCGCCGAACCACGCCAGCACCGCCGCCAGCACGCCGAGCACCGCGACCGCCCGCCAAACGAACAGGCGGCGCTTGAGGCGCCGCCTGTCGAGCAGTAGGTCGGTTTCCAGCGTCATCGGCGGTCGGGCCGAGCGGATCGGCTCTCCGCGGCTCAGCTCTCCGACTGGGCCTGCTGGTTCCGCCGGCGGATCGCCGCGCCGAGGATGTCGCCCAGCGAGGCACCGGAATCGGAGCTGCCGTAATCCTGGATCGCCTGCTTGTCCTCCTCGACCTCCTTGCCCTTGATGGTCAAGGCGAGCTTGCGGGCGGCGCGGTCCACGGCAGTGATCTTGGCGTCCACCTTCTCGCCCACCGCGAAGCGGTCGGGGCGCTGGTCGGACTTGTCGCGGGCGAGCTCGGCACGGCGGATGAAGCCGGTGAGCACGTCGTTGACCTTCACCTCGATGCCGTTCTGCTGGATCGCGGTGACGACGCAGGTGACGATGTCGTTCTTGTGGACCGAGTTCGAGCACGTTGGCCGCCGGGTCGTCCCGAAGCTGCTTGATGCCCAGGCTGATCCGCTCCTTCTCGACATCGACGTCGAGCACCTTCGCCTTGACGATCTGGGCCTTCTCGTACTTGGCCATCGCCAATTCGCCCGGCTCGTCCCAGGAGAGGTCGGACATGTGGACCATGCCGTCGACGTCCGGCGCGATGCCGATGAACAGGCCGAACTCGGTGATGTTGCGGATTTCGCCCTCGACCACCGAGCCGATCGGGTGCTCGTCGACGAACTGCTCCCACGGGTTGCGCTGCACCTGCTTCAGGCCGAGCGAGATGCGCCGCTTCGAGCTGTCCACGTCGAGCACCATCACTTCGACCTCCTGGGAGGTCGCGACGATCTTGCCCGGATGGACGTTCTTCTTGGTCCAGCTCATCTCGGAGACGTGGACCAGGCCCTCGACGCCCGGCTCCAGCTCCACGAAGGCGCCGTAGTCGGTGATGTTGGTGACCCGGCCGGTGTATTTGGCGCCGGGCGGATATTTCGCCGCCACACCCTCCCACGGGTCGGCCTCGAGCTGCTTCATGCCGAGGCTGATGCGCTGGGTCTCCGGGTTGAAGCGGATGACCTGCACCTTGACCTGCTGGCCGATCTGCAGCGCCTCGGACGGATGGTTGATGCGCCGCCAGGCGATGTCGGTGACGTGCAGCAGGCCGTCGACGCCGCCGAGGTCGACGAAGGCGCCGTAGTCGGTGATGTTCTTGACCACGCCGTCGAGGATCATGCCCTCCTTGAGGCCCTGGATCAGCTCGGAGCGCTGCTCGGCGCGGGTTTCCTCGAGCACGGCACGGCGGGAGACCACGATGTTGCCGCGCGCCCGGTCCATCTTGAGGATCTGGAACGGCTGCGGCGAGCCCATCAGCGGGCCGACGTCGCGCACCGGACGGATGTCGACCTGGCTGCCCGGGAGGAAGGCGACGGCGCCGCCGAGGTCGACCGTGAAGCCGCCCTTGACGCGGCCGTAGATCGCGCCCTGGACGCGCTGGTTGCCCTCGAACGCCTTTTCGAGGTTGGTCCAGGCCTCCTCGCGGCGGGCCTTTTCGCGCGAGAGCACGATGGAGCCGTCGCGGTCCTCGTAGCGCTCGACATAGAGCTCGACGTAGTCGCCGGGCTTGACCTCCGGCTTGGCGCCGGGCGGGCTGAACTCCTTGAGTGCGACGCGGCCCTCGCTCTTGAGGCCGACATCGACGATGGCGAACTCGTCGGTCAGGCGGACGACGCGGCCGGTGACGACCGAACCGTCGAAGCCGGAATCGCGCCCGAGCGTCTCGTCGAGCAGCGAGGCGAAGTCCTCGCCCTGGAAATGGTCCCCCATCGAGCCGGCGTTACGGTCGGCGACGAGGGCGGTGGCGGATGCTGCCATGTGGTGGAATGGTTCCGTGACGGGTCTGTCCGGGCGCTTGGCCCGAAGGTTCGTCTGCTTGCGCGTTCTGTGGGCGAACACGACTTGCCCGCGCCCTGGGGATGCCGGGAGCGGGCCGTGTGGGTTGAGGATTACGCCAATCGTTGCAGGCGTCGTAAGTTAGATAAACCTGCCGTAATCAGAGTCTAAGCGAAGTCGGCTCCAGGGAGCGTCATTGCCGGGCTTGTCCCGGCAATCCATACCGCCACCCTCACGAACCGGGGATGGATGCCCGGAACAAGTCCGGGCATGACTGTGCAGGGGCTTCGTTTCAGACTGACCTATCGCCCGACCGGAAGCGGGGATGATCGGGCGACACGGGCCGGCGGAGCGGCTAGCCTGTCGCGCAACGCCAATTCAGAGGCGCATCGTCATGGACGTCATCGAACTGAACCGGGCCGCCCTGGCCCGCCTGCAGCCGCCGATCCACGTCCCGGCCTACGACGTGGCGGCGATAACGCCCGGCATCGTGCATCTGGGCCTGGGCGGTTTCCATCGCGCGCACATGGCCCGCTACATGCACGATCTGCTCGATCGCGATGCCGGCAGCCGCGGCTGGGCGATCGCCGGCGCCGGCCTGTTGCCGGGCGATCGCCGGATGCTCGACAGCCTGGCCCCGCAGGACGGGCTCTACACCCTGGTCGAGCGCAGCGGCGCGGAGACGACGGTGACGGTCATCGGGTCGCTTGCCAAGGTGATCTTCGCCGCCGAATCGAGCGAGGCGCTGCTGGCCGAGATCGACGCGCCTTCCATCCGCATCGTCAGCCTGACCGTGACCGAGAACGGCTATTGCCTCAACCCGTCCACCAAACGGCTCGATCCCGAGCATCGGCTGATCCGGCAGGATCTGGCCGCCCCCGCCGCGCCGCACAGCGCGATCGGCGTCATCGTCGAGGCGTATCGGCGTCGGCGAGCGGCCGGCGCGCCGCCCTTTACGGCCCTGAGCTGCGACAACATCCAGCACAACGGCGAGGTGCTGCGCGAGGCGGTGCTCACGCTCGCCCGTCTGCGCGATCCCGGGTTGGCGACATGGATCGAGCGGGAGGCGTCGTTCCCGAGCACGATGGTCGACCGGATCACGCCGGTGACGGCCCCGGAGGACGTTGCGGCGCTGCGGCGCGACTACGGGATCGCCGATCGCTGGCCGGTGTTCTGCGAGACGTTCACGCAATGGGTGATCGAGGACCGTTTCGTACACGGACGTCCGGCCTGGGAGACGGTCGGGGCGCAGATGGTGGACGACGTCGCGCCCTACGAGTTCATGAAGCTTCGTCTGCTGAACGGCAGTCATCTGGCGGTGGCCGGGCTCGGCCGGCTCGCCGGCTACACCTACGTCCACGAGGCGATGGCCGATGCCGCGATCAGCCGGTTCATGACGGCGCTGATGGACCGCGAGACCGGGCCGACCTTGCGGCCGGTGCCGGGGGTCGACCTCGCGGCCTACAAGGCGACGCTGGTCGAGCGGTTCGCCAATCCGGCGATCCGGGACACGGTCGAGCGGGTGAACACGGACGCCCCGATCAACGTGCTGGTCGATCCGATTCGCGATCGGATCGCCAGCGGCGCCGACATCCCGTTGCTGGCGCTGGCGCTGGCCGCGTGGCTGCGGCGGGTGCGCGGCGAGGACGAGCAGGGCGGCCGGATCGACGTGCGCCACCCGCTTGCCGAGGAACTGCGCGAGCGCGCGGTCGAGGGCGGCGCCGACCCGCGCCCGCTGCTCGGCATCGCCTCGCTGTTCGGCGAACTCGGCACCGATCCGCGGGTCGTCGAGCCGGTCGCCGGCTGGCTGCGGTCGCTCTACGAGCGCGGCAGCCGCGCCACCCTCGAGGAGGCCGCTCGCACCCTGCGATTCTAGCGCCCCGCCGCGTTGACGGAGAGAGAACAAGCTGACTACGGTTCGCGCGAGCAAACCAGCTTGGACACACCGAGCGCCGGTCAGTAAGGGAACGTCGATGAAGCAGTTGCGCTTGTGCGTGACGTCCACCGCCCTGGCTGGGCTGTTGGTGGCCGGAACAGCCCGTGCCGACACCACACTCACCATCGCGACCGTGAACAACGGCGACATGGTGGTTATGCAGAAACTCTCCCCTGAGTTCGAGAAGCTGCACCCGGACATCCACCTGCGCTGGGTGGTGCTGGAGGAGAACGTGCTGCGCCAGCGCGTCACCACCGACATCGCGACCCACGCCGGACAGTTCGACATCGTGACGGTGGGCAACTACGAGGTGCCGATCTGGGCCAAGCAGAATTGGCTGGAACCGCTTGATAACCTGCCGGCGTCGTACGACGTCGACGATCTGCTGAAGCCGGTCCGCGACGGGCTGACCTATCAGGGAAAACTCTACGGCCTGCCGTTCTACGCCGAGAGCGCGATGACCTATTACCGGAAGGACCTGTTCGACAAGGCCGGCCTCAAGATGCCCGACCAGCCGACCTATGCGCAGGTCCGCGAGTTCGCCGACAAGATCACCGACAAGTCGCACGAGACCTATGGAATGTGTCTGCGCGGCAAGCCAGGCTGGGGCGAGAACATGGCGTATCTCACCACGCTGGTGAACACCTTCGGCGGCCAGTGGTTTAACATGTCGTGGAAGCCGACGATCGACACGCCGCAATGGAAGCAGGCGGTCACCTATTACAGCGACATTCTCAAGAAGGACGGTCCGCCAGGCGCCACTTCGAACGGGTTCAACGAGAATCTCGCGCTGTTCTCCAGCGGGCATTGCGGCATGTGGGTTGACGCCACCGTCGCGGCCGGCCTGCTGTTCGACAAGAAGCAGTCGCAGGTGGCCGACAAGCTGGGTTTCGCGGCGATGCCGGTCGGCGACTTCACCGGCGGCCCGACCTGGTTGTGGAGCTGGAACCTCGGAATTCCCGCCTCGTCCAAGCAGAAGGATGCGGCCAAGACGTTCGTCACCTGGGCGACATCGAAGGACTACATTCAACTGGTCGCCAAGGAGAACGGCTGGGTCGCGGTGCCGCCCGGCACGCGGCGCTCGACTTACGAGAACGCCGATTACAAGCAGGTCGCGCCGTTCGCCGGCTTCGTCGAGAAGGCGATCGAGACGGCCAACCCGAACGGCAGCACGCGCGAGCCGCGCCCCTATCAAGGCGCGCAATTCGTCGGGATTCCCGAGTTTCAGGGCATCGGCACCCAGGTCGGCCAGACCATCGCCGGCACTCTCACCGGACAGACGACGGTCGACCAGGCGCTGCGGGCGGCGCAGTCGGCGACCGAGCGGGTGATGCGCCAGGCCGGCTACGAGAAATAGCCATCGCACCGGCGAAGGGGTTCGCACATGGCATCTGCCTCCACCGGCGCGGTGATCGCCGAGCGCGCGTCCAGGGACACCCCGGCGGGCTCGCGCACTCCCAGCATGCTGCCGCTGATGGCGCCCTCGGTGGTCGTCCTGTTCCTGTGGATGATCGTGCCGCTGGTGATGACGCTGTGGTTCTCGTTCCAGTACTATAACCTGCTCGACCCGACGAGGGCGGGCTTCGCCGGAATCGACAACTACCGCTATCTCGTCACCGACCCGGATTTCTGGGCCTCGCTCGTCAACACCCTTGTTCTCGTCGGCTCGGTGCTGGTCATCAGCGTGGTGTTCGGCACCTTGTTCGCCGTGCTGTTCAACCAGTCGTTCCCCGGGCGCGGGGTCGCCCGCCTGCTGGCGATCGCGCCGTTCTTCGTCATGCCCACCGTCAGCGCGCTGATCTGGAAGAACCTGATGATGCACCCGATCTACGGCATCCTCGGCTTCCTCGCGCGCTCCGTCGGGCTGCAACCGGTGGACTGGTTCGCCCAGTTTCCGATGATCTCGGTGATCACCATCGTCTCCTGGGAGTGGCTGCCGTTCGCGCTGCTCATCCTGCTGACGGCGGTGCAGTCGCTCGACAACGAACAGCGCGAGGCGGCGCGCATGGACGGCGCGGGGGTGCTCGCGCAGTTCTTCTTCATCACGCTGCCGCACATGCGCCGGGCGATCAGCGTCGTCATCATGATCGAGACGATCTTTCTCCTGACCGTGTTCGCCGAGATCTTCGTCACCACTTCCGGCGGCCCGGGCAACGCCACCACCAATCTTGCCTTTCTTATCTATGCTCGCGCATTGCTGCAGTTCGACGTCGGTGGCGCTTCGGCCGGCGGCGTGGTGGCGATCGTGCTTGCCAACATCGTCGCCATCTTCCTGGTCCGCAGCATCGCCCAGCGGCTGGAGGTCTGAGCCGTGCAACAGAGTCTCGCCCAGCGCGTGCTGATCTTCGTTCTCGGCTGGGGCGTGGCGCTCGCCCTGTTCTTTCCGATCTTCTGGATGGTGCTGACCAGCTTCAAGACCGAGGGCGCGGCGATCGCCACGCCGCCCGAGCTGTTCTTCAAACCGACCTTGGCGAGCTACGCCGAGGTGCAGGAGCGCGCCAACTACGTGTTGTTCGCGCTCAACAGCGTCGCGGTCTCGGTCGGCGGCACGCTGCTCGCACTCGCCTTCGCGATCCCCGCGGCCTACGCCATGGCCTTCCATCCCACCGAGCGCACGCGCGGCACCTTGCTGTGGATGCTTTCCACGAAAATGCTGCCGCCGGTCGGCGTGCTGGTGCCGATCTACCTGATGTTCCGCACGCTCGGCCTACTCGATACGCGGACTGGATTGATCGCGATCTACGCCCTGATGAACCTGCCGATCGTCGTCTGGATGCTGTTCACCTTCTTCAAGGAGGTGCCGCACGACATCCTGGAGGCGGGTCGCATGGACGGCGCACGCACCTGGGGCGAGGTCTACTACCTGTTGCTGCCCCTGGCCTTGCCCGGCGTCGCGTCCACCGGGTTGCTGTCGCTCATCCTGTGCTGGAACGAGGCATTCTGGAGCCTCAATCTCACCTCCTCCAACGCCGCACCCCTCACCGCGTTCATCGCCTCGTTTTCCAGCCCGGAAGGGTTGTTCTTCGCGAAACTGTCGGCCGCCTCGACGGTCGCGGTGGCGCCCATCCTCATCTTCGGCTGGCTCAGCCAACGCCAGCTCGTCCAGGGCCTGACGTTCGGTGCCGTCAAATAGTTGGGGCGTCGCTAGGAGCTACCCATGTCAAACCTTACGTTGCGCGGCATCCGCAAACTCTACGGCAGCACCGAGGCGATCAAGGGCGTCGACCTCGACGTCGACGACCGCGAGTTCGTGGTGTTCGTCGGCCCGTCCGGTTGCGGCAAGTCGACCCTGCTGCGGATGATCGCCGGGCTCGAGGAGATCTCGGGCGGCGAGCTGCTGATCGACGGCAAGCGGGTGAACGATGTCGGTCCGGCCGACCGCGGCCTGGCGATGGTGTTCCAGAGTTACGCGCTCTATCCGCACATGACGGTGGCGCAGAACATGGGTTTCGCGCTGCGCCTCGCCCGCGTGCCGAAAGCCGAGCGCGACCGCAAGGTGGAGGAGGCGGCCCGCATCCTGCAGCTCGGCCCGTATCTCGCCCGCACGCCGAAGGAGCTGTCGGGCGGCCAGCGCCAGCGCGTCGCGATCGGCCGCGCCATCGTGCGCTCGCCAAAGGTGTTCCTGTTCGACGAGCCGCTGTCCAATCTGGATGCGGCGCTGCGCGGCCAGATGCGGATCGAGCTTGCGCGGCTGCACAAGGAACTCAACGCGACCATGGTCTACGTCACGCACGACCAGATCGAGGCGATGACGATGGCCGACAAGATCGTGGTCCTGCAGGCCGGCCGCGTCGAACAGGTCGGTTCGCCGCTCGAACTCTATCATAGTCCGGCCAATCTTTTCGTTGCCGGCTTCATCGGCTCGCCGCGGATGAATTTGTTGCCCGCCCGCCTTGCTGGGGCCGATGGCGGCGGAGTGGTCGCGGAGATACCGTCGGGCGCCCGCGTAGCGGTGCCGGTGCAGCCGAACGGCGCGCGTCCCGGCACCCCGGTCACGCTCGGACTGCGCCCGGAAACCCTGCGCCCGACGCCGGAGGGCTCGCTCGCCGGCACGGTGCGCATCGTCGAGCGTCTGGGTGGCCTTACCCTACTGCATGTCGCGCTCCCCGACGCCAACGGGGCAGGAGAGCAGAACGTGATCGTGCAGATCGAGGGCAGCGACGCGACCCCCGCCGACCAGCCGATCCGGCTCGCGGTCGAGCCAGGGTCCGGTCATCTGTTCAACGAGGCAGGAGAGGCGTTCCCGCGCACGACGCCCGGGCCGCTCACGCACTAGCCGGCGGTGTTCCTCGGCCTCGATTTCGGCACGTCGTCGGTCAAGGCGCTGCTGGTCGACGGCGAGCAGCGCGTCATCGGCAGCGCCAGTCGCGCGCTCGGGATCAGCCGGCCGGCACCGGGCTGGAGTGAGCAGGACCCGGAGGATTGGTGGCAAGCGCTGCTTGGGGCGGTGGACGAGTTGCGCGTCGGGCACGCCGATGCCCTTGCCTGCGTCCAGGGGATCGGCCTGTCCGGCCAGATGCACGGGGCGGTGCTGCTCGACGCGGCCGGCGCGGTGCTGCGGCCCTGCATCCTGTGGAACGACGTGCGGGCGACCGAGGAGTGCCGGGAGTTCGAGCGCGCGTTTCCGGCTTCGCGCGCCGTCACCGGCAATCTGGCGATGCCGGGTTTTACCGCGCCGAAACTGCTTTGGGTGCGCAAGCACGAGCCGGCGCTGTTCGCCCGGCTCGCCCGCGTGCTGCTGCCCAAGGCGTGGGTGCGGTTCCGGCTCACCGGCGAGTACGTGGAAGAGATGTCGGATGCGTCGGGCTCGCTCTGGCTCGACGTCGGCGCGCGCGACTGGTCCGACGCGGCGCTCGCGGCGACCGGCCTCACCCGCGCGGCGATGCCGCTTCTGGTCGAGGGCAACGCGCCCGCCGGCACGCTATTGCCGCAGCTGGCCTCCCGCTGGGGCATGGCGCGGTCGCCGCTGCTGGCCGGCGGCGCGGGCGACAACGCCGCGGGAGCGGTCGGGCTCGGCGCCATCCGGCCCGGCAGCGCCTTTGTCTCGCTCGGCACGTCGGGCGTGGTGTGGGCCACCACCGGCCAGTTCCTGCCCTACCCGCAAGCGGCGGTCCACACCTTCTGCCACGCCCTGCCGGACACCTGGCACCAGATGGGCGTCACCCTCTCCGCCGCCGCTTCGCTCGCCTGGTGGGCCGGGATCGCCGGACGCCCGGAGGCCGCGCTGCTGGCCGAGATGGCGGCACCGCGTGCGCCCAGTCCCGCGCTGTTCCTTCCCTACCTCGCCGGCGAACGGACGCCACACAATGACGGCGCGGTCCGCGGCGCCTTTGCCGGCCTGTCGGCGGAGGTGGACCGCGCCGCGCTCACCCAGGCCGTGCTCGAAGGTGTGGCGTTCTCGTTTCGAGACTGTGTGGACGCGCTCGCTGCGGCAGGCACCCGCATCGCCGAGGCCGACGTCATCGGCGGCGGTTCGCGGTCGCGCGCCTGGGTGGCGATCATCGCCTCGGTGCTAGGTATCCCCTTGCACCTTGTCGCGGCCGGCGAGCACGGCGGCGCGTTCGGCGCCGCCCGCCTCGCGCGCCTGGCCGTGACGGGGGAGGATCCGGCCGCCGTCTGCACGCCCCCGGACCGGGTGGCGACGGTGGTTCCCGACCCGGCGCTGTCCGCGGCCTACGGCCGGCGCCTCGTGCAGTATCGCGCGCTCTACCCCGCGCTGTCGGAGGCAATGGCATGATGCTGGAAGGAAAAGTCGCGCTCGTCACCGGGGCGGCGCGCGGCATCGGTCGCGCCATCGCTGCGCGCTACGTGCGCGAGGGCGCCCGCGTCGTCATCGGCGACCTCGACGAGGCGGGCGCTGTCCAGGCCGCCGGCGAGATCGGCGACGGTGCCGCCGGACTGCACTTCGACGTGACCCGGCAGGAGTCGATCGACGCCGCGATCGCCGGCACCGTCGCCCGCTTCGGCGCGCTCGACATCCTCGTCAACAACGCCGGCATCTTCGATCTCGCCCCCATCGTCGACATCACCCGGCAAAGTTATCACCGGGTCTTTGCGGTGAACGTCGAGGGCCTGCTGTTCACCCTGCAGGCCGGCGCGCGCCAAATGATCGCGCAAGGACGCGGCGGAAAAATCATCAATTTCGCCTCCCAGGCGGGGCGGCGCGGCGAGGCGCTGGTTGCCGTGTACTGCGCGTCGAAGGCGGCGGTGATCTCGCTCACCCAGAGCGCCGGCCTCGACCTCATCAAGCACGGGATCAACGTCAACGCGATCGCGCCGGGCGTGGTGGATGGCGAGCATTGGGACGACGTCGACGCCCGCTTCGCCCAATACGAGAATCTTGCCCTTGGCGAGAAGAAACGCCAGGTCGGCGCGGCGGTGCCGTTCGGCCGCATGGCGCGTCCGGACGAAATCGCCGGCCTGGCAGCGTTCCTGGCGAGCCGGGACGCCGATTACATTGTGGCGCAGACCTACAACGTCGATGGTGGCAACTGGATGAGCTGATGGACCGGGCGTTGGCCGCCTGGCGCGACATGATCGCCCGCGCCGACGCCCTCCGCCGGCAAGGCGAGGCGGGTTCGGATACGCCGGCGCTGGACCAGGCGGTCGCGACCTATCGCGCGGCCCTCGATCTGGTTCCGCGGGCGATCCGGCCACAGGAGTGGGCGGCGACGCAGAGTTATCTCGGCGCCGCCCTGCGGGTGCGGGCGATCGACGATCCCGATCCGGCCGGGCTCTACCAGGCCGTGGCCGCGTGCCGGGCGGCGCTGGAGGTCTACACGCGCGAGGCGACCCCGCTCGATTGGGCACGGACGCAGGCGCTGCTCGGGGCGGCGATCACGGTGCTCGGCGAGCGGCAGGGCGATCCCGCGAGGCTGCGCGAGGCGGCCGGCTGCTACGAGCTGGCCACGCAGGGTTATGCGCGGGATGCGACGCCGCTGGACTGGGCGCGGATGCAGCGCAACCACGGCGCGGTGCTGGCCGTCCTCGGCGAGCAGACCGGCGACGATGCAGCTCTCGCCGAGTTGGCTTCCCGTTATCGCGCCGCGCTGGAAGAGTACACCCGCGCTGGCACGCCGCTCGACTGGGCGATGACACAGAGCAACCTCGGCCATGTGCTCCGGGTGCGCGGCGAGCGGCTCGACGACACCGCCATCCTCGAGAGCGCCGTCGCCACTTGCCGCACAGCGCTGGACGGCGATCAGCCAACCGGACCGTCGCAGGACCGGGCGATGACGCAGGTCAATCTTGCCAATGCGCTGACGGCGCTCGGCGCACGCGAACCGTCGACCGCCCGGCTGCAGGAGGCAATCGCGATCTACCGCGCGGCGCGCCAAGGGTTCACCGGGCCGCGCGCGGCGCAATACCACGCCGTCGTCGACTTCAATCTGGCGCTTGCCGAGCGTCGCCTGCGCGAACGGATGTGAGGCTCACGCCGCGGTCGCCACGACCTCGGGCCGGGGGGAACTGGCGAGCGCATCGGCCGGCCAGGATTGCTCCAGCAGCACCCGGGTCGTCAGCTCGATGTGCTGCGTCATGAGGGTCTTGGTGCGCTCGGCGTCGCGCGCGAGGGCCGCCTCCATGATCTCCTGATGCTCGCGGTTGAGGTCGCGCGCGATCTCGGCGAGCGGCACGGATAGGCGTCGATAGCGCTCGCTCTGGGCGTAGAGGATGCCCCGCAGCCGCAGCAGCCAGGGGCTGTCGCAGGCGCCGACCAGGGCCTCGTGATAGGCGGCATGGGCCGCGGACCACGCCTCGTTCAGCCGCTGCGGGTCTCCCGGCGCGCGCTCCGCGGTGCGCGAGAGGCGGTGGAAGGCCGCGACCAACTGCGCCTCCCAGCCGACGTCGCCGACGGCGATGGCGCGCTCGAGGCACAGCCCTTCGATCTGAGCGCGCACGCCGGTCAGATCGCGCAAATCCGCAACCGAGATCGGGGCGACGCGAAAACCGCGCTGCGGTTCGGCCACGACCAGTCCCTCCGACGTCAGGCGGGACAACGCTTCCCGCACGGCGCTGAGACTGACCGAGAGGGTCCGGCATAGCTCGCCGATCCGCAGCCGCGCGCCCGGCCGCAGCCGGCAAGCCAGCAAGTCGGCGCGCAGGCGTTCGTAGGCGCCCTGGGTGAGACTGGAGCTGGCGGGACCGGAGCGTGGCATGACGCCGGATCATAACGCGGTCGCCGGCCCGAAAACCACATTATTCCGGATAATAGATTTTCGGTTGAACTCGTGGATTTGCAACGAGCATACGACAGCCGGTGCCCGCGGCAGACGGTGCAAGACAGCGAGGAGGGGGAACACGCATGCGTTTCGCGGCATTCCGGCAGAACGGCGTCGAAGGGCTCGCTGCCGCCGACGGCAATGGCGGCGCCTTTCATGGCTACGCCGTCACCGACAGCGCCTATCCCGGCAGCCTGGCGGGCCTTGTCGCACGGGGCGGCGAGGCGCTCCTCGCCGCCGGCCGCATACTGCTCGCGGGGCCGGAGATCGCGCTTGGCGCCGTCGAGATGATGCCGCCCCTCCCGTCCCCTCCGAAAATCATCTGCATCGGCCTCAACTACGCCGATCATTCCGCCGAGAGTGGTTTCGAGGTTCCGAGCTATCCGACCGTCTTCGGCCGTTTTGCATCGAGCCTGATCGCTCACGGCGCTCCCATCGTCCGCCCCCGCGTCTCCGAGCAGCTCGACTACGAGGGCGAGTTCGTCGCCGTCATCGGTCGTGGCGGTCGCGACATTCCGAAGGCGCGCGCGCTCGATCACGTCATCGGCTATTCGCTGTTCAACGACGCCTCGATCCGCGACTACCAGTTCAAGGCGCCGCAATGGACGGTCGGCAAGAATTTCGACGGCACCGGCGCCTTCGGACCCACCCTCGTGTCCGCCGATGAGTTGCCGCCCGGCTGCCGGGGGCTGCGGCTGCAGACCAGGCTGAACGGCGAGGTCGTGCAAAGCGCCTCGACCGACGACCTGGTGTTCGATGTCGCCACGCTCGTGTCCGTGCTCAGCGAGGCGTTCACCCTGGAACCGGGCGACATCATCGTAACCGGCACGCCCTCTGGCGTCGGCCTCGCGCGCAAGCCGCCGCTGTGGATGAAGGCAGGCGACGTCTGCGAAGTGGAGCTGGAAGGGCTCGGCATCTTGCGCAATCCGGTCGTGGATCAGGCGACGGTCCGGGCGCAGACTGCGGCGAACAGCGCCAGAGACTGACGCACTCAGGCACCGGTTTCGCGGATCAACGTTCAAAGCACGCGCGCGACACGATCACGCGCCCCAAGGAGGGAATGATGACGCAGATCGGTGGATTTGTTCCGCCTACTCGCCGGCCGAACGCACTCGGCGTCCACTCGATGGACTGCTTCAACATGTCCGTGCCCAGCCTTGAGAACGCGCGCCGGTTCTACACCCAGTTCGGCCTCGACATCCGTGAGGAGCAGGGCGGCCTCGGCCTTTACACGTTCGGTCATCCGCACCGGTGGGGATTGCTCCGGGAAGGGCCGAGAAAAGCGCTCAGCCATTTGTCGTTCGGGATCTTCGACGACGACGTGCCGCGGTTCCAGGCTCGGCTGCAGCAGGCCGGCATCCAGCGGCTCGATCCGCCGCCCGGCCTCGAGAGCAACGGCATCTGGTTCAATGACTGCAACGGCTTGCTCGTGGAGCTGCGGGTCGCGGAAAAATCCTCGCCGAACGCGAAATCCGCGATCGAGCACCCGGTCGTCGGGCCGGGCCAGCGCGGGGCGCCGATCCGCGGCACGACGCCCGACGTGCGCCCGCGTCGCCTCGCGCACATCCTGGTTTTCGTGCGCGACGTCCCGGAATCGATCAAGTTCTACAGCGACGTACTCGGGATGCGCTTGTCCGACGAGTCAGGCGGTGTGGTCGCCTTCATGCACGGCGTCCACGGCAGCGATCACCACATGGTCGCCTTCGCCAAGTCCAGCGCACCGGGTTTGCATCACTGCAGCTGGGATGTGCCGTCGATCCAGGACATCGGCCTGGGCGCGATGCACATGGCCGATTGCGGCTTCTCCAGGGGCTGGGGCCTCGGGCGCCATGTGCTCGGCTCCAACTATTTCCATTACGTGCGCGACCCTTGGGGCAGCTACGCGGAGTACTCCTGCGACATCGACTACATTCCGGTCGAGATGGACTGGAAAGGCGAATCCCACCCGATTGAAAACAGCTTCTATCTGTGGGGTCCGCAACCTCCGGAGGATTTCGCCTTCAATCATGAAGCGGCGTCCGAGCCGCAAGCGCCCGCCGGCGTCCTCAACTGAGCCCACGCTCGGCGCTGTCGAGGGGAACGTCCCCGGACGAGCGGGTAGCATCACGGGACCGAAGCATCGGGCGTCTCGAGTGAAACGAGACCAATAGGCGGGAGGAAAAATCCGTGCAGGATGAGCTTTCGTACCGACGTCGTCCAGATCGGTTTCGGGCCGGTCAGTCAGGTCCTTGCCCTCATGCTGGCCCGCCAGGGGCACCGGGTGGCGGTGGTCGAGCGCTGGAAAGAACCCTACGTCCTGCCCCGGGCGGTGTGCATCGACCACGAGGCCGCCCGCATCCTGCGGGCGATCGGCCTTGGCGAGGGACTCGATCGCGTGTCCCAGCGGGGGCCGCGCTACCAGTGGTTCAACGCGGACTGGGAGGAGCTGCTCTCCATCGGATGGAGCGCCGACTCGGTCTCGGGCGGCCCGGAGGTCAACTTCGTCCACCAGCCGAGCCTGGAGGCGGAGTTCCGGGCCGAGATACGCAACCTTCCCAACGTCGATTTGCACCTGGGCTGGGAACTTGCCGGCTTCACCGACCATGGCGACCACGTCAAGGTCGAGTTGCAGGAGTTCGAGGGCACGCGCACGAGCACGGTGCGGACGCGCTACCTCGTCGGCGCGGACGGCGCCAACAGTCTCGTGCGGGAGACGCTCGGGATCGGGCGCGAGGATCGTGGTTTTCAGGCGGACTGGCTGGTGGTGGACATGGAGCTGCACCCCGGCGTGGTGCTCGACATCCCGGCCTGCGGCCAGTACCTGCAACCCCGAGCGCCCGACGACCATCGTGCCGGGCGGCATGCACAATGGACGGGTCTGCCGGCGCTGGGAGTTCATGCGCCTGCCGGGTGAGACGCGGGAGGACCTGGAGGGCGAGGCGAACGTCTGGAAGCTGCTCGGCCCGTGGGTGAACCCCGAGCAGGCCGACCTTGTACGCCATACCATCTACACCTTCCGCGCCCTGATCGCCGACACCTGGCGTCGCGGCCGCGTGCTGCTCGCCGGCGATGCCGCCCACACCATGCCGCCCTTCCTCGGACAGGGCATGTGCGCCGGCATCCGCGACGCCGAGAACCTGAGCTGGAAGCTGGACGCGGTGCTCCGTGGCCGGGCTGGGGACGAGTTGCTGGATACCTACACCAGCGAGCGCAAGCCGCACGTGAGCGGGGTCATCGACGGCGCCATCTATCTCGGCAGGATCATCTGCATCGCCGACCCCGCCGAGGCGGCGGAGCGCGACCGGGCCTTCAAGGGCGGCACGGCCGAGCCGCTGCCGCCCTTCCCCCACCTCTCGGCCGGGCTGCTGGCGCGGCAGGCGGACGGCGCCCTGGCCCCCATGGCCGGGCTGCTCTCGCCACACGGGACCGTGCGGTGGCGGACGCATGAGGGGCGTTGGGACGACGTCGTCGGCCTCGGCTTCTGCGTCATGATCCGCAATGCCGACCCGGCGGACCTGCTGCGACCGGACCAGCTCTGGGCCTTGGACGCGCTTGGTGCCCAGGTGGTCGGCCTCACCTCCGGGCGCGGCGGCGCACGCGTCGTGGACGTGGAAGGCAAGTACGGCGCCTTCCTCGCCGCGCACGGCGCCATCGGCATGATCACCCGGCCGGATTTCTACATTTTTGGGGGCGTCACCGAGGCCCGCGATCTCCCCGGGTTGGTGGATGAGCTGTTCGCGGCGCTGGCGGCGAACGGCGTCCGCGTGCCGGTGGAGGCGGCGGTCGGCGGCGACGGACGCGAGGCAGGACGGGCGAACCCGCCAGGACCAGCCGGCCGCCTGATCCAGATTTCGCCTCGGTCGCCGACCCTGGCCCGTTCCGCATACGGCCGACGTCGGCCGCCAAACCCAGGAGTTCCGCAGTGCCATGTTTCCGAGCCATCGCGTCGGCCGACGCACCGCCCTCGGCGGCCTGCTCGGCGCCGCCGCCCTCTCCTGCACCGGTTTGCGGGCGCAGCCGGTGAACGGGCCGTCGCTCCAGCCGCGCATCGACGTGCATGCGCACTACCTGCCGGCCGGCTATCGCCGGGCGGCCGAGGCCGCCGGCCACGAGCATCCGGACGGCATGCCCGGCCTGCCGCGCTGGGACACCGGCGCTGCGCTCGCGATGATGGACGGGCTGAACATCCGCACCGCCATGCTCTCGATCTCCTCGCCGGGCGTCCACTTCGGCGACGACGCCGCGGCACGCAAGCTGGCGCGGGAGGTGAACGAGGAGGGCGCCAAGGCCGCCGCCGACCACCCCGGCCGCTTCGGCCTGTTCGCCGCCCTGCCGCTGCCCGACATCGACGGCGCGTTGGCCGAGGCGACCTACGCCTTCGACACGCTGGGGGCGGATGGCGTCGCCGTGGAGACGAACCATCACGGCCTGTACATGGGCGACCCCCGGCTCGATCCGTTGTTCGCCGAGCTGAACCGCCGGCAGGCGGTGGTGTTCATGCATCCCACCTCGCCCTCCTGCCCGGGCTGCCTGGCGCTGTCGCTCGGCTATCCGCGGCCGATGCTCGAGTTCATGTTCGAGACCACCCGCGCAGTGACCAACCTGCTGCTCACCGGCACTCTCGACCGGTTCCCGAACATCCGGCTGATCGTGCCGCATGCCGGGGCAGCGGTGCCGGTGCTGGCCGACCGCATCGTCGGCCTGGCGCCCGCCGTGAAATTGCCCAACCCGGTCGAGCCCGACCGCGTCTTCGCCAACCTGCGCCGCCTGCACTACGACCTCGCCGGCTTTCCGCTGCCACGGCTCGTGCCCGCGCTGCTGCAGATCGCCGATCCTGGCCGCATCTTCTACGGCAGCGACTGGCCGTTCACGCCGATCCCCATCGTCACCCGGCTTGCCGGAGAGATCGACGGGACGGCACTGTTCGATGACGCGATGCGGCGCGGCGTGCTGCACGACAACGCACTCGCGCTGTTCCCACGCTTGCGCGCATAGGCGCGGCCGCGAAGTCGCTCACGGGGAGGAAAGGCGGCAAGCCATGACCACACAGACCAAAGCCACGCCAGCGATCAGCCGTCGCAGCCTGATCGCCTCGGCCGCGACGGTGCCGCTCATCGGCAGCACGGCCCTCGCCAGCAGTCACAGTCACAGTCACCGTCATCGGCAAAGCCGCCCAACATCGTGTTCTTCCTGGCCGACGATCTCGGCTATGCCGACGTTTCCTGTTACGGCCGCCCCGACATCAGCACGCCCAACATCGACCGCATCGCGGCCGATGGCGTCCGCTTCCTGCAGGGCTACGCCAACTCCGCCGTCTGCTCGGCGACGCGCACCGCGCTCATCACCGGACGCTACCAGTACCGGCTGCGCGTCGGACTGGAGGAGCCGATCGCCGGTGCCCTCAACGTCGGCCTGCCCCCCAGCCATCCGACTTTGCCCTCGCTGCTGAGGCCGCGCGGCTACCGGACCACCCTGCTCGGCAAATGGCACCTCGGCAGCCTGCCGGATTTCAGCCCGCTGAAGAGCGGCTACGACCATTTCTTCGGCTTCCGCGGCGGCGCGCTGGACTACTACACGCATACCGGGCCGGACCATCGGGACGATCTGTGGGACGGCGACACCCCGGTGCATCAGGTCGGCTACATGACCGACCTGATCGGTGATCGCGCGGTCGACGCGGTGAACGCCTACGCGAAATCCGACGGTCCGTTCTTCCTCGATGTGCATTTCAACGCCCCGCACTGGCCGTGGGAGGCAGTCGGCGACCAGGCCGAGAGTGAACGGCTGCGCAAGGCCTCGCTGTTCGATTATGACGGCGGAACGCAGCGGACTTATCAGCGCATGATCCAGCGGATGGACATGCAGATCGGCCGCGTGCTGCAAGCGCTGGACGACAATGGCCTGTCGGACAACACCATTGTCATTTTCACCAGCGACAATGGTGGCGAACGGTTTGCCGACACATGGCCGTTCACCGGGCGGAAGACGGAGTTGCTGGAAGGCGGTCTTCGCATCCCGGTGGTGCTGCGCTGGCCGGCCCGGGTGCCGCCGGGGCGCGTCACGCAGCAGGTCAACATCAGCATGGACTGGCTGCCGACCCTGCTCGCCGCGGCCGGCGCGGCGCCCGATCCCGGCTACCCGAGCGACGGCATGAGCCTGCTGCCGGCACTCACGCAGGACGCCGCGCCGGTGCCTCGCCAGCTGTTCTGGCGCTACAAGGCGAACGCGCAGCGTGCGGCGCGCGACGGCGATTGGAAGATTTTGAAGATCGCGGAAAATACGTTCCTGTTCAACGTCGCGGACGATCCGATGGAGCGCGCCAACCTGCGTGACCGCCACCGCGACATCTATGATCGGATGGTGGCGGCCTGGAACGAATGGGACGGCGACATGCTGGCGGAGGTGCGAGAGAGCTTCACGGACGCCTTCACCGCGGCCCAGCTTGCCGATCACATCGGCGCCAAACCCGTCAGCGGCGAGCCCGATCAAGGCAAGGACTGGCCGATGTCGAGGGTGAACGGTCCAATCTGAGAACGTCCGGAGAGAGCGAGCGATGGCCACGGGACGGGTCGGTACCCCTCTCACCACTCAGCCCATCGGGTCGGTCACGCACCGTCCCGAGCAGCGCGGCAAGATCGTCTCCGCCGCCGAAGCGGTCCGGCTGATCCGCGAAGGCGACACGGTCGCGACCGGGGGCTTTGTCGGCATCGGCTTTCCCGAAAGCATCGCGGTGGCGCTGGAGGAGTTCTACCTCCAGCCCGAGCAGCCGGAGCCGGGCGCGCCGCCGGCCGGCAAGCCGCGCGGGCTCACCCTCGTCTACGCCGGCGGCCAGGGCGACGGGCACCGCAAGGGCCTCAACCATTTCGGCCACGATGGCCTGGTCCGGCGCGTGGTGGGCGGCCATTGGGGCCTGGTCCCGGCGTTGCAGCGGCTGGCCGTCGAGAACCAGGTCGAAGCGTACAACCTGCCCCAAGGGGTCATCTCGCACCTGTTTCGCGACATCGCCGCGCGCCGCCCGGGCCACATCAGCCGCATCGGTCTAGGCACCTTCGTCGATCCGCGCTTCGGCGGCGGCAAGATCAACGCGCGGACCACCGAAGATCTGGTCACGCTGATGACGATCAACGGCGAGGAAGTCCTGTTCTACAAGACCTTCCCCGTCAATATCGGCATCGTCCGCGGCACGACCGCCGATCCGGACGGCAACGTCACCATGGAGCGCGAGGCGCTCACGCTGGAAGCGCTGGCCATCGCCATGGCTGCCCACAACTCCGGCGGGCTAGTCATCGTGCAGGTGGAGCGCATCGCCGAGAGCGGCACGCTCAATCCGCGCCAGGTGAAAATCCCCGGCGTCCTGGTCGATTGCGTGGTGGTCGCCGAAGCGCCGGAGCACCACTGGCAGACGTTTGGCACCGCCTACAACCCCGCCTTCAGCGGCGAGATCCGTGCCCGCATGGGGTCGCTCGTGCCGCTGCCGCTGTCCGAGCGCAAGGTGATCGCCCGGCGTTGCGCGCTGGAACTGCGGCCGAACAGCGTCGTCAATCTCGGGATCGGCATGCCGGAGGGTCTCGCCGACGTCGCCAACGAGGAAAAGATCCTCGACCTGATCACGCTGACGGCGGAGCCGGGCGTGATCGGCGGCATGCCGGCTAGCGGACTGGATTTTGGCGCCGGCGTGAATACGCAGGCCATCATCGACCAGCCCTACCAGTTTGATTTCTACGATGGCGGTGGGCTCGACGTCGCCTTCCTCGGCCTTGCGCAGGCCGACCGCGAGGGGAACCTGAATGTTAGCCGCTTCGGCCGCAAGCTGGCCGGGGCAGGCGGCTTCATCAACATCAGCCAGACCGCCAAAAAGGTGGTGTTCTGCGGCACCTTCACCGCCGGCGGCCTGCAAATCGGCTTCGAGGAAGCGCGGCTGCGCATCGACCAGGAAGGCCGCAGCCGAAAATTCATCGAGGCGGTGGAGCACCGCACTTTCAGCGGCAGCTACGCCGCCCAGCGCGGCCAGCAGGTGCTCTATGTCACGGAGCGATGCGTCCTCCGTCTCGGGCCGGACGGCATGGAGTTGGTCGAGGTCGCGCCGGGGATCGACATCGAGCGCGACATCTTGGGGCAGATGGATTTCCGACCCGTGGTGCGCGATCCGCGGCCGATGGATACGCGCCTGTTCCGACCCGATCCGATGGGGCTGCGCCAGGACCTGCTCGAACTGCCGCTGAACGCGCGGTTCACCTACGACCCCGACCAGAACCTGTTCTTCGTCAACTTCGAGGGTTTTTCGATCCGCAGCCTCGACCAGATCCGGGAGATCGAGCGCCTGGTCGCCGAGAAAACCGGTGCGGCTCCCGGCAAGGTGTACGCGGTCGTCAACTACGATAATTTTTCCATCCTGCCGGAACTGCTCGATCCCTACGTCGCCATGGTCAGCCGGCTGATGGAGCGGCACTACTCCGGGGCAACCCGCTATACGACGAGCGGTTTCCTGCGGATGAAATTGGGCGATGCGCTCTCACGCCGCGACGTTGCGCCGCGCATCTACGAGAGCGCGGAAGAGGCCCGGGCGCACCTGCGGGAAAGCGGGCGGAACGACTGAACCGCGGCTACACCAGGTCGCGCGGAATAGTGTAGTCCCAGGTCCGGTTGCACATCTCCGTCTCGCCGTCCCACGCCCGCATCGACGCGCGCACCACGAACGCCCCCGCCGTCGAGGACAGCACCGTGTGCGTCTCGACCCGCGTTCGCCACGAGCCGCGCCCGGTCGTCAGGGTCTGCCGCATCTCGGCGGTGGCGCTCAGCGGATCGTCGCCGTCGAGGCGGAAATCGAAATTGCCGCTGCTGCCGAGCTCGATGCCCAGCCGGTCTATGCGCACCACGCCCGGACGGATCGTGGTGCGTTTCTCCGGCGGCGCGGTCTCCGGCCCGGGCAGCGGCGGCAAGCCGGCATCCTCCGGTCGCGCGGGGCGCACCGGCAGGGTAATGGCGCCGCCGTACACCATCACGGTCGCGACCTCCGGCGCCGGCCACACCATCGGCCAGTACGCGGTCGAGATCGCGACCCGGATGCGATGTCCCGGCGGGAACGCGGAACCGGCGTCGTTGAGCTGGATGCGCACGCTGTAGCGCTGGCCGGGTATCAACGCGGTGGGCGTCGCGTGCCCGTCGCGATGCGCCAGGTTGAGGATGCCGAAACTCACCCGCAGCGAGGCGTCGTCCGGATGCACGTCGCACAGCCGCACGGCGAGGTTCGCGAGTGGCTTGTCGCACGCGATGTCGAGCGTCACCACCGGCGCGCCGAGGATCTCCATCCGTTCAGCCAGCGGCGCGCTGTCGAAAAAGAGCGAGCGCGCGTCGTCATCGCGCTGATCGGCGGCGTCATCCTCTCCGCGTCCGAATGGGCACCAGCTGCCGGAATCCGCACCGACGGTCAGCGGCGAGCACACCGCCCGCGGCGTCAGGTTTCCCGCCGTCTCCACCAGCCCGGCATCGGCCAATGTCAATCGACAGGGGGTGTTGCCGGCCGGTGGCCAGGCGGGCTCGGCCACCCACCGTCCGGGCCGCTGCTCGTGATGCCGCGCCGGCGGCACGCTGTCCATCATCCAGGCGCGCAGCATCGGTTCGTCCATCACGCCGGTGTCGATGCCCTTGAGCCAGCGATCCCACCAGCGCAGTGCCTCCTGCAAAAAACCGATCTGCGGGCCGGGCAGCGCGAAATGCGGGTAGGCGTGCGCCCACGGGCCGATCAACCCCTTGCGCGGCACCGTCAGGTGTTCGAGCAGGCGCGGAATCGCGTTGGTGTAGCCGTCGGTCCAGCCGCCCACCGCGAAGACCGGGCAGGCGATGGCCGAATAGTCCTCGCACACCGAGCCATGTTTCCAGTAGTCGTCGCGCCGCTGGTGACGCAGCCAGCGCTCAAGGAACAGCGGCACGTTGTCGAGCCGCTCCTGCCACATCGCGCGCCACCGCTCGCCGACCAGAGCCGGGTCGGGCGGGTGGCACATCGCCCCGAAGAAGAACGAAGCCCAGCCGAACTTGCCGTCGAGCAGCGCGCCGCCCATGAAGTGGACGTCGTCGCGGTAGCGGTCGTCGGTCGAGCAGATCGTGATGACGGCGCGCAGGGCCGGCGGCCGCAGGGCGGCGACCTGCAGCGCGTTGAAGCCGCCCCAGGAGATGCCCATCATGCCGACCGCGCCGCTGCACCAGGTTTGCCGCGACAGCCAGTCGATCACCTCGAGGCAGTCCGCCTGCTCCTGCGGTGCGTATTCGTCGAACAGCAAGCCGTCGGATTCGCCGCTGCCGCGCAGGTCGACGCGCACGCCGGCGTAGCCATGGCCGGCGAGATACGGGTGCGTCAGCGCGTCGCGCTCGTAGGTGCCGTCGCGCTTGCGATACGGCAGATACTCCAGGATCGCCGGCACCGGGTTTTTGTCCGCGTCCTCCGGCAGCCAGATCCGGGCGGCGAGGCGCGTGCCGTCGGCGAGCGGGATGAGAGTGTGCTCGATCTCGCGCACCGGGCGCAGGAATTTATCGACGATCAATGGCGCTCCTCGCGATGACGGCAGGACAATGTTGCCCTACAGCAACCGGCCGCCATCGACCACGATCTTGGTCCCGGTGGCCGCGCCGAGATGCGTTACGCAGGCCATGATCGCCGACGCGATATCCTCGGGTTCCACCACCCGCCGCAGCGGCGCCGTCGCCATGATCTTCTCGATCTGCTCCCGCCCACGCCCGGCGACGAAATCGGTCGCGACCGGTCCCGGCGAGACGCACAGGAAACGGATATCCGGGCCGAGCGCGCGCGCCAGCGACATCGTCATCGTGTCGAGCGCCGCCTTCGACGCGCCGTAGGCGATGTTGCTGCCGGCGCCATTGAATGCCGCCACCGACGAGACGTTCACCACGACCGACGGCTTCCCCGCCCGCAGCAGCGGCAGCAGGCTGCGGATCACCGAGTACGGCCCGCGCGCATTGGCGAGCAGCACGGAAGTCGAAAAAATCCTCGTCGAGCGCATCGAGATCGGCGTGCGGGATCGGCCGCGTCATGCCGGCGGAGTTGACCAGGATGTCGACCCGGCCAAACCTTTCCTCCAATTCGCCTGCCATGCGGCGCACCGAGGCGACGTCCAGCAGATCAAGCTGCGCCAAAGAGTGTTTTCCGGCCGGCAACTGTTCCAGCAGCGCCCGCGCGCGCGCCTCGCCGCGGTTGTAGCCGATCGCCACCGTCGCCCCCGCGTCGGCCAGCATACGCACCGTCGCCGCGCCGATGCCGTTGCTGCCGCCGGTGACGACCGCGATCTTGCCGCTCAGGTCCTGCGCCATTCTTGTCGCCCCCTACACCACCAGCCGGAACGTCTCGCCGTCGCGCACCAGGCGACCGGCGGTAGCACCCGCGAAATGCGTGCCGATCACCAGCACCGGCGTGCCCGCCAGTTCGCGGAACATCGCCCAGCGCGTCGCCTCGCCTTGGGCGGGATCGCTGTCGGCGGTGGACGCCCAATCCGGCCGGGCCATCTGCACCGGATGATGCAGGAAGTCGCCGGTGATCAGCGCCTCCTCGCCGCGCGAGCGGATGCGCACGCTGACATGGCCGGGCGTGTGGCCCACGGTCGGCGTCAGGCTGATTTCCTCGGCCAGCCGCGCGTCGGTCTCGACGAGATCCACAAGGCCGGCGTCATGCACCGGCAGCACGGAATCCTCGATGACGGCGCGCATGTCGGGGCGCTCGGTGTGCGCCGTCCAGTGCTCGAACTCGACGCGGCCCATCAGGTAGCGCGCGTTCGGGAACGTCGGCACCCAGCGTCCGCCGACCAGCATGGTGTTCCAGCCGACGTGATCGACGTGGAGGTGGGTGCAGAGCACGGTGTCGATCGATTCGCGCGGATAGCCGGCGGCGGCGATGTCGTCCAAAAACCTGCCCTGGAGGTTGTTCCAGGTCGGGATGCGCCGGTTCTCCTTGTCGTTGCCGAGGCAGGTGTCGACGACGATGCGCCGGCTCGGCGTCTCCACGATCAGCGCGTGGATGCTCATCCTCAACCGGCCTTCCTCGTCGGCGAAGTGCGGCTGCAGCCAGGAGATCGGCAGCACCGCCTCCCGCGTCGCCTGCGGGAGGATGAATTGGCTGCCGCCCGTCGTCTCCAGCTCGACCACTTTGGTGACGGTGACGTCCCCGATCGTCCATTTCAGCATCGACCTGACCTCCAGGTGGCAGTTCGGAGGACGGTCAGCCGCCTGTCAACTGGCGAGTCTGCGGCAGAGCGGAATAGCGATCAACGATCCCGCGAGGACGTGACGAGAAGCCGGGCGCCGGTGCAGCGCCCGGTCGTCCTCAGGCCATTCCATCCCACTCAGGATCAGCCTGCGTGGATGGACCAGGAAACGCTGTAGTCGGAGTTACTGCCGCAGCCGCGGGCAGAGTTGGTCCCCGGATGGTGGTCGTTTCCAGTGAGAGGCCGGCCCCCCGTGGTCCCGGCACGAAGCTGGGAACCGGTATAGGTGTGCACCGCAGCGGCGACCGCGCCGTCGCAATCGGCGAAGATCAGCTTGCCGGCCGAGGAGACCACCCATCCCGCCAACGCGCCGAGCGCGGTGCCGAGCAGGGGCACGACCGCCGTGCCGATGGATGCGCCGAGCGCGGCACCGACCGCCCCGCCGGCCGCGCTGGCGGCGGCCTTCGCGCCCTTTTCGGCCAGGCTCGAGACCGCCTGCTCGAGCGTCTTCTCGGCGGTGGTCGGGTCGGTATGACCGCTGTTGACGATGGCGTAGGTGAACACCGCCGTCTCGTTGTCCGCGACCGGCACGCCCTTGAAATTCATTGCCGTGCGGAACGTGCCGTTGTTGAGGTTGCCGAGCTTCTGGCTGGCTTTCACTGCGGGCCTGCCCGCCACAGCCACACTGGCCGAAATGTAGTCGGTATCCTCGTGACGCGACCGCGTATTGCGGATAACGAATGAGTCGACTGCAAAACTGTACCCCTGCTCAGCCATCTGCCTTCTCCTTTTCCTTCCCAACCCGGTACCGCCCGCCGCGCGTGTCGTGTTGCTCTAACGTCCGGTCCGGATGTGCAACAAGATGCGCCGAATTGGGGTCGCGCATGCGTGACCCAGGTCACACCTCGTGAGGGTCCCGTCTCTCCCTCCGCACCGGCCGAAATGCTGCCCGGTCAGCGTTGACGTCGTTCGCGCCGGTCTCCTACCCTTGCCGGGAGGGGGAGATCGGTATGCCGGACATTGCGGGCGGCACGTTTCTGGTCACCGGCGGGGCGAGCCTGATCGGGTCGCACCTCGCCGACGCGCTGCTCGGCGCCGGTGCGGCCGAAGTGCGGCTGCTCGACAATTTTTCGCTCGGCACGCCCGAGCTGGTGCGCCACCTCGACGGCGATGCGCGTGTAAAACTGATCCGGGGCGACGTGCTGCGGCTCAACGAGGTGATCGATGCCGCGCAAGGAGCGGCCGGGGTGGTCGCGCTGGCCGCTTTCCTGACGCTGCCGCTGTCGCAAAACGCTTACCTCGGGGCCAGCGTCAACACGGTCGGCGTGCTCAACACCCTGGAAGCGGCGCGGCTGGCCGGCGTGCATCGGCTCATCCTGTCGTCGTCGATCGCGACCTATGGCAACTCGCAGCCCGAGCGCATCGACGAGGGGACGCCGTTCACCGGCGCCGGACAGCAGCCGGCGACCAACCTCTACGGCACCAGCAAGCTGTTCGGCGAGGCCGCCTGCGCCCAGTACGCGCGTGCCTACGGGCTCGAGTTCAACGTGCTGCGGTTCTCCTCGGTCTATGGCGAGCGGCAGCACGCGCGGGCGGTGAACGCCGTGTTCATGGCCGAGACCTATCGGCGTGTCGCACGCGGCGAGCGGCCGGTGATCGTCGGCGACGGCAGCGAGGTGCATGACTACATCCACGTCACCGACGTCGCCGCCGCCTGCGTCGCCGCGCTGGCCAGCGCCTCGCACGGCAACGTCATGAACATTGCGACCGGCGTTGACACCACCCTGAACCGCGTGGTCGAGATCGTGCTGGACGTGTCGCGGTGCGTCGCACCTGCGACCCGAGCATCGGGAGGACACGCGCGCGGTGCGCTCGGCCAGTCTCGCCCATCTGCGCCTCGACCGCACCCGCGCCGAGCGCGAGATCGGCTGGAGGCCAAAAATCTCGATCGAGGATGGCATCCGCCGCACCGTCGACTGGTGGCGTGCCAACGGCTGAATTTTTCGGGAGAACAGCGATGCCGACGTGGCAGAAACGAAGGATTGGCCGCACCGACCTGCACGTAACGGCACTGGGCGTCGGCACCGCGACCCTTGGCGGCAGCCGGTACGATGTCACCCGCGAGGAGGGTGAGGCGATCATCCGCGCCGGTTGGGAAGCCGGCGTGCGCTATTTCGATACTGCGCCGTTCTACGGCCTCGGCGCGGCGGAGCGGCGGGTGGGCGACGCGCTGCGCGACCGGCCGCGTGACGAGTGGGTGCTGTCGAGCAAGGTCGGCCGGCTGCTGCGCCCCGATGCGAACGCGACTGGCCCGGGCGGGCGCAAGCCGCCGTTGCCGTTCGCGGTGGTCTACGACTACAGCTACGACGGCATCATGCGCTCGCTCGAGGACAGTCTTCAGCGCCTCGGCCTCGCCCGTGTCGATATTCTCTTCGCGCACGACATCGGCGTCTACCAGCACGGGGCGGAGCAGAACGCGCTGCACATGCGCGCCCTGCGCGACGGCGGCTATCGCGCGCTCGACGAGTTGCGCCGCAGCGGCACCGCAAAGGCGATCGGCATCGGCGTGAACGAGCGCGAGGCCTGCCTCGAGGTGATGGAGTTCGGCCAGTGGGACGTTTTTCTGCTTGCCGGGCGCTACACCTTGCTGGAGCAGGCGCCGCTCGACGACCTCATCCCGAAATGCCTCGGGGCCGGCACCACGCTGGTGATCGGCGGCCCGCTGAACTCGGGCATCCTCGCCGGCCGTAACACCTGGAACTACGACACCGCGCCGCCCGAAATCGTCACTCGCGTCAACGCAATCACCCGCGTCTGCGAAAGCCACGGCGTGCCGCTGCCGGCCGCCGCGCTGCAATTCCCGCTGGCCAACCCGGTCGTCTCGGCGATCATCCCCGGGCCGCGTAACGCCGACGAGTTCGCGACCAATGTTTCCCTAATGCAGCACAAGATCCCCGCCGCCCTGTGGAGCGACCTGCGCGCCGCCGGCCTGCTCCACCCCGCCGCGCCGGTGCCGGCGGATGCCGACCAGTCTTTTCTCACGCCCGACGATTGACGGAAAACCGCTCCTTCGGAAAGACGCTACAGGAACCGCCGCAACGCCTGGAGAAAAACGTCCAGTTGGTCATGGTGCACCCAATGCCCGGCACCGGGGACCGACAGCACCTCGGCGGTGGAAAAATGCCGGATGCGGCCGTCCTTGGCCGGGTTCGACGCCCAGCTTTCCTCGCCGTAGACCAGCAGCGTCGGGCAGGTGATGCGTGACCACAACAGCTCGATCTCGGCCTGCGTCATGTCGTAGGGCGGCCAGACGCGCACGTAATTGTCGAACTTCCAGCTGTAGGTGCCGTCCTCGTTCTGGTTGACGCCCTGTTGCGTCAGATGCCGCGCCTGCGTCGGGGAGAGGTGCTTGTTCTCCTCCTGCATCCGGGCCAGCGCCGCCTCGATGGACGGGTAGCGGCGCGGCGCCCGCCCGGCCAGCTTGCGCCGTTCCTCCACCCAGCCGTGCATGCGATCGACGATGCTGGACCCGGCCTGCGCGATCAGCCGGCGCGGCGAGGGGCCGAGGCCTTCGATCGCCACCAGCCGCCGCACGGTGTCGGGATACAGCCCGGTGTAGCGCAAGGCGATGTTGCCGCCGAGCGAATGGGCGACGATGGTGACCGGCGCCAGCCCCTGCTGGTGGATGAGCTGCGCCAGATCGTAGATGAACGCCGCCATCGTATAATTGCCGTCGGGCGACCACGCGCTGTCGCCGTGGCCGCGCAGGTCGGGCGCGATCACGTGCCAGACGTGGCGCAGCGATTGCGCGACCCAGTCCCAGTTGCGGCAATGGTCGCGTCCGCCGTGCAGCAGCAGCAGCGGCGGCGCCGTCGGATTGCCCCAATCGACGTAGTGCAGTCGCAGCCGCTGCGAAAAGTAGCTGCGCGCCGTCGGTCCCACCATCTGCATCGCCGGCTTGCCTTTCATCCCGCCGCCCAACCCATATCCCAGAACGCCGCCTCCAGGCGCGTCGCCGTCACGAATGTGAGCAGCAGGCTCGGGTAGCGGGCTTCGGCCCCCTGCATCGCTCCCACCCGATCGAGGGTCGCGATCGCCGCGCGCGCCGCCGACTGATACTCGGGGCTGGAATAGGCGGCGATCCATTCCGCGTAGGGATTGCCGTCGAGGCGCGTGGCCGGATGGCGCAGCAGCCGCTCGACCGCCTCGCCGTAGCCGACCACGCAGGGCGCCAACGCGGTGAGCAGGTCGAGCAGGTCGCCGGCGAGCCCACAGTCGAGCACGAACCGCGTGTAGGCGATCGTCTCCAGCGCCTCCGGCTCGGCCTCCATATCGGCCTCGCTCAATCCCCATTTCGCGCAGTAGGCGACGTGCAAGGGCATCTCCACGTCGACGATGGCGCTCACCCCGGCGGCGGCGGCGCGCAGGTCGGCCAGGTTGGCGCTCTTGTAGCCGGCGAGCGCATAGGCGCGGGCAAAGTGGATGAGAAAAAGATAGTCCTGCCGGAGGAAGTGGCGGAACGCCGGCTCGGTCAGCGTGCCCGCGCCGAGGGCGGCCACGAACCGGTGCCCCACATAGGCGTCCCACGCCGTGCCCGCATCGCGCCGCAGCCGGCCGAACAGGCCGTCGTCGAGCGGAAGCGGTTCGGCCATCGTCGCCATGGGGCAAAGTCCGAAAATTGGAACAGAACAGGCAGTGTTCCCGGACGGAAGCCGCCCGGCAAGCGGCTGAGGAGCCGGACCGGCGTGCGCTCGCGGCCGAGTTTCACTACCATCGGCCGATCAAGGTGGGGTGGGCAATGCGGATCCTGGTGGTCGGAGCGGGTGCGACGGGCGGGTATTTCGGCGGTCGGCTGGCCGAGGCGGGACGTGACGTGACGTTCCTTCTCCGCCCGGCCCGCGCGACGCAGATCCGCCGGGACGGGTTGCAGATCATCAGCCCGCACGGCAATGCCGCCGTCAGGCCGCACGTCGTGACGAAGGACGGGATCGGCGGCACCTACGACGTCGTGCTGCTGACGGTGAAGGCCTACGCGCTCGACGGCGCGCTCGACGATCTCGCCCCTGCGGTCGGAGCAGACACCATGATCGTGCCGGTGCTCAACGGCCTGCGGCACATCGATGTGCTGATACGGCGGTTTGGGGAAAAGCCCGTGCTCGGCGGCGTCTGCCTCGTCGCGACGACGCTCGACCCGGAGGGTCGCATCAGGCAGCTCGCCGAGTTCCAGGAACTGATCTACGGCGAGCGCAGCGGGGCCGGTTCCACACGCATCGAGGCGCTTGACCGCGAGATGCAGGGGGTCGGCTTCAAGGCGCGCGCGTCGGACACCATCCTGCTGGAGATGTGGCGCAAATGGATCCTGCTCGCCACGCTCGGTGGCATCACCTGCCTCATGCGCGGCACCGTCGGCGAGATCGAAGCCGCCCCGGACGGGGCCGATTTTGCCCTCCGCTTCCTCGCCGAGATCGTCGCGGTCGCCACGGCCGCGGGCTATAAGCCAGGCGAGGATTTCCTCGTTCGCACCCGCGCCACCGTGACCGCGCCCGGGTCGGCGCAAGTACCCTCGATGTATCGCGACCTGCAGCAAGGATTGCCGGTCGAGGTGGACCAGATCATCGGCGACATGCTGGCCCGGGCGCGCCGCCTCGGTGTGCCGACGCCGCTGCTCGCCCTCGCCTTCACTCACCTGAAGATCTATCAGGACCGGATCTCCGCACGATGACCGATAGCGTTTCCACCGATGCTCCGTCGCCCCGGGTGACGCGCCGCGCCGATTACGCGCCGCCTGCCTTCCTGATCGACACGATCGACCTCACCTTCACGCTCGACGGGGCGCGCACGCGGGTCACTTCGCACATGACGATCCGGCGCAATCCGGCCGCCGCCGATACGGCCGCGGCGCTGCGGCTGGACGGCGAGGACCTTACGCTCGTCGCGGTCCGGCTCGACGGCGCGGCGGTCGACGCCGAGCGGGTGACGCAGGAGAAGGGGGCGTTGGTCATCGACGGCGTGCCGGCGGCGTTCACCCTGGACATCGAGACCGACACCGCGCCGGACGCCAACACCGAACTGAGCGGCCTCTACACGTCGGGCGGCAATTTCTACACCCAATGCGAGGCCGAAGGGTTCCGGCGGATCACGTTCTTTCCCGATCGGCCGGACGTGATGGCGCGATTTACCACCACCATCCACGCCGATCGCGCGCGCTGTCCGGTGCTGCTGTCGAACGGCAATCCCGCCGGGCAAGGCGAGGGGGCGGAGGGGCGGCACTGGGCCAAATGGGTCGATCCGCATCCGAAGCCCGCCTACCTGTTCGCGCTCGTGGCAGGCGATCTCGTCGCCGTGCGGGACCGTTTCATCACGCGCTCCGGGCGTGACGTCGCCCTCGCCATCTGGGTTCGCGCCGGCGACGAGGACAAATGCGAGCACGCCATGCGCTCGCTGAAGAAGTCGATGGCCTGGGACGAGCAGATGTTCGGGCTCGAATACGACCTCGACGTGTTCAACATCGCCGCCGTCGCCGACTTCAACATGGGTGCGATGGAGAACAAAGGGTTGAACGTCTTCAACTCGAAATACGTGCTGGCGAAGCCGGACACGGCGACCGACGCCGATTACGAGAACATCGAGAGCGTCATCGCGCACGAGTATTTTCACAACTGGACCGGCAACCGCGTCACCTGCCGCGACTGGTTCCAGCTTTCGCTGAAGGAAGGGCTGACGGTCTTTCGCGACCAGGAGTTTTCTGCCGACCAGGGCAGTCGCGCCGTGAAGCGGCTGGCCGACGTGCGCCAGTTACGCGCCTCGCAGTTTCCCGAGGATGCCGGTCCGCTGGCCCATCCGGTGCGGCCCGACAGCTACATCGCCATCGACAATTTCTATACCGCGACCGTCTACCAGAAAGGCGCCGAGGTGGTGCGGATGCTGCACACGCTGATCGGCGCGGCCAACTTCCGCAAGGGCATGGACCTCTATATCGCCCGGCACGACAACCAGGCAGTGACGATCGAGGATTTCGTCGCCGCGATGCAGGACGCCTCGGACGTCGACCTCAGCCGGTTCAGAAGCTGGTACGGCCAGGCCGGCACGCCGGTGCTCGATGTGGCGGACGCGTACGACGCGGCGTCGCGACGCTACACGCTGACCCTGCGGCAATCGACCAAGCCGACGCCGGGCCAGCCGGACAAGCAGCCGGTACCGGTGCCCGTCGCCATGGGCCTGCTGGGTCCGCGCGGCGATACGCTGCCGACCCGGCTGGCGGGCGAGAACCGGCAGCAGACTGAAACCCGTGTGCTGTTGCTGGAGGAAGCCCAGCAGAGTTTCGTCTTCGAAGACGTGCCCGCCGCGCCGGTGCCCTCGTTGCTGCGCGGCTTCTCCGCCCCCGTGAAACTCACCGGCCTGTCCTCCGAGCGGCTGCGCTTCCTGGCGGCGCACGACACCGATCCGTTCGTCGCCTGGGCGTCCGGTCAGCAATACGCGACCAAGGTCATCCTCGACCTGGTCGCCGGCCATCAGACCGGCGCGACCTTGGCCGCCGATCCCGGCCTCATCGAGGCGATGCGCGCCGCGCTGGCCGGCTCGGAGGCGGACCCGGCGTTCGCGGCCGAGGCGCTCAGCCTGCCCGGCGAAGCGTTCATCGCCGATCAGATGGAGGTTGCCGACGTCGACGCGATCCATCTCGTGCGCGAGTTCCTGCGCACCGCCATCGGGCGCACGCTCGGCGGCGAGCTGCGCGCGCGCTACGCCGCGCTGGACGATGCGGGGGAGTACCGCATCGATGGTCCCGCCATCGGCCGGCGGGCGCTGCGCAACGTGTGCCTGGGCTATCTTGCGGCCGGCCAATCCGACGGCGCGGCGCTGGCCAAGGCGCAATTCGACACCGGTCGCAACATGACCGACGTGCTCGCCGCCCTGGCCGTGCTGTCGCGCCTCGACGTGCCCGAGCGGACGGCGGCACTCGACGCCTTCTACCGGCGCTGGCGCGGCGACGATCTGGTGCTCGACAAATGGTTCACCATCCAGGCGACCTCGCCGCGAACCGGGGTCCTCGACGACGTGCGGGCGCTTTACCGCCACGCCGATTTCGACCTGAAGAATCCCAACCGCGTGCGCTCGCTGGTCGGCGCCTTTGCCAGCGGCAATCCGGTGGGTTTTCATCACCTGTCCGGTGCGGGGTACCGTTTCCTCGCCGACGCGGTGGTCGCGCTCGACCCGCTCAACCCGCAGGTCGCGGCCCGCATCGTGACGCCACTCGGCACATGGCGCCGGCACGGTGAGCGTCGTCAACGTCTCATGCGCGAACAGCTCCAGCGCGTGCTCGACACGCCGGAACTGAGCAGCAACACCTACGAGCAGGTCGCCAAGAGTTTGTAGGCGCTATAGACGGCAATCCCGCAAAATCTCGGGCTTGAACGCCAGCCCGTGGCCGGGCCGTTCGGGGGCGGTGATCATGCCTTGCACCACACCGACCGGCTCGACGAACAGATCGTCGAGCAACCCCATGTGCTCGAGCCAGATGCCGTTCGGGATCGAGGCCATCACCTGCACGTTCAGCTCCGGAAACAGGTGCGGCGCCATCGTCATGCCCCAGGTGTCGGCCAGCGCCGCGATCTTGCGCAGCTCCGTCAGGCCGCCGCGCATCGGGTCCGGCTGCAGGATGCCGAGTTTCGGGTTTTCCAGGAACGGGCGCAGGTCGAATTCGGGTAAAGTGCGTCTCGCCGCCGACGATGCGCAGATCGAGTGCGTCGCAGATACGCATATAGCCGGCGAAATCGTCGGCGATCACCGGCTCCTCCAGCCAATAGACGTCGTATTCCTCGAATTTCCGGCCCATCTGGATCGCGGTGTCGGCGTCCCAGCCCATGTTGACGTCGATCATGATCTCGATGTCCGGGCCGAGCGCCTCGCGCATCCGCCGGACGTTGGCAAGGTCGGTGTGGCGGTCGTGGATGTGCGCGACCTGCATCTTGATGGCGCGAAATCCCTGCTCGACGAAGTGCCGGGCTTTTTCGATCATCCCGTCGCCGCCGAGCACGCGCCAGCAGCCGCTGCCGTAGGCCGGGATCTCCGACCGGTAGTGGCCCCACAGCCGATGCAGCGGCATCCCGGCGCGCTTGCCCACCGCGTCCCACAAAGCGATGTCGATGGCGGAGATCGCCATCATGGCGATGCCGCCGCGCCCCGCGGTGTAGGTGGCCCGCCACAGGTCGCGCCAGATCGCCTCGACGGCGGTCGCGTCCTTGCCGAGCACGCGCGGCGCCAGCGCCTCGTCGATGCAGGTGGCGATGGTGCGCAGCACCGGGGAGGACAGCAGGTGGAGGTAGCCCATGCCGACGATCCCGCCTGCCGTCTCCACTTCCAGCACCAGCAGATCGCGATGGGAGGAAAATTGGCGGGCGGCGAGCATCGGGTCGTCGGGCCACGGCACCCGGGCGAGGGTCACGCGCAGCTCGCGGATGGTCATGTCGGTCACGGCGGGTCTCCTATTCGGCGGCGCTCGCCACCGCAACATGGCGCGGCCCGGTGAGCACCACGATGACGGCGGCGAGCCCGGTGCAGACCGCGATGAAGTAGAGGCCGCCGGCGAAGCTCTGCGTCGCGTCCTTCGCCCAGCCGATCGCGATCGGTCCGGCGATGCCGCCGAGATTGCCGACCGCGTTGATCATCGCGATTCCGGCGGCGGCGGCGGTGCGGCTGAGGAACATCGACGGCAGCGCCCAGAACAGCGGCCGCGACGCATCGAGGCCGAAGGCGAGCACCGCCGCCGGGATCAGCACCCACCAGGTCGAGCCGACATAGGCGACGCCGACCACGCCGATGGTGCACAGCATCAGCGCCGAGGCGCAGCTCCAGCGGCGGTCGGGGTTGCGGTCCGAGAACCAGCCCCAGACCACCATGCCGGTGGCTCCCGCGACCGACGGGATGGCGGCGACGAAGCCGGTGGCAAAGACCGATATTCCGATGCCTTTGACGATCAGCGGCAGGAAGTAGCCGATGCCGTAGCTCACCGTGCCGATGCCGAAATAGACCGCACAGAGCGCGAGCACGCGCGGGTCGACCATCGCCCGCCACGCCGAGATCTTGCTGTGCGCGCGCTCGATCTGGTCGCGTTCGCGCGTCAACGTCGCCTCGAGCCAGCCGCGCTCTTCGGCGGTCAGCCAGGTCGCCTTGGCCGGGCGGTCGGTCATGTAGATGAGCACGACGATGCCGAGCATGATCGACGGCACACCCTCGATCAGGAACAGCCACTGCCAGCTCTTGATGCCGAACGCGTCGATCTGCATCAGCGTGGTGGCGAGCGGCGCGCCGATGATGTTGTTCAGCGGCACCGCCAGCATGAAGGCGGCGACGACCCGCGAGCGGTAGGCGGCGGGGAACCAGAACGTCAGGTAGAGCACCATGCCGGGAAAGAACCCGGCCTCCGCCAGGCCGAGCAGGAAGCGCAGCGTAAGAAAACTGTATTCGCCGGTGATGAACGCCATTCCCGACGACACCAGCCCCCAGGTGATCATGATGCGCGCGATCCACAGCCGCGCCCCGAACCGTTCCAGGATGACGTTGCTCGGGATCTCGAAGATGAAGTAGCCGATGAAGAAGATGCTGGCGCCGAGGCTGTACATCGTCGCGGTCAGCCCGAGATCGGCGTTCATCGTCAGCGCCGCGAAGCTGAGGTTCACACGGTCGATCAGGCACCAGAAGTAGAGCAGGAAGACGAACGGCAGCAGCCGCCACGCGACTTTCCTGATGACGGCGCGCTCGATCGAGTTGGGCATCGGTTCCTCTCCCGGGCCGGCTTTTTGAGCTGCCGGCTGCGGGTGAGGTTAGGCGCGGGCGGCGCCCGGTGCCTAGAGAAGATCGTCCGGTGCCTGGTCCACCGTCGGGCGCTGTAGCAGGGGCGAGCCGGCATCGACGCAGCGGAAATGCACCGTGTAGGTCAGGTCGCGCGGAAACCCCTCCTCCCCGACGCCGGATTGAAGGGCAAGGAAGCGCCGCCCCTGTGCGGCGCAGAAGGCGCGGGCGTTCTGCAGCGCGGCATTTTGGGTGAGCAGAATGCCGGCGGAACTCTCGGGCGAACGGGCCTTGACCGTGTAGCCCTCGTCGCCGGCGCGCTGCACGGTCGGCTCCGGCGAACAAGCGCTCAACAGCGCCAGGGAGCCGACAACGCGCATGGCCCGTCCTGCGTGCATCCGATCTCCCTGGCGACTCTCCGGCGCGCCACCCGCCGATCGGGTGCCGATACGCCATGGTGCCCCGGGCCGGCGCCCGAAAACAAGAAAGCCTTCGCGGGCGGACCCGGCGAAGGCTTTCACGAATCAGTCGCGCCCGCGCGGCCGGCGCCAGGACGGGCCGGTGAGGACCCGTCAGGCAGCCTTGTTGCCTGTCAGGAGGTCTTGTCGAGGGTCAGCTTGGTCCCGCAGGACAGACTGTCGGAGAACGCATCCATATGCGTTCCGGTGATCCGGCCGGACAGGAAGTTGGCGCCGTACTGGGCATAGAACGTGCCGTCGGCCGCTACCGGGATCGTCGCGGTCACCGTGCCGCTCGCCGGCCAGATGACGGCGCCGTTCTGCACCGTCAGCTTCGGCGAGGCGAACGCCCATGCCGTGGTGCCTTCGCAGAACGGCTGCGCGGCCTGCTTGGTCTGCACGCCGGTGCCGGCATAGGTGCCGTCGATCCCGGTGCCGGCGCGGGTCGGCGGATTCCAGCTCGCCGCTTGGGTGCAGGCGGCCGCCGACAGGCAGACTGCGGCGGTCAGGAGCAAGCGCTTCAGCATGGGTGGACGTCCTTCTGCAGGTCGATTTGTAGCCATATTCGGCCTGGCATGCAGTTCCGGATCATGAACACCCTGGCGCAAGCGGGCGAGCCTGCACGCAGGACGGTCCCTCACAGTCCTAAGCCAGTCAGCAATTAACGCCATAACTCCCGGAGACCCGCAACAGCGCCCGATCGTTTCCTGATGCCCATGCGCCTCAGTGTGACTTTTTGGCCGCAGTCACGCATGGGGTCGCAATAAGCTCAGCCGTTAGGCCGGCTTCAGGCGTCCGGTGTGGACAGACACTATGGGAGTTCGACTCAGCCCTGGGCGTTGGGCGAGATCACCATGCAGCCCATCCGCGAGCGGCTGAGCTTCTGGCAGGCGCCCACCGCCGAGTCGCGCGACATGCCGTTCAGCCGGGCGCGATACAGCGTGGCGTGACCCTGCTGCACGGCGGCGACGGCGGAGTGGCTGTGCGCCGCGCCCGCGCGCTCCCGCGCGGTCCCGGCCGCGGCCTCGGCCTGCCGCGGGTTGGCAAAAGCGCCCACCTGGACGGCCCAGCCGCCGCCGGGCGCGCCGGTGCGATGGGCGGGCATCGTCTCCGCCATCGCGGGCTCGATCAGGCTGAAGCCGTGGTGGCGCTTGTTGGGCGGGGGCGGCGGGAGGTCGGCGAATGCCGTCCGGATCGCGCCGCGCGACGGCGCGTGGGCGAACCGGGTGGCCCGGGAGGCGCTTCGCGCGGGGCGCGCCTCGGCGATCTGGAACGAACGGCCGCCGTAGCGCAGCCCCGGCGGAATATCGAGCGGCAGGTCGTTCATGGCGTACTGCTCGGCCGCCGAGCGGGTCTCGGGGTAGCTGTCCAGCACGTTGGGGCCGATCATCGCCACGTAGCGCCGCGTCTCGTCGGGCAGCGGCCGCACGTTGGCCAGGTAGTCGTCGAGCCGCCGCGGCCCGGCATTGTAGGCAGCCAGGAACCCCGGCGAGCCATAGATGTCGTACATCTCGCGCAGATAGGCGGCGCCGGCCAGGACGTTATTGTGCGGGTCGTAGGCATCGTCGCCCAGCCCGTAGCGGACGCGCAGGTCGTCGTACGTCTCCGGCATCACCTGCATCAGGCCCATCGCGCCGGCGTGCGAGGTGATCAGCTCGCCGTTCTGGTAGATCTGCCCGCCCAATTCGACATGCATGACCTCCCGGATCCAGCGCTCCGGCACATCGTATTTGTGGGCCGCCTCGACGATGTAGGGTCCCCAGGGGTCGTCGGCAGAACCCGGCGGATGATAATTGCCGCGCGCCCGGGCCTGGTAGACGGCCGCCTCCTTGGTCTGGTCCACCGCCGGTCCCGAACCGCTCGCGCAAGCGGCCAACGCGGCCAGGGCAGCGGCGCAGCCGATCATCCTGGCGAGGCGGGCGAGGCTTCTGACGCGACGGCGGACGGGCGAGGCGGGTGAGGCGGTCATCCGGTGTGAGCCTCCGTCGTGGCGCGGCCGGGACAAGGCCGGAGGGCACGACGGCCACGTGGCCGCCGCTCAGGTGAACCTTCAGGTTTCTTGTCTAAGCCCTTATCCGACTTCGCTGTTACGTGCAAGCAGACGTTGAGCAATCCCTATTTGACGTTGAATTCCTGTGGCCGCCGGGCAACTCGGGTTGCAGTCACCGGGTGGATCGGTTATCGCCGCCCCGCTCATGAACCACGTCGCGCAGCTGCGTACCCGCCCCACCGAGAGCAGCCCGGTCATCGAGCTCAACTCGGACATGACGCTGGCCACGCGCAACCGGATGGCCGTGCGCGACGTGGCCGACGGGTTGCGGCTGTTCCGGCTCAGTCTCGTGTTGGGCTGGCTCGACATCCGCCTGCGCTATCGCGGCTCGATGCTCGGGCCGTTCTGGCTGACCCTGTCCACCGCGATCATGGTGGGCGCGCTCGGGTTCCTGTACTCGGCGCTGTTCCACATGACCCTGCACGACTACCTGCCGTTCCTCGCGCTCTCGATCGTGCTGTGGAACTTCGTCTCGGCCCTGGTCTCCGAGGGATGCACCAGCTTTACCGAGTCCGAAGCGATGATCCGCTCGCTGCGAATGCCGTACTTGCTCTATGCGCTCCGCGTCGCAGTACGCAACGTGCTGGTGCTCGCCCACAACATCATCGTCATCATCGGCGTGTTCGTGCTGCTGGCGGTCTGGCCGGGGCCGGCGGCGTTGCTCGCGATCCCGGCACTGGCGCTGTGGGCGGTCGACGCGGTCGCCGTCATCGTGCTGCTCGGCGCCTTCTGTGCGCGGTTCCGCGATATCCCTCCCATTGTCACCAGCATCATGCAGCTCGCGTTCTTCCTGAGCCCGATCATCTGGAAGCCGGAGTTGCTGGGCACGCGGGCGCGTTGGCTGCCGCTCAATCCCTTCTACTCGCTGTTCGAGATCGTGCGCGGCCCGCTGCTCGGCGGCGTGCCCTCCCTGTACACGGCCGCAAGCGCCGTGTTCTACAGCGTGCTGCTGTGCGGGCTGACATGGGCGCTGTTCGTGCGCATCCGCGGCCGACTGGCGTTCTGGGTCTGACACGATGGACGGCAACGCCCGGATCGACGTCACGGGGCTGTCGGTGTTCTTCCCGCTCTACCACGGTGGCAGCCGCAGCCTGAAGAAGACGGTGTTTGCCGCCGCGTCCGGCCGCCTCGGCCAGGACGGCCAGAACCGGGTTGTCGTGCAAGCCCTGCGCGACATCTCGTTCGGCCTGCGCAGCGGCGACCGCCTCGGTCTGATCGGCAGCAACGGCGCCGGCAAGACGACGCTGCTGCGCACCTTGGCCGGCATCTACGAGCCGGTGCTGGGACGGTTGCGCGTGCAGGGCAGCCTGAACGCGCTGCTCGACCCCAATCTCGGCATGAACCCCGACCTGACCGGACGCGAGAACATCTGGTTGCGCGGCCAGTACAGCGGGATGCCCAACCATCGACTCCAGCGCCTTGAGGACGATGTCGCCGAGTTCGCCGAGCTGGGCCACTTCATCGACCTGCCGGTGCGCATCTACAGCTCGGGCATGGTGGTGCGGCTCGCCTTCGCGCTCGCGACCTCGATCCGGCCGCAGATCCTGCTGATGGACGAGTGGTTCCTGGCCGGGGACGCCGGGTTCATCGAGAAGGCGCGGGTGCGGCTCGAGGACATGGTGCGCGGCGCCGAAATCCTCGTGCTCTCCACCCATGTCGAGGCCGCGGTGCGCGACTGGTGTACGCGGGTGCTCTGGATGGATCAGGGGCGGATCAAGGAGGACGGCCCCGCGCTCGAGGTCATGGAGCACTATCTCGGCCGGCCGGTCGCGGCGAAACCGCCCGAGACCGTGCCCGCTTGACGAACCGGCCCGGCGAACCGGCCTGGCGAACCGATCAAGCACGGCCGCGTTGACCCCGCATGCCTCGCGCCCCGGCGACCCCCAGGGATACGTCGATCGGAACCTATCGGGCCCGCCGCGATTTTGCGGCGACGCCCGAACCCGCCCCGAGCGACCGGCAGGCTGGCGACGGCCAGCCGATCTTCGTGGTCCAGAAGCACGACGCGACCCGGCTGCACTGGGATTTCCGGCTTGAGCACGGCGGCGTCTTGTGGAGCTGGGCCGTGCCGCGGGGGCCGTCGCTCGACCCCGCCGACAAGCGCCTCGCCGTGCGCACCGAGGACCACCCGCTGGACTACGCCGATTTTTCCGGCGTCATCCCCGAAGGCCACTACGGCGCCGGCACCGTCGAGACCTGGGATCGCGGGACGTGGGAAACGCAGGGCGCCGAAGCCGCGGCGGCGCTCGACAAGGGGGAGTTGAAGTTCGTCCTGCACGGCACCCGGCTGAACGGCAAGTTCGTGCTGGTCCGGCTCAAGCCGCGGCCGAAGGACCGGGCGGAGAACTGGCTGCTGATCAAGGAGCACGACGAGCGGGAAGCGCGCGGCGTCGACGCCGGAGTGCTGGAGCAGACGGTGGCGCTGGAGCAGAAAGTGGCGCTGGAGCAGGCCGGCGCGCCGCCGAAGCCGCAGGCGAAGCGGAAAGCCAGGACGCCCGCGCCGAACCCGGAGGCGCCCGAAAGTTCCCCTGTCCCTTCCGCCGTGCGCGCGGCGCTGCCGCAGGAGTTGAGTCCGCAACTCGCCACCCTGGTCGAGGCGCCGCCGCAGGAGGGGGCGTGGCTCAACGAGGTCAAGTTCGACGGCTATCGGCTGATCGCCATCAAGGAGGACGACAGCGTCCGCCTGCTGACCCGCAAAGGGCTCGACTGGACGGCTCGCCTGCCGACCATCGCCGCCGGCGGTGCGAGGCCTCGGCCCCGGATCGGCCATCCTCGACGGCGAGCTGGTGGCGCTGCGCGAGGATGGGCGTGTCGAGCTTCGCCCTGCTGCAGCAGGCGTTGTCCGACGGCAACGACCGCAACCTTTTCTTCTTTCTGTTCGACCTGCCATACCTCGATGGGTGGGACTATCGGCCGGCCCGTCTGGTCGATCGCAAGCGGGTGCTGGCGGCGCTGTCGGACTGGAACGGCTCGCTGCGCTACAGCGACCATTTCGAGGGCGGCGTCGACACGATGCGGCGACAGGCGTGCGGCATGGGCCTCGAGGGCATCATCTGCAAGCAGGTCGACGCGCCGTACCGTTCCGGGCGGAGCAGGACCTGGCTGAAGCTGAAGTGCCAGGGGCGCGAGGAGTTCATCGTGCTCGGCTTCACCCAACCCGCCGGATCGCGCAGCGGCCTGGGTTCGCTGCACGTCGGCTACCGCAATCCGGAGGGCGCCCTGGAATATGTCGGCGGTGTCGGCACCGGCTTCACCGACAAGGAACTCGCGGCGTTGCGGGCACGGCTCGACCCGCTGATGGCCGAGGCGCCGCCCGACCTGGTCTATGCCGGCGAGAAGCCGGAGACGCGGCATCACCTGGGTACGGCCGGAGCTGGTCGTGGAAGTGCAGTTCATCGGCTGGTCAGGATCGGGCCGCATCCGTCACGCGACCTATCTCGGGCTGCGCGAGGACAAACCGGCCGCCGAAGTGGTGCGCGCGATCGCCGATCCGGCCGCCAAGCGGGTCGGTTTCTCCGGCCGACGGCGGGCGACCATCGTGCGAGCGGAGAAGCCGCGCCCCGCATCTGCCAAACCACCGCCTGCTAAACAGCGTCCGCCAAGCAGCCGTCCGCCAAACAGCCGGCAGGCGGGCGGGCCGCCGCCAAGCGGATCGCCGCACCGGCGGCGCGCAGCCGGCCAGGATCTCGGCGACGTGCACCTGACGCACGCCGATCGCGAGCTGTGGCCGGGAATAACCAAGCGCGACCTTGCCGAATACTGGCTCGCGGTTGCCGACCACGCGCTGCCGGAGATCGCCGGCCGCCCGCTTGCACTGGTCCGCTGCCCCGCGGGGATCGACGGCGAGCGCTTCTTCCAGAAGCACGGCAAGCCCGGCTTTCCCAAGGAAATCCGCGCCGGCGCGTGCGACGAGGCGCCCTATCTGGTGCTCGACACCGTCTCGGGCCTGCTTGCGTGCGCGCAGGTCTCGGCCATCGAGCTGCACGCCTGGGGCTCGCGCGAACCGGAGGCCGAGCACCCCGACCGACTCGTGTTCGACCTCGACCCGGCCGAGGACGTGGCTTTCGCCGAGACGGTGCGGGCGGCGCACGAGGTGCGCGCTCGCCTTCGTGCCGTCGGGCTCGAGTCGTTCTGCCGCACCACCGGCGGCAAGGGCCTGCATGTCGTGGCACCGCTCCGCCCGCAACCCGACAGCGACTGGACGACGACGCGCGCCTGGTGCCGCGCCTTTGCCGAAAGCATGGTCGCCGACCAGCCGGATCGGTTCGTCTCGCGTCTCGCCAAGATCGAGCGCCACGGCAAGATTTTGGTCGATTGGCTGCGCAACGGGCTCGGCTCGACCGCGGTGGCGTCGTTCTCGCCGCGCGCGCGGCCCGGCGCCACGGTGGCGACGCGCGGTGAGCTGGGACGAGGTGACGCCAAAATCTCGATCCCGCCTCGTTCACCCTCGCGACGGTGCCGCGCCGGCTCGCCGGGCAGCGAAACGATCCGTGGGCCGGCTTCGACGGCGTCGATCAGGCGCTGCCCGGCCCCGGCGCCGGAGCCATGCGCGAAACCAAGCCGCGACGGAGACGCTGATGGCGGAACGACCGATCTGGCGCGGGCATCTCCGCCTCGCCCTGGTGTCCTGTCCGGTGGCGCTCTACACCGCGCGCCACGACCGCGGCACGCTGCGCTTTCACTACATCAACCCGAAGACCGGGCATCGGGTGCGCATGGTCACGCTCGACGCCGAGACCGACGAGGAGCTGACCCGCCGCGATCTGGTGAAGGGGTACGAGTTCAAGAAGGACCACTACCTCATCATGAGCGAGGAGGATTTCGAGAGCGCGCGCATCGAGAGCTCCAGCACGATGACGGTGGAAAAATTCGTCCCCGCCGACAGTCGATCGACCCGATCTACTACGATTCCAGCTACTACCTGGTCCCCGACGGCGACGCCGGGCAGGACGTGTATGTCGTGCTGCGCGAGGCGATCGCCGAAGACCGGTCGGGTGGCGCTGTCGCGCGTGGTGATCGCCCGGCGCGAGCGCACCATTGCATTATGCCGATGCAGAACGGGATGGTGGTCCACACGCTGCACGAGGAACGCGACCTCAACAGCCCGCAGGCGCTGTTCGAGGACATCCCGGCGCTCAAGCCGGACTCGGAGATGGTCAAGCTCGCGACCCAGCTCATCGACCGGCAGACCGGCAAATACGATCCCGCCGATGTCGAGGACCACTACGAGGCGCGGCTGCGGGCGGTGATCGACTCCAAGCTGAAGGGCGAGGGCCTGGAGCCCGAGCCCGACGAGGAGGAGGATCGCGGCAACGTCATCGACCTGATGGCGGCTCTGAAGAAGAGCTTGGGGCAGCAGCCGGTGACAAAGGCCGCACCGGAGAAGCCGGCCGGTCGGCAGCAAGTCAGCGCCGAAGAAGGCGGGCGAGAAGAAATCGGGTGACGCTCCCCCCTCCAGGAAGCCGGCACGCAAGCGCGCCTGACGCGGGGGCACCGCGCGCATTGCCCATGACGGCTTGGGGCTGCCATGGTCTCGGAACCGGAACAATTCCGGCGCATTTCCCCGTTTTGCCCTCAGGCGTGGAAAATCGGCCGGAGCCCGGAAGGTAGATAAGGCGCGTCGGCCGCCTCGATCGCGGATGCCGGCGGCGGCCCCGCGCGCGATGCCGTCGCTTGCGCTGCCCCGGCTGCGGTGGCGCCGAGGCGGGAGGGTGGTGTCATGCAAAGCGGGGGCTCGATGCCGAGCATCCGGCAAAGCGGCCGCAGCACCCGACCGAGCGCCGGCTTCGCCGAGACAAGCGCCGAAAACTCCGGCTCGGCGAGCAGGTGTTGCAACTGGCTGGCGTAGCAAGCCGCCTCCGGCGTCATCCGGAGCAGCCAGCCGAACCCGCGTGGCAGGCAAGGGGAAGGCCGCGCAACCGAACGGGGCGCGGCGCGCTGGCGCGCCGGGCGAGGCGCATCCAGGGCGTCGGCGCCGAGCCCCGCCGCCATCGCGGCGAATTTTGCGGCGACGCGCCCCAACCGGGTCCAGAGAAGGACGAGCAGCGGTTCCGAACCGAGGCCGCTGGACACAACCCGCTTGTCCGCGCCGCACGCGGCAACCGCCCGGCGCAGCCCGCCCAGGATGCGGGCGAAGCGGTCGGCCAGGGTTGAACCGGGTGTCGGGATCACGCCGCCAGTATCGACGGCGCGCGGCGCGTTTCAACCGAAATGGCGGGAAACACGGGGGCGGGTACGGCCAGCGTATCTTTCGCCTGGTCGAAGACCCAAGCGGCGCGAGTGACACGTCGCGCCGCTTGGAGCTGACTTGATCCCTCCAGCGTCATGGCCGGACTTGGTCCATTGCTATCCGGTTCGCAGCGCGACCGGCGCAAGTAGGTGGCCCATCACCAACACGTCATGCCCGGACTTGTTCCGGGCATCCACCCGCGTTCTGCCTGGCGGGCCAGAATGGATTGCGCCACGGCCGCAACTGCCCGAAAGCTGCCATCGACCGGTTCGGTCTGCTCGCGCGTTGACACCCTCTCCGGTTGTACTACATTGTAGCATAGCAGGAGAAAGCGATGCAGCAACAGCGCGAAGGTCTCGCCAGCGTGAGCTTGGGATCAACTAAGGAGATCGGCTTGCGCCTCGTTGCGGAGGGCCGCTTCGAAAATCTGTCGGAAGCCTGCCGGGCTGGTCTCCGTCGGCTCGATGAAGATGCGCGCATCGTCGATCGGCTCGTCGCGCTGGGCCATGAAGGAATGGCGAGCGGAATTGTCGAGGGCTTCGATATCGACACATTTGTCGAGGAGACGCTGACGGGCGCGTGAAGCTCGCCTGGTCCAATCTCGCCATCCAGGAACTACGCGAGATTCGGCGCTACTCGATCGAGCGGTGGGGTCGCGAGGTCGCGCTGCGCTACATTCAGGACGTGCGCGACGCCGCGAAAGGCGTCGCAGCGGATCCGCTTGCGGCGCGGAAGCTGCGAGGAGAGCTGCGCATCCTGCGCGTGCGCTCGCATTATATCATCATCCATGTAAACGAAGGCTCATCGCTCGTGACCATCGCCCAACTCCTGCACGCGCCCATGGACACCGAGCGTCACTTGCCATGATCCGAGAGCCGCAGCTGGACAGGGGATGCACCCGCACCGGCGCGCATGGCGTCACGATATCCGAAAAACTTGCTTCGAAGCCGATGGCAAGGATTGTCGGCACGCGACCCATAGTGGCTACCCTACGCCGCTATCGTGGTTCGTGAAGCAGACATAGTGCAATCGGCGGCGCGGTCGTCGGCTACCAGGGCAAAATCCGAAAGATAGAGCAGCGCGCATGCCACTTAGCGTCTAAGGTCGATCCAGGTGATAAAGTCCTTGGGCGTATAGTCCGCCGCAAATGCGACGGCTTCGAGAGACCACGCGTGGAATATCTTTGAAATGTGAGAATCGAGGTCGCTACGTCCGACGTTTGGGCACCAAACATTGGGGGGCTGGCCGTCACCGCCGATCGTGAAAGCATCTTCGCGCAGCGGTGCGAAATGGCCTTGAGCTGCTACTTTCAATATTTCGAGGTGGTTCAGCACAATCACTCCGTCCACCGCGTCGAATGCTACTCGCGCCCCGGATTCAACATGCCAGGACTTCTCGGTGAGTAAGCCCGCCTCGGTATGGTTCAATGCGGATGTCGCCTCGAACATGTAGCCGTCCCAAAGCACGACAAGAATTGAAGTTCGGTCTTTTGCAGAGAAGCCAAAAAATTTACGCTCTGCGCTGGCAAGAAAATCTTTCAGTACGTTGTCTCTCGGCAAAGTGGCACCAACGCGAAAGCCGGGCACTGCACCGAGCGGCCCGCGTACGGGGATCTGCTTCTCATTCGCGCCGCGGTGCTCCTGATAATCAATGAATGCAGGACATTTTACTTCAAACAGCCATTGACGGTCGGGAGTGTCAATTAGAATCTCGGGTTTCGCGCCTGTGGCGGGGTTTGTTGGTTCGAGAGCGAAGGTAGTTCCCTCTGCCCAACCCGCCGCAAACAGAAGCCTTGCTACCAGGATCTCGGCAAACTTCTGGATCAACTGCTCAAATCCTGCCTTCCAGCCCAACTCACTCTGTGCGGTTGAGACGTAACGTATGTCAGCCAGCTCGCGGACGAACTGCATACCGGCACCAGGCAGGCGTTCCTCTATAACCTTCAGCGAAGCGAGGAGTTGCTTGCCGAATGGCGTGACGGCGCCAGCGGCGAGATGAAAGCACAGCCAGTGGCGCTGCCCTTTTGTGGTAGTGCGGTAGGATTGTGCAAGATCGTTTGCAATCCTGTGTCTATCCTTGGCCATATGCCCTACAATTGCTAGTCGTTGTGACTTCGTTACAAAAACGATGATGGCATCCACCGCTATTTACCGAAGAGAGAGATGGCTCCCGACGAATCGAGTGAGCGCACAGCGACGCTTCCGCTCGGACCGCAGCGCCCCATCAAGTTTGGTCCGCTCCCGCAGAATAAGGCGTCCATAGCAGACTGGCAGCTCCCACCCGTAGCTGTCGTACAGCAATGCTTGCGAGGGCTCTACCCGCTCGGATTTAGAGCCAGGCACCTACTCCAAAGCAGTCCGCCTTGCGAGCCGCAGGGCTGGGCGTCAGAGTGCGGTCTAGCGGGACCTAGAAGCCCGCCATCACCGACGCAACGAGGGACCGTCCGACCCATGCCCGACTCCACCCACGCCGGCTCCCGCTTCGCCAGCGTCACGCCGCTGATCGCCCCGCGCTCCATCGCCATCGTCGGCGCTTCCGGAGACGCGGCGCGGATCGGCGGCCGGCCGATCGCCTACATGCGGGCCAACGGGTTCCGCGGCACCATCCTCCCCGTCAACCCGAACCGGCCGGAGATCCAGGGCATCAAGGCCTACCCCTCGGTCAACGACCTGCCCGAAACCCCGGACGTCGCGATCGTCGCGGTGCCGGCCCATCTCGCGGTGCAGGCGGTCGACGACCTCGGGCGGCGCGGCACCAAGGGGGTCATCGTGTTCACCGCCGGCTTCGCCGAGGTGGACGACGCCGGCAGCGCCGCGCAGGACCGCATGGTCGGCATTGCGCGCGGCCACGGGATGCGGCTGCTCGGCCCCAACTGCCTCGGCGTGTTCGACGGCCGCACCGGCTATTACGCGACCTTCACCGCCTCGATCGACAGCGGCGTGCCGATCCCCGGGCGCATCGCCATCGCCAGCCAGTCGGGCGCCTATGGCACCCACCTGTTCGCGATCGCGCGCAACCGGCGGCATCGGCGCCTCGCTCTGCGTCATGACCGGCAACGAGGCCGACGTGACCGTGGGGGACGTGATCGGCTGGCTGGCCGAGCACGAGGATACCGACGTGATCGCCGCCTATGTCGAGGGCATCCGCGAATCCGAGAGCTTCCTCGCCGCCCTCGCCGCCGCGCGGGCTGCCAAAAAACCGATCGTGCTGATGAAGGTGGGCCGCAGCGCGCTCGGCACCGCGGCCGCCAAGTCGCACACCGCCTCGATCGCCGGCGACGATGCCGTGACCGAAGCCGTGCTCGCCGAGTTCGGCGTGATCCGCGCCCGCACCACGGAGGAACTGCTCGACATCGCCCACACCGCGACCCGCCGGATCTATCCCGCGCGCAACACGCTGGGCGTGCTGACGGTGAGCGGCGGCGCCGGCGTGCTGATCAGCGACGTCGCCGAGCAGGTCGGGCTGGCGATGCCGGAGATGCCGGCCGCCGCGCAGGCGAAGTTGAAGGAACTCGTCTCGTTCGCCGCCACCCGCAACCCGGTCGACGCCACCGCGCAGGTGTCGAACGACATGTCGCTGATCACGAAGTTCTTCGGCGAGCTGGAACAGGAGGGCGGCTATTCCTCCGTCGTGGCGTTCTTCAGCCAGGTCGCCAGCTCCAGCCGCGGACCCGAGCTGCGCGAAAAACTGGCCGAGGTCGTGCAGCGCTTTCCCGATCGGCTGCACGTGCTGTCGGTGATCGCCCCGCCGGAGACCGTGCGCGGCTTCGAGCAGGACGGCTGGGTCGTCCACGAGGACCCGACCCGGGCGGTGGTGGCCATCGAGGCGATGGGCCGGTTCGGCGCCGCGTTCGCCGCCGGTTCTGGCGACGCGCCACCGGCGGTGCCGCAGACCGTGCTGCCGGAAGCGACGCCGAGCGAGGCGGAGGCCAAGCAGCTGCTCGCCCAGGCGGGCATCCCCTCGGCGCCCGAGCGCGCCTGCGCCACGGCGGAGGACGCGATCGCGGCGGCCGAGACGTTCGGCTACCCGGTGGTGCTGAAGATCCTGTCGCCCGACATCCTGCATAAGTCCGAGATCGGCGGGGTGCTGCTCGACGTGGCCGACGGCGCCGCCGTGCGCGACGGTTTTGCCACCCTGCTCGACCGCGGGCGCGGTGCCGCGCCCGGCGCGCGGATCGAGGGCGTGCTGGTCGCCAAGCAGCTCAAAGGCGGGGTCGAGTGCATCCTCGGCATCCACCGCGACCCGGTGTTCGGTCCCATCGCGATGTTCGGCCTGGGCGGCATCTTCGTCGAGGTGCTGCGCGACGTGGTGTTCCGCCGCTGCCCGTTCGGCGAGGACGTGGCCGAAGCGATGATCCGCTCGATCCGCGGCGCGCCGCTGCTGCTGGGCGCGCGTGGGCGCAAGCCGGCCGATATCCGGGCCATCGCCGCGATGCTGGCCCGGCTTTCCGTCTTTGCGAGCCAGGCCGGCCCGAGGCTCGGCTCCATCGACCTCAACCCGGTGTTCGCCATGCCGCAGGGCGAGGGCGCCTTCGCCGCCGACGCGGTCATCGAGATCGCGTAGCGACCGTCAAGCCCGCAAGTCCTTCGCCGAGCCTGCCCCACTGCCTGCTATGGTCGGCCAGCTTGGCAGGAGGTTTTGATGGACACGATTGGAAGATTTCTCGACGCGTTGCCGAAGGTGGAGCTGCACGTCCACATCGAGGGCACGCTTGAGCCCGAGCTGATGTTCACGCTCGCCGCCCGGAACGGCGTGACGCTGCCCTACGCCAGCGTCGAGGCCGCCCGGGCCGCCTACGCCTTTGGCAACCTCGATGCGTTCCTCGACCTCTACTACCGGGGCATGAGCGTCTTGCGCACCGAGCAGGATTTTTTCGACCTCACCGCCGCCTATCTGGCCCGGGTCGCTGCGCAGAACGTCGTCCATGCCGAGATTTTCTTCGACCCGCAGGGCCACACGGGGCGCGGGGTCGCGTTCGCGACCGTGCTCGGCGGCATCACCCGCGCCCTCGCCGAGGGCGAGCGCCGGCTCGGGGTGACGTCCCGGCTCATCATGTGCTTCCTGCGCCACCTCGACGAGGCCGACGCCATGGCGACCTTGGCCCAGGCGCTGCCGCACAAGCGGCACATCATCGGGGTGGGGCTCGACTCGTCCGAGCTTGGCCATCCGCCCGAAAAATTCGCTCGCGTGTTTGCGGAAGCCCGAGCCGAAGGCTTCAAGCTGGTCGCGCACGCCGGAGAGGAAGGGCCGCCCGAGTATGTCTGGCAGGCCCTCGACGTGCTCGGGGTGGACCGACTGGACCACGGCAACCGCGCGCTCGAGGACGCCGCGCTGACCCGGCGACTGGCGCGGGAGGGGATCGCGCTCACCGTCTGCCCGTTGAGCAACCTCCGGCTCGGCGGGATTTCCGACATGCGCGACCATCCGTTGAAGCGGATGCTGGATCTCGGCTTGCGGGCGACGGTGAACTCCGACGATCCGGCGTATTTCGGCGGTTACATGACGGAGAATTTCCGTGCCGTCGGCGCGGCGCTCGACCTTGGGCGCACGGATTTCGAAGTTCTGGCGCGCAATGCCGTCGAGGCCAGCCTGTTGCCGCCGGCGGGGATCGCGGCGCTGCAAGGCCGGCTGGCGGTCGCTCTGGCCAGAGCGTGAGGGCGCGCTATAAACGCCAGACGCGATCCGGAGGAGCAACGTGATCGACAAGATCGTGCGGTCCATGGCCGAGGCGATGGAGGGGATCGAGGACGGCTCGACCGTGCTGATCGGCGGTTTCGGCGCGGTCGGGCAGCCGAACATGTTGATCGATGGATTGATCGAGCAGGGGGCCAAGGACCTCACCATTGCGCTCAACAACGCCGGCGTCGGCCGGGTCGGGGTGGCGCGGCTGATGGACCTCGGCCGGGTGCGCAAGGTGATCTGCTCGTTCCCGCGCAGCTCGGACCCGGTGGTGTTCGAGACGCTCTACAAAGCGGGACAAATCGAGCTGGAACTGGTGCCGCAGGGCACGCTCGCCGAGCGGATGCGGGCCGCCGGCGCCGGCATTCCCGCCTTCTTCACCGCCACCGCCGTGGGCACGAGGCTCGCCCAGGGCAAGGAGACCCGCGAGTTCGACGGCCGGACCTACGTGCTGGAGCCGGCGCTGCCCGGGGACGTGGCACTGGTCGAGGCGTGGCAGGCGGACCGCTGGGGCAACCTGACGTTCCGCCAATCCGGCCGCAACTTCAACCCGGTGATCGCGACGGCCGCGAAACTGACCATCGTGCAGTCGCAGCACCTGGTCGAGCTGGGCGAGCTGCCGCCCGAGCATATCGTCACTCCGGGCATCTTCGTGGACCGCGTGCTGCACGTGCCCTACGGTGATCCTCCGACGTTTTAGGAACAGTCCGATGCCTGACACGGCCGTCGCCGACTTCAAGCCGCTCAGCCGCCCCGAGATGGCCGCCCGGGCCGCGCGCGACATCCCCGAGGGCTGGTACGTCAATCTCGGCATCGGCATCCCGACCCTGATCGCCGACCATGTGCCCAGTGAGCGGGAAGTTATCTTCCACTCCGAGAACGGCGTCCTCGGGATGGGGCCGCAGCCGCCGAAGGAAGCAATCGACCCGTGGCTGATCAACGCCGGCAAGCAGTATGTGACGCTGCGCCAGGGCGGTTCCTTCGTCCACCATGCCGACAGTTTCGCGATGATCCGCGGCGGCCATATCGACCTGTGCGTGCTCGGCGGCTTCGAGGTGGCGGAGAACGGCGATCTGGCGAACTGGGCCACTTCCGAGAACGACACCGCGCCGGCGGTCGGCGGGGCGATGGATCTGGCGGCCGGCGCCAAGCGGCTCTGGGTGCTGATGGAGCACACCACCAAGGACGGCCGCAGCAAGCTCGTGCATCGTTGCAGCTATCCGCTGACGGCGGTCGGAGCGGTCAAGCGCGTCTACACCAACCTCGCGGTGCTCGACGTGACCGAGCGCGGCTTCGTGGTGCTCGACATGGCCCCGGGCCTGAGCTTCGAGGCGTTGCAGGCCCGCACCGACGCGAAGCTGCTCCCGCTTTAGAGATCTCGGGAAGTCATGTTGCTTGCCAACAGTCCTTCGCGCGAACGGATACCGATTCTACTTCTACAGTCACGAAGGCAACGAGCCGCCCCACGTCCATGTCGCTCCGGAAGCGGGTCGGCGAAGGTGCTGGTTGGAACTCGTTGCCGTGGCGGGTAGCGCGGGCTTTTCGACGGCCGAACTCGGAACCATTGTGCGACTGGTGCGCGTTCGTCACGAGCAACTCCTGGGAGGGTGGAATGGGTTCTTCGGCCACAGCTGAAAAGGCGGACATCCGCGTCAAGAATGTCAGCCTTACCAGCGAGAACTCTCCGTCAGCTTGTGGATGGGCGGCGGATCACTCTGCCCCTGGCCTGGCATCCGCGCCTTGCCGCTGCCAGCCGATCACGGGCGCGCTGGACCATCGGCGGCGCCGGATACGGAATACACTGGCCTGACATCGACGAGGATCTCAGCACGGAGGGGTTGCTGGAGGGCAGCGGGCGCCCTCGGGTTCGGCCGGTTGGCGTCACGCGGCGCCCAAGCGAGGCTGAACGGGGGACATGATGGAAACAGTGGAGGATCGTGGCGAGAGTTTGCGCATGATCCGCGACAGCGCGGCCGGCATTGCGCCGCGCACGGGAGACCTCAAACGTATCCGGGCCCTGCGCTTCGCCGATCCGGGTTTCGACCGGACGGTCTGGCGCGAGATGTGCGAGATGGGCTGGCCCGGACTGCGGTTGCCCGAGGACCAGGGCGGCTCCGGCCTCGGCATGCAGGAGTTTTGTGCCTTGTGCGAGGAGCTGGGCGCGAGCCTGGTTCCCGAGCCGCTGATCCCGGTCGCCATGGCCGCGCGCCTCGTCGGCGCCGACCAGCGCACAAAGCTGCTTGCGGGTGAAACCATCATCCTGCCCGCGTGGCAGGAGCAGCCGAACGATTTCGGGCTCCCCGGGGCCACGACCTTGCGCGACGGCAAGCTGTACGGCCGAAAAGCGTTCGTGCCGATGGCGGCGGGAGCCGACGCGTTTCTCGTCACCGTGCAGGACGGCTTGGTGCTGGTCGCACGCGATGCGCCCGGGCTGACGCTCGACATCGACCGCACCCAGGACGGCGGCAATTTCGGCACCCTCGGGTTCGACGGCGCCCCCGCCGAAGCCATCGCAGGCGACGCCGCCGACCCGCTGGAGGAAGCCGCGCTGGCGAGTGCCGCCACCATGCTCGGCGTGATGGACCGCGCCTTCGCGATGACGCTCGACTACCTCAGGACGCGCCAGCAATTCGGCAAGCTGATCGGCAGTTTCCAGGCGCTCCAGCACCGTGCCGCCGACCTGAAGATCCAGCTCGCGCTGACGCGCGCCAGCGTGGAGTCCGCCGCCGCCACGCTGGACACCCAAGCGTCTCCGGCGACCCGTCGTGCGGCCGTGTCGCGCGCGAAAGCCCGCGCCTCGGACGCGGGGATGCTGGTGACGCGCCAATGCATCCAGTTGCACGGCGGCATCGGCTACACCGACGAGTACGATGTCGGGCTCTTCTTGCGCAAGGCGATGGTGCTGTCGAACCTCTACGGCTCGGCGGCGCTGCACCGGGCGCGCTTTGCCTCCCTCTCTCCGGAGCAGGACGATGAATAGCATTTCGCCCCGCGAGACCCGCGATCTCAACGCGCTCGATGACGAGACATTCCGCCACGTCGTGCGTCGCTTCGTCGAGGCGAACTACCCGCAGGAGCTGCGCTACCCGCCGAAACGCCTGCACTGGGCCGAGAACAAGGTCTGGTACATGAAGCTGGCCGAAACCGGCTGGCTCTGTCCGGGCTGGCCGCGCGAGTATGGCGGCCTCGGCCTGTCCTCGATCAAGCAGGTCATCCTGACCGAGGAATTCGAGCGCTACGGCGTCGCGCGCACCAACGACCACGGCATCGTCATGGTCGGCCCGCTGCTGATCGACCACGGCACCGAGGCCCAGAAGCAGCTTTTCTTGCCAAAAATCCTGACCGGCGAGCACGTGTGGTGCCAGGGCTACAGCGAGCCGAACGCCGGCTCCGATCTTGCCAGCCTGCGCACCGAGGCGGCGCTCGACGGCGACGAATACGTCGTCAACGGGCAGAAGACCTGGACCACGCTCGCGATGGACGCGAACTGGATTTTTCTCCTGGTCCGCACCGACAAGAGCGCCAAGAAGCAGGAGGGCATCAGTTTTCTTCTGGTGCCGATGGATACGCCGGGCATCAGCATCCGCCCGATCATCACGCTCGATATGCACGACGAGTTCTGCGAGACGTTTTTCGACAACGTGCGCGTCCCGGCCGCCAATTTGGTCGGCCAGCCGAACAAGGGCTGGACGATGGCCAAGGCGCTGCTCGGCCATGAGCGCATCTATCTCGGCTCGCCGAAACTGTCCGGTTACGCCTTTGCGCGCCTGAAACTGCTGGCCGAGCGGATGGGCGTGTGGGACGACCCCGTGTTCCAGGCCCGCTACACCCAGCTCCGCCTCGATCTCGTCGACCTGCGGGCGCTCTACCAGACGTTCGTCGACATCCTCCGGCGCGGCGGGACGCTGGGGCCGGACGTCTCCATGCTGAAAGTGTGGCAGACCGAGCTGTTCCAGCGGATCACCGATCTTTCGATCGAAATCGCCGCCGAGAACGCGGCGCTGCTCGACCCGATGGAAGGCAATCGCGAACTCAACCCGGCCGGGCTCTATCTGCAGGCCCGGCCCCCACGATCTACGGCGGCTCGAACGAGATCCAGCGCAACATCCTGGCCAGAACGTCGACTGCCAGGCGATTGCGCAACCACGTCAGCAGGCTGCCACCAGCCGCAACAGGTCCACTGCTGTCCCGCAGCCGGCAGAAACAGGTGCGTGGCGAACGACTCTCGACTGCCGGGCTGCCGATCTCGTTTCGCTCGAGCGGGGCCGGCGGCGGCGCGGCATGCATCCGCGCGCGGCCGGAGCACGGCGTCCGCTTCCACCGTGGCGCTGACGTCCATGTCCTCGGCTTGAGCGACCGGAGGTGCCGACGCGGCCGGCATGGCCGCCATGGCCATCGCGCGCGGCATCAGCGGCGGCGGCTCGGAGCCGACTCGCACCTCCCTGAACTGGTCGAACTGGAGATCGAGCAGCGAGGCGATCGCGGCGGCGCGGCGCCGCAGCGCACGGAGCGCCTGCTCCACCGCCTGGTCGCGCGCGTGCTCGCTTGCCGCTGCGGACAGGCGCCAGCCGAGCTGCTCCGTCGCCAGGCCTTTCTGCTGAAGCTCGCCCACGATCGGCAGGATCGGCGTCTTTCCCGTCGAATGCAGGCGCAGTTGCTGCGACGCCTGCCAGCGCTCGGGGCGGTCCCGCCCGTCCGGGGCGACACGCCAGACACTGTAGGCGCCAGTCGAGGATGCGATCTCGTGCAGGTCGCGCAGTCTGTTCAGCGCGTCCGCCATCATGGCGTTCACCCGCTTCTGCGCGTCCGCGGCGGTGCCGGCCACGGCTTCGGCCCGCATCGTCGCCACCTGCTCGTCGGGGGCGACCGAAACGGTCGCCGTCTCGCTGAAATGCAGGATGGTCTCCGCCTGTGCCGGCACTACGACGGTCGACAGCACCGCCGCGGCGGCAAGGGCCGCTCTCATCCGCCGGATTGGCTCAGCGGGAGAGGTTCGGTGTAGCGGGTGTCCCGCTGTTGCCGCGGGACGCCGGCTGGTTGGTTCCGGGGTTGAGCGAAGGCGGCGACCCGCTGAGCGGAGACGCGTTCGGCATCGACGTATCGGTGGACGTGGCGGTGCCGCCGCCGGCGCCGGGGGCGACCAGCTCCGGAGGGGCGGTCGCCGTCCCGGTTTGCGGGGTCCCCGGAGGGATCGACGGCACGGGGGCCGGTGTCGTCGCCGGGCCAGCCGAGGGGTTGGAGACGGGCGGTGACGCGGTCTGCGCAAGCGCCGCCCCGGGCAGGGCGAACAAGGCGAGGAAAAGGATACGGCGCATGAAGCCCTCCAATCTGGAGTTGAACGCAGCGTCGGCAAGTCCGGTTTCCGCGCGACAGGGAGCGGCACGGAGCGGGTTGACGCCCCTCCGCCGGGTCCTACGCTGCGTGCGGACGGAGGCGACGGGCGACGCGAATGGCAATCTGGATCCCGATCACGCTCGCCGCCGCGCTGTTCCAGACGTGGCGGACCGCCCTGCAGCAGAAGCTGCGTCATCTGCTGTCGATCAACGGCGCGGGCTTCGTCCGGTTCCTCTACGGCGCGCCGACCGCTTTGGTGCTGCTGGTTGCCGCACTCGGCGCAACGGGAGCGCCGCTGCCGGCAGCCAACCCGCGCTTCGTCGTCCTCTGCATCCTCGGTGGCCTGACCCAGATCGTCGGCACCAACCTGTTGATCATGGCGTTCGGCTTCCGCAACTTCGCCGTCGGGACGGCGTACGCTAAGACCGAGGCGGCGCAGACCGCAGTCATCGCCTGGATCGTCCTCGGCGAGACGCTCCGGCCGTTGGCCATCGTCGGCATCCTCGTCGGTCTGTGCGGCGTGATGACCCTGTCGCTGGCCGGACGGGGCATGCGGCCGCGCGAGATGCTCGATGCTACCCTGCAACCCGCCGCACTCTGCGGCCTGTCCGCCGGCCTGCTGTTCGGCGTCACCGCCATCCTGATCAAGCTGGCGAACCAGGCGCTCGAGGGGCCGAGCATCGTCGTGCGCGCCATCTTCTCGCTGTTCGTCACCAACACGCTGCAGACCATCATGCAGGGTAGCTGGCTCGCCTGGCGGGAACCGGCGGAGCTGCGCAAGGCGGTCACGACATGGCGCAGCTCGTGCTGGGCGGGCACGTTGTCGGCCTGCGGCTCGGCCTGCTGGTTCACCGCGTTCGCGCTGGCCCCCGTCGCGCTGGTGCGCGCGATCGGTCAGGTGGAAGTCGTGTTCACCCTGCTGTTCAGCCGGTTCTACCTCAAGGAGGTGCTGCGTCGGATCGACGTCGTCGGGCTGCTGCTGGTGGTGGCCGGCGTCATGCTGATCGTGCTGGCGGGCCGCTGATCGCGGCGAGGTAGCGCTGCACGGATCGCGCGATCGCCGGCTTGCCGCCCGTGGTGATGATGCGGTCGAACCAGGCGCCGTAGATCGGCTCGAATGCAAACGGCTCGAGCGTGGCGGCGATGTGCTGCACCGAGCCGGCATCGAGAGGGATCAGGTCGGGGTAGCTGCGCATGAAGCTGACCAGCTTGTCGGGCCCCACCTGCACGATGTCGCCGCTCAGCAGCGCGCCCTGGCCGTCCGCGCCTGCCGACCAGTGCAGCACCGTGCCGCCCTCGAAATGGCCGCCGCACCGGATCAGCGTGAGGCCCGGAGCGATCTCATGGGTCTCTCCCTCCCAGAACCGCACGGCCGCGTCGGACCGCATGACCCATTGCCGATCGGCTGCGTGCAGCAAGATCGGCGCGTCGAAGGCGCGGCTCCATTCCACCATCGAGGCATAAAAATGGGGATGGGAGATGGCGATCGCGCTGATGCCCCCGAGCGCGCGCACGATGTCGATCGCCGCCTCGTCGATGAACGGGATGCAGTCCCACATCACGTTGCTGGCGCCGGTGCGCACCAGCAACGCGCGCTGACCGATGGCGAAGCTCGGCGCCATGCCGATGCCCATCAGGCCCGGCTCATGCTCGCGGAAGCTTACGAAGTGCCGTCGCCGCAGCGCTCCCAGGGTGGTCCAGGACTGGCCGAGCGGATTGACGTATTGCCGCTCCTCCTCGCAGATGGCGCACTCTGCCGGCGGCGTGTCGGACGGCGTGTACTGCGTGCCGCACGTCGTGCAGATGAATCCGGGCATCCCCGAGTCACCCGAACAGCCGGGCTATGGCGGCGGGATCGACATCCCCGATGCGGCCCGGCGACCATTTCGGCTGCCGGTCCTTGTCGACCACCATGGCGCGCACACCCTCCTGGAACTCGTGGTGCTGCGTGACGGTGCGGGTCAGTTCCAGCTCGTTCTGCAGCGCCCGCGGAAGCGTGCTGTGGGCGCCGCGCCGGATGATTTCGAGTGACCAGAACAGCGAAGACGGCGACATTCCGCGCAAGGTCGCGAGAGTGTTCCGGGCCCAATCGCTGGCGTCGCTCTCGAGGCGGCGAACGATCTCGGGAATGCTGTCCGCGCCAAAGCATCGGTCGATGGCGGCGCGATGCGGGGCGAGCGAGAAAGCGGGCAACGGCTCGGCAAACATCGCGAGCACCGCCGGCCCGTCGGTCGCCAGCGAGGCTGAAAGATCGGCGATCCGCTCGCGCGGGACGAAATGGGTGGCGAACCCCGCATGGACGGCGTCGCTGCCTTTCGCCCGCGCGCCGGTCAGCCCGAAATACAAGCCGAGCTGCCCCGGCATCCGAGGCAGGAAGTGCGTCGCGCCGATGTCGGGAAAAAACCCGATCGCGGTTTCCGGCATCGCGAACAGCGCGTGTTCGCTGGCCACCCGGTAGGCACCATGCACGGAAACGCCGATACCGCCGCCCATGCAGATGCCGTCGACCAGCGCGACATACGGTTTCGGGTAGGTGGCGATCGCGAGGTTGAGGGCGTATTCCTCGCGAAAGAACGTCTCCACGAAATCCCGCTCGCCGGCCATCGCGCGCTCGCGCAAAGCGCGGATGTCGCCGCCGGCGCAAAACGCCCGCTCGCCGGTGCCCTCGATGACCACCGCGTGGACGGACGGATCGTCGCGCCACTCGGCAATCGCGGTCGCGCACGCCTGGATCATCGGCAGGTCGAGGGCGTTCAGCGTCTTGGGCCGGTTCAGCCTGATCCGACCGATCCGTCCGTCGCGTGCGGCAACAACGCTGTCATCCGACATGCAATCTCTCTCTTCCGGGTCGCCTTCCTATAGCGGCGGATCGGCGGCCCGGCGAGAGCGGTGTCCCTTACTGCTGGAACCGGGTCAGATAACGGGTCGCCAACGCACCGATCAGCAGCCCCGAGACATGCCGTAGCCCCAGCAGTCGGGCGACCGGCGCGAACGCCGACGCCGTCGCCGCCGTGATGGCGAGTTGCTGCTTCGCCTGGTCGCGCACCACGATCGCTTCCCGCTCCACCCGATCCGGCGAGGAACGCGAGGCGAGGAAGCCGAGGATGCCGGTGATCACGAGGTCGACCGCGAGCACGATCAGCGCCGCGATCAGGGGCGAGACGACCTTCACGAGCGCCAGCCAGGCCGTGAAATGCGCAACGGCGATGAAGCAGATCGCGAACACCGCCGCAACCGCTCCCATGATGACCTGCGTGACACGGCGACGAGCCATGCGACGAAGGCGGAGCCCCTCCGCCTCTGCGGCGATCCGGGCGAGACGAAGGGTGCGCATCGATCAGCGAACGATGCGGCCGATCAGGAACCCGACCCCCGCGGCGATCGCCAGAGCGGTAAGCGGTTGCTCGCGTACGCGCCCCGACATCGCTTCGGCCTGCTCCTGGGCCATGTCGCTTGCCGCCCTTGCCGCGCTGCCCGCCCGGTCGGCCGCTCCGCTGATGGCCGGAGTGATCCGGTCGCGCATGAGGGTGTCCACCTGATCGCGCAGCTTCGCAATCTGTTCCTTGGCGTCACTGGCTGTGTCGGACATCGAGTTGGCCATGAGCGAGACTCCGCAATGATTGTATCGCGCCAACGTCCTGCTTGGCGCGTGGTTGCCCCCTGGCGTGATCGCGCATCGAGGCAACGCCGCATTGCCGGCGGCGTTGCCGAACGATACGGTCACACGCTGGCGGGGACTGGAGCTGCACCGAAATGATCGCTCGCCTCCTTGTCGCAGCCGCGGCGCTGGCTGCTTCGAGCGCCTCGGCGCGCGAACTGACGATCGGCCTGCGCAACCCGGCGGACCGGACTGTGGTCGAACGTATCTATGTCAAACCCTTTGCCGCCGCCGCGGCGATCCCGGTGCAGATCGGCGAGTGGGATGGCGCGACCGAGTCGCTGCGTGGTCGGAAAGAGGCGGGTGGTTCTCTCGACCTGGTGATCGTTCCCGCCGATACGTTGCTGGGCGGCTGCGATGACGGCAGCTTCGAAAAGCTCGACTGGTCGGCGATCGGCGGCAAGGATCACTATCTTCCCGCCGGCGTCTCCGATTGCGGTGTCGGGTTTGCCGTCGTCAGCACCGTTCTGGCCTGGGACCGCGACAAGTTTCCGGGCACGCCGACCTGGGCCGATTTTTGGGACGTGGCGAAATATCCCGGCAAGCGCGGGCTGCAGAAGGGGCCGCGCACCAATCTCGAAATCGCTCTCCTGGCGGATGGCGTGGCGCCTGGCGACGTCTACCGTCTGCTGCGCTCGCCCGATGGCATCGAGCGTGCGTTCCGCAAGCTCGACCAGATCAGGCCGTATGCCGTGTGGTGGGACACCGCCGCGGACGCGGTGCGCATCCTCGGCTCGGGCGAGGTGCTGATGACCAGCGCGGGCAGCGGGCCGATCGCCCTGGCGAACCGTTCCGAGCACCGCAATTTCGGCATGCAGGCGACCAACAGCCTGTCCGCCGTCGAGAGCTGGGCCGTCCTGAAGGGAACCCCCAATCTGCGGCAGGCTCACCAGTTCCTCTATTTCGTCGGCGACTCGGCGGTCCAGGCCCGGCTGTCGTCGATCATTCCGTATTCGGGCCTCGCCAAGGGAGCGAGCGACGGATTGCCGCCGGAGGTCGCGGCCGCGCTGCCCCTCAGTCCTGCCAACCAGGCCTCGACGTTGCCGATCGACGAGGCGTTCTGGCGCGACAACGCCGACAAGCTGGGTCAGCGTTTCAGCGCCTGGCTGGCCCGCTGAGCGCAGTTCCGGTCCGGCCAGCCGAATGCGGGTCAGCCGGGGGTCGCCAGCTCTTCGACGCTGGACCGAGCGGAGGGGCTCGCGAAGGCGGCCAGCGCCGAGCCGCTCTTCGCCAGCGCGAAGGTCCGTCCGCTGACCCTGATCTCGACCTTGGTCTCGTCGGCCGGCGCGAACGACTCGAGGTCGACCTGGAACCCGTGATTGCCGTTGCCGAAGCCCGCCTGCTCGAGGTCGCGGCGGAAGCGGTCGGCCCGCACGGTCGCAACCTTCCTGTCGTCCAGCAACAGGTCGACGTCGACCGGTTCAAGCTCGCCCAGTTGGCAACACCAGCCGTGCAAAACGCCATTTTCCAGCAGGTCGATGGCGCCCGCGAACTGCCGCCGCGCGCCTTGCACGTAAGCCTCCGGGCTTGGCTGGACCGTGCGGACCATGCGGGAGAGTGTGTCGAGATTGGGGGTCAGGCCGCAGAACCGGACCAGGGCGGCGATGAAATCCGCCGGCTTGATCAACGCCTTCTCGTAGCTCAACAGCAAGGTCGGGCAATCCGCACGCCGCATGAACTCGATGAGGGCTTGCATCGCCGTCAGCGAGTCCTCAAGCGAACCAAGTGGGTCGAAATACTCCGAGACCATGTTCCGGATCGCCACCGCCACCGGGTCACGGAAGACCAGGATGAGATGCGGGTTGCGGAACCGGGATACGTCCGCGTGGCGCAGAAAGGCGTGGAGGTTGGGCAGCTTGAAGCCCCAGTCGCGGTGCTCGGCGTTGCGGGCGGCGATCGCGCTCCCGAGCAGCCTCTGGTGTCCCGACTGCAGGATGGCCAGCATCTCGCGGTCCTCGCCGACCAGTTCGGCGAGATGCGTGCCGAGGTGCAAGCCGGCCTCGCGCAGCGCCGCAGCGATCAGCGTCGTGCCGCCGCGGGCCACGCCGGAAATGATGAACGTCCGCCCGTTCGCACCCGCACCGCCGGTCTGTCCACCCGGCCTGAACACCCATCCGTCAGAGACCGTCCAATTGGTATCCATCACCCTCGACCCTGCGACGCGCCGGCGCGAAAAAGCTTAGCGCCCTACAACTCCGAAAGGAACCGTCGTTCACCGGGTCTCTTGCGTGGAAAAGGATGTCCGGAGCGGGCTCGCGCTGCCCGACCCGGACAATTCGGACGTCAGGCCGCCGCCCGGGCGCCCTCCAGCGCGCGCCAGACGCGCTCCGGCGTGGCGGGCATGTCGAGCTGGCTGACGCCGGCCGAGCGAAGCGCATCGACGATCGCGTTCATCACCGCCGGCGGGCTGCCGACCGCGCCGGCCTCGCCCGCCCCCTTTACCCCGAGCGGATTGGTGGCGCAGGGAACCTCCACGAAGTCGACCTCGACATTCGGCAGATCGCCCGCCCGCGGCAGCGCGTAGTCCATGAAGCTGCCCGACAGGAGCTGGCCGGACGAGCCGTCATAGGCGGTGCGCTCGAACACGGCTTGGCCGATCCCCTGGGCCACCCCGCCATGCACCTGGCCGCGCACGATCATCGGGTTGACCGCCTTTCCGACGTCGTCGCAGACGACGTAGCGCACGATCTCGACATGCCCGGTGTCGGCGTCGACCTCGACCTCGGCGACATGGCACCCGTTCGGAAACGTGTGGTTGTCGATGTTGGCGACCTCCGCCGCGTCCAGCGTGGTGACGTCCTGCCCGGCATCCGCCTTCTGGCGCTGCGCCAGAGCGAGGGCGATGATGTCCATGCCGCGATCAGTGCCGACGATCGAGAACCGGCCGTTCTCGAAGGTGATGTCGGCCGCCGCCGCCTCCAGCGCCTCGGACGCGGCTTTTTTCCCCTTCTCGATCACGCTCGATGCGGTCAGCAGGATCGCCTGCCCCTCCGAGTAGAGGCTGCGCGCCCCGCCGGTGCCGCCGCCGACCGGGATCGTGTCGGTGTCGCCCTGGCGGATGCGGATGCGCTCGCCGTCCACCCCGAGCCGGTCGGCGGTCAACTGGACGTAGGCGGTCTCGTGGCCCTGCCCGGTGGACTGGGTCCCGACATAGACATCGACGAACCCGTCATCGGCGAAGCGGATCTCGGCCCGCTCGGTGGGGTCGCCGCCGGTCGCCTCCAGATAGTAGGAGAGGCCGAGGCCGCGCCGCTTGCCCCGCTTGGCCGCCGCCTCGCGGCGAGTGGGAAAACCTTTCCAGTCGACTTTGTCCAAGGCGGCGTCGAGCACGCGGACGAAGTCGCCGCTGTCGTAGTTCTTGCCGACGGGCGTCGCATGCGGCATCGCCGACGGCGGCACCATGTTGCGCCGGCGGAACTCGATACGGTCTATGTTGAGCTGCTGCGCCGCGGCATCCATCAGGCGTTCGACCAGATAGTTCGCCTCCGGCCGGCCGGCGCCGCGATAGGCGTCCACCGGCACCGTGTTGGTGAACACGCCGATGACGTTGGCGTAGACCGCCTGGAACCCGTAGACGCTCGCCAGCACGCCGGTACCGGCGTAGGTCGGGATGAAGGGGCCGAAATTGGACAGGTAGCCGCCCATGTTGGCGAGGTTGCGCGTGCGCAGCGCCAATAATTTCCCGTCCGCGTCCAGCGCGACCTCGCCGGTGGTGATGTTGTCGCGCCCCTGGGTGTCGGACAGGAACGCCTCGCCCCGCTCCGACGTCCAGCGCACCGGCCGGCCGAGCTTGCGTGCGGCATAGCAGGTCAGGACGTGCTCGGGATAAAGGAACAGCTTCATGCCGAAGCCGCCGCCGACGTCGGGCGTGATGATGCGGAAGTTGTCGGGTTCGGTGTTGAACACCGGGCCGGCCATCAGCTGCTTGATCAGCCAGCCGCCCTGGGTGTTGGCGTACAGCGTCCACCTTCCGCTCGCCGCGTCGTGCTCGGCGAGCGCCACACGGGGTTCCATGGACGAGACGACGATGCGGTTGTTGACCACGGTCAGGCTGACCCGGTGGGCGGCCGAGGCAAACAGCGCGTCGGTCTTGGCCTTGTCGCCGATCTCCCAGTCAAAGCAGATGTTGTTCTTGACCTCCGGCCAGACCAGCGCCTGACCGCCGTCGCTCGCGGTGGCGAGGTCGGCGACGGCGGGCAGCACGTCGTAGGGGACGTCGATCAGCTCGGCCGCGTCGCGCCCCGCCTGGGTGGTCTCGGCGACGATGAAGGCGACCGGGTCGCCCACGTGATGCACGGCGCCGTCGGCCAGCACCGGGCGCGGCGGGGCGGCGCAGTCGGTGCCGTCGCGGTTCTTCAAAAGGGCGGCGCAGGGCAGGGTGCCGAGCCCGTCCGCCTTGATGTCGGCGCTGGTATAGACGGCGACCACGCCCGGCACCGCCCTGGCCGCGCCGGTGTCGATCGCGCCGGTGATCCGCGCCGCCGCGTGCGGGCTGCGCAGCACCACTCCGTGCAGCATGCCCGGCAGGGCGATGTCTTCGGTGTAGCGCCCGTTCCCTTTGAGCAGGCGCGGATCTTCGACGCGGCGGACGGGTTGGGCGAGGCCGAACTTGCTCATGGCTCTATCTTACTCCGGTCTGGCAGAAGCCTCGGCAGCATGTACGCAGTTTGGCAGTCCGGCCAAGGGGCACGCACGATGTCGGCCCGCCGAAGAGCCTACAGCGCCTCGCGCGGCCGTCGCTGGAACCGCGCCTTGACGCGCTCGCGCGTCCACTGGAACGTGACGTAGAGCATCGGGATGACAAAGATCCCGACGGCGCTGGCGGCGATCATGCCGGCGAACACGGCGGTGCCGACCGCTCGCCGGCTCAATGCCGCGGCGCCCTGCGCGAAAACCAGCGGCATCAGCCCGAGGACGAACGCGATCGAGGTCATCATCACCGCGCGGAACCGCGTCTTGGCGCCGAGTTCGGCCGCCTCGCTGATCGGCAGCCCTTCCTCCCGCCGATCCTTCGCGAACTCGACGATCAGGATGCCGTTCTTGGCCGCCAGGGCGATCAGCACAACGAGGCCGATCTGCGCGTAGATGTCGAGCGACAGCCCGGCGATCCTGATGCCGAAGAAGGCGCCGAGCACGCCGACCGTGACCGAGAGCAGCACCGGGATCGGGATTACCCAGCTCTCGTAGAGGCCGACCAGGAACAGGTAGGCGAACAGCACGGCGAGGCCGAGGATCGCGCCGGTCTGCCCGGACGCCTGGATTTCCTGGTAGGCGGTGCCGGTCCATTCGAAGCTGTAGCCGGCCGGCAGCGTTTTCGCGGAAATCGCCGCCATGGCGGCCAGGGCATCGCCCGACGATACGCCCGGCCGCGGACCGCCGTTGATCGTCACCGAGCGGTAGTTGTTGTAGCGGCTGATCACCTGCGGCCCGAGCACGATGCGCAGATCGGCGATCGAGCGCAGCGGCACCATCGTGCCGGTCCTGTTGCGCACGTAGATCTTGAAGATCTGCGAGACGTCGCTGCGGTCGCGCGCCTCGCCCTCGATGTTGACCTGCCAGGTGCGGCCGAACAGGTTGAAGTCGTTGACATAGATGCCGCCGAGCGTCGCCTGCAAGGCGGTGAACACGTCGGAGATCGACAGGCCGAGCGCCTGCGCCTTCTCGCGGTCGATGTCGAGATAGATCGACGGGTTGGTCGGCGTGAAGGTCGAGAACACCCGAGCGAGGCGCGGGTCCTGGTTGGCGGCGGCGATCAGCCCTTGGGTCACGCTGCCCATCGACGCGGGGTCGGCGCCTTCCAGGTTCTGCAGCTGGTACTCGAAGCCGCCGCTGGTCGAGAGGCCGATGATCGGCGGCAGGTTGAATGGGAACACGTTGGCCGAGCGTATCTGCGACACCCGGCCGAACACCTGGCCGATGACCGCCTGCGCCTTGGCGTTGGCCGCCGTGCGATCGGCGAACGGTTTCAGCCGCACCACCACGAACGCCGAGTTCGACTGATTGCCGCCGTCGAGCAGCGAGAACCCGACGATCGACAGCACGCCCTCGACCTCCGGCAGCGGGCGAACCAGGTCCTCGACCCGTTGCACCACGGCGCGCGTGCGCGAGACCGAAGCCCCGTCCGGCAACTGGACGGCGATGAAGAACGCGCCCTGATCCTCCTCGGGCAGGAAGCCCGTCGGCGTGATGCGGCTCATGCCGAAAATGCCGACGCCGCAGACCGCGATGATCGCGAGACTGATGACGGAGACGCGCACCAACCGGCGCACGATGGCGGCGTAGCCGTCGCGCACGTGGTCGATCCCGTTCATCACCCGGCCCAGGATGCCGTGACGCGGGCCGCCATGGCGCAGGAACACCGCGCACAGCGCCGGCGACAGGGTCAGCGCGTTGATCGCGGAGATCAGCATCGCCACGCTGATGGTGACGGCGAACTGGCGGAACAGCAGGCCGGAGAGACCGGGAATGAAGCCGATCGGCACGAACACCGAGAGCAGCACCAGGGTGATGGCGATGATCGGCGCGGTGATCTGCGTCATCGCCTTCTTGGTCGCCTCGGCCGGCGTGAGGTGCGGCTCCTCCTCGATCACCCGCTCGACGTTCTCGACCACCACGATCGCGTCGTCGACCACGATGCCGATCGCCAGCACCATCGCCAGCAGCGACACCGTGTTGGCGGAGAAGCCGAGCGCCAGCAGCACGGCAAAGGTGCCGATCAGGCTCACCGGCACCGCGACGGTCGGGATGATCGTCGCGCGCAGGTTGCCGAGGAACAGGAACACCACGATCACGACGAGCACGAATGCCTCGCCGAGCGTCTTCAGCACCTCCCGGATGGTGTCGGAGACGAAGGTGCTGCTGTCGTAGAATACCTTCGACTTCAGCCCTTCCGGGTAGCGCTGGCTAAGCTCGTCGAGGTCGGCCTGCACCCGCGCCGAGGTCTGCACCGCGTTGGCGCCGGGAGCGAGATAGATGCCGATGGAGACCGCCGGATTGCCGTCGAGCCGGCTCTCGGTGTCCATGTTGGCGGCCCCGAGCTCGACCCGTGCGACGTCCTTGACCCGCAGCACCGAGCCGTCCGGATTGGCGCGCACGACGATGTCGCCGAACTGCTCGGGCGTCTGCAGGCGGCCTTGGGTCTGGACGTTGAGCTGGAACTGCACGTCCTCGTTGACCGGGCGCGCGCCGATGCGGCCCACCGCGGCCTGCACGTTCTGCTGCTGGATCGCCAGCATGATGTCGGAAGGGGCGAGGTTGAGATTGACCAGCCGGCCCATGTCGAACCAGATGCGCATCGAGTAGTCGAGCTTGCCGAACAGGAACGCCTGGCCGACGCCGGGCGTGCGCGACAGCCGGTCGAGCACGTTGATCGTCACGTAGTTGCTGATGAACAGCGGGTCCTGCTTGCCGCCCTCGCTGTAGAATTGCAGGAACTCGAGGATTGCGGAGGAGCGCTTCTGCACCGTCAGGCCGCTGTGCTGGACGTCCGACGGCAGCTTGGCGAGCGCCGTCTGCACCCGGTTGTTGACGTTGACGGTGTTGATGTCGGGGTTGGTCCCCAGCTCGAAACTGACGGTCAGTCCGTAGCTGCCGTCATTGGCGCTGTTGGACTTCATGTAGATCATCTTGTCGACGCCGATGACCTGCGCCTCGATCGGCTGCGCCACGGTGGCCTCGACGACGGCGGCGGAGGCGCCCGGGTAGCTTGCCGCCACCTGTACCTGCGGTGGCACGATGTCGGGGAACTGCGCCACCGGGATGCGGAGAATGGAGAGGAGCCCGGCCAATGTCATGACGATCGCGATCACCACCGCGAGGCGCGGGCGATCGACGAAGACGGCGGAGATCATCGCCTAGCGTCCCGCCGAGGTGCCGGCGCCGGTGCTGCCGCTGCCGCCGGCGCTGCCGGCCGGCGAGCCGCTGGCCGGCGACGGGTTCGCCGGGCTGGTCGCGGCCGCCGCCGCCGGGCCCCCCGGTGCCGAAGCGGCCCGCGGCGGCCCCCCGCCCGGCCCGGCAGCCGGCGGCGCTCCGGCCGGCCCGGGAGCGACCGGCTGGCCCGCGCGGACCCGCTGCAGGCCGTCCACCACCACCAACTCGCCCTCCTTCAGCCCCGCCATGATGATCGCCTGGGTCGGGGTGGATTGGCCGAGCTGGACCCGGCGCTGCTCGGCCACGTTCTGCCCGTTCACCACGTAGACGTAGCTGCCCTGCTGGTCCGACAGGATCGCCGCGCGCGGAACCGCCAGCGCCTGCACCGGTGCGCTGCCGGACACCAAAACCGTCACGAACATGCCGTCGATCAGCGGCCGGTCCACCGGTTGGCCCGGAGCCGCGGCGCGGCGCGGCGGGTTGGCGATCTGCGCCCGCAAGGTGATGGTGTCCGTGTTCTGCGCAATGATCGGCGCGATGAAGTCGATCTTGCCGTCCTCGCCATACATGCTGCCGTCGGAGAGGCGCAGCTTGATGACCGCGGCGCTCAGTCCCCCCGTGTCGGCGAAGCGCTTCTCGAGTTCAAGCTGGGCGCGCGCCGCGATCGGGAATTCGACATACATCGGGTCCTGGCTGACGATCGTCACCAGCGCGCCGGAACTCGGCGACACCACGTTGCCGGGCGTCACGTTGGTCTGGCCGATCTTGCCGGCGATCGGGGCATGGATCTCGGTGTAGTCGAGGTTGATCTGCGCATTCCGAAGCTGCGCCTGCGCCGAAGCGAGCTGGGCGGCTTGCGACTGCTGCTGGGCGCGCGCGTCGTCGACCGTGGAGCGCTGGCCGGCCGGGGTATTGAGCAGCGCCTGGGCGCGACCGAGCGCGATGGTATTGTTCTGCAGCACGGCGTTGGCTTGCGCGACCGCCGCCGATTGCTGTGCCACGGTGGCCTCAAAGGGGGCGCGCTCGAGCCGGTACAGCAGGTCGCCCTGCTTGACCTCGGTGCCCTCGTTGAACAGCCGCTCCTGCACGAAAGCGGTGACGCGCGCGGTGATGTCCACCCGGTTGATCGCCTGGACGCGGCCGACGAACTCGGAGCTTTCGGTGATCGCCTGCTTGGCCACCGCTACCACGCCGACAGCCGGTGGGCCGCCCGGGCCCGGCTGCGCCAGCGCCGGGTGAAGCCGCGCCGGTTGCAGCAGCAAGGCAAGAGCCACCAGCAGGGCTGGCACGGAACGGAGCATCGCGATGACCCTACACTGGGAACGCAGACTGGAAAGCGGGGACTGGGAACGCCGGGGTAAAGAATGGATCAACCGAAGCTGAACGCGGCGGAGGCCGTGCGCACATAGGTCGATTACAGGCCAGCGCCACCTCCTCCTCTCCGACTGGGGAGGGGCCGATTGCTGCGGGCCTGGAATAGAGGGCCAGCCTGCGGCCGGTCAACGGTCATGCTGGAGCTTGCGCGCGAACTCCGCCCGCCCCACCCTGACAGCCTGTGTTCTGCCTGTGTCTGGGAGGCATCTGCGCCATGAAGGAAGCGATCCGGATCTGTGAGGTTGGCCCGCGCGACGGGCTGCAGATGGCCAAGCCCCGGATGGACACCGGCACCAAGGTGCGCTGGATCGCCGCAATCGCCGCCGCCGGCGTGCCGGAGGTGGAGGTCGGCAGCTTCGTGCCGCCTCGGGTGATCCCGGCGATGGCCGATACCGAGGAGGTGACGCGCCGTGCCCTCGAAATCCCCGGGTTGCTGGTGCAGGCGCTGGTGCCCAACCTGCGCGGGGCGCAGAACGCCTACAACACCGGCGCCCACAAAATCAGCATCCCGGTCTCGGTCAGCGAGGGCCATTCGCGTGCCAATCTCAACCGCAGCGTCGATCAGCAGATCGCCGAGGTGAAGGGCATCGCCGCCTGGGTGCATGCGCAGGAGCGCAGGATGCCGGTCGCCGCCGGTCTGTCGACCGCGTTCGGCTGCTCGATCGACGGCGTGGTGACGACCGGCCAGGTGGTGCGGGTCGCCGCCGGACTTGCCGAAGCGGGGGCGGACGAGATCGCGCTGTGCGACACGGTGGGATACGGCCACCCGGCCCAGATCAAGGAAGTCGTCCGCGCCGTCCGCGGCGCGATCGGGCCGAAGCTCACCCTGCTGCATTTGCATGACACATGCGGCCTCGGCATCGCCAACGCGCTGGCCGGGCTCGAGGAAGGCATTCGCGCCTTCGACAGCTCGCTCGCCGGGCTCGGCGGCTGCCCGTATGCGCCGGGGGCGTCGGGCAACATCGTGACCGAGGATCTCGTGTTCATGCTCGAGAGCATGGGTTTCGAGACCGGCATCGATCTCGAGAAACTGATGGCGGCGCGCGCCATCCTGCGCGAGGGCCTGCCCGACGAGCCGATGCACGGACAGCTGCCGAAGGCCGGCATCCCGCGCACCTTCCGGGCCGCCGCCTGACCATGCGCCGGCTGCCCCTCGAGGGGGTGAAGGTGGTCGAGTTCGTCCACATGGTGATGGGGCCTACCTGCGGCCTCGTCCTGGCTGATCTCGGCGCCGAGGTGGTGAAGGTGGAGCCGGCGCCCGATGGCGACAACACCCGCCGGCTGGCCGGCTCCGGCATCGGCTTCTTTGCCGCCCTGAACCGCAACAAGCGCAGCCTCGCCGTGGACCTCAAGCAGCCGGACGGCATCGCGCTGGTCCGCCGATTGCTGGGAGAGGCCGACGTCCTGGTCGAGAACTTCCGCCCCGGTGCGATGGACCGGCTCGGCCTCGGCTGGGACGCCGTGTCGACGCTGAACCCGCGCCTGATCTATTGCTCCTGCAAGGGGTTCCTGCCCGGCCCCTACGAGCACCGCACGGCGCTCGACGAGACCGTGCAGATGATGGGCGGCCTCGCCTACATGACGGGGCTGCCCGGCCGTCCGCTGCGGGCAGGATCTTCGGTCAACGACATCATGGGCGGCATGTTCGGCGCGATCGGCATCCTGGCGGCCCTTCACCAGCGGGTTGTGACCGGGCGCGGCGCCTTGGTGCAGTCCGGCCTGTTCGAGACCAACGTGCTGCTCATGGCTCAGCACATGGCGCAGATCGCCGCCACCGGCGTGCATCCGCCGCCGATGAGTACGCGCACCCCGGCCTGGGCGGTGTATGACATCTTCGACACCGCCGACGGCGAACAGGTGTTCGTCGCCGTGGTGACGGAAACCCAATGGCGGCCGTTCTGCGAGCAGTTCGGATTGCACGATCTGGCGGTCGACCCGGAGCTCGCGACGCAGCCGCAGCGGGTGGCGGCGCGCGGCCGCACCATCCCGCGCATTGCCGAGGTGCTGCGCGGCTTCACCAAGCCGGCGCTGATCGCCGCCTGCGAGCGGCTCGGCGTCGCGTACGCGCCGATCGGCAAGCCGGGTGATCTGTTCGACGACCCGCATCTCAACGCGTCCGGCGGGCTGCTGCCGACCACGCTCCCGGACGGCCGCACGACCAAGCTCCCAGCGTTGCCGCTCTCTCTTGATGGCCACCGTCCGGGAGTGCGGCGTGATCTGTCCAGGGTAGGCGAGCACGGCGCGGAGATCGCCCGCGCCCTCGGTTACGATGCGGCCGATATTGCGCGCTTGCGGGAATCCGGTGCGCTGGTCTAACCGCCGGGCGCGATGTCATCCCCCGCGCCACCCTCCGTCTGGGCACGCTGGAAGGCCACCACGGCCTACCCGCATCTGTGGCTGGCCGTGTATGGGCTGTGGCTGCTGTTCAGCGCGATAGCGGCGTTCCGGATGCTCTCCCCGATCGGCAGCTTGGCGGTGCGCAGCACGGGGTTCGGCTTGGTGGCCGTGCTGCCGCCGCTGTTGCTTTGGGTCTCCGAGCGAACAGCAAGATGGTACGAGCCCGGGCGCCGATAAGCGCGACCGCGCCGGCGCGGTCAGCCGCCGCGCCGCAGCAGCAGGCGTGAGGTCCCGTCCGGATCAGTTTCAAGTGATAACACCGTGTGTCCCTGCTCGACGGCCGTGCGGGGCACGTTGGCGAGCGGTTCGGCGCCGCGCAGCCGGACCATCAGGGTTTGTCCGGGCGCCAGGCGGTCGAGTGCGAGCCGTGTCCGCACGAAGGTCATCGGGCAGGTGTCCGGAGTGATGTCGATTTCACGGTCTGCCGTGCTTGTGTTTGGGCTGTTTGTCTTTGGCATGACTGGGTCGGTATTTCCGCGTTTGAATATCCATTGCGAACCCGCGCAGGGCACCCTTATATAAGGACAGTCCTCGACGTCGAAAGGAAGGGCAATGGCCGACAATCCGCCAAATCAAGATGTGTTGGGATTGACGGCGCAAATCGTCTCCGCTCACGTTTCCAACAATTCCGTGTCGCCGGATGCTTTGCCGTCCTTGATACAGCAGGTCTACAAGACCCTGAGCGGCGTCGGTAAGGAGCCCATGCTTGCCGATCGGCCGCAACCTTCGGTGCCGGTGAAGAAGTCCGTCTTTCCCGACCATATCATCTGTCTGGAGGACGGCAAGAAGTTGAAGATGCTGAAACGTCACCTGAAGACCGCGTACAACATGACGCCGGAGCAATATCGCGACCGGTGGGGCCTCGGACCCGATACCCGATGGTGGCGCCGAATTATGCGCGGCACCGCTCCTCGCTCGCCAAGAAGATCGGCCTCGGAACCAAGCCACGCGCCGCCGGCCGGAAATAGCCGGCTTTGTCCGATCTCGGCCCCTTCCGCCCGGGGCCGCGGCCCTGCTGCCTGGCGGTTGGACAGGAGCTGTCTCGATCGGCTACCTCAGGCGGCGTCTAGCTTTGGGTGTTTCGTCCGGGGTAGCGTGCGCCAGAGCTGCCAGAGCGTGCCGCCGGCCTCGCCGGGACGGCTGCCGGGACACCAAGGCCGGGTTGGCCGCTGATCGGACCGCAAGGGATCGGATGGAAACGCGCATCGAGCGCCTCTGCGTCGAGCGGGGGCTGAAAATGACCGGCCAGCGCCGGGTCATCGCCCGTGTCCTCTCCGAATCGAGCGACCACCCCGACGTCGAGGGACTGTACCGTCGCGCCGCGGCGCTGGATGGCCGGATCTCGATCGCGACCGTCTACCGCACGGTCCGGCTGTTCGAGGAAAAGGGCATCCTCGAGCGGCGTGATTTCGGCGGTGGTCGCGCCCGCTACGAGGCCACCGAGCACGGCCATCACTATCACCTGATCGACATCAACTCGGGAAAGGTGATCGAGTTCCAGGATGCGGAGCATGAGCGCGTGATGCAGGCGATTGCGGCCCGGCTCGGTTTCGACCTCATGTCCATCCGCCTCGAGCTGTTCGGCCGCAAGCGGGAGGAGGCCGCCGCCACCGCGCCGGCGCAGCGCGCCGCGGCGGCCCGCCGACATGCCCCGCCCGAGTCGGCGCCCGCTCCGGCGGAGACGCAGGACAGGGCCTCGCGATGACGGCGCAGCAGCCGATCGGCGCCGCCGCCGAGCCGGGGATCGGCGAGCTTCGCGCCGGCAATCTCGGTGTACGGCTGGCGGCGACGGCGGCGGAAGTCGACGCCGTGCAGGCGCTGCGATATCGCATCTTCTATCGCGAGATGGGCGCCAGCGCCGATCCCGCGACCGACGCGACGCAGCGTGATCGCGACGCATTCGACGGCGTCGCCGATCACCTGCTGGTCATCGACCATTCGATCGGCGCCGGTCCCGAGGGCATCGTCGGCACCTATCGGCTGATCCAGAGCGAGGCGGCGGCGCGCGTCGGACGGTTCTACTCGGAGGACGAGTACGACATCGGGCGGGTGCTGAAGTTTCCCGGCCAGGTGCTCGAGCTCGGCCGGTCCTGCGTCGCGTCCGCCTATCGGGGCAGGGCGGCGATGCAGTTGCTGTGGCGCGGCATCGCCGCCTACGTGTTCCATCACCAGATCGATCTCATGTTCGGCTGCGCCAGCTTGCCGGGGACCGACCCCGACGCACTGGCGATCGAGCTGACCTATCTCTATTGCAGCCATCTGGCGCCGCCCGCGCTGCGACCGCTGGCGCTGCCCGGACGCCGCATCGAGATGCGCCGGACCGACCCCGACGGCATCGATCCGCGTCGGGCGCTCGCCCAGTTGCCGCCGCTGGTCAAGGGCTATCTGCGTCTGGGCGGTTTTGTTGGCGACGGCGCCGTGATCGACCGGCAGTTCAACACCACCGATGTCGCCGTGGTGGTGAAGACCGACCTCGTGACCGACAAATACTACCGTCATTACGAGCGGCAGCTGCGCGACGCGCTGGACTGAGTGGCACGTCTTTGACCAACCATTACTGAACGGGGTCGCACCATCGCCGTGCCTGTCCCCACTCTCTCGCGACTCGACGTACTGCGCTCCTGGCGCGCCGATCTGGCGGCGCTCGGGCTCGGGGCGCTGTCGGCCTTTGCCCTGCCGCCGATCCATGCACTCCCCGTCCTGCTCCTGGCGGTGCCGGGATTGCTGCGGCTGATCGAAAGCAGCCCCGGCGTCGCGGTGGCCATGCGGCGCGCCTGGTGGTTCGGTTTCGGCCACCATCTGCTCGGTCTCTATTGGATCACCGAGGCCATACTGTTCGAGGCGGCACGGTTCTGGTGGTTCATCCCGCTCGCGGTTCCTGCGCTCTCCGCCCTGCTTGCGCTGTTCATCGCGGTCCCGGTCGGCATCGCGCGATTGGCATCGCCGGGCTGGCCGCGCGTGCTCGGCTTGGCGGGTGCCTGGGTTCTCGCCGACATCGCGCGCGAGTTCGTCTTCACCGGCTTTCCCTGGAATCCCTGGGGCAGCGTCTGGGAACTGCCGGGGCCGGTTGGCGACGTGCTGATCCAGCCGGCGGCGTGGGTCGGCGTCCATGGCCTCACCTTCGTCACCATCCTGCTCGCCGCCGCGCCCGCGCTGGGCTGGCGCGGCTGGGCGGCCGGGGCGGCGCTGCTCTGCGGCTGGGGTCTGGCGGGTGCGGTCCGGCTCGACCGACCGGTTCCGCCGCCGCCCGGCGTGACCGTGCTTCTGGTCCAGGGCAATGTGGCGCAGGGCCAGAAATGGGATCGTGGCCTGATGCTGGCGATTTTCCGGCGCTACCTCGATCTGACCGCCGAGGCCGTGGCGGCCGCCGGACCCGGGCCGAAGGTCGTCGTCTGGCCGGAGACCGCAAGCCCGTTCCTGCTGGCGGCCGACCCCGCGGCGCGGCAGGCCATTGCCGAGGCGGCCCACGGTGCATCGGTCCTCGCGGGCACGGTGCGGTTCGACGCCGACGACCGACCCCGCAATTCGCTCGCCGCCATCACGCCCGACGGCACCTTGGCGGGGCTCTACGACAAATGGCATCTGGTGCCCTTCGGCGAGTTCCAGCCGAGCTGGTTTCCGCTGCCGATCCAGGTCGTGCCCGGCGGCGGCTTTGCCGGCGGCCCGGGGCCACGGACGTTGCGCCTGCCGCACATCCCACCGGTCGGTCCGATGATCTGCTACGAGGCGGTCTACACGGCCGAGATGGTCGACACCGCGGACCGCCCCGGCTGGCTGGTGAACGTCACCAACGATGCCTGGTTCGGCAATTCGAACGGCCCCCGTCAGCACCTCGCGGCTTCGCGTTTGCGTGCAGTCGAGGCCGGATTGCCGCTGATGCGTGCAGCCAATACGGGTATTTCCTCGGGTTTCAATTCGTTTGGCCGCGAGCTTGGGCGTTTGCCGCTCAACAGGCAGGGCGTGCTCGATCTACAGCTTCCCGGTGCGCAATCGCCGCCGTTCTATGCCAGTCACGGTTTATTCATTCCAATAAGTCTGGCAGTACTCGCCCTCGGCGCAGGGCTGTTGACGCGGTCACGCCCGGCCTGATGCGGCGCATGATACAGTTTTCCATTTGTAAGACACACCGCAACTGGTGATACGGCAGGTGGGAAATGTGACTGAACCGTTGACTATTCTCGGTTGTGACCCCTAGAATGGGTTCATCGAAACAAATCGTTACCGCGTAGGGCTCGCGGCGGCACGCTTGGGGTGCGAACATGCAGGATGGGTTTAGGAGTACCGTACGGGTGGCGCGGCCGGAACAGGTGGTGGGAGCCGAGAAGCAGGAAGGCCGTCCGAGCCCGATCGACGTGCATGTGGGGTCGCGCATCCGCTTGCGGCGCACCCTGATGGGCATGTCCCAGGAGCGACTCGGCGAGGCGCTCGGGCTGACGTTCCAGCAGGTCCAGAAATACGAGCGCGGGGTGAACCGCGTGGGCGCCTCCCGGCTGTTCGACCTGTCCCGGGTTCTCGACGTGCCGATCAGTTTTTTCTTCGACGACATGCCGGACACGTTGTCCGCCCATCCCGCTTCGCAGACCCGCAATCGGGTGGCGGGCTTTGCCGAGGCGCAGGAGGGTTTTGGCGACGACACGCTGAACCGGCGCGAAACGCTGGAACTGGTCCGGGCCTATTACCGGATCACCGACGCCTCGGTCCGCAAGCGGGTTTTCGAGCTGATCAAGTCGATGGGACCCGGAGAGGGGTAACAAACCCCTCGGCGAGCCGGACCACTGCGTCATTCACTCCGGGAACTTGGCTCCCGAAGCTGGGGATTGTCGAAGCGCGGATTGCGCCAGTGATCGAGCGCTTGTCGCAGCGCGTCCGCCAAGTCGCGCTTTTCCGGCTCCCCGAGGCTCGCGGCCACTTCCTCCCGCACCCCCCGGGCGGTCAATAGCAAGGCGGGGACACGACCGGGCCGATCTTCCAGCACAGCTTGAAGCCAGTCGGCCGACAGAACGTTTTCCCGTCGCCGGCCGTGCCGGTCGGTCCGTCCGATCCGCATCCCCTGTGTGGAGAGCAGCAACACCTCGCTCTCTCGCGCGCGCAAGGCGTTGAGCCGGATCAGGAAGATCGCCAGGCCGACCTCGACGACGGCGAAGCCCGCGACTGGCCAAGCGCCGATCAGCCAGAAACGCAGCGACGTCAGGCAGGAGAACGCGCAGATTGCCCCGATCAGCACGCGCAGCCCGCCCGGCGAGAGGCTGCGATGCGGCACGATCACCGCCTCGAACAGCGCCCCCGATCGCCCGCTCGCGTCCATGCCGTCAATTTAGGGCCGTTGCAGCGGCTGCAATACCCTTGCCCGGTCTTCGGGGGTGGGCGAGAACCGGCCATGCCGAGCGCGCCCAAGATCAGTCCGCCCAGGCCACCGAGGCCCGACCCGCCCGAGCTTAAAGCAGCCAAATCTCGCTTATCGAAATCCCCTCCGGCGAAATCCCCTCCGGCGAAATCCCCTCCGGCAAAATCTCCGGCTGCACGACCGCACAAGACGCGGCCGATGCCGGCGGCCGATGTGCGCCCCTTCCTCGAGGCGCTGGCGCGCGTCAACCCGGACCCGCAAAGCGAGCTTGCCTTCGCCGATCCCTATACGCTGCTGGTGGCGGTGGTGCTGTCGGCGCAAACCACCGATGCGGCGGTCAATCGCGCCACCAAGACGCTGTTCGCCGACGCGCCGACGCCGACCGACATGGTGCGGCTCGGGGTCGAGGGGGCAGGCAAGCACATCCGCATGCTGGGGCTCTGGCAAGGCAAGGCGCGCAACGTCGTCGAGTTGTCGCGCCAGTTGCTGGAGCGGCATGGAGGTGCGGTGCCGCGCGAGCGCGAGGCGCTGGAGGCGCTCCCCGGCGTCGGGCGCAAGACCGCGAACGTGGTGCTGAACGTGGCGTTCGGCGAAAGCACGATGGCGGTCGATACGCACATCTTCCGACTGGGCAACCGCACCGGGATCGCGCCGGGCAAGACGCCGCGCGAGGTCGAGGACGCCCTTGTGCGCCGGGTTCCGGCGGACCTGCTGCGCAACGCGCATCATTGGCTGATCCTGCACGGGCGCTACGTGTGCAAGGCGCGGGTGCCGGAATGCTGGCGGTGCGTCGTGGCGCCGTGGTGCCGCTTTCCGGCCAAAACCCCGGCACCGGTGGCGAAGCCGCCGAAGCGCCGAGCAACCGTGGCGTAAGGCGTTGCGTCGCAACGGGCGAGTGACGACGGCCAGCATCAGCGGCGCCACGCGTCGGGTTCGAAGTGGCACCCATGCGAAACCAAGTCTGGGCTCAGAAGCTTGTCAGTGTCCGACTGAGCTGGGCGGTGCTTCTCAATTCAGCCTTCGCCAGTCCGATGGAGCAGCGCTCGCGACGGCAAGCTCAGCTGGAACTCCGGCGTTTGCATCCATTCGGCGTATTTCGCCGTAGATCGCTTCGGCCCGGGTTCGCACCGGCAGAAGCAGCCAGAGATCCGAACCATACCGCGCTTTGGCGGCCTCAAGCGCGTGCTGAACCACGTCCATCGTGTCCTCTCCCCTGTTCGCGGCAGGGGATTCTAGGACCGCGGCCCACCGGCTTGCGTTTGGCACGAATGAACGCATCATTAATAATCCGCCGTCGTGACGTTGCGGCGCTGGCTTACACTCGCAAAAAGCCGACCAGGCCCTCGGCCTCGGCCACGATCGGGTCGGCGATGGCGGCTGCCCGCCCGGCGCCGTCGCGCAGAATCGCATCGATCGTGGCGGGGTCGGCGAGCAGGCGCCGCGTCTCCGCCGCGATCGGGCCGAGTTTTTCCACGAGCAGCGCGGTCAGCGCCTCCTTGAAGGCGCCGAAGCCCTTGCCGCCATGGGCTTGCAGCACGCCGGCCGGATCGCTGTCGGCGAGTGCCGCGTAGATACCCACGAGATTGCGCGCTTCCGGCCGACCTTCGAGACCGGCAACGTCCGAAGGGAGCGGTTCGGGATCGGTCTTGGCACGCCGGATCTTGAGCGCGATCGTGTCGGCGTCGTCGAGGAGATTGATCCGGCTCTGATCGGACGGATCGGATTTCGACATCTTCTTCGTCCCGTCCCGCAGACTCATCACGCGCGCCGCCGGCCCGAGGATGAGCGGCTCGACCGGCGGGAAGAAATCCACGCCATAATCGTGATTGAACTTCTGGGCGATGTCGTTGGCGAGTTCGAGGTGCTGGCGCTGGTCGTCGCCCACCGGCACGCGGGTCGCGTGGTAGGCGTGGATGTCGGCCGCCATCAGGTTCGGATACACGTAGAGCCCGGCCGAGGCGTTTTCCCGGTCCTTGCCCGCCTTGTCCTTGAACTGCGTCATCCGGTTGAGCCAGCCGAGCCGGGCCACGCAGTTGAAAATCCAGGCGAGCTGGGCGTGCGCGCGCACCGCCGACTGCAGGAACAGGATGTGTCGCTTGGGGTCGATGCCGCAGGCAAGCAGCACGGCCGCCATCTCGCGCGTCTGCTGCGTCAGCGCCGCCGGGTCCTGCCAGGCGGTGATCGCGTGCAGATCGACCACGCACCAGAGGCAGTCCGGCTCCTGTTGCAGCGCCACCCAGTTCCGGATCGCGCCCAGGTAGTTGCCGAGCGTGGGGATGCCGGAGGGCTGGATGCCCGAGAAGATGCGCTGCATGTGGGTCGTCTCTGGTTCGAACGCGCGGTTGTCCGGCGCAAGCGCGGTTTCGGTCAAGTAGTGGCCCGGCCGTTGTTGCCCCGGAGGCGCCTTCCAGCAGCCCGTCACGAATGCGCTCCGCGGAGTAGGGCGCAACGATCCCTGCCCGTGCGGCAGCGGCCAAAAATTCAAGAAGTGCTGCCTCGCGTCGCAGGAACGCCTTTCGTCGTCGAATACTCGAAATGCAGCGCCTCGCCCGGATGCACGATCGGGTGGATCGCGTGCGCCGCCATCGCCGCCTCGGAAAAGCCCTGCAGGATGAGCTTGAGCTTGCCGGGGTAGGTCGCGACGTCGCCGATCGCGAACACGCCGGGCAGGCTTGTCCGGCATGTCGCGGGATCGATGCCGAGGTGGTGGCGCTCAAGGTCGAGACCCCAGCCGGCAATCGGGCCGAGATCCATCGACAGGCCGAAGAACGGCAGCAGCACGTCGGCGGCCAAGACACGGGTCTCCCCGGTCAAGGTCGCGACCTCGACACCGCCCAGCCGCCCGGCCTCGCCGCGCAAACCGTGCAGCTGGTAGGGGATCACCATCTCGATCTCGCCCCGCGCGGCGGCGGCGTCGAGCTGCGCCGCGGTTTCCGGCGCGGCGCGGAATTTCCCTCGCCGGTGCACCACGGCGACGGCGGCGATGTCCTTCAGCGCGAGCGCCCAGTCAACCGCCGAGTCGCCGCCGCCGGCGATCACCACCCGCTTGCCCCGAAAATCCTCGCGCCGACGGACATAGTATTGAACGCCGCCGCTCGCCTCGTAGGCGGCAAGGCCCGACAGCGGCGGCCGGTTCGGCCCGAACGCGCCGGCGCCGGCGGCGATCACGATGGCTCTTGCCTGGACGGTATCGCCCTGGTCGGTTCCCAGCGTGAACGCGCCGGCCTCGCCCGTCAGGCGCTCGACGCGCCGGCCGAGCAGGCGCGGCGCGGCGAACGGGGCGATCTGGCGCTCGAGCTGGGCGATCAGTTCGCCGGCCTCGATCGTGGGCCACGCCGGAATGTCGTAGATCGGCTTTTCCGGATAGAATGCGGCGCATTGTCCGCCGGTCTCGGCGAGCGCGTCGAGCAGCACGCACCGCATCTTCAGCATGCCGCACTCGAACACCGCGAACAGTCCCACCGGACCCGCGCCTACGATGGCCACGTCCGTCGTCAGCTCTTGCGCCATGCGGGCAAAGTAGCGGCGGCCGCTGTTGTGCGCGAACTCCATCTCTGCGGCAGAAAGTGGCCATGGTGATGGTTGCGCCCGACCGCTTGGTGCGAGATCTGCCGGACCTGGCGGCGACCGAGGCGCTGGCCGCAGAGGTGGCGGCGCTGGCGCGAGCGGGCGATGCGATCCTGCTGGACGGGCCGCTCGGTGTCGGCAAGACGGCGTTCGCCCGCGCCTTCCTCCGCGCCGCCGCCGGGGAGGCCGGGCTGGAGGTGCCGAGCCCGAGTTTCACTTTAGTACAGAGTTATGAATTGCCGCGCTTCACTGCGCACCATTTCGACTTATGGCGGCTGGACGGTCCTGCCGCACTCGCCGAACTCGGATGGGATGACGCGCGGGATGGCCTGGTGATCGTGGAATGGCCGGATCGGCTGGGCCGCTTGCGGCCGGATGATTGCTTGTCGGTCGCGCTCACCGTGGTTGCGGGGGAGGTCCGCCAGGCGGTCTTGACCGGCTGGCCGGACCGGCTCGGGCGGCTGCGGGTCGGGCAACCGGAGTGAGCCGCGATGCGGTGATCGCCGCTTTCCTGGCGCAGACCGGCGACGCGGCGGCGCGGCTCGCCCCGCTGGCCCAGGATGCGAGCTTCCGGCGGTACTGGCGGTTGGTGGACGGGCCTCGAGCGGCTGTCCTGATGGATGCACCCCCTCCCGAGGATGTCCGCCCCTTTCTCGCGGTCGGGTCGGACCTGGCCGGGCTCGGTCTCTCGGTGCCCGAAGTGCTGGCCGCCGACCCGGACGCCGGGTTGCTGCTGCTCGAAGATTTCGGCGACGACCTGTTCCCGACGGTTCTGACGACCGACACCGCGCCCGTCCTGTTCGACGCCGCCGTCGACGTGCTCGCCGTGATGCAGCGCGTCCCGCCCGCCGGCAACCTGCCGGAGTGGGGTCCTGCCGCGATGGCGCGGACGGCCGAGCAGACGATGCTCGACTGGTGGTGGCCCGCCATGTTCGGGAGTGCCGCGCCGGACGCAGCACGCCGGGACTTTTCCGCCGCGCTGGAGGCGACGCTGGCTCCCCTGGCGGCGGATGCGCCGGTGTTCGTGCATCGGGATTTCTTTGCCGGCAATCTGGTCTGGCTGCCCCGTCGCACCGGTGTCCGCCGGGTCGGCGTGCTCGATTTCCAGTCCGCGGCCCTTGGTCATCCGGCCTACGATCTCGCCGCACTGATCGAGGACGCCCGCCGCGACATCCAACCCGCGCTCGCCGAGCGAGCGATCGGCCGGACCCTCGCCGTTCGCCCGGAGCTGGACGAAAAACGGTTCCGCGCCGCGCTCGCGATCTGTGCGGCGCAGCGGCACATGCGCGTGGCCGGTCAGTGGGTGCGGCTCGCCCGGCGCGACGGCAAGCCGCACTATTTGGCGCACGGGCCGCGGACCTGGGCGATGCTGGACCGCGCCTTGGGTGGCCCGGCGGTCGCGCCGCTCGCGGCGGCGTTCGACCGGTGGATCCCGCGCCACGCTCGGGGCAACCCGCCCGGGATGGCGGCGTGACCGGCGGGCCACGCACGGCGATGCTGCTGGCCGCCGGCTTCGGCACGCGGATGCGTCCGTTGACGGACGAAACGGCCAAGCCGCTGCTGCCGCTCGGCGGCCGCTCGCTGCTCGATCACGGGCTCGATCGGCTCGGCGAAGCGGGCGTCGAGACGGTGGTGGTGAACGCCCACTGGCACGCCGACCGGGTTGCGGCACGGCTGGAGGCCCGGGCCGCCGCCGGGGAGGGGCCGCGCACCGTCCTGCAGCGCGAACCGACGCTGCTCGACAGCGGCGGCTCGCTGCGCGAGGCGCTGCCGCATCTCGGGCCGGCCCCGTTCTTCGTGGTCAACGGCGATGCGTTCTGGCTCGACGGGCCGCGCCCCATGCTCAGCCGGATGGCCGAGGCGTTCGACCCTGCCGAGGCCGACGGCCTGCTGCTGGTTCATCGCACGTTCCAGGTCCACGCCGATGTCGGCATGGGTGATTTCGCGGTCGACAAATGGGGCCTGCTGCGCCGGCGCGCCGAGCGCGAAGTGGTGCCCTATATCTACGCCGGCGTGCAGCTCATCACGCCGGCGCTGCTCGACGACGCGCCCGAGGGTGCGTTCAGCGTCAACCTCGCCTGGGACCGGGCGATTGCGGCGGGCCGGCTGCGCGCCCTGGTGCATGACGGGCTGTGGTTCCACCTCTCGACTCCGGCCGACCTCGCCGACGCCGAGTCGCTGCTGCAGATCCGCGCCACCGGAGACGCCCGCTGAACCTGTTCGCGGTGCCGCCGCATGCGGCCTTTCTCGATGCGATCGCCACCGAATGGCTGCGCCGCTCCGGCGCCGGACCGCTGGATGTCGCGCGCGGGCTGATCCTGTTGCCGACGCGCCGGGCGGCGCGGGCGCTCGCCGAGGCGTTCCTGCGGGCCTCGGACGGCCGGCCGTTGCTGCTGCCGCGCATCACCGCACTCGGCGCGCTGGACGAGGCGCCGCTCGTGATGGCGGGTGCGCTCGACCTGCCGCCCGCCATCGAGCCGGCGGCGCGGCTGGCGGCGCTGACCCGGATGGTGCTGGCGATGAACGGTGCGGCCGGCGCGCCGCGCACCGCCGACCGAGCCTGGCGGCTGGCCGCCGAACTCGCCGCGCTGATGGACGAGGCCGAGCTCGCCGAGGTGGATCTGGCCGAAAAACTGCCCGGGGCGGCCGATGCCGAGCACGCCGCCCATTGGCAGCACACGCTCACCTTCCTCGAGATCGTCACCGCGACTTGGCCGGCCTGGCTCGCCGAGCAGGGCTTGATGAACCCGGCCGCGCGGCGGGTCGCGCTGCTCGCGGCGCAGGCCGCCGCCTGGGAGCGAACCCCTCCCGGCGAACCCGTGCTGGTTGCCGGTACCACCGGGGCGATCCCGGCCGTGGCGCGGCTGCTGCGGGTGGTCGCGCGGCTCGATCAGGGACAGGTCGTGCTGCCCGGCCTCGACCTCGCGTTGGATGCCGAAGCGTGGGAGGCACTTGAGGAGTCGCATCCGCAGGCCGGTCTGCGCGCGCTGCTCGCCAACCTCGACGCGACGCGCGGCGATGTGCGGCCATGGCCGGCGGCCGCAAGCGGAGTGCCGTCCGGGCGGTTCGCCATGCTGAGCGCGGCGCTGCTGCCGGCTCCCGCGCTGTCACGTTGGCGCGAAGTCCCCGCCCCGGAGACGAGCGGCCTGCACACCTTGCCTGTTGCCGACCAGCAGGAAGAAGCCGCCGCGATCGCACTGGTGCTGCGGGAGGCGATCGAGACCCCCGGCGCCCGTGGCGCCCTGGTGACGCCGGATCGCGACCTGGCCCGCCGGGTTTCGGCCGAGCTGCTGCGCTACGGCGTCGTTGCCGACGACAGCGCGGGCGAGGCGCTGGCCGACACGCCGCCCGCGGTTTTCCTCCGCTTGCTCGCCCATGCGGTAGCCGACCAGCTCGCACCGGTTTCGCTGCTCGCCCTGCTCAAGCATCCGCTCGCGGCCGCCGGGCTCGCCCCTGCCGCCTGCCGGGAGGCAGCGCGCGGGCTGGAGCGGGTGGCGCTGCGCGGCCCGCGGCCGATGCCGGGGCTGACCGGCCTGCGCCGGGCGATCGACCGGTCGGGTGGATCGGGGCGCGAGGCGGCAAGCGCGTTCCTCGCGCGGGTCGAGGCCTGCCTTGCCCCGGCCCTGCGGATTGCGAGCGCCGCCGACGTCGCCGCGCCGTCCACCGCGCTGGCCGCGCTCATCGAGGCCGGCGAGCGCCTAGCCGAGACCGACGCCGCGGCGGGGGCCGCCCGGCTCTGGCGAGCCGAGGAGGGAACGGCCCTGGCCACGCACCTGGCGGGTATCCTCGCCGTGCTGCCCGGCCTGCCCGATCAGCCCATCGAGCGGCTGCCGGGCCTGCTCGACGCCGTGCTGGAAGGGGCGGTCGTCCGCACCCGCCGGGCGCTCCGGGGACGCGAGGGCGCCGAGCATCCGCGCGTGTTCATCTGGGGATTGCTGGAAGCCCGGCTGCAATCGGCCGAGAGCATGGTGCTGGCCGGGTTGTCGGAGGGGGTCTGGCCGCCGACCACCGATCCCGGCCCCTGGCTCAGCCGGCGCATGCGGACGCGCATCGGGCTGGTCTCGCCCGAGCAGCGGGTCGGCCAGGCCGCGCATGATTTCGTCGGTGCCGTCTGCGCCGCGCCGCGGGTCGTGCTGTCGAGCCCGCGCCGGCGTGACGGCGCGCCCGCCGTGCCGGCCCGCTGGCTTACCCGACTGGAGGCGCTGCTGGTCGGCGCACGGACGGCGCTGCCGGCGCATCCGGCCGCCGCCTGGGTGCGGCTGCTCGATCAGCCGGCCGATGGCCCGAAGCCGGCCGAGCGACCCCGGCCGCGCCCGGACGTGCGGCTGCGGCCGCGCAAGCTCAGCGTGACCGAGATCGAGACCTGGCTGCGCGATCCCTATGCCATCCACGCCAAGCATATCCTTCGGCTCCGGCCGCTCGATCCGCTCGACGAGTCGGCCGACGCGGCCCGCTATGGCGAGCTGGCGCATCACGGGCTGCACCGCTTTCTGCGCGAGCACGGCACCGGATGGCCGCCCGACGCCGAATTGCGCCTGAAGAATGCGCTGCATCTCGCGCTGCGGGAGGCCGATTTGCGGGACGCGCTGATCGCCTGGTGGGGACCGCGGTTTTCCCGCATCGCCGGCTGGGTCGCGGCGACCGAGCGGCAGCGTCGGGCGATCACCCCGCCGGCTGCGCTCGCGACCGAGGTCGCCGGGGAATACCTGATCAGTCGGCCGGGCGGATGTTTCACCCTGCGCGGCCGGGCCGACCGCATCGAGCGCCGGCCGGACGGCAGCCTGGTCATCATCGACTACAAGACCGGCACGCCGCCCACCCAGACGCAGGTCGATGCCGGCTATGCGGCGCAGTTGCCGTTGGAGGCGGTGATGGCCGCCGAGGGTGCGTTCGGCCCGGAGTTTTGCGCGGCCACCGGCGACCTCGTCTATTGGCACCTCACCGGCGGCTTCGAACCCGGCAACGAGCGGCCGTTGTTCAAGCGCAATCCCGCCGCGCTCGCCGCCGGGATCGCGCTCGTGGCGGAAAAACTGGCCGCGCTGATCGATGCCTATGACGATCCGGCCCGGTGTTACCTGGCGCAGCCGCATCCCGGCCAGCGTCCGCGGTTTGCCGACTACGCCCAACTCGCCCGTGTGGCCGAGTGGGACACGGCGGAGGAAGGCGCATGAGTGTGGAGGCGCGCGCCCTCGCCAATGCCGAGCAGGCGGAAGCCTCCGATCCGGCGGTCTCCGCCTTCGTCGCCGCTTCGGCGGGGTCGGGCAAGACCAAGCTGCTCACCGACCGGCTGCTCCGCCTGATGCTGGCCGGGGCCGAGCCGGGCCGCATCCAGTGCCTCACCTTCACCAAGGCAGCGGCGGCCGAGATGGCGCTCCGGTTGCAACGCACCCTGGGCAAATGGGTCACGCTGGATGACGCGGCACTCGACGGCGAGCTGACCCGGCTGGCCGCCGAGCCGACCGACGCGCTGCGGGCCAAGGCACGGGCGCTGTTCGTCGATGTGCTGGACCTGCCCGGCGGGATGCGGATCGGCACCATCCATGCGTTCTGCCAATCCCTGCTGCGCCGGTTTCCGCTCGAAGCGCAGCTCTCGCCGCACTTCCAGCTCATCGAGGACCGCGACGCCGACGAGGCCCTGCGCGAGGCCCGCGAGCGGATGCTGGCGCGCGCCGCCGCGCCGACGCAGCGCTCGGCCCTCGAGGACTTGGCCGGGCTGACCACGCTGGCGGGGTTCGGCAACCTCGTCGCCCGGCTCCGGTCGGACCCCGCGCGCCTGGCGGAGGGGCTGGCGCTGCCGGACCTTGCCGCCGCCCAGCGCCGGGCGATCGGGGTGCGGTTCCGCGACCCGGCCGAGCTGATCCGTGACGCGGTGAGCTGGTCCGGAGAAGCGGCGCTGACCCAAGCGGCCAAACAGGTGCATCGCCACGAAAAAACGTCTCCCACCTGCGCTGCGCGGGCCGGAGAACTGCTGGAATGGCTCGGGCTGCAACCCGATGCGCGGGTTCCGCAATGGGACGGATGGCGGCGTCTGTTTCTCAAAGGCGATGGCAAGCCGCTCGCGGCCAGCAAGTTCGTCAACGAGAAGCTGGCGGCGGCGGTCCCGGAACTCGCCGACCTCTTCACCGCCGAAGCCGAGCGGCTCCTGCGGGTCGGCGACGAATGCTGCGCGCTCGGGGTCGCGCAGGCCTCGGCGGCGCTCCTCACCCTCGCCGCCCCGGTGCTCGGCAGCTATGTCGCTCGCAAGGACGAGGCGGGGCTGCTCGACTACGACGACCTGATCGATCGCACCTCCAGGCTGCTGGTCGACCCGGGCGCCGCCTGGGTGCTCTACAAGCTCGACGGCGGCCTCGATCACCTGCTGCTCGACGAGGTGCAGGACACCTCGCCGCCGCAATGGCGCATCGCGCACGCCCTGATCAGCGACTTCTTCGCCGGCGAGGGCGCGCGCGAGGTGAACCGCACGGTGTTTGCGGTGGGCGACCGCAAGCAGTCGATCTACTCGTTCCAGGGCGCCGACGCCGCCGAATTCGATCGCTCGCGCGCCGCGCTGGCCGAGCACGTTACCGCCGCCGGGCGCCAGTGGCGCGACGTGCGGCTCGACGTGTCGTTCCGCTCCACGGCGCCGGTGCTGGCCCTGGTTGACCGGGTGTTCGAGAACCCGGTCGCCGCCGAGGGAGTCGTCGCGCCGGGCGAGAGCCTGCGTCACGTGGCGGACCGCGTCGGGCAGGCCGGCCGCGTCGAACTGTGGCCGCTGGCGCAGAAGACCGAGATACCCGTCCACGAGCCCTGGCACGTGCCGGAGGACTATCTGAGCCACGTCTCGGCCCCGCAGCGGCTGGCCGACGCGCTGGCCGATTGGATTCGCGACGAAACCGCCGGGACGGTGATGCTGCCGAGCCGCGACCGTCCGCTGACCCCCGGCGACGTCCTTATTCTCGTGCGCCGCCGCAACGAGTTCGCCGGCGCATTGGTCCGCGCCCTGAAGTCGCGAGGGGTATCGGTCGCCGGGCTCGACCGGCTGGTGCTCACCGAGCAGGCCGCCGTGCAGGACCTGCTGGCGCTGTGCGACGCCCTGCTGCTGCCGTCCGACGACTTTTCGGTGGCTTGCGTGCTGACCAGCCCGCTCGGCGGTCTCGGCGATGACGACCTGATGGCACTAGCCGTCGAGCGGCGGGGCACGTTGTGGGAAGCGCTGCACCGTCGGGCGGCAGAAAACGCGCGCTGGCAGGCGGCGTCGTCGTTCCTCTCGGCGCTGCTGCCTCGGGTGGACTACACCACGCCGCACGCGCTGCTCTCGGAGGCGCTCGGGCCGCTCGGCGGCCGGGCGCGGCTCTACGGCCGGCTGGGGCCGGAAGCGTCGGAGCCGGTGGACGAGCTGCTGAGCGCGGCGCTCGCCTATGGCCGCTCCCATCCGCCGGCGTTGCAGGGGTTCACCCATTGGCTGCGGCAGTCGGGCGCCGAGGTGAAGCGGGAACCCGAGAGTGCCGGCGGCTCCGTACGCATCATGACGGTCCACGGCGCCAAGGGCCTGCAGGCACCGCTCGTCATCTTGCCCGACACCACCGCATTGCCGCAGGACGACGGACCGCTGTTCTGGGCCAACGATCCTGAGACGGGCGTCGAGGTGCCGCTATGGGCGCCACGCCGCGAGATCAGCTGCGACGCGACCCGCCTCATTCGCGAGCGGGTGCGGGCACAGGGGATGGCGGAGCACAACCGACTTCTCTACGTGGCGCTCACCCGGGCCGAGGACCGCCTCGTGGTCTGCGGCTGGGAGCCTCGCAAGGATGCCGCCGACACCTGCTGGTACGAGTTGGTGAAGGCCGGGTTCGCCAAGCTGGAGGCCAGCGAGTCACCGTTCCGCGACTGGGGCATGGCGCTGTTCCATGACCAGGAGCAGCTCGATCGGCCGTCAGGCTCCGAAGCGGCGGAAGCGGCTGCGACAGCACCGCTGCCCACCTGGGCCGGCGTCGCGCCGGACTGGCGCCCCGCCCCGCCGCCGCCCGAGCCGCCGCGACCCGAACCGCTCGCCCCGAGCCGTCCCGAGGGGGCGGCACTCGGCCCGGTCCCCGGCGCCGTCTCGCCGCTGGCCACGGTGGGCCGGGAGGATCGGTTCCAGCGCGGCCAATTGATCCACTCCTTGCTGCAATACCTGCCTGACCTGCCGCCCCTGGCGAGAGACCTGGCGGCGCGTCGATGGTTGGACCGTGCGGCCGCCGCATTGCCGCCCGATGCGCGCGCGGCGATCGCTCAGGAGACCCGCGCGATCCTCGAACATCCGGAACTGGCTCCTCTGTTCGGCCCGCGAGGGTCGTGCCGAGGTGCCGCTGACCGGGATGGTCGGCAATGCCGCGGTGGGCGGCATGGTGGACCGGTTTGTCGTGCTGCCTGATCGGGTGCTGCTCGCCGACTTCAAGACCAACCGCGATCCGCCACCGACCGTTCCGGAGACGCCGGTGCTCTATCTGCGCCAGATGGCGGCGTATCGCGCGGTGCTGCGCGGGGTGTTTCCCGGCCGCTCGGTCGTCTGCGCACTGGTCTGGACGCGGAGCGCGCGCGCCGACCGGCTGCCGGATGCCCTGCTTGATGCGCACGCGCCGCATGGGTCGGCTTGATCGCGCCCTGGCCGACCCCAATGTGCGGCAGGAACAGAGGAGAGCCGCCCCGATGAGCGCAAACACCAAGGCCGTCACCGACCAGAGTTTCGGCGCCGACGTGCTGCAGGCGAAGGGACCGGTGCTGGTGGATTTCTGGGCCGAGTGGTGCGGCCCTTGCAAGGCGATCGGCCCGGCCCTGGAAGAGATCGCCGGCGAGTACGCGGGCAAGCTGACGGTCGCCAAGGTGAACATCGACGACAACCCGGTGACGCCGAACAACTACGCGGTGCGCGGCATCCCGACCCTGATCCTGTTCAAGGACGGCAAGCCCGCCGCGACCCAGGTCGGCGCCCTGCCCAAGAGCCGCCTGAAGGACTGGATCGCCTCGAACGTGTGATGCTGTCTGGGCAGGAGGTGCCCGTGCCGGATGGACTCTACGAGCGAGACGCCCTGGCTTGGGCCGAGCAACAGGCAGGTCTGCTGCGTCGGCTCGCGGCCGGCGAGCGGCTCAACACGGCGGTCGACTGGCCCAACCTGATCGAAGAGGTGAGGGACGTAGGCCGGTCGGAGCTGCGGTCGTGCGAGAGCCTGCTGCGCCAAGCGATGCTGCATCTGCTTAAGCTGCATGTTTCGCCGGCCAGCCCGGCGGCGGCGCACTGGCGGGGGGAGGTGGCCGGCTTTCTGACCGACGCGCGTCGCGCCTTCACCCCCTCCATGCGGCAGCGGCTCGACCTGCCTGATCTCTACACGGACGCGCTTTATCAGCTGCGGGCCGGGGCGGATGACGCGGGCGCGGTGCTCCCTGTCCCTGACACGTGTCCTTTCACGCTGGACGAGCTGGTGGCCGCGCATCCTGACGTGGCAGAGCTGATCGCGAAGCCAGGCATGGCGTGAATTGGAGGGCTACTCGGCCCTCTGCTGTCCCTCGATCGCTTCGAGCACTGCCTCAGGGGCGACGTCCCGCTCGATCTCCTTGAACTCGGGGTCCTGCGCCGCTTCGACGCCGAGCCGGTGGGCCATGGCGTCGATGACTTCCGCCATTTTGGTCAGCTCGTGCTCGGTGAGAAGGCTGATCTGCAAGTCGAGATCGGCGCGTTTGTCCGCCGCAGCGGCCGTCCGGTTCTGGCTGATCAATACGAACGTGGATAGGAATATCGCCTCCACCGAAGCCACCATCGCCAGGATGACGTAGGACGGATCGAACGTCGGCACGCCGGGGACCACGCCCAGATTGAGCACGATCCAGGCGCCGTAGATCGCGAGGTGGAGGTACACGAACCGCATGCTGCCCGTGAAGGACGTGATCGCCTGCGCGATCCGCTCCTCAGCCGTCGCTGAGGCCGCTTCCTGCTTGCGGTGATGCGCCAGCATCTCGATATTCCGCCGGAGCGACGTGTTCAGGCTGTCCGGGTCAGGCTTCGGGAGGGTCAGCTTCGCAGCGGTCATGATCATCGAATCCTGGCTATCGCTCAAAAACACGTCCTCAACCCGGCCCGCCCTCTGAGGGAGAGGAGCAGGAAGGAACCCTCTCGCTCCAGAGAAGGCGGGTGAGGGTTGTCGCTATAATGCCCTATTCGCGCGCGCCAGCACCGCCTCGAACAGCACCTGGCAGCCCGCCTCGGCCTCTTCCGGCTCGATGCTTTCCGCCTCGTTGTGCGACAGCCCGTCCTTGCACGGCGTAAACACCATCGCAGCGGGGATGCGCCGGGCGACGTAGACCGCGTCGTGCCCGGCGCCCGAGACGACCTCCCGCGCGGCATAGCCGAGCCGCTGCGCCGCCTCGCGCACCAGCTGGACGCACTCGGGATCGAATTTTTGGGCCGGGTTCTTGAACACCCGGCTCACCTCCAGCTTGACCCCGCAATCGCGGGCGACAAAACCGGCCTCGCGGGGGAACTGCGCGTCGAGCCGGTCGATCTCGGCATCCTCGGGGTGCCGGAACTCGACGGAAAACCGCACTTCACCGGGGATCACGTTGCGGCTGTTCGGCTCGACCAACAGCTGGCCGACCGTGCCGCGCCCGTCCTCGCCGCGCGCCCGCATCATCCGGTCCACCAGGTCGATGATCCGGGCCGCGCACACCAGCGCATCCTTGCGGGCCGACGGTGGCGTGGTGCCGGCGTGCGAATCCTGGCCGGTGGCGACCACGTCGTACCAGACCATCGCCTGCGCCCCGGTGACGATGCCGATTTTCTCCCCCGCGCGCTCCAGGATCGGCCCCTGCTCGATGTGCAGCTCGAAATAGGCGTCGGCCGGGAAGGCGGCAGCCGGCTCGGGGCCGCGCGCGCCGATCGCGTCGAGCGCCGTCCTGACGGTCACGCCGGCGGTGTCGGTCTTGGCGTAGGCCGCCTCGATCGGCAGCACGCCGGCCCACACGCCCGAGCCCATGATCGAATAGCCGAACCGGCTGCCCTCCTCGTCGGTCCAGTTCACCAGCTCGACCGGCGCTTCGGTCACGATGCCGAGCTCGTTCAGGCTGCGCATCACCTCGAGCCCGGCGATCACGCCGAGCGCGCCGTCGAATTTTCCGCCGGAAGGCTGGCTGTCGAGATGGCTGCCGAACAGCACCGGCAGGCGAGCGGGGTCGCGCCCGGCGCGGCGGGCGAACATGTTGCCCATCGCATCCACCCGGACGGTGAGGCCCGCCGCCTCGCAGAGGGTGCGGAACCGCTCGCGGCCGGCACGATCCACTTCGCTGAGCGCCAGTCGGCGCACCCCGCCCTTCGGCGTCGCCCCGATCGTCGCCATCTCCATCAGGCTGTCCCACAACCGCCGTCCGTCGATGCGATGGTTGGTCTGCGCCGCCACTGCCGGTTCTCCTGCTGCGGGCCCATCTTGCCCGCCAGACCGCTTCCTGCAAGCGTGCCGCTCGCCGGGCAGAGTCGGGGAGGCGACGATGGCACATGCGTTGAGCACCGATCCGCCCGGCGCGCCGGCCGTCCTGCGCAACACGGAGCTCGACGGCGCGGCCGCGTGGCAGGCGCGCGTCGACTTGGCCGCCTGCTTCCGCATGGCCGCGCGTCTCGGCCTGCAGGAAGGCATCTGCAACCATTTCTCCGCCATGCTGCCGGGACGCGACGACCTGTTCCTGGTCAACCCTTACGGCTACGGATTCGGCGAGATCACCGCCTCGCGCCTGCTGACCTGCGACCTGAACGGTAGGGTGATCGAAGGCAGCGGAGTGCCCGAGGCGACCGCGTTTCATATTCACGCCCGGCTGCATCTGCGGTTGCCGCGGGCGCGCGCGGCGTTCCATACGCACATGCCCAACGCGACCGCGCTCGCCATGCTGGAGGGGCCGCCCCTCGTGTGGGCCGGGCAGACCGCGCTGAAATTCCACGGCCGCATGGCGGTCGACGAGTCCTACAACGGGCTCGCGCTCGATACCGGCGAGGGCGACCGGATTGCGGCGGCCATGGGCGAGGCAGACGTGGTGTTTCTCAAGCACCACGGCGTCATCGTCGTCGGCGCCAGCATCGCCGAGGCGTGGGACGATCTCTATTACCTGGAACGCGCCTGCGAGGTGCAGCGGCTGGCCGAGTCGACTGGACGAAGAATCGTGCCGGTGCCCGAGGAAGTTGCCCGCCGCACCGCCGCCCAGATGCGCGAGGGAGACGCCACCTCGGCGCGGCTGCACCTCGACAGCATCCGCCGGGTGCTGGATCAGGAGGCGCCGGACTACCGGCGCTGACCGCACCCTCTCCAGGACCATTTCCCGCATGCAGAAAATAGTCGCCCTCGGGGCCGCGCTGGCGCTGGCCGGCTGCAAGCTGGTGGACCAGACCACGTTTGCCCCGAAACCGGCGGCCCCGGTGCCGGCGCAGCTGGCCGCGCTGGCGCCTATCTCCGGGCTGCCGCCGCTGCTGACCATCCGTTACACGACGCCCAACCCGGATTTCCAGGAGCCGCTGCGCACCGCCATCGCCGCCGCCGAGCAACGCCGGCCGGGCGCGCGCTACGACGTGGTGAGCGTGGTGCCGCAGGAGCGCGACCCGGCGCAGCTCCGCCACGATCTCGACCAGGCGCGGCAGAATGCGGTGGCGGTGATGCAGGCGATGATGCGGCTGGGGGTGGCCGATACGCGGATCGGTCTCGGTGCCCGCGCCGACACGGCGGCGACCGTACGGGAGGTTCGTGTCTACGTCCGCTGACGCCCCGCGGCCGACCGCCGTGTTGCCTCGGACCACCGCTCAGGGGATCGGCCTCCTGTTGTTCGCCGCGGCGAGCTGGGGCCTGAACTGGCCGGTGATGAAATACCTGTTCGGCGTGCTGCCGCCGTTCTCGGTGCGCGCCGCAATGGCGCTGCTCGGGATGGTAATCGGTTTCGCCGTCGCGCTGCTGCGCCGCGAGCGGCTGCGCATCCCGGCCAACCTGCAGGCCCGGACGGTGCTGTATGCGATGCTGAATTTCGGCCTGTTCAGCGTGCTGACCAGCCTCTGCCTGCTGTGGCTCAGCGCCTCCGAGGGCGTGATCTTCGTCTATTCGATGCCGATCTGGGTCACGGTCCTCGCCTGGGGATTCTTCGGCGAACGGCTGACCGCGTGGCGGCTCATGGCCCTCGGACTTGGCGTCGGCGGCGTGCTCGTTCTGGTCGGTCCGGGTCTGCTGCGCGGCTCTGCCGCCGGATGGAGCAAGCTGCCCGGCGTCGCCTGCGCGCTTGGCGCGGCCTTGGTGTTCGCGCTCGGCACGGTGCTGGCCAAGAACCGGCCGCTGCAACTCCCGCCGGTGGCGGGCGTCGCCTGGCAGGCGGGGTTCGGCGCCCTGCCGCCGACCGCGCTCGCGCTGTTCGAACACCCCGACTGGGGCCGGGTGCCGCTGCTCGGCTGGATCGCGCTGGTCTATTGCGGCACCACGCCGATGATCCTCGCCTACCTCGCCTGGTTCCGGGCGTTGAAACTGCTGCCGGCCTCGACCGCCGCGATCGGCACGTTGATCGCCCCGGTCGTCGGGGTGGGCGGGTCGGCGCTGCTGCTCGGCGAGCCGCTCGGGCTTTCCCAACTGACCGCGCTGGCGCTGACCCTGGCCGGCGTGGCGCTCGCGGTGCGGCGATGAAGGGCGCGCCGGGTGTGATCGGGCTCACCCGCTTTGTGACGGCGGCGCGCCATTCTATAAGACGATCGTCCAGGGCGTTGCCCGCCCGGGGAAGGCTCGCTGTCTGAAGGCGTCTCGCTATGCATCCATTCCAAGCGTTCTGCCGCCGGTCGCTCGACGATATCCGTGGACAGGGCCGCTACCGCACCTTCACGCCGCTCGAGAAGCAGGCGGCGCGGTTTCCGCTCTATCGCCGGCCGGACGGTACCCGAGGTGCTGGTCTGGTCGTCGAACGACTATCTCGGCATGGGCAACAGCGACCTCGTGATCGAGGCCGCCTGCGCGGCGGCGCGGCGGATGGGCGCCGGGGCCGGCGGCACCCGCAACATCAGCGGCACCAGCCCCGACCTGCACGCGCTGGAGGCCGAGCTGGCGAGCCTGCACGGCAAGCAGGCGGCGCTGCTGTTCACCTCGGGGTTCGTCTCCAACCAGGGATCGCTGTCGGCCATCCTCGGCAGCCTGCCGGACTGGCACGTATTCTCGGATGCCAAGAACCACGCTTCCATGATCGCCGGGATCAAGGGCAGCAAGGCGACCTGCCGGGTGTTTCGCCACAACGACCTCGAACACCTCGACGAGCTGCTGCGAGCGGTGCCGGCCGCCGCGCCCAAGCTGATCGCCTTCGAGAGCGTCTACTCGATGGACGGCGACATCGCCCCGATCGGCGCGATCTGCGATCTCGCGGCCCGCTACGGCGCGATGACCTACCTCGACGAGGTACACGCCGTCGGCATGTATGGCCCGACCGGCGCTGGCGTGGCCGAGCGGGACGGCGTGGCGGCGCGGGTGGACATCATCGAGGGCACGCTGGGCAAGGCATTCGGCACGCATGGCGGCTACATCGCGGGGGACGCCGAAATCGTCGACTGGGTGCGATCGAGCGCGCCCGGCTTCATCTTCACCACCTCGACGCCGCCGATGGTGGTCGCCGCGGCACTCGCCAGCATCCGGCACGTGCGCACCGACCCCGCCCGCCGCGCCAAGCTGTTCGAGCGGGCGGCGACGTTGAAGCGGCGGCTCGACGCGGCCGGACTGCCGCGCATCGCAGGCGAGAGCCATATCGTGCCGCTGCATATCGGCGACGCGGCCCTGTGCGCCGAGGTCAGCCGCCGGCTGCTGGCCGAGTTCGGCATCTACGCGACGCCGATCAACTATCCGACGGTGCCGCGCGGCACCGAGCGGCTTCGCATAACCGCGACGCCGTTCCACACCGACGCGATGATGGATCAGCTGATCGGCGCGCTGCTCGCCATCTTGCGGCCGGATCGCCGGCAGGCCGCTTGAACGGCGCCGCGCCGGCGCTGCTCCAGCCGACGTCGGCGCAGTCCCGCCCGGTCTTGCGACTGGGCGCCGGCCAGGGCCGCCGTGTGCGGGCCGGCTCGCCGTGGGTGTTCAGCAACGAGATCGCGATGCGGCCGGAGTATCGCCGCCTGGAGGCCGGCGGCCTCGTCCGCATCGAGGGCGACGACGACTGGCGCTACGGCACCTTCATGTTCAACCCGCACAGCCTGATCGCGGCACGGCGGCTCGACCGCGACCCCGCGGCGGTGATCGACCGGGACTGGCTGACGGCGCGGCTCGGCGCGGCGATCGGTCTGCGGTCGAAATTGGGCGTGGAGCCGTTCTGCCGGCTGGTTCACGCCGAGGCGGACGGACTGCCCGGGCTCATCGTCGACCGCTACGGCGAGGTGGCCGTGCTGCAGGCCAACACCGCCGGGATGGACCGCCTGACGCCGGACATCGTCGCCGCGCTTGTCGGATTGCTGGGCCTGCGCGGCATCGTCGGCCGCAACGACAGCGCGGCCCGGCGGCAGGAGGGGCTGGCCGAAACCGTGACGCTGCTGCACGGCCACGACGGTTCGGCGTTGGTGGAGGAGGGCGGTCTTCGATTTCCGGTCGATCCGCTGTCCGGCCAGAAGACCGGCTGGTTCTACGACCAGCGGCCCAACCGCGACCGCGTCGCCGCACTCGCCGGCGGCGCGCGGGTGCTTGACGTTTTCTGCCACATCGGCGCGTTCGGCCTGCGCTGCGCCGCCGCCGGCGCCCGCGCCGTCACGTTGGTCGATGCGAGCGCCCCGGCGCTCGACCAGGCGCGGGGGGCCGCGATCCTGAACGGCTTGGCCGATCGGGTGGAGTGCCGCCGCGAAGACGGGTTCGACGCCATGCAGGCGCTGCACCGGGAGGGCGCTCGGTTCGACATCGTGGTGTGCGACCCGCCCGCTTTTGCCAAGTCCCGCAAGGACGCGGAGGCCGGACTGCGGGCGTACGGCAAGATGGCGCGGCTGGCCGCCGCCCTGGTGGCTCCCGGCGGGTTCCTGTTCGTTGCCTCCTGCAGCCATCACGCGCCGCTCGATGCCTGGTCGGCCCGGATCGCGGCCGGCCTGCTGAAGGCGCGGCGGGAGGGGCGCGTGCTGTTCACCGGCGGCGCGGGCCCGGACCATCCGGTGCATCCGCACCTGCCGGAAACCGCTTATCTCAAGACGCAGCTGCTGCGGCTGGACTGAGGCGCTATTCCGCGGCGACGATTTCCGGGACACGGCCGCGGGCGACGTAGGCATGCACCGCCTCACCGAACCGCTCGAAGATGCGACGCGACACGACGTCGACCTCCCAGTCATATTCGGGATGCCATTGGACCCCGACCGCGAATCCGGGGACGCCGGTGGCGCGTACCGCCTCGATCGTGCCGTCCGGCGCGATACCTTCAGCGACCAGCCCGGGCGCCAGCCGGTCGATTCCCTGATTGTGCAGCGAGTTGACGCCGATCTCGGTCGCGCCGGCCACCCGGTGCAGCCAGCTTCCCGGCGTCACCCGCAGCGCGTGAGCCTTGCCCGTCCGCACGCGGGAGGAGGCCTGCAGTGGGGTGGAGTGGTCGAGCCGGCCCGGCACGTCCTGCAGCCGCTGGTGCAGTGAGCCGCCGAGGGCGACGTTCATCTCCTGAAACCCGCGGCAGATGGCGAGCAGCGGCACCCCGTGTTCCACCGCGGCGCGGATCAGCGGCAACGTGGCGCCGTCGCGCATCGGGTCTTCCGGGGTGCCTTCGGCGTGCGGCGGCCCGTCATAGAGGCTCGGATGCACGTTGGAGCGGCTGCCGGTGAGCATGATGCCATCGAGGCGGCTGAGCAGGGTGGCGACTTCGGCCCGCGAGCCGTTCGCCGGGACCAGCACCGGAACCGCTCCGACGAGGTGGTCGGTGGCCCGGATGTAGGTGTCGGAGGCGGCGTGGTTCGGCATCCCGAAGACGCCGAAGAGCTTGGTGCAGCAACTGATCCCGATAAGCGGCTTCATGACCCGGCGTGATATGAAAGTGAAAACCCAGCGACCGACGACATTGTTGACGGAAACCCGATTAGAAAAAAGTCAATTCGGGACCGACTGGCGGAAGCGTGCTGTACTTTCCGGCCATCCGCCCGAGCCATCATCGACCCGAGCCATCATCCGCCCGAGCCGTCATCCACCCGAGCCAGGCGCCAGCGGCGTGCCGTTCGGGAACCCGCGGTCGATGAACTGGAACAGGCTGTCGCTGAACCGGCCACCGGTCTCCACGTCGTACAGGGTCACCCGGGTCTCCTGACGCTGCGGGTCAACGACGGTCCACTGGCGCAGACTGAGCGGATTGTCTGAAAACACCAGGGTCAGGCTGCCGTCGCCGGGGCTCGAGGTGCGGTTCACGGTCACCGAGATCATGCCCGGCTGACGCTTCAGGGCTGATACGGTGAGAGCGCCCGAGAGCCGGATCTGGTCGGCCAACAGGATGCCGAGCGGCGTCTGCGAGAGCGGAATGTTGCTTGTCTGCCCAAGTTGCGAATCGTGGAAAACCAGCAATCCGCCGCCGGCGACGAGCAGCAACGGCGTCGGCGGATCGTACTCGAAGCGCATCCGCCCCGGCCGCTCCAGCCACGCGGTGCCGCGCGTCGTGCGGCCGTCCGGCGCGATCTGCAGGAAACGCGCCTTCAAGGTGCGGAGCGAGTTCAGGTAGTTCTCGATGGCCGCGATCGTCGCGGCATCGGCCGGCTGGGCGAACGCCGAGCCGGCCGCAAGCAGGGCGGGGATGGCGGCGAGGATGGTCCGGCGTTGCATGCCCCGTATGTGGCCTCGAGCCGGCCCGATTGCCAGCGCCCGGGGGGCGCCTCGCCGGGTTCCCACGGGTTCGTACGTGTGAGTGAACGTACTTACAAGAACTGATGGGACGCGCCTCCGTTGGCCTTGCAGCGGCGCCGAAGCGCGGCCATCCGCATCAGGGAAGGAGCCAACAGACCCATGCCAGGCAAGACGCAGACCGGAACCGGACGAAGCAACCGCGGGTTCGCGTCCATGGATCCGGCGCGCCAACGGGAGATCGCGTCAAAGGGCGGCAGCAGCGTGCCGGCCGAGAAGCGGCCGTTTTCGCAGAACCACAGGCTTGCCGCGGAAGCCGGGCGCAAGGGCGGCGAGCACTCGCACGGCGGTCGCAACCAGCCGCGCCGGACGCCGCCCGAGGAAAGCCGCACGCCGGCTGAAGCCGCACGCCAATAAGGTTCGTCAGGCCGCGACCTGCCGCCGGGCCGCCGCGGTCAGCGCGGACCAGGCCCGGCGTCGTTCGTCGGCCTGCGCGGCCAGGGTATAGGCCGCAAAACTCCGCCGGGCGCCCTCGCGCAGGTCGCGCAGCAGGCGCCAGTCCTGGAGCAGCCGGCTGAGCGCCTCGTACCAGGAGGCGGCGTTCTCCGCGACCAGCATGCCGCCTGCTCCGTCGGCGATCGAACCGCGGTAGACGTCGAGGTTCGAGGCGAGCACCGCCAAGCCCAGGGCGGCGTAGTCCATGGTCTTGATCGCGGATTTCGACCGGTTGAACGGCGTGTCGAGCAGCGGCGCGATGCCGACGTCCCAAACGTTGCGTTGCGTGATCCAGCTCACGAAGCCGGGGTAGCTCGCGGCCGCCGTGGGCGGCAGCGCGACCCGGTTGACGAACTCGGGCAGCGCGCGGCCGGTGACGCCCAGAACATCCACCCGGACGTGCTCGCCATGGTCCTCGTGCAGACGCCGCAGGGCCGGCAGCACCAGGGTAAGGTCGGCGTCGTGCGTCGCGGTTCCCATGAACAGGATGCGCAGCGGCGCGAACGGGGCGGCATCGGCGTGGTGGACCGCGGACCAGAGCCGCTCGTCGAGACCGTTGGGGACGAGTTCCGCGTCGGCACGCATGGTACACACGACGTCGCGCAGCGCCGGGGTCGAGACCCAGACCGCATCGGCCTGTCGCACCAGCCGGTTCACCACCTCGGCGCGGGGGCGCAGCACCGCCGCGTCCGCATGGTCGCTCGGCACCTCCATCAGGTTGTCGTCGAGGTCGTACAGCAGCGGCATCTCCTGCCGCCGGCAATGCTCGACGAGCCGGTCCGCCAGCACGAGGTTCGCCACCGAGTAACGCTGACAGGCGACGATGTCGCCGCGGTAGCGCAATGCTTCCTTCGCGTCGGCGACGATCGTGTCCAACTCGCCGCCGATGGCGGGATGATCGAGCGGCTGGAGCAGCCGGATGTAGCCGCAGGGACTGATCGTCTCCTCGCCGAGGCGTTCCGGAATGACCACGACCGTCGTCCGGCCGGGCCGGCGCAGGTCGATGACGCCGGCGGTCCCCGGAGAGGCGACGAGCGGCGGCCGATCGTGCCGGAGATAGGAGTCGGCGTAGAAATCCGGCACCGGGGTGCGAGCCTTGGCGCGCGGCGGGGTGCGTCGCGTGGTCAGATCCTGGCGCACCTCGTCGAACCGTTCCAGCCACTCGGCGGTGGGCGCGGCGGGATCGACGAGCCAGGTCAACGGCCGACCGTCGAGCCGTTCGGGGAACGCGCCGACGCGGGAGGCGACGATCGGCAGGCCGGTCGCGATCGCCGCGCTGAGCGTGAAGCTGTAGGTTTCCGGCACCTGACCCGGGAACCAGATCACGTGTGGCCGCACGTCGGCGATGAGCTTGGCGAGATCGTCCGCCTGATACGCCCCGGTCTCCCGGATGCGTTCTGCGGCGAGCGGCGGCAGCGGGACCTCCGAATAGCCGACCAGGTGGATTTCGAGCCGCGCGGGGTCCGCCGTCTCGGCCAGTGCGGCGACGGTGCGCAGTCCCTTGTGGCTGGTCAGCACGCCGAGGATGGCGACGCGCAGCTTGCGGCCGCGCTGGAGGGTGGGCGGCCGCATCGGCCAGTTCACCTTGCCGACAGGCTCGTGCGGCACGACGATGGCGCGCTGGTCGAGCCGGTATCGAGCCAGCTTGCTCCGCGTGTCCTCGCTCGGACAGATGACCCGGTCGGCTTGCTGCAGCAGCCAAGCGTGCGCCGCGCGCCAGCCGAGAATGTCGCGCACCGTGATGTCGGGACGTGCGGCGATGCAGGCGTTGCACACCGCCGGTCCGGGCGCCCCGCAATACTGTGAATCACGCCGCGGCAGCATGTTGATCTGCGGACAGATCGTCAGGAAGTCGTGCACCGTGAAGTCGAACGGAACGCCGAGCCGGTGGATCAGATCGCGCAGATCAAGCCGCATCCCGAGCGTGTGGTGTATATGGACGCGGCTCACCGCCGCCGACCGCAGGAAGCGCACCAGGTCGTCCAGACGGTCCTCGCCCAACAGCATCGGCGGATGCTCCTCACGCGCCGGGACCGAGAGGGCAACGCCCTGCTTGGTCGCGGAGAGTTCGAAGAAGTTGCCGTGGCCGCCGGTGCGCGCCATCACCGCATTGAGTTGCTGCCGTACGCCGCCGCCGAGCCCGTGCGTAACCATCAGCACGCTCGGTCGCCCGGAGCGGCGAAACAGCGCCGCCGTCAGCGCGAGCCGATACGGCCCGACCTGGTCGCGCCGGATGTGCTTGGCGACGAGCTCGTTGAAATTCGGATGCTTGCCGAGCAGCAGGTCGGACTTGCCGTCGAGATCGCTCGACCCTGCGCCGAAGCTGACATTGCCCTCGTGATACACGAAGGTGTCGCAAGCGAGCAGGTTGCGCCAGCCGGCAGCGCCCGCCCGCATGCAAAAATCGTTCTCTTCGCCGTAGCCGCGGCCAAAGGTCTCGGCGTCGAACAAGCCGATCTCGTCGAGGCACGCGCGACGGATGTACATCGCGAATCCGACGGTGGTCGGCACGTCCACGGTGCGTCCGCCATTCGCCTCGCGGCACGCGGCGTCCACTTCGGCGAGCGACAAGCCGAACGGCATCGGTCCGCCCTGCTCGTGCGGATAACTGCAGATGGTAGCATTATTGGAGAACGGCGAGACGGTGCCGACCCGCGGCTGCGCGTACGCATGGCCGGCGAGGCGCGCGAGCCAGCCTGCCGGGACCTCGGTGTCACTGTTCAGCAGGACGATGTCGGCACGGTCGGAGACCTGCATCCCACGGTTCACCGACACGACGAAGCCGAGATTGCGCCGATGCCGGATCAGTCGGATTTTTCCGGTCGCATTCACGGTGTCGAGCCACGCCGATAGCTCAGGCTCCGGCGAGCGGTCGTCGACGAGAATGATCTGGCCGGCCGGCCTGTGCGGATCGGCGAGCACCGACGCAAGACATCGCTGCGTCTGTTCGAGCCCGCGATACACGGGGATGACGATGTCGACCTCGATCCCGGCCGGGCAGGTCGGCGGTTCCGCGCCGGATGCCAAATACTCGCCGATGGCGACCCGCTTCTCGGTCGGCCAATCCTGGCCGGCTCCGACCAGGACATGATGCAACAGCGGATTCGCCGCCGCCTCGGGATGCTCCTCCGCATAGAATGCGGCGTCGAAGCGCGGATGCGGATTCCGCAACTCCGAGGCGCCGTGTTGCATGTAGTGCAGCAGCGGGTGGATGCCGGCCCGCGCGACGTCTGGATATTGTTCAAGATACCAAGCGCTGTCGAAAAAAGCATTTGGATTGCGCGCTTCGGCCATGCCGTGGTTCAAGAAGTGATCAAGCGGGTCGATGCCTGCCGTGGCAACATCCGGGTATTCCGCGCGATACCATTCAGCGTCAAAGAAGGTTCCCAGGTCGGCCCTGGGTGTCGTATCTGTCATAGTGAAATACCCCGGATTGGGCGTCTTGAGCTAATGGCGCGGAAGCTAACTGATCGGACGTGAGCAGCCAAGCAAGTTGTCGCCTGAGGAGCAAACTTATGCGGCACATTCCACTTTAGGAATTATATGTAATGTCACTAGACAAATTGATGCTCCGGTTCGAGGCGCTCGGCGACAATTGCGAGTTCGGGCTTGTTCAACGCCAAGCCGGCGCTGAGCCGCTTGGGCTGTTGCGCTTCGCAGGATTCCACATCCCGGTCGAGGCTCGGCTGCAGCGGCTGGTCACGGCTCTGGATGTGCGTTTCGAGGGACTGGGCGACCCCGCGACGGTGCGCGTGGAGGCAGCCGGCCCGGAGGGTGGGCGCGAATACCTCATCATGGAGACCGCGTACGACCTGCGGACTCACACCTTCCAGTCGGAAGGCCGGATCGATCCGGAAGCGTTGCGCCTGCAAGCGGCGAGGCGATTGCAGTTCCTCCGGCGCAAGCTGCTCGCCGATCTCGAAGGCGGCGAGAAGACCTTGGTCTGGAAATCCAATCTGCCATTGGCGGAAGAAGCCGTGCGAGAGGCCGTCGAGATGCTCGGGCGGTTCGGGCCGAACACGCTGCTCTGGGTCGAGCCGGCGGACGCCGACCATCCTGTCGGCAGCGTGGAGCCGCGCGGCGCCGGGCTGATAAAGGCGTATATCGAGTGGCTTGCGCCGTACGACAGGGCGACCGAGATCTGCTACGAGGGCTGGTTCGAAATCTGCACCAGCGTTCACCGCCTGGTGCGTGGGGCGTCTCTGGTGGAGGCCGCGTCGTGACGGAGCCGGAGGTCTACGCAGCGCTGACCGACATTTTCCGCGAGACGTTCGCTGATCCGGTGCTCACGCTGCAACCCGGTCTGACGGCGCAGGACGTCGAAGGGTGGGACTCGCTCAAGATGGTCATCATCATCATGGCGGTCGAGGAGCGATTCGACCTGCGCATGCGCACCGGTGAGATGGACGGGTTGCACTGCGTCGGCGATTTCGTCTCGTTGATCATGTCGCGGGCGCCTGCGCAGTGACATGCGGATTGCTCCGCAGGCGTCCGGTATGGCGACGTCAACCCTCCGTCATTGCGCGACGCGAGGCGTTGTGTCGAAAGTATTCGAGCAAACAGATCGGGCAGCAGAAGATGGCCGCGGCATGAAGCTGCTGGTGACAGGCGGGTGCGGTTTCATCGGATCGGCGGTCATCCGCCACGTCGTCCGCCGCACGGGACATGTCGTGATCAACGTCGACAAAATGACCTACGCCGCCTCCGAAGAGGCGCTGGAGGAGGCGAACCGGCACTCGCGGCATCTCCTGCTGCGCGCCGACGTCGCCGATGCTGCTGCCATGCGGCAGGTGTTCGCGACGCACCAGCCGGATGCGGTGATGCACCTGGCGGCGGAAACCCATGTCGATCGCTCGATCGACGGACCGGCGCCGTTCATCGTCACCAACGTGGTCGGCACCTTCACCTTGCTGGAGGCGGCGCGCGCCTACTGGGCGGCGCTGCCGCCGGGCGAGACGGCGGGGTTCCGGTTCCACCACGTCTCGACCGACGAGGTGTTCGGCGCGTCGGCCGCCGCGGACCCGCCGTTCGACGAAACGACGGCCTACGATCCGCGCAGCCCCTATTCGGCGAGCAAGGCGGCGTCCGATCATCTCGTCCGCGCCTGGCGGCACACCTACGAACTGCCGGTGATCGTCAGCAACACGACCAACAACTACGGTCCGTGGCAGTTTCCGGAAAAGCTCATCCCCCTGGTCACGCTCAACGCCCTCGAAGGCAAGCCGCTGCCGGTCTATGGCGACGGCTCCCAACAGCGCGACTGGCTGTTCGTCGACGATCACGCCGAAGCGCTGGTGCAGGTTGCTCGAGCGGGGCGAGCCGGGCGCCACCTACGCCATCGGTGCGCGCCAGCCGCGCAGCAACCTCGCGGTGGTGCAAGCGATCTGCGCGCATCTTGACTGGCGCGTGCCCGATCCGGCGGGGCCGCGCGAGCGGCTGATCCAGTTCGTCGCCGACCGGCCCGGGCACGATTTCCGCTACGAGATCGACCCGTCGCGCAGCGAAGCGGCCCTCGACTGGCGCGCGCCGCACGATTTCGAGGCCGGCCTCGCGCGCACGATCGACTGGTATTTGGAGAACCGCGCCTGGTGGGAGCGCGATCCGCGCCGGCCGCTACGCCGGGCAGCGGCTCGGCGGAGCGCCGGGCTTGGGAGCGGCGGCGATGAAAGGCATCCTTCTCGCCGGCGGCTCGGGCACGCGGCTGCACCCGATGACTCTGGCAGCGTCGAAGCAGTTGCTGCCGGTCTACGACAAGCCGATGATCTATTACCCGCTCGCGACCTTGATGCTGGCCGGCATCCGCGACATGCTGGTGATCTCCACGCCCGCCGACCTGCCGCAGTTCCGCCGCCTGCTGGGCGACGGCTCGCGGTTCGGCGTCCGCTTCGACTACGCCGAGCAGCCGCGGCCGGAGGGCATCGCACAGGCGTTCCTGATCGGCCGCGACTGGATCGGCCGGCGAGGCCTGCGCGCTGGCGCTCGGCGACAACCTGATCTTCGCCGATCATCTCTCGGCGCTGCTGCGCGACGCGGCGGATCGCGAGACCGGGGCGCACGGTGTTCGCCTACCAGGTGCGCGACCCGGAGCGCTACGGCGTCGTCTCGTTCGATGCGGCCGGACGCGCCGCGGACATCGTGGAGAAGCCGGCCGCGCCGCACTCGAACTGGGCGGTGACGGGCCTCTACTTCTACGACCAGCGCGTCTCCGAACTGGCCGCGCGCGATCCGCCCTCGGCGCGCGGCGAGCTGGAGATCACCGACCTCAACCGGCTCTATCTGGAGGAGGGCACGCCTGCACGTGGAGCGGCTGGCGCGCGGCTGCGCCTGGCTCGACGCCGGCACGCCGGACAGCCTGCTGCAGGCGGCGACCTTCGTGCAGACCATCCAGTCGCGCACAGGGAATGCTGGTCGGCTGCCCGGAGGAGGTGGCGTTCCGCATGGGCTATATCGACGCCGACGCGCTGCGCCAGCACGCGCCGCCGCTCGGCAAGACGGAGCTCGGGCGGGTGCTGACGGAACTGGCCGAGGGAGAGCACGAATGAAGGTCCGAGCGCCTCGCCATCCCGGACGTGCTCCTGATCGAGCCGCGCCGCCACGCCGATCCGCGCGGGTTCTTCTCCGAGACCTGCAGCGCCGCCCGCGTACGCCGAAGGCGGCATCGGACCGGGTTTCGTGCAGGACAACCACAGCCTGTCGGCGCCGCAGGGCGTGGTGCGCGGACTGCACTGCCAGATCGCACCCGAACGTACAGGGCAAGCTGGTGCGCTGCGTGCGCGGCGCGATCTGGGACGTGGCGGTGGACATCCGGCACGGCTCGCCGACCTACGGCCGGCATGTCGCGCCGTGCTGAGCGCCGACAACTGGGCGCAGCTCTGGGTTCCGGGCGGCTTCCTGCACGGCTTCTGCACCCTCAGCCGGACACCGAGGTGATCTACAAGGTCACCGCGCCGTACGACCGCAGCGCCGAGCGCGGCGTGATCTGGAACGACCCCGATCTCGGCGCTGCCCTGGCCGATTCCGCCGACCGGGCGGTGCTCTCCGACAAGGACCGCGCCCTGCCGCCGCTTGGCCGAGTGCGCCGGTCTGGTTCCGGGCCTGACCGTGCGCCGCCCCGATCCTGGTCACCGGCGGCTCCGGACAGCTCGCGCGGGCGCTGGACGAAGCCGGTGCCGCGGCCGGGCTCCCGATGCGTGCGGGTCGGCCGGCCGGAGTTCGATTTCGACCGGCCGGAGAGCGATCGACGCCGTGCTTCGCCGCGGCGCGCCCGTCGCTGGTGGTCAACGCCGCCGCCTACACCGCGGTGGACGCGGCCGAGACCGACGAGGCGGCCGCGTTGCGCGCCAACCGCGACGGCCCGGCCCGGCTCGCCGGCACTGTGCGCGAGCGGCCGGCATCCCGCTGATCCACGTCTCCACCGACTACGTGTTCGACGGCATCAAGGGCGCGCCCTATGTCGAGACCGACCCGACTTCGCCGACCGGCGTCTACGGCGCCAGCAAGCTGGCCGGCGAGCAGGCGGTGCTGCGCCGCGCTGCCCGCGCGCCTCGTGCTGCGCACCTCCTGGGTCTACGCCCCGGCCGGCAAGAACTTCGTGCTGCACCATGCTGAACGCGGCGCAAGCGGACCGACCGGCTGCGGGTCGTCGCCGACCAGCGCGGCTGCCCGACCGCCGCCGCCGATCTCGCCGAGGCGATCCTCGGGACATCGGGCGGATCGCGGCAGCGGTTGGCAGGACGAATATGGCGGCATCTTTCACGCCGCCGGCAGCGGCTGGACCACCTGGCACGGGCTGGCCGGCCGCGATCTTCGAGGAGGCCGCGCGACACGGGCGCGCCGATCGCCGGCGGTCGAGCCGATCAGCACCGCCGAATGGCCGACCCCGGCGCGCCGTCCACCCGATTCCCGGCTGGATTGCGGCAAGCTGGAGCGCACGCTTCGGCCTGCGCCTGCCGGAATGGCCGGCCAGCCTGGCCAGCGCACGGTCGAGGCGATCTTTTCCGCACAGGACACCGCTGCTAGTCTTCGAGGGTATGGTCACGGACGACTCCGGCGGCACGCGTCGCGATCCTGCTCTCGACGTTCAACGGCGAGCGCTTCCTGCAGCGAGCAGCTGGACAGCCTGCTCGCGCAGACCCACCGCGACTGGGTGCTGTACTGGCGCGACGACGGGTCCTCGGATCGGACGGTCGCGCGTGCTGCGAGGCTTCGCCGCCGGGCCGGCGCAGGGCCGGTGCGTCGATGCGGGGCCGCCGGAGCGGCTGGGGCCGACCGGCAGCTTTCTCTGCCTGCTGCGGGCGGCGCTCCGCCGGCCGGCCCGACGCGTTCGCCTTCGCCGACCAGGACGATGTCTGGCTGCCCGAGAAGCTGGCGCGCGGCGGCGCGCGCGCTGCGGCAGGTGCCGGCCGACGCCCCGGCGCTCTACTGCGCCCGGCAGATCCTGGTGGACGAGCGGCTGCGGCCGGATCGGCCTGTCCTGCTCGCTGCGGCCGGCCGGGTTTCCCGGCGGCGCTGACGCAGAACATCGCCACCGGCTGCACCATGCATGCTGAACCGCGGCCGCGGCGGCGCTGATCGCGGCGAGCCGGCCGCCGCGCGGCGCCCATGCACGACTGGTGGTCCTATCTGATGGTGGCGGCGGCCGGCGGACGCGTGCTGGCCGACGACGAGCCGGCGGTGCTGTATCGCCAGCACGCCGGCAACCTCGTCGGTGCGCCGCCGTCGCTGCCGCGCCGGGCAGTGGCGCGCGCTGCGCCGGGGGCCGGGCGTGTTCATGACCGTGTTCCGCCAGCAGGTCGCTCGCCTTGGCGGCGCAGCCCGACCTGATCACCAAAGCCTCGCACGAGCAGGTCCTGACGGTCGCCGATGCGCTGCGCGGCGGGTTTTTCGCTCGCGCCCGAGCGCTGCGCCGGACCGGAGGGCTGCTACGGCAGACTTGGCCGGAAACCCTCATATTCCGGCTGTGGTTCATGCTGGGCTGAATTCGGGCGTCCAGCCGCAGGCATGTAGCGTCGCTTGCATGTGGGACGGCGGCGGCGCGGTCGCCTGTAGCGGCGGATCGAGGGCCAGGTGGATCGCGCGGGCGAGCAGCAGCAATCGGCCGCCCGGCGCGCCATAGACGGGATCGCCGAGGACCGGGCAGCCCAGCGCCGCACAATGAACCCGCACCTGGTGGGTGCGTCCGGTCCGCGGCGCAAGTTCCAACCACGCACAGCCGGCGGCTCGACCGCGCACCCGCCACTCCGTCACCGCATGCTGGCCGTCCGGATCGGCGCCATCCGCCAGCCGGCCGGGGTCGTGATCTTGCGCAAGTGGTTGTCGATGGTGCCCGCGTCCTCCACCGGGCCGCCCTGCACGATGGCCCAGTAGGTTTTCCGGGCGCGTCCGGCGGCGAACTCCGCCTGCGCCGCGATCAGCGCCGAGCGGCGCAGCGCGACGATCAGGCACCCGGCGGTATCGGCATCGAGCCGGTGCGCCAGCCACGGCCCGTCACGCCGGCGGGAGAGCCTTGGGAAAAAATCCTCGACGCTGGGGCCGCCGCGCGGTCCGGCGTGGACGGGCAGGCCGGCCGGCTTGTCGAGTACGACGAAGCGGTGGTCGCGAAACAGGATGGGCAGCATCGCCGGCACGTTGACAGCCCATGGGCCAAGGCGGAAGCACGCGGGATGCGCGTTCACATCCAGAACCCGATCGACGATCCGCTGTTCGTCTTTACTTGGCAACAATGGCACGACGCCGCGGCGCGGGCGGGCGACATCGGTCGCGGGCACGACATCAGCATCGGCGAGACCGCGGCCGATGTTTCCCGCGCCCTGCGCGACGCCGAGGCGCTGATCACCGATCCCGCCACCCTGGACCCGCTGCGCCCCATGCTGGCTTCCGCGCCGTGCCTGGCTCTGGTGTTCGTGACTGCGGCGGGGCTCGACCGGCTGGCACCGTTCGGCTGGCTCCCCCAGGGCGTGGCGCTGCTGAACAATCGCGGTGTCCACGCCGCGAAGGCGGGCGAGTTCGCAATCATGGCGGTGCTGATGCTGGCCAACGCGCTGCCGGCCATGATCACCGCCCAGCGTGCCGGCCGCTGGGAGAAACGCTGGGGCCGGGTGCTCGCCGGTCAGCGGCTCACGGTCGTCGGGCTCGGCACGCTCGGGGGTGCCGCGGCCGTGCAGGCGGCCCGCTTCGGGCTGCGCGTCACCGGCGTCCGCACCGGCGCGGGAAGCCACCCGGACTGCGAGGCGGTGATCGGCGTTAGCGAGTTGGATGCTGTGCTGCCGGAAACCGATTTTCTCTTGCTTGCCTGCCCGCTCACGGCGGCGACACGCGGGCTGATGGATCGTCGGCGGCTCGCCCTGCTGCCGCGCCGGGCGGGGGTGGTGAACATCGGTCGCGGCGCGCTGATGGACCAGGAGGCCCTTTGCGATCGGCTCGATGCCGGAGACCTGTTCGGCGCGGTGCTCGACGTGTTCGCCGAGGAGCCCGTGCCGCCCGGCGATCGGCTGTGGCGCACGCCCAACCTGGTGATGAGCCCGCACACTTCGGCCGACGATCCCGACACCTATAATCCGCGCAGCCTCGACCTGTTCTTCGACAACCTGCGCGCTCGGCGTGACGGCGCAGCCATGCCGAACCGGTTCGACGAAATGCGTGGCTATTAGGAGAAACGGCATGACAAGAACCATCCGCGCGGCGATGGCGGAGGATTGTCCCCTCATCGAGGCGATCGTCGTCGCCGCCTACTCCGGTTACGTGCCGCGTATCGGGCGCAAACCTGGGCCGATGCTTGACAACTACGCCGCTCACATCCGGCGCGGGAACATCCATGTCCTCGAGATCGCCGGCGTCATTCACGGGCTTGTCGTGCTGATCCGCGAGCGGGACGCGATGCTGCTGGACAACGTCGCCGTCCGCCCCGGCTCGCAGGGGATGGGCCATGGCCGGACCCTGCTCGAGTTCGCCGAACGATCGGCACGCGAGGCGGGTTGCTCGTCACTCAAGCTGTACACGAACGAGGCGATGACGGAAAATCTCGCGCTCTATTCCCGGATCGGCTTCGTCGAGACGCACCGGGCCGAGGAGGCGGGCTTGCGGCGAGTCTACATGACCAAGCCGCTCGTCCAGCGCGCGCCGCCGCGGGAGGAGTGACACACTTTAGTGTGCCGTTAAGGCGGTTGAGGCTCTATACCCAAGGTTGAACATCCCGCCTCGCGCCGAACGAGAGTTGCCGCCATGCGTCAGACATTCAAAGCCTTGACGCCGGCGCGCGTGTTGGTGCCGCAGGATGCGATGCGGGCGGCCGACATGGCATTTCCGAGCCTCGCCGTACCGCGCGTGGAACCGTGGCGCTGGTGGGCGCTGGCGGTCGTCGTGGCGGCGCAGTTCATGTTCGTCGCCGACGCCTTCATCGCCAATGTCGCACTTCCGTCCATCCGGACCGACCTGCGCGCCAGCCCGGCGGAGATCGAGGCGGTGATTGCGGGCTACCAGGTCGCCTACGCCGCGATGGTGATCACCGGCGGGCGTCTCGGCGACTTGTTCGGCCGCCGCCGGGCCTTTGTCACCGGCGTGATGGCCTTCACACTCGCCTCGTTCTGGTGCGGCATGGCGCACTCGGGAACCGAACTGGTGCTGGCACGGCTGGCGCAAGGCGGAATGGCGGCCTTGATGGTGCCGCAGGTGCTGGCGACCATCCACACGCTGTTCCCTGACGCCGGCCGCAGCCGGGCTTTCGCCGTCTTCGGGATTGCCCTCGGGTTGGGAGGCGCGGCCGGTTTCGCGCTGGGGGGCTGGCTGCTGACCTTGAATGTCTGGGGCCTGGGCTGGCGGAGCGTGTTCCTGGTCAATTTGCCGGTCGGCGCGGCGATCTCGTTGGCGGCCCTGCGCCTCATGCCGGAAACGGCGGCGCGCCCGGGCACCCAGCTCGACCTGCGCGGCGCCGTGCTGCTGTTCTTGGCGCTGGCCTGCCTCATCGGCCCGATGATGGCCGGACGCGAGCTCGGCTGGGCGTGGTGGCTCTGGGCGGTGGCGGCGGCCGGCGGACTTATGCTGGGCTCGTTCTTGCGCCTCGAACGTGCAGTCGAGCAGGCAGGCGGGCTGCCGCTGGTCGATCTCACTCTGCTTGTGGACCGCCGCTTCCTGCGTGGGCTCGCCACGGTCTTCAGCTTCCAGTTCGGCAACGCGTCCTTCTATCTCGTGCTGACCCTGTTCGTGCAGACCGAACTCGCCTTTCGGCCCTTGCAGGCGGGATTGGTGGTGGTTCCGATGGCGCTGGCCTTCATGCTCGCCTCGCAACTCGCCGGCCATTGGATGCGACGGGGCGGCATTTCGGTGCTGTTCGCCGGCAGCGCGGTGCAGTTCGCCGGCATCGTCAGCCTGGCCGGCTTGGCCTTGCTCGTCGACCGGCCTGGAATAGCGACGCTGATGGCGACCCTGGTTACTGTTCGGGTTTGGCCAGGGACTGGTGATGGCGCCGCTGGCCGGCGTGGTGCTCGCGACCGTGCGGCCGGCGCACGCCGGTTCCGGCGCCGGTCTGTTGAACACGGTCCAGCAGGCGGCCGGCGCGACGGGGATTTCCCTGGTGGGCGCGGTTTATTTCCTGGCTGGCACGACCGGACGGCACGATTTCGTGGCGGCACTCGCCGTGCTTGGCCTGTCGGTGCTGGCGACGTGCTCTTTGCTTGTCCGGATGCGCGGCGCGGCTGACTAAGTTCCCGTCTTCGAAGGAGCGTTCCCGCTTGGGGCGGCTCTTCCGCCTGCCCTCGCGTCGGTCGCCTAGGTAGCTGCCGAGGTGCCCCCTTTGCGGCCGCCGCCGATGATGTGGCCGAGCGGCGTCAGCGCCGGGACGTGGTCGCAAAGGATCTTGCATATCGCGAGCAGCGGCACGGCGAGCAGGGCGCCGATCACGCCCCACATCCAGTCCCAGAAGAACAAAGACAGGATCACCAGGACCGGGTTGAGGGTGAAGCGCGTCGCGATCAGCATCGGCGTGATCGTCTCACCTTCAAGCACGTGGACCAGCAGATAGATCCCGGCCGGCAGGAACGCCCACCAGATGACGGAATAGGTGAACAGGCCGATGACGAAGAAGATCACCACGCCGCAGAACGGCCCCAGGATGGGCACGTAGTTGAGCAGGAATGCGAGGGTGCCCCAGAGCAGCGGATCGGGCAGCCCGCAGGCCCAGGCGGACACCCCGTTCGCCACGCCCACGGCGGCGTTCATCATCGTGATGGTCGCGAGATAGCCGGATATGCTGCGCTCCACGTCGTCGCCGATCTCGACCACCCGCCGCTTCTGGCCGAAGCGCGGCATGATCTCGACCAGACTGCGCAGCAGCGTGTCGCCGGCCCACAACAGGAAGAACAGGATGACCAGGATGGTGAACAGCTGACCGAGGAAGGCGCGGGTGCTGTTCAGCACCGTCAAGCCGACCCCGCCCAGGCCGGACGGTTGCTGGACCGTGACGGTCTGCTGTCCCGTCGGGGCGAGGCCTCCTTGCGGGGCTGTTTCCTGCTGGATGACATGGCTTAACTGGTCAAAGCCCTTCTGCACGTACTGGATCGGTCCACGCAGCGGTCCGAGCTTCTCCTGCAGTTTGGGGAGCGCCTCCGGCGCGCGGGAGATCCAACTTGTGGCGGGCAGCGAGATCGCCGCGCCGATCCCGCCCACCACGCTGAACAGGGCGAGGATGAGCAGCACGGAGGCGAGTGCTGCCGGAAAGTGCAGCTTGCCGCAGAGGAAGCGTTTGGCGGGCGAAAGCAGCAGGTTCAGCACGGCGGCAAGCACGAAAGGAATGATGATTTCCGAGGCCGCGTACATCACCGTCAGCACGGCCAGCACCGTCAGGATGAGAAGGGCGACGGTACCTGGGGTCGGGTGGGCCCGCTCCATCTGTTCCTGAGCGGCGGCGATTTCCTGTCCGTCGCTCGTGTCGGCTTTGCTCGAGAGTTGCTCACTCATGCGTGAGGAACGTGTAGCCGGCGAAAGCGTTCCGACGCCGTGCGGCGCGGCTCAGGCGCGTGGCAGGCGCACCACAAACCGCGCGCCCTGGACCTTGCCGGCCGCATCGCGCCGGTTCTCGGCACTGATCCGTCCGCCCATCGCCTCGACGATTTGACGGCTGATCGACAAGCCCAGCCCGGAGTGCTGGCCGAAGCGCTCGCCCTTCGGCCGCTCCGAGTAGAAACGGTCGAACACGTGCTCGAGCTTGGCTTCCGGGATGCCGGGACCTTCGTCCTCGACGCTGATCTCGACCATCCCGCCGATCTCGCGGCCGCGCAAGAAGATGCGCCCGAGCGGCGGGCTGAACGATTTCGCGTTGCCGATCAGGTTGCGCAGGACCTGCACCAGCCGGTCCTCCAGCGCCAGCACGACAAGCCCCTTCTCCGGAGCATCAAGCTTGACCGTTGGATCGCCGGCGTCACGGGTCGCGGCGTCGATCTCCCGCAGGATGGAGAGGATGGGCGCCGCGTCCACCGGCTCGAGCGGCAGCCTGGACAGTTCGGCATCGATGCGGGAGGCGTCGCTGATGTCGCTGATCAGGCGGTCGAGCCGGGTCACGTCATCGCCGATGATGGCCAGCAGGCGCTTCTGCTGCGCCCGGTCGTCGATCCGACGCAGCGTCTCGATGGCGCTGCGGATCGAGGAGAGCGGGTTCTTGATCTCGTGCGCGACATCGGCGGCGAACCGCTCGATGGCGTCCATCCGTTTCCACAAGGCGGCCGCCGAGGCCGACAGCGCGTTGGCCAGGGCACCCACCTCGTCGGTGCGCCGGACCAGCGGCTCGGGCACCGTGCCGGTGCGGCCCTTGCCCTCGCGGATCTGCGCCGCCGCGCTCGCCAGCCGCAGGATTGGCCGGGCGATGGTGAGCGAAAGATACCAGGACAGCAGCACGGTCAGCACGAGCGCCAGGCAGAACAGCGCCAGAATGGAGACGCGCACGGTGAACAGGCTGATGTCCACCTCGCGCGCCTCGCGGGTGAGCAGGATGATGCCGACCGTGTGCCGATTGTGCTCCACGGGCTCGGCAACCGTGACCAACAAGCGGTCGTCCCGGGTCCGCCGGACGTAGGGTGGCATTTCCCGGCTCTGGTCGTTGCCGGCGAGGCGCAGCTCCTCCTTGACGTCCGGCTGCCAATCGAGCCCTGGCGCGCCGGGCGTCATGTCGACCACCAGCGGCTGCGGCGTTTCGTGCGGCAGCAAGCCAAGCACGCGGTCATACACCCAGCCGACCACGGCGAGCAGCGGGCTGCGCTCGACCGCGGGCGGCAGCGGCTCGGTGGCGACGTCGCCAGCGGTACCCTCGCGTACCCGGCTGTCGGCGATCGTCTGGCCGTCCGGCGCGTAGAGCTTCGCCTGGGCGTTCGGGGTCGGCTCGGTCAGGCGGCGAAGCAGCGGCCGCGCCAGTTCCGGGACAAGCTTCGGGTTATCCGGCTGATTCTCGCGCACGGCGCTCTCGCCGAGCGCGCCGGCGTAGATCCTCGCCTGCTCGCGCAAGGCGGACACTTCGGCTTCCAGCAGGCCGTTCTGATACTGGTCGAGGTACAGCAAGGCGACGACCAGCAGCACCAAGGGCAGCGCGTTGACCAGCAGGATGCGACGCAGCAGCGGCGAGACCAGCCGATAGCGGGGATACGGCGTGGCCGCCGGACGCGCGGCGTCCGTCGCGGGCGGCCGGCGGCCCTCACTCCGGCCCTCTCCCTCCCGGAGAGGGGTGGGTGAGGGCGCGAGCCGGGCCACCGTCGCCGCCTCAATGCTCCTTGTAGCGGTAGCCGATACCGTACAGCGTCTCGATGTGGTTGAAGCTGTCGTCCACGGTGCGGAACTTCTTGCGAATGCGCTTGACGTGACTGTCGATCGTCCGGTCGTCGACGTAGATGTTCTCCCCGTAGGCGGCATCGATCAGTTGATCGCGCGCCTTGACCATGCCGGGCCGCGACGCGAGCGCCTTTACCAGCAGGAACTCCGTCACGGTGAGCTGGATGTCCTGGCCCCGCCACGTGCATTGATGCTTGGTGTCGTCGAGCACGAGGTCGCCGCGAGCCATCACCCCGCCCGGCGCGGCACCCGAGCCTTCGGCTCGGCTCGCTTCGTTGCGGCGCAGCAGGGCGCGGATCCGCTCGATCAGCAGGCGCTGGCTGAACGGCTTGGTGATGTAGTCGTCGGCGCCGAGGCGCAGCCCCATCAGCTCGTCCACCTCCTCGTCCTTGCTGGTGAGGAAGATGACCGGCATCGTACTGCGCTGGCGGAGGCGTTGCAGCAACTCCATCCCGTCCATCCGCGGCATCTTGACGTCGAGCACGGCGAGATCGACCGGCCGCGCGTTGAGCCCTTGCAGGGCGCTCTCTCCGTCGGTGTAGGTTCGCACCTGAAAGCCTTCCTGCTCCAAAGTCATGGCGACAGAGGTCAGGATGTTGCGGTCGTCGTCCACCAGGGCGATGGTCTGCTTCATGACGTGTGGCTCCTTCGCCGGCTCCTTGGGCGTTGCGGGCACAGCGGCCGCCTGCCGGTTGGATTCGGAGATTGGCAGCCGATTATGGCGCTTTGCGGACCCGAGGTGAACAAAGCATGGCAAATGAGGATGCGGGGTTGCAGGCCCGGCGGCTGCTGCGGGCGGCGCGGTCGGCGACCCTCGCGACCTCCGCCGCCGGCCAGCCCTTCGCGTCGCTGGTGACGCCGGCGGCCGCACCCGACTTGGCCGTCCTGCTGCTGCTGTCCTCGCTCAGCGAGCACACCCGCCATCTGCATGCCGATCCGCGCTGCGCCGTGCTGGTCGCCGGTCCGGCCGAGAGCGCCAACCCGCAGACCGCACCGCGGCTCACCGTCACCGGCCTCGCCGAGCGGGTCGACGACCCGGCGCTCAAGGCGCGCTGGCTGGCTATCCATCCCTATGCGGCGCTCTACGCCGATTTCGCCGACTTCGCGCTTTGGCGCATCCGCCCGGGTGGCGCGCTGCTGGTCGGCGGTTTCGCCCGTGCCAGCCGACTCCGCGTCGCCGACCTCGCGCCGGTTCCGGAGGCGGTTGCGGCAATCGCGGCCGCCGAGGCCGGCATCATCGCCCACTGCAACGCGGACCACGCCGATGCGATGGCCGCATTGGCCGGCGGTGGCGGCGGCGGCGGCGCGTGGCGCATGGTGGCGGTCGACGTGGACGGCTGCGATCTGGCCTCCGCCGACCCGGACGCCGGGCTGGTTCGCCGCCTGCACTGGTCCGCTCCGGTCGCCACGGCCGGCCAGGTCCGTGCCGAACTGGTCCGCATGATCCGCGGTTGAGCCGGCTTTTCCGGCAACCCGACTGGACCCACCTGCTCGCGGCCCGTAGATAAAGAAGAAAGCACCTGCTGCGACCCTTCTCGCGATGACCGCAGCCCCCGGGAGGAGCACGAGATTGACCGCTGCCGCCGACGCCATCACGCCCGCACGCGAATCCTGGCAGCACCGTCTCGTGCGGGTCCTCGGCGGCACCGGCGTGCGGGCGGGCCGCCCGGTGCACGCCAACTTGTCAGCCCCCGCCCTGGTCGCCGCCGCGCTCCGCCGCGAGGAGGGCCGTCTCTCGGCAGACGGCGCGCTGATCGTCAAGACCGGCGTCCACACCGGCCGCTCGGTGCAGGACAAGTTCGTGGTCGACGAGCCCGCCACGACCGGCGACGTCTGGTGGGGCAAGATCAACCAGCGGCTGGCGCCCGAGAAGTTCGCCGTGCTGAAGGCCCGCGTGCAGGCCTATCTCCAGGGACAGGAACTGTTCACGCAGGATCTCTATGCCGGCGCCGATCCGGCCCTGCGAGTCCGCGTCCGGCTGGTGACCACCGGCGCCTGGCACGCGCTGTTCGCCCGCAACATGTTCATCCGGCCGCCGGAGGCGGAACTGGCCGGGTTCCAGCCGGACTACGTCATTCTGCACGCGCCGCATTTCCAGGCCGATCCCGCGCTCGACGGCGTGCGCACCAACACCGCCATCGCGCTCTCGTTTGCCGAAAAACAGATCGTCATCGCCGGCACCGAGTACGCGGGCGAAATCAAGAAATCGATCTTCACGGTGATGAACTGGATGCTGCCCGAGCAGGGCGTGTTGCCGATGCACTGCAGCGCCAACATGGGAGGGAGTGCCAGCAACGGCGACGGTGACGTGGCGTTGTTCTTCGGCCTGTCCGGCACCGGCAAGACCACGCTTTCCTCCGACCCCAAGCGCCCGCTGGTCGGCGACGACGAGCATGGCTGGGGGCCGCAGGGCATATTCAATTTCGAGGGCGGCTGCTACGCCAAGGTGATCAACCTCTCCGCCGAGGCGGAGCCCGAGATCTGGGCGGCCACGCATCGGTTCGGCACGGTGCTCGAAAATGTCGTCGCCGACGCGCACGGGCGCTGCGATCTTACCGACAGATCACTCACCGAGAACACGCGCTCCTGCTACCCGGTCGACTACATCCCGAACGCAGTCCTCGCCGGTCGAGCCGGCCAGCCGCGCAACGTGGTGATGCTGACGGCGGATGCGTTCGGCGTGCTGCCGCCGATCGCCAAACTCACGCCGGCGCAGGCAATGTATCATTTCCTCAGCGGCTACACGGCACGGGTCGCCGGCACCGAAAAGGGTCTGGGCACCGAGCCGCAGGCGACGTTCTCGACGTGCTTCGGCGCGCCGTTCCTGCCGCGTCGGCCAGAGGTGTACGGAAAAATGCTGGCCGACCTCATCGCGGAGCACGGCGCCGATTGCTGGCTGGTCAACACCGGCTGGAGCGGCGGCCAATACGGGGTAGGCAGCCGCATGAGCATTCGGCACACCCGTGCCCTGCTCGACGCTGTGCTCGATGGCTCGCTGGCGCGCGCCACGTTCCGCACCGACGGCTATTTCGGCCTGTCGATCCCCGCCCACGTGCCCGGCATTCCCGACGAGGTGCTCGACCCGCGCGAGGCATGGGCCGACAAGGACGCCTACGACCGGATGGCGCGCGAGCTCGTCTCCCGCTTCGAGGCCAATTTCCGCACCTTCCGCGACGGCGTGGACGAGGCCGTGCGCGCGGCGGCGATCCGCGCGGCGGCGTAGCCGTAAGACGCAGCATCAGTCATGTATGTCCCCGCGCAGTTCAAGGAAGATCGGCCGGAGATCCTGGCCGCGGCCATCCGCCAGGCGGGACTTGCGACCCTCGTCACGCTTGGCGCCGACGGGCTGGTCGCCAGTCACGCGCCGATGCTGCTCGATCCCGAGCCGGCGCCGCATGGCACCCTGGTCGGCCATATCGCGCGCGCCAACCCGCAATGGCGCGATCCGATGCCCGGAGTGCAGGCGCTCGCGATCTTCGCCGGGCCGGACGCCTACGTCACCCCGTCCTGGTATCCCAGCAAGCGCCAGCACGGCCGAGTCGTGCCGACCTGGAACTACGTCACCGTGCACGCCTACGGGGAGATCAGCTTCTTCGACGACCGGGACCGGCTGCATGAGATCGTACGCCGGCTCACGGAGCGTCATGAGGCTGAACGGGAGGCACCCTGGGCGGTTTCTGACGCCCCGGTGCCGTTCGTCGAGGGGATGCTGAAGGCCATCATCGGCTTCGCGCTGCCGATTGCCCGCATCGAGGGCAAATGGAAGCTGAGCCAGAACCGCGACGCCGCCGACCGGGCCGGGGTCGCCGAAGGCTTGGCGGCGGACGGACGCGGCGACTTCGCCCGGCTCGTGGCAGAAAGCGATCGGAGCAGCTGAGAGCTCGCCTGCCGGCTTGTCCGTCGCGCCGCGCGATGGAACGCTGCGGACTTCGCCGCGACAGGATTTCTCGACATGACGGACGAACTACCCGACTGCCTCGTCACCGGAGCAGAAGCGAGCTTGCCGCTCTACGCGGTGCGGCCAACGGAACTCGAAACCTTTCTTGCCGGCCTGCCGGACGCGCAAGCCGCGTATCTGCGCGCCTGCGGCTTCACGGCGGCGGCGCAGGAACTCACGTTGCTGCCGAGTTCCGCCGGGATTGCCGGCGCGGTACTTGGACTGGGTGCGGATCGTTCGCCCGAGGCGTTCGGCGATCTCGCCAATCGCTTGCCGGCCGGCACCAACTGGATGCTGCAGCCGGGCGACTATGATGTCGGCGCGGCGGTGCTCGGGTGCATTCTTGGGGCCTACCGCTACACGGAGTTCAAGCCGCGACAGCGCGCGCCGGCGCACTTCGTCCTGCCGCCGGGCCAAGCGCGCGCCGTCTTGCTGGCTCGCGCGATCTGTCTCGCCCGCGATCTCATCAACGCCCCGGCCAACAGGCTTGGGCCGACCGAACTTGCCGATGCCGCCATGGAGCTTGCGGCCAGCTTTCGCGCATCGGCGGAATGCTTCGACGGGGCCGCGCTCGAGACGGCCTACCCGACGATCGCCGCGGTCGGGCGCGGCTCGGCGCGACGCCCGCGCGTCGTGCTGTTCCGTTGGCAGGGGTCCGGCGCAGGTGCGCAAGCGCCGCTGATCTCGCTCTGCGGCAAAGGCGTGTGCTTCGACTCCGGCGGCTACGACCTCAAGCCGTCGGCCGGCATGTTGCGCATGAAGAAGGACATGGGCGGTGCCGCCGCCGTGCTCGGCATGGCGCGCGCGTTGATGGCGGCGGATCTGCCGATCCGACTTGCGGTGCGTGTCGGCTGCGTCGAGAACAGCGTGTCCGGTGAGGCGATGCGCCCGCTCGACGTGATCCGCACGCGGCGTGGCCTTACCGTCGAGGTGGGCAACACCGACGCCGAAGGCCGATTGGTGCTCTGCGACCTGCTCGCCGAAGCCTCGGACGAAGCGCCAAGCCTGCTGGTCGATTGCGCGACCCTGACTGGTGCGGCACGGGTCGCTCTCGGGCCGGAGTTGCCCGCGCTGTTCTGCAATGACGAGACCTGGGCAGCCCGGTTGCTCGCGGCGGGCGACGAGCAGCACGATCCGCTGTGGCGGCTGCCGCTGTGGGATCGCTACGACCCTTGGCTGAAAAGCCCGACGGCCGAGATCAGCAACGTATCGAGCAAGCCGTTCGCCGGCGCCATCGTGGCGGCGTTGTTTCTCCGTCGGTTCCTCGCGCCGCAGGTGGCATGGGCGCATGTCGACCTCTATGCCTGGAATGATCAAGACCGGCCGGCGCATCCCGAAGGTGGCGAGGGACAGGCCATTCTCGCCGTGTTCACGGCAATCGAACGCATTTTGATTGCTGCGTTAACGGACCAAACCACCCAGGTAACGTGATTGCGAATTCCTAAGAGTGATTCCCGACGACTAGCATCTGTTGGCGATACGGCACTCAACCATATACCGAATCGTCGACACCTCCGGGACGGACGTGATCGCGAAAATCAATAATTCGAAATGGATGGAGTTAACAAATGGCAACAATGCAGTCTCCGGACCAGCTTGTTGGAATCCTCCGGGAGACCGTCGTGTCGCTGGTGCGACGTGACGGGGCTGATCTGTCGGCGCGCCAACTCGGCGTGTTCCTCACCTGCTATCTGCAGGATGGCGGGCACACGGTTCGCGGCCTCGCGGCCGATCTGAACGTCTCGAAGCCGGCGATCACGCGGGCGCTCGACCGGCTGGGCGAACTCGATCTGGCCCGCCGCAAGGTCGATCCGATGGACCGCCGCAGCGTGCTCGTGCAGCGCACTTTGAAGGGCGCGGCGTTCCTGCGCGACCTGCGCGGCATCATGGGAGAAGCAACGCACTCGGTCCGCAAGTCGGGCAGCTCGGCCAGCGAATCGTCGTCGCGTCGCGCCGCTTCCGCCTGATCGGGGCGGCTCGGATCTCCTTCTCGGGTCGAGAAGGGGCGCGGGATGGGGGAATTTGATCGCCTTTAAGCAGCCGCCGTCAGCTCGGCGACGATTAGCTTCTCAATCAGAAACGTCAATAAATCACCGGCAGTGACCAATGGGGGCCGCGGTGGCCCTGGGTCCCCGACTGACCTGATCAGGTGAGTACGTCCCAACCATGGTGTGCGCGTCCCGCGTCCGGCCGAAACTGCGCCGGAGCGGTGGCCCGCATTACCAGGCGCGGATGTTCGCCCGGTGCGCGTGCGCCCGCACCAGCGCGAGCCAGGCGAGTTGCGGCAGCAGTGTCAGGGCGGGGACGTAGGGCTTCCAGGCGGATGGCACGGCGATGAACAGCAGGCAGCATAGCCCGCCGAACGCCGCAAAACCCCAGTGCGCCATCGCGACGACCGGGGCAGGAATGCCGGCTCGCTGCGCCACCTGGTAGATGTGGCTGCGGTGCGGCTCGGTCAGCCGCTGCCCGGCGAGGGCGCGGCGGGCCAGGGTGAAGGCGACGTCGAACAGCGCCCCGGACAGCAGCATCGGCACCAGCAGGAAGGACATCTCGATGGCGCCGAACCGCGCCGCGGCGACGCCCAGCACGGCCAGCATGAAGCCGCAGAACTGGCTGCCGACATCGCCCATGAAGATGCGCGCGCGGGGAAAGTTGAACGGCAGGAAACCGGCCAGCCCGGCGGCCAGCAGCAGGCTGGCGAAGTAGACGAACCAGCCGCTCTGCTCTTCGGCGATGAGGGCGAGGAAGCAGGCGGCGACCAGCGCCGTGCCGGCGGCGAGCCCGTCCAGCCCGTCGATGAAGTTCATGGCGTTGGTCGCGAACAGGATCCAGGCCACGGTTGCCGCCATGCCGAGCCAACCGAGGTCGAGCGGGCCGAGATAGGGCACCCGGTAGACGGCCACGTAGAGCCCTGACGACACCGCCGCCAACGCCGCCAGCACCTGCGCCGCCAGCTTGACGGTGAACGGCCAGTCGCGCAGGTCGTCAAGGAAGGCGACCACGGCGATCGCCACCGAGGCGATGATGACGCCGCGGAAATACGGGTCGGCGAGACGGGAGAACGCGGCATACCGGTAGAGCACATACATGCCGGCGAGGAAGGCGGCGACGATGCCGACGCCGCCACCCTTCGGGGTCGGGATGGTGTGCGACTTGCGCCGGTTGGGCGTGTCCATCACACCGGCGCCGATCATCAGCCGCACCAGCGCGGCCGAGAGCACCGCCAGCCCCGCCGCGAACACCAGATGTTGGAGGAAGGCGGTGCGCGTCATCGGCGAGCCCGTGCAGTCCGGGCCGGACCATGGCCGACCCGGTTCGGCCCGGCAAGCGATTGCGCCGCGCCGATGCCGTACAGGGAGGGTGGCCTGACCTGGGGCCTCGGCTGGGCTATAGCGGGTCGATGCTCCTGCCCCGCTCCCTGATCCGAATCGGCGTGAACGTCGCGCTCGACGGTCTGCTGGCCGCGCTGGCGGTGCCGGTGGCGCGCTGGATCGCCGATCCGGCCGGTCCCTGGCTGTATCCGCTCTGGGCGCCGCTCGGGGGCGCCGTCACGCTGCTTGCCGCCGCGGTGCCGTTCCGCCTGCCGCTGCAGTATTGGCGGTTCGGCGGCATCGGCGACCTGCTGGGCGTCGCCGGCTGCAGCGTGCTCGGCGCCATTTTGTTCGGCCTGCTTGCGGCGCTGACCGGCATTCCGGCGCCCAACCCCGCGCTGCCGATCATCCACGCGCTCACCTTGCTGGCGTTCCTCGGCGCGCCACGGGTGGCATACCGCCGATTGCAGGTCCACAGCGCGACGACCTCGCCGTTCGACCTGGAGCAGTCGGGGGTTCAAACCGCGTTGCTGGTGGGCTCGGCGGAAGACGCCGACCTGTTTCTGCGCGCCCTGGCGCAGGACCGGCGGCAGGGGCTGCGGGTAATGGGGATCCTCGCCCTCGGCGCGCGGCAGACCGGCCGCCGCATCCACGGCGCCCCCATCCTCGGCACCGTGTCCGAAGCTGAGGCGGCGCTCGATCGTCTCGCCGGCGAGGGCCGCACCCCGGCGATGCTCGTGATCGTCACGGCCGACCTCGCGGGACCGGCGCTGGTCGGCCTGCTCGCGCATGCCGAGACGCACGGCTTGCTGGTCCGTCGTGCGCCGCGGCCGACCCTCCTGCATCCCGCTTCCCGCGGCGGCGGCCTGGAACTCAAGCCGGTCGCCATCGAGGAGCTGCTGAACCGCCCGCAGGTCCCGCTCGACCGCGAGGGCATGGCGCGGCTGATCGAGGGCCAGCGCGTCGTCGTCACCGGCGCCGGCGGGACCATCGGCAGCGAGCTTGCCCGCCAGGTGGCCGGGTTTGGGCCACAGACGCTGACCCTGCTCGACAACGGCGAATACGCGCTGTGGCAGATCGACCTCGAGCTGGCCGAGACCTACCCGCACGTGCCGCGCCGGGCGATCATCGCCGACATCCGCGACGAGGCGCGCATCCGCGGCATCTTCGCCGATGCTCGCCCCGAGCTGGTGTTCCACGCCGCCGCGCTCAAGCACGTGCCGATGGTCGAGGACAACCCGGTCGAGGGGTTGCTGACCAACGCGGTCGGCACCCGCCACGTCGCCGACGCGGCGCGCGCGGCGGGCGCGCGCACCATGGTGCTGATCTCCACCGACAAGGCGGTCAACCCGACCAGCGTGATGGGCGCCTCGAAGCGGCTCGCCGAGATGTATTGTCAGGCGCTGGACATCGCCGCCCGCACCGGGCCGGCGGGTGGAATGCGCTGCGTGACCGTGCGCTTCGGCAACGTGCTCGGCAGCACGGGGTCGGTGGTGCCGCTGTTCCAGCGCCAGCTCGAACGCGGCGGTCCGCTCACCGTGACCCATCCCGACATGCAGCGATACTTCATGACGGTGCGCGAGGCGGTCGGCCTGGTGCTGCAGGCCAGTGTGCTCGGCTCGGGCGACGCGCCACTGACGGAAGGGGAGGGCGGCATCTTCGTGCTCGACATGGGCGAGCCGGTGAAGATCGTCGACCTGGCGCGGCAGATGATCCGTCTGGCCGGACTGCGCCCCGACGAGGACGTCGAGATCCGTTTCACCGGACTGCGTCCGGGCGAGAAGCTGTTCGAGGAGCTCTTTCACGGTCGCGAGCCGCCCGCGCCGACCGGCCATCCCGGCCTGCTGATGGCGAGCCCGCGCACTGCCGACACCGCGATCGTCGGCCGCGCCCTCGACGAGATCGCCGCCGCCTGCCGGACCGAGCAGGCCCGTGCCGCCCTCACCCTGCTCGGCCGCTTGGTGCCGGAATTCGAGCACAACCCGAATGGCGCCCTCACTTCGGCCCGCGCCTGATTCTCTCCGTTGCACAGGACCGTTCGAAAACATGACTTCCCCGCCCGTCGTGCCGTTTCTCGATTTGAGAGCGCAGCAGAAGCGTATCGAACCCGAGCTCCGGCGGCGGCTCGATGCAGGTACTGGCCCATTGCCAGTTCGTGCTCGGCCCGGAAGTGGGAGAGTTCGAATCACGGTTGGCGGCGCTCTGCGGCGCACGGCATTGCGTCGGCGTGAGCTCGGGGACCGACGCGCTGCAGATCGCGCTGATGGCGGAGGAGATCGGCCGGGGTGACGCGGTGTTCCTCCCGGCCTTCACCTACACGGCGACCGCCGAAGTCCCGCTCGTGCTGGGAGCGACGCCGGTGTTCGTCGATGTCGATCCGCAAACCTTCCAGATCGACCCCGGACACCTGCAGGCCCGCGTGCAGGAGGTGCGCGCGGCGGGGAAATTGCGGCCGCGCGCACTGATCGGCGTCGATCTGTTCGGCCAGCCCGCCGACTGGCCCGCCCTGCGCGCGATTGCCGAACGGGAAGGCTTGTTCACCCTCGATGACGCGCGCGCAAAGTTTCGGCGCGCGTCTCGGAGGGAGGCCGCTGGGGGTGTGGGCAGACGCGACGACCACCAGTTTCTTCCCGAGCAAGCCGCTCGGTGCGTACGGTGACGGTGGCGCGCTGTTCACCGACAACGACGCGCGTGCCGCACTGTATCGGAGCTTGCGCACGCACGGCGAGGGCACCACGCGATACGAGGTGCTGCGGACCGGCATGAACGGCCGGCTCGATTCGATGCAGGCGGCCGTGCTGCTCGCCAAGCTCGCCGTGTTCGAGGACGAGATCGCCGCCCGCGAGCGCGTGGCGCGCTGGTACGACGAGCGGCTGCGCGGCGTCCTGGAGGTGCCGGCGCGGGTGCCCGACAGCACCGGCGTCTGGGCGATCTATTCGGTGCTGCTCGATGGTGAGGCGGCGCGATCCCGCGTGCAGGCGGAGCTGCGGGCGGCGGGAGTGCCGACGGCGATCTACTATCCCCGTCCGCTGCACCTGCAGCCCGCCTACCGCGATCACCACGACGGCACGCTTCTGCCGGTCTCGGAGGCGCTGGCTCAGCGCATTCTTGCGCTGCCGATCCACCCCGATCTTGGCGACGAGGCGCTCGCCCATGTTACCGGCTCGGTCGAGGCGGCGGTCGTCGGGCAGCGCCGATGATTTTCTTTCTCACCACCAGGCCGTTGTGGCTGTCTGCTATCATCCTCGTAGGAGCGTCGACGTGCATTGCGATGCTGGGCCCGATCGTGGTCCGCCGCCGCATGAGCCTCGACCGGCTCAGCACAAACAACGAGGTCGCCGGCTTCAAGTTTGCGACCGTCGGCGTGCTCTACGCGGTGATGCTGGCCTTCGCCGTTATCGTGGTGTGGGAAAAGTTCAGCGACGCCGAGAACGATGTCGCCCAGGAGGCCGGCGCGGCGGCGACGATTTTTCGCCTTGCCGACGGGATCGGCGCCGCGCCGGGGACTGCGATGCGAGATGGCTTGTCCCGCTACGTGCGGACGGTCGTGACGGAGGAGTGGCCGGCGATGGAGCAAGGCGGCGCCAGCACCGCCGTGACCCGCGCGCTCGACGGCGTCTACGCCGCCACCCTGACCTTCAGCCCTGACGACCGGCGGGGCGCGGCGCTGCTGACCGAAACCCTGCACCAGCTCGACGCCTTGACGCAGGCCCGCCGCGCCCGGCTGGTGATGGCCACCGGCATTGTGCCCAACGTCGTCTGGATCGTGCTGTTTGGCGGCGCTGTGCTGACCATCGCCTTCACGTTCTTCTTCGGCACCGAAAACCTCCGCGCGCAGACGATGATGACGGGGATTTGTCGGTACCTGATCTTCTCCGGGCTGCTCATCATCATCGCCATCGACCATCCATTCGCCGGCGTCGTGAAGGTGGAGCCCGAGGCGCTGTCGGTGGTGTTGGAGGATTTCGGCAATGGTGAAGTGCACCGGTGAGCCCATGAGCCGCACCGAGCGGGAGAAGATGCTGGCGGGCGAGCTGTACCGCGCAACGGGTCCGGAGATCGAGGCCGACCAGGTCGCTACCGCCGCCTGGCTGGCGCGCCTCAACGCGGCCTCGGCGGCTTCGCTCGCGGATCGTCGGGCGCTGTTGCGCGAGCGGCTTGGCGCGGTCGGCGAGGGTGCGATGATCCGTTCGCCGTTCTGCTGCGACTACGGTTTCAACATCCGTCTCGGGGCGGACGTGTTCGTCAACTTCAACTGCGTCATGCTGGACGTGGTGACGATCGAGATCGGCGACGGCACGCAGATCGGCCCCGCGGTGCAGCTGCTGGCGGCGGATCACCCGCGCGACGTGGAACAGCGCCGCGCCGGCCTGGAGTTCGGCCGCCCGATCACGATCGGCCGCCACGTCTGGATCGGCGCCGGCGCGCTTATTCTTCCGGGCGTGACGGTGGGCGACGAGGCGATCATCGGCGCGGGCAGCGTGGTGACGCGCGACGTACCGGCGGGCGCGACTGTGGTGGGCAATCCGGCGCGGGTCCGGGGGTAAGGGTTTGCGCCGGGCGTCTGCTCATCAGCGCCTCCGCGCATCAGGCGTGATAACTGCCATCTTCGGCCCGGCGCGCTTGTCCGAGCGCGGTCAGCGTCTCCAGCATCTCGCGCACTTTGCCGACGTTGGCGCGACGGAAGCGGCGTGACAGGCCCGCCGGTTTGCCGGGTGAGGTCGTGAGCACGGGTGCGGAGTGCGACAAAGCGTTCCGGGTCGCGCGCCGGCCAGGGCGGCAGACCGTTCGAGCTGACTTGTCTGGTGCGCGTTTGCCGCGATGGAGCTTCGTCGAGGTGTGCGTGCTGAAGCGGCGCTTGCGTGATGAAGGCATGGTGCAGCGGGTGTCGGACGGCCAGCGGATGCTGCGGGACGACAACCGCAACCTGCGCCGTCGCCTGTCGCGGATTGAGGGAGCGATCCTCGGGCTGCAGCGGGCCGCGCTCGATCGGGCGGAGGAGACGGGCGAGACACAGGAGCAGATCGACGCGCTCGCCGAGCGGATCGCCAAGCCGGAAGGGCGGCCATGACGGCGTGATCCATGTGGTGGCGCGCGTGTGCGCTCGAGGCAGGTACTGAATGAGTATGCGACTGGACGCCCGCCCAGGGGTTCGCCATTGTCCCCGCGCTCGCCCGAAACGCTGCCCACCGGGCGCCAGACCGAAGGAGTGCGCGCGATGCTGGACCAGGCCGAGCGGTTCACCGTCGAGGACACCGACTATCTCCGCCATGGCGATACACGGCTCCAGGTCCGGCTGTTCCGGCCCGCCGGGCCGGGGCCGCATCCGGCGGTGATCGACGTCCACGGCGGAGCGTGGACGTCCGGCGACCTCGCGGATTGCCAGGCGCGCGACGAGGCGCTGGCCCGGTCGGGGCTGCTCGTCGCCGCCATCAACTTCCGGCATGCCGCGGACGGCTATCCAACCTCGCTCGCCGACATCAACTATGCCGTCCGCTGGGTCAAGGCGAACGCCGAAGCGCTGGGCGTCGACCCGAGCCAGGTCGGCCTGTGCGGGCAGTCGAGTGGCGGCCATCTCGCCATGCTGGCGGCGATGCGGCCGAACGATCCGCGCTACAGCGCCATCCAGCTGCCCCCCGGCGCGCCGCCAACCGACGCCACCGTGCGTTGCGTCGCGATGGCCTGGCCGGTCATCAACCCGCTGTCGCGCTACCGCCACGCGCAGCGCCGTACCGCCCAGCCGGACGCACCGGCCTGGGCCGTGGGGATGAAGGAAAAACACGACCTCTACTGGGGTTCCGAGGCCGCCATGGAGGAAGGCAACCCGCTGCTGGCGCTCGAACGCGGCGAACCGGTCGCGACGCCACCCGCGCTCTGGGTGCAGGGACGGCCCGACGACACCCACGACTATCGCGACCCGACCTCGCCGTTCTCGGGCAGCGAGGCAGACCGGTTCGTGCACGACTACCGCGCCGCCGGCGGCGAGATCGAACTGGTCGTCATCGACCAGGCGACGCGCAACTCGGCGGCCTCCTCCGACCCGATCGCGGCGTTCTTCACCGCGCGAATGCGGGTCGCCGCACCCGTCTGACGGCACGGAAGGCGCTCCCCAGCTGACACAGGCGACCGGTGCCGGGGCCCTGGACGAGCGGCTCGGCGACGTCCTGCACGACATGCTGCACGGCGCCGGCGCGTGGCTGAGCGAGTTCCAGCACCTCACGCGAGAGGACGTGTTCGGCCCGATCGGCCTCTTGGTCGCGGCTCTGGTGACGATGCACGTGTTGTTGCACAAGCGCGACGTCGGCGCCTCGATCGGCTGGATCGGCCTCGCCTGGCTCTCGCCCATCATCGGCGGCTTCATCTATTTTCTCCTCGGCATCAACCGCGTCCGTCGCCGCGCCCGCGTCCTGCGGTCCGATGGCGAAGACACCCCCGGCCGGCCTCCGCCGCCGTCCGGCCGCGACGACCACCTCGCCCCACTCGAACTCGCTGCCGACCGGATCACCCGTCGGCCCGCGACCTCCGGCAACACCGTCCATCGGCTCAGCAACGGCGACGCGGTCTATCCGGTGATGCTGCAAGCCATCGCCGGCGCCCGGACCAGCCTTGCGCTGTCAACCTACATCCTGCGCGACGATGCCGCCGGCCGGCCGTTCATCGACGCGCTGATCGCCGCACAGCGCCGGGGCGTCGCGGTGCGGGTGATGATCGACGGCGTCGGCAGCGGATATTTCTTTTCCCCCAGCTACCGTCGCCTGCGCCGCAATCGGGTGCCGGCCGCCCGCTTCATGCACTCGATGTGGCCGTGGCGGATGCCGTTCCTCAACCTGCGCACCCACAAGAAGGTGCTGCTGGTCGACGGCCGGCTCGGCTTTGCCGGCGGCATCAACATCGGCGCCGAGAACCTGTTGGCCAGCCGCCCGCGCCACCCCGTCCGCGACACCCATTTCCGCTTCGAGGGCCCGGTGGTCGCCCAGCTCGCCGAGGCGTTCACCCGCGATTGGGCGTTCATCACCGGGGAGGAGCTGGAGGGCGAGGCGTGGTTCCCGCCGCTTCGCGAGGTCGGGGCGGCGGCCGCCCGGGTGATCACGTCCGGGCCGGATCAGGATCTCGAGAAAATCGAATACGTCACCCTCTCGGCGATCTCCTGCGCCCGACAGTCGATCCGCCTGATGACGCCGTATTTCCTGCCCGAGGAACGGCTCGTCACCGCGCTCGCACTCGCCGCCATGCGCGGCGTCGAGGTGGACATCGTCGTGCCGGCCCGCAGCAACCACCGTCTGGTGGACTGGGCCATGCGCGCGCACGTCCATCCGCTGCTGGAGGAAGGCTGCCGCATCTGGCGTAACCCGCCGCCGTTCGAGCATTCCAAGCTGATGGTGGTGGACGGCACCTGGTGCCTGATCGGCAGCGCGAATTGGGACATGCGCAGCTTCCGGCTCAACTTCGAGCTCGACGTCGAGGTGTACCACGACGCGCTCGCCGGACAGCTGGAAGCGACCATGCGGGCGGCGATGCGGGACCCGCTGACGATCGGCGAACTCGATCGGCGGGTGTTGCCGGTGCGGCTGCGCGACGCCGCCCTCCGCCTGATGCTGCCTTACTTGTAACGGGAAAAGATCAGGCGGCGACGCGCATCGGGTGGTCGACGACGCCGAGGCGCACCACGATCGGGCAGTGGTCCGAGTTCTCGCGGGGCAATACCCCGGTCTCGCTGCAGGCGAGGCCCCGCACCAGGCAGCGGTCGATGCGCAGCGGCACGACGTCGCCGGCGATATGGGTCGGATAGCGCGGACCCACGTCGCGGAAACCGGGCAGGAGCGCCGGTCCGACAAGATTGTAGTCGCCCAGCACGGCGGCACGGGCGGGCAGAAGCTGGGCGATGCAGCGCAGTTGCCGCCGGTTCAGCACCTGACCGTGCGAGAGATGCACGTTGGCCACCGCGAACGGGCCGACATCGACGATCTGGCAGACCCGGCGGATCAGCGCGCCGGCGGGCAGCGGCACCACCGACGGCGGCTCGTGTAGCGGCAACCGGCTCCAGGCGGCAAGACCGTGGATGCGGCTCGGCAGGGGCGCTCTCGCATAGTGGCCGCCGACCCGGGCGGGCAAGCCGTCCATCTCGATCGTGGCTTCCTGCATCAGCAGCAGGTCGGGCCGCTGGCGCTCGATCAGCCGCGCGACGTCGAGCAGCGACGCCCCGGACAGTCGCAGCAGATTCCAACTGATGATCTTCATGGTGCGCGTCGGATGTACGGTCTCAGGCCGCCGCGTGCCCGCGGCGATTCCGCGTGGCTGACCTGTCCAGGCTAGGCTTGAACCGGACAGAACGCGCGCACGGCTGCGACGGGGAAACTCCGACCGGCTTTGAAGCATTTTGCGTGCGCCCACTGCCATGATCGTTGGAAGTTGCCATGAAACTGTTCAAATGCCAGCATTGCTCGCAGGTGCTGTACTTCGAGAACATTCGATGCGAGCAGTGTGCGCACCGGCTTGGCTATCTTCCCGACGATAACACACTCTCCGCGCTCGACCAGGATGGCGACCTGTTCCGGCCGGTCGACCGGCCGGAACAGGCATACCGGTTCTGTGTTAACGCAAAGTTCGTTGCCTGCAACTGGCTGATCCCGGCCGGGTCCGCCGGCGAGTATTGCGTGGCATGCCGGCACAATCACACCATCCCCGACCTCTCGATCCCGGCCAACCTCAAAGCCTGGCAGAAGCTGGAATTGGCCAAGCACCGGCTGTTCTACACCCTGTTGCGCCTCAAGCTGCCGCTCGCCACCCGGGCCGAGGATCCCGAGCACGGGCTCGTCTTCGAGTTCCTGGCCGACGCGCCGGCCGCATCGCGTCCCAAGGTCATGACCGGGCACGACAACGGTGTGATCACTCTGGCCCTGACGGAAGCGGACGACGCGGAACGGGAAAAACGGCGGGTGCAGATGGGCGAGCCGTATCGCACGCTACTTGGCCATTTCCGCCATGAGGTCGGTCATCACTATTGGGACATCCTGGTGCGGGACGGCGGCGATCTCGAGCGCTGCCGCGCCCTGTTCGGCGACGACTCCCAGGATTACGACGCGGCGTTGCGACGCCACTACGGACAGGGAGCGCCGGCTGATTGGCAGGAGCACTTCATCAGCGCCTATGCCACTTCCCACCCGTGGGAGGATTTCGCCGAGACCTGGGCGCATTACCTCCACATCGTCGACACGCTGGAGATGGCCCGTGCGTTCGGCATAAGCATCAGTCCGGGCATCGACGCCGACGAGAACCTTGCTGCCGAGGTCGGCTTCGACCCCTATGCGGCTCGCAATTTTCTGCCGCTGATCACGTCCTGGCTGCCCCTAACCTTTGCCATGAATAGCCTGAACCGCTGCATGGGCGCCGGCGATCTCTACCCCTTCATCCTCTCGCCACCGGTGATCGAGAAGCTCGGCTTTATTCACGATGTGGTGCATCCGCATGCGCGGGCCTGATTGCCCGCAGCGGCGCACTGGCGGCATGGTTGCCATGCATCCTGGAGTGTGCTGCAATGCAGCGTGGATGGAAATTCAGATCCGGACCGGCCGGCGGTTCCTGACGACATATTCGGCACTCGCTGCGCGGAGCCGCCCAGCGTCTTCAGTGGACCTGCAGCGACGGAGCAATGGTTTGTCGAGGCGCCCCCAGGCCGCTCGATGCCGCAGGGGCCACGACGGGCGTTCACCGGGCCAAACGCCCAGTACGTTGCCCTGACCTTCGCCTACGCGACCTTCGGCAACGCCCGCATGTTCCTGACCGGGGATTATCGCTGAGATAGGCCATCCTCGAGGAGGGCTGGCCGGGCAGACGTCAGCCGCGACCATGCGGGCGCGCCCGCCGGGATTCCGAACCGCAGCCAGGTCGGCCGGTCCGGGAACGCACGCACCAGCACGCCGGCCCGCCCCAGCCGCTCGGCAACTCCGGCCGCGCTCCTGGTTGCGGCGAGCCGGAAGAGGTGCGTGCCGCCGAGGATCTGCAGGCCCGCATCGCGCAGGTAGCTGTCCAGGGTCGCGCCGTCGCGCGCCAGCCGGTTTCCGGCGTCCTCGCGCCAGCGCGGATCGCCGAAGGCCGCCAAGCCGATGGCGACCGCCGGCCCGGACACCGCCCACGGTCCTAACGCGTCGCGAATGGCCCCCGCCCGCTCGGGGGCGGCCAGGGCGAAACCGAGGCGCACGCCCGCCAGTCCATACGTCTTGCCGAACGAGCGCAGCACCACGATCGCGGGATGCGGCAGGCGAGGCGCCAAGCTGATCTCCGGCGCCTCGAAATCGCAGAACGCCTCATCAACCAGCAACAAGCCACCGGTGGGCCGCAAGCCGTCGGCCAAGGCGAGCAACGTGCTGGCCGGCCATCGTCGCCCGTCCGGGTTGTTGGGATTGCAGAGCACCACGCCGTCGGGCATGCCGCCTTCGCGTGGATCGGGCAGGTCGGGGACCAGGGCGACCTCGGCGCCTGCCCGCGACCAGGCGACGGCGTGCTCGGCGTAGGTCGGGCCGATCACCGCGACCCGGCCGAGCCGCCATAATCGCGGGATGAGGCCGACCAGGATCTGCGTGCCCGGCGCGGCCACCACCATCGCGGGATCACCCACGCCGTAGGCTTGCGCCGCGCTCCGCTCCAAGGCGGCGATCGCTTCCGGCTCCGGCAGGCGGGTGAACGCCTCCGGGGGCAACGCAGGCAGGGGATAGGCGATCGGGTTGATCCCGGTGGACAGGTCGAGGAACGGCTCCGGGGCGTTCGGGAACCGGCGGCGGGCCGCCTGCAGCCGCCCGCCATGGGTCATGCTAGCCAACGTCCGTCCCCGATCGCCGGTCCCGTGCTGCACTCACAAAGCCTCTCCCTCGCGGTTCTGCTCGGCGCGCTGCTGACCGACGCCGCCTTCGGGTATCCGACCCCCCTGTTCCGCATCATGCGTCATCCCGTGGTGTGGATGGGCGCCTTGATCGCCCGCCTGGACCGGACGCTGAACCGCACGTCTCTGTCCGACCGCGCGCGGCGGCGCCGCGGCCTGCTCGCCGTGGTCCTGCTGCTCGCCGCCTGCGTCGGTCCCGCGCTGGCGGTCGAGACCGCCATCCCGGCCCTGTTGCCCCCCTCGGCAGCGGTGGCACTGCTCGCGCTTGCGGCCGCTCCGTTGCTGGCGCAGCGCAGCCTGCACGATCACGTGCGCGCGGTCGCGGATTCCCTTGAGCAGAGCGGACTTACCGCGGGCCGCGCGGCGGTCGCGCATATCGTCGGACGCAACCCGGCGAGCCTTGACCCCGCCGGCGTGGCGCGCGCCGCTATCGAGAGTCTGGCCGAGAACTTTTCCGACGGGGTGGTGGCGCCGGCGCTGTGGTGCGGCCTGCTCGGCCTGCCCGGCATCGTCGGCTATAAGGCCTTGAACACGGCGGACAGCATGATCGGCCATCGGACGCCACGCCACCTGCGGTTCGGCTGGGCGGCGGCGCGGCTCGATGATTTGGTGAACTTGCCGGCGTCCCGCCTCGCCGCGCTCTGGCTCGTGCTCGCGGCGGCGGTGTGGCCCGAGGGCGACGCGGCCGGCGCGGTCCGAGCCATCCGGCGCGACGCGCGGCGCCATCGCTCGCCCAACGCCGGCTGGCCGGAGGCGGCGATGGCCGGGGCACTCGGGCTGCGGCTGGCGGGACCGCGCGTCTACGGCGAGACGAAGGTGGAGGACGCCTGGATGGGCAACGGCCGGGCCGAGGCTCGGGCATCCGACATCCATCGGGCGCTGACGCTCTACCGCCTGGCTTGCGCTCTGCAATCCGCGACGGTGGCCGTCCTCGCCGCCGGATGGTTCATCGCGCGAGGCTGAGAAGGCGGTCCACCTGCACGTGCGTCTCGACATGCGCCGCGAGCGCGTCCAGCGCCGCCTCGACCGCCGCCTCGTGGTTGCGCCCCGACGCCGTCCCGCCGAGCCGGGCGAGCAGGGCCGCCCGTGCCGCGTCGCCTGCGAACAGCCCGTGCAGATAGGTGCCCCAGACCCGGCCATCGTCGGACACCGCACCGTCGGCCGCTCCGTTCGCCAGCCGCAGCATCGGGCGACCCGTGGCGGGTCCCTCGGTGCGCCCCATGTGCATTGCATATCCGCTCACCTCGGCCTGCTCGGGCAGCAAGGTTCCGCCGACGGCCGCCAACCGCTTCTGCGTGGTCAGGACCGTCCGCACGTCGAGCAAGCCGAGCCCGCTCGCCGCCGCCGAGCGGCCCTCGACACCCTCGGGATCGGCGACATGCGCGCCCAGCATCTGGAAGCCGCCGCAGAGGCCGAGCACCCGGCCGCCGCGCCGGCAGTGCGCGGCGATGTCGATGTCCCAGCCTTCCGCCCGCAGCACCGCGAGATCCGCCAGCACCGACTTCGATCCGGGCAGGACGACGAGGTCGCAAGGCGCCGGCAGCGGCGTGCCCGGCGCCACCAGCACGAGATCGACCTCCGGCTCCGCCGCCAGCGGATCGAGATCGTCGAAATTGGCGATGTGCGGCAGCATCGGCACGGCGATCCGCAGCTTGGCCCCGGGTCGGCGGGCGCCCGCCACGAGGTCGGCGGCGTCCTCGGCCGGGAGGGCGCCCACGGCGTCGCAGATCGGCACCAGCCCGAGCGCTTCCCAGCCCGTCCGCTGCGCGATCGTGGTCATACCCGACGCAAATAGCGAGGCATCGCCGCGCATCTTGTTGACGATGAACCCTTCGATCAGCGCCGCGTCCTCGGGTGCGATCACCTCCCGGGTGCCGACCAGGCTGGCGATCACGCCGCCGCGTTCGATGTCGCCGATCAGCACCACCGGCGTGCCGGTCGCGCGCGCGAACCCCATGTTGGCGATGTCGCCCGTCCGCAGGTTGATCTCCGACGCGCTGCCCGCGCCCTCCACCAGCACGATCTCGGCCGCCTCCTCGATGCGGGCGAAGCTGTCGAGCACCGCCGGCATGAGAAGCGGCTTGAGCGCCTGATAGTCGCGGGCGGCCGCGTTGCGCAGGACGCGGCCTTGCACCACCACCTGCGAGCCGACCCCGCTCTGCGGCTTGAGCAGGACAGGGTTCATGTGGACGCTCGGCGCCACCCCGCAGGCACGAGCCTGAAGGGCTTGCGCGCGGCCGATCTCGCCGCCGTCTGCCGTCACCGCAGCGTTGTTCGACATGTTCTGCGGCTTGAACGGCCGTACCGCGATGCCGCGCTGGTGCAGCGCCCGCGCCAGCCCGGTGACCAGCACCGATTTCCCGACGCTCGAACCGGTGCCTTGGAACATGATGGCGCGCGCTGTCATCAGAACTCGATCCCTTGCTGCGCCTTCACCCCTGCCGCGAAATGATGTTTTATCAGTGTCATCTCGGTGACGAGATCGGCCGCTTCGACCAGCGCCGACTTGGCGTTCCGCCCGGTGACGACGACGTGCATCGCTTCCGGCCGCGCCGCCAGCGCCTCGAGCACCTCAGCCAGCGGCAGATACTCGTAGCGCAGCGCAATGTTCAGCTCGTCGAGCACCAGCAGGGCGAGATCCTCCCGCCGCAGCAACGCACGCGTGGTTTCCCAGGCACGACGACAGGCCGCGATGTCGCGCGCGCGATCCTGCGTCTCCCACGTGAACCCCTCGCCCATCGTGTGCCATTCGACCAGATCGCCGAACCGTTCGAGCACGTCGCGCTCGCCGGTCCGCCACGCGCCCTTGATGAACTGCACGACCGCCGTCCTGCGCCCGGCACCGACCATGCGCAGCAGCAGACCGAAGGCGGCGGTGGACTTGCCCTTGCCCGGCCCGGTGTGGACGATCAGCAACCCCTTTTGCGCGATCGTCTTGCCGGCGACCTCCGCGTCCTGCACGGCCTTGCGCCTGGCCATCTTGTCCCGGTGCCGGGTCGCCTCGTCGTCCGTGTTCATCCCGGTTCTTTCACCGTCATGGGGATTCCCGCGACCACCAGGACCACTCGCCCGGCCATTCCGGCGATGCGCTGGTGCAGTAGTCCGGCGGCGTCGCGGAAGGCGCGGGCGAGCGCATTATCGGGCACGATGCCGAAGCCGACCTCGTTGCCGACCAGCACGCTGGGTGCTGCCCGTCTGTCCAGCGCAGCGAGCAGCGCATCGGCGCTGGCCGAAACATCGTGACCGCCAAGCATCACGTTGCTCAGCCACAAAGTCAGACAATCGACCAGCACCGGGGCGTCGCCGGCGTCGCCCAGCGCCTCGGTGAGCGCCAGCGGCGCCTCGACGGTGCGCCAGCCGGCGCCGCGGCGGTCGCGATGCGCGGCGATGCGCGCCCGCATCTCGTCATCGCCGCCGACCGCCGTCGCGATGTAGCACCACGGCGGCGCGTGGCGCGTCAGCAGAAACTCGGCGTGACGGCTCTTCCCGGATCTCGCGCCGCCGAGGACGAGCGTGACCGATGAACAAATCTCGGACAGGGGATGGCCTTTGACGAAGGGGCGCTCCGGCCTGTATTAGCGGACCTCGGATGGTCCTTCCACGTGGAAGGTGAATAGGGAATGCGGTGCGGGGCGTGCCCCAAAGCCGCAGCTGCCCCCGCAACTGTCGGCGGAGAGCAGCCCGTCTGAAGCCACTGCGGACCGCCAGTCGGTCGCGGGAAGGTGGACGGGAGGCGTCTGATCCGCGAGCCAGGAGACCTGCCATCCCCGGAGGCGATGCAAGCCTCCGGTCGACCGTGATGCCGGGCGGGGTGCACCGGTGGCGGCGATGTCCGCGGACATCGACCTCCGGCGCGCCGCGCTGGAGGCGGTCGCACCTCATGGCTGCGCGTCGCGTCATGGAGGTCCGGTGCCCGATCCTGTTTCACGTCTCCACGTATGCGTCACCTGCCGTGCGGGTCGCGAGTTGGCTGCGGGCGAGGCGCCGCCGGGTGCGCTGCTGCACGCAACTTTGGCGCGGCTCGTGGCCGAGGCGTCCGATGCGGTGTGCGAGGTGCGGGAAGTGGTGTGTCTCGCCAGTTGCACGCGGGGCTGCACCGCCGCGATCTCCATGCCGGGCAAGTGGAGTTATCTGCTGGGCGACCTCTGCCTCGGTCACGCGCCCGATATTCTCACCTACGCGGCAGCGTACACGGTATCGGCGTCCGGTACCGTGCTGCCCTCGCGCCGCCCGGCCTCGCTGCGCGACGTCATCCTTGCCCGCTTTCCCGCCCAGGACGTCGCCGCATGAGTGTGCATGGAAGAATCCCGGCGACGATCGTCACGGGCTTTCTCGGCGCCGGCAAGACGACGCTGGTACGGCACGTGCTGGAGCACGCCGGCGGCCGGCGGATCGCCATCATCGTCAACGAGTTCGGCGCGCTCGGCATCGACGGCGACCTGCTGCGCAGCTGCGGCGTCGAGGGCTGCACCGAGGATGACATCGTCGAGCTGGCGAACGGCTGCCTGTGCTGCACCGTCGCCGAGGATTTCTTGCCCACCATGCAGGCGCTGGTCGAACGCCCGGTGCCGCCCGAGCATATCCTGATCGAGACCTCCGGCCTCGCATTGCCGAAACCGCTGCTCAAGGCATTCAACTGGCCCGCGGTTCGCTCGCGCGTCACGGTGGACGGCGTGATCGCAGTGGTGGATGGCCCCGCCGTTGCCGCCGGCCGCTTCGCCGACGATCCGCTCGCCGTCGCAGCGCAGCGCGCCGCCGATCCCTCGCTCGACCACGACAATCCGCTGGCGGAAGTCTACGAGGACCAGTTGCAGGCGGCCGATCTGGTCGTGCTGAACAAGGCCGATCTGTTGAGCGAGGTGGAGCAGACCCGGTTGCGTGCGACGATCGCCGGCGCGATCCCGCGCGCCGTCAAGGTGATCCCGGCGCGCGAGGGCCGGCTCGATCCGGCCGTGCTGCTCGGGCTTGCGGCGGCCGCCGAGGACGACCTGGCCGCGCGCCCGTCGCACCATGACGCCGAGGACGGCGCGCACGAGCACGATGATTTCGAGAGTTTCGTGATCCGCGTGCCGGAGATCGACGAGCCTGACGCGCTGCTGACGCGGCTGCGCCAGGTGACCGATGCGCATGACGTGCTGCGCGTGAAAGGATTTATCGCGATACGCGGCAAGCCGATGCGCCTGACCGTCCAAGGCGTTGGCGATCGCTTCCGCCACGCCTACGACCGGCCGTGGGCGCAAGGCGAGGCGCGCATCGGCGACCTCGTCGTCATCGGGCAGGCAGGGCTCGACCGCGCTGCCATCGAAGCCGCCGTGCTGGGCTGAGACGGTGCATCTCCTCGTCCGCGAAACCCAGACGCTCGACGAGCAGGAGGACGCGGTCGATCTCGGCCAGACGCCGGCGGACCTGGTTTTTCTTTCTTTTTCGGACAGCGACCTCGGCGCCGCGGCGGCGGCGTGGGAGGGCATGGCCGCGCCGCGCCCGTCGCTGCGGCTGGCGAACCTGGCGCGGCTGCGCCACCCGATGTCGGTCGATCTCTACGCCGAGCGCGTGATCGCGCACGCGCGCTGCGTGGTGGGGCGGCTGCTCGGTGGCCTCGATTACTGGCGCTATGGAGCGGAGGAGATCGCGGCGCAGTGCGCGCGTGCCGGTGTGCCGCTCGCGATCCTGCCGGGCGATGGTCGCGCCGATGCGCAGCTTGCCGGATTGTCCACCATTGAAACCGGCGCCTTGGCCCGCCTCGCCGCGTACCTCGATGCCGGGGGCGCTGCGAACGTCGGGAACGCGCTCAGGCTTGCCGCGCATCTAGGCGGTTTGGGCGACGACCCGGCGGCTTTGCCTGCGCCGCTGCCGCGTCATGGCTTGCATCCGTTCGCCGGCGAAGACCGTGCCGACGCGGTGATCGTGTTCTATCGCTCGCATCTGCTCGCCGGCGACGTCGCGCCGATCACGGCGATGGCGAACGCGCTCGCCGCGCGAGGCATGGCGGTGCAGGGCATCCATGTCGGCAGCCTCAAGGACCCTGATACCGCCGCCTTCGTTACCGAGCGTCTGCGCGCCTGGCGGCCCGCCGTGGTGCTCAACGCGACCGGGTTTTCCGCGCGCCGTGACGCGGCCGGTTCGCCGCTCGACGCGGCCGATGCGCCGGTGCTGCAGCTCGTGCTCGCGGGCAGCTCCCGGGAGGCGTGGGCGCGGGGTTTTCGTGGACTGACGCAGAGCGACCTCGCGATGCAGGTCGTGCTGCCGGAACTCGACGGCCGGCTGCTCACCACCGCGATCTCCTTCAAGGCGCCGTCCACGCGGGTTCCGGGGCTGGAGTTCGAGCGCACGCTGCACGCGCCGCACCCGGCCGGGATCGCGGCGGCGGCGGACCGTGCCTGCGGATGGGCTCGCCTTGCCGCTACGCCGCCCAACGAGCGGCGGATCGCGCTGGTGGTATCCGACTATCCCGGCGCCGGCGGCCAGATCGCGCATGCCGTCGGGCTCGACACGTTCGCCAGCATCGAAGTCATTCTCGGATTGCTGCGGCAAGCCGGGCACGCGTGCGACACGCCCAAGGCGCTTGTCGATTCGCTCTGCCATGCCGAACCCGCGCCGATCATCGCCTTGCCCACCTACGAGCGGCTGTTTGCCGCGTTGCCAAGCGAGGTGCGGGAGCGCGTGATCGCCGCCTGGGGCCAGCCGTCCGACGACATTGCGCTGCGTCATGTCGTGCTCGGCAATCTGGTGGTCGCCGTGCAACCCGATCGCGGCAGCGCGCTCGATCGGCGCTCGACCTATCACGATCCCGACCTGCCGCCTGCTCACGCCTACATCGCGTTCCATCTCTGGCTGCGCCACGTCGTCGGCGTTGATGCGATCATTCACCTTGGCACCCACGGCACGCTGGAATGGCTGCCCGGGAAATCCGTCGCCCTCGGGGGAAGCTGCTTCCCGGCCGCTTTGCTGGGCGGCGTGCCGGTGATCTACCCGTTCATCGTCAACAACCCCGGCGAGGCAGCCTCGGCCAAGCGAAGGCTGGGCGCCGTGACGATCGGGCATCTCACGCCGCCGCTGATGCGGGCCGGCACGCATGGCGATGCCGCCGAACTCGAAACGCTGATCGACGAATACGCCGCGGCAGACGGGCTCGACCGCCGTCGAGCCGCGCTGCTCCGCCGCGACATCCTTGAGCGGGCCGAAGCGAGCGGGCTGCTCGTGGAAAGCGGTGCGTCGCGCGATCTCGGCGAGGATGCGGCGCTGGCGCGGCTCGACGCCTATCTGTGTGATGTGAAGGATCTGCAGATCCGCGACGGGCTGCACGTGTTCGCCACACCGCCCGCCCGTCGTGCTGCGTTGCTTGCCGCATTGTGCGCCGCGTGTCCCGCGGTCGCCCGCGACACGTTGGAAAGTGGGCTGGACGCTTGCGCCGAAGCCGAGGCCGCCAGCCTGCTTGCGGCGCTGGACGGGCGCTTCGTGCCGCCCGGCCCGGCCGGTGCCCCGACGCGTGGCCGGGCTGACGTGCTGCCGACCGGTCGCAACCTGTTTGCCGTCGATCCGCGTGCCGTGCCGACGCGCTCGGCGCTCGAACTTGCCGAACGCGTGGCGGCGGACCTGTTGCGGCGGCATCTGCAGGACCACGGCGATTGGCCGCGCAGCCTGGTGCTCGATCTATGGGGCAGCGCCACGATGCGCACCGGCGGCGAAGATTTCGCCCTCGCACTCGTGCTGATCGGCGCACGCCCGCTGTGGGATACCGGGTCGGGTCGGGTGAGCGGCTTCGAGATCGTGCCGCTCGCCCTGCTCGACCGGCCGCGCGTGGATGTGACGTTGCGCATTTCCGGCCTGTTCCGTGATGCGTTCGAGGCGCAGATCCTGCTCTTCGACGCCGCCGTCCGCGCCATCGCCGCGCGTGACGAAGCGGCGGAGTGGAACCCGCTCGCTGCTTCCGCCCCGACCGGGCTCGCGCGCGTGTTCGGCCCGCCGCCCGGCACGCACGGCGCGGGGGTTGCGGCGCTGCTCGACCGCGGCGGCTGGAACGATCGGACGATGCTGGCGGAGGCCTATCTTGCCGCGTCGTCGACCGCCTACGGCCGCGAACTGGATGGCGCGCCGGGGGCGGCCGGGTTTGCCGCGCGCGTCGCCGCGGCGGAGGCGTTCGTGCATCAGCAGGATCACGGCGAGACCGATCTGCTGGACAGCACGGAATACGCCGCCCACGAAGGGGGGTTTGCCGCCGCCGCCGCCGAACTTGGCGGCCGCCCGGCGCTCTACCATGCCGACACCTCGCGTCCCGAGGCGCCCCGCACGCGCACGCTCGGCGAAGAAATCGCGCGCGTGGTGCGGGGCCGCGCCGCCAATCCCGCATGGATCGCCGGCATGGTCCGACACGGCTATCGCGGTGCCGCCGAAATCGCCCGCGCGCTCGACGCGCTGCATGGCTTTGCCGCCACCGTGCCGGCCCGTTTCGATGCGCAGTTCGAGCTGCTGTTCGATGCCACCCTGGCGGATGCCGCGGTCGCGGGGTTCATGCGCCGAGCAAACCCGGACGCGCACGCGGCGATGACGGCGCGGTTTCTTGACGCGCTCGACCGCGATCTGTGGCGGCCGCGGCGCAACGCGATCCGCAGCGCGCTGCTGGAGAGCGCCGCATGACGCGACGCGGCTGGTGCCCGAGCGTGTTCGCGCCGATGCAATCGGGCGACGGCTGGCTGGTGCGCGTGAAACCGTTTTTCTCGGCGCTGTCGGCCGACGCCGCCCGGGTGCTGGCCAGCGCCGCCCTCCGCCACGGCAGCGGCGTGCTCGAACTGACCAATCGGGGCAACGTGCAGGTGCGCGGGTTGTCGCCCAACTCCGCTTCCTGCTTCGCTGCCGAGATGGTCGCCGCCCGCCTCGCCTCGCCCGATCCCGAAGTGGAGCGCCGGCGTAACCTGCTTGTCTCGCCGCTGCTCGACGACGATCCGGCCATTGCACCGGACACCCGCGCGGTTGCGGAGGCGATCGCCTCACACATCGAGACCGAGCCCTGCTTCGACGCGCTCTCCGATAAGTTCCTGGTCGTCGTCGATGGCGGCGGCGTGCTGCCGCTCGGCGGCGTTCGCGCCGACATCCGACTGCACCCCGCTGGAGGCGACTGGCGGATCGAGCGGAATACTTCGCCAAAGCCTGTTCGGACCGTGGGTTGCTTGCCTTATGCGGGCGGTGTGCGCGCCGCGTTCGGCTTCGGCCTGCCGTTCGGGCAAATGCACGCGTCCGCCCTTGCGGCGCTGGCGACATTGGCCGAGCGTCGCGGCGACGGAACCCTGCGGGTCACGCCGTATCGCGCGGTGCTGCTGGCCGGCATCGACCCGGGCCGCGCAGCGGAGTTTTTCTCCACCTCCGGACTGATCACCGACCCAGAGGACCCGCGCCTTGCCATCGTCGCCTGCCCGGGCGAACCGGCATGCGCCAGCGCCACGGTACCCACGCGGGCCGACGCCGGCTTGCTGACCGGCCTCGGCCCCGTACACCTGTCCGGCTGCGCCAAAGGCTGCGCGCATCCCGGGCCGACACGCGTGACGCTGGTCGGAATGGCGGGGCGCTACGGCATCGTGCGCAATGGACGCGCGTCCGACACGCCGGGCGAGCACGGCCTCACCCTCGTCGAGGCCGTCACGATCCTGCGACGGGAGGCCACCGCGTGACGTTCAGCTACCTGCGCGACGGCGCGGCGATCTACGCGCGGTCCTTCGCGACCATCCGCGCCGAAGCTGATTTGTCCGCCTTCAGCGCCGACGAAGGGAAAATAGCCGTGCGGGTGATCCACGCCTGCGGCATGGTGGAGATCGCGCGCGACCTCCGGTTTTCCCCAAGCTTCGTCGCCGAGGCGCGGACGGCGTTGCGGGGCGGCGCGCCGGTCCTGTGCGACGCGACCATGGTCGCGCACGGCGTCACACGCGCCCGCTTGCCCGCCCACAACGAGGTCGTCTGCACGCTGACCGCTGCCGAGGTGCCTGCATTGGCGGCGCGAACCGGCACGACCCGATCGGCCGCAGCGCTTGATCTCTGGGGCGAACGGCTGGCCGGCGCGCTGGTGGTGATCGGCAACGCGCCGACGGCGCTGTTCCGCCTCCTCGAGCTGCTGCAAGCAGGCGCGCCGCGCCCGGCCGCCATCGTCGGGATGCCGGTGGGTTTCGTCGGCGCGGCGGAGTCGAAGCAGGCACTCGTCGAGCACGCACCGGCGCCGTTTGCAATCGTCGCCGGTCGCAAAGGTGGCAGCGCGATGGCCGCCGCGACCGTCAACGCGCTCGCGAGCGAGGCCGAGTGATGCCACCGGGCACATTCCATGTCGTCGGCGTCGGGCCGGGCGACCCGGAGTTGCTGACGCTCAAGGCGGCGCGCGTGATCGCCGCCGCGCCGGTGGTCGCGCACTTCGCCAAACGCGGCAGCATTGGTCTTGCCCGCGCCATTGCCGCCGCGCATGTCGCCGCCGCGGCGGAAGAACTCCGCTTCGAGTATCCGTTCACCACCGAGATCCCGGTGCGCGACCCGCGCTACGCCGGTCGCATCAACATCTTCTACGAAGCTTGCGCGGGCGAGATCGCCGGCCGCCTCGACCGCGGGCAGGACGTGGCGCTGCTGTGCGAGGGCGACCCGTTCTTCTACGGCTCCTCGATGTACCTGTTCGACCGGCTCGGAGCCGCGTACCGCAGCGAGATCGTGCCGGGTCTCACCGGCATGGCGGGCTGCTGGGCGCGGGCCAAGCTGCCGATCACGCAGGGCGACGACGTGCTGACGGTGTTGCCGGGTACGCTCGACGAAGCCGGACTCGTGGACCGGCTGACGCATTGCGATGCGGCGGTGATCATGAAGCTCGGTCGCAACATGCCGAAAGTGCTGGCGGCCCTGGCTCGCACCGGCCTTTTGGAGCGCGCGGTCTATGTCGAGCGCGGCACCATGCAAGACGAGCGCATCTTGCCGGTGGCCGCGATGTCCGGGCAGGTCGCACCGTATTTCTCGCTGGTGCTGGTGCCCGGTCGGCGGCGCGCGCGATGAGCGGGCGGCTGGTCGTGGTCGGGCTGGGTCCCGGTGACTCGGCGCTGCGCACGAAGCAGGCCGACGCCGCGCTCGCGGACGCGACCGATCTCGTCGGGTATTTTTCATACCTCGACCGGGTGCCGCCGTGCGCCGGGCAAACGCGACACGCCACCGACAACCGCGAGGAGGTTGCCCGCGCCCGCCATGCGCTCGTGCTGGCGCAGGCGGGGCGTCGTGTCGCGGTCGTGTCGTCGGGCGATCCCGGCGTGTTCGCGATGGCAAGCGCGGTCTTCGAGGCGATCGAGCACGGCCCGCCGGAGTGGCGCGCGATGGATGTGGAGGTCGTGCCCGGCGTTTCCGCGATGCTTGCCGCCGCGTCGCGCATCGGCGCACCGCTCGGGCACGATTTCTGCGCCATCTCGCTTTCGGACAACCTCAAGCCGTGGGAGGTGGTTGCGCAGCGGTTGGGCGCGGCAGCGTCGGCCGGGTTCGTGCTCGCGCTGTACAATCCGGCCTCGCGCGCCAGGACCTGGCAACTCGACGAGGCGTTCGCGCTGCTCCGCGCCATTTTGCCGCCGACCACGCCGGTGATGTTCGCGACCGCGATCAGCCGTCCCGATGAACGCGTCGAGGTCACCACTCTCGCGAAGGCGGAACCGGCGCGGGCGGACATGCGTACGCTCGTGCTGGTCGGCTCGGCCGCGACCCGAACGATCGAGCGTCCGGACGGCACGCCCTGGGTCTACACCCCGCGCGGGAGCACGGCATGAAGCCAGGCCAGCGCGGCTGCGACGTCGGGAACGGTCGCTGCCTCGACGGCCGGCGGCCGCGCCACCATCACCACCGGGAGCCCGAGGCGACGCGCGGCGTGCAGCTTGGCTTCGGTCGCCGTCCCGCCCGAGTTCTTGGTCACGAGCACTTCGACCCGCCGCGCCGTCATCAGCCGCACCTCGTCGGCTTCGGCAAATGGCCCTCGCGCGGTGATCACCGTGGCGCGCGGCGGCAGCGCCTCCGGTGCGGGCGGCTCGACGCTGCGGATCAGGTAATCGTGTTGGGGCACCGAGCGGAACGGGGAAAGCTCCTGCTGGCCGATGGTCAGGAACACGCGGCGGGGCGATTGGCCCAGCGCGCCCGCGGCCGCCGGGATATCGGGCACATCGATCCAGCGATCGCCGGCCTCGGCGCGCCAGGGCGAGCGCTCGATCCGCAGCACCGGCACGGCGGCGATTTCTGCCGCCAAAACCGCATGGCGCGTCATCTGCGCGGCGAACGGATGCGTGGCGTCGATCAGCGCCGCGATTTGTTCGGCCCCAAGATAGGCGATCAGCCCTGGGACGCCGCCAAAGCCGCCGACGCGACAGGCAACCGGCGGCAGCACCGGCGCGCGGGTACGGCCCGCAAGAGACAGTATCGCCCGAAATCTTTTTTTCTCAGAGAGCGCCCGCGCCAGGGCGGAGGCTTCCGTGGTGCCGCCCAGTATAAGCACGCTCGGCGCTCCGCCGTACACGGTTCCCTCCGATGAGCATGTCACGTTGGCTGGCCATTCTGGGAATCGGCGAGGATGGTGTCGAGGGCCTGTCCGCCGCCGCAAGAACCCTGCTGTCGTCGGCATCGCTGGTGGTCGGCGGGGCGCGCCATCTCGCACTCGCCGAGCCGCTGGTCCGTGGCGAAACCCTCGCATGGCCGCATCCGCTCAGTGACGCCTTTCCGGCGATCCTGCGCGCCCGGGGGTGCCCGGTCGCGGTGCTCGCCTCCGGCGACCCGTATTGTTACGGCGTCGGCGCGACGCTCGCCCGGCTGGTGCCGCCGGAGGAGACGATCTGCCTGCCCGCCCCCTCCGCCTTGTCGCTCGCCTGCGCGCGGCTTGGCTGGGCGCAACAGGAAACCGCCACGCTGTCGTTCTGCGGTCGCCCGCTGGCAACCCTGGCGCCGCATCTGCAGCCCGGCGCGCGTATTCTCGTGCTTTCGGCGGGCGCGACGACCCCGGGCGCGATTGCGTCGCTGCTGCGCAAGCGCGGGTTCGGCCCGTCGCCGCTGCATGTCCTGGAGGCGCTTGGCGGTCCGCGCGAGCGCATCCGGCGGACAACCGCAGGAGCGGGCGCGCCCGATTCCATCGACCCGCTCAACTTGGTGGCGATCGAGGTCGCTGCGGCGCCGGGTGCGCGGGTTCTGCCGCTGGTCGCCGGCTTGGATGACGCATTGTTCGAGCACGACGGCCAGATCACGAAGCGGGAGATTCGCGCCGTCACCCTCGCCGCGCTCGCGCCGACGCAGGGAGCGCTGCTGTGGGATATTGGCTGCGGGTCGGGCTCGGTCGGCATCGAGTGGATGCTGAGCCATCCCGCCAACCGGGCGATCGGCATCGAGCCATGCGCCGATCGCGCTGCGCGGGCCGCGCGGAACGCCGTGTCGCTCGGGGTTCCCGGGTTGCGCGTCGTCGGAGGTCGCGCGCCCGCTGCGCTCCAGAACCTCGATGCGCCGGATGCGGTGTTCATCGGCGGCGGCGCGCACGAGGCGGACGTAATTCCGGCGGCATGGGCCGCGCTGGGCAGGGGCGGGCGCCTCGTCGCCAACGCGGTGACGATCGAGACCGAGGCGGTCCTGATCGACGGCTGCCAGACTCTGGGCGGCACGCTGACCCGGTTGTCGGTCGAGCGGCTGGACCGGATCGGGCGAATGCACGGCTATCGGCCGGCGATGACGGTGACGCAGTGGCGGGCAGAAAAGCCGTGATCGTGGCCGGCATCGGCTGCCGCCGCCGCTGCTCCGGCGACGCGGTCGTCGCGCTGGTGCACGCCGCCGCGGCCCGTGCCGGGCGGACGCCGACGGTGCTCGCCGCGCCGGCGTTCAAGCGGGATGAGTCCGGCCTGTCCGATGCGGCGTCGGTACTGGGGCTCGATCTCCTGTTCATCACGGACGCCGCACTCGCCGCTGCACAATCGGGCTGCGTGACGCGCTCGGCGCGCGCCGAGGTGGAGACCGGGTTCGCATCGGTCGCCGAAGCCTGCGCCCTTGCGGCGGCAGGTGCAGGCGCGAAACTGCTCGTGGCGCGCATCGCCGTTGCCGGCGCGACCTGCGCGGTGGCGGAGGCGATTTGACCGTCCACTTCATCGGCGCAGGACCGGGGGCGGCCGATCTGCTGACCTTGCGCGGGCGCGACCTGCTGGCGAGTTGCCCGGTCTGCCTCTACGCCGGTTCGATCGTGCCGCGCGCGATGCTGGCGCACTGCCCGCCGGAAGCGCGCCTGGTCGACACCGCGCCGATGACGCTCGACCAGATCGAGGCAGCGTACATCGATGCTTATGCTGCGGGCCTCGATGTCGCGCGACTCCATTCGGGCGATCTTTCCCTCTACAGCGCGCTCGCCGAGCAGCTTCGCCGGCTGCGGCGGCATGGCATTCCGTTCACCCTCACTCCCGGGGTGCCCGCCTTTGCCGCCGCCGCAGCAGCACTCGGGCGGGAGCTCACGGTGCCGGAGGTTGCGCAGAGCGTCGTGCTGACCCGTGTCTCCGGCCGCGCCTCGCGCATGCCGGAGCGCGAGACCTTGGCGGCCTTCGGCGCGACCGGGGCGACGCTCGCGATCCATCTCGCGATCCATGCGCTCGACCGCGTGGTGGCCGAGCTGCTGCCGGTGTGCGGCGCGGACTGTCCCGCCGCCATCGTGGTGCGCGCGAGCTGGCCGGAGGAGCGGATTGTCTCCGGGCGGCTCGATGAACTCGCGACGCTCGCCGCCGCCGAGCCGATCGAACGCACCGCGCTCATTCTCGTCGGCCGCGCGCTCGCCGAAGAAAGTTTCCGCGACAGCGCGCTCTACGACCCCGCCTACCGCCGGCGGTTCCGCGACGGGGAAGTGCCGTGAACCGGGGAAAAATCCGCCCGTCCGGCGAGCCTGCCCGTCGCGTCGAACAGCACGATCTCGAGTGCCGTGCCGCTGCCCGCGAGCACGTCGGCCGCGGTGCGCCACGCCGCTTGCGCGACCACGTCGCCCAGGACGATGCCTGCTTCGGTCGCCCGGGAAAACGCCTCCGCCGCCGTGTTGCCCGCCGCGATCTCCGCCGCCAGCCCATCGGAGGCGCCGGCGCTCCGGGCAAATTCGGCGAGCATCGGAAGATCAACCGCGCCGCGCTTGGAATGCAGGTCGAGCCGGCCTTGCGCGAGCTTCGCCATCTTGGCGACGCCGCCGGCGACGGTAACGCGTGGCAGTGGATGGTCGCGCAGATACTTCAGCATCCCGCCGGCGAAATCACCCATTTCGATCAGCGCCGTCTCGGGCAGCCCGTGCAGCGCCTGCACCGCCAGCTCGGAGGTGCGTCCGGTGGCGCCGGCCACATGGTCGAGCCCGCTCGCCCGTGCGACGTCGATGCCCCGATGGATGCTGTCGATCCAGGCGGCACAGGAGAACGGGATCACCACACCCGTCGTGCCGAGGATGGACAGGCCACCGACGATGCCGAGGCGCGGGTTCAACGTTTTCTGCGCGATCGCCTCGCCGTCGGGGATGGAGATTTCCACGTCGACATCCGCCGCCACGCCGCGCGCCGTGGCGAGCTCGGCAATCGCGCCGGCGATCATCTGGCGCGGCACCGGGTTGATCGCCGGCTCGCCGGGCGGCAGCGGCAGGCCCGGCCGTGTCACCGTGCCGACGCCCGGTCCGGCGCGGAAGCACACGCCGCTGCCGGCGGTCCCGCGTCGCACGGTCACGCGGACCAGCGCTCCGTGCGTCACGTCGGGGTCGTCGCCGGCATCCTTGACGACGGCCGCCCTGGCGCGGTCCGGCGCCAGCGCGGTTTCGGCCAGGGCAAACGCGGCACGACCGCCGCGCGGCAGCGTGATCTCGACCGGATCGGGGAAGCGGCCATCGAGCAGGCCCGCGAAGGCGGCCTTGGCCGCCGCGGTCGCACAGGCGCCGGTGGTCCAGCCTCGGCGAAGCGGAGGCGCTCGCATCACGTTCCCGGCTATAGCCGGCCCGCCGGGCGGACGCCACGATGACCGACGGCCTCATCATCGCCGCGCCGCGCTCCGGTGCGGGCAAGACCACCGCGACGCTCGCCATTGTCGCCGCGCTGCGTCGGCGCGGATTGAGCGTGCGGGTCGCAAAATCCGGCCCCGACTACATCGATCCGGCGTTCCATGCGGCGGCCTCGGGCGCCCCGAGCCGCAACCTCGACAGTTGGGCGATGCCCCCCGCGCTGCTCGACACCGTCGCGGCGGAGGCGGCCGGGGGAGCAGCCCTGCTCGTCATCGAATCCGCCATGGGCCTGTTCGACGGCGGTGCCGGTCCGGCGGGGCGCACCGGCACCGCGGCCGACCTTGCGGCCCGGTTCGGCTTGCCCGTGCTGCTGGTGCTCGACGTGTCGGGCCAGTCGCAATCGGCGGCCGCCGTGGCGCGGGGTTTTGCCCTGCACGATCCGTCCGTCCGCATCGGTGGCGTGGTGCTGAACCGGGTCGCCAGCGACCGCCACCGCGATGGCATCGCCGCCGCCTTGCTCGCCGCCAAAGTTCCGTTGCTCGGGCACATCCCGCGCGACCCGGCCCTCGCGCTGCCGGAACGGCACCTTGGGCTGGTTCAGGCCGAGGAACTGCCGGCGCTGCACGTCCAACTCGATCGTCTGGCAGAGATGGCCGAACAGTGTCTCGACCTCGATGCCATCGTTGCGGCGGCCCGCGCGCTGGTCCCGCGTCGGGGCCGCTGGATGGCGGCGCTGCCGCCCCCCGGCCAGCGCGTCGCCCTCGCGCGCGACGCCGCGTTCAGCTTTGTCTATCCGCATCTGCTGGACGGCTGGCGGGCGGCAGGCGCCGAGATCGTGCCGTTCTCACCGCTCGCCGACGCGGCTCCGGACGATCATTGCGATGCGTGTTGGCTGCCGGGAGGCTATCCCGAGCTGCACGCAGCCGCGCTCGCGGCCGCCACAAGGTTTCACGCCGGGCTGCGACGCTTCGCCGAGACCCGGCCGGTGCATGGCGAGTGCGGCGGCTACATGGTGCTCGGTACCGGCCTTGAGGACGCCCGCGGGGAGCGCCATGCGATGACCGGCCTGCTCGGCCACGCCACCAGTTTTCTCCGGCGGCGGCTGCATCTCGGCTACCGGGAGGCGACGCTGCTCGCCGATACGTCGATCGGCGCGGCCGGAGCGGTGCTGCGTGGCCACGAGTTTCACTATGCCAGCCTGACCGAGCCCGGTCCCGACGCCCCCTTGGCGACTTTGGCCGACGCGGCGGGCCGGGCGCTTGGCCATGCCGGGGGCCGGCGCGGACGGGTCAGCGGCGGTTTTTTCCACGTCATCGCGGAGGCGGGGCCATGAGCGACTTTGCGAGCCTGGCGGAGTTGCGCGCCGCCTGTCGTGAGCTGCCGGCAGCCGACGAGGCCGCCGCCGCCGCCGTGCTCGCGCGTCAGGCGCGGTTGACCAAGCCGCCGGGCAGCCTCGGCCGGCTGGAGGCGCTGGTCGCCTGGCTGGCGCGCTGGCAGGCGAGGGCCATGCCGGCGCTGAACCGTGTGGATGTCCTGGTGTTCGCCGGCAATCACGGCGTCGCGGCGCGCGGCGTATCCGCCTACCCGCAGGCGGTGACGGCGCAGATGGTCGCCAACTTCACGGCCGGCGGGGCGGCGATCAACCAGCTTTGCGCTATCGCCGATGCGACGCTGCAGGTGATCCCGCTCGATCTCGCGACGCCAACCGCCGACTTCACCGAGCGCGAGGCCATGTCGGAGGAAGAACTTCTCGCCGCAGTGTCGGCCGGGCACGCGGCGGTGCCGCCGGCGTGCGACCTGCTCTGTCTGGGCGAGATGGGCATCGGCAATACCACCGCCGCCGCGGCGCTCGCGGCCGGGCTGTTCGGCGGCGACGCGGCGCGTTGGGCGGGGCGTGGTTCCGGGGTCGACGATGCCGGGCTTGCCCGCAAGCGCGCGGTGATCGAGACGGCGCTGTCCCGACATGCTGCCCTGCTCGACGACCCGTTCCGGGTCCTGGCCGCACTGGGCGGCCGGGAGCTGGCGGCGATTCTCGGGGCGACGTTGGCCGCGCGCCAGCGCCGCATCCCCGTGCTGCTCGACGGCTTCGTTTGCACCGCCGCCGCCGCGCCACTCGCCCGCGCGGCGGCCGGGGGGCTCGATCACTGCGAGCTGGCCCACCTCTCGGCCGAGGCTGGACACCGCGCACTGGCGGCGGCGCTCGGGAAAGTACCGTTGCTCGACCTGGGCATGCGGCTCGGCGAGGCGTCGGGGGCGGCGCTGGCCGTGCTCCTCCTCCGGGCAGCGCTTGCCTGTCACGCCGGTATGGCGACTTTTGCGGAAGCGGGAGTGACCGACCGGACGTGAGACGCCTTGGCGCCGACCTGGTCGCGGCCGGCCAGTTGCTGACCCGGCTGCCGCTTGCGCGCTGGTCGGCCCGCCATCCACCCGACGCCCGACGCACCGTCTGGGCGTATCCGATCATCGGCGGCCTGGTGGGAGCGGCCGGCGGCGGCGCCTACTGGTCGGCCCGGGCTGTGGGATTGCCGCCCGTGCTTGCCGGACTGTGGACGGTCGCGGCGCTGGTGATGCTGACCGGCGGATTGCACGAGGACGGGCTGGCCGACACCGCCGACGGCTTCGGCGGCGGGCGCACGTCCGAGCGCAAGCTCGCGATCATGCGGGACAGCGCGGTGGGCGCATTCGGCGTTCTGGCGCTGGTGCTGTCGCTGGCGTTGCGGGTTGCGCCAATCGTGATTATCGCCGAGCCAGGCCGCGTGTTCTCCGCCCTGGTGGTTGCCGGTGCGCTCGGACGCTCGGCGATGACGGTGCCGCTCCTGCTCACCGGGCCGGCTCGCGCAGACGGGCTGGCCGTCGGGCTGGCAGCCCCGAAGGCGGCGCCGCTCGCAATCGGCTGGGCGGTCGCGGCGGGGCTCGCGATGACCCTCGAACCGGTGCGCGCCGGTGCGTTGGCGACCGGACTTGCCGCCCTTGCCGGACTCCTGTGCGGGCGCGTGGCGGCGCGCCAGGTCGGCGGCTACACCGGCGACGTGCTCGGGGCGACGGAGATCGTTGCCGAGTGCATGGTGCTGACGGCCTTGTGCGCGGCCACGTCGCTCCCTGACATTTCAACGCTGCCGTATTAAGGTGGAGGCAGGGTCGGTCGCGCTGCGACTGGAGGCCGGGTTCGGCCACCCGCACCCCGGCGCCGTGCCGCCCCAACATTGTTTCGGGAGGGTAAGAAATGGCCAGCGAGAGCATTGTGGGCGGCGTGCGGACCGCCGTGACGCGCCCGGCGGTTCGCCGGATCAGGGTCGCCGACGTCGGGGACGCCCTGGCACGAGGCTATGACGATTTCCGCGCCAACCCGACCCATCTCGTGTTCCTCGGCTTGATCTACCCCATCGCCGGCCTGGTGCTTGGGCGCATTGCCTCCGGGTACGATGCGGTTCCGCTGCTCTATCCGTTGATCACGGGCTTCGCGCTCGTCGGGCCGATCGCCGCCGTCGGTCTCTACGACTTCAGCCGCCGCCGCGAGCGTGGCCAGGACGTGTCCTGGCGCAACGCGCTTGACATCCTGCACTCGCCGCGGATCGGCGCGATCGTGGTGCTCGGCGGCATGCTCGTGGGGCTGTTCGCCCTGTGGCTGATCGCCGCCCAGCTGATCTACAATGGAACGATTGCGGGGACCGGTGGGGAACCCGTGGCCGATTTGTGGCAAGCCACGTTCCATACGCCCGCCGGGCATACGCTGCTGATCGCCGGCACCTTGGTCGGCTTTGTGTTCGCGGTCGTCGCCCTGACGATCGGGGTGGTGTCGATCCCGCTGCTGGTCGACCGGGACGTCGGCGCCACTCCGAGCGAAGAAGCCGCCGTTGCCGTCCAGACGTCCGTCCGCGCCGTGCTGGTCAACATGATCCCGATGGCGGTCTGGGGTATCGTCGTGGTCGTCGGGCTGGCGATCGGTGCCGCCACGTTGCTGGTCGGCTTCGCCGTGATCATGCCCATCCTTGGCCACGCGACCTGGCACCTGTATCGCAAGATGGTCGCATAACCCGATCGCGAGGGCACGCCGGCAAGCCGTCCGGCGCTGCCATCAAGCCTGCGCTTCGCCGCGCAGCACGGGCACGCAGCCGCCACCGATGGTGGCGCGGATACCCCCGTCCGACCCGCGTCGGGCAGCGGCGCGGAGCAGGCTGGGCCGCCCCATCTCCACACCTTGCACGATGTCATAGCGGCCTTCCGGCTCGGCGGGGGTGAGCGAGAGCAGCAGCGCCGCGAGCGCGGCATTGGCGCTGCCGGTCGCCGGATCTTCCGGGATCCCGGCGAGCGGCGCGAACATCCGGGTGCGGACCCGGTCGCCGTCCCGCGCATGGAGGTGCAGGCCAAAGCGACCGCTCAGCTCAGGCCGATCGGCGATCTCGCGGCGGAACCGCGCGGCATCCGGCGCAGCCCGTCCCAGCGCCGTGCCGAGGACCTCGGCGATGACGAACTCCGTGCCGACCGAGGCCAGCACCGGGGGGTGCCCGGTCAACACGATTTCGGCAGCGTCGAGCCCGGCGCAGGCGGCCACAACGTCGATGGGCAGGGTCACACCCAGGGACAAGGGTTGCGGCGCTGCAATGGCGGCTCCGCTTACGGCTCCGTCGCGGTCGCGAGCCACTTCGACCTCGACCAGCCCGGCCGGAACCTCGAACCGCAGCACGCCGTCGCGGTCGCGCCCTGCCTGGGCTAGCACGTAGCCGGTGCCGACGGTGGGATGGCCGGCGAATGGCAGCTCGCTGCGCGGGGTGAAGATGCGGACCCGCGCCGTGTGGCCGGGATCGGCGGGCGGCAGGACGAAGGTGGTCTCGCTCAGGTTGAACTCGGCGGCGAGGGCCTGCATCTGCTGGTCCGACAGGCCGCGCGCGTCCGGAAACACGGCCAGCGGGTTGCCGCCGAAGCGGCGGTCCGTGAACACGTCGACGGTCACGAAAGGGTAGGCGGCCATCTTCCATCCTCGGCGTGGCTGGTTGCGTCCACCCTAGCCGAGGGTCATGGCCAGCGCACTTCCGGCGGCAGGCTCATCAGGATCGCCTCGACGTTCGCTCCGGTCTTGAGGCCGAACAGCGTGCCGCGGTCGTGGATCAGGTTGAACTCCACGTAGCGCCCACGGCGATAGAGCTGGTGTTCACGTTGTTCGGCGGTCCAGGGCTCGGGCATGCGGCGGCGGACAATGCGCGCGTACACGTCCAGGAACGCTTCGCCCACGTCGCGGGTGAAGGCGAAGTCAGCCTCGGCATCGCCGCTGAACAGGTGGTCGTAGAAGATGCCGCCCGCGCCCCGGGGCTCGCCCCGGTGCGGGAGGTAGAAGTAGCGATCGCACCACGCCTTGTATTCGGGATAGTAGGCCAAGTCGTGCCGGTCGCAGGCCGCCTTCAACGCGCCGTGAAAGTCCGCGGCGTCCGCAAGCGCTTCCGGCGTATCGAGGCGCATGGGCGTGAGGTCGCTCCCGCCGCCGAACCAGCCCTTGGTGGTCATAAGCATCCGCGTGTTCATATGGACGGCGGGAACCAGCGGGCTTTGCATGTGCGCAACCAGGCTGATCGCGCTGGCCCAGAACCGCGGGTCCTCCGCCGCACCGGCGACATTCGCACGGAAATCGGGGCTGAACTCGCCCTGAACGGTGGACACGTTCACGCCGACCTTTTCAAAGACCCGGCCGCGCATCACGCTCATGACGCCGCCGCCGCCATCGGAGCCGTCCGCTGTCGGCCGCGCCCATCCGGTGCGGACGAAGCGGCCGGCCGGCCGATCCGCCAGCGGACCGCGCTGCTCATCCTCGATTGCTTCGAAGGCGGCGCAGATCCGGTCGCGTAACCCCTCGAACCACGTTCGCCCGGCGGCCTTCATTTTCGCGTGCGGCGGCAGCGAGCCGTCGGGCGAGGATTGCGACATTGCGGCAACTCCCATCTTCTAAGCACGGTAGCCCGTGCGGGGGCCATGTTGCAGGGGCGAGAGGGCGATCCTAGTATCGGCGCCGCTCGCCGTCGGGCTTCGTGCCGCGCGGGCTCGACGCGTGCCCGGGTTCGGACTTGGGTTTGCGTCGAACTGAGTGTGTGAACGCCGCCCGGCTAGTGGTGCGGAAACGAGGACAGAATGGCCGAATCTGCCGCCGCCGCGACTGTCGCCCAGCATGGTCAGCCGCCGATCGTCACCAAACGGGACTTCCTCACGTTGGTCACCGGGGCGGGCGCCGCCATCGGGCTCGGCGCAATGGCTTGGCCCTTCATCGACTCGATGAACCCCTCGCGGGACGTGCTCGCCCTGTCGTCGGTCGAGGTCGACCTGACGCCGATCTCCGAGGGCATGGGCATCACCGCCGTCTGGCGCGGCAAGCCCATTTTCGTGCGGCACCGCACCCCCAAGGAGATCAAGGAAGCGCAGGATGTGCAGCTCAGCCAGCTGATCGAACCGGTGCCGGATTCCGCGCGGGTCAAGGCTGGGCACGAGCAGTGGATCATCGTGATCGGCATCTGCACCCATCTCGGCTGCATCCCGCTCGGAAACAAGCCGACCGATCCGCGCGGCGACTGGGGCGGCTGGTTCTGCCCCTGCCATGGCAGCCAATACGACACCGCCGGACGGGTGCGCCACGGACCGGCGCCGGCGAATCTGTACCTGCCCACCTACGCGTTCGAGAGCGACACCAAGATCAAGATCGGCTGACGCCCCGCGCCGTCAGACGTTAGCGCAATCCCACGAGGTCTATACCATGGCCGGTCTTCACAAGAGCGATCAACCCAACCCAGTCATCAATTGGATCGACACGCGGCTGCCCGTGTTCACCATGATGCAGCGCGAATACGGCACGTTCCCGACGCCGAAGAACTTCAACTACTTCTGGAACTTCGGCGCGCTGGCGATGATCAACCTCGCCATCATGATCGCGACCGGCATCTTCCTGTCGATGCACTACGCGGCCAACACGGAGCTCGCCTTCGACAGCGTGCAGCGCATCATGCGCGACGTGAACTACGGCTGGCTGCTGCGCTACGTTCACCAGAACGGGGCGTCGATGTTCTTCATCGTCGTCTATATCCACATGTTCCGCGGCCTGTTCTACGGCTCCTACAAATATCCGCGCGAGCTGCTGTGGATGATCGGCGTGGTCATCCTGCTGGTGATGATGGCGACCGCCTTCATGGGCTACGTGCTGCCCTGGGGGCAGATGTCGTACTGGGGTGCGACCGTCATCACCAACCTGTTCTCGGCGATCCCGCTTGTCGGCCAGTCGATCGTGACGTGGCTCTGGGGCGGCTTCAGCGTCGACAACCCGACGCTCAACCGGTTCTTCAGCCTGCATTACCTGTTGCCGTTCGTGCTGGTCGGGGTGGTGTTCCTCCACGTCGCGGCGCTGCACATCACGGGGTCGAACAACCCGCTCGGCATCGACGTGAAGGGACCGCAGGACACGTTGCCGTTCCATCCCTACTACACGATCAAGGACAGCGTGGGGATGTGCGTGTTCCTTCTGGTGTTCGCGATCCTGGTCTTCTTCTTTCCCAACTTTTTGGGCGACCCGAACAACTTCATTCCCGCCAACCCGCTGCAGACACCGTCCGACATCGTCCCGGAATGGTACTTCCTGCCGTTCTACGCGATCCTGCGATCGGTGCCGAACAAGCTCGGCGGCGTCATGATGATGTTCGGCTCGATAGCGGTGCTGTTCGTGCTGCCGTGGCTGGACACCAGCCCGGTCCGCAGCGCCCGCTTCCGGCCGATCTATCGCCAGCTGATCTTCGTGCTCGTGCTCGCCACCGTCGCGCTGGGCGTGGTCGGCGCGCACAAGCCGGAAGGCGTCTGGGTCATCATCGGCCGCGTCGCGACCACCTACTATTTTCTCCATTTCCTGGTGCTGCTGCCGATTTTGGGCAAGCTGGAGCGGCCGCTGCCGCTGCCCGAAAGCATCAGCCGGCCGGTGATCCCGCGCAGTCCCGGCGGTGGCGGTGGTCCCATACCCGGCGGTGCCCCTGCCAAGCCGATGGAGAAATCCTGATGCGCCGGACCTGTCTCACCCTGCTGGGTGCGCTGGTCGCCGGAGCGCTTGCGGGCGGCGTCGGCGTCGCCAAGGCGCAGGAGGCGGACGCTCCCGCACCGCCGCAGCAGCACTGGCCCTTCTCCGGAGTGTTCGGCGCTTTCGACGTTGCCTCGCTTCAGCGCGGCTTTCAGGTCTACCAGGAGGTCTGCTCGAACTGCCACTCGATGCAGTTGCTGCATTACCGCGACCTCGCCGGCATCGGGTTGTCCCCCGACCAGGTCAAGGCGGTCGCCGCCAGCGTGACGGTGCCGATCGGGCTGAACGACCAGGGCGAGCCGGCTACCGGCCCCGGAACCCCGGCCAGTGCGTTCAAGTCGCCGTTTGCCAATGACAAGGCGGCCCGCGCCGCCAACAACGGCGCCCTGCCGCCCGATCAGTCGCTGCTGGTGAACGCGCGGCCGGACGGGGCCAACTACATCTACGCGCTGCTCAACGGCTATGCCGATCCGCCGGCCGGCTTCAAGATGCAGAGCGGGATGAACTACAACAAGTACTTCCCCGGACATCAGATCGCCATGCCGCCGCCCTTGCAGCCCGATCAGGTGACGTACGCCGACGGCACCAAGGCGACGCTGGAGCAGGAGGCGCACGACGTCGTCTCCTTCCTCTACTGGGCCGCCAATCCGGAGATGGTGCAGCGCAAGCAGATGGGCGTGCGCATCGTGCTCTTCCTGGCGCTCATGTCGGGCCTGACCTATGCGGTCAAACGCAAGGTCTGGTCCCACGTCCACATGCAATAGCCAGCACGAGGCCGGATGACGGATCACATCGAGCCGGTAATAGGCATCGTCGGCGGGTCAGGCCTCTACGATATCGACGGATTGGAGGAGAAGACCTGGCGCTCGGTCGAGACGCCGTGGGGCACTCCGTCCGACGCGCTGCTGTTCGGCCGCCTCGACGGCGTGCGCTGCGTTTTTCTGCCGCGCCACGGGCGCGGTCATCCGCTGTCGCCCACCCACCTCAACTACCGCGCCAACATCGACGCGCTGAAGCGCGCCGGTGTCACCGACGTGCTGTCGCTTTCGGCGGTCGGCAGCCTCAAGGCGGAGCTGCCGCCGGGCCATTTCGTCATCGTCGATCAGTTCATCGACCGCAGCTTCGCCCGCGAGAAGAGTTTTTTCGGGGAGGGCATCGTCGCCCATGTCTCGATGGCGCACCCGGTCTGTCCGCGCCTCGGGGATGCGCTGGAGGGGGCAAGCCGGAGCCTCGGCTTGCCGGTGACGCGCGGCGGCACCTATCTCGTGATGGAGGGGCCGCAATTCTCGACCAAGGCGGAGAGCGAGTTGTACCGCTCCTGGGGATGCAGCGTGATCGGCATGACCAACATGCCGGAAGCCAAGCTCGCCCGTGAGGCGGAGCTTTGCTACGCCACGGTGGCGATGGTGACCGACTACGATTGCTGGCACCCCGACCATGACCACGTGACGGTCGAGGCGGTCGTCCGGGTCTTGCTGGAGAACGCCGACAAGGCGCGCGAGCTGATCCGCGCGGTGGTGCCCACCATCGCCGGCCGGCGCGACCGCTGCCCTGGCGGCTGCGATCGGGCACTCGACAACGCCCTCATCACCGCGACCCACATGCGGGATCCTGCGCTGGCCGCGAAACTCGATGCGGTCGCCGGGCGGGTACTGCCGCAAGCCTGAAAAGCGGCCAGGAGGAGCGCGGTCCGGCAGGCATCCTGGCGCCGACACCGGGAGATCAGGATTGGACAGCGACGAGCTGAGGCGGACGGTAAAAATCTGCATGTTCGACCAGTACGGCACGGTGGTCGACATGCAGACGGGGCTGACGGAAGTGGCGACGCCGTATCTCGCCGCGAAGGGATGGCGCGGCAACCCGCATTCGTTCGTGACCTGGTGGCGCCGGACGCATTACGAGAACTCGATGATCGACGCGCTGCTCCACCGCGAGCACACGCCCTACCGGGAGATCGGCCACCGCTCGGTTGCCTTCGTGCTGGAGCGAGCCGGCATTCCTTACACGATGGATGAGGTGCGGGAGCTGGTCGCCGCCATCGAGCGGCTGCGGCCGTTCCCGGAGGTGCCGGCGGCGCTTGCCCGATTGCAGGCCCGCTATCAGCTCGTCGTGCTGTCGAACGGCGATCCCGACATGCTGGAGGCCGCCCGGCCGCATCACGGCATCGCGTTCGACCGGCTGATCTCGGTCGCCGAGGCCAACGCCTTCAAGCCGCACGTCGCCACGTACACCAAGGCCGCGGAGCTGCTGGGTGTCGCGCTTGGCGACGTGCTGTTCGTCGCCAATCACGCCTTCGACTGCATCGGCGCGAAATCGGCCGGGATGCGCACGGCCTTCATCGACCGCCGCCAACGTCCGTTCGGCATCACGCCGCACCAGCCGGATATCCTTGTCCGCACGATGACGGAGCTTGCCGACAGCCTGGCTTGAGATCCAGGCCTTGGCCTCGCACCTCTTCGGGTCCGGCAGTTGATGGGCGGCGGCTTTCTACCTAGCTTTAGTTCACCCCCCGGACGGAGAACGATCGTGCTCAAGCTAGGATACAAGGCCTCGGCGGAGCAGTTCGCGCCGACCCCGCTCCTCGATTTCTCGGTGATGGCCGAGGAGGTCGGCTTCGACTCGGTGTTCGTCAGCGATCACTTCCAGCCCTGGAAGCACACCGACGGGCACGCGCCGTTCTCGATGGCGTGGCTCGGGGCGCTGGGGGCGCGGACCTCGCGGGTGGTGATGGGCACCAGCGTCCTGACGCCGACCTTCCGCTACCATCCGACCATGGTCGCCCAGGCCTTCGGCACCCTGGGCGCGATGTTCCCCGGCCGGGTCATCCTCGGCATCGGCACCGGAGAGTCGCTGAACGACGTGCCGGCGACCGGCATGGTGTGGCCCGAGTTCAAGGAACGCTTCGCCCGGCTGCGCGAGTCCGTGACCCTGATGCGCAAGCTGTGGACCGAGCAGCACGTCACCTTCGAGGGCCAGTACTACCGCACCAAGGACGCGACGATCTACGACCGGCCGGACCGGCCGGTGCCGGTCTACGTCGCCGCCGCCGGAGCCCTGGTCGCCAAATATGCCGGCCGGCAGGGTGACGGCTTCATCTGCACCAGCGGCAAGGCGCAGGAGCTCTACACGGAAACCCTGCTGCCGAACGTCAAGCAAGGGCTGGCGGATTCCGGCCGGCAGCAATCCGAGTACGACATGATGATCGAGGTGAAAGTTTCGTTTGACACCGACCGCGAGCGGGCGCTGCAGGACACCAAGCTCTGGGGCGCCTTGGCGCTGACGGCGGACGAAAAAATCTCGGTCCACGACCCTCGCGAGATGGAGCGACTGGCCGACGCGTTGCCGGTGGAGCGCACCGCCAAGCGCTGGATCGTCTCGACCGATCCCGACGAGCACGTGGAAAAGATCGCGTACTATCACGGCCTCGGGTTCAACCATCTGGTGTTCCACGCCCCCGGTCCCGACCAACCGCGCTTCCTGAAGCTCTACGGCGAGCGGGTGCTGCCGTTGCTGCGCCGGCGCTTCGGCTGACGGATGCGTCGATCCGGCTCGTTGGCGCTGTTTGCCGTTCCCGGCTTGCCGGTCGTCGAGCCGGGCGACGATCTCGCCGCCCTGGTCGGCGCGGCGCTCGACCACGGCGATCATCGCCCACAGGCCGGCGACGTTTTGGTGGTGGCGCAAAAAATCGTCTCCAAGGCGGAGGGACGCTTTGTCGATCTGGCGGCCGTAACGCCGTCGGCCGAAGCCCGGCGGCTGGCGGCTGAGGTCGGAAAGGACCCGCGCATTGTCGAGGTGGTGCTGTCGGAGTCGGTCCGCGTGGTGCGCAGCCGGCCCAACCTGATGATCATGGAGCACCGGCTCGGCTTGGTGATGGCGAATGCGGGCGTGGACCACTCGAACGTCACGCCGGCCGGCGGTCCGGACCGGCTGTTGCTGCTGCCGGTCGATCCGGACGCCAGCGCGGCGGCGCTGCGCGACGCGCTGTGCGATCGTTTCGGCGTCGAGCTGGCGGTGGTCGTCAGCGACAGTTTCGGGCGGGCATGGCGACGCGGTACGGTGGGCGTCGCGATCGGCGCTGCCGGGTTGCCGGCGCTGATCGACCTGCGTGGAAAGCCCGATCTGTTCGGCCGCACCCTCGAAGTGACCGTGGTCGGTTTCGCCGACGAGATCGCCGCCGCTGCCGGGCTGCTGATGGGTCAGGCCGACGAGGGCCAGCCCGTCGTCCTGGTGCGCGGCCTGCATTGGGATGCCCCGGTCACTCCCGCGCGCGAACTCGCGCGGCCGGCGGCCGAGGATCTGTTCCGGTGAGCGTCGTCGTCGCGCTCTCGGGCGGCATCGGCGGCGCCAAGCTCGCGCTTGGATTAAGCCGCGTGCTGGCCGCGGAAGAGCTGGTGGTCGTCGCCAACACCGGCGACGATTTCGAGCATCTCGGCCTCAGCATCTCGCCCGACCTCGATACGCTTACGTACACGTTGGCGGGCGTGGCGAATCCGGAGACCGGATGGGGCCGGCGCGATGAGACCTGGTCGTTCATGGCCGCCCTCGGCGAACTCGGCGGCGAGACCTGGTTCCGGCTCGGCGACCGCGACCTGGCGACTCATGTCGAGCGCACGCGCCGGCTCCGCGCGGGCGAGACGCTGTCGGCGATCACGGTCGATCTTGCCCGCCGCCTCGGCGTGCGGCCGGCGCTGCTGCCGATGTCGGACGATCCCGTCCGCACGCGGCTGCGGACCGAAAGCGGCTGGCTCGACTTCCAGGACTATTTCGTCCGGCAGCAATGCCGCCCGGTCGTGCGGGAGATCGTGTTCGAGGGCGCCGCGTCGGCCCGCGCGCAGCCGGATTTCATCGCCCTGCTGCGCCGTCCGGATCTGCGCGCGGTGGTCATCTGCCCGTCGAACCCGTTCATCAGCGTCGAGCCGCTGCTTGCAGTACCCGGTGTCGCCGACGCGCTGGCCGCGTGCGCGGCGCCGCGCATCGCGGTCTCGCCGATCATCGGCGGTCGTGCCGTGAAGGGACCGACGGCGAAGATGATGGGCGAACTCGGGCTCGACGTGACGGCCGCCAGCGTCGCCCGCCGCTACGGCGCCTTCATCGACGGCTACGTGCTGGACAGCGCGGACGCGGACACCGCCGTGCAGATCGAGACACCCGTGTTCATCGCCGAAACGTTGATGACGACGCTTGAACAGCGCGACACCCTGGCGCGCATCGTTCTCGGTGCCGCCGACGAGCTGCGGACGTGAGCGCAAAGACAAGCACGGGCCGCGACATCTGGGCCGTCGTCCCGATCAAGGGTGGGCTGGGCTCGAAGCAGCGGCTTTCCGGGCTGCTCACCCCGGAGCAACGCGTGCTTCTCGCGTCGGCGATGGCCGAGGATGTCCTGGACGCGCTGTCGCGGGTTCGCGGTCTGGCCGGGATCATGGTGGTGACGGCGGACGAGGCCACGATGGCGATGGCGCGTCGGCTCGACGCCCGGATCGTCACCGACGGTGCGCTGGACGGACACACCGGAGCGGTTGCTGCGGCCGCCCGGGTGCTGCTGCGCGAGGGTCGCGGCGGGATGCTGCAGGTGCCCGGCGACATCCCGCGCATCACCGCGGCCGAGGCCGAAGCGGTGTTGGCCGAGCATCGCGACGGGCCGTCGTTCACCATCGTTCCGGCGCATGACGAGCGTGGTTCCAATGCCGTGCTGCTGACGCCGCCGGACGCGGTTCCGCTGCGGTTCGGCGACGACAGCTATTTTCCCCATTTGGCCGCGGCCCGCGCCGCCTACGTCGAGCCGACGGTGGTCCGGTTGCCCGGCATCGGCATGGACATCGACCACCCGGCGGACTTGGCGATGTTCCTCGCCATGAGGCCACGCATGCCGACGCGCACGCTGGCCTACCTTGACCAGTCGGGGCTTGCGGCGACGGTGCTCGGGCGCGAATAGCCCTCGCCCGGCCCGCTCCCTTCGGAAGAGGATGGGGTGAGGGGCGGGGCGGCTCAGTCCGCGATCGCCGCGTACACCATGTCGCGGAACAGCACCCGGTAGTGTTCGCGCTGGCCGGGAGCCTGGATCATCAGCACGGCATAAAGCCGCTCGGCGGGATCGACCCAGAACGACGTCCCCGCCGCGCCGCTCCAATAGTACTGGCCGATGGCGCCCGGAACCGGCGCGACGCCGCGCTCCTTGCGCACTGCGAAGCCGAGCCCAAACCCGTAGCCCGGCGTCAGCAGATCCGGCGACCCTGTCACCGGCCCGAGATGGTCGGCGGTCATGAAGTCCACGGTCGTCCTGCTGAGCAGGCGTTTGCCGTCGAGCGTGCCGCCGTCCAGCATCATCTGCAGGAAACGGGCGTAGTCCATCGTGGTGGCGACCATGCCGCCGCCTCCGGACTCGAATTTCGGCCTTTCCCGCACTTCCAGCAGCTGCACGTCCGTGCCGGCTTCCGGGTCTTTGGCGAAGCCTTGCGCGAGCCGGCCGTGATGCGCGCTCGGCACGTGGAATGCGCTGTCGGTCATGCCGAGCGGCTGGGCGATGCGCGCGTCGATGAACTCGCCAAGGGTCCGGCCGGACACCACCTCGATCAGCCGGCCGAGCACGTCGGTCGAACGACTGTATTCCCAACGCGCTCCGGGCTGGTGCATCAGCGGCAGCTTGGCCAGCATGCCGACCTGATCCGCGTTGTTCTGGCTGCGCCGGTAGATTTTTGCGTCCATGTAGGCTTTTTGTACCGGCCCCTCGCCGCGGAACTCGTAGGTCAAGCCCGAGGTGTGACGCAGCAAGTCCTGGATTGTCGCATCCCGCTCGACCGGCACGTGATCCACTGTGCCGGCACGGGTGACGAGCACCCGCTGGCCGCCGAACTCCGGGATGTACTTCGACACCGGTTCATTGAGGAGGAATTTTCCTTCCTCCCACAGCATCATCGTGGCGACCGAGACGATCGGCTTGGTCATCGAGTAGATCCGGAAGATCGCATCGTGCTTGATCGGTTCCCGGCTTTCCGGGTCGCGTGCGCCAAAGCTCTCGTGATAGATGACGCGGTTGCGGCGCGCGATCAGCGCGACCGCGCCCGGAATGTGTCCGCGCCCGATGTTGCCACGCAGCACCTCGGACAATTTCGCCAGCCGTTCGCTGGAAAACCCGACCTCTTCCGGCGTTGCGGTAGGCAAAATCGATGTCGTCATAAGATGCGTCTCTCCGTTCAAGTTGAGGCGCCGGCGCGGGCCAGCTTGCGCGGGGGCGTGAGCACCACCGGGCTGAGTTCAGGGGCGGCGAACGACGCTGCGGCGCGGTCCGCCTCGACGGGGCGGTAGAGCGTGTCGCGTTGCTGCGGGATGCGGCCGATGGAGCGGATCAGCGCCTCCATCGCCTCGGGCGGAAACTCCTGCCCGTGCTGGGTGCCGGCGGCGCGCGAGATGCTTTCGTTCATCAGCGTGCCGCCGAGATCGTTCGCGCCGGCGTTGAGGCAGCGGGCGGCCCCCTCCGGCCCCATCTTGACCCAGGATGTCTGGATATTGGTGATCAGCGGGTGCAGCGCCAGACGTGAGACGGCGTGCATCAGCACGGCTTCGCGCACCGTCGGGCCGCGCCGCGACAGGCCGCGCAGGTACATCGGCGCTTCCATGTGAACGAAGGGCAGCGGCACGAACTCGGTGAGGCCGCCGGTCTCCTGCTGCAGGTCGCGCAACGCGAGCAGGTGGCGGGCCCAGGAGATCGGGTGCTCGACATGGCCGAACATGATCGTCGAGGTCGTGCGCAACCCGAGGCGGTGCGCCGCCCGCACGACGCCCAGCCACTCGTCGGTCATGATCTTGTCCGGCGCGATGACCCGCCGCACCGTGTCGTCGAGGATTTCCGCCGCGGTGCCCGGCAACGTGCCGAGGCCCGCGTCCTTCAGCTCCGCCAGAAAGTCGGGGATCGAGCGCCCGAGCGTCGCCGCGCCTTGCGTGACCTCGAGCGGGGAAAAAGCGTGGACGTGCATCCCGGGCAGCGCCGCCTTGATCGCCCGCGCGATGCCGACATAGGTCGCGCCCGTGTAGTCGGGATGGATGCCTCCCTGCAGGCAGACCTCGGTGGCGCCCCGGTCCCACGCCTCGCGCGACCGGCGTACGATCTCTTCCAGCTCCAAATCGTACGGCGTGCCGCGCAGCGCCTCGTGCGTCTTGCCTTTGGAGAACGCGCAGAACTTGCACTTGTAGTAGCAGATATTGGTGTAGTTGATGTTGCGGTTGACGACGTAGCGGATCACGTCGCCGCTGACCGCCTGGCGGAGTGCGTCGGCGGCGGATGCCACGGCGTCGTAATCGGCGTCGCGCGCGGCGAACAGGCGAACGATCTCCGCCTCGTCGAGCCGGTGCCCGTCCGTTGCCTTTGCAATGATCTCGATCACGGCGGGGTCAGCCGATGCCAGCCTTGCAGCGGCGCGGGTCGGCGGGACGGTGAGGCCGGGTGCCCAATCGTCATCCCGCGCCAGTCCGTCCGCGTCCATCGCGCGCCGGACCCGAGTGGCGATTGTCGGTGCCAGCCAGCGATCGGCGTCGCGCGCGTACTCCGGGTAGACCGGCAGCCGCTGCACCAGCACCTTGCCGGACACCGCCGTGCGCCGGGCCAGCTCCTCGATCTCCGGCCAGGGCGCCTCCGGGTTGACGTGATCCGGCGTCACCGGCGACACGCCGCCCCAATCGTTGATGCCGGCATCGACGATGCGCTCGTAGCAGGCCGGCGTCAGGTTCGGCGGCGCCTGGATGTTCATCGCCGGCCCCAGGATCAGGCGGGCGGCAGCGACGGTCCACAGCAGGTCGTCGAGATCGGGTTCCGGCGCGCCTTCCCGTTTCGTCTTCGGCTTGGCGCGAAAGTTCTGCACGATCACTTCCTGGATGTGACCGTGGCGCGCGTGCAGGTCGCGCAGCGCGAGCAGCGATTGCAGCCGCTCCGCGCGGGTCTCGCCGATGCCGATGAGGATGCCGGTGGTGAACGGCACGGCCAGTTCGCCGGCGAGCCGGATGGTCTCCAGCCGCACCGCCGGGCGTTTGTCGGGCGAGCCGTAATGCACGCCGCCGGGTTCGCACAGCCGATCGCTGGCACTCTCCAGCATGATGCCTTGGCTCGCCGTCACCTCCCGGAGCCCAGCGATTTCCGCCTCGGTCATCACGCCGGGGTTGGCGTGCGGCAACAGGCCGGTTTCCTTGAGCACCAGCGCGCACATGGCGCGGAGATAGTCGATCGTCGTGGCGTAGCCGAGTTCCGCCAGCGCCTCCGAGGCCGCCCGGTAGCGGAGTTCGGGCTTGTCGCCGAGGGTGAACAGCGCCTCGGTGCATCCGGCGGCCGCGCCCGCCCGCGCAATCGCCAGCACGTCCTCGGGCGACAGATAGGCCGGCCGCCCGGCACGTGGCCGCTCGGCGAAGGTGCAGTAGTGGCACACGTCGCGACAGAGCTTGGTGAGCGGGATGAACACCTTTCGCGAATAGGAGAGCGTGCGCCCGTGCGCCGCATCCCGCGCCGCCGCCGCCTCTGCCATCAGTTCGGCCAGCGGCGCGCGTTCGATCCGCTGCATAGTCTGTTGGTCGTCCATCATCGTGCGATCGCTGCTCGGCGCCGGACCCTCGGCGTCTGCCGGGTGCGGGTCCTCGGCCGATCCCCTTGCCTGGTTGGCTCGCTGCCAGTCTGGACCGAGCGCGGGGGGAAGCCAACGCGAAAACGTGTGCTATCCTGCCCGGCAGGTATGAGGGGGAGGGATGGATCATGCAGTACGGCTTCAATGTGCCGACGGCGGGGGATTTGATCGCGGCGGGCAGCCTGGCGCGCCTCGTCGTCGAGGGCGAGGCGATGGGCTACGAGTGCTGCCAGGTCAGCGACCATGTCGTCATCCCGACTGCGATCGCCAACAAATATCCGTATGCGGATAGCGGCGAGTTCCCGGCGGGCGCGCGGGCGCAGCGGCACGAGCAGTTGATGGAGATGATGTTCGTCGCCGCGAAAACCAAGAAGATCCGGATTCTCTCATCGGTCACGGTGGTGCCCCACCGCCCGGCCGTGCTGACCGCAAAAATGATCGCGACGATGGACGTGCTATCCGAGGGGCGCATCACGTGGGGGATCGGCGCGGGGTGGATGCGGGAAGAATTCGAGGCGCTGGACACCGAGCCGTTCGATCATCGCGGCACCGTCACCGATGAATACGTGCTCGCCTGCAAGGAGCTCTGGACCAAGGAGAATCCCAGCTTTTCCGGCAAGTATGTCGAGTTCTCCGACATCATCTTCGAACCCAAGCCGGTCCAAAAACCGCACCCGCCGATCTGGGTGGGCGGCGAGAGCAACCCGGCGTTGCGGCGGACGGCGCGGCTCGGCGACGGCTGGTACCCGCTCGGCACCAACCCCGAGTTCCGGCTCGACAGCCTGCCGCGCTACAAGGCGGGGATCGACAAGCTGCACGGCATGATCGAAAAGGCCGGACGGCGGAAGACCGATGTCGCGCTTGCTTACCGCGTTGCGACGCATGGGGAGAAACTGCCGGCCAAGGCCGATGACGGCGAGCGGCGGCTGTTCTCCGGCAGCAACCAGGATATCATCGACGATGTGCGGGCGCTGCGGGAGATCGGTGTGGTCGCGGTCGATTTCACGCTGGTGGGACCGGATCTCGAAGCGTCGCTCGCCACCATGAAGCGCTTCCGCGAAGACGTATTGAACAAGGTCTGACCGCCATGCAGCTCGGGATCACGCTCAAACTCTCCGCCGGCAACCCGGCCGACATGGACACCGTGCTGGAAGCCGAGCGTCTCGGCTTTTCGCAAGTCTGGAGCGGCGAAGCTTACGGCACCGACGCGGTCACGCCGATCGCTTGGGTGCTGGCGCGGACGACCAAGATCAAGGCCGGCACCGGCATCATGCAGATGCAAGCGCGCACGCCCACCTGTGCCGCGATGACGGCGATGACCTTGCAGCTGATGTCCGGCAACCGCTTTCTCTGCGGCGTCGGCCCGTCCGGCCCGCAGGTGATCGAGGGCTGGCACGGCGTCCCGTTCAGCAAGCCGCTCGTCCGCACCAAGGAGTACATCTCCATCATCCGTCAAATTCTCCGGCGCGAGGGACCGCTGGCCTTCCAGGGCGAGTGCTACCAGATCCCCTACGCAGGGCCGGACGCGAGCGGGCTGGGCAAGCCGCTGAAGAGCATCGTGCACGGCGATCCCAGCCTGCCCATGTACACCGCATCGATCACCCCGGCCGGGCTCCGCACGGCGGGCGAAGTGGCGGACGGCACGTTGCCGATTTTTTTCTCGCCGGAGCAGCCGAACCTCATCACCGACGCGATCGAGGCGGGGATGAAGAAAGCCGCAAACAGCAAGTCGATGGCCGATTTCGACAATGCGCCGTACGTGCGCATCCGCATGGGCGACGATCTGGACGCTTGCCGCGACGCGCTGCGGCCTGAGCTTGCGCTCTACATCGGCGGGATGGGCGCGCGCTCGAAGAACTTCTACAACGATCTGGCCAAGCGTCTCGGCTACGAGGAAGCGGCGATAAAGATCCAGGATCTTTATCTTGACGGCAAAAAGAAGGATGCCGAAGCCGCGGTGCCCGCCGCGCTGATCGACGAAATCTCGTTGGTGGGGCCGGCCGATCGTATCCGCGACCGGATGCAGGCCTGGAAAGAGTGCGCCAAGAGTAACAAGGTCCGCACGATGGTACTGACCGGCGGCAGCGTGGACGCGCTCCGTGTCGCGGCGGAGGCGGCGCTGTAGGCTCGCATGTTCTTTGCTTCGGCCGGGTAGGTGCTCGAGCTATCCCTCCGAGGTCGTGAGCACATCTTGGATGGTGACGAGCGCGGCGGAGGTCATGGGCCGGGACGTGGACGCCCTGGAAAGGCGGAGTTCCCGGCGGACTGGTCGGACCAGATGGTTATCGACACCGTTCTCGACGTAGCAAATGATCCCCCCTTCCGGCAGGGAAAGCACCGCCGCAACCCGAGGTAATCAGTCATGACAGGCACCGATGCGCGGCCTGCCGATGTCGGGCTCGAATTGGAGCGGCTTTACGAGAGCGCCTCGCAGGAGATCAAGGGGTGGGACCGAGCGCATGTCCGCACCTTGATCGACGTGGGCGAACGCGGTCTTTCCATCGATGAAATCGCGGCAGCCTACCTTGCAAGAGCCTGATACCGTCAGCTGGGGCCATTGCGCTCATCCGGCGGCTTGCAACCCAACTCGGCGTGGCCGATGACAAGGAATATGCAGCGGCCGCGGAGGTGTCTCGTCATTTCTGACGGAGCGGACGTTCACAGTGCTGGACTGCCCGTTCGTTCCGGTTTGCTACTGAGGTTTCAAGTTCTACTTTGCAAAAAGTGTGACAGCCTCTAGGTAAGTAGCTGTTGGGTGACTAATATTTCCGAAGAAAGGAGAATGGGGCCGCGCCTCAGCCGTTCCATCGGTTAAATCCTCCCGAGACTTATAGCGATCCCCTCTACACCTCCAACCACTCCTTCCGCACGCCCTCGTTGGCAGCGAGGTCGGCGGGGGTGCCGTCGAACACGATGCGGCCGTGGCCCATCACATACAGCCGCTGCGAAATCTTCAGCGCGATCGTCAGCTTCTGCTCGACGAGCAGGATCGCGACGCCGCGGCGCGCGATCTCGCCGAGCAGCACGCCGACCTGCTCCACCAGGCGCGGTGCCAGACCCTCGGTGGGTTCGTCGATGAGGATGAGATCGGGATCGCCCATCAGCGTGCGGCACATCGACAGCATCTGCTGCTCACCGCCCGACAGCACGCCGGCTGCGGTGTTCTGCCGCGCGTCGAGGTTGGGAAACAGCCCATACACGTCGGTGAAATTCCAGCGGCCGAATTTTCCGGCGCGCTTCAGCCCCAATTCGAGGTTCTGCCGCACCGTGAGGGTAGGGAAAATCTGCCGGTCCTCCGGCACGTAGCCGATGCCGGCATGGGCCACCTGGTCGGCCCGCATCCCGGCGATTTCGCGGCCGCGATAGCGCACCGTCCCGTGCGGCGGCACGAGGCCGATGATCGCCTTGCAGGTGGTGGAACGCCCGACGCCGTTGCGGCCGAGCAGGCTGACGATCTCGCCCTCGTCCACCGTGAGGTCGACGCCGTGCAGGATGTGGCTTTTTCCATAATAGGCGTGCAGGTCGCGCACTTCGAGCATACTAGGCCGCCACCGCGCCGAGATAGGCCTCTTGCACCGCCGGGTTCGCCCGGATAGCGGCGGGCGGGGCCGAGGCGATCACGCGGCCGTAGACCAGCACCGTGATCGTGTCGGCCAGGCCGAACACCACGCGCATGTCGTGCTCCACCATCACCAATGTCTTGCCCTGCGTGACCCGGCCGATCAGCGCCACGGCGTATTCGGTCTCGCTATGGCTCATTCCGGCGGTCGGCTCATCCAGCAAAATAACTTCGGCGCCGCCGGCGATGGTGATGCCGATCTCGAGCGCGCGCTGGTCGGCATAGGATAGCAGCCCGGCCGTCAGGTCGCGCCGGCTCGCCAGGTTCAGCTCCTCCAACAGCCGCTCCGCATCCTCGTTCAGCCGGCGCTGGCGGACGAGCGGGGACCAGAACGAATATTTGTAGCCGCGGCTCCAAAGCAAAGCGCAGCGGAGGTTCTCGAATACGCTGAGCCGGTGGAAGATCGAGGTGATCTGAAAGCTGCGCGACAGCCCGAGCCGGTTGATGCGGTGCGGCGGCAGCTGGTCGATGCGGGTGCCGTTGAGCGCGATGCTGCCGGACGTGATCGGAAAGCGGCCGCTGATCAGGTTAAACAGCGTTGTCTTGCCCGCGCCGTTTGGGCCGATGATGGCGTGCCGCTCGCCTGCGACGACATCCAGGTTGACGCCTCGGATGATCTCGGTCGGCCCGAAATTCTTCTTCACATCGCGCAGCTCGATCGCGTTCACGCAACCCCCTCCTTGAGGTCGGCCGTGAGCGCTTCCCAGACGCGATGGAAGGCGCGGCCCTCGACGCGCAGCCACGCGCCGCCGCCGAGCAGGCACACCGCCGCGACGATCCACGGCGTGGCGCTGGCGATGTCGATCTTGCTGCCGAACAATTCCAGGGTTTTTCCCTGGGCCTGGCCGATGGTGAGGAACGAGAGCAGCTCGACCAGCGCGACGATCCCGAAGATGAAGGCGAGGCCGGGCAGCACGAGGCGCAGATAGGGGATCGTCAGTCGGCCAAGCCGGCCCGCCTGTTGGATGGGGCCGTGCGCCTGAACGATGCCGGCGAGACCGCTCGGCGCGAACGTCACCATTGCGATGAACAGCACACCGACATACACGAGCCAAGCATTGGACAGCAGGCTGAGCCCGCTCTGCAGCAAGGTAATGAGCACCGCGCCGAGGATAGGGCCGGCAAACACCGTCGTGCCGCCGATATACGCCATCAGCAGCGCGTTGGCGGACAGCGGCGCGGCGACGGCGTCGAACGTGACGATCTCATAGGTGAGTGCGAACAGCCCGCCGCCGATTCCGGCGAAGAAGCCCGAGAGTGCGAACTGCAGGAAGCGGACCACCTTGGGATTGTAGCCCATGAACTGGGCGCGCTCGTAATTGTCGCGGCAGGCGTTCGCCATCCGGCCGAGCGGCGTGCCGGTCAGGAACGCCATCGCCAGGACGGAAATCACCGTCCAGGCTATGATGAGGTAGTAGACCTCGATCCCGTGCGCATACGACAAGCCGAACAGGCTGAAATCGAGCATCCGGTCGGTGGTGACGCCCCCCTCACCACCGAAGAAGTTCTGGAACATCATGGCGGCGGTCGTGACCAGCTCGCCGAGGCCCAAGGTAATCATGGCGAACGCGGTCGCGCGCTGACGCGTCGCCATGAAGCCGAAGATGATGGCGAAACCGCAGCCGGCCAAACCCGCGGCGAGCGGAATGAGCTCTTCCGGGATCGGGAGACTGCCCGCCTTGACCGCGTTGAGCAGGTGCACCGCGGAATAGCCGCCGAGGCCGAAGAACACCGCGTGCCCGAACGACAGCAGCCCCGCCTGTCCCATCAGCATGTTGTACGAGAGCGCAAAGATCACCATCATGCCCATCTGGCTGAGCATGGAGATCACGAACCCCGAGTGCCGGTGGTGCGCCCAATCGTAGAACAGCCACGGCAGAACGAGCGCGACGGCGAGCGCGAGCAGCCAGGGCCAGTGGCGGGTCAGGCCGGACCGGCGGCGCGGCACCACGGTGGCGTCGATCGGGGCGGTGACGTCCATCATGTGTCGCGGGTCCCCAGCAAGCCGCGCGGGCGGAACAGCAATATCCCGATCATCATCACGAACGGCAGCAGCGGGCCGATCCGCGCGATCGGCACGGTGAGGAACTCGCCGAGCAGGTTGTCGGACGACAAGGCGACGCCGAGCGGCCGCAACAGGTCGCCGACCGACCAATCGATCACGACGGCGAAGGTCTGCACCATGCCCATGATGAGCGCGGCGATGAAGCAGCCGGCCAGCGAGCCGAGGCCGCCGAACACGACCACGACGAAGACGATCGGCCCCATGGCAAACGCCATGCTCGGCTCGGTGGTCTGATAATTGCCGCCGATGACGCCGGCCAGCCCGGCGAGTGCGCAGCCGCCGGCGAAGACCAGGGTGAACACGCGCGGCACGTCGTGGCCGAGCGCCCCAACCATGCTGGGGTGCGACAGCGCCGCCTGGATGATGAGGCCGATGCGCGTCCGCGTCAGCAGCAGCCAGATCGCCGCCAGCATCCCGGCGGAGATCAGCAGCATGAACGCGCGGTACGCCGGAAACTGAATGCCGTAGAGCTCGAACAGGGGAAAATCGAGCAGCGCCGGCACCCGGTAGGGAACCGGGATCATGCCCCACGACATCTGCACCCCGCGCTCGATGATGAAGGCGAGGCCGAAGGTGAACAGCAGCTCGGCGATGTGGCCGTTGTGGTGGACCCGGCGCAACCCCCACACTTCGATCGCCGCGCCGATCAGCCCGCAGAGGAGGGGGGCGACGATCAGCGCTATCCAGAAACCGAGATAGCGGCTGATCTCATAGGCGAAGTAGGCACCCAGCATGTAGATCGAGGCGTGCGCGAAGTTCAGCACGCCCATCATGCTGAAGATCAGGGTGAGCCCGCTCGCCAGCATGAACAGCAACATGCCGTAGACGAGGCCGTTCAGCGCCGAGACAAGGATTACCTCCATACCGGATCTCCCCGCGCCGGCCGTCGGTTCAGGAGGTCGGGCGCTTCATCTTGCAGATGGTCGGCTGGGCGAGTTGCGCCGCACTCTGCTCCGCTTCCGTCTTCCAGCCGAGACCGGTCTTCTCCGAGTCATACTTCACGCCCTTGGTGAAGACGCCCTCGTAGTACGGCATCAGCAGCTGATGATCCTCCTTGCGCATCTCGGTCGGCTTGCCCATGAGGTCGTTGACCTTCATGCCCTCGAGGGCGATGGCGACCTTCATCGCGTCGGTCGAGCCGGCCTTGTTGATCGCCTGGGCCAGCATGTCGAACATCGTGTAGAAGTTGATCTCGGAGAAGTCGAAGTCGTGGTCTTTGCGGAACCCCTCGTCGAACGCCTCCATGGCCGCATTGTGTTGCTCGACGGGGATGTTCTCGTTGAACTCCATGACCGAATGCAGCCGATTGTCGCCCATCGCGCCAATCGCGGTCGGACCGCCGATCAGATGGGCGAGATAGGTGTAGTAGCCGATCTCGAGCCCGGAATCCGCGCCGGCCTTCATCAGGAGATTGAGGTCAGGCCCCCAGTTTCCGGTGATCAGGCCTTGCGCACCCGATGTCTTGATCTTGGTGATGTAGGACGAAAAGTCCTTGACCTTGCCGAACGGGATAAGCTCGTCGCCGACGATTTTGATGTCCGGCCGCAGCTTGGTGAGCCAGGTTCTCGTATCCTTCTGGATGGACTGGCCGAACAAATAATCCTGATTGAGCAGGTAGACGCTCTTGAGCTCCCTTGGCAATGCGGCGACCAGCGTTTGCGCCCGCATTCCGACGTCGCCGGCAAAGCGGAAATGCCAGAAGTCGCATTGCTCGTTGGTCAGCTCGTCGGCCAGCGCACCGCAATTGAGGTAGATGACCCGGTTGTCCGGGTTGCGGGCGTTGTGCTTGGCGACGCCGTCGATCAGCGCCGCGCCGACATTGGAGCCGCTGCACTGCATCACGAACGGCATGTTCTGGTCGGTGATGTTCTTCAGCGCGATCAGCGCCTCGGCGGGCTGCGTCTTATCGTCGAACGGCACCAACTCGAACTTGCGGCCGAGCGCGCCGCCTTTGGCGTTGATCTTGTCCAGCACGTAGTGAAACACTTTTAGGAACTGGTCGCCGGACTGGGCGAAGGTGCCGGACAGGGGATCGACGTAGCCGATCTTGATCGTTTCTTCGGCGCGGGCTGGACGAACGATCGCTGCGCTCAGGAGCGCGAGCGCGCCGAAAGCCAGGAAGCGCCAGGAGCGGCACGCCATGTTCCCTCCAGAAAAACCGTAATGTGTTTCAGCTGGTTGTTGCCGGGAAAGTACAACCCGGCCCCCGGCAAGTCAAACGGCGGTGGTGGGTCAGTTTGAAACGAAGCCCCTCCACGCTCGTGCCCGACTTGTTCCGGGCACCCATTTCCCGCTTCGAGAAGCGGCGTGATGGATCGCCGGATCGAGTCCGGCAAAGACGGGTGGGAAGGGGCGCCGATCAGGAGGTCGGGCGCTTCATCTTGCAGGTGGTCGGTTGCGCGAGATCGTCGGCCTTGACCATCAGCTCGGTTTTCCAGCCCAGGCCCGTCTTCTCGGAATCGTATTTGACGTCCTTCACGAAAACGGATTCGTAGAACGGCTCCATCAGCTGGTGGTCGTCGGCCCGCATCCAGTAGTCGTTGCCCATCATGTCCTTGGCGTGCATTCCCTCCAGCGCCTGGGCGACCTTCAGGGCGTCGGTCGAGCCCGCCTTGTCGATCGCCTGCGCCAACATCTTGAACATGATGTAGCCGTTGATGCCGACCAGGTCGAAATCGTGGTCCTTGCGGAAGTCCTTTACGAAGTCCTCGCCTTCCGCGCTCTTCAGTTCGACCGGAACATTCGGATGGAACTCGACCACGGTATGCAGCCGGTTCTCTCCCAACGGACCAATCGCCGTCGGACCGCCGATCAGGTGCGAGAGAAAGGTGTAATAGCCGACGTTAAGGCCGGCGTCGGCGCCGGCCCGCATCATCAGATTAAGATCGGGACCCCAGTTGCCGGTGATCAACGCCTGCGCGCCGGACGCCTTTACCTTGGTGATGTAGGGCGAGAACTCCTTGACCTTGCCCAGCGGCACCAACTCGTCGCCGACAACCTTGATATCGGGGCGGAGCTTGGCGAGGTACTCGCGGGTATTCCGCTGCATCGCTTGGCCGAACAGGTAGTCCTGGTTGATCAGGTAGACCGACTTCAGGTCCTTCGGCAGGGAGCGTACCAGGGTTTCGGCCCGCTGGCCGGTGTTGCCGTCGAAGCGGAAATGCCAGAAATCACACTGTTCATTGGTCAGTTCGTTGGCGAGCGCGCCGCAGTTGAGGTAGATCACCCGGTGATCCGGGTTGCGGGCATTGTGCTTGGCCACCCCGTCGAGCAGCGCTGCCCCGACATTCGAGCCGGTGCACTGCATGACAAAGGGAATGTTCCGGTCGGTGACGTTCTTCAGCGCGATCAGCGCCTCGGCCGGCTGCAGCTTGTCGTCGAAGGTCACGAGTTCGAACTTGCGGCCGAGCGCGCCACCCTGCGCATTGATCCGGTCGAGGAGGAAATTGTAGGTCTTCAGCGCTGAGTCGCCGACCTGCGCAAAGGAGCCGGAGAACGGGTCGATGTAGCCGATCTTGATGGTGTCCTCAGCACGCGCCGGAGCGCCGGCCGCGAGAACGAGGGCCACCGCATAGATGGCCGCGCCCAACCGCCAGAACTGGCCCTTCATGCGCTCCCCCAACTTGTGGTTATTGCGGCAAGCGTAGGGGGAGGCACCCTGGGGCGCAAGCCGGATCACGGCAGCTTCCCGGAGGCGCACGATTGGCTTGGCGAGCGTCCTGATAAGGGGCAGGGTTGAACAAGCCCGGCGAATCCGTTCGACGGGAATCCGAGCACCCGGCCGCAGGGTGGACGAACTAAAGCTAACGTCGCGGGACCGAGCGATGGTACTGGGCGGGAACGCGGCGAGGCTGCTCAAGCTGGGGAGCGTGGCAGGTGAAACTCGGGCTGTTCCTGAATACGCAATGGGCCGAAGGCAGCGTCGTCTCCGTGCCGGACCTGCTCGCGCAGGTGCGAGCCGCCCGCGACGGCGGGTTCGGCTCGCTCTGGCTGCCGCACCACTATCTTGTCGCGCCGATGCAGATGCTACAGCCGATGCCGTTGCTCGGCTATTTGGTGCCGGAAACCAAGGGCATGACCCTGGGAATGGACATCCTCCTGCTGCCTTTGCTCAACCCTGTGCATGTGGCGGAGGAATGGGCCACCCTCGACGTGCTCAGCGAGGGCCGGGCGGCGCTCGGCGTCGGGCTCGGCTACCGGCCGGAGGAGTTCGGGGCGTTCGGCGTGCCGATTGCCGAGCGCGCCGCCCGCATGGCCGAAAGCGTGCGGCTGATCCGTCGCCTGTGGACCGGCGAGCGTGTCAGCTACAAGGGGAAATTCTACTCGGTCGAGGATGCCGGCATCAGCATCAGGCCGGTGCAGTCGAACGGGCCGCCGATCTGGCTCGCGGCACAGGTGGACGCGGCGATCCAGCGTGCCGCCCGGCTGGGCGACGGGTGGCTGATCGTGCCCTCCTCCGACCTCGCCACCGTGACGCAGCAAGTCGGGGTCTGGCGCGAGGCTCTGCGCGCGAGCGGCCGGCCCGGATCGACCGAGGTGGCCCTGACCCGGGAGTGCTATATCGGCCCCTCCCGGTCGGCCGCTTTCGAGGAGTGCCGCGAGGCTTTGGAATACAAGTATGCCGCCTATGCTTCCTGGGGCCTGGAGAAGGCCGAGGTCGCCGGCGGCAAGCAATCGTTCGAGGATTTCGCGCGCGACAAGTTCATCATCGGCGACAAGGCTTCCGTGGCGGAGGAGATCGCGCGCTATCGCGAAATCCTCGGCATCGAGCATTTCATCATGCGGCCCCATTGGCCTGGGCTGCCCAACGAACGTGCCGTCGGCACCATTCGCGCACTTGGGGAGATCTTCGCCTGACTGCGTGAACACCCTTTAGCGTCGATTGGAGTTCAGCCATTGACATTGCAGCTCCCCGTTTCGCCCGACATCGCTGCGGAAAATTACGCGATCACCGCCCCGGCCTCGCTGCAGGAGCGCCGCCCCCTCACCCTCAAGCACGGCGACACGTTCGGCGTCTACGACGTCAACGGTGACGTGCTCGCCGGCGAAGGTTTCGCGGAAGGGCTTTACCACCGCGACACCCGCCACCTCTCGCGTTTCGAGCTGCTGCTGAGCGGCAGCCGCCCCATCCTGCTCAGCTCCAGCACGCGCGACGACAACGCGATGCTGAGCTGTGACCTGACCAACCCGGAAATCCGGTGTGAGGGCGGGACGCTGGAGCACGACCTCATCCACCTCCGGCGCACTAAGTTTCTCTGGGACGATGCGTGCTTCGAGCGGCTGGCGGTGCGGAACTTCACGGCCGACCCGCAGACGCTCACGGTCGAGCTGGTCTTTGCCGCGGATTTCGCGGACCTGTTCGAGGTGCGCGGCTCACACCGGACGCAGCGCGGCCAGCCGCACCCGCCGCAGACCTCTGAGACGGCGATCGTGCTGTCCTACACCGGGCTCGACGACCGGCGGCGCACGACCTCCCTGCGGTTCGAGCCGACCCCGGTCTCGCTCGATGCCCACCACGCCCGGTTCTCGCTCACGCTGCCGCCGGGTGGGCGAACGGTCATCTTCATCGAAATCCGGTGCGACCAGGGGGTGCCGCCGGAGCGTCCGGGCGAAGCCTACCTGGCGGCGATGCTGCAGGCGCGCCGGGCCTTGCGTCGCTCCGTCTCGCGGGCCGCTTCCGTCGCCACCTCCAACGAGATCTTCAACGAGGCGGCGCGGCGCTCGGTATCGGATCTCTACATGCTCATCACCGAGACCGCGCAGGGTCCATACCCCTACGCGGGTATCCCTTGGTTCAGCACGGCGTTCGGCCGCGATGCGCTGATCACGGCCTTGCAGACGCTGTGGCTCGACCCGGCGATTGCCCACGGGGTGCTGTCCTATCTCGCCGACAATCAGGCGACCGCGGTCGACCCGGTGGCGGATGCCGAGCCCGGCAAGATCCTGCACGAGGTCCGCCACGGCGAGATGGCCGAACTCGGCGAGGTGCCGTTCCGGCGCTACTACGGCAGCGTCAATTCGACGCCGCTGTTCGTCATGCTGGCTGGCGCCTATCTTGACCGCACCGCCGATCTGCCCACCCTGCGGCGGCTTTGGCCCAATGTCGACGCGGCGCTGAACTGGATCGACACCTACGGTGATCGGGACGGCGACGGTTTCGTCGAGTACGATCGCATGACGGACAAGGGGCTGGCCAATCAGGGCTGGAAGGACAGCCACGATTCGGTCTTCCACGCCGACGGCTCGCCGGCGCATGGGCCGATCGCGCTCTGCGAAGTTCAGGCTTACGTCTATGGCGCCAAGCGGGCCGGCGGCCGGATCGCCGCCGCGCTCGGGATGCGCGAGCGGGCAAGCGCATTGGACGAGGCCGCCGCGGTCCTGCGCCAGCGCATCGAGGACGCGTTCTGGTCGGAAACCCTCGGGACCTACGCCCTGGCGCTTGATGGCCATAAGCGGCCTTGCCTGGTTCGGTCGTCCAACGCCGGGCACCTTCTGCTGACCGGGGTGGCCGAGCCGGGCCGGGCGCGTCGCGTCGCGGATCAGTTGATGACCAGCGGGTTCTTTTCGGGATGGGGCGTCCGGACCCTCGCCTCCGGCGAGACGCGCTACAATCCGATGTCCTATCACAACGGCTCGGTCTGGCCGCACGACAACGCGCTGATAGGTATGGGGCTGGCCCGCTACGGATTCCGCGAGGAGGCGGCACGCATCTTCGAGGGGCTGTTCGCCGCCTGCGTGTACATCGATCTGCGGCGGCTGCCCGAGTTGCTGTGCGGTTTCCCGCGGCGGCGCGGACAGGGGCCGACATTCTACCCGGTCGCCTGCGCGCCACAGGCGTGGGCCGCCGCCACCTCGCTCAGTCTGATGCAGTCCTGTCTTGGGCTCGGCTTCGACCCGGCCAGCCGCACCGTGACCTTCGACCGCCCGTTCCTGCCCGACTTCCTCCATGAGGTCATTCTGCGCGGCCTCTGCATCGGTGCGAGCCGCATCGACGTGGCATTCCGCGGCCACGGCAGCGACGTGGCGATGACGGTGCTCAAGCGGACCGGCAACATCCGCGCGACCGTGACCGCCTGAGGCAACTGCGCCCACGCGCAGCCGTTTCGCGAATGATTTTCCCAACCGGGCAATCTGCCCGGCGGTCGACAGGAGACCAGGCGATGACGGGCGAGCATCAGGACAAGCCGGCGACCGGCGGCAGCGATCGCGACGCGGCGAAAGAGGCCGGCAAGCCGTCGCCCGCCGACCAGAAAACGCCCGTCGACCAGGACACCCAGCGTGAAGCGGCCGAGGAGCGCAAGCAGCAGGGCGGCTACGACTGACGCTGCATTGCTTGCGCCGCCTGTGGTCTGGATCACAGCTTGCCGGTCGGCGACATGCGAAAAGAAGGGTGCGGAGCCGGCGCCGTCCCATCATTCCCCGCCGACTCCGCCGACGTGCGAGACGCACGTCAACCCGGACCCTCCTTATGGCCCGGCCGCTCGGCGGTCGGGCCATCTTTTCCTCGGGCTCCTCGTCCTCGTCGCCGGACTGGCCCTGCTGGTCCCGGCCGCCTCCGCGCAGGCGAAGGCGGTGATCGTCGATCCGTGGCCCGACCCGGCATTGCTGACCGGCGTCCGGGCCGAGGCGGTCGCGTTTCCGTCCAGCAGCCCGTTCTCGCCGGCGGACCTTGGCCGCACCTCGCCGGCGGCAACCGGCATTGGTCGCCTCTATCTTCCGAACTCCGCTCCGCCCGATCACTCGACCCCCGCCGTTGTCATGCTGCACGGAGCGGCGGGTCTGGTGCGCGAGCGGGGCGACACCTACGGCCCGCAGCTTGCGGCCATGGGGGTCGCGGTTCTGGTGGTCGACACGTTCGGCGCCCGTCCCACACTGAACACCGGGTTTACCGAACGGCTGCTCAACATCACCGAGACCATGATGCTGGCGGATGCCTACGCCGCGCTGCGCTACCTCGCCGCGCGGCCCGAAATCGACCCGCGTCACGTCGTGCTGGCCGGCTTCTCCTACGGCGGCATGGCGACGATGTACGGCCTGTATGCCCAGATTGCCGACCGCATGGCGCCGACCGGAGTGCGGTTCGCCGGCCATGTCGCGTTCTACGCGCCCTGCATCGCCCGCTTCCGCGATAGCCGGACCACCGGCGCCCCGCTGCTCATGCTGTACGGCGCCGATGACGAACTGATCCGGCCTGACCGCTGCGCCGAGATTGCCGACGATCTGCGCCGCGGCGGCAGCCAAGTGCAGGTGATCGCCTATCCAGGCGCGGTGCATCAGTGGGACGGCGGCCTGGCGCGGCAGATGATCGGCCGCAATCTGTCGGCGTGCAGCCTGACCGTCGAGCCGGATGGTACGATCCGCGACGATCGCACCGGGCTGCCGATGTCCGGCCCATTCCTGCGCAAGGTGATTCTCGCTCTGTGCGTGTCGAGCCAGCCCTACCCGATCGGCCGCGACCCGCAGGTGCGGGCGTCGTCGAACCGCGATTTCGGCCGGTTCCTGGCGCGGGTATTCGCCGCGCCCGGACTCTGATCCGTCGCCTCAGTGGCGGCGTCAGTTCGCGGCCACTTGCAGCATCGCACCCGCGAGCACCGGCGCGAGCCGCTGCTGATCGACCCCAAACCCGCCGGCGGCCTGGGCAAGAAAAATGATCGCCATGTCCTCGAGCACGAGATCGGCGGAGTGGCCGCAATCGGCGTCGCCCGAAGCGGTCGGGCCGCCGGCCCAATGCGCGATGTAGACGGTCCCGTGAACGGATCGCGCCTCCTCCACAACCAGGCTGCCGCCCTGGTCGGCCATGATCGCGGGTTCCAGCCCGCAGGCTCTGGTCGGCACGCCGGGCCGCTCGACGGTGGTCGCCAGGATGCGGCCGCGGGACGGCGCCGGGACCGCCACGCCGGCGCGGAACGCGACGATGTCGCCGATCGCGGGCGGCACCCGACTGACCTCGGCCGTCGCCATGGCGGTGACCAGCGCGCCGAGGAACACGGCCAGGCTCAGAACGGCCAAGTGCCGGAGGCTGGGCAGGGGAGGGTCTCCGGTCGGCGTCATGGCGGGTCCGCTGCGGGTGGCAATGTCCGCCATCCTGCGCCGCAGCATCTAAGCCAGGGTTAAGGCGACCGGGCCGACTTGCCTTCGCAGGAAGGGTCAGCCGATGCGGGTTGCGGCCGCCGCGTCGATCCGCTAAACCGCGCGCCGCGCCGGCACCCCTGGAGGCCGGCTTTCGGCATTGGCCGAATGCGAAGATGCGAGGAGCGGATCATGGCCAACTTCGTCACGATCGAGGCCGAGGCGCGCCCGCGGGCCGGTAAGGGGGCGGCGCGGGCGACACGGCGGGCGGGCAAGGTGCCCGCTGTCATCTATGGCGCTCGGCAAGCGCCGACCCTCATCGCGCTCGAGCCCCGGGTCGTGCTGCGCGAGATCCAGCAGAGCGGCTGGCGAAGCCGCCTGTTCGAGATCAAGCTCGATGGGGAGGCCACCCGCGCCCTGATCCGCGACGTGCAGCACCATCCGGTGACGGACGCGCCCGAGCATGTCGATTTCCAGCGCCTCGCCGCCGGCGAGACCATTCGCGTCGCGGTCGCCGTGCATTTCGAGAACGAGGGGTTGAGCCCCGGCCTCAAGCGCGGCGGCGTGCTGAACGTCGTACGACACTCGGTCGAGGTCTACTGCGACCCCGACAGCATCCCCGAGCGGTTCGAGGCGGATCTCGGCCCGCTGGAGATCAACGACAACGTCCGCTGGCACGATCTGCGCGGCACCGAGGGCACCCGTCCGATGATCGCCGACCGCGACTTCGTGGTCGCCACGGTCGCTCCGCCGACCAAGATGGCCGACCCCGCCGCCGATGCGCCGGCGCCCGCCGCTGCCGCGCCGGCCGGCAAGCCTGCCGCCCGCAAGAGCTGAGCGGGTTCACCGCCCGCCTCCATGCAGCTCTGGGTCGGCCTCGGCAATCCGGAGCCCGGCATGGCCCGGCAGCGTCACAATATCGGCTTCATGGCCGCCGACGTGATCGCCGCGCGCCATGGCTTCGCGCCGTGGCGGCAGCGCTTCAAGGGCTTGGTCGCGGAGGGCAGCATTGCCGGGGAGAAGATCCTGCTGCTGAAGCCGCGTACCTACATGAACGACTCGGGCTCTTCGGTGCAGGCCGCCGCGGCGTTCTACAAGCTGCCGCCCGAGGCCATCACCGCCTTCCATGACGAACTCGACCTCGCGCCGGGCAAGGTTCGGGTCAAGCGGGGCGGCGGTGCGGCCGGGCATAACGGGTTGCGCAGCATGGACCGCCATCTCGATGGCCCGGACTATTGGCGCGTGCGGCTCGGCATCGGCCACCCCGGCGACAAGGAACGGGTGATGGGCCACGTGCTCGGCGATTTTTCCCGAGATGACAGGAACTGGCTGGTGCCGCTGCTTGATGCGGTGGCCGATGCGGCGCCGCTGCTCGCCTCCGGCCGGCCGGAGGATTTCATGACCAAGGTCGCGCTGCTGGCGCGCAGCGAGGCGTAGCGCCGATGGGCTTCAACTGCGGGATCGTCGGTCTGCCGAACGTCGGCAAGTCGACCTTGTTCAACGCGCTGACCGCGACGGCGGCGGCGCAGGCGGCCAACTATCCGTTCTGCACCATCGAGCCCAATGTCGGTCGCGTTGCGGTGCCCGACCCGCGCCTCGAGACGCTGGCGGCGATCGGCAAATCGGCCAAGATCGTGCCGACCAGCCTGGAGTTCGTCGACATCGCCGGGCTGGTGCGCGGCGCCTCCAGGGGAGAAGGGCTCGGCAACCAGTTCCTCGCCAACATTCGCGAGGTGGACGCGATCATCCACGTGCTGCGCTGCTTCGAGGATGAAGACGTCACGCATGTCGACGGCAGTGTCGATCCCATCCGCGACGCCGAGACGGTCGAGACCGAACTGATGCTTGCCGACCTCGAAAGCACGGAAAAGCGCGTCATCGGCCTGCAGAAGCGCGCACGCGGCGGCGACAAGGAGAGTGCCGCCCAGTTGGCGCTGATCGAGCCGATCATTGCCGCGCTGCAAGCGGGCCGGCCGGCGCGCACCGCGATCCCGCCGGGGCAGGAGGAAGCGGCGAGGCGCCTGCAGCTGCTCACCGTGAAGCCGGTGATCTACGTCTGCAACGTCGAGGAGGACGCCGCCGCCAGCGGCAACCTGCACTCCGATCGCGTGCAGGCGCGCGGTCGCGAGGAAGGCGCGCCGGTGGTCGTCGTCTCGGCGGCGATCGAGGCCGAGGTGAGCCAGTTGGCGGCGGAAGAGCGCACGGAGTTCCTCGAAGGGCTCGGCCTGCACGACAGCGGGCTCGATCGGGTGATCCGCGCGGGCTACGCCCGGCTCGGCCTCCTTACCTTTTTCACCGTGGGGCCGAAGGAGACCCGCGCCTGGACCACCGTGCAGGGCACCAGGGCGCCGCAGGCGGCGGGCGTGATCCACGGCGACTTCGAGCGCGGTTTCATTGCCTGCGAAACCATTTCCTACGAGGATTACGTCACACTCAAGGGCGAGGCCGGCGCCAAGGAGGCCGGTCGGATGCGCGTCGAGGGCAAGGAGTACATGGTGAAGGACGGCGACGTGCTGCTCTTTCGCTTCAATGTCTAGCCGCGCTCCCGCATCCGGGTGTGACCCGGCATGACAGCGGGCCTGCCGATGCTGTCGGCCGCCGGCTTTCTCGCCGGCGGGATGAACGCGCTGGCGGGCGGCGGATCGTTCGTCAGCTTCCCGGCCCTCATTCTTGCCGGAGTTCCGCCGGTCGCCGCCAATGCGTCCAGCACGGTCGCCCTGTTTCCCGGCGCCCTCACCAGCATCTGGGCGTTCCGGCACGACCTCGTGCCGGTCGGCGGTGTGCCGTTCCCGGCAATGCTGGCGATCAGCATGGCAGGCGGGCTGCTCGGCGCGGTGTTGCTGCTGGTCACGCCGGACGCCGCATTCCGGGTCGCGGTTCCGTGGCTGCTGCTGCTGGCCGCCCTGGCGTTCGCGTTCGGCGGCAAGCTCGGCGTGGCGCTGCGCCGCCGGGTGCGGATCGGCAAGCCGACGATCATGTCGGTCCAGTTCGCGCTGGCGATCTACGGCGGCTATTTCGGCGGCGCGATCGGCATCATGCTGATGGCCATCTGGAGTCTGATCAGCGGCGCCGAACTGAAGGTGCTGAACCCGGCGAAGGTCCTGCTGGTGGGCGCGATGAACTCGGTGGCGGTGGTCGCCTTCATCGTCGCCGGCACGGTCTGGTGGCCGGAGACCCTGGCGATGCTGGTCGCCGCCGCCCTGGGCGGCTACGTCGGCGCCCGCCTGGCGCAGCGCCTGCCGGCGCGGGTTGTCCGCCTCACCATAATCGTGGTCACCTTCGCCATGACGGCCGCCTTCTTCCGGCCGCTGGTCTGGCCCTGACCTGCGGCAACCTTTCACATTACAGCGTGTTCTGTCCGGATACGGATATCGTCGTTGGTGAAGGGCCGAACGCTCGGTGCCGACGCAGGGGGAGACAAGCATGAAACGCTCAAGCCTGCTCGCGGCGGCCGCCGTGACACTGATTTCGTTCGGCGCGCGCGCCGAGATGGTGAAATTCCATACGACCATGGACGGCGCGAGCGAGGTGCCCCCCAAGCAAACTCAAGGCACCGGCACGGTGGACGCCACGCTGGATACCAGCAGCAAGAAACTCGAGTACATGGCCGATTGGCGCAATCTGAGCGGGCCGGCGACGGCTGCTCATTTCCATGGTCCAGCCGAGCCGGGCGCCAATGCCGGCGTGGTCGTGCCCTGGGGCAGCAATCCGACCTCGCCCTTCAAGGGCGGTGCTACCCTGACCGATGCCCAGATGAACGATCTGATGGCAGGCAAGTGGTACGCCAACGTCCACACGGCCGCCAATCCGGCGGGCGAGATCCGCGGCCAGGTGAAGCGCATTACCAGCAAGGCGCAAGGCGAGTAGCTACTCGATGTCTTCCAGGCTGAACTGGTCGGCCTCTTCGTCATAACCGTAAAGCTCGGCGTAGCGGCCCCAGCCAATCACCGTGCGCAGCGTGCTCTCGGCATATTCGGGCGACATGTGATCCTCCAGTTCGTCGCGGAAGCGCAATGCCGGCGCGCGGTGGCTTGGACGCTCGTCCAGCACTTGCCGGATCGTGCGTGCCAGCGGGACGTGCGCACGGAGCGCCGCCCCGAACAGCTCCTTGCGGGGATCGGTGTCGCTCTCGACGAAGTGCCGCCCCGCCTCGGTCAGGCGTATGTCGCCCTCTTCGAGTACCGGCGAAGCGCAATAGCTGCAACGCCTCTCCGAGCGGCAGCAATTCGTCGAGTTCGAGCTGCAGCGAGCCCGCCAGCGCCGGAAGGTCGGCCCGCCCGTTGTACGGCGGCGCCGCGAGCGCCTCCATCAGGCCGGACATCGTGTTGGGGCCGACGCGCGGCAGCGGGCTCGATTCGGTGATAGCCGGAGCCATGTATGCCCGTCCGTCGGTGGACGGGGCGCGGCGGGTCATCAGGGCGTAGATGTTGTCGACCAGTTGGCGGAACGCCGGCGCAAGCCGATTGCGGGGATGCGGGAAGTTCACCCGCAGCTCGGTCGCCACGCGCCCCGGGTTGGAGGAGAAGACGAGAATACGGTCCGCCATCAGCACCGCCTCCTCGATGTTGTGCGTCACCATCAACATCGATTTCAGCGGCAACCGGCCTTCCGACCACAGATCGATGAGGTCCGTGCGCAGGGTTTCCGCCGTCAGCACGTCGAGCGCACTGAACGGCTCGTCCATCAGCAGCAGGTCGGGGTGGACGACCAACGCGCGGGCCAGTCCGACGCGCTGGCGCATCCCGCCGGACAGCTCCTTCGGGTAGGCGCTGTCATACCCGCCGAGGCCGATCAGGTCGATTGCCTCCTCGGCCCGGCGCTCGCGCTCGGCACGGGGCACACCCTGCGCCTCCAGTCCCAGCTCCACGTTCTCCTGCACTGTGAGCCAGGGAAACAACGCGAAACTCTGGAATACCATTGCGATGCCGGCGGCAGGCCCGTGCAGCGCCTTGCCGCGCCAGATCACCTCGCCGCCGGTGGGGGTCAGCAGCCCGGCCACGATGCGCAGCAGGGTCGACTTCCCCGAGCCCGAGCGACCGAGCAGCGCGACGATCTCGCCCTCGGTGATCGTCAGGTTGACGTCATCGAGCACGATAAGGTCGACATTGCTGTCCTTGTGGTAGGCCTGTCGGACGGCGCGGGCCTCGACGAGCGTGGTGGCGGTGACGACCGTGTCCATGTCGTTCCTTTCAGGCCAGGGCGCAATCCGGCCAGGGCGCGGATCGGCCAGGAAGCAGGTCAGGCCAGGAGTCAGGCTAGGCCAGCGTCAGGCGCCGGCCGGCATACGAATACAGTGGCCGCCAGAGCAGGCGGTTGAACACCAGCACGAAGCCGGACATCACTGCCACGCCAAGCACGACACGCGCCATATCCCCGGCGTCGGTCGCCTTGGCGATGTAGCTGCCGAGGCCGTAGGCGGTCAGCTTGGTATCGCCCCAGGAGGCGACCTCGGCGACGATCGCCGCGTTCCACGAGCCACCCGAAGCGGTGATCGCGCCGGTAATATAGTAGGACGCGATGCCGGGCAGGATCACTCGGCGCCACCACAACAAGCCGCCGATCTGAAAGTTTTTCGCGGCCTCCTGCAGGTCGCCGGGAAAGGCGGCGGCGCCGGCAATGACGTTGAACAGGATGTACCATTGAGTGCCGAGCACCATCAGCGGCGTCAGCCAGACATTGGCGCTCAGCCTGAAATGCACGATGAACAGCACGAACGGCGGGAACAGCAGGTTGGCCGGGAAGGCGGCGAGAAACTGCGCCACCGGCTGCGCTCGCCTCGCCCATTCCGGGCGCAAGCCCAGCCACACCCCGATCGGCACCCACACGAGGGTGGCCAGGATCATCAAGACCACCACCCGAAGCATGGTCGCGCAGCCCATCTTGAAGACGGTCCACAGCTCCGCCCAGGCAATCTCGGTTGCGACGAACTCGATCGCGCGCCATCCGGCCCAGACCACCACAGCGACCAGCAGTGCGATCCAGACCACGTCCACGACAAGCGACTTTCGTCCCGACGCGGCGGGCCGGGGGCGCCCAAGCGACAACCGCATCCCGCCGATCGCACCCATGACGTCGCCCACGAAATCGCCCGCCTGATTGAGCAGCCGGGTGCGGCGGATCAGCTTCAGCACCCACGGATCGTTCGCCGTCGCGCCCGCCGTGACCTCGAAGCGGAATTTTGCGGACCAGGCGACCAGCGGGCGAAACAGGAACTGGTCGTACAGCAGAATAATGATCAGCATCGCCATGATGGCGAAGAGTACCGCCCCGATGTCGCGTTGCTCCAGTGCGAGCGCGACATAGGAGCCGATGCCCGGCAACTTCCACGTGTTGTCGCCGACCGAGATCGCCTCCGACGCAACAACGAAAAACCAGCCGCCCGACATCGACATCATGGTGTTCCACACCAAGCCGGGCACCGCGAACGGCACTTCGAGCCGCCAGAAGCGCTGCCAGCCGGTCAGGTGGAAGCTGGTGGATGCCTCCTCGAGGTCGCGCGGCACGGTCAGCAACGACTGATAGAGGCTGAACGCCATGTTCCAGGCCTGGCTGGTGAAGATGGCAAAGATCGCGGCGAGTTCGAGCCCCAGCACGCGCCCAGGGAACAGGCTCATGAAGAATACGACGGTAAAGGTGAGGAAGCCGAGGATCGGCACCGATTGCAGGATGTCGAGCAGCGGGATGAGCACCACCCCGGCGCGCCGGCTCTTGGCGGCGGCGGTGGCGAAAGTAAAGGTGAACAGCAGCGAGGCCGCCAGGGCGGCGAACATCCGCATGGTGGTCCGAACGGCGTATTCCGGCAGGTAGGCCGGATCGAGATGCACCGCCACCGCCTCGGGGGCGGTGAGTGGGGCGAAGGTGCCGCGCGCCACCTGCGCCACTCCGACGAGCGCGCCGAACACGACGAGGATGGCCGCGAGGTCCCACAGGTTGGGCAGCCGGCGGCCAATGGTCAGGGCCGAGGGAGCGATCGCCATGGTTGGAACTCACCCCCGGGCAGTGTCCGATGCGCGGAAGCGCACGGCGAGATAGCCCGCGCGCGTTGGCTTGTCACCAGCACGCCTGATGGCAGTTCGGTGGCAGTCGCCTGCGGTCAGGACGCGCCCGTGCTGCCGAAGCCGCCGGCGCCGCGCGGGCTGTCGTCCAGGGTTTCGACTTCCTCCCACTCGCCGCGCGTCACCGGGCAGAGGACCGCCTGCGCGATGCGCATCCCGCGCTCGACGGTGAACGGCGTGTCGCCGGCATTGAGCAAAATCACCTGGATTTCGCCGCGGTAGTCCTCGTCAACAGTTCCGGGGCTGTTCGGCAACACGATGCCGTGCCGGAGGGCGAGGCCCGAGCGCGGCCGGATCTGCAACTCGTGGGCCGCCGGCAGCGCCACCGCAAGCCCGGTCGGGATCAGCGCACGTCCCGCCGGCGGAATCGTCACCGCTTCGGCGACGGCGGCCATCAGGTCCATTCCCGCCGCTCCTGCGGTGGCGTAGGCCGGCAGCTTCAGCCCCTCCCCGTGCGGCAGGCGGCGAACGCGAATTTTCATCGGGCGCCTTGTCCTTACCCAATCCTCTTCCCCGAGGGGAGAGGGCCGGGATGAAAGGCGGCCAACGCCTCCGCAATGCGCAACGCCAGGCGCTGCGCCACCGCCTCCTTGGCCAGCCGGGGCCAGGTCTCGACGCCCTCTCCGGTAATGAGTTGCACCGCGTTCTCCGCCCCGCCCATGATGCCGGTCGCCGGCGAGACGTCGTTGGCGACGATCCAGTCGCAGCCCTTCCGTTCCCGTTTGGCGATCGCGTGGGCGACGACGTCATCGGTCTCGGCGGCGAACCCGATCACCAGGCGCGGACGGTCCGGGCCGGCCTGGGCGACGGTGGCGAGGATGTCGGGATTGGCGACCAGGCGGAGCGGCGGTGCGTCGCCCCCGGGCCCTTTCTTGATCTTGTGTTCCGTCGCGTTCGCCACCCGCCAATCGGCGACGGCGGCGGCAAACACCGCGACGTCGGCGGGCAAGGCGATGCGGCAGGCGGCCAGCATCTGCTCCGCCGTCTCGACGCGCTGCACCGTGACCCCGGGCGGGTCCGGCAAGCCGACCGGGCCGCTGACCAGGGTGACGCGTGCGCCGAGGCCGGCCAGCGCCGCGGCGATGGCGTTGCCCTGGCGGCCGCTGCTCCGGTTGGCGATGTAGCGCACCGGGTCGATCGGCTCGTGCGTCGGCCCGCTGGTCACCAGCGCGTGCCGCCCGGCGAGCGGCCGGTCGGTGCCAACGGCGAGCAAGCGCACGATGGCGGCCAGGATCGCCGGCGGCTCCGCGAGGCGCCCCGGACCGAACTCATGGCACGCCATGGCGCCCTCATCGGGGCCGACGACGCGGACGCCCCGCTCGGTCAACGTGCGCATGTTGGCCAGGGTCGCTGGATGCAACCACATCCGCACGTTCATCGCCGGCGCGACCAGCACCGGCTTGTCGGTGGCCAGCAACACGGTGGAGGCGAGGTCGCCGCACAGCCCGGCCGCCATCTTGGCCAGGAGGTCGGCCGAGGCCGGGGCCACCACGACGAGGTCGGCGCTGCGGGAAAGCTGGATGTGCCCCATCTCGCTCTCGTCGGTCAGCGAGAACAGGTCGGTGTAGACCTTGCTCTCGCTCAAGGGCCTGAAGCGAAAGCGGGGTGACGAACTCCGCGCCGCCCGGGTAAGCACGCAAGTGACGCCGCACTCGCTCCGCCGTAGCAGCCGGATGAGTTCGAGAGCTTTGAAAGCCGCGATGCCGCCGCTGACAATCAGCAGAACGCGCTTGCCTGCAAGGCTCACAACCGCCATCCCGAGTGGATGGCGGCAATGCCGCCCGAGAGGTTGCGAACCGCAACGCGGGCAAGACCGGCGGCGCGGAACATGGCGGCGAGCGCTTCCTGGTCAGGAAATGTGCGGATGCTCTCGGCCAGATACCGGTAGCTCGCCTCATCCCCGGCGACGAAGCGCCCGAGCCGCGGCAGCACCTCGAACGACCACGCATCGTAGGCGGGCGCGAGTGCCGCCACCTGCACTTGGCTGAACTCCAGGCAAAAGAAGCGACCTCCCGGCCGGAGCACCCGCCGCGCCTCGGCCAGCACGGCCGCCTTGTCGGTGCAGTTGCGCAGCCCGAACGCGATGGAGACGGTGTCCACCGCGCGGTCGGGCAACGGCAGCCGCTCGGCGTCTGCGACGAGCAAAGAGAGATTGGCGACCAACCCCCGTTCCAGTCCGCGGTCGCGCCCGACCGCGAGCATCGCAGCGTTGATGTCCGAGAGGATCGCCGGGCCGCCGCCCTGATCCAGCCAGCCAAAGGTGATGTCGCCGGTGCCGCCGGCCAGGTCGAGCAGGGTCCGGCCCGGTCGTGGGTCGAGGGCGCGAACGAACACCCGCTTCCACGCCCGATGGATGCCGAGCGACATCAGGTCGTTCATCAGGTCGTAGCGCCCGGCCACGCGATCGAACACTGCCCGCACCATCGGCTTCTTCGCCTCGCGCGGGACACGGCGGAAGCCGAAATCGGTTTCCGGCGACGCCGTGGAGTGGGCGGGGTTGTCGGTCATGCTCCGCACCATATAGCGTGTCCGGCACCCATGCCGGAACTCCCCGAGGTCGAGACCGTGATGCGTGCCTTGCGCACCCGCCTCGAAGGCCGGGTCATCGTGCGGGCGCAGGTAAACCGCGGCGGACCTGCGGTGGCCGATCCCGCCTGGCCTGGAACGCCGGCTCACCGGCGCCCGCGTCGAGAGTTCCGCCGTCGCGCCAAATACATCCTGATGCGGCTGGCGGGCGGCGACAGCCTGCTGCTGCACCTCGGCATGTCCGGGCGCGTCGTGCTCGCGCCGATCGGCTCGAACGCTCCGCCGCCGCCGCACGAACACCTCGCGCTGCAGACCGACGATGGCTGGCGGCTCGGCTTCGTGGATCCGCGCCGGTTCGGCTCGCTCGACCTGGTGCCACGGCGCGACGAGGATACGCATCGCTGCTGAGCGGGCTTGGGCCGGAGCCGCTTGCCGACGGATTTCACCGCTCCTCGCCTTGCCGGCCGCGCTGGCCGGCAAGCGGACGCCGATCAAATCCGCGCTGCTCGATCAGGGCGTCGTGGCCGGGCTCGGCAACATCTATGTCTGCGAGGCGCTGTTCCGCGCCGGGATCAGTCCGGTGCGTTCGGCGCATACGGTCCGCGGCGTCCGTGCGGCGCGGCTCGTTCCGGCGATCAGGAGACCTTGACGGAGGCGATCGCGGCGGGTGGATCAAGCCTGCGCGACTACGTGCAGCCCGGCGGCGAGCTCGGCTATTTCCAGCACGCCTGGAAGGTCTATGGCCGGGACGGCGAGCCGTGCGAGCGATGTCCCGGGCCGCCGGCCTGCCGCCGGCATCCGGCGCATCGTGCAATCCGGCCGCAGCACGTTTTGTTGCCCGCGCACCCAGCGCTAGACTGTCCGCAAATCTTGATTCCGGGAGATCCGCGATGGCTACCGCCAGCTTCGAGACCATTCTCGTCGAGACGCACGGGTCGGTGGGGCTCATCCGGCTCAATCGGCCGAAGGCGCTCAACGCGCTGTGCGACCAGCTGATGGAGGAGCTTGGGGCGCAGTTGCTCGCCTTCGACGCCGACCCGGCAATCGGCGCGATCGTGCTGACCGGCTCGGACAAGGCGTTCGCCGCCGGCGCAGACATCAAGGAGATGCAGAGCCGGACCTATCCCGCCGTTTTCCAGGACGACTTCATCGGCAATCGTTGGGAGGCGGTGCTGCGGATCAGGAAGCCGGTGATCGCGGCGGTGGCGGGCTTCGCGCTCGGCGGCGGCTGTGAACTCGCGATGATGTGCGACCTCATCGTGGCGGCGGAAACGGCGAAGTTTGGGCAGCCGGAGATCAACCTCGGCGTGATCCCAGGCGCCGGCGGCACGCAGCGCCTGACCCGGGCGGTGGGGAAATCCAAGGCGATGGACATGATCCTGACGGCGCGGATGATGGACGCCGCCGAGGCCGAGCGGAACAACCTGGTGTCGCGCATCGTCCCGGCCGACCAGCTCGTCCCCGAGGCGCTCAAGATCGGCGAACGGATCGCCGCCCAGTCGCCTGTCGCCGTTGCCATGGCCAAGCAGGCGGTGAACCGCGCTTTTGAGACCACCCTCGTCGAGGGGGTGCGCTACGAGCGGGCGCTGTTCCTCTCGCTGTTCGGCACCCCTGGGCAGCGCGAGGGCATGACGGCGTTCATCGAGAAGCGCAAACCCAACTTCTCCCCGCTTGAGCCTTGCGGTTGCGGAATAGGGAAGGCAATGCGCTCTTCGGTTCCTTGACTCACCCTCGGACGCTGCCTAGAACACGTCCCTCGCCGGGCCGGGGGGGCCGGGGACGCCGCCGATTTCATCGACCGATCACGGAAGCTAACGAAAGCTCATGGCCAATACCGCCTCGGCGCGAAAGCGCATTCGTCAAATCAAACGCCGCACTGAGCGCAATCAGGCGCGCAAGTCGCGTATGCGGACTTTCATCAAGAAGGTGGAAACCGCCGTCGCCGGCGGCGGTAAGGCGGCTGCCCAGGAAGCCCTGAAGGCCGCGCAGCCGGAGCTGCAGCGCGCGGTCGGAAAGGGCGTGGTGCATCGCAACACGGCGGCCCGAAAGCTGTCGCGCCTTTCGGCGCGGGTCAAGGCGCTGTCCTCGGCAGCCTGACGCCAATTCGAGGGCCGCAAACCGTGGCCCGGTCGAGTGGTGCGGTGCGGGATTAATACTCAGAAGTAACATGGTTACTCTCCGCCTGCGGCGATGAGACAGATGCGTTTCGATCATAAGAATCCTAAATGGTGATGACGATTTATTGTCGTCCATTGACCTGTATCACCTGGAGAAGTTGGGCAATTTAGTTCCGTTGTACTTCCAGTGCTTACAGGTCAGATTTCGATTGCTTGTGGGCTGAAGTTTGACATAATCATTACTGACTTGTTAACCGGGCCGGCATCACTGGGATGGGGAAGTGATCGCGCGAGTTCGCGGCAGCCTGCGTCCCGGGTCCGCTCAGGGTTCGCACTCAGGTTTTGCACTCAGAATGAACGAACATGGTCGTCGACGGTCTTGATGTCGGCGGAGGGGCGGGTGTCGGTGACGGCAGACAGCAGCTATACGGAGCGGGGAGCGCCGTCGCCAGTCGGCCCGGCCCCTGACCGCGACGTGCGGTTAGCAGATCAGTGGGCGCGCGTCTGCACCCGCCTGCAGGGTGAGGTGGGAGAGGTCGAGTATCGCACTCTTCTGCGCCAAATGACCCTGGGGAGTCTCGACGGCGACGAGGTGACCGTCCACTTGCCTACACGCTTCCTGCGGGACTGGGTGCGCGGCCATTATGGGGATCGGCTGAATGTCCTCTGGCAGGCCGAAAGCCGGGACGTCCGCCGCGTGGATTTCCGCGTCCTGAGCGGTCGGCCTGATTTCGCCTCGGCGGAGCCGGCGACTGGCGGCGCGCTGGTCCAGGAGATACGGCCCGCTCCAGCCGCAAGCCGCCCAGGGCCGGTGCGGACCGAGGAGCGGGCCGACGGCCGGCCCGAGGTAGCGGCGCCGCTGGAGCCGCGCTTCACCTTCGACAGTTTCGTGGTCGGCAAGCCGAACGAGTTCGCGCACGCCTGCGCCCGCCGGGTCGCCGAGCATCCGGCCAGCCAGGGGTTCAATCCGCTGTTCCTGTATGGCGGCGTGGGCCTCGGCAAGACGCACCTGATGCACGCGATCGCCTGGGAACTGGTGCATCACGGCCAGGCCGCGCCGGCGCCGGCGTCGGTCGCCTACATGTCGGCCGAAAAATTCATGTACCGGTTCATCGCCGCCATCCGCAGCCAGTCCACCATGGAGTTCAAGGAGCAGCTGCGCAGCGTCGACGTGCTGATGATCGACGACCTGCAGTTCCTGATCGGCAAGGACAACACCCAGGAAGAATTCTTCCACACGTTCAACGCCCTGGTTGATGCCGGCAAGCAGATCGTCATCTCCGCCGACAAATCGCCCTCCGACCTGTCCGGTCTAGAGGATCGGCTGCGCACCCGCCTCGGCTGCGGCATGGTAGCCGACCTGCACGCCACCACGTTCGAGCTGCGTATCTCCATTCTGGAGGCCAAGGCGTCCAAGGCGGGCGTCGCCGTGCCGCCCAAAGTGCTGGAGTTTCTTGCCCACAAGATCACCACCAACGTCCGCGAGCTCGAAGGGGCGCTCAACCGGCTGGTCGCGCACGCCAAGCTGTTCGGCCGCCCGGTGACGCTCGAGAGCACGCAGGAAGTGCTGCACGACATTCTCAAGGCGCACGACCGGCGCGTCACGATCGAGGAGATCCAGCGCCGCGTGGCCGAGCACTGGAACATCCGTCTGACCGACATGTCCTCGGCCCGGCGGGCCCGGGCGGTCGCCCGGCCGCGGCAAGTCGCGATGTACCTGGCCAAGCAGCTCACCAGCCGCAGTCTGCCGGAAATCGGCCGCAAGTTCGGCAACCGCGATCATACGACGGTGATGCACGCCGTCGCCCGCGTGAGCGAACTCATGGAGCGCGACACGGCGTTCGGCGAGGATGTCGAGCTGCTGCGACGCATGCTCGAATCCTGATCGCCTGAACCTGCAACACGGCGCTGCGCGCGGCGCTTTGCTGCCCAGTGGGCTGTTGCTAGAGTGGTGGACCGCGAGTCGCGCCAGGGCGTCAGGCCGGCCGAGCCGCGTCGGCAGGCCGCCACGAGGATACACGCCATGAAGCTGAAGGCCGACCGCGCCACCTTGCTCAAGGCGCTGGCCCATGTGCAAAGCGTCGTGGAGCGACGCAACACGATCCCCATCCTGGCCAACGTGATGATGGCGGTCCGCGACGGGCAGCTCACCCTGACCGCAACCGACATGGAGATCGCCATCGTCGAGGAAGTCGCGGCGAGTACCAGCCGCAACGGCGCCTGCACGGCCCCGGCCGGCACGCTGTACGAGATCGTCCGCAAGCTGCCCGAGGAAGCGGCGATCGAATTCGAGCACCAGGGCGGCGATGCCCAGCTCGCGCTGCGCGCGGGCCGCTATGCCACCCGAATGGTCGTGCTGCCGGTCGAGGACTTCCCCAGCATGAACGCCGGCACGCTCGGCCACCGGTTTGGGCTGCCCGCCGTCACCCTGCGAGGGCTGATCGACCGCACCCGTTTCGCGATCAGCACCGAGGAAACCCGCTACTACCTCAACGGCATCTACCTGCACGCCCCGGAGACCGAGGGGGACAAGGTGCTTCGGGCGGTCGCCACCGACGGGCATCGGCTGGCCCGGGTCGAGGAGCCGCTGCCCGACGGCGCGGCGTCGATGCCTGGCGTCATCATCCCGCGCAAGACGGTCACCGAACTGCGCAAGCTGCTTGACGAGTATTCGGGGTCGGTCGAGATCGCGCTGTCCGACACCCGTATCCAGTTCCAGGTCGGCGCGGTGCGGCTGACCAGCAAGCTGATTGACGGCACCTTCCCCGAATACGAGCGGGTGATCCCGCGCGACAACGACAAGGTGCTGCGGGTCGGCAAGAAGGATTTCTCCGACGCGGTTGCCCGGGTTGCCGCCATATCGTCGGAGCGCTCGCGGCCGGTGAAGCTCTCGCTCGCCCGTGATCTGCTGGTCCTCTCGGCGGCGAGCCCCGACCAGGGTACCGCGACCGAGGAGCTTGACGCCGATCGCGTCAAATACGAGGCGTCGCCGCTGGAGATCGGCTTTCAGGCCCGTTACCTCAACGACATCACCGACCAGATCGGCGGCGAGGTCGAGTTCCGTTTCTCCGATGGCGCGGCGCCGACGGTGGTGTGCGACGCGGCGGACGCCAGTGCCCTCTACGTGCTGATGCCGATGCGGGTGTGACGCTCCAGCTCACCCGCCTCGCCCTCACCGACTTTCGCAACTACCGCTCGCTGGTCTGGCGGCCTGCAGCCCGCATCGGCGTGCTGGCCGGCCCGAACGGCAGCGGCAAGACCAACCTGCTCGAGGCGATCTCCCTGCTTACCCCGGGGCGCGGGCTGCGGGGCGCCCGTATCGCCGAGCTGGCGCGTCGCGGACCCGAGGCGTCGGGTCGCTGGGCCGTGGCGGGCCGGTTTGGCGCCGGCGAGCAACGGCTGGAAGTCGGCACCGGCACGGTGCCGGACGGACCCGCCGATCGCCGCGTCTTCCGGCTCGACGGTGAGGCGCCGCGCACCCAGGCAGAGATCGCCCGACGGTTTGCCGCCGTGTGGCTCACACCGCCGATGGACCGATTGTTTCAGGAGAATGCGTCCGGCCGGCGCCGCTTCCTCGACCGGCTCGCCTGGGCACTGGAACCGTCGCACGCCAGCGAGGTGGCGGCGCACGACACCGCCATGGCCAGTCGCAACCGGCTGCTTGCCGGCGGACATGACGACCCGGCTTGGCTCGCCGGGGTCGAGGACGCCATCGCGCGGCACGCCGTCGCCGTTACCGCCGGCCGGATGGCTCTGGTGACGCGGCTCAATGCCGTGATGGCGGGCGGGGTTGCCGACCCGTTCCCGGCGGTGCGGCTTGACCTGCTGTGCCCGATCGCCGACCGGCTGGCGAGTTTGCCCGCCCTCGCGGTCGAGGACTGGCTGCGGGACGCGCTTGCGTCCGGTCGGGGGCAGGACCGTGTGTCCGGGTCCGCCTCGGTCGGCGCCCACCGCGCCGACCTGGCCCTGACCGACGCCGCGACCGGCCTTGCCGCCGCCGCGGCCAGCACCGGCCAGCAGAAGGCCATGCTGGTAGGCGTCGTGCTGGGCCATGCGGCACTGATCGCCGCAGCGCGCGGGTTCGCGCCGCTCCTGCTGCTCGACGAGCCCGCCGCCCATCTCGATCCCGATCGCCGTCGCGGACTGTTCGCGGCGGTCGAGCGGCTGCCGGCACAGACCTTCATGACCGCCACCGACGCCGCGACCTTCTGGCCCTTGCGGGGCCGCGCCGAGGGATGGCGAACCGGCGGTGGAGACCTCGTCCCCGACCCTGCTTTCCCGCCACCTTCCTCTGTGACGCAGACGCTGTAGCGGCTATATATCTAGAGTACAAATCACCATATTCAGAAATCCGCATCACCCATTCCGGAGTACCCCGTCGGCAATGTCCGATCCCGTCACGCCGAACCCCAAATCCGAGAGCTACGACGCCTCGTCCATCTCCGTCCTGCGTGGGCTCGACGCCGTCCGCAAGCGGCCGGGCATGTATATCGGCGATACCGATGATGGCTCGGGCCTGCATCACATGGCTTTCGAGATCATCGACAATGCGGTGGACGAGGCGCAGGCCGGCTTCGCCTCGCACGTCGAGCTGACCCTGAACGGCGACGGCAGTGTGACCGTGCGCGACGACGGCCGAGGCATCCCGACCGACATCCACTCGGAAGAGGGGGTGTCCGCCGCCGAGGTCGTGCTCACGCGCCTTCACGCCGGCGGCAAATTCAACCAGAACTCCTACAAGGTGTCGGGCGGTCTGCACGGCGTGGGTGCCGCCGTGGTCAACGCGCTCTCCGAGTGGATGGAGGTGCGTATCTGGCGCGACGGCCAGGAGCACTTCATCCGCTTTCGCAACGGCGATGCCGAGGCGCCCCTGGCGATCGTCGGTCCGACCAATCGGGCGAGCGGCACCGAGGTGACGTTCAAGGCCAGTCCGGCCACCTTCACCAAGACCGAGTACGACTTCGCCGTGTTGGAGCGGCGACTGCGGGAGCTCGCGTTCCTCAACTCGGGCCTGACCATCGTGCTCCGCGACGAGCGTCATGCGCCGCCCCAGGAAGTCACCATGCGCTACGACGGCGGCCTCGTCGCCTTCGTCGAGTGGCTGGATCGCGCCAAGACGCCGGTGCTCAGTCCGCCGATCAGCCTGCGCACGCCGCCCGATCAACAGGGTATCCGCGTCGAGTTCGCGCTCACCTGGAACGACAGTTTCCATGAGACGATGCTCTGCTTCACCAACAACATCCTGCAGCGCGACGGCGGCACGCATCTCGCGGGCTTCCGTCAGGCGCTGACCCGCGTGGTGACGAAATACGCCGAAGGAATGGGCAAGAAGGAGGGGCTCGGCCTGGTCGGCGAGGACATGCGCGAGGGCATGTCGGCGGTGCTGTCGGTGAAGGTGCCGGACCCGAAGTTTTCGTCGCAGACCAAGGACAAGCTGGTCAGCTCCGAGGTGCAGCCGGCGGTGCAGGCGGCGGTCGCCGATGCGGTCGGACATTGGTTAGAGACGCATCCGCGCGAGGCCAAGTCGATCATCCAGAAGGTGATGGACGCCGCCGCAGCGCGCGAGGCGGCCCGCAAGGCTCGCGAACTCACCCGCCGCAAGGGCGTGCTCGACGTTTCCACGCTTCCTGGCAAGCTCGCCGACTGCCAGGAGCGCGATCCCGCCCAATGCGAGATCTTCATCGTCGAGGGCGACAGCGCGGGCGGCTCGGCCAAACAGGGGCGCGACCGAAAATTCCAGGCGATTCTTCCCCTGAAGGGAAAAATCCTGAACGTCGAGCGCGCCCGGTTCGACCGCATGCTGAGCAGCGCCGAGATCGGCACCCTGATCACCGCCCTCGGCACCGGGATCGGTCGGGGCGAGCCGGAGCAAGGCGGCTTCGACGTCAGCAAGCTGCGTTATCATCGCATCAACATCATGACCGATGCCGATGTCGACGGCTCGCATATCCGCACCCTGCTGCTGACGTTCTTCTTCCGGCAGATGCCGGACCTGATCGAGCGCGGTCACCTCTACATCGCCCAGCCGCCGCTCTATCGCGCTAAGCGCGGCAACGACGAGCGCTATCTCAAGAACGACGCCGCACTCGAGGATTTCCTGCTCGACAAGTCGCTGGCGGAGGCCCGCCTGACCTATGCCGACGGCCGGGTTCTGGAGGGTGCCGAACTGGCCGCGGAGGCGCTGTGGCTGCGCGAGGTGACGCTGCGGCTGCGCCGGCTCGCGCCCTCGGTGCCGGTCGGGCTGCTGGAGCAGGCGGCCATTGTCGGTGCGCTGTCGCCCGATCCTGCGCGGGCCGTTGCCGTCGCACAGGCCTTGGCCGTTCGTCTCGACGCGGTTTCTTCTCCGCTTGAGCGTGGCTGGATCGTGGCGGCCGACGGCGCGTTGACGCTCGCTCGCACGGTGCGCGGGGTGGCGGAGAAATACACGCTGGACGCGGCGGCGCTGCGCAGTTCCGAAGCCCGCTGGCTGGCCGAACGGGCGGAGGCTCTGGGCACCCGCTTCGCCTCCCCGGCCCTGCTGAAACTCGACGCGCAGGAACACACGGTGCCCGGCCCGGCGACCACGTTCGACCGCATTCTGGCGCACGGCCGGCGCGGGCTGACCATCCAGCGCTTCAAGGGGCTGGGCGAGATGAACCCCGACCAGCTCTGGAAAACCACGCTCGACCCGGCGGCACGCACCTTGTTGCAAGTGAAAGTAGGCGACATCGAGGACGCCGCGCAGGTGTTCTCCACCTTGATGGGTGACGTGGTGGAGCCCCGCCGCGAGTTCATCGTGGGAAACGCGCTGAAGGTGGCCAATCTGGACGTATAACGTACCAGGTGTGGACGCCTTCTCGTTCGCCTCGCACTCTGCCGAAGGCATTCTCGACGGGGCAGGTGAAACGGGGTCTTGGGATGCCTCCGTAGGGTCCAGCCTTGCCCTCCGGGAACAGCGGGGCTAGAAGCCCGGCTTACTCCAGCCCGTGAGACCCGAGATGAAGCAACAGGCAAACCTGATCCGGGCCGGCCAGGTGATCGAGCACGAAGGCCGCCGCTGGACGGTGCTGAAGCAGCAGATCATCACGCCGGGCAAGGGCGGCGCGTTCATCCAGGTCGAGATGCGTGACCTGAAGAGCGGCAACAAGACCAACGAGCGGTGGCGCACCGCCGACACCGTCGAGCGGCTGATGACCGAGGAGAAGGAATACTCGTATTCCTACACCGAGGGCGACAACATGGTCCTGATGGACCCGGAATCCTTCGAGCAGACCCATGTTTCCCTGGCCCTGCTCGGCGACGCCGCCCCCTTCCTGCAGGACAACATGCAGATCACCGTCGACCTTGTTGAAGGCGAGCCGGTCGCCGCCCATCTTCCGGGTACGGTGGTGCTTGAGGTGGCCGAAGCCGACCCGGTGACCAAGGGGCAGACCGCGTCTTCCTCGTACAAGCCCGCACGTCTGACCAACGGGGTGAAAACCTCGGTGCCTCCGTTCATCGAAACCGGAGAAAAGATCGTCGTGCGCACCGAAGACGGCAGCTACGTGGAGCGCGCCAAGGGCTGAGCCGTTGGCCCTCCGTCTCTCCCCTCACATGACCGTCATGGCGAACGCGGCGCAGAAGGCGTCAAAACGCCTGCTCCGCGATTTCAACGAGGTCGAGCAACTCCAGGTCAGCATCAAGGGCCCGTCCGATTTCGTCTCGCAGGCCGACCTGCGCGCCGAGCAGACGCTCAAGGAAGAACTCACCAAGGCACGCCCCGGCTACAGCTTCCTGATGGAAGAGTCGGGCGCCTCCGGCTCGCCGAACTGGGCCTGGCGATGGATCATCGATCCGCTCGACGGCACGACCAATTTCCTGCACGGCATCCCGCACTGGGCGATCAGCATCGGGCTCGAGCGTCGGCTGCCGGACGGCAGCTCCGAGGCGGTAGCGGGGCTGATCTACGCCCCCGCGGTGGACGAGCTGTTCTGGGCTGAGAAAGGGGCGGGCGCCTTCGTCAACGAACGCCGGCTGCGGGTCTCGGCCCGACGGGAGATGAAGGACGCGGTGTTCGCGACCGGCATCCCGTTCGCCGCCGTTTCGGCACCGCGCCGGCTCGCCTTCGCCAGCACCCTCGGCGCGCTGATGCCGCAGACCGCCGGCATCCGCCGCTTTGGTGCCGCGGCACTCGATCTCGCCTGGGTCGCGGCCGGCCGCTACGACGGCTATTGGGAGCTCGGGATCAAGCCCTGGGACATGTCGGCCGGCCTCCTGCTGGTGCGCGAGGCGGGCGGCTTCGCCACCGATCCCGGCGGCGCCGACCCGCGCGAGACCGGCGACGTCGTGGCGGCCAACCCGCATCTGCACCCCCGACTAAGCGAGATCGTCCTCCACGGGCGCCAGATCGCCGAGGCGCGGGGAGAGACCCGAGGAGCATGAGTATCGTGGCGTTGAGCCGACCGCGTCGCTCCGATAGGGTCGCCTCGCCATGCGCTCTCCGGCTCTCTTGCTCACCTGCTCCCTGGTGCTGATCGGTCCGGCGCGGGCGCAGGTCACGCTCGACCTGCACGCGCTCGATCAGGGGCAAGGCGCAAAGCAGGGTCAACCGGCCACACCCAATGCCCATAAGGCGCCTCCCGCTGCGACCCGCCGCACGCAACGTCCACCGCCGCACAAAGTCGGAGAGCAGCAGCCCCAACTCTCACCCGGGGCGTCAGCACCGCTCGGTTCAGCCACCGCACCTGTCGGGCCGCCCCCAAGCCTGCCGACCACGCCGCCGGCCACACTCGCGTTGCCGACGATCGTCGTGCCGCCGCCGACGGGCAAGCCCCTGCCGCCGCCCACCCCGCCGGTTTCCGACGCCGCCGGCGGTTCGGTGGCGCCCACCAGCGACGGCGTCCAGGTGCTGTTCACGCCCGAACGGGCCGATCTTAGCCCGGAATCCGTGGCCTCGCTCAAATCCTACGTGGACGGGGTAGCCAGGATCCCAAGCACGACCTTCAACGTGGTCGCCTACGCGGCCGGTCCGCCGGAGGACCCCTCGACCCCGCGGCGGCTGTCGCTGTCCCGCGCGTTGGCGGTGCGCAGCGTCCTGATGGCCGAGGGGGTCGCGTCCGAGCGCATCTATGTCCGGGCGCTCGGCACCTCGCGGCCGAGCGGGCCGCCCGATCGGGTGGACGTCACGGCGCTCGGAACCAATGGCGCGGAGCCGCCGAAGTGACCCGCCCGACCCAATACCTCGTCCGGATGCTGGTGTTCCTGGTCGCCGTTGGCGTGGTCGCCGGGCTGCTCGCCCGCTTCCTGCTCATCGCCTTCGGCAACAACCCGCTGCTCAACAGCTTCATCCTGTTCGTGCTGCTGCTCGGCATCGTGTGGAATCTGCGCCAGGTCGGCCGCCTCACGCCCGAGGTCGTCTGGCTGGAAACCTGGCAGACGGCGCGGGTGCGCATCGCCGGCCTGCCCTCGCCCAAGCTGCTGGCGCCGATGGCGAGCATGCTGGCCGCCCGCGAGTCGCGCGGCGGCGACGGCACGCACCGGTTCACCCTGTCGGCCACCGCGATGCGCAGCCTGCTCGACGGCATCGCCTCCCGCCTCGACGAGAGCCGCGAGCTGTCGCGCTACATGACCGGGCTGATGATCTTCCTCGGCCTGCTCGGCACCTTTTGGGGTCTGCTGCAGACGGTCGGCGCGGTGTCCGACGTGATCGCCGGGATGTCGGTCGGCTCGGGCGACGTGAACACCATGTTCGAGCAGCTGAAGGCCGGCCTCGCCCGACCGCTGCACGGCATGGGGACGGCGTTCTCCGCCAGCATGTTCGGCCTCGCCGGCGCCCTCGTGCTCGGCTTTCTCGACCTCACGGCCGGCCAGGCGCAGAACCGCTTCTTCAACGAGTTGGAGGAATGGCTTGCCGGCCTCACCCACCTCTCCAGCGGGGCGCTGCCCGAAGGCGAGGGTTCGATGCCGGTCTACGTCCAGGCGCTGCTCGAGCAGACGGCGGAGAACATGGAGAACTTGCAGCGCATCCTGGCGCGCGGCGAGGACGGTCGCCGTGAGGCCAATCATGCGGTGCTGGGGCTCACCGAGCGGCTGGGCGCCCTGGGCGACAGCCTGCGCACCAGCCAACAGCTGATGCTGCGAATCGCCGAGACGCACTCGATGCTGGTTCCCGCGCTGCAGCGACTGGGCGAGCACCGCCCCGACAGCGGCTTCGACACCGCGGCGCGCGCCCATCTGCGCAACATCGAACTCTACCTGCAGCGCCTGATGAACGACGCCGAGCAGGGCCGGGCCCAGACCACGGCCGAGCTGCGCAACGACCTGCGCATTCTCACCCGGACGGTCGCCGCCCTGGCCGAAGAACACCCGCGGTAGCGCGCGATGCCGATGCCCCTGCGCCGGCGCGGCGGCAACGGGCTCGAAGCCTGGCCCGGCTACGTGGACGCTCTGTCCACCTTGCTGATGGTCGTCATCTTCGTCCTGCTCGTCTTCGTGCTCGGCCAAGCTTTTCTCGGCTTCGCGCTGTCCGGCAAGGACGCCGCACTTGACCGGGTGAACCGGCAGCTCGCCGAACTGTCCGACATGCTTTCCCTCGAGCGGGGGCGCTCGGCCGAGCTGACGCAGACCACGGCGCAGCTCAACCGCGACCTCCGGGCCGCAACCGACGCGCGCGACACCCTGGCGCGCCAGCTCGCAGCCTTGCAGAGCGAGGTCACGGCCACGGCGAGCGATCGCGACGCGCTGCGCAGCGAGCGCGACCGGCTTGCCGCCCAGCTGGCCGATGCCGGTCTGCAGGCGCGCTCGGCCGAGGCTCGGGCCGCCCAGCTGCAGGCGCGCATCGCCGACACTGCAAGCCAGAGCGACACCGGGCAGCAGACCGCCCAGCTTGCCGGCCAGCTCGCCGAGGCGAAGCGCCAGGCCGCCGAACTCGAGCGCACGGTGCAGGCTGACAAGGCTACGATCGAGGCGCGGCTGGCCGATCTCGCCAAGCTCGCCGAGCAGACCCGCGCGCTGACCGCGCTGCGCGACGAGCTGGAAAAGCAGGCGCAGGACGCGGCGGGACGCGCCACCACCGAGGAGCAGCGCCGTGCGGCGGTGGAGGCGCAACTCGCCGACGAGAAGAAGCTGGGTGACAGTGCGCGGGCGCAGATCGCGCTGCTCACCCAGCAGGTCGAGCAGCTGCGAGCGCAACTGGCGGGCATCGCCCGGGCGCTCGATCTCGCCGAGGCGCAGGGACGCGACAAGGACGCGCAGATCGCCAATTTGGGTGCCAAGTTGAACGCGGCGCTCGCCGCCAAGGTCGAGGAACTGCAGCGCTACCGCAGCGAGTTTTTTGGCAAGTTGCGCGACGTGCTGGCCAGTCGGCCGGGTGTCACGATCGTGGGCGACCGTTTCGTGTTCCAGAGCGAAGTGCTGTTTCCGGCCGGAAGCGCCGACATGACCGCCTCCGGCCAGGACCAGATCCGCACCATCGCCCGCACCATCAAGGACATCGCGGCCAAGATCCCGCCCGGCGTGAACTGGATTTTGCGGGTGGACGGCCATGCCGACAAGCAGCCGATCACCCGCGGCAACTTCACCTCGAACTGGGAATTGTCGGCCGCCCGCGCGATCACGGTGGTGAAGCTGCTCATCGCCGAGGGCGTCCCGGCCGGGCACCTCGCCGCCACCGGGTTCGGCGACAACCAGCCGCTCGACCCGGCCGGCACCCCGGAGGCGTATGCGCGGAACCGGCGAATCGAATTACGGCTCACCGATCGCTGACGCATGAGGCGGATGAACTTGAGTTCGGAGTGGCTCTTTGAATGGTCCCAGCGGCTGGCATCGCATGACTGGCGCGTCAGTCCGGCTTGTCGGCGTGGCGGCGATGCTTGCTTCGTTCGGCTGGCCCATAGACGCGTGGGCGAAAACCTACACCGATCCGGCCGCCTACTGCGCCGCCGTGCACACGATCGACAAGCCGGACGGCCGTTATGTCGGCGCCCCTGTCCCCGAGTGGATCGCGAGGGGGTTGATGCGGGCGACAGACGCGCCGGCCTCATCGGACGTTTCGTTCTTCCAGCACGCCGCTTGGCGGTGTGATCGCGGGCGGGTACTGGCATGTAGTTACGGGGCCAACATTCCCTGCGACGACAAGGCCGATATCGGCCGCACGCCCGGCCAAGGGGAGCGCGAATTCTGCCGCGAGAACCCCGGTGCCGACGTGGTTCCGGCTGTCGCCACCGGGCACGCCGCGGTCTATGCGTGGCGCTGCAACGGCACCCGACCGGTCATCGTCCGTCAGGTGCTGAAAGTGGATCGGCGCGGTTTTCCAGCCGAGTTCTGGTACCCGGTCGCGCCGACCCCGGCCCGCTAGGTCGACGGCGCCTCAGCCAAGCCCGAGTTTCGGTCGCACCCAGGCTGCCAATTGTCGGATCGCGTCGTCGGCTTCCGGCGCGGTCCCGGCAAGGAAATGAAAGACGTGCTGCATTTCGGGATGCACATCGAGCCGGACATCAACGTCGGCACGACGGAGCGCCTCGGCGAGCGTGCGGCTGTCGTCGAGCAGAGCCTCGTGGCCGCCGACCTGGATGAAGACAGGCGGCAAGCCGCGCAGATCGGCATGGACCGGGTTGGCGAGCGGGTCCTTGCGGTTGCCCGCCTCGCCAAGGAAGGCCGCCACCATACCCTGGACCATGTGCCGCGCGACGAGCGCATCCTTGTCGGCATTGCTCTCGAACGTGCCGCCGGTCGCCTCCATGTCGATCCACGGCGAGAGCGGCATCGACGCCGCCGGCAACGGGAGGCCCTTCTCCCGTGCTCGCAACATTGTCGTGACCGCCAAGCCGCCGCCGGCGGAATCGCCGGTGAACGCAAGGTGGTTAGGCGTGATGCCTTGGTCGAGCAGCCAGCGATACGCCGTTACCATGTCGTCGACCGGACCCGGATGGGGGCTCTCGGGTGCGCGGCGGTAGTCAACGATCAACCCGCGGCAGCCAACCGCCTTGGCGAGATGGCCGTATAGCTTGCGGTGCGAGTACATCGAACCGGCGACGTAGCCGCCGCCATGCGAGCAGAGCAGCACGCGATCCACGGCGCACCCTTTCGGGACCGCCCAGAACGCCGGCACTCCGCCGGCATCGGTTTCGATGTAATCGGCCCCGCCCGGCTCGCCGGTGACATCCCCGAGATGCTCGAGCATTGCCCGCATCTCCGGGAGCGGCATGTCGGGCCGTGCCGCAAGAGTATCGGTCCAGCTCTTGAACAACTTGATGAGTTGCTCTGACTCTCTTGGCTTGCCATCGTTTTCTCCCATTGGCCTTCGTAAGGCGGCCGCAAACGGCTGCGACCGCCCTCGCGCTCACGCGGCGTAGCTGATCCCGCGCTCCGGCAGTTCGACCTTGCCGCCGCACTCGCGGGCGATCACCGGCATCACTTCCTCGGCGAACAGCTGCATCTGGTCCTCGATCTCGCGCCCTTCGAAGCCGCCGAGCTCGAACCAGCCGAGGAAGCAGAAATCCTCGTAGCCTATCTCGCTCTTCATCTTCATGATTTTGTCGATGACGAATTGCTTCGATCCCTGGATGGCGATCTCGCGCTCGCGCAGCATCTCGGCCGTGACTTTCTTGTTGAGATCGAACATCGGCTCGTCCATGCGCGCGACCACCGCACCAAAACCGAACGGGCCGTAGTAGTCGAACTGCAGCTCCATTGCCTTGGCGGCGCGTTCCAGCGCCTGCTTCTCCTTGCCCGGCGAAGTGATGTGGATGTAGCGGCTGGTCATGATGCCGCGACGCTTCTGCGCGTCCCAGCCATAGTTGAACTTGCCGCGGTTCTTCATGTCGGGCCAGTTTGCCTTCTCGGCTGCCTCGTAATAGAGATCGATGTTGCGCTTAAGCCGGTCATTCGGTTCGACGATGAAGACGCCGTTGATCCCGTTCTCGGCCGCCCACTTGATCGACCGTGCGCTGGTCAGCGGCTCCCAGATCTGTGGATGCGGCTTTTGCACCGGCTGCGGGAAAACCTGGATCTCCTTCAGCACCGTGGTTGTGGCCTGCACCGGGTTGCCGGCCGAATACATGTCGGGCGCGCCGATCTTGATCACGTCCTCGAGCCGGCGCTCGACCTTGTCCATCTCGAAATAGGCAATGGTCTGCTTGTGGTTCCACTTGGTGTAGCTTGGAGGGATCGAGAAATTCTCGCCGCGGTGCGAGAACGACGGTTCCGTCCAGCACTTGCGGATGATTGCGACCGCTTCCTCGAAGGCGTGCCGGTTGCGCTCCTGATCCTGGATCGTCGAGCCGTACGGCCGGCCCAACGTCTCGTTCTCGCGCGGCTGGTAACCGCGGCCCATGCCGCACTCCACCCGACCGCCGCTGATTACGTCGAGCTGTGCGATCTGCTCGGCAATGCGGACCGGGTGATGCCAGACGACGATATTGGCGCATTGGCCGAGCCGTATTTTTTTGGTCTGCGCGGCGATTGCCATTTGCGTGAACAGCGGGTTTGGGCTCATCTCCGCGCCTTCGGGCTGGAAATGGTGCTCGGTCAGCCAGAATGACTGAAAGCCCAGCTTCTCGGCCAGGATGCCCTGGCGCACCTGGTTGACCAGAACCTCCTGCGCCGCTGCATGGACCTCGGCCAGCGAGCCGTCGTTCACCGCGACGCCATCCTTGGTCACGACCACCGGCAGGCTGGACGCCCCGTTGTGGAAAACGCCGATCTCGAACATCTTCTTTCCTCCAGGGTTGTTTTTGTTGCCGTGCTGCGGCGCCGTGGCCGACAGACGAACGTACTACAGCACGTTCGAGGCGGGTGGTCTCCACCCAGCGTCAGGCGGCTCGGAGGGGAGGGAGGAGCCTAGCTAAACCCCGCGCGCGAGCTCGCGCCTGGCCTTGGCGACGTCGCGCGGCCGGTCGACCGCGATCACCGAGGTCGTCCGTCCATCGCGGCCAAGCCGCCACAGCGGTTTTTCCCCGGTCTCGGCGGCGATCACCTCGTCATCGGCTTGCGGCAGGCCGACGATCTGCAGTCGGCGGCCGAACTGGTCCGACCAGAACCACGGGATCTCGTGGTAGCCGACGGTCTCGCCCATGATGGTACGGGCCGCCAGTTCCGCCTGCGCATTGGCATTGTGCCACAATTCGAGCCGCATGCTCCGGCCGAGGCCGTCATGGGTCAGCCGGGCCACGTCGCCGATCGCGTAGATCGCCGGGTCCGGCGTGCGTCCGCAGCCGTCGGTGAGAATGCCGTCATCGCAGGGGAGCCCGGCCGCCCGCGCCAATCCGTCCGCCGCCAGCAGGCCGATCGCAACCCCTGCCGCGTCGGCTGCAATGTCGGACTTGCCGGCGATCCGTGCGACTACACCGGACGGCGCGCGTTCCACCCGGCTCGTCACGCCGACGCGGATCTCGACGCCATTGGCCCGGTGCAGATCGGCGAGGAACAGGCTTGGCGCGGGAGGCAGCACGCGGGCGCACAGGCGGGCCTCGCGCTCGAGCACCGTTACCGCCACTCCGTGCGCGCGCGCGCTCGCCGCGATCTCGAGCCCGAGCCAGCCGCCGCCGACCACGAGCAGCCGGGCGACCGTGCCGAGCCGCTGTTGCAAAGCCCGCGCCTGCGCCAAGGTTCGCAACACGAACACGCGCTCGCCGTCGGCCGGCAATCCGGGCAGCTCACGTGCGACGCCCCCGGTGGCCAGCACCAAAGCGTCGAACGGCAGGACGCCGCCGTCGCCGAGGATCACGCTGCGGCTTTGCCGGTTGATCGAGGCGACGGACACGCCGACCCGGAGGTCGATCCGTTGCTCACTCGCGATGTTTTCGCCCCACATGAAGGCAAAGGGCGGTGCGTCGGCCTGCAGCGCCGCCTTCGAGAGCGGTGGCCGCTCGTACGGGGGATGCGGCTCGTCGCCGACCAGCGTGATCACCCCGGCAAAGCCGAGGCGACGCAGCGCGCGGGCACAGACCGCGCCCGCCTGTCCGGCGCCGACGATGACGACCCGCGCATCGGTCAGGCTGTGCAGGTTGTTCATCGTCGCTCTCCGTGCCGACTTGCCGCCGTGCGTCCAATCTATCCGTTTGGAGCAGGTTGGGGAGGCCGAAGAACGCAAGGGGCGGCGACGTCGGAAGACGCCGCCGCCTGTCGCGGTACGGTCAGATCGCGGTCAGAACCCGACTATGACGTCGGTTCCGAAGGTGAAGGCGCCCCGGTCGGCGCCGCTGTTGAACGGCCTGGTGTTGGTCAACGCGTAGTCGTAGCGGACCTCGGGCCGCACCATGAACGCCGCGACATAGGGGATCGACGGCTTGTAGGTCAGGCCGAGGGTGATCTCGCTGTAGGTGGTGGGCGCGGCCGTCACCACGCCGGGAGCGGGGTACCCGTATGTAAGATTGACGAAATCGTGCGGGTTGCGGAACCCGGCCACGTAGAAGCCGTGGTCGTCGCGATAGATCTCGCCCCTCGCGTTCAGCGTCACGACGTCGTTCAGGACATAGGAAGCGTATTGGGCGACACCGTACCCGTTCGCCTGGAAGTAGTCGTCGCGGATGAGGTTGAGTTCGGTGGTGAACGACCACTTGTCGGTCGGCTTGTAGGTCGCGGTGATGTCGTTGAGCCAGCGGTAGTAGCCGTTCGCGTTGACCGTCGGCGAGAGCGCCTGGAAGCCGGCGGTGCCGTTCTCGGGCCCGAAATGGGTCAGGCCCAGCACCGACAGCTTGCCGTCCAGCAGGGTGAGGCCGACGCCGAAGAGGCCGGCGGCCGCGGCATTGTTGTCGCCCGCTCCCAACGTCGTGTTCACGCCGCTGTCGACGCCGCCCCAGATGTCGACCTCCGACGTCGCATGCCACGTCGCCAGCACGCCGGTATGGACGAACGGCAGGCCGAAATTGAAGATGTAGGAATGGCTGTAGAACGGGTTCGTCGAAGGGTCGATCGTCTCGAAGCCGAGCGGCGTCGGATACTGGCCGGCCTTGACGTCGATACCGCCCGGCGTCAGCCAAGGCAGATGCGCCTGCACATTCGCCGAGATAATGGCCAATTGGTATCTCGACGCGAAAGTCGAGTTGAATTCACCGAGGAACTGCACGAAGCGCGCGTCGGTGCCGTAGAGCGCCTGCAACGAGAAGCCGAAATCGTAGCCCGTCGCCTTCGGGTCGGCTGGGCGCTGCAACGACAGCAGCGCCTGGTTGAGCACCACTTGGTTCGCCCGGTCGGTGAACAGCTGGCCGAAATTGAGGCCGTTGCCAGGATTCTGCGGATTGATGATGGCGCCGAGGTCGAACTGGGCGTTGAACTTCAGCGTATCGGCCCAGGCGGACGGGGCTGTGGGAGGCGGCGTCGGAGCAGTCTGGTCGGTCGTGGTGCCAGCCGCCGCCGGCGCCGGCGCGGCGGGTGAAAGGGTGGTGGGTGTCTGGTTGGGCGGGGTGGTGTCGGCAGCCTGCACCGCCGATGCGGCGAGCGCGACAAGCGAGCTTGACAGCAGCCAGAAGGCGGATTTTTGGCCAAGACTTCTCATGACAACATCCGGATTCCTGTTTGTACGGCGGGCGAAACGGGCGCTCCCGGCGGGAGCGCCCGATGCTTGCGTCAGAACACCTGTTCGCCGTGCAGGACGATGTCGAGGCCCTCGCGTTCCTCCTCGCGCTCAACCCGCAGGCCGATGACCGCGTCGATGATCTTCAGCAGGATGAACGACACCACGCCGCTGTAGACCAGCGTGGTGAGCACACCGATGGCCTGAAGTTGCAACTGGTGCAGGCCACCCGGGCTACCATCGGGGCTGGCGTCGGTGGCGGAGAGCGGGCCGTAGGCGAACACGCCGGTCAGCAGTGCGCCGATGATGCCGCCGATGCCGTGCACGCCGAAGGCGTCCAGACTGTCGTCGTAGCCCAGCATGTGCTTGAGGCTGGTCGCCGACCAGAAGCAGACGACCCCGGCGACGACGCCGATGATCAGCGCCGGACCGGGCAGCACGAAGCCCGACGCGGGCGTGATCGCGACCAAGCCGGCAACCGCGCCCGGAGATGGCGCCGAGCACCGATGGCTTGCCCTTGGTGATCCACTCGGCAAACATCCAGCCGAGTGCTGCGGCCGCGGTGGCGATCTGCGTCACCGCCATCGCCATGCCGGCCCGCCCGTTCGCAGCCACCGCGGACCCCGCGTTGAAGCCGAACCAGCCCACCCAGAGCAGCGAGGCGCCGATGACCGCGTAGGCGAGGTTGTAAGGCGCCATGTTCTCCTGGCCGTAGCCGAGCCGTTTGCCGAGCACCAGCGCACACATCAGTCCGGCGATCCCGGCATTGATGTGGACGACGGTGCCGCCGGCGAAGTCGAGCACGCCCAGCTGCGAGATCCAGCCGGTCGGCGCCCAGACCCAGTGTGCGATCGGCGAGTAGACGATCAGCGACCACAGCACCATGAACACGCACATCGCGGAGAACTTCATGCGGTCCGCGAAGGACCCGGCGATCAGCGCCGGGGTGATGATGGCGAACGTCATCTGGAACATCATGTAGACGGTTTCCGGTACCGTTTGCGGCGCTGCCGCATCGGTTCCGGCGCCCAGAATGAACCCGGTGTCGGCGCCCTTGCTGATATGGTCGGCGATGCCGTTGAGGAACAGCCGGGACATGTCGCCGAGATACGCATTGCCGTTGGTGAACGCGAGGCTGTAGCCCGCCACCATCCAGGTGATCGTCACCAGACAGCAGATGGCGAACGACTGCATCAGGGTCGCCAGAACGTTCTTCTTGCGCACCATGCCGCCGTAGAACAGGGCCAGCCCGGGGACCGTCATCAACAGCACCAGCGCCGTGCTGGCCAGCATCCACGCCGTGTCGCCGCTGTCGATCTTCGGCGGGCCGGCTGGCGCTGCGGCCGCGGCGGGTGCGGCCGCTCCGAGCGTATTGGGCGCGTCCTCGGCGAAGCCGGGCATCGCAAACAGCAGCAGGCAAGCCGAGGCGGCCAGACCTCCCGTGACCCAGGGGGAGAGGCGGGAACGGTTCATCGTTCTTATTTCCTTGCAGGTATTTTAGAGGGCTTCGCCGTCCAGTTCGCCGGTGCGGATGCGGACGGCACGTTCGAGATCAATGACGAAGATCTTGCCGTCTCCGATCTTGCCGGTATGGGCGGACTTGGTGATCGCCTCGACGACCGAGTCGGCGAGATCGGTCGGCACCGCCACCTCGATCTTGACCTTCGGCAGAAAGCTGACGTGGTACTCCGCGCCGCGATAAATCTCGGTCTGGCCCTTTTGCCGGCCGAAACCCTTCACTTCGGAAACGGTGAGGCCCTGGACGCCGAGCGGCGTCAAAGCCTCCCTTACATCATCGAGCTTGAATGGCTTGATGATAGCCATGATCAGTTTCATCTCGCTGCCCTGCTTCTGACATCAGCTTTGACTCGCGCCGAAGCGCGATGAACAGCGACCATTCCTTCAAGAATTGTGCCAATGACAGCGGCTGGCGAGCGACACCGATCTGCCTAGTGGCTGTGCAGCTCGATCGCCCACGGCGAGCAAATCGGCGGCGATCGTGCAATGATCCGTTGCACAAAAAAAGCCCCACGCCGTTGGAGCGTGGGGCTGATCGGTCGCCGAGACAGGCGACGGTCTGCCAAGCCAAACCGGTCAGACGGACCGGCAGGCGGACCGTCTAGACGGAGTAGTACATCTCGAACTCGACCGGATGCGGGGTGTGCTCGAACCGGTACACCTCGTTCCACTTGAGCTCGATGTAGCTCTCGATCTGGTCGGTGCTGAACACGTCGCCGGCCAGCAGGAACTCGTGGTCGCCTTCCAGTGCGCCGATTGCTTCGCGCAGGCTGCCGGAGACGGTCGGAATGCCGCGCAGCTCTTCGGGCGGCAGGTCGTAGAGATCCTTGTCCATCGGATCGCCGGGGTGGATCTTGTTGCGGATGCCGTCGACGCCCGCCATCAGCATGGCGGCGAACGCGAGATAGGGGTTCGCCGCAGCGTCGGGGAAGCGGACCTCGACCCGTTTGGCTTTCGGGTTTGTCGCGTACGGGATGCGGCAGGAGGCGGAACGATTGCGCGCCGAGTAGGCGAGCAGCACCGGTGCCTCGAAGCCGGGGATCAGGCGCTTGTAGCTGTTCGTCGTCGGGTTGGTGAACGCGTTGATCGCCTTGGCGTGCTTGATGATGCCGCCGATGTAGTAGAGCGCGGTCTCCGACAGATCCGCGTAGCTGTTGCCGGCGAACAGCGGTTTGCCTCCCCGCCAGATCGACTGGTGGACATGCATCCCCGAGCCGTTGTCGCCGTAGATCGGCTTCGGCATGAACGTCGCGGTCTTGCCGTAGCTGTGCGCCACGTTGTGGATGCAGTATTTGTAGATCTGCAGATGGTCGGCGAGCTGCACCATCGGTCCGAACTTCATGCCGAGCTCGTGCTGGCTCTGCGCCACCTCATGGTGGTGCTTCTCGATGATGACGCCCATCTCGCCCATGGTCGAGAGCATCTCGGCGCGCAGGTCGCTCTCGCTGTCGACCGGCGGCACCGGGAAGTAGCCGCCCTTCACGGTCGGCCGGTGGCCCATGTTGCCTTCGGGGTAGTCCTTCAGCGATGCCCCCGGACCCTCCATGCTGTCGACCTGGAAAATCCCGTAGTTCGGCCCGGTGCCGAACTTGACGCTGTCGAAGATGAAGAATTCCGCTTCGGGTCCGAAGTAGACGGCATCCCCGATGCCGCTGCTGTGGACGAAGGCTTCGGCCTTCTTCGCGGTGCTGCGCGGGTCGCGGTTATAGGCCTGGCCGGTCGACGGCTCCATGATGTCGCAGATCAGGATCAGGCTCGGCTTGGCGGCGAACGGGTCCATCACCGCGGTCGACGGGTCCGGCATCAGGATCATGTCGCTTTCGTTGATCGCCTTCCAACCGGCGATCGACGAGCCGTCGAACATGAAGCCGTCACGGAACACGTCGTCCTCGATCGTCGAGACGTGCTGGGCGGTGTGCTGCCACTTGCCCCGGGGATCGGTGAACCGCAGGTCCACGTATTCGACCGAATGCTCCTGGATCAGCTCCATCACGTTGCCCGCGCCGCCGCCGGCGCTGGAATCTGGCCTTCTTCGCCATGCCTTATCCTCGTCCTCTGCGGTAGCCGCCGCACGCAGCGATTGCGGCGTACGGTCACGGCATACGAACAGGGCCGCCCAACGCGGCCCCTGGCGTGAGCGGCCCAGTCTAGTCCGATCTCGCCTCGGGCCGGAAGCGGTCTCGTCGCTGCCTCAGATCGCGTCTTCTCCCCGCTCGCCGGTACGGATGCGGACGACCTCCTCGACCGAGGTGATGAAGATCTTGCCGTCGCCGATGCGGCCGGTCCGGGCAGCGCCGACGATCGCCTCGACCGCCCGCTCCACCAGACCGTCCTCGCAGACGATCTCGATCTTCACCTTGGGCAGAAAGTCGACGACATATTCGGCGCCCCGATAGAGCTCGGTATGGCCCTTCTGCCGGCCGAAGCCCTTGGCCTCCACGACGGTAATGCCTTGCAGCCCCACCTCGTGCAGAGCCTCCTTCACCTCATCGAGCTTGAACGGCTTGATGACCGCCTCGATTTTCTTCATTCGTCCAACAGCCCGGTCAACCGAGCGCTCCCATTGTCCTGGCTGCCCGATCGCGCAACGCGCAATCAGCAGCGCCGGAGGTTTGCACGTGGCGTGCCACGCGGCAACGTGCGACCCCGCAGCAGCGTCCCGGCGCCGCTCGCTCACGCGATGGGCGAAACCGGCCGGGCGGTTGCTTCAATTTTGCGCAAGTTGAACGGCGTCGGCATGGGACCCATACTGTTCTTCCCCCCAACGCCGCCCTCAACAGGAGAAGCCGGACGGTGAAGCGCGTCAACGCCTTGCTGGCGGCAACGGGTACGACCGTGTTTACCGTGATGTCGGCGCTTGCGCCGAGCACGACAGCGATCAATCTGGGCCAGGGTTTTCCGGACACCGACGGGCCGGCGGACATCATCAGGCGGCGGCCGACGCCCTGCCCGATGGGCGCAACCAGTACCCGCCAATGCCCGGGCTGCCCGAACTGCGCCACGCCGTCGCCGCGCCACAACGCGCGCTTCTACGGCCTCGACATCGACGCCGATGCGCGAGGTGGTGGTCACGTCGGGCGCGACCGAGGCGATCACCGCCTGCCTGATGGCGGTGCTCGATCCCGGTGACGAGGTCGTCGTCATCGAGCCGGTGTACGATACCTATCTGCCGGTGATCCGCATGCTCGGGGCCGTGCCGCGTATCGTGCGGCTGGCTCCGCCGGGGTGGGAACTGCCGCGCGACGAGCTCGCCGCCGCCTTCGGGCCGCGGACCAAGGCGATCCTGCTGAACTCGCCCATGAACCCGACCGGCAAGGTGTTCACCGCCGACGAGCTTGCCTTCATTGCCGAGCTGGTGCATGCGCATGACGCCTATGCGATCTGCGACGAGGTCTACGAACACCTGGCGTTCGACGGGCGGCGTCATATTCCGCTGATGACGGTCCCCGGGCATGCGTCAGCGCACGATGCGCATCGGCAGCGCCGGAAAGACGTTTTCGCTGACCGGCTGGAAGGTCGGCTACATCACTGCCGCGCCGGCGGCCTTGCCGCCGTGGTCGCCAAGGCGCACCAGAACCTGACCTTCACGACCCCGCCGAACCTGCAGCGCGCGGTGGCGGTCGGGCTCGCCAAGGACGATGCGTATTTCCGCGGTCTCTCGACCGCGCTCGCAGCGCGACGCGACCGGCTCGCGGCCGGGTTGGAGGGCTCGGGATGACGGTCCTGCCGACGCAGGAACGTATTTCCTGACCGTCGATTTCTCCCCGCTGGGGTTCAACGGCGACGATGTCGCGTTCTGCCGCCACATCACCGAGGCGGCGCGCGTCACGGCCATCCCGGTCTCCGCCTTCTACGAGAACGATCCGCCGCGCCCATTATGCCCGCTTCGCCTTCTGCAAGCGTCCGGAGGTGCTCGACGAGGCGGTGGCACGGCTGACCGCGCATTTCGGCCGAGGGGACGGGGCCAAGTTGACGGCGGCGGCTCGATCGGCCTAAAGCGCCGCACCGGATGGCGGGTATAGCTCAGTTGGTAGAGCGCCAGGTTGTGGTCTTGGATGTCACGGGTTCGAGTCCCGTTACTCGCCCCATTTTTCTCCCGCTAGCCGCTCTTATTCATCGCATGCCAGGGATTCGGCTGGCGGGTGTCGCGTAAGCTGCTGATCGCGTTTACGGATTGGGTGTTGAGACCGATCCATCCACCTGATCATTCCGAGCCACACCCGCCATGCCTGATGATACAATTGAGGCGTTCGGCTTTCCAGCCGTCGGACGCAAGAAAGTCGCCGCCGCTTTTGACGGTGGACGCATCACCTCGGACGGCGGGGTCATGCTGCTGGCAGCCGCTGAGCGCCGCCTAAGGATTGCCCAGCATCTCGCGGAGCTGATCACCGACCCGCGCAATCCGCTGTTTGTCACGCACAGCGTCGCCGACATCCTGCGCGCCCGCATGCTTGCCATTGCCTGCGGCTACGAGGACGCCGACGATCTCGATCATCTGCGCACCGATCCGGGCTTCAAGCTGGCCTGCGGACGCCTGCCGGACACTGGCCGCGACCTGTGCTCGCAGCCGACGGTATCGCGTTGGGAGAACGCACCCAACTTGCGCGACGTCGTGCGCCTGACCTACGCCATGATCGACATCTACTGCGCCAGCTATCGCCGCCCCCCCGCCGCCGTCACGCTGGATATCGACGACACCGTCGATGTTGTGCACGGGCATCAGCAGCTCTCCTTGTTCAACGCGCATTACGACGAACGCTGCTTCCTGCCGATCCACGTCTATGACACCGCTACGTCGCGTCCGGTGACGGTGCTGCTGCGGCCAGGCAAGACGCCGTCCGGGCAGGAAGTGCGCGGTCATGTTCGCCGCCTGGTGCGCCGCATCCGAATGCATTGGCCGATGACGCGCCTGACCATCCGCGGCGATGGCCACTACGCCCGGCCTGAGGTGATGGCGTGGTGCGAAGCCAATGCGGTGGACTTCATCTTCGGCCTGGCGGGCAATGCCGTGCTGAGCCGCTTGGTCGAGGCATCCGCCGACGATGTCCGGGTCCGCCGCGCCGAAGCGGCGGCGCCCGTGCTGCGCCGCTACACGGAAACCCGCTACGGTGCCAAATCCTGGATGCACGAGCGGCGGGTGGCCGCCAGGATCGAAGCCAGCACGCAAGGTTTGGACATCCGCTTCGTGGTGACCAATCTGGCAAACGGCAGCGCCGAATGGCTCTACGACACGCTCTACTGCGCGCGCGGGCAGGCCGAGAACCTGATCAAGCTGCACAAGAGCCAACTCGCCTCGGACCGCACCTCCTGTCGCTCGGCGCTCGCCAATCAGGTGCGCCTCGTGCTGCACACCGCTGCCTACTGGCTGATGCTGACGGTGCGCGACGCCATCCCAAGACAGCAAGCGCTGACGACTGCCGAGTTCACCACCTTGCGGATGCGCCTGATCAAGGTCGCAGCTCGTATCACCGAGACCGCGACACGGGTCCGCATTGCCCTTGCTGCAGCCTGCCCCGAAGCAGCCCTGTTCCGCGGCATCGCACTCAGCTTCCAGCCTGCCGGACCGTGATCCACGGGGCGAGCGCCCCCGACATCTGCCGATCGTGCAACTCCAACGCCCATCACATCCGGACCGAAACAGCGACGCAACAGGCGCCAAAACCGCCGCGTCCCCGGCTCAGCCAGCAAGAAAAGCGTCAGTGCGGTGAATAGGATGGGCTAGATGTCTGCCGTCGCTGGCCTGGTGCTTGCCGGCGGCCGGGCGACCCGGATGGGCGGTGGCGACAAGCCCCTGCTCGAGGTCGGCGGAACGTCGAATTCTGGCGCGCATCCTCGCCGTGTTGCGGCCCGAGGTGGGTTCTTTCGCGATCAGCGCCAACGGCGACCCCGCCCGTTTCGCGCGCTTCGGGTGCCCGGTGCTGGACGACGGCCTGTTTGCGGGCGAGGGGCCACTGGCCGGGCTGCTTGCCGGCCTCGACTGGGCGGCTGCACTCGGGGCCGAGCTGCTGCTGAGCGTCCCGGGCGATACGCCGTTCCTGCCCTGCGGCCTGCTGACGGCGCTGTCACCCGCGCCGGCCTGGGCAGCGCGCGAGGGGCGGGTGCATCCGCTGGTGGCGCTGTGGCCGGTCGGGGTCCGGCATGCGCTGCGCCCGATGCTGGCCAGGCCCGGATCTCGATCCATCCAGGCCTTTGGCCACTCGATCGGCATGCGCGAGGCATGGTTCCCGGATGGTCCGACCGATCCGTTCCTGAACGTCAATACGCCCGCCGACCTTGCCGCCGCGTGCGCGATCCGCCGGGGCTGATCGGTCAGGCCGCGAGCAACGTCTCGATCTCGTCGATGCGCGCCTCCACGGCGCCGAGATCGACGTCCCAGGCGCGAACCAGGGGCGGCTCCTCACCGTGGTTCGGAAACGCATCCGCCCAGTGCAGCAGGCCGCAATTGTCGGCCAGCGCACGGAAGCAGGAATTGTCGTAGTCCCGCGGCAACAGCTCGTAGACGAACGTCCCGGGCGGGGAAAACAGGATGTTTGTCAGTCCCGCACCGTGCGGTCCGACGATGAGCCGGGCGTGGCGGAACGTGTCGGCCTGTTCGGCAAAGGACAGCGTGCTGGGGACGACGATGCGGAACCCACGCCGTTGCAGCCGGGTGATCAGCTCCGACTTGCTCCGCATCGGACGCGCCCAGGCGTCGATGCGCGCCACGTAGATGCGCCCGTTCTGGGCCTGGCGGAGCGGCACCCGGTCGCGCAGAGCGGCGTAGGCCTGTGCGATAGCCGGGGAGACGCCGAACGCCGCACCGCCACTCAGAAAATCGCTGAATATGGCCCGCGGCAGGCGAACGCGCTGCCCCGGGCCGACTTCGAGGCGCGGGATAGCCGCCCATCCCAGCATGGCCAGCGAGTTCCTCCTGCCATTGGGTCAGCGCGGGCAGGGCGAGGCGCACGGCAGCGCCCGCGTGCTGCCGCATGCCGGTGTCGATGGCGGGCAGGGCCTGCAGCATCCAGTGGTAGTAGTTTCGCGGCACCGCGTTGCAGCCGATCACCACCGGGGCGGGGTCGGCCGTCGTGCCCGGGCATCGGGTGTCGGCGTCAAGTTCCGCCAGCATCTCCTCGGTAAACAGGTAGCAGGTCTCGGCAATGCGGGAGCCGCCGGCGAGCAGCGCCATGGTCCGGCCGTCCAGCACGACATTGCGCAGGTTCCATTGCCGCAGGGGATGCCGTGTCGGGGACCAAGTGGCGAACGGGTTCCGATCCGGCCGGCGCAGGCGGTCAGCCAAGCCCGCACTCGGCGATGTCAAGGACTGATCGCCCGGATCAATGATCATGCTCGGTCTGGCCGCACGGGCGATCGGCACGTCCGCCGCCCTTGGCCACCGCCATCTCGTCCGGGCGGCTCGGGCGATCCGGCGCAGGCCGGGGATCGCCCAGGCCAGCGGCGCAGCCGCGCGCCAGGGCGGCAGGCGGTTCAAGACGTCCAACGGGTGACGGCTCCCTTCCCGGCCGTGGCAGAACGATTGCAAGCTATACGCAATCGGGCGAGACAGGGAGCAGCTTGCATGACCAGCGGGTTCAGTCGAGGCAGGTTCGGCCGGCGTGGGTTGGCGGGCGCCGTTGTGCTACCCGCTGCCGCGATGACGGTCGGCGCTCACGCCCAGGGTAGCGGCGAGACGACGTTCGATCGCGTCCAGCGCACGAAGATCCTGCGCATCGCCGCCCTGCCCGGCGAGCTGCCCTATTTTCAGAAGGACCTCGCCAGCGGCGAGTGGGGCGGCGCGGCGATCGAGATGGCCAAGGACATCGCCCGCGTGTTCGACGCCAAGCTCGAATACGTGGAGTCGACCTACGGCAATTCGGTGCTGGATCTGCAAGCGAACAAGGTTGATCTCGCCTTCGCGCTCAATCCGACGCCGCAACGTGCCCTAGCCATCGGCTTTACCCATCCGATGATCATCCATCCGTTCGGTTGCCTCGCCAGGCACGGGCTGGAGCCGAAGACATGGGACGATCTCAACCGGCCGGAGATCCGCATCGCGGTCGATCTTGGGTCCTTGCACGAGACGGTGGCGCGACGATTTGCGCCGAAAGCCCAGACCATCGGCTTCAAGACGCGCGACGAGTGCACGTTGGCGCTGCAGTCGGGGCACGTCGATGCGCATGTCCAGGCGGCGATCCTCGGCCTCTCGACGATCGGCAAGAACCCGGCGATGGGGCCGTACTACCTGCTCACCGGGCCGCTGGTCGCGCTGCCCAGCAATCTCGGCGTGCGGCGGGAAACCGACACCCGTTTCGTCGACGTGCTGAATGCCTGGCTCGACTTCAACCGCGGCCTCGGCCAGATCCGTGAGTGGCTGCTCAACGGCCTCGCGCTGGTCGGCGTGCAGCGCGACCAGATCCCCTCGCAGCTGACGTTCTGACGCGAGCCGGCCCGGACGCCCCGGATGGGCTACCAATGGAGCTTCGGCTTCCTCCTCCGCTACGCCCCCCTGTTCTGGCACGGCGTGCTCGTCACCTTGGCCTATACGGTGGGAACCGTGGCACTTGGACTGCTGATCGGTCTGCTGATCGGGCTTGGCCGGCTGTCTCGGTCGCGGCTGCTGAACGCGCCGCTGGTCGGCCTGGTCGAGATTTTTCGCTGCACGCCGCTGCTGGTGCAGATCGTCTGGTTCTATTACGCGCTGCCGGTCATTCTCAACGTGCAGATCCCGGCGACGGTCGCAGCCGTCGCGGTGCTGTCGCTCTACACCGGCGCTTTCTACGCCGAGATCTTCCGCGCCGGGATCGTCTCGATCGAGGCGGGCCAGTGGGACGCCGCGCGTGCGCTCGGCCTGTCGCGCTGGCGTATGATGCGGCTCGTCATATTGCCGCAGGCAATGCGGCGGATGGTGCCGCCGTTCATGAACCAGTCGATCATCCAGCTCAAGAACACCTCGCTGGTTTCGACGATCGCGGTGCCCGACCTGCTCTATCAGGGCACGCTGATCACCGCCGACACCTACCGGCCATTGGAAGTGTACACCGTGGTCGCGCTGATCTACTTCGTGCTGCTGTTTCCGGCGACCTTGCTGGCGCAGGCATACGAGCGGCGGCTCGCAAGCGGGCGCTGACGCCGCGCCGGCCGCTTCTTCACTCAACGGTCATGCTGCCCGGATTGCCTGCCTTCCCAGGTCGACTATGAGTTCGCCACCAATGCGTTTCCCTCTCGGGATAGTTGGGCGCGGGTTGGTTAGGGACCAGGAACCGTACATGAAACGCTTCAGAACGCTGTTGCTGACGACTGCCTTGGCGGCCAGCTTGGCAACAACCTGCGACCTTGCCCGCGCCGGGGGCAATCCGGGCGACGGCCCGAGTTGGCAGGAACCCGGAAAGACCGGCCGCTATTCGCATGTACTGCTGATCAGCATTGACGGGATGCACGCCGTGGATCTGGCGAATTACATCGCCGATCCGAGCCATGCCGGCAGCGCCCTCGGCGAGCTGGCGTCCAACGGCGTGGTCTACCGCAACGCGCTGACCACGGGGCCGTCTGACAGCTTTCCAGGAATGGTGGCGCAAGTGACGGGAGCCACCCCGAAATCCGCCGGCGTGTTCTACGACGACAGCTACGATCGCACCTATTTCGACCCAGGCTCGGACTGCTCAGGTCCGCCTGGCGCCGAGGTCCGCTACTTCGAATACATCGACAAGGATTCCAGCCGCCTCGACGGTGGGGGCACCCTCGGCGACCCGCTCTCGCAGATCGATCCCACGAAATTGCCGCGCGCGCTGGTCAATGGGACCTGCACGTCAATGTTGCCTCATACCTTCATCCGCGTGAACACCATCTTCGAGATCATCAAGCAGCACGGCCTGCGCACGGCTTGGTCCGACAAGCATCCCGCGTATGAAATCCTCAACGGACCGTCCGGCCAGGGCATCGACGACCTTTATACGCCCGAAATAAACTCCGATATCCCGGGCTATCCCGGCCAGGACAACACGACCGCGTTTAGCGCCGTCCGTGACTACGACGAAACCAAAGTGCAAGCCGTCATCCGGCAGATCGAGGGCCTGACCAGCACCGGCAACCCGGCGCCGTCGGTGCCGGCGATTCTGGGGTTGAATTTCCAGGCGGTCAGCGTCGGCCAGAAGCTCGCCAAGTCCGGCGTGGTCGATCCGCCGGGTCTGACCGGCGGTTATCTCGACGCAAACGCCACTCCGGGCAATGCGCTCGCGATCGCAGCTTGACTATGTCGATCATGCCATCGGGCGCATGGTCGCGGCACTCCAGCAGGCGGAACTGCTCGACGACACGCTGGTGATCGTCAGCGCCAAGCACGGCCAGTCACCGATCGACGTCTCGCTGCGTCGCGCAGTGGATGACAGCCCCTATCCGAAGACCCCCGGCTATAGCTTCCACGTCGCGGACGATGTCGGGCTTGTGTGGTTGGCGCCGCAGACCCAGTCAGCTGATTATGCGGCCGCCGAGGCCTACCTCAAGAGTGAGTTCGGTCCGCTCGGTATCGCCAGGTTGCTCGGCCAGCGCGCGCTGACCCGCCTCTACCGCGATCCTCTGACCGATAGCCGTACGCCGGATTTCATCAGCATCGTTGATCATGGGGTGATCTACACGAGCGGCAGCAAGCTGGCGGAACATGGCGGCTTTGCGCGCGACGACCGAAACGTCGCCTTGCTCGTCAGCTCGCCCAAGCTCGAAGCGGCGGTGGTCGACGACAAGGTGGAGACCCGCCAGATCGCGCCGACGATCCTGGAAGCGCTCGGCCTTGACCCTGAGGAGTTGCAGGCGGTTCAGATCGAGAACACGCAGGCGCTGCCGGGACTGCCACATTAGCTCGCTCCCGGCGCGACCGATGCCCATCATCGCGAGCGGCGCTGGCGGAGCGATCCGTCGCGCGGCGGGCATTGATTGCGAGCCGCCGCCGGCGGCTCGCAATGGCGGAGCACGGTGTCCACGCTCAAACTGAGGTCGTTCAGCTAGTTTCAGACGGCTCGACTTCGAGGATCGTGGCTGATCGCTCGTGCCTTGTCGTCCGGTGAGCTTGCTCATCACCGTGAACGAAGCCGTCAGATCGAACCAGAGGGATACGCAACAATGGCTCAACTTAACGCAAGCTCGGTGTTCGCCAGCGGAACAGACGGCGAGTTGCAGCCCGACTTGATCACCGTTGGAGACAACTCTCTGTGGGCGGAATACGGCAACGGTGCCGATTTAACGGGTGCAAGTGGCAGCAGCACGATCGTGCGCTACAGCCTGTCGGGCGATGTCGAGCAGACCTTCACCGTTGCCGGCTCGGCCGACGGACTGAAGGTCGACCCGACCACCGGCACCGTGTACGTGTACTGCAAAATCAGGACGGCAACTCGACCTTGTCGTTCATCGATCCAAACACCAACGAAGTCAGCGAACCGCTTCCCTACGCGGTGACCAGCACGAGCCGCGGCTACGACGACGTCGCGTTCAATCCGGGAGCGGTCTATCTCAGCTACACTAATCCGGTTAATCCGGGCGACCCGGTCCTGCAGCGCCTCACCAATCCGGGCACGCCGACCGGGCCGCTGGTCACGACCGACATCCTCGCCCTGGGTGCGACCGGCACCAACATCGCCACCGGTCAAGCCGATCAGCCGATCCCGCTGAGCGACCCGGATTTACTGAAGTCCCTGCCCGACGGCCGTCTCGTCTTGACCAGCGAAGCCGATAATGCCTTCACCTTGATCTCCGACCCAGGCACCGCGGCGCAGTCCGAGCGCTTCGTCCAACTGACGAACCTTCCGACCGGCTCGGCCCTGGACGACGTGATCGTTCCGACCTCCAGTTCCGGCACGTTCTACGTCTCGAATACGACCACCAACCAGATCCAAGCCTTTTCCTTGACTGGGCTGAACACCAGCGACGCCTATGCTTCGGTGGGGTACCGAGATCTTGCAGGTGGATCTGCAGACCGGTCAGGAAACGCCGGTGGTCACCGGGTTGTCCGGGTCGCACGGGCTCGATTTCGTGGCCGCGTCGACCGACGATCCCGTGGTGCAGCAGACCAACATCTTCGCTGTAGGGTCGGACGTCGGCGGCACCCAGCCGGACAGCGTCACCATGGGCGCCGGTTCAATCTGGATCGAATACGGCAACGGGGCGGACAGCACCGGCAAGCTCAACGACGGCAGCGGCAGCACGATCGTCCGCTACAGCCCGGACGGACAGGTCGAGCAGACCTACAGCCTTCCCGGGTCGGTCGACGGATTGAAATACGATCCCGCCAGCGGCCTGGTGTTCGCGCTGAAGAACCAGGATGCGAACTCGTACCTCTACACCATCGACCCGACCACCAATGCTGTCAGCGGCCCGCTCAATTATGACAACAACTACGTGTACGGCGCCAACTTATCGCGTGGCTACGACGACGTGGCGTTCGACAACGGCAAGGTCTTTCTCAGCTATACCAACCCGGCGAATACCGGCAACTCGGTGGTCCAGCAGCTCAACAACGGCGACGCGCCGAGCGGGACCTTGCAGACCACGTCCATTCTGCGCCTCGGCGACACGGGAACCAACCTCGTGACCGGCCAAGCCAACCAGCCGCTGCCCGTGGCCGATCCCGACTCGCTGAAAACCCTGTCGGACGGCTCGCTGATCCTGACCAGCGACCACGATCAGTCGCTCACCATCATTGCCAATCCGGGCACGGCGCAGCAATCGGCGAGCTTCGTCACCCTGCCGCTTGGCAGCTCGGGCCTTGACGACGCCATTATCCCGACGGCGACGTCGGGCACGTTCTACATCTCCAATGCGGGCGCGAACAATGTCGTAGTAGCCGACGTGACCGGCTTGAAGACCAACGACATCTATGTCTCGGTCGGCAGCGACAACGCCATTGACCAGCTCGATCCGACCACTGGCGCGCTAGTACCGGTCATCACTGGCCTCAACTCCCCGCACGGCATGATGTTCATTCCTGCCAGCGACCCGGGTTCCGTCCCCGTCGCTTCGGACACGATCGACCTCGGCCAGCAAGCCAGCGCGCTGCTGGGGAACGGATCGGCAATGGAGGGCAACGGCCAGCTTGCAAGCCTGAGTTCCGGGACGGGTTCGGCAAACACGGCGACGTCGACCGACCAGAGCGCGGGCGGCTCGATTCTGCCGTTGCTGCAGTCGAGCACGGCGCCGATGACCGCCATCACGTTGACGCAGCAGGGCTGATCCGGAAATCCCACGTGCGGTTCAGGCGTTACCGCGCGTGGGTTTCACGTTCGAAGGGATGCCCGATGAACCGCATGTCTCCCGGTTGCCTCGTCCTCGGGGTCGGGCTGGTCGGCGCCGCAATGCTGCTGTCGCCGGCCATCCATGCCCAGGGAGCCGCCCCGACCGATGCGCCGCCCGCCCGCAACGCCAACGTCTACAACGGCCGGGCGCACCAGCCGACCGCCGGGGTGCAGGGAAACGAGGCGGCGGCGGGTGTCGCACCCTCCGGTCAGCGCGCGGCGCAGGAGAATCGCACGCTCAACCAAATAGGCGACAAGCTGATCGACAAGGCGAACAAGGACGCTGCCACCGCTCCGCCACAGCCCCGCCCGCCCAACGGCAAGTAGGCCGATAGGAGCGTCAGGACCGGCGCGGCAGCAACTGCTCGGCTAGGGTTGCCCAATATGACGCGCCGACGGGCAGGATCTCGTCGTTAAAATCGTAGCGCGGGTTGTGCAACTGCGGATCGTCGTCGGTGCCGCCGGCGCCGAGCATGATATAGGCGCCCTGCTTGGCCTCCAGCATGAAGGCGAAATCCTCGCCTCCCATGGTCGGCTGGTCGAGGTGGCGGACACGAGTGTCGCCCCCGACCGCTTGGGCGGCACGGCGGGCCAATTCGATTGCCTCGCCATCGTTCACCGTCGCCGGGTAGGTGCGCTCGAACCTGACAGTGGCGCGGGCGCCGAAACTCTCCGCAATGCCGGTCGCGAGCCGGTGCACGCCGCTCTCCAGCAGGTCGCCGACGCGCGGCTTGAACCAGCGCGCCGTGCCCAACATGCGCACGGTCTCCGGGATGATGTTGTAGATGAAGCCGCCATTGATGGCACCGATCGTCACGACGCCGCCATCAAGCGGCTCAAGGCTCCGCGATACGATGGTCTGCAGCGCCGTCACGATGTGGCTGGCGACCACCACCGGGTCGATCCCTTTGTTGGGGTGGGCGCCGTGCGAGCCTTTGCCGGTGATCGTGATCTCGATGTTGGCGACCGCCGCCATGGTCGGCCCCTCACGCCAGAAGAACGTGCCGGACGGCGCGGACGGCCAGTTGTGCAGGCCAAAGACCTGCTCCATCGGGAAGCGCTCGAACATGCCTTCCTCGACCATGATCCGGCCGCCGCCAAGGTTCTCCTCGGCCGGCTGGAAGATCACGTAGACGGTGCCGTCGAAATTGCGGGTCTCGGCGAGATACTTGGCGGCCCCGAGCAGCATGGTGGTGTGCCCGTCATGGCCGCAGGCGTGCATCACGCCCGGGTTCTGCGACGCGTAGGCGGCCCCGGTCTCTTCCATCAGGGGCAGCGCATCCATGTCGGCGCGCAGCCCGATAGCGCGCCCCGGGCCGCGGCCGCGGATGACCCCGATGACGCCGGTCTTGGCCAGCCCGGTCACCACCTCGTCGACGCCGAACGAGCGCAGCTTGTCCTGCACCACCTGGCTCGTGCGGGTCTCCTGCAGCGCGAGCTCGGGATGGGCGTGCAGGTCGTGCCGCCACTCCGTCATCTCGCTATGGAAATCGGCAATCCGGTTGATGATGGGCATGGGGTGGCTCCGGACCTGTTCAGCGCTTTTGCGGCCCGCCGAAGGTCCGCGCAAGTCCGTCCGCGAGCGGCATCGGCCGCACCCCGAGCGTCGCGACCATCGGTCCGACGTCGAACGCCTTGTCCTCCAGCAGCCGACGGATCTCGGCCGCGTGGATGGTGGGCAGCAGCGGAGCCGCGCGGGTCAGGGCGGCGCCGGCCATCAGCAACCAGGCGGGGAGGGGGACAAAGCGCGGTGGAGCGAGCCCGGCGGCGCGCGCGACCGCACGGACGAACTCGGCATAGGTGATCGGTTCGGGGCCGGCCACGACGAGCGCGCGCGGGCCGCGTACGGAGGCGTCGAGTGCCGCCTCGATGCAGCGCGTCAGGTCGTCCTGATGGATCGGCTGGACCAGGGCGCGCCCGCCGCCCGGCAACGGCACCACCGGCAGGCGTCGCAGCAGGGCCGCCAGGCGCTGCACGTTGTCCTCTCCCTGAGCGCCATAGATCATCGTCGGGTGCAGCATCCAGCCGGGGCGGCCGGAGCCCAGGAACGCCGCTTCTCCGGCGATCACGCCGGCACCGTGGGCGTCGGCCCAGCGGGAGAACTTTCGCGTGCTGCCCAGGAAGACGAAGCGGGCCTGAGGGGGCGAGGCGGCGACGATCGCGGCGGCGTGGCGGGCGTGGGCGCAGGACACGACCCGTCCCGCGTCGTGCAGCGCCGCGGCGAGAGCGGCGGGGTCGGCGAGGTCGGCGAGGCGCGGCGGGGTGGACGCGATCTTCGCCCAGCGCGCGGCGCTGCGCACGACCGGCACGACGGGGATGCCCCGGGCGAACAGGGCGCGGCAGAGCGCCGCCCCGGAGCGGCCCGACGCGCCGATGACGTGAACCGGCTCAACCACCCGCCCGCAGGATCGCCAGGTCGCATCCTTCGTCGGCCTGCAGCACCTGCTCGGCGACGATCCGGTCCCAGCCGCGCCGCGGCGTCGCGGGCGGACGCCAGCGCTCGCGCCGCCGCGCCAGGTCCGCCTCGGCCACCAGCAGATCCAGTCGTCGCTCGCGGACGGAGAGGCGAATACGGTCGCCGGTCTCGACCAGGGCGAGCGGACCGCCGGCCGCCGCCTCCGGCACCACATGCAGCACGATGGTGCCGAAGGCGGTGCCCGACATCCGGCAATCGCTGATCCGCACCATGTCCTTCACCCCGGCCCGGGCGAGTTTTTGCGGAATGGGCAAGTAGCCGGCTTCCGGCATCCCGGCCGGGGTCAGCGGCCCGGTATTTTTCAGGACCAGCACGTCGGCCGGGCTCACGTCGAGCGCCGGGTCGTCGATCCGCGCCGCCAAATCCGCCAGTCCGTCGAACACGACCGCACGGGCTTGCGTCTCGAACAGGGAAGGGGTGGCGGCGCTGCGCTTGAGGATCGCCCCGCGCGGGGCGAGGCTCCCCTTTACCGCCACGATGCCGCCCACCGGCGAGACCGGCTCGGCCACCGACTTGATGAAGCGCCGGTCGACGAAGGCCGGCGCGGCAAGCCGGTCGCCGAGCGTGGCGCCGGTCACGTCCAGCGTGTCCCGGTGCAGCAGGTCGCGCAGTTCCCACAGCAGCGCCGGCATCCCGCCGGCGGCGTGGAAATCCTCCATGTAGCCCTCGCCGGTCGGCTTGAGATCGACCAGCACCGGGGTCTCGTCCGACAGCCCGTTCAGCCGGTCGAGATCGATGTGGATGCCGCGCCGTCCGGCAATGGCGGTGAGGTGGATCAGCGCGTTGGTCGAGCCCCCAAGCGCCAGCAGCACCCGAAGCGCGTTCTCGACCGCGTGGCCGGTGATGATCTCGGAAGGGCGGATCGGCGTCGCGACCAGCCGCATCGCCAAAGTGCCGGCGTCCTCGGCGGCGCGCAGCCGGTCGGCGTGGACGGCGGGGATGGTGCCGTGGCCGAGCGGCATCATGCCGAGCGCTTCGGTGAGGCAGGCCATCGTGCTGGCCGTCCCCATCACCCCGCAGGTGCCCGCCGTGGTGGCGAGCCGTCCCTCGATCTCGGAGATGCGCTCGGCGGAGACGTCGCCGGCCCGGTAGCGTGCCCAGTAGCGGCGGCAATCGGTGCAGGCCGACAGCCGCTCGCCCTGGAATGGGGTGGCCAGCATCGGACCGGTGACCAGCTGCACGCACGGGATGTCGGCCGAGGCCGCCGCCATGAGTTGCGCCGGCACCGTCTTGTCGCAGCCGCCGATCAGCACCGCCGCGTCCATCGGCTGCGCCGCCAGCATCGCCTCCGTATCGAGGGCGGCAAGGTTGCGGTACTGCATGGAGGTCGGGAACAGCGACGGCTCGCACAGCGACACGGTCGGAAAGGCAAGCGGCAGCCCGCCGGCGGCCAGCACGCCGCGTTTGACCGCCTCGATCAGCTCGGGAATGGTGCGGTGGCAGTTGTTGTAGTCGGACCGGGTATCGACGATGCCGACCACCGGCCGGTCCAGCATGGCCTGCGAGTAGCCCATCGATTTGGCAAACGAACGCCGCAGGTAGAGCGAGAACTCGCGATCGCCGTAGTTGGCGGTGTTGCGGGCGAGGCCGCGCTTGGTGTCCTGGGTCATGGTGCCAAATTAGCGCCGACTCCGGGCGGGGGCAAAACTCGTCCGCACTGGCATCGAGGCGGGTCATGGTGAGAATGAGACCGGTCGACTCATCGGCTATCCGGGCGGTCGGCTACGACGCCCGCCGCCAGGAGCTATGGATCGAGTACCACAGCCGACGCGGGGCGTGACCAGTACCACGACGTTCCTCCCGAGGTGTTCGCCGAGCTGATGGAAGCGGACTCCAAGGGCAGCTACGTCAGTTACGAAATCAGGGATTGCTATGAGTACCGACTACCATCCGAGACCGCCGGGGAGGCCCGCCAAGAAACGTGGTAATATAATACCACATCTGGTGAAGGCTTGACGCAGTAGGAGTTTTTGGCAATAAGCCGCGCCTGTTTCGAAGGATCGACTGATGAAGACCACCCTCTCGCTCAAACCCGCGGAGGTGAAGAAGGACTGGGTCCTGATCGACGCGGAGGGCCTGGTGCTCGGCCGCCTCGCCGCCCTCGTGGCGACCCGGCTGCGCGGCAAGCACAAGCCGCAGTTCACGCCGCACGTCGATTGCGGCGACAATGTCGTCGTGGTGAACGCGCGCAAGGTGCGGTTGACCGGCAACAAGGCCGATCAGTCGATCTTCTACTATCACACCGGCTATCCGGGCGGGATCAAGGGACGCAGCACGCGGCAGATCCTCGACAGCGCGCATCCGGAGCGGGTGGTCGAAAAGGCGGTCGAGCGGATGATCACGCGCGGCCCGTTGCAGCGGCGGCAGATGAAGCACCTTTACGTGTACGGCGCCGCCGAGCACCCGCATGACGGCCAGCAGCCGCGTAAGCTCGACGTCGCTTCGATGAATCCCAAGAACAAGAGGGACTGAGGGGATGTCCGGAACGCAAACCCGCACGCTCGCCGATCTCAAGGACCTGGCGATCGCGACAGCCGCGACGGCCGCACCCGAAGCGCAGGCCAGGCGCGAACCCAAGCGCGACGAGTTCGGCCGCGCCTACGCGACCGGCCGGCGCAAGAACGCGGTCGCCCGCGTCTGGATCAAGCCCGGCAAGGGCGAGATCACCGTCAACGACAAGCGGGTGGTGCAGTATTTCGCCCGGCCGGTGCTGCGCATGCTGCTGACGCAGCCGTTCCTGGTGGCGGATCGCTACAACCAGTTCGACGTGTATCTGCACGGTGACGGGCGGCGGATTGTCCGGCCAGGCCGGCGCGGTGCGCCACGGCATCAGTCGGGCTTTGACCAACTACGAGCCGGAGCTGCGCGGCATCCTCAAGGTTGCCGGCTTCCTCACCCGCGACCCGCGCGTGGTCGAGCGCAAGAAGTATGGCCGCATGAAGGCTCGACGCAGCTTCCAGTTCAGCAAGCGCTGATCGCCGTCCGTTCCCCGGCGTGGCAGCGTGGGGCGGTCCCGTTCGGGGCCGCCCTCTTGCGTTCCGGGCCTTGGGCAGAGACCATCCGACCGTTCAGGCCGACGTTTCAGGGGTGTGCCGCATGGCAGCAAGAGCTTCGGTCTTCATTGACGGCGAGGCCGGCACCACCGGGCTCGGCATCCGCGAGCGGCTGCTTGCGGTTCCCGAGATCGCGCTGCGCAGCGTGCCGCCGGAGCGACGCAAGGATTCCGAGGCGCGCCGGCAGATCATGGCTGAGGTGGACCTCGTGGTGCTCTGCCTGCCGGACGACGCGGCGCGCGAAGCGACGGCGCTGGCCGGCGGCCTGGGCGACCGCGCGCCCAAGCTGCTCGACGCCAGCACCGCGCATCGGGTCGCTCCGGGATGGGTCTACGGATTTCCCGAACTGGAGCCCGCACAGGCGGAGCGCATCGCGGCGGCGCATCGGGTCGCCAACCCGGGCTGCTATCCGACCGGCGCGATCGCGCTGATCCGCCCGCTCGTGGACGCCGGCATCATGCCGCCCGACCACCCGGTGACGATCAACGCCGTCAGCGGCTATTCCGGCGGCGGCAGGGCGATGATCGAGGCGCACGAAGCGCAGGGCGGCCCGGCTTTCGAGCTCTACGGCCTCGGCCTCGAGCACAAGCATGTGCCGGAGACCGAGCGCTATGGCGGGCTGACGCGGCGGCCGATCTTCGTGCCCTCGGTCGGGCACTTCCGCCAGGGCATGCTGGTCTCGATTCCGCTGCATCTCGACACTCTGGCGGGCCGGCCGTCGGGCGCCGACCTGCATGCGGCGTTGGCCGACCGCTATCGCGGCTGCGCGTTGGTGGCGACGGCGCCGGCGGAGGCAAACGGAAAACTCGAACCGGAGGCGCTGAACGGGACCGACCGGCTGGAGCTGCGCGTCTTTGCCAACGAGGCGCATCGGCAGGCGGTGCTGGTGGCGAGATTGGACAATCTCGGCAAGGGGGCGTCGGGCGCCGCGGTGCAGAACATCCGGCTGATGCTGGGGATCGGCTCACAGGAGACCATCGGGGCCGCAGCGCCGCCGTCGCACAGGGAGGCCGTCCATGCCTGACATCCAGATGCCCGCCGTTGCCGGACCGCTCTATGAACTCGACGGCGTCGCGCCTGACATCGCGCCGGATGCGTGGGTCGCGCCCTCGGCCGCGGTGATCGCCAACGTGCGGATCGGACCGCAATCGGGCATCTGGTTTCATTGCGTACTGCGCGGCGACACCAACTTCATCCGCATCGGCGCGCGCGTGAACATCCAGGACGGCACGATCGTCCACGTCAACCGGGGCTCGTTTCCGACCATCATCGAGGACGACGTGACGGTCGGCCACGCCTGCATCGTGCACGCCTGCACGCTGAAGCGGCGGGCGTTCGTCGGCATGGGTGCCACCGTGCTCGACGGCGCGGTGATCGAGGAAGGCGGCATGCTCGCCGCCGGCGGCCTGCTCACGCCGAACAAGGTGATCGGGCCGAACGAGCTGTGGAGCGGATCGCCCGCGAAACTGTGGCGCGTGATGTCGGCCGAGGAGCGCGCGAACTTCGACCGCACCGCCGAGCACTACGTCGAGCTGGCCGCCCGCTTCAAGGCAGGATTGCGGCCGGTCGGCTGACTGGATTGAGTTTGGATAGGTCGATGGTCGGCATGTCCGGTCCACGCGACGAGGGCACCGGCTACGCAATGCGTCCGCCGGTGTCGAACGACGATTTGGTCCGCGCCGGGCGCGGCACTCCCATGGGTGAGCTGCTGCGCCGCTACTGGCACCCGATCGGACTTTCCGGCGACGCCGGCGCCACGCCACGAAAAATCCGCGCGCTTGGGGAAGACCTCATCCTGTTCCGCGACGGTGCCGGTCAAGCGGGGCTGGTGCACGCGCGTTGCTGCCATCGCGGCACGACGCTTTATTACGGCCGCGTTGAAGCGCGTGGCATCCGTTGCTGCTACCATGGCTGGTTGTTCGATACGCACGGACACTGTCTTGAACAGCCGTGCGAGCCCGAGGGCCGCCGCATCAAGGACAACGTCCGTCAGCCCTGGTATTCAGTGGAAGAGCGTTACGGGCTGATTTTCGCCTACATGGGCCCACCCGAGCGCAAGCCGGTTCTGCCGCGCTACGAGTGCCTGGGGACACTGGAGCAGGGCGAGTTCGTCGAGGCGGACGACACCTCGGTGGGGAGCGGCGGGCCGGCGATCGTGCCGTGCAACTGGCTGCAGCATTTCGAGAACGTGGTCGATCCGTTCCACGTGCCCATCCTGCACGGCTCGTTCAGCGGCGCCCAGTTCACGCAGGCGATGGCGTCGATGCCCGACGTCGCGTTCGAAACCTCGCCACGCGGCGTTACCGTGCGCTCGACGCGCAAGGCGGAGGATGGCCGAACCTTCTATCGCGTCACGGAAGCGGCGCTGCCGACCTTGCGTGTCGTGCCCAACCCGCGCGTGTCGCAGTTCGCGCCGGTGGAATCGATCGGCTGGGTGCTGCCGATCGACGATACGTCGTTCCGCATCTATGTCGCCGGCCGCGTGCGAGAGACGGGCGAGATCGGGCGCATGCGCTCGACCTTCGACGGCAAGCTCTGGCGCGACATGTCGGAGGCGGAGCATCAGCGTTTCCCGGGCGATTACGAAGCGCAGGTCGGGCAGGGGCCGATCACCGTCCATTCCGAGGAACATCTGGCGGGGTCGGACCGCGGCATCACCCTGCTACGCCGCATGCTGCGGGATCAGATCAAGGCGGTGGTGGAGGGGCGCGATCCGATCGGCGTCGGCTTCGATCCCGAGGCGCCTGCGGTGACGTTCGAGGCGGGAAACTACATCCGCGCCGGATGAGCCGGCATGGAGCGCTCCTACCGAAAGTCCCGTGTGGGGATCTTGATGCCGCTGCCGAGCCGCAGGTCCGGGATGTAGATGTCGCGCGCCTTGCCCACCGGCTGATACGCCTCGCGCGGATCGGGAGCGCCGGGATGGGTCACGCCGTCGCCGCGGCCGCGCACCAGCGGGAACGGCTGATCGCGCTGCCCGACGCTGCGCAGCAGGTCGGACAGGTCGATCAGGTGCTCGGCAACGAGATGGATGACGTCACCCTCCCGCTGCATGCGCCCGCGACAGGCGATCATGCCGGCGCTCAGTACCAGGCGGCGCTGCCGGGCGAACAGGCTGGGCCAGATGATCAGGTTGGCGACCCCGGTCTCGTCCTCGATGGTGATGAACATCACCCCTTTCGCCGACCCGGGCTTTTGGCGCACCAGGACCAGCCCGGGCACGGTCACGCGCCGGCCGTCCCGCATCGTGGGCAGATCGTTGCAGGCGATCATGCCCTGCCGCCGCAAATCATCCCGCAGGAAGGCGACCGGATGCCGACGCAGGCTGAGGCCGGTCGCCTGATAATCCTCGACCACCTCGCGTCCCGCCGTCATCGGCGCGAGCGTGATCGGCGGTTCGACCAATTCCGGCTCCGGCTGCCGGCCCCGGTCGGCCGCGACGAACAGCGGCAACGCCTCGTCGGCGAGCCCACGGATAGCCCAGAGTGCCTGGCGCCGGTTCATCCCCAGCGAGTGGTAGGCGTCCGCCTCGGCCAGCCGTTCGAGGGCAGCGGCCGGCACACCGGCCCGACGCCACAGCTCCTCAATGCCACCATACGGCTGGTCCCCGCGATGTGCCACGATCTCGGCGCCGTGTGCATTCGACAGGCCCTTCGCCATGCGCAGGCCGAGCCGGACAGCGAGAGTGCGGCTGCCCGATGATTCCAGCGTGCAGTCCCATCGGCTGCGGTTGACGCAGATCGGCCGGATTTTTACGCCATGGTCGCTGGCGTCGCGCACCACCTGCGCCGGGGCATAGAAACCCATCGGCTGCGCATTCAGCAGGGCGCAGCAGAACACGTCCGGGTAGTGGCATTTGAGCCAAGCGCTGGCATAGGCGATCAGGGCGAAGCTGGCGGCGTGGCTCTCGGGAAACCCGTAGGAGCCAAACCCCTCGATTTGGCTGAACGTCTTGTCCGCAAAATCCTGCGCATAGCCGCGATCGACCATGCCGCTGATCAGCTTGTCCTTGAAGTGCGACACGCCGCCGGTGAACTTGAAGGTGGCCATCGAGCGGCGCAACTGGTCCGCCTCCGAGGCGGTGAAGCCGGCGCAGACGATGGCCACCTGCATCGCCTGTTCCTGGAACAGCGGCACTCCCAGCGTCTTGCCGAGCACCCGCTCAAGCTCCGGCGTGGGATAGTTGACCGGCTCGAGCTTTTCGCGGCGGCGAAGATAGGGGTGGACCATGTCGCCCTGGATCGGGCCGGGCCGCACGATCGCCACCTCGATCACCAGGTCGTAGAACGTTTTCGGGGCCATGCGCGGCAACATCGCCATCTGCGCCCGGCTCTCGATCTGGAAGGTGCCGAGGGTGTCCGCCCGGCGGATCATCGCGAAGGTGGCCGGGTCTTCCGGCGGGATGCCCGCCATGTCGAGCGGAATGTCGTGGTGCTCGTCCAGCAGATCGAATGCCCGCCGCATGCAGCCGAGCATGCCGAGGCCGAGTACGTCGACCTTCATGAAGCGCAGCGCGTCGATGTCGTCCTTGTCCCATTCGACGACCTGGCGGTCCTGCATGGCGGCTGGCTCGATCGGCACCAGATCGGCGAGCCGGTCGCGGGTCAGCACGAAACCGCCCGGATGCTGGCTGAGATGGCGCGGGAAGCCGATGAGCTGGCGAGCGAGTTCCAGGGTGAGCCGCAGGCGTCGGTCCCCAAGGTTCAGGTTGAGCTCGGCGGCATGGTCGGGCTCGACGCCCTCCTCCGACCAGCCCCAGACTTGGCTTGCGAGCGCGCCGGTGACGTCCTCCGACAATCCCATCACCTTGCCGACCTCGCGCACCGCGCCACGGGAGCGGTAGCGGATCACGGTGGCGCAGAGGGCCGCGCGGTCGCGCCCATAGCGGTCGTAGATCCACTGGATGACCTCTTCGCGCCGCTCGTGCTCGAAATCGACGTCGATGTCCGGCGGCTCGCGGCGTTCGGCGCTGACGAAGCGCTCGAACAACAGGCCCGAGCGGACCGGGTCGATGCTGGTGATGCCGAGCACGTAGCAGACCGCCGAGTTCGCCGCCGATCCCCGTCCCTGGCACAGAATGCCCTTGCTGCGGGCGAAGCGGACGATGCTGCTGACGGTGAGGAAGTAGGGGGCGTAGGCGAGATCGGCGATCAGTTGCAGCTCGTGATGGAGCTGCCGCCTCACGTCGTCCGGCAGCCCATCCGGGTAACGCAAAGGCACGCTGTCCCAGACCGCTTTTTCCAAGGTCTGCTGCGGCGACAGGGCGGGATCCTCGACCTCGTCGGGATACTGGTAGTGCAACTCGGCGAGGGAGAACGGGCAGCGCGCGACGATCTCCAGAGTGTGCGCCACCGCCTCGGGATGGCGGGCGAACAGCCGCGCCATCTCCTCGGGCGGCCGGAGATGGCGGTCGGCCGTGCGCTCGCGCCGGAACCCGGACTGCTCGATGGTGCAGCCCTCCCGGATGCAGGTGACCACGTCCTGCAGGATGCGGCGCTCGGGGGCGTGATAGAGCACGTCGCCGGTCGCGACCGTCGGGAGGCGCGCCGCCTGCGCCATGTCGGCCAGCTCGCGCAACCGGACGGCATCGCCCGGCCGCCGGCGCAGGGTCAGCGCCAGATAGGCGCGGCCCGGGAAGTCGGCGCGCAGGCGGTCGAGTTGATGGGCGAGCGCTTCGCCGGGGTCAGCCGGCAGCAGGATCGCAAGCAGGCCCTCGCCGGCGGCGGCAAAATCCTTCCAGGCGAGATCGCAGGCTCCTTTCCCCGCCCGTCCCTTGCCCAGCGTCAGCAGCTGGCACAGCCGGGAGTAGGCCGGCCGATCGGTCGGGTAGACAAGGACAGAAATCTGGTCGCGCAGGTCGAGCCGGCAGCCGATGACGCAGCGTACGCCGGCTTCTCCGGCGCGCTGATGCGCCCGCACCGCGCCGGCCAGTGTATTGCGATCGACGATGCCGAGGGCGGGCAGGCCCAAAATCTTGGCCGTGGCGAACAGCTCCTCGATATGCGAGGCGCCGCGCAGGAACGAGTAGTTCGAGGTGACCTGCAGCTCGGCGTAGCCGGTCATGGCTTTGCCGGCTTGGGATTGACTGGCTTGGGATTGACTGGGTTGGGATCGTGCGGATGCGCGTGTCGGCTGGTGGTCGGCGCCGGGCCGGTCGGGCGCTTCATCAGCACGTAGCCGCTGCGCTGCAGGTGCTCCACCAGCCGCTCGGCGGTGATCCGCGCCATCATGTCATCGGCGTGGTGCACCCGCTTGCGCCCCTCGTAGCGAAGGGCAAAGGAGAGAGTATCGGTGATCTCCTCGATGGTCGCTTGGTGCAGGCGAGCCTCGTCCGGCATCGTGCGTCCTCGGTGTCAGAAAAAGCCGTGCAGGAACCAGCGGAGATTGCCGGTCGCGGGATCGAAACCGTCGCCGCTGCGATACAGCCAAAAGCGCCGCCCCGTTTCGTCCTCAACCTGCCAGTAATCGCGGGTGGCGCGGGTCTCGCTGTCGCGCTCCCACCACTCGCCGGCGATGCGTTCCGGCCCGTCGGCATGACGGATGCGATGCCGCTTGCGCCGCCAGACGAAAAAGGCGGGAGGCTGGTCGGGCAGCACCGCGATCGCGGTGACCGGTTGCGGCGGCGTCAGCAGACGGATCGGCCGGGGCAGGGCGGGCCAGAGCGTGCCCCCCGGCGGGGCGAGCGGAGACACCTGGCGGACGGAGCGTTCGGGCACGTCGCTCTGGTGCGGAACGACCCGGTAAACCCGCGCTCCACCCAGACGATTGGCCAGGCGGTCGATCAGGGGCGCGATGTCGGCCGCCTCATCGTCGGCATCGAGGAGGAGGGCCCGCTTCTGGGCATAGCGCAGCGTCTCGGCCAGCGGCACCAGCAGGTGCATCGCCTCGACCCCGAGACCCGGATCGACCTGGTCAATTCGTTCCTCCAACAGGCGCGTCAGATGTCGCGCGGTTCGCATCGGACGCGCGGTGCCGATCCGCACGACCTGGCACGTCCCGTCCACCCGCTCGAACAGCAGATCGAGCTGCCGCGCGCCTTGCGCCCGCCGCTCCAGTTCGGCGCAGACCGCGTCCGTCAGCCGGCCGATCACGTGCGCGAAGGCTTCCGCCGTCAGCAGCGGTTCGACGAAGGCGAGCCGGCTGCCGGTCGTCTCGGCGGGAAAAATCGGCTCGATCGGCTCGAAGATGCGGCCGGTCGCCTGATCGAGGCGATGCAACAGCCCCGGCCCGAAGCGTCGGGCAAGCGGGCCGCGCGCCGCCGCCCCCACTTGGCCGACGTGCTCGAAGCCGAGGCGGCGGAGCGCCTGCATCGTCTCCTCGGGCAGCCGGAGAGCGACCACCGGAAGCGGCGCGATGGCAGCTCCCGCCTCTCCTGCTGGCACCACGGCGAGCGCGGCCGTGCCGTGGCGCGCCATGGCCCAGGCGGCCCCCGGCGTATCGGCGACCGCCGCGCGGGCCGCCACGCCGCCGCGCTCCAGCCGGGCGACCAGGTTTTTCAACAGGTCCGCCTCGGCCCCGAACCGGTGGGCGCAGCCGGTGACGTCGATCCAGATCCCGTCCGGCGCGTCCGCCGCGGTCAACGGCGCATAGCGCAGGCTCCAACCGGTCAGTTCTGCCAGCGCCTGTGCGTCCCCTTGCGGGTCGGCCGGTGCGATGGCCAGCCCGGGGATCAAGGCTTGGCCCTGCGCAAGCGGCATCCCCGGGTAGAGACCCTGCGCCTGCGCCGCACGATCGGCGGCAGCCACGACCTGACGCCTGCCATCGTGCGCGACGGTCACGAGCGGCTTATCCGGCGGCGTGGCGGCGGATCGGCGCCTGATCCGATCCGTGGGCCAGGTCGGCAGCCAGATGGAGACGACCCTTCGCATCGCAGGCCTCCACGATCCAGGACGCAGGCGTGCCGCCGCGGCAGCGCAGCAGATCGAGCCGCCAGCGCGGGCGCGCGAGGCCCGGCGTGCCGGGCGCGTGCGGCAGCGGCGGCGGCGAGGCCAGGCTGCTCACCCGCCAGCGGGTCGCGGCGGCGTTCGGCTCGGCCAGCATCGGATCGTCGTGGCGGCGACTGCGCCGAAGCGCGAAACCCGGCACGCCCGACTGCTCGGCGGCGAGCTGCAGTCGGCGGGAGGCGGTCAGCGTCAGGCGGCCGGCAAGCTCGCCCACCACGCCGGCGAGCCCGCGATGGCGCAAGCCTTCCTCGATCACCAGCAGCGCCTGAGCCGATGTGCCGGCCTCGGCGTAGATCACCCGGTCCGGATGCAGGCCGACCCCGGCCAGGGCGGGGGCAAAGAAATCCCGTTGCTGCAGGACCCACAGAACGGGGCCGCGGGACCGCGCCAGAATGCCGGCAATCAGCAGCGCGGCCGCGGCGCCGTGCTCGATCTCGGCTCCCGCACCGGCGACCTCGTGCAGGGCGCTGGTGCCCAAGCCCCCCTCCGGCAGCACGTCGTCGATGGCGCGAAGGCCAAAGGGGAGGAAAACGCGGCCCCGGCGCGGTGCGACCTGAAAGCGCGCGATCCGCTGACGAAGATCCGCGACGATGCCGGCCCGCTGATGCTCCACTCGTCCCAGCCCTGCTGAACAGGGATGAGAACATATGAAGAACACTACCTGAGAGTCGAGTCGGATTGAATGACTTAAGCGTGCTTTTAGGCCCTACCACTGCAACCGGGGGTGGGGAATCTGCCTCCCCAGCCCAGTAATGGCCGGCCTACTTGCGGTAGATCCGTTCCGCCTGCCGCTGCGCCTGCTGCATAGCGTCCTTGGCGGACCGTGCGCCGGAAACGGCGGAGGCGAACATGTCGACCAGCACGAAATTGGCGAACACGGCCGCCGACGCCTGGTCGGGTGTGCGCGGCCAGGAGACCGAGCGCGTGTTGGTCGGCGCCCGCCCGAACGGCGCGATCTTCGGGTCGCTGCGCCAGACCGGGTTGTCGGCGAACGCTTTAAGGCTCTGTGCGATGAACCCGGCGGAGTTGGTGATCAGCGCCTCGTATTGCGGGCTTTCCATCAGGTAAGTCACCAAGGCTTTCGCCGCGTTCGGATATTTGCAGTAGGAAAGAATCACCATCGGGTCGACGCGGTTCTGCTCGGTTGCGCTGCCCACCGGCCCGATCGGCATGGCGGCATGATCCATGTCGGCCGCGATATCCGGCGCCGTCCGCTTCGCCTGGGTGTAGATCGAGATGCCGTTGTTGGTCAGCGAACACTGCCCGGCGATGAACGCCTGGTTGTTGCTGATGTCGGTCCAGCCCATCACGCCGGAGGTCAGGGTCGGATACAGCGCCTGCGCGAACTCGATCGCCTGCTCGGTCTGCGGCGAGGCCAGCACCACGCGTCCGTCCTTGTCGGCGACCTGACCGCCGAACGCCCACAGCATCCAATAGGAAAAATTGTTGGCATCGTTCACGGCATGGCCGAAGGAGAAGCCGGCCGGCCGGCCGATCGCCTTCAATCCCTGGCACAGTTTCAAAAATCCCGCCGTGTCCGACGGCATCGTCTCGAACCCGGCCTCGTGCATCCAGCTGATCCGGTAGTTGAGCAGCGAGCCGACGAGGAACACGGGAATGCAGATCCAGCGTGCGCCGTCGCGTCCGTAATCCTCGCAGACCGGGTACCAGCCGCCGTATTTCGACCCGAGATGCTCGGCGACATCGGTGACGTCCAGCAGCTTGTCGGGAAACAGATGGGCGGTGGTGTTCTGTGTCCAGACGATATCGGGGCCGGAGCCGACCTGCGCCGCGAGCGCCAGCTTGGAGACGAGATCATCCTGGTTGACGTTGATGATCTGCACATCCGTGCCGGTCGCGTGGGCAAAAGCGGCGACATGGGCGGCGGTGGTCTCGCCCTCCGCCGGCAGGAAGGTGGCGCCGCGCAGCAGCACCAGCTTGGCATCCTTCTCCGGCTTGAACGGCGTCTGCTGCGCCCAGGCGCGGGTCCAGTCCAGCAATGCGGGCGCGCCGAACGCGACGGCGGACGAGGCGAGCAGGGTGCGTCTCCTGAGAGCCATGGTGCGTTCCTCCCCGTTTTCGTTTGACGCGCGCCCAAGCCTACATCGGATTTACTCGTCGGTGCGGCTGCTGCGCTGGCGCTTGACGTCGGATCGCCGGCTTTTGGCGTCGAGGCGGCGACGACGCGAGGCGTTGGTCGGATTGGTCGGCCGGCGCGGGACCGGCGCGGGTTCGGCGTGCCGGATGAGTTCGCACAATGTTTCAAGCGCGGCCTGCCGGTTGCGCTCCTGGGTGCGATGCTGGCGGGCGGTGAGAACCAGGATTCCGTCAGCGGTCAGCCGCCTCCCGGCCAGCCGGCGCAGCCGCGCTTTCACCGCGTCGGGGAGCGATGGCGAGTTTCCGGCATCGAACCGGAGTTGGACCGCCGTCGAAACCTTGTTGACGTTCTGGCCGCCCGGACCGGACGCCCGGATAAAAGTTTCGGTGATCTCGCTCTCGTCGAGGCTGATGCGGTCGGAAATGCGGATCATGCGACGGACCCTCACCCCGACCCTCTCCCGGCGAGAGAGAAAAGGCCCTCCCTTCGGGAGAGGGTTGGGTGAGGGCGCTTCCTGTAGCTCTACGCCGGTGCCGGCCGGGCGCGCTGGTTGTAGAGCATCTTGGCCCGCCGTTCCTGTTCCTCGGGCGGCAGTTTGGACACATCCTGCGACAGGTCCGCACCCACCGCCATGCCGCGCTGCACGGCCGGACGGCTGCCGACCTCCTCGAGCCATCGGGAAAAATACTTGAACTCGCCGATGTCCTGGCCCTGCGCCTGCCAGTTCACCGACCACGGATAGCAGATCATGTCGGCGATCGTGTACTCGTCACCGGCGATGTAGCGCCGATCGTAGAGCCGGTTGTTCAGCACGCCATACAACCGGTTCGCCTCGTCGGTGAAGCGTCGTACCGCATAGGACTGGTCGCCCTGCTTGTCGCCGAGCCGGCGGAAGTGGCCGCACTCGCCGAGCTTGGGCCCCTGGTTCGCCATCTGCCAGATCACCCATTGCGTCACCTCGGTCCGGCGGCGCACGTCGCGCGGCAGGAACTTTTCCACCTTGTCGGCGAGGTACAGCATGATCGCGCCGGATTCGAACACGCTGATCGGCGGGCCGCCATCGGCCGGGGCGTGATCGACCAGCACCGGCATCCGGTGGTTCGGATTGAGCTTCAGGAATTCGTCGGTGAACTGATCGCCGCGGCCGATGTTGCACGGCACGATTTTGTAATCGAGGCCGCACTCCTCCAGCAGGATGGTGACTTTTTTGCCGTTCGGCGTCGGCCAGAAATGCACGTCAAGCATCGAACGTTTCCCCCTTGTGCGTTTCCGGTCAGTCCTCGGCAATGATGCGGCGTAGCCGCTCCCGCTCCACCTTGATCGAGACGCCGGCGCGCTCCTGCTGCAGCAGCATCGCCGAGCGCGAATCGCGGTCGCCCCAGCCGCGATTGAACGCCTCCGTCATGTCGGCCATCGCCATCTCGGCAATGCGCATCGGCACCTTGTATTCGCGTGCCAACGCGGTCGCGAGCGTGACGTCCTTGTGCGCGAGTTTCAAAGCGAAGGCGGGCGGTTCGTACTCGCCGGACAGGAACTGGTCGGCAAGCCGGTCGAACAGCCGCCGGCGGCCGAGTGCGCCCTGGCGCACCGCCTCGAACAGGGAGCCCGGTTCCAGCCCCGCTTTCACCCCCATCGTGAACACCTCGGCCAGCGCGGTCTGCACGGCGTAGCCGGCCATGTTGTGCACCAGCTTGGCGATCGAGCCCGCGCCGATCGGGCCGATATAGCGCGCCTGATCGCTGAACCCGTCGAGTACCTTCTTGTGGCGCTGGAACATCTGCTCGTCGCCGCCGACCCAGATCGCCATCTTGCCGCTCTCGGCTCCTGCAGGTCCGCCGCTCACCGGCGCGTCGAGCATGGATTTGTTCTGCTCGGCGAACACGGCGTTGAGACGGCGTACCAGCGTCGGCGAGTTGGTCGACAGGTCGAAATACGCACCGCCGGCTTTCAGGCCTTCGAGGATGCCGTCCGGCCCGAGCGCCACCGCTTCAACCTCGGGCGGCCCGGGTAGCGAGGTGAACACGATGTCCACCTGCTCGGCGACCGCGCGCGGCGAGTCGGCCCAGATCGCCCCGGCGGCGAGGTGCCGCTCGGCGGCGGCACGGCGCATGTCGTGGACCACTAGGGAAAACCCGGATTTCTGCAAGTTGGCGGCCATGTGGGCCCCCATCGTGCCGAGACCGATGAATCCGACCTTCATGGCGCTCTCTCCCAAAAACTCACTCGTTTTCTTCGAACACGCCCTTCGCCACCCCGGCCGCCGTCATCGCCGCCGGCCAGCCGGCGTAGAACGCGACATGGGTGATCATCTCGGAGAGCTCTTCCTTGCTCAGCCCGTTGTGCAGCGCGCGGCCGAGATGGCCTTTCAGCTGCTCCGGCCGGTAGGTCGCGACGAGCACGGCGCAGGTGATCAGGCTGCGGTCCCGCTTCGAGAGTTCCGGCCGCTCCCAGATATCGCCGAACAGCCATTTCTCGGTGGCCTCGATCAGCTTGGGAACGGTGTCGCGGACCTTGTCGCGTGCTTCGCTGGTGGGTGCCTTGGCCATGTCGGGTCCTCCCTGGTTCGTTGCGAGAGGAAGCCTACAGCGTTGCGCCGCGCCGGTCACGTCCGGGTGGACGTCGCCCCAGAAGGCAGGCCGCCGACTCCCAGGGCGTTATCAGCGCAGCGCCAGCAGATTGCCCTCGTTTGTAACGAACAGCGCGGTGCTGCGGGCGACGATCGGTCCGCACGCCGCCGATCCGGCCAAGCTCTGCCGCCGCACGATCTCGCCGCTGACGGGATCGAGCGTAAGCACCTGCTGGTTCGTCCCAGCCACCAGCAGCTTTTTGCCGGCGAGGACGGGACCGAACCAGAAGATCGGGTCGCTCTGGTCCTTCTCATTCTGCCAGCGGGGCAGGTCACTGACCCAGGCGATCCGCCCATCCTGACACCGCACTGCCGCGATCTGCTGATCGGTCGAGATCACGAACAGCCAGTCGCCTGCGACCCAGGGCATGTTCTCACCGGCGACTTGCCGCTCCCACAAGCGGCGGCCGGACCGAAGGTCCAGCGCCACCATGAGGCCACCCAGTCCGATCGCGTGAACCCGTCCGTCGGCGATGACCGGTAACCCTTTCACGCTGGCGACGTCGCCCACGTTGTTGCGCCCATGCCCCGACGCGAGATTGTCGGTCCAGGCAACCCCGCCGGTATCACTGCGGAGCGCGGACAGCTCGCCGGAGCCGAAGCCGGCGACCACCAGTCCATCGGAATAGGCGGGCGCCGGCTGGCCCAACATGCCGGTCTGCGAGCTTGCCGCCTGATAACGCCAGAGCTGGCGGCCGTCGTCGGTTGCGAAGGCTCGAAGCTCGTCCTCCAGCGTCACGACGAACAGGCGACCTTCGGCGACGAGAGGAGCCGACCGGGCGGGGGCGTCGATGGTCTTGCGCCAACGCTCGGTTCCGCGCGCCGCATCGTAGGCGACCAGCTCGCGCAAGCCGTTCACCGCATAGAGCACGCCCGCCTCGACCGCGACCCCGCCTCCGACATTCGTGCTGTCGTCATCCTTGTCCTTGGTGTCGGCGCGCCAGCGGCGTCGGCCCGTTTGCAAGTCGAACGCCATGACGACCGCATTCGGATTGATCGTGGTGACGACGTCGTCGGCGACGACCGGCGTCGACAGGATCTTTTGCCGGTAGCCTCCGCCTTCACCGATGCTGCTTTGCCAAGCGAACATCGGCCGTTCGCCCAGCGCCAAAGATCCGAGCGAATGAGCCGGGTTGCCGCCTGCCTGTGCCCAGGCCGGATTTTCCGCCGGGTCGGGCAAGGTGACGCGGAGGTCGCTGTCGCCGCTGTCCGCCTTGAGCCCGCCCGAGTCGGCGAGCACCAATTCGCGTTTGCCGGGCAGGCGGGGCTTGTGTTCGGAAAACCAGTCATCGAACCAGCTGCATCCGGCGAGGGCGAGGGGCAGAAGCAGGGTTGAGCGGCGGCCAATGCCGCGTCGACGGCTTCCGGTGGGCATCCGCTACCCTCCGAGCCGGGTCAGCATCGCGCCGGCACGATTGCGGACCCCTTCCGACGCCGCCGCGTCCTGGGAGAGCTGCCGAAAGATGACGACGGCCGCATCATGCTGCCCGGTTCGGACGTCCAGCAACGCCCGCGCCTCAAGCGCCAGCGGGCGCAACGGAGCGTTCGGCTCGTCCAACGTCTTGAGCGCCTCGCTCAGAGGGGCCGGATCACCGGCATCGATCTGGCGCTCGACCCAGGAAAGCCGGGCCACTTGCCTGATGAAAGGATCGGCCGAGGAATCCCGCGCGAGCTGATCGAGCAGACGCAAGGCCTCCGCAGGGTCGCCCGCATCGGCTGCGGCCGCCGCGGCCCGCAGCCGGGCCAAACTGGCGTAGCCGGCCGGCGCGTCTCCGGAGAGCTTGTCGAGAGCGGCACGCATCCCGGGCTGCACTGCAGCATCCGTTGCCGCCGGCGCGTCTGCCTCGCGCGTTGCGGCTAGATACGCGTTCGCCGCCGCCAAGTCTCGCCGTTGCTCCCACCATCCCCAGCTCTGCCAGCCCGCGACGGCGACCACAACCAGCACGGTGAGCAGGACAATCAGCGCACCATATTGCCTGGCGAACTTCTTGGCTCGTTCGGCCCGGAGGTCCTCTTCGACCTCGTCGAAAATATCAACCACGCAATCTCTCGTTATGGGCCGTTTGCAGCAGGTCGGCTGGGCCGGCGGACCATAGCGGCGGCAACTCCCTTGAGCAAACGAGGCGTTGCTGGGTCGCCGCCGGTGGAATGCCGCCAGGGCGACACCCGGGGTTGACACAAATTGTTAAGCCCGCAGGCACATCCTCCGGAGGCTGCCAGAGACTTTCCCTGGGTTGCTCGGTCTGCGCACAAGGAGCGTCGGATGCGCCGGTTGCTGCCATTTCTTATTGCAGTACCGGCTGCGGGCCTGCTGGCGGGTTGCGAAGCGGCCGGTGAGGCGAGCGGCGCATTCTTGGCCGCAAATGCGGCCGCCATCCCGGTCATTCACCGGACTCCCATCGATTTGGTGTGGTCGACGATAACGGGGCGCGACTGCTCCGTCGTGCGGCTGGACCGACTGCAAAGCTACTGTCGTCCGATCGAGCCGCCGCCGGCACCGCCGCCCTATTGCACCCGCACTCTTGGAACCGTCGATTGCTGGCGTGACCCGGCCAAGTACACGGGCCTGCCGCCGCAAGTGGCGGACGGACCTCCCGGCCTGACACCGGCCCAGGAGGCAAACCGCAGCGCACCGTGGTCGCCGCTGTAGCGGCGATGCTCCGCAGCGACGATCGCTATGTGCCCGTCCTCGACGCCGTCGGCGCATCGCCGAACTGCAGCGCTGCAAGTCGCGCATAGAGGCCGCCCGCGCGCACCAGGGCGGCATGCGTGCCGGTCGCGACGATCCGGCCCTGGTCCATCACCGCGATCCGATCCGCCCGGCGCACCGTCGCGAGCCGGTGGGCGATGACGAGGGTGGTGCGGCCGCGCGAGAGGCGGGCGAGCGCCTGTTGCACCGCCTGCTCGCTCTCGGCGTCGAGGGCGCTGGTGGCCTCGTCAAGCAACAGCACCGCCGGATCGCGCAGGATGGCGCGTGCGATTGCGATGCGCTGCCGCTGGCCGCCGGAGAGCCGCACGCCTTTTTCACCGAGGAACGTCGCGAAACCCTCCGGCAGCGCGTCGAGGAAGTCGCACCCGGCGTCGCGGGCGGCGGCGCGCACCTCCGCGTCGGTCGCTGCCGGGCGGCCCAGGCGGATGTTGGTGGCGGCGTCGGCACCGAACACCACGGGGTCCTGCGGCACCAGGCCGAGCCGGGCCCGCACCGCGGCCGGATCGGCTTCGCGCAAGTCGGTCCCGTCGAGCCGCACGCATCCCGATTGCGGGTCGTAGAACCTTAGCAGCAACTGGAACACGGTGGTCTTGCCGGCGCCGGAAGGGCCGACCAACGCGACCGTCTCGCCCGCTTCCACCCGGAGATCGAACCCGTCCAGCGCCGGCAGGTCGGCGCGAGCCGGGTAACGGAAGCCGACCTGCTCGAAAGCCACGCGCCCCTCCGGCGGCGTGATGAGCGGGCGGGGGTAGGCCGGGGGTGCGATGGCAGGGCGCTCGGCCAGCAGCTCGGCGATGCGGTCGGCGGCGCCCGAGGCGCGTTGCACCTCGCCCCACAACTCGCTCAATCCGGCCGCCGAGGTTGCGACGATCACCGCGTAGAACACGAAGGCAGAGAGCGCGCCGCCGCTCATCTGGCCGGCCAGCACCTGCCGGCCGCCGACCCAGAGAGCCAGGGTGATCGCGCCGAAACCGAGCAGGATCACCGAGAAGATCATCACGGCACGCGAGCGGATGCGCGCTTGCGCCGCGCCCACCGCCTGCTCGCTCGCCGTCGCAAAGCGGGCGCGGGCGAAGGGCTCCTGGGTGAACGCCTGCACGGTGCGCAGTCCGGTCAGGGTCTCCTCCGCCATCGCGCCAAGATCGGCCACCCGCTCGAGCGCCAGGCGGGACAGCCTTCGTTCGCGGCGGGAAAACACGACCAGGGGCACGACCACGAGCGGGACCACGGCCAATACCAGGCCCGACAGCAGCGGGCTGGTGACGACCAGCATGATGAAGGCGCCCACCAACAGCAGCGCGCTGCGCAGCCATTGCGAGATGGCCGAGCCGGTCAGCGCCTGCAGCACGGCGGTGTCGGCGGTCAGGCGGGAGAGCACGTCGCCGGTGCGCGCGGTCTCGAACCAGGCCGGCGACAGGCTGATGACATGGTCGAAGACGGCCCGGCGGATGTCCGCGCCGATGCGCTCGCCGAGCCAGGTGACCAGGCCGAACCGGCAGGCGCTCGCCACCGCGAGCACGACGATCACCGCCGCCGTTGCGAGAGCGGTGGCGTTGAGGCGGGCCGGGCTGCCGCTGGCAAAGCCGCCGTCGATCAGGTGGCGAACGCCCTGCCCGAGCACCAGCACCATGCTGGCGGACACCAGCAGCGCGGCGGCGGCCCCGGACACTTGCCAGCGGTACCGGCGCACGAATGGAACCAGCAGCCGCAGCGCCGATAGCCGAGGGGCGGATGGACGGGTCGAAGATGGCCGACTCAGGGGTGGGCGGGACATCTAAGCCGGCCGGCGACGTGGAAAGCTGTGCGAGCGGCGATCCCAGTCAGCGGATTACACCCTGATGCCACCCCCCCCGCGCTATCGCACCATTCAGGCGTCTGCCTCGGCCTCCGCGGCGTGCGTCAGCGTCTCGCCCAGGGACTTGATCTTGGCGGCATTCTTGCTGTCGGACTTGTCCGCGATCGTCAGGGTTTCCTTGCCGAGCTTGAGCACGAGCTTCCTGATCTGCTCGCCGTTAATCGTGTCGGCCTGCAGATGCTTCTTGAGGTTCTCGAGGTCCTTAATGATCGCCTTGGCGCCGGGCGCCTCAACCTTTTCGAGGGTCGCTTCCCAACCTTCGATGTTCTTGACCGCTGCCGTGACGGTGAAGCCCTTCACGCCGTCCTTGAGGTGCTTGATGGTCGCATCGTATTGAGGCATCCGTGTTTCCTTGCAATCGCCGGTTCGTGGTGGCGACGGCTCCGTCGCGGTGCCGCTGCCATCGCAGAGGTTGCGGTGCTTACTCGGCTGTCAAGCGTCACCCAAACCGAGATACGACCGTCGCACCCGATCGTCGGCCATCAGGGCCTCGTGCGGACCCTCCATCACCACGCGCCCGGTCTCCAGCACGTAGCCGCGATCGGCGAGCTCCAGCGCCTCAGCGACGCGCTGCTCGACCAGCAGGATGGTCAGGCCGTGCTCGCGGTGGATCTGCGAAATGCGCTCGAAAATCATGTCGGCGATTGCCGGGGCGAGGCCCATCGACGGTTCGTCGAGCAGCAGCAGACGGGGCGCCGAGGCGAGGCCGCGGCCGATCGCCAGCATCTGCTGCTCGCCGCCCGAGAGGGTTCCCGCAAGCTGGGTCGCCCGCTCGTGCAGGATGGGAAACAGCGCGTGGATGCGCTCCAGGGTGGCGCGCCACTGGCGGCGGCCGGCCGCCGTGGTGGCACCGAGCTCCAGGTTTTCGCGCACGGTCATCGTCTTGAACACCTGCCGCCCCTCCGGCACGTGCGCGATGCCAAGATGCGGGCGCGCTGCCGCCGGACGGCGCAGCAACGGCTCGCCGTCGAACGTGATAGCGCCCGATTGCGCCGCCACGACGCCGCTGATCGTCTTGAACAGGGTCGACTTGCCGGCCCCGTTCGGCCCGACCACGGTGACGAACTGACCCTCGCGGACGACGAGGGACACGTCGCTCAACGCGCGCAGGCCGCCATAGGCGACCGACAATCCGGCTACGTCGAGGAACGGTTGAGCCATTTCTTGCCGAGATAAGCCTCGATCACCGCCGGGTTTTCCACCACCTCGTGCGGCGTGCCGCAAGCCAGCACGCGGCCGTGGTCGATGACCAGGAAACTGTCGGCGATGCGGAGCATGGCGTGCATCGTGTGCTCGATGATCGCGATCGTCATCCCCTCAATGCGCAGTCGTTGCAGAACGGCGAGAACGTCGTCGCACTCCTCGCGGCCGAGCCCGGCCAGCGTCTCGTCGAGCAGCAGCAGGCGCGGCTGGCCGGCCAGCGCGCGGGCCAGCTCCATCAGGCGCAGTTCCTTGTTGGTCAATCGCCCGGCAGGCAGGTCGGCCATGTGCGACAGTCCGGCGCGGTCCAACGCCTCGCCGGCGGCGCGCATCGCCTGACGGTCGGACAGGCCGGTGCCGTAGGCGCCGATCACCACATTGTCGAGCAGCGGCAGTCGGGGGAAGCTGCGCACCACCTGGAACGTGCGGCCGACGCCCATGCGGCAGATTTCGTGCAGCGGTCGGCCGACCAGCGGTAAGCCATCAAGCCGCGCCGCTCCCGCATCGGCCGGGAGCACGCCGTTCAGCACGTTGAACAAGGTGGTCTTGCCGGCACCGTTCGGACCGATGATGCCGAAGATCGCGCCGCGCGGGATGCTGAAGCTCACCCCGTCCACTGCGCGCAGGCCGCCGAATGCGCGGGACAGGTTTTCCACCTCCAGCAAGGTGCCCGTCGCGGCCGCCGCCGCCGGTGCAGGGCGCAACCAGCCGGGCAGCGGGACGAGGGCGGCTTCGGGGACCGGAGGTTTGTGGAACCAGCGGTCGCGTATGGTCCAGAAAATCCCTTCGGGGGCGAGCAGCATGATGGCGATGATGGCGAACCCGTACACCACGCCCTGGATGCCGGGGATGACGTTGCCGAGTTCGGCGTTCAGCGTCTCGGCGAGCGGGATCAGGATGGTGGCGCCGATCAGCGGCCCCCAGACGCTGCCGACGCCGCCGAACAGGGTCACGACAAGGGCCTGCGCCGAGGTCAGTACGCCGAACACCGCATCGGGCGTGACCACCAGCAGCACGCACGCATATAGGCCGCCGGCGGCGGCGGCGAGCGCGCCGCTGAGCACGAGCGCCCGCATCTTCCACAGCCGCGGGTTCACGCCGGCGGCCTGCGCCGCCAGTTCGTTCTGCCGAATCGCCATCAAGGACAGGCCGAACCGCGAGTTCTCGACCAGCATGGAGACCACCATCGCGACCAGGAGCAACCCGAGCGCGATGCCGGTGTAGACGCGTGGATCGCTGAACTGCAGGAACGCCGCCGGATTGTCTCGCTTCATCGGCAGCGAGACTTCCTGGAAGCCGAGATATTGCAGCAGGTAGAGGATGGCGAGCGGGTAGGCGAGCATCGCCAGCGCGAAGTAGTGGCCGCGCAGCCGGAATGTCGGCACGCCGATCAGGAACGCGGCGATGGCGCCGACCCCCATCCCGAGCGGGATGCCGAGCCACGGCGTGATGTTCCACAGGACAAGCGACAAGGTGACGGTGTAGGCGCCGAGGCCGAAGAACGCGGCATGGCCGAACGAGATCAACCCGGTGTAGCCGGACAGCAGGTTCCAGGCCAGACCCATCACCGCCCAGATCGGCACCAGGGTCAGCATGAGCTGATAGTAGCTGTTGCGGACGACCAGGCAGACGCACAGGTAGACGACGATGAAGGCCGCGAGCGCGACGCTGTCCCGCCGCAGTTTCGGTGCCGCGCCCGGCCTCATGCCAAGCGCCTCATGCCAGGCGCCTCATGCCAGGCGCCTCATGCTAGCCGCCTCACGCGCGCTCCGCCGACCGACCGAACAGGCCTTGCGGACGCAAGGTGACGATCAGCAGGAAGACGACGAAAATCGCCGCGTTCTGCAACTGCGTCGGCAGCACGAGGGCTGAGAATTGCTGCACGAAGCCGACCGTCAGCCCGCCCCAGAACGCGCCCAGTATGCTGCCCATCCCACCGAGCACTACGCCGGAATACATGATGATGACGAAGTCGAGCCCGGCGAACGGGGTGAACGACAGGTAGGTGGCGATCAGGCCGCCGGCGATGGCGGTGATGCCGCTGCCGATGCCGAAAGCGGTGCGGTACGCACGCTCGACGTCGATCCCCATATAGGTCGCCGCCACCGGGTTGTCCGCCGCGGCGCGCAGCGATTTGCCGAGGCGCGTGTATTCCAGCACCAGGTAAAGGGCGACGACCACCAGCACCGCGAGCAGGGCGGCGACCGCCCGCGCCTTGTTGAGAAAGATCGAGGCGTCGGCGATCGTCGGCCCGATCTCCCAGGCACGGGAGGCGAGCGGCGAGCGGATCGTCTTCGGCGTCGAGCCGAACAGGATGAGGCCGCCGTTCTGGAGGATGAGCGACAGGCCAAGCGTCACGATGAGCTGGCCGAAATGTCCCTCATCGAGGGAGCCGCTGGTGCGCAGGCCGGAGACCCGGGCGATCAGGAACTTGTGCAGCAGCGCGCCGCCGACGAACAGCACTGGCCCTGCCGCGAGCGCCGCGACGAATGGTCCGACCGCGGGGCCGAGCGAGGCGAGGACGCCCCAGCCGCTGAACAGATACAGACCAGTGTACATCCCGAGCATCAGCAACTCGCCCTGAGCGAAGTTCACCACCCGCATGACGCCAAAGATCAGACCGAGCCCGACGCACATAAGCCCGTAGATGCAGCCGATCGTGAGCCCGGCGGCGAGCGCGTTCAGCACGTTCTCGGTCAGGATCTGCGCGTCCGCCACAGCTCCGCGTTCCCTCCTACCGGCCGCTTATCGCTTGCCCCCGGGCTGACGTCCAGCCTGCCCGGCCCTACGATGCTCCCGACATTCTCGCCACCAATCCAGGGATACGATGACCGACAGCGACTTTGGCAGTAACTCGGGCGACCCGCCCGACGCGACCGTGCAGCGCCTCGAACGTCAAGCCGAGCGATGGGAGACCCCCTGCGGCGACGGCGTCATGGTCTGGCACTCCTGGGGTAGCGGCCCGGTGCTCGTCCTGCTTCATGGCGGCAACGGGTCATGGCGCCACTGGGTGCGCACTATCCCGTTCTTCGCACCAACATACCGGGTGGTCGCGCCGGACCTGCCCGGCCTCGGCGAGTCCGCCAGCGCGCCGGAGCCACCGACCCAGGACGGGATCGCCCGGATTGTCGCCGACGGGCTCGATGCGGTCATCGGTGCGGAAACGCCGTACGACATCGTCGGCTTCTCGTTCGGTGGCATGATCAGCGGGCATGTCGCGGAACTGCACGGCGCGCGCGTGCGGTCACTGACGCTCAACGGACCAGGCGGCCTCGGCACCCGCCGCCGCACCTTTGCGCTCGTTCCGGTACGCGACAAGAGCGGGCAGGATCGACTGGACGGGCACCGTATCAACCTGGCCCGTCTCATGCTGCACGATCCCGCGAAGATCGATGAACTCGCGATGGCATTGCAGGAGTGGCATTCGGTGCGCAACCGGCTGCGCACGCCGTCGCTGTCGCGCTCGACCTCCTTGGCTGATGCCCTGACCCGGGTGCAGGCGCGCGTGAATGCGATCTATGGCGAGTTTGACGCGCCGGCAAACCCCAACCTCGACAAACGGCGGGACCTGCTGCGCAGCATCCGGCCGGACATCGACTTCCGGGTGATCAAGAAGGCCGGCCACTGGACGGCCTATGAGGCGCCCGACGAGTTCAATGCCATGCTGCGCGAAATGCTGCAGGACGCCGGCAGACCGGAGCCGCCTTGAGCGGTCAATGCATGGTCAAAAATGCTTACGCGTGTGACGTTTGCATCTGGCTACGTCGCAGGACGTCAGGGAGCCGACGGCGAAAAGCAGTTTGCAGGGCCCGGAGTGCGACGATCGAACCAATGTAGCGTCCAGACCGGGTGTGCCGCGGAGCAGGCAGGTGCGAGGGCCTTGCCGCCTGGGAAGGCATGGCGGAGTGTTGCGCACCATGGGACGGAGACGGTGATGGGGGAGCGGGTGTTCGCGGGCTTGAAGGTGCTGGACTGCGCGAGCTACATCGCCGGACCGGCCGCCGCGACGGTGATGTCCGATTTCGGCGCCGACGTGGTCAAGATCGAGCCCCCTGGAGTGGGCGACCCGTACCGGACGCGCGCTCAGCCACCCGCCGGATACGTCCATGCGGTCAACCCTCACTGGGTGCTGGACGCCCGCAACAAGAGAAGTCTCGCGCTTGATCTTGCATCCGAACCCGGCGGGGCGGTGCTGCGTCGGCTGGTCGGCGCCGCCGACGTCTTCATCACCAACTTCCCGCCCGCGGTGCGGCGACGCTTGCGCGTCACCTACCAGGACCTCGCTCCGGTCAACCCGCGCCTGATCTACGCGTCGTTCACCGGCTACGGCGAGATCGGACCCGAGGCCGACAAGCCGGGATTCGACGCCACCGCCTGGTGGGCCCGCTCGGGGCTGATGCACCTGGTGCGTGCGGGCGAGGACGCGACGCCCGCCCGCTCGCTCGCGGGGATGGGCGACCACCCGTCGGCGATGGCCCTGTTCGGTGCGATCGCCACGGCACTCTTTCAGCGGGAGCGCACCGGGCGGGGCGGACAGGTCGGGTCATCCCTGTTGATGAACGGATTGTGGGCGAACGGGTGCAGCGTGCAGGCGACGCTGTGCGGGGAGACCGTCACAGTCCAGCCGCACCGATCGAAGACGCGGGCGCCGCTGCGCAGTCACTACCGCTGCTCCGACGGAAAGTGGCTGCTGCTCTCGATCGTCCCTGACCAGCGCCGATGGACCGCGTTTCGGGCCGCGCTTGGCTCGGACCGTCTCGACGACCCGCGCTTCGCCACGGTCGCGAGCCGTGCCGAGCATGCCCGCGAGCTATCCGAAGTGCTCGATGCCGTCTTTGCCGCGCGCCCCTCGCCGGAGTGGCGCGCGATCCTGGATGCGAGCGGACTGGTGTTCGGGATGGTCAGCGAAATGGACCACCTCCATGATGATGTGCAGATGCGGGAGAGCGGGGCGCTGGTGCCGTTCGAGGACGGCGACCTTCTCACGGTCAGCAGCCCCTTCTGGATGGAGGGCCAGGACAAGGTCGCGCCGCGCCAGCCGCCCACCGTGGGTGAGCACAGCGATGCGGTGCTCCAGGCCGCCGGCTACGGTGACGACGAGATCGGCGCCCTGCGCGAGGCCGGCGTGATCGGGTAGACACGGCTGAAGCAATCGAAGCGATTTGGGAGGATGCCACCGATGACGGAGTACCGCTTCTGCAAGGTCGAGGACGAGGGGCGGCTGCGTGTCGTCACGTTGAACCGTCCCGAGGTGATGAACGCGCTGCACAGTGAGGCGCATCACGAGCTGGAGCAGGTCTGGGACGAGTTCGCGGCCAGCGACGATCTCTGGGTCGGCATCGTCACCGGAGCGGGCGACCGGGCGTTCTCGGCGGGAAACGATCTGAAGGTGCAGGCGGCGGGGCGACGTGGCCCCTCGGCGCGCTCGGGGTTTGCCGGCCTTACCTCACGATTCGACCTCGACAAACCCCTGATCGCCGCCGTGAACGGCATCGCCATGGGAGGCGGGTTCGAGATCGCCCTGGCCTGCGATATCATCGTCGCCGCCGAGAACGCGATTTTCGCCGTCCCGGAGCCGCGGGTCGGGCTGATCGCCGGGGCCGGCGGCGTGCATCGGCTGCCGCGAATGATCCCGCAAAAGCAGGCCATGGGCATGATCCTGACGGGAAGGCGCGTGCCGGCGGCGGAGGGCAAGCAACTCGGCTTCGTCAACGAGGTGGTGCCGCCCGGCCAAGCGTTGGAGGCTGCGAAGCGCTGGGCGGCGCTGGTCCTGGAATGCTCGCCCAAGGCCGTGCGGGCGTCCAAGCAGGCGGCCTACCGGGGGTTGGACGAGCCGTCGCTCGAGCAGGCGATGCGCACCGTCTACCCGGCCCAGAAGGCCAATGCCGAAAGCGAGGACTACATCGAGGGGCCGAAGGCGTTCGCCGAGAAGCGCAAGCCGAACTGGCGGAACAGGTGAGCGCGGGCATGGCGCTCCATATCGACTACTACGCTTCCCTGAACTCGCCATGGACCCATCTCGGCGCCGCGCGCCTCGAGGCGATGGCGGCCGAGCATGGCGCCAGCGTCCGCATCTGGCCGGTGGATTTCGGCACCATCTTTCCGGCCTCGGGCGGCTTGCCGCTTCCGAAGCGCTCGCCGCAGCGGCGCGCCTATCGAATGATGGAGCTGCGGCGCTGGCGCGAGCATCTCGGCATCCCGATCCAGCTCGAGCCGACGTATTTTCCCGCCGACGAGCAGCGGGCGGCGTGCTGCGTCATCGCGGTACGCGAGACGATCGGGGATGCCCCGGCGATCGCGCTCGCCCATCGCGTGCTGAAGGCGCTGTGGGAGGAGGAGAAGAACACCGGCGACGAGAGCACGCTTGCCGGGCTGATCGCCGAGGTCGGACTGCAGCCGGCGACCGTGCTGAAGCTCGGCGCCGACCCGCAATGGGCCGAACGCCGCCGGGCCGACACTGAGGCCGCGCTGGAACGCGGCGTCTTCGGCGCCCCGAGCTACGTCATCGAGGACGAGGTTTTCTGGGGCCAGGACCGGCTGGAGTTCGTCCAGAGACGCCTCGCCCGTGGGTCGTCGCGGTCGGGAGGACAATCATGAGTGCAGCAACCAGCCTGCCGCTTGCTGCGCCCCTCAGCATGCAGGGCCGGCGCGCCCTGGTGACGGGAGCGGCCCGCGGCATCGGCCGCGCGACGGCGGTCGTCCTGGCGCAACTTGGCGCCGAGCTGGTCATCACCGACCTGCGCCCGCTCGGCGAGACGCGCGCCGAAATCGAGCGGCTTGACGGACGATGCATCGCCATCGAAGGCGACCTCACCGACGATGCCTTCCTCGCCAGCCTGCTCGCCGGCGAGCGGCTGCACGCGCTGGCGCATTGCGCGGCGATCCTGGACGGCCGCCCGTGGCGCGAGGACGCGAACTGGAAGGACCGGTTTCACCGCGTCATGGACGTCAACGTGCGCGTGCCGTTGCAGCTCGCGGCAGGAGCCGTGGACCATATGGCCGGGCACGGCGGCGGCTCGATCGTGCTGATCGGCTCGGTGGCAGGGCGCTCCGGCGGAACCTCGCCCGCCACGCCGCCCGACTACGCGGCCTCGAAAGGCGCGGTGCATGCGCTGATCCGGCTGCTTTCGCGCAACGCGGTCGGGCGCGGCGTGCTGGTCAATGGCGTCGCGCCCGGTCCGGTCGAGACGCCGATGACCCAAGGGTTTGATCTGGCGCCCCAGTTGCCGATGCGGCGCATGGGCAGGCCGGAGGAACTCGCCTGGGTCATCGCCTTCCTTTGCACGCCGGCGGCGAGCTACATGTCCGGCGCAGTGGTCGATGTGAACGGCGGCACCTACGTCGCCTGACGGCGCGAAACGGAGCACGGCAGATGCCCAAGACACCCGACTATTTCCATGGCAAGACGATCATCATTACCGGTGCCGCCAGCGGCATCGGTCGGGCGACCGCGCTGATCTTCGCGCGCGAGGGCGCCAACGTGGTCTGCGCCGACATCGACGCCGATGGCGCCCGTCGCACCGCTGATCAGGTCGTGCAGAACGGGGCCAAGGCGCTGGCCGTGACCACCGACGTGACCTCGCGCGAGCAGGTGACGGCGATGGTCCAGCGCGCCATCGAGACGTTCGGCACCGTGCATTTCGAGTTCAACTCGGCCGGCGCCGCGCTGCGCCGCGCCAAGTTCCTGGAAATCGACGATGCGCTTTTCCAGAAGACGTTCGACCTCAACGTCAAAGGCGTGTTGCATTGCATGCAGGCGATCCTGCCGCACATGCTGGCGAACGGGCACGGGGTCATCGTCAACGTCGCCAGCATGTCGCACAAGCGCGGCGGCCCCGGCACCTCCGTCCACTACGCCTCGTCCAAGGGAGCCGTGCTCACGATGACGCTCGGCGTCGCCCGCGAGTTTGCCGACCGCGGCATCCGCTGTCTCTCGGTCTCTCCCGGACCGATCAACACGCCCTTCCAGTCGGCTGCCCAGACATCGCCCGAGATCGTGCAACGCTTCCTCGACGACGTGCCGATGAAGCGCTTCGGCGAACCCGAGGAGATCGGCGAGCTGGTCCTGTTCATGTGCTCGGATGCCTGCGGGTTCATGACCGCCGACACGGTGTACGTGAGCGGCGGCGGCGGCTGGCGGTAGGCTTCAGACCCGCCGCACGTTCCAGAACAGCACGAACCCGTTCAGCACGCCGGTGAGCGAGTCGCGGTAGGCCGTGGCGGCGAGGCTCTGCCCGAGCGGGACGTAGGGCACGTCGACGAATGCCTGGAGCTGCATCTGGTCGGCGATCTTCTTCTGCGCGGCGGCATCCGGGGCGTCGATCCACTGCGACCGCAACTCCTCAAGTCTCGGGCTGGTCGGCCATCCCGGCACGCCACCCGCTTCGCCCTGGCCCCGGAGAAAAACGTGGCCGACCGGATTGAACTGGTCCAATCCGGCCCAGAACGTGTTGAACACGCTCCAGCCGCCCTGGTCGGTCGGGTCCTTCTTGGCGCGTCGCTGCACGACGGATCCCCAGTCCATCGCCTGGTAATCCACGTGGAGCCCGGCCTTCTGCATGGTGTCGGCGCACACGTCAGCCAATGCCTTCAGGATGGGGAAATCGGTGGGCGCCAGCAGCACAGTTTTTTCGCCCTTGTAGCCGGCAGCGGCGATCTCGCGCTTCACCGCATCGAAGTCGCGCGGGCCGCGAAAAACGTCGAGCCCAGCGTCCGAGGCCATCGGCGTGTTCGGACAGAACACGCCAGTCGGCACGTGCCACATCTTTTGATCATCGCCAGCCACCGCGACCACGTAATCGGTTTGGTTCACCGCCTTCAGCAGCGCCCGCCGGATCGCCGGATTGTTGAACGGGGCCGTCAAATGGTTCAGCCGCATGCAGCCGATCAATCCGGTCGGGTCCTGCACATCCACCTTGATGTGCCCGGTTTCGCGCAGCAGGGGCAGCATGTCGTTGGTCGGGTTTTCCCACCAGTCGACCTCGTTGCTTTGCAGGGCGGCAACTGCCGTCGAGGGGTCCTGGATGACGTGCCATTCGACCCGGTCGAAGTGGACGATCTTCGGGCCGGCCGTCCAGTCGGGCGTGCCGTCCGTGCGCGGCTTGTAGTCGGCAAAGCGCTCATAGACGACGAGTTGTCCGGGCACCCGCTCGCGGGCGTTGAAGCGATACGGCCCGCTGCCCACCATGTCGGTGACTTGCGTGAAGGCGTCGGTCTGGGCCAGCCGCTCCGGCATCATCGCCGGAAAGTTGGTCGGCGACTTGCCGAGTGCGGTCGGCAGCAGACCGAGCGGCTTCTTCAGCCGGAACTGGATGGTTTTGTCGTCGGGCGCGCTGAGGTCGTCGGTGTAGGCCATCACGGTCTGCCCGTACGGGTCGCGCTTCGCCCAGCGCTTGATGCTGGCGACGCAGTCGCGCGCGAGGACGGGTTCGCCGTCGTGCCACTTCAGTCCGTTGCGCAAGCTGATCTTGGCCAGCTTGCCGTCGTTCTCGACGGCGTAACCCTCCGCCATCTGCGGCGAGGGTTTCAGCGCTCCGTCGGTGCCGAACAGCGTGTCGAAAACCATGTAGCCGTGATTGCGGGTGACGTAGGCCGTGGTCCAGATCGGATCGAGCACCGTCAGATCGGCCTGCGGGATGAACTTGAGGACGCGATTTTCCGCCGCGGCGCGCGCGAGACTTGGGGCGGCCAACGAGGCCGCGCCGGCACCGGCCGTCTTGAGAAACGTGCGTCGCTGCATGCAGGTCATTCCTGGCCAGTGTTGTGCTGATAGGTGATGGGCGACAAAGGTGAACGGCTCAACCGCCGATCCTGCCACCGCGGCCTGGCGGCCCGTCAAGCGTCTTCACCCTGAGAGCCCTCAGGGATCGAGGCGGATGCGCAACCCGGAGAGGATGACCATGTCCTCCGTCACCACCAGGCCGAGCGGGATCGCGGCGGCCCGGATCGCCTCGCGATCGGCCGGGCGCAGGTCGATGCCGGCCAGCCCTTCACCACGGCCGTCGGTCGCCGCGACGAAGCGGATAAAGCCGGCGTCAAGGTCGATCCGCGCCGCGCCCGACCGGTCGTGATGCAGCGGGCGATCGAGGATTTCCGCCCAGCGCGTCCCGAGTTCGGCGGGGTTGGCGGTCTGGATCTCGGCGCCGAGCAGGCTCTTCGTGCGCTCCGTCCGGACCGCGGAGTGCCAGTCCGGCCCGGCGGGATGATAGGGGCCACCCACCGCCTGCCCGCCGGCGGTCCAGTTGATCTCCAGCAAGGAGCCGCCGGTGTCCCGCGGATGCAGCTGCAACCCGCGATATTGCCCGGCATGGTTCAGCTCGTTGGCGACCCGTACGCCGAGGGCGCTCATCCGCCGTTCCCAAGGGGCGATGTCGTCGCAATCGAGGATCACCATGTAGCCGCCCGCGCCGCCCCGCCGCGAAATGTAGCGGCCCGCCGCGGTGCCTTCCTCGATCGGCGCGACCACTTCGAGGAAACACGAGCCGACCGGCATCACGGCGTTCACCAAGCCGTACTTCGCTACCGCGTCGTCGCGGAAGCAGACCTCGAGGCCGAGCACGTCGCACAACGCGTGAACCGCCGGGTCCAATTCGGGTGCCACGAGGCAGATCTGCCGCAGGCGCAGCGTCATCGTTCTTTCTCCTTCGGCTTGGGTGCGCACGATCACACGGGCGCTGGCACCTGTCTCGCGTTTGCATCGCCCGCCGCGGATCAATACGGTGATGCTCCTGTCCCGTTCCGCCGTGATGCCCCCCCACTCCAATTCCCTCGGCCGCCCTCGGCCACCGCGCTCTGGCGCCAAGAGCAGCTGGCTCATTCTGGCCGCCGCGTTCGCGACGTTCGCGGTCAGCGCCGGGCTCATGCAGTCCTACACCGTGTTCCTGGTCGCGTTCGTCCAGATTTTCGCCTGGAGCCGGGCCGAGACCTCCATCCCCTACTCGGTCTCCCAAATCGTCAGCGGCGTCAGCGCCCCGCTGGTCGGAGCTTTGGTCGACCGGCTCGGCTCGCAGCGCCTCGTGCTGCTGGGCGGCGGCCTGCTCGCCGTTGGATCGATCGGCAGCGCCTTCTCGGGCGCACTCTGGCAAGTCGTCGGACTCTATGGCGTGGTGATGACCATCGGCGCGAACTGCCTCGGCATGGTGGTCTTCGTGCCGCTGATCTCGCGTCACTTCGTGCAGCGGCGGGGCACGGCCGTCGCCGTCCTGCAATCGGCCAACGGCGCCGGGCGGGCACTCTCCGCTCCGTTCGCCCAGTTGCTGATATCGGGGTTCGGCTGGCGCAGCGCCTACACGGTCCAGGGCGTCGTGATGGCGATCCTCGTCGTGCCGCTGGCGATGCTGTTCCGCGGCGCCGATCGGGTCGCGCAGCCGGCTCCCCCGCCGCCCGCGGACGGACAGCCGGTGGCACGGCAGAACTGGACGCTGCGCGAGGCGATGCGCACGCCGCATTTCTGGCTGCTGTTCACCGTCTATCTCTGCACCGGCCTCGGCAGCTTCCTCGTCTCGCTGCATCAGCTCGCCTTTGCCGTCGATCACGGCTTCGACAAGCTCTACGCGACCTGGGTGCTGGGCATGGGCAGCCTGCTGGCGATGCCCGGCATCATCGTCACCGGCGTCATCTCCGACTACATCGGCCGCGAGGCGTCGGCGCTCATCGCCTACGGGGTCTCGATCGTCGGTGTCGTCTTCGCCCTGTTCATCACCGGCCCCGGCGATGCCTGGCTGCTCTGGCTGCACGCTTGCTTCTTCGGCCTGACCTGGGGCGCGCGCGGACCGGCGATCACCGCCAAGACGGCCGACCTTTTCCCCGGCCCGCGGCTCGGCACGATCCTTGGCGTCATCACGCTCGGCACCGGCCTGGGCTCCGGCCTGGGCTCCTGGGGGGCCGGCTTCATCTTCGACGTGTCCGGCAGCTACCGACTGGCATTCCTGCTGTCGATCGCGTCCTACCTCACGGGCTGCGTGGCATTTTGGGCCCTCCGTCGGCCGCCGAGGCAGTAGAACACCCGGCACATCAAGCCAGGAGACTCTCGTGCAGGAAGCACCTGGGCGGCCCGGGATCCCGTCGCGCTGGACGTCCAGCGACAAGGACGGCGTCGGCACCGCGCTCTCGCCGCTGAGCCGGGTCTGGTTCACCCTCAGCCACGGCATTCTCAACGAGGTCTACTACCCGAGGGTCGATCAGGCCTGCATCCGCGACCTCGGGCTGCTGGTCACCGACGGGAGCGGGTTCTTCTCGGAGGAGAAACGGGACGCGCGCCATGAGGTCGCGGTACTGGAGCCTGGGGTTCCCGCCTATCAAGTGATCAACACGTGTCTCCAAAACCGCTATCGGATCACCAAGCGCATCGTCTCCGATCCCGACCGGGACGTGGTCCTGCTTTCAATCCGCTTCGAGGTGCTGTCCGGCGGCCCGTTGCGGCTGTTCGCGCTGCTCGCGCCGCACCTGGTCAACGGGGGCGCCAACAACACCGCCTGGGTGGGCGCGTACAAGGGAACCCCGATGCTGCTGGCCGAGGGCGACGGGACAGCCCTCGCCCTGGCGGCGTCGGTGCCGTGGCTGGCCCGCTCGGCCGGCTTCGTCGGCGTCAGCGACGGCTGGCAGGAGATCAGCCGTACGTTCGGCCTGAACACTCGCTACGACCGCGCGCAGGGCGGCAACGTGGCTCTCGCCGGCGAACTGGATTGCGCGGCGGCGTCCGGCGGCGAGATCGTGCTGGCGCTCGGGTTCGGGCGCTACTGGTCGGAAGCCGCGCTGCGCGCCCGGCTCAGCCTGGAGCACGGGTTCGAGGCGGCCGGCGCGGCGTACGTCCAGGCCTGGCGGACGTGGCAGGCCTCACTGCTGCCGCTCGACCGGACGACCTCGAGGGGACACCACAGCTACCGGATCAGCACCGCCGTCCTGCGTACCCACGAATCGCCGAGTTTTCCCGGCGGACTGATCGCCAGCCTCTCCATCCCGTGGGGCTTCAGCAAGGGCGACGACGACCTCGGCGGCTATCACCTGATCTGGCCGCGGGACTTGGTTCAGACGGGCGGGGCGATGATCGCCTGCGGCGCCGGCGACGAGGCGTGCCGGGTGCTCTGGTACCTGCGGGCGATCCAGGAAGCGGATGGCAGCTGGCCGCAGAACGCCTGGCTCGACGGGGTGCCCTATTGGCACGGGGTCCAGCTTGACGAGTGCGCCTTCCCGATCCTCCTGGTCGATCTCGCGGCCCGCAACGCCGTGCTGACCGCCGACCATGTGGCCGGCTACTGGCCCATGATCCGCCGCGCCGCCGGTTTCGTGCTGGCGCACGGCCCGATCACGGGCCAGGACCGGTGGGAGGAGGACGCGGGGTTCTCGCCGTTCACGCTGGCCGTCGCCATCGCGGCCCTGCTGGTCGCGGCCGAACTGGCCGACACGCACGGCACGCCCGCCGAGGCGCGCCTGATGCGGGAGACGGCGGACGCGTGGAATGACGCCATCGAGGGCTGGACGCTCGCCAGCGGCACCGAGCTTGCGGCCAAAGCCGGGATAGCCGGCTATTACGTCCGCATCTCTCCGCCGGAGGGGGTCTCGGGCACGCTGGCGATCAAGAACCGCCGCGCCAGCGACACGTTCTACCGCGCGGCGGACGTGGTCAGTCCCGATGCCCTCGCCCTCGTGCGCTTCGGCCTGCGGGCGGCGGACGACCCGCGCATCCGCGACACCCTCCGCGTCATCGACACGCTGCTGAAGGTCGAGTTGCCCGCCGGCCCGTGCTGGTATCGCTACAACGGCGACGGCTATGGCGAGCACGAGGACGGGGCTCCGTTCGACGGGACGGGGATCGGCCGGCTCTGGCCGCTGCTGGCGGGCGAGCGGGCGCATTTTGCGCTGGCTGCCGGCGACCGGGCGGAAGCGGAGCGTCTGCTCGCCACCATGGAGGCGCTGACCGGCCACGGCGGCTTCATGCCGGAGCAGGTGTGGGATGCGGATGACATCCCGGCCCGCGAGTTGTTCCGCGGGCAGCCGAGCGGGTCGGCGATGCCGCTGGTCTGGGCGCATTCCGAGCACGTCAAGCTGCTCCGTTCGCTGGCGGATGGGCGGGTGTTCGACATGCCGCCGCAGACGGTGGAACGCTACCAGCGCGACCAACGTGTCGGGCGTTGTGCCATCTGGCGCGAGGATCTGCCGCTGGCCGGCATTCCGGCCGGCCGGGTGCTGCGGATCGATCTGACCGAGCCCGCCCGGGTACGCTGGACCTCGGATGGCTGGAACACCGATAGCGACATCGATGCCGAGGATACCGGTCTTGGCCTGCACGTGGTCGAGTTGCCGACCCGCGATCTCAGGCCTGGGACCCAGCTCGCCTTCACCTGGCTCAGCCTGGCGACTGGCAACTGGGTGGGACGCAACTTCACCGTCGTGGTCGCGCCCGCACCGGGCTGAGCGGGGTCAGCGCAACCGATCGCTGATCGCGTCGATGCCGGATTTGGCGCACGCTTCGTCCTTGTCGAAGCCGGGCGCTCCAGCCGCGCCGATCGCGCCCACCAGCGTGTCCCCGACGCGGATCGGCAGGCCGCCGCCCGCGAGCAGCAGGTGATCAAGGAAGCGCAGGCCGTTCGCCTCGGGATTCTTGACCGTCATCTCGTTCAGCCCCGAAGTCGGCGCCCGGAAGCTCGCCGCCGTGTAGGCCTTGCGGAACGCACTATCGAGCGTGTGTGCCCCGGCGCCGTCGCCGCGCACCATGGCCCGCGGCACGCCGTCCGCGTCGACCACGAACACGCTCTCCCGGTAGCCCTGGCCGGCGCACGCCGCCAGCGCGGCGCTCGCCGCCTGTTGCGCGACAGCCACCGGCAGATAAGGGGCCGTTGGCAGCGCTTCGGCGTGCGCAGCCCCTGCCAGGGCCAGACTTGGCAGCAGCATGCCAGCGAGAACGGTTGCGCGATTGACCATGGTGCGATCCTGATCTTTGTTGGTGAGACCAACCGATGTCGAGTATGGGCCGCCTGATGAATGAACGACAGCGTTCGCCGGCAAGACGCGTTCGACTATCCACCCCGTCCGTTCCGGCATGAGGATCGGCATTGTCTCGGACGTCCACTGCAACCTGTTCGGCTTGCAGCAGGCACTGGATGCGATGGGAGAGGTCGACGAAGTGCTGTGCCTCGGCGACAGCATCTTCCAGTACCGTTTCTCCAACGAAGTTGTCGCGCTGCTCAAGCGGAGCGGCGCGCACGTGATCCTCGGCAACCACGAGGAGGATTTTCTGGCGCCGCACGGCGTCCGCGCCCGTCAGCAGCCCTGGATCGACACGTCGCTGATGGCTTGGCTCGCCGAGCAGCCGCTCAGCCGGGAGTTTTCGTTTGCGGGCAAGAAGCTCCTCATGGTGCACTCGACGCCGTGGTCGCCGCGCGGCGATTACGTCTATCCGGAGAGCCCGAGCTTGCGGCGTTTTTCTGAGGTCGAGGCCGATTTCGTCCTGTACGGCCACACGCACACGCAGCTGGTCACGCGGGTCGGTCGCGCGCTGGTCATCAACCCGGGTTCTGCCGGCGACGCGCGCGATCATCGCAATGGCCGGCAACTGAGCTGTGCCGTGCTGGACCCGGCGACCGACGAGGTGCAGATCATCGACTTTCCGGATCGACGGCCCTGAACGGAGGACGCGGTGAGCGCCCAGAAAATCGAGACGCTGATCGACGGGCTGGCGTTTCCGGAAGGGCCACGCTGGCACGACGGAAAGCTGTGGTTCTCCGACCTGTTCGCAGGCGTCGTCCGCACCGTCGACTTGTCCGGCCGCTCCGAACTGGTCGCCGAGGTCGCCGCGCGGCCGTCGGGCCTGGGCTGGACCGCCGACGGCCGGCTGCTTGTCGTCTCGATGAACGACCGGCGGCTGTTGCGCCTGGCGAGCGACGGCCTGCAGGTCTTTGCCGATCTCTCGCCGTATGCGACCGGCCCGTGCAACGACATGGTCGTGGATGGTGAGGGCCGGGCCTGGATCGGCAATTTCGGGTTCGACATGTTCGCCGCCGCGCCGCGCCGTCCCGCCGGGATCGTGCGCGTCGATCCGGGTGGCGACTGCGTGCTCGCCGCCGACGGGCTGGAGTTTCCGAACGGGATGGTGGTGACGCCGGACGGCGGCACGCTCATCGTCGCGGAAAGCTACGGCGGCCGGTTGACACGGTTCGACATCGGCGCCGATGGCGCGCTGGCAAACCGGCTTGTGTTTGCCGCGCTGGATGGCGTGGCGCCAGACGGCATCTGTCTCGATGCCGAAGGCGCGGTCTGGGTTGCCGACGCCCGCGCCAACCGGGCCTTGCGCGTTCTGGAGGGCGGACGGGTGGCCCAGACCGTGCAGATCGCCGAGGGGCGCTGCGTCTATGCCTGCGCGCTCGGTGGCTCCGACCGGCGCACGCTTTTCCTCTGCACCAGCTCCGTGCGCGGTCCCGACTCGCGCGAGGCCAAGCAGGGCCGGATCGAGATCACGCGGGTCAGTGTGGCGGGCGCCGGGTGGCCCTAGCGATCCGCCTTCAGCTCCGGACGAGGGGGCACTTGCTCTCCGCGAGGTTCCTGAATGCCTGGTCTGCCGGGACAGTCTGGACAATCTTGTAGTAGTCCCACGTGCGCTTCGGTTCGGCCGCCGTCTTGACCTGCACGAGATAGAGATTGTGCATCAGCCGACCGTCGGCCCGCAGCCAGCCATCCTCAGTGTAGAAGTCCCGCACGTGCATACCCCGCATCGCAGCCAGCACGGCAGTCGTCGCATTCGTGCCAGCTGCCGCCACCGACTTGAGATAATGGGTAATTCCGGAATAAACGGCCGCTTGCGCCATCGTCGGCATCGCACCGTGTACCTTGAAGAAGCGCTCCCCGAAACGACGGCTTGCCTCCGTCCGGTCCCAGTAGAACGAGGTCATAAAGGTGAGCCCGTGCGCCGTCCGCAGGCCCATCGCATGCACATCGGTGATGACCACGAGCGGCGCCGCGACCTGCCCGCCATTCTCGCCGAAGCCGAACTCGCTCGCCTGCTTCAGCGCGTTCACCATGTCCTCGCCCGCATTTAACAGACCGAGAATCTGCGCCTTCGAGGTGATCGCTTGCAGAATGTAGGGACTGAAATCGGTGGCGTGTTCGGGGTGGCGGACCGCGCCCACCACCTTGCCGTGCGTGCGCTCGACGGCGGCGCGGACCTCCTCCTCCAAGGAGTGCCCGAACGCATAATCCGTGACGAGCAGGAACCAGTCGTTCAGCCTGTGCTTGGCCATCGAGCCGACCAGGCCGTTCGACAGGGCGTAGGCGTCGTAGCACCAGGAGAACCCGTTGGGAGAGCAGGCCTGCTCGGTGATCTGTGTGGTGCCCACGTTGGTGTAGATGGCGATCTTGTTCTTCTCACGCACGATCTGCTGTACTGCGAGCGCGATCGCGGAATGGCCGACGTCGATGATCAGGCCGACATCCGCATCGCACCATTGTCGGGCGATTCCCGCGCCGATGTCGACTTTGTTCTGATGGTCGGCGACGACGATCTCGACCGGTCGGCCGAGCACGTTGCCGCCGAGATCCTCCACGGCCATGTGCGCGGAAACGACAGAACCGGGACCCATTGCAGACGAGTACGGCCCGGACTGGTCGTTGAGCACGCCGATCCGCAACGGCGCCGCCGCAGCGCGACCCGCCAGCGGCGCGCTCAGGCCGGCCATGGCCGGCAGCCCGACGCCAAGAACGGAACGCCTCGTCGGATGGATCGTCATGCGCCGCACCCTCCCGCGTCTTGCATGGACGCGACGTCAGGGCGCCTGCTCACGGCCGCATCATCATGGTTCCGGCGCGGCCTGGCTGGCGCAGCGGCTCGGCCAGTCGGGCGAACTCGCAGAGCAGACGTCTTGTGTCGAGCGGGTCGATGATCTCCTCGACCCAGAACGCCTCCGCCGTGCGGAACGGCGAGCGCAGCGTGTTGAGCCGGTCCTCGATCTCCGCCAGCTTGGCCTGAGAGTCCGGCGCGGCGTCGATCTCCGCTCGGTAGGCGGCTTCGATCCCGCCCTCCAGCGGCAGCGAGCCCCAATACGCCGACGGCCACGCATAGCGCAGCGCAAGCCGCCCCGGTGGCTGATGCAGCGCGCCGGCAACGCCGAAAACGTTGCGGATGATAACACTGCACCAGGGCACCGTCGTCTGGTCGAGCGCCGACATGGCGCGCACGCCGTGTCGGATGGTCGCCGCCTTCTCCGCCTCGAGGCCGACGAGGAAGCCCGGGCAATCGACCAGATGCACGACCGGCAGGTGGAACGTCTCGGCAAAATCGACGAAGCGGACGATCTTCTGGCACGCCTCGGCTGTCCAGGCACCGGCGTAGAAATGCGGGTCGCCGGCCATCAGCGCCACCGGCACGCCGTCGAGCCGCGCCAGCCCGGTGATGACGGAGCGGCCGAACATCCGCCCCATCTCGAAGAAGGTTCCCCGGTCGACCAGCGTCTCGATGATCGGTCGCATGCGGTAGACCTTGCGCCGGTCCTGCGGGATGGCACCGGCCAGGGCCTCGTCACGTCGATTGGGGTCGTCGGTCGCCGGCAGCACGGGCGGCACGTCGTGGACCGAGGCCGGCAGATAGGACAGAAACCGCCGCGCGCAGTCGAACGCCTCCGCCTCGGTCTCCACCGCGTGATCGACCCCGCCGCTGCGGGTCTGGATTTCCCAGCCGCCCAACTCCTGTTTGTCGAGCGTCTGCCCGATGCGCGCCACCACCGGCGGTCCGGCGACGAACATCGCCGAGGTCGTCTTGGTCATGACCGAGAAGTGGCTGGCGGCCACCCGTGCCGCGCCCAGTCCGGCAACCGAGCCGAGACCGAGGGCAACGACCGGCACGGTACCCATGTTGAGAGCGGCCAGATGGTAGCCGGCGCTGCCGCCGACGCGGCCTGGCAGGTTTGCGCGCCCGGTCGTCTCGATGGTCTTGACCGACCCGCCGCCGCCCGACCCCTCGATCACACGGATGATCGGCAGCCGCAGTTCCTGCGCCATCTGCTCGGCCATTATCGGCTTTTCCTTGATGGTCGCATCCGCCGATCCGCCGCGCACCGTAAAGTCGTCGCCGACCACGACGACCGGGCGGCCGTCCACCAGGCCGCGCCCGAAGATGCAGTTGGCCGGCGTGAAACCCCCCAGCGCCCCGTCCGCGTCATATTCCGCCCGGCCGGCGAGCGCGCCCACCTCGTGGAAACTGCCGGGATCGAGCAATTGGTCGATCCGCTCCCGCACGGTGAGGCGGCCGCCATCATGTTGGCGGCGCACCTTGTCGGGACCGCCCATCTGTCGGGCGAGCGCCTCGCGATGCCGCAACTCATCCAGCTCGGGTTGCCACGTCATCGGCTCGCTCCTGCCGCGAGCCTCACTCGGCTCCGAGTTTGAGCTGCTCGCCGAAGAAAGCCGTGACGTCGTCCCACAGCGCGAACGCCGGGTCGCGGCGGTAACTCGGACGGTAGTCGGCCAGGAAGGCATGCCCGGCGTTCTGATAGATCTTGACCTGATGCGGCAGGCCGGAACCTTGCAGGCGCTGGCGCAATTCCTCGGCCACCTCCGGCGATGGGTTGTCGTCTTCCGCCCCGAACGCTGCGAAAAGCGGGCCGGAAAGGTTGTCCACCTGATCGATCGGCTTGACCGGCCGCTCGGGCGTGGTCTCCTGGTCCGGGGTGGCGCGCGTGATGAACCCTCCCCAGCAATCGACCGCGGCGTCGACGACCTCGCCGCTGCACGCGAGCAGCAGCGAATGCCGCCCGCCGGAGCAGAAGCCGATGCAGCCGACGCGGCCATTCGTGTTGGGCAGCCCTCTGGCGTATTCGGCGGCCGCGGTCAGGTCGGCGACCGCCTGCTTGTCCGGCAAGCCGAACATCTTCTCGAACACCGAGGGCAGGCTGGAGGGGTCCGGCGCCCCGGCGCGGGCATACAGGTCGGGGGCAATCGCCGTATAACCGAGATTGGCGAAGCGGCGGCACACGTCCCGGATATGCTCGACCAGCCCAAAGGCTTCGTGGATCACCACCAGGACGGGGCTGTTCCGAGGCTCGGCGGGTCGGGCGAGATACGCCGGCACGGTGTCGCCGCCGCGCGTAACCCGGACATCCTGGCCGACGACGCGGCTCGGGTCCTGCACAGCACCTGGTACGTCGGGCATCGGGATCCTCCCTCAACTCTGTTCGGCGGAGGATCGCTCCTGTCGGCAGTCGAGGCAACCTGGACGTTGAACGCCGTGCTTGCCTCGGCCACGTTACGCGGTGAGCATGACTCTTCGCCCAGAGTGTGACCAACTCAACCGCGCTGGTTGAGAGGAAAGAGTTGAACAGGCGAGTAAAGTAGCAAAGGCCATAGCTTATCGTGTCATGGTTGTATAAGGTCATGGGAAAGCAGCGGGATCTGATAGGCTCTGCGTCCTTTCCAGCCAGCCACGTTCTGGACGGCTTGGACGCCGCCTCGGATGTGAGATGTGGATATTCCGTGACCACGGTTGCCGGCCTTCTGGAACTGATCGCTGACGCCGAAGCGACCGCGACCCGCTTGCGGAACGCGGGATCGACGCCGTCCGGCTTCACGGCCATCCGGCCGCGCCATCTCGATCCGGTCTTTGCCGTCCTGGAGCAAGCGACCGACTGGCTCTTCAGCCATCAGCCGGGCGGTCCCGATGTGGTCGGCGAACGGCTGCTGGAGTTGTGCCGGGTGCTCCTCGCGGACCCTTGCGCCAGTTACCACGGGGTTCGGGACCGACTCCGGCTGCTGCAGGCTCGTCTGCATATCCGCCGGGGTGAATGGGCCGAGGCCGACCGGGCGATCGGGCCGCTGGTCTTCAGGCCGTACATCGTCGGCGACAACATGGAGACGGTCCGGCAGGCGATGCTGCTGGATCGGCACCTGCGGCCCAACCTGGTGCCGAGCATGCCGGCCTGGGCCGGGCTGCTGTTGGAGCGTCTGCTGTTCCTGTTCTCGCGCTTCCCGCAGCTGCATCACCAGCTGGACCTGCTTGAGGAATTCGCGGTCCAGCTGAACCTCCTGTTCAGGCTTCCGTCCGTGCGAGAGCATGTCGCGCGCTGCTCAGGCATACCGGAGGAGGTGCTGGGAAACTTCGAGGCGGCGGTGACCTACCTCCACAGCCGGCGCCACTGGCCGAACCGGGAGACGTCGCCGCGACGGCTGATCTACAAGGCAGTCCGCGGTTCGGTGTTCCGCCAGGTGTTCGGGGTGCTGCGCGCGACCGCATCTTCACGTACGACCTTTGCCCTGTCGTCCGGCAGCGTCCATCGCGTGGTTCCCAACCGGCCCGCTCACCGGACCCTTGTCACGCGAGCCATGGGCGGCGTGGGCGATCTGGTGACGATGGTCCCCGGCCTGGTCGCGTTGGCCGTAAAGACCGGCGCGCCGGTGCATTTTGCCGTCCCCAGGGAGTTGCTGGCCGTCGTCAGCGGCTTTCCCGAGATCGTGCCGCTCTCGATCGACGACGACATCGCACTCGAGGATTACGAGACCTGGTTCAATCTGGGTGAATGCCCGGCCGCGCGGGTCGAAGTCGCGACAATGCCCAACGTGGACCGCGGCCGCATCGAGGCGTTCGCCAACGCGGTCGGCATCACGGCCGCCGATCTCGACCGCTCGGGCTGGACCGCGCGCTTCCAACTGACGGATCGCCAGCAGCACATCCGCCAGGAGTTCCGTCGGATCGCGCACGAAAGTGGCCGGAAACTGATCGGCATCGCGCCGTTCAGCCGCGAGGAGTACAAGCGGGCACCGGCACTGATCGAAGCAGCCGAGCGTCTCGCCCAGGAACATCAGGTCGTAATCCTGCACTCCCGGCAGTTGCCGGTGCTCGACCGGGCTGGGTTGCGCATCGCGGAGACGCCCGACCTCGCGAGCCTAGTCGCGGTGATCGCGGCCTGCGATCACGTCCTGACGATCGACACCGCGCACGTGCATATCGCCGGGGCGCTGTCCGTCTCGACCCTGGCGATCTTCGGGCCGACCGACGGCCGCTTCATGACGCGGCATTACCCGAAGACCCGCTTGCTGCAACCCTGGACGAGCTGCCCGGTCATGCCTTGCTGGCGCAACGAGGACGCCGGGTGCAGGCTATCGCTTGGCCCTGAGAGCGTGTGCCTCGAGCATCTGCGGGTCTCCGACATCATGGACGCCTTCGCCGCTGTCGAGCGGGAAGTGCCCACACCTGCCGAGATTGATCTTGCCAAGACCCTGACCGCAGCGTGATCCCCGGCGGTCCGGCTCGATCCGGGACGACGGCGCGAGCCCAGGCCATGGGACTTCGCCGCGACTTGCCGCTCACCGCGATCCCGGACGAAGCGTTGCTGGCCCGACGGGCGCTGGCCCAGGCCCTGGTCATCACCAGGCAAACGCTTGTCGCGTGGCCCACGACGGCGCAGCGTGGACCCCTGCTGACGGCCTTGACCGTCCGCCTCCGCACCATCGTGGACACGGTGTTGCGGGCGAACCGGTGCCTTGATGAACCTCCCGCTCCGGCCTTGATGTGCCGCCTGTGCCGCCGGCTTGCGTCCTTACGCGGGCTCGTCGGCAAGGCGAACGACGGCTACTATCGGCTGCTGTCGCTTGAAGCGGATCTCTATGCTCTTGCGGGTCGTCCGGACGAGACCCTGCGGTGTCTCCGGATCGGCACCCGGCAGCTGCACTTCATCCAGGACTACCGGCTCCGCGATCATCTGCTGCTTCGCCACGTCGATCTGGCGCTTGCTTTGCGCGATTCTGAGGAAGCGGCGTTCGCCTGCATCCGGGATCTCGCAATGCGCCGCCAGCGCCGGACTCTGGAGCCGCGTTGGTTCGGATGGATGGGCGCCCTGACTGCGCAGCAAGGGCGCTTCCGGGGATCGGCGTTTGCCCGTGCGATGCCAGAACTGCGGCGGGCCGCGCGCATCGCGTCGATCAAGCCAAGGCGCCTGTCCTTGATGCTGGCGTCTGTCTATGTTCACCGTATCGCCCGGCCGCGCATCAGGCGCGCGCTGGCCCTTGAGACCGTTGCGGCAGAGGTTTCCCCGACCGCCATCCGGGCCATGGGTGGGGCAGGTGACATGCTGATGATGACCCCGGGACTGCGGGCGTTGGCGCGCAAGCGCGGAGCACCGGTGCGTCTCTTGATCCCGCGCGGCTTCGTCCCGTTGTTCGAGATGAACCCCGATGTCGTGATCAGGCCGATCGAGGACCTGGTCGAGGGCTCACCGCCACCGCCGGGTGTCATCGACCTCACCGACTGTCCCGCGGTTGCCGGCGAGTTGACCGAACTCCCGGATATTCGCACCAATCGCATCGATCTGTTCGCGGCGGGCATGGGCGTGACCGCGCACGATCTGGCGATTTGCGGTCGCCGGCCATTCTTCCAGCCGACGGAGGAGATGAGCCGATCGGCAGAGGCTTGGCTGGCAACGCAGGGACTGGCGGGGGGCCGTTTCGTCATCATCCAGGCGCAGCCGGCCGAGAGCTACCGGACGTGGCCACATATGCCCGAGGCGGCTGCGGCGCTGACCGCGCTCAGCCCGGTGGTGGTGGTGCACAACTCTTATCTGCCGGGCTACGAGCATCCGAGGATAAAGCAGGCGTTCGGCTTGCCGTTCGGCATAGCCCTGGCGCTGGCGTGCAGGGCCAGCGTCATCGTCGGACCGGACTCGGCGTTCATCCACCTCGCCGGTGCGCGCGCCATTCCGAGTGTCGGGGTGTTTGGACCGACCAGCGGTGAGGTAAGGACCTCGGCCTATCCCGAGGCTCGCGTCGTGAACCAGTCGGAACGTCTTGCCTGCATCCCGTGCTGGCGCAACGAATTTACCGAATGCCGCATGACACAGGGCTTGCGCAGCCTGTGCCTTGATTCGCTGCCTTCGGCACGAGTGGTCGAGGCGGTGCGCTCGATACTGGAAGCGTCAGACTGATGGCCGGGCGGATCTGGCTGGATGTCGAGGACATCTTCGAATATGCAAGCTTCAACGCGCGGCTCACCGGAATCCAGCGCGTCGAGTTCGAGCTGTGCCGCGCGTTGGTCGCACTCGACCAGAGCGGCGACGCCATCGGCTTTATCCGGCACGATGCTCGGGCCGGTTCGTTCAAAACCGTGTCCTGGCCAAGCGTGCTCGCCGTCGCCGGACGGCTGGGCAGCCGGGCGCCAGTGGAACCATCGCGCGAGGCGGCAATCCGTGAGCCCGGAACGGTACGACGGCACCTCAAGCGCACAGTCTTCAGCCTGTCACCCCAACTGCGTCAGCCGCTCATCTCCTACCTGGTCGAGCAACGACAGGCGGCAAGGACATTCGCCAAGCTGCTGCGTGCCTGCGCGGTGGGTCTTGCGCGCCTACCCAGGAGCGGGCGCGCGGAGGCGGCGGCCGAAACCCCGTCGTTTGCCGACGCGGCCCGACCGGGCGACGTGATCCTCGTGCTCGGCGCCGTCTGGTACCATCCCGACTACGCACGCCTCGTGCGTTCGGCGTGCGACGCGCACGGATTGCGGTTCGCGGCACTGGTCCATGATTTGATCCCGCTGCGGCGGCCCGAGTGGTGCGACCAAGGCCATGTACGCCTGTTCCGCGACTGGTTCGCGTCGATCGTCGGGCTGGCGGACCCGGTCCTGTCGATCTCGCGTGCCAGCGCGCGGGACATCGAGAGTTACGCGGCGGACCATCGGCTCACTCTGGCGAGCGGCGTCCGGGTGATCCCCATGGGCTCCGGCTTTTCCGATGCGGATGAAAGGCGCGAGCCCGGCGCGGCCGCGTCGCGCGTGCTCCCGGCCGCCGGCACCTATGCGCTGATCGTCTCGACGCTCGAGGTACGCAAGAACCACCTCCTGCTGTTCCGGGTCTGGCGACGGTTGCTCGACGAGTTGCCGCGCGAGCAGGTTCCCAAGCTGGTGTTCGCCGGACGGATCGGGTGGATGGTCGCCGATCTCATGGGCCAGCTCCGCAACTGCGACTTCCTCGACGGCCACGTCGTGCTGGTGGAAAATCCCACCGACGCGGAGCTGGAGAAGCTGTACCGCGGCTGCCTCTGCACGCTGTTCCCGTCCTTCCACGAAGGCTGGGGGTTGCCGGTCACGGAGAAGTCTCGCGTTCGGCAAGCCGTGCATCATCGCCAACACGACGTCGCTGCCCGAGGCCGGCGGGGCGCTGGCGCGGTATTTCGACCCCGACAACGCGACGCAGGCCTACGAGGTGATCCACGCCGCCCTCGCAGATCGGGAAGGCTTGGCGGCCTGGAGCGAGCGCATCGCGCGCGAGTTTCGCCCGGTCTCCTGGCGCGAAACGGCGTTGGCGGTGATGAGCGCCCTCCAGACCGCGTGAGATCGCTGCCCGGTCAGGCAGCCTGCCGCAGCGCCAGTTCGGGGCGGCGGTTGCGCCAGTCCGTCGCCGTCTCGTAGGCATGCGCGATGCGAAAGACCGTCTGCTCCTGGAACGGCTTGGCGACGAGCTGCATCGACACCGGGAGCCCGCCTTCGCCGAAACCCGTGCAGACGCTGATCGCCGGATACCCCGTCACGTTGAACGGCGACGTCAGGTTCGGCCGATCCAGCATAGTCCATTTCGGCACGGCGTCGATGGGCGGCGCCTCGGTGGGCTGCGCCGCCGAAACGAGGATGTCGAGGTCGGCCATCGCTGCCTTCATCTCCTGGCACAGGACGCGGCGGCGGCGGATCGTCTGCACGTAATCGGGGCCGCTCATGAGCGCGGCAAGAGCGAGACGATCGCGCAGCAGCTCGCCGTATTCGGCGAACCGCGTCCGGAGCCACGGCCGATGCAGTGCGTACGCCTCGGCGATGATGATGAGGAAGCAGACCGCGTGGTAGTCGGCCAGCGGCGACAGCGTGACCTCGCGCACTTCGGCGCCCTCGCGACGAAAGTAGTCGAGCGCGTCGTCGATGCCGGCGCGGGTCGCGGGACTGGCCGGGTTGTCGGTCTCGAAGAAATGCCGGACGACGCCGACCCTCAGTCCCTTGACGCCACGCGACAGATCGGCGGTGAAATGGGGCACCTCTCGCTCGGCGCTGGCGGGGTCGGCGGGGTCATGGCCGGCCATTGCCTGCAGCAGCAGGGCGCAATCCTCGGCGGTCCACGCCATCGGTCCGGCATGGTCGAGGGTATAGGCGAGCGGCAGCACCCCGGCGCGGCTCACCCGGCCATAGGTCGGCTTGATGCCGGAAATGCCGCACAGCGCGGCGGGGCCGCGGATCGAACCGCCGGTGTCGGAGCCGGTGCCGCCCAGGATCAATCCCGCAGCCACGGCCGCCCCGGTGCCGGAGGAGGAGCCGGCGGTGAAGCGCTCGGGATTCCAGGGATTGCGCGCCGGCGGCCACGGCAGATCGAAGGACGGGCCGCCCATGGCGAACTCGTGGGTCGCGAGCTTGCCCAGCATCACCGTGCCGGCGGCCGCAAGTTTCGCCACCGAAGTCGCGTCCTGGTCGGGCACGAAGGTTTCGAGAAGCCTGGAATGTCCGGTCGTGGCTATGCCGGCCGTGCCGTAGATGTCCTTGTGCGCGATCGGGATGCCGTCCAGCCGGCCCTTCGCGGCACCCGACATGACCCGCTGCTCGGCCGCGCGCGCCTCTGTAAGGGCGCGATCCTCGGTGACCCGGATGAAGGCGTGCAGGACCGGATCGAGCGCACGGATGCGGTCGAGACAGATGCCGGTCAGCTCGACCGGCGAGAGCTTTTTCTGGGCGATCAGCCGCGAGGCTTCGGCAATGGTGGGAAAGCCCTCCATCACACACCCTCCGGGTCGAAGATCAGCGCGGGTTCGGCCTCGCGCGGCAAAGGCTGGTTGATGCGCTCCAGCATGGCCTGCAGCGCGCCGTAGCCTTCGTAGATGCCTTCCAACTGCTCAGGCGTCAGCGTGAGGCCGGTCTGCGCCATCATGGTCGCGAAAGTAGCGAGGTCGACGGTCGGCTTCATGGAACAACTCCCTTGAGGCAGGTCAGGTGTGAGCCATGTCGTCGGCCCGAATGCAACGCGCCATGACGCCGGGCGCGGGACGGCTGGCGGCGGGTCGGCCTCGGTGCAGGCACGGATCGCGTGGCGGCACCGCGGCGTAAATGGGCATCCCGGCGGCAATCGTGCCAGGTCCGGCGGGCTGCCCGGGATCGTCTCGAGCGTACGGCCCGCAATATTTGGCGTCGATCCACGGCATTCCGACAATGGTTTCGAGCGCTACCGTTTCTTGGGTTCCCGTCTGACGACGGGCTGGTGAACTGGGACCTTCGCCACAACGCCGATTTCACCGGAATCTCGATGGCGTGATTCACATCAGGAACACGCCCTTTCCCTCCGTTTGCCGATCGAAAATACGGTAAGCCTCTTCCGCCTGGTCGAGCTGCCAGCGATGGGTGAACAGCTTGTCGACGTCGATGCCGCGCTCGACGATGAAGCGCGCGCACTCCTCCTGGCCGATGCTCGAGAATGTCCAGGACGCGACGATCGTCACCTGCCGGCGGAGCATGTCGGGGCTGACGTTGATCGTGACGTCGCCTTGCTCGCCGACGAAGCAGCAGGTCCCCCAAACCTTGACGCTGCGCACGGCGGCGATGCGGCCGGCCGGCGACGCCGACGTGTCGAGCGAGAGGTCGGCGCCGCGCCCGTGCGTCAGGTCCTTGATCGCGCCGACCGGGTCGTTCGAGCCAGGGTTGACCACGTCGTCGGCGCCGAACTCCTTGGCGCGTTCAAGCCGCTCCTCGCTGATGTCGAGGGCGATCACCCGTGCGCCCATCGCCTTGGCGAGCTGCGTCGCCGAGAGGCCGACCGGGCCCTGCCCGAAAATCGCGATCGTGTCGTTGCCCGAGAGGTTGATCCGGCGCAGCGCCCCGTAGGCCGTGCCAGTTCCGCAGGCGATCGCCGCGCCGGACTCGAAGGTCAGCTCGTCGGGCAACATCACCAGCGTGTTGGCCGGCACCTGCATGAAGGGCGCGTGGCCGCCATGGTTGTTGTTGCCGTAGACCTTGACCGCCACGTTCTGACAGAGCTGTTGCCAGCCGGCGCGGCAGTGTTCGCAATTGGTGCAGCCCTGGTAGTGGTGCACCATGACGCGCTGGCCGATTTTGGCCTGGGCCGGGCTGACCGCCGAGCCGATCGCCGCGACGATCCCGCAGGGTTCGTGGCCGGCGATCACCGGCGCCGTCGGCATCGGGATTCCGGTGGCCTGGCCGCCGCCCTTCGGCCGGCGATACTGGTGCAGATCGCTG
>CAVRCA010000006.1:0-40000 GCA_963719345.1 uncultured Alphaproteobacteria bacterium
CATTTGTTAGTACTCTTGCGCCTGGGCGCGTTCGCAATCGTCGCATCGCGTGCGGCCGTCGCCGGCATCGGCGGCGCCGCGTCGACCTGCGCGTCGGTACCGATGCGCTGCGTCAGCCAGCGGTACGCGAGCACCGCGCCCGCGGCAAAGCCGGCAACGGCGGCGCGGCGGCGCCACGAGCGCTTGCGCGGCGGTGCACCCGGCGTCGCGGCGGCGAGTTCCTCGAGCTCGTCGGATGCGTTGCCCGCGACGGCGAACGAATGCGGGTCGTACTGGTTGAGCTTCACGTTGACGTGCCAGCGCTCGTGATCCGGTAGGCCCAGCGCGTCGGCGATGACGTCGGTGAGCCGGTTGCGCAACGCGAACCACCGCTTCTCATCGACACCTTGCGCGCTCAGCTCGAGGTGCGTGTCGGCGATGCCGCCGTCGGCGACGAGACGGCCCGCGATCGCGAAGTCGCCCGGCGCGAACGGCATGAAGTGCACGCTCGTGCGCTCGGGGTTCTCGTCCGGCAGGATGTCGAGCACGGTCGCCGTCAGCTCGTCCGCTAGACGACGCTTCGTCGTCTCGTCGAGCGGGAGCGAGGACAAGCGCAGATACGGCATGGCGCATCTGTACCCGGCCGGTCGCTCGCTACACGGCGGTGCCGGCAGGACGCAAAGGGCAGCGTCATGGGACGCTGCTCTCGCGGAAGAGCGTGTGGTTCGCGAGCCCGTTCGACGACGCGCCCGCGATCGGGTCATGACGAGGGCGGGATGTCCGGCAGCTCTTCGACGTTCGCATCCTTCACGGTGTAGCGCAGCTTGGGGCCGCCGTCGTTGGGGTCGAGGATGATCTTCGTCAGCTTGTGATCGAGCGGCGTTTTGAACTGCACCCAGCGGATGTGCACCGTCTGCAGATGCTGCAGGTTGGAGCGGAAGTACGTCGTGCCCGTGCCGGCGTACGGTCCCGCCGCGTTACCGTCGATCTCGCTCTCATCGTCGTAGATCGCCGAGATGCCCGGCTCGCGGATGCCTTCCGGATCCTCTCCGGGGTTCTGGAACGTGAACTCGTAGATCGTGTAGCCGTACGTTGCGTCGGGATTGCGGCCCGCGGTGTACGGTCCGCCGCCGAGGTGCGTCACGTGTGCGACCTTGTCGAGCTTGACGTTCATTTTGTCCGCGCCCCAGCGCGTATAGACGCCGAATTTCGCGTCCTTGATCGTCGTCGCGGCCGAGACGGCGGTGCCGCAGACGGCCGCGGTGGCGAGAATGGTGAGGGCGGCTGTGCGACGCTTCGCCGAGCGCGTGAACCGAGAGAACATGGACCGCTCCGTTTCGTCAGAGTGCTATGCGGCGCGACCGAAGCGCCGTGGCCATCGTAGCCGCGGTCCGTCAAAACGCCGTCAAAGGCGGCGGGCCGTCAGACGCCGGCGCGGCGCAGGGACGGCGCGAACAGCTGCGACGTCAGAAAGCCGGCGACGATGAGAATCGACGCGAGGAGCGCGCGCACGGCGAGCGATACCGCATCCGTTGCGTCCGCTTGGAAGACGTACAGCAAACTCTCGTACGAGAGCGATCCGGGAACGAGTACGAGCAGCGACGGAACCAGCACGACGCTCTGCGGCACGCCGATCGCGCGCGCGGCGAGGTTCGTCGCGATGCCGATCGCGAACGCCGTCGCGAATGGGCTCGCCTGCGTGATGCCGAGCGCGGGCAGCCAGCGGCCCAGCGCGATCGTTCCGGCGCACGCGCCGACGATCCATCCGATATCGCGGTATCGCGCGTGCAGCACCAGCGCGATGCCGACCGCCATGAGCAGCGCCGCCGCGTCGAGCGAGAAGAACGTCACGTGGCCGGCGCTGACGGTCGGCCCGTTGAGCACGGCGTTGCCCGTCAGGCCGGCGCCGAGCGCGAAGCCGCAGCCCAGCGACAGCAGCGTCACGAAGACGCCGCCCAAGCGCGCGGTGCCGGAGACGAGGTTGCGGTTCGCGAGCTCGTTGAGCGCGCTGGTGAGCGAGTATCCCGGCAACAGCTGCACGATGCCGGCGATGAGCACGACGTACAGCGCGACGGGCCCGCCGCCGAACCGCTCCCATGCGGCGACCATCACCGTCGCAATGAACGCGGCCGACACTTCGAAGATCCGGTCGATGCGCAGCCACCGCTGCCCGGCGGCGGCGAGCGCGCCGATCACCACGCCGATGAGTCCGGAGACGACGACTTCCGGCGCGGCGCCGCCGAGCAGCAGCGCGGTCCCGCACGCGAGCAGAACGTATCCGGCGATCGTGAGGGCAGGCGGATCCGGGCGCGCCGCCGTGTCGATCGCCGCGACGTCGGCCAGCGCTACGCCCGCCGCCTCGCCGCGGCGCACCCGCCGCACGACGTCCTCGAGCTGCGCGAGCTTGCGCAGGTGCAGCTTCCCCGGCTGGAGCCGCATGATGACGAGCCGCTGGCCGACGCCCGCACCGAACGCGAGCGTGAGACTCGTCGGCAGCGCGTTCACCTGTAGCGCGATACCGCAGCTCACCGCAACGTCGCGCAGCGTCTGCTCGAGCGAGTCCGTCGGCACGCCGGCCTGATGCAGGCCGCGGCCGAGCGCCAGGAGCAACTCGGTGCCGTCATCGTGCGGGCCGTTCACCCGGCCGGAGTTCGCCGAGCGAGGTACGCGTGTCCGCTCGCGGAACGTGTACACGTGGCCTTTTACGCGCGTGCGGGCCGGCTGCCCGCGAAGCGGCATACGCAGTTCCGCTCGCCGGGCGGTGCGCTCTACGCCGAAGAGTTGATGTCCACGAAGGGCTTCGAGAGCGTGTACTCGCTCTCGTACCATCTGCGACCGCCCACGGCGACGCTCGACGTGCAGGCGTGGAAGCGTCCGATGGTGCGCTTCTTACCGAACGACCCCGTACGCAACCGCCACTGGTTCACGGGGCGCCAAACGGTCACCGGTGACGCGATCGACGCGCGCGTACCGCTCGTCGGCAACGACGACATCGTGTTGTCGACCGCCGTCGTCACCGAACGCATGGAGTACTTTTTCCGCAACGCGTCCGGCGACGAGATGCTGTTCGTGCAGGCGGGGAGCGGCGTGCTGGAATCGCCGTTCGGGACGCTCGCATATCGCGCGCACGACTACGTCTACGTGCCGATGGGGACGACCTACCGGCTGCAACCCGATGCGCCGACCGCGCTGCTCGTAGCCGAGTCGTCCGGTCAGATCACGATCCCGCGTAAGTTCCGCAACGATTTTGGGCAGCTGGCCGAGCACGCGCCGTACTACGAGCGCGACTTCCGCGCGCCGGTGCTGCAGGATCCGGTCGACGCCGTCGGCGAGTTCGACGTGCGCGTCACGGCGAAGGGCCGGCACGCGAAGTACGTGGTCGCGAACCATCCGTTCGACGTCGTCGGTTGGGACGGCTACTGCTATCCGTGGGCGTTCAACGCGGACGAGTACGCGCCGATCACCGGGAAGCTGCATCAGCCGCCGTCGTCGCATCAAGTGTGGGACGCGCCGGGCGCGGCGTTCATCTTGTTCGCCCCGCGGATGTTCGACTATCATCCGCTCGCGGTGCCCGCGCCGTACAACCATTCGTCGGTCGACTGCGACGAGATCATCTACTATGCATCGGGCAACTTCATGTCGCGGCGCGGCATCGAGGAGCGATCCGTTACGCTGCACGCCGCCGGCGCGCCGCACGGGCCCCAGCCGGGCGCGGTCGAAGCGTCGCTCGGGAAAGCGTCGACCGACGAGCTCGCCGTCGCGATCGACGCGTACGGACCGCTGCGCATCGCCGAAACCGCGACGCCGGTCGAGGACGAGCGATACTTCCGGAGTTGGGTGGCGCAACCCGCCGGCGCATAGGCTGCATCGATGCGCGACGCGCGGTTCTCTGCGGTGATGCTCTACGGAATCGGCGCAGTCGCCCTCGTCGCCGGCTCGCTGGTCGTGACGGCCGGACTGCGGCACTCGCCGGGCGACGCCGCCGCCGCGCAGGCGTTTCGCAGCGACGCGAGCTGCCGCGCCGATCTCGCGCAGCCGACGGCGCGCGGCGCGTGCCACGTCGTTGCGGCCACCATCGACGAAGCGTCCGAATTCGAGGTCGGCTCCGTGCGCTCGCGCACCAAGGAGTACGTCGTTCGGCTACGGCTCGCAAATGGCCGCCGGGTCATCGACCATCTGTCCGGCCCCGCGGGCGCCGCGTTCGTCGACAAGGTCGGTCCAGGAACCGCCGGTCAGGCGCTCTTCTTCCACGCGGTGCTCGTGCGCGTCGCCGCCGACGGGGTCACCGCGGAGACGATGTCGGCTCCGGACGTTCGCGCGTCGAGCGATAGCGTGCTGCCATGGGTGGGCATGCGATCATCGTGTTCGGCCTGATCTTCGGGTTTGCCGGCTCACGCGTCGCGCGACGGACGCGCACGACCGCGTTGCGCTAGGTACATCACGCCGGACCGCGCAGCCGCCCACACCGTACGAGCCGACGTGACAGGTTGCCGCCGATTCCGAGCGCAACGTCCGGGCAATGCGAGCGGAAGGTTGCTCCTACATCGTCTTTGCCGCTCTGTTCGCCGCGATCGGAGCCGCTTTCGTCGTGTCCGGGGCGCGCCTCGGGCCGGCCGACCACCCTGCCGCTCAGGCGTTCCGCACCGACCCGTCCTGCGCGACGGCCGCGCTGACCGCATCATCGCCCTCGCCCGGCGCGTGCACGGTCGTGAACGCGACGCTGGTCGCGGCCGGCATTCGCGTCCGCTACGCCGGGCTGTCGCGTACCCCAACGCGCACCCCCTGGGCGATGCTGCGCTTTCCGGACCGCACGTCGCACGACGTGGAGCTCCAAGGCGGGGCCGGCTCGGTGTTTGCCGAGTCGGTGACCGCGGGTGCGCCCGCGCGCGTGCAGCTGTATGCGAGCACCATCGCCCGCGTTGCGAGCGGCGGCAATGCAGCAGAGACCATCGACGCACCCGACGTGAACGCGCAGACGGACTCGGAGATGCCGTGGGTCGGCTTGGCGTTCCTCGCCGGCTCCGCGCTCTGCGTCTGGGGATCCGTGCGCACCACGCGGCGTCAAGCACCGAAACCGTAGATCAGCGCGGCCGGCGCGGTTCGCTCACGCGTCGCGCGCCGCCTCGAGACGACCGCGTTCGTGCGCGAGCGCGAACAGCTCCAGCGCAGCATAGCGCGCGCCGCCCGATTGCGTGAACGATTCGTACAGCGTCACCGCGTCGGCGACGATGCGCATGTCGCGCGGCGGCGTGACGTTCGGCAGCGGCGTCGAGCGGTCGGCGCGCGCGAGCGTCACGTGCGCATCGGAGCGATCGTCGAACGTGAAGCCGTGCGCGCTCAGCGATGCGCGCACGGCGCGGCACAGCTCGCCGAACGCTGCGATCGGCCGCGCCGGTCCAACCCACGCGACGCGCGGGGCGCGTTTGCTCGGGAATGCGCCGACGGCGTCGAGCGGCACGGTGAACGACGGCACGTTGCCCGCGACGTCGTGCAGCGCCGAGGCAACATCGGTCACGCGTTCGGCATCGACGCTGCCGACGAACGCGACGGTGAGGTGGTAGTTGTGCGGTGCGACCCACCGCGCCGACCAGCCCTCCGACCGCAGGCGCTCGGCGGCGGCCGCGCACGCGGCGCGCGTGGCGTCGTCGAGCGCGACGGCGACGAAGAGCCGTCGCCTCACACGAGCAGTTTGTCGAGCCGCACCGGGAGCTCGCGCACGCGGATACCGGTCGCGTCGTAGACCGCGCTCGCGATCGCCGCGGCCGTGCCGACGATGCCGATCTCGCCGACGCCTTTCGTCCCCATCGGGTTCACGTACGGATCGTTCTCCTCGATCCAGCGCACGTCGATCGCGTGCACGTCCGCGTTCGTCGCGATATGGTACTCCGCGAGGTCGTGGTTCGCGAAGTGTCCGAAGCGCGGGTCGAGGATGGACTCCTCGTGCAGCGCCATCGAGAGCCCCATCGTCATGCCGCCAAGGAGTTGCGAGCGCGTCGTCTTGGGGTTGACGACGCGCCCGACGCCGAAGACCCCGACGAGCCGCGGCACCCGTACCTCGCCGGTATCGACGTCGACGCGCACCTCGACGAACTGCGCGCCGAACGCGTGCATCGAGAACCGCTTGGCATCGGGGTTCTCACCGGCTTCGCCGTGCGCTTCCAGACCGTCCGCCGGCACGACGCCGCCGTACTCGTCGCGCAAGCGCGCCTGCAGTTTCTCCGCAGCGTCGCAGATCGCCGAGCCCCACGATGCGATGCCCATCGAGCCGCCGGCGCCCGGTGCCTTGGGCAGCACCGAGTCGCCGATCTCCAGGCGCACGCGCTCGAACGGCGCGTCGAGCGCGTCGGCGGCGATCTGGCGCAACGCGGTCCACGTTCCGGTGCCGAGGTCGGACGCGTCGATGAGGACCTCGTAGCGGCCTTCCCGGTCGACGCGGATCAGCGCGTTCGACGGGCGGCGCCGCGTCGGATACGTCGAGCTCGCAACGCCGGTGCCGACGTACCAGCGCCCGTCGCGCCGGCGGCCCGGGCGCCGCGCGCCCGCGTCCCAGCCGAACCGCTGCGCGCCTTCGCGCAAGCACGCCACCAGGCCGCGGCTGCTGAACGGATGCTTCGTCTCGGGATCGATCGCGGGTTCGTTGCGGATGCGAAATTCCACGGGATCGACGCCGCACGCCAGCGCCATCTCGTCCATCGCCGATTCGAGCGCGAACATCCCGGGGCACTCGCCCGGCGCGCGGAAGATCGTCGGCGACGGCAGATCGAGGCGCGCGAGCCGGTGCGTCGTGCGGCGGTTCGGCGCCGCGTACATCATGCGCGTCGCGACGGCCGTCTGCTCGGCGAACTCTTCGATCGTGGACGTCTGCTCGACGACGTCGTGGGCGATCGCCGTCAGCGTACCGGTGCGGTCGGCCGCGAGACGCACGCGCTGGATCGTCGGCGTGCGGTAGCCGACCAGCGAGAACATCTCTTGGCGCGTGAGCGCGAACTTCACCGGCCGCCCCGCGAGTTTGGCAGCCATCGCGGTCAGGATCACGTGCGGGTGCGTGAACGCTTTCGACCCGAACGCGCCGCCGACGTACGGCGAGATGATGCGCACGCGCTCGGGCGGCAGCGAGAATGCCTTCGCGACGTCCTCGCGGATGTTGTGCGGGCCCTGATTGGCGTCGTGCAGCGTGAGCCCGTCGTCGTTCCACTCGGCGATCGTCGCGTGCGGTTCGAGCGGGTTGTTGTGGTAGTGCGGCGTGACGTACGTCGCGTCGTGCGTGACGGCAGCCGACGCCATCGCCGCATCGACGTCGCCTTCGTTCGTATCCGTGTCGAACTTGGGGTTGACGTGCGGCGGCGCGTACAGGTCCGGCCGGTCCGCGCGCAGCACGACGTCGTGCTCGTACTCCTGGTACGTCACGGCGATGAGGCCGGCGGCCTCGCGCGCGATCTCCGACGTCTCGGCGACGACGGCGGCAACGACCTGGCCGTGATACGCGACGACGTCGGTCTGCAGCACGCGCAGCGCCTCGTCGTCCGGCGACGCGACGCGCGGAGCGTTCTCGTGCGTCAGCACGGCGATCACGCCGGGCAGCACGCGCGCGGCGCCCGCGTCGATCGAGGCAACGCGGCCTTTGGCGATCGTGCTCTGCACCGCGAAGAGATGTCCGGCGTCCTTGGCGGGAAACTCGACGGCGTACGGCGCGGCGCCCGCAACTTTGAGCGGTCCGTCGACGCGGTCGATGGCCGCGCCGATCGCGCGTGCGGCGATCATCGCGACGTCTCCGCGAGGTCGAGCAGCGTGCGCACGACGACGTTGCGCGCGAGCGGCACCTTGAAGGCGTTCTCGCTCAGCGGCTGGGCCGCGTCGAGCTCGCGCTCGATCGCGGCGCGGAACGCATCCTCGGTCGCCGGGCCGCCGCGCAGCGCTTCCTCGGCGCGCGACGCGCGCCACGGCTTGTGCGCGACGCCGCCGAGCGCGAGGCGTACGTCGCGAACGGTGCCGCCGTCGACGTCGAGCGCTGCGGCGACCGAGACGAGCGCGAACGCGTACGAGGCGCGGTCGCGCACCTTGCGGTACGTCGATTGCGCGCCGAACGCGAGCGGCGGAAGATCGACCGCGGTGATCAAGTCGCCGTGCTCGAGCACGGTGTCGCGCTGCGGCTCGTCGCCCGGCAGACGGTGGAAGTCGACGAGCGGGATGGCGCGCTCGCCGGTGCGGCCTTGCACGCGCACGACCGCGTCGAGCGCGGCCATTGCGACGGCCATGTCCGACGGGTGCGTCGCGACGCACGCCTCGGACGCGCCGAGAATCGCGAGGTTGCGGTTGTAGCCGTCGCGCGCCGAGCAGCCGGAACCGGGTTGCCGTTTGTTGCACGGCTTCGTGACGTCTTGGAAGTACACGCAGCGCGTGCGCTGCAGCAGGTTTCCGGCAGTCGTCGCGAGGTTGCGGAGCTGTCCCGATGCTCCGGCGAGCAATGCCCGCGCGAGCATGGGATACCGGGTGCGGATCGAGGCGGTTCGCCGCGAGCTCGCTGTTCTTGACGGTCGCGCCGATGCGCACGCCGCCGTCGGGAAGCTCGTCGATCGAGCCGTACGGCAGTCGCGCCACGTCGACCAGCAGGTCGGGCGTCGCGACGCCGAGCTTCATCAGGTCGACGAGATTCGTGCCGCCGCCGAGGAAGGCGGCGTCGGGGTCGCGGCTCAACGTGGCGACGGCGGACGTCGCGTCGTTCGCGCGCTCGTAGCGAAACGGGATCATCGCTGGGCGATCTCCGCGATTGCCGGTACGATGTTCGCGTACGCGGCGCAGCGGCAGAGATTGCCGCTCATGCGTTCGCGGATTTCGTCGTCGTCGAGCGCCACGTCGGCGGCCGCGAGGTCGCCGGTGGCGAAGCTCGGCCAGCCCGCGCGCACTTCGTCGAGCATGCCGATCGCCGAGCAGATTTGTCCCGGCGTACAGTAGCCGCACTGGAACGCGTCGTGCGTGATGAACGACTGCTGCAGCGGGTGCAGTGACTCGGGCGTGCCGATCCCCTCGATCGTCGTGAGCTCCGCGTCCTGATGCGCGACCGCGAGCGCCAGGCAGCTGTTCGCGCGGCGTCCGTCGATGAGGATCGTGCACGCGCCGCACTGGCCGTGATCGCAGCCTTTCTTCGGCCCGGTGATCCCGAGCCGCTCGCGAAACGCGTCGAGCAGCGTGGTCCGCGTATCGACCGTCACACGGCGCGACGCGCCGTTGACCCGGAGAGTGATCTCGACGTCCATGATCGCTTGATGTACCCGGCCGGCAAACCCCGCGACGCCCCTCCTTCGACGGGCTCAGGATGACGGTGACAGGCTCAGGATGGCGGTGTGGGAAAGAACCGCTCGTGCCCGACTACTACCTGATCCCGATCCTGCTCGTGCTGATGAGCCTTGGGCTCACCGCACTGCTCTACTGGGGCGGCTTCGTCGAGGAACGCCGCAACCGCCGCGCCTAGCGCGATCTCGGCTCCGACACGAAAAACGGGCGCCCATGCAGGCGCCCGTTTTTGCATTCACGCGAGCGGTCGCGCTACGCGACGTGCGCCGGCGCGAGATCGTGCTGCTGCAGCACCAGACCCGGCGTGATGATGTGCTTGTTCATACCGAGCACTGACGGGGTCGACGCCCAGCGCGAGCGCGACGAGCTGCGGCAGGTGGAAGATCGGAAGGTCGGTGCGGCCCCAGCGCGCGACCGAGTCGGCCTGATAGCCGTCGAGCGCAAGGTGGCACAGCGGGCACGGCGTGAGCACCGCTTCGGCGCCTTGGTCCTTGGCCATGCGCATGTTCTGGCCGACCATGTTCGGCAGCGATGCCGTCCTTCTCGAGCTGCACGTGGAAGCCGCAGCAGCGCGTCTTGCCCGCGTAGTCGATCGCTTCGCCGCCGAGCGCCGTGATGAGGTCCTCGAGCGAGTGCGGGTTGCGCGCCGACTCCCAGCCGTTGACGGACTCCGGGCGAATGATGTGGCAGCCGTAGAACGGCGCGACCTTCAGGCCGTTGAGCGGCTTGACGACCATCTTTTTGAGCTCGTCGAGGCCGATGTCGTCGATCAGCAGCCACAGCAGATGGCGCACCATCACGGTGCCGTCGTACTTCGCGCCGAACTTGCCGAGGATCGCGTTGGCCTGGCCCATGTGGCCTTCGTCCTCGAGCAGCTCCTTGTTCGCGGCGCGCATGTGGCCCGTGCACGTGGAGCAGATCGTGATGACGTCGTCGAGGCCGAGCGCCTCGGCCTGCGCGTACGTGCGCGCGTTGAGCACGCGCGCGACGTCGCGGTTGGTGTCGTTCAGCACCGATGCGCCGCAGCACGACGCGGCGGTGAGCTCGACGAGCTCGATGCCGAGCCGGTCGGCGAGGTGCATCGTCGAGTTGAAGAGCTCCTTGCACGACTCTTTGGCGACGCAGCCCGGGAAGAACCCGTACTTGCGCATCTGCGCGGACTTCGATTTTCCGCGGATCTGCGGCTTGTCCAGCGTGGCGGTCATCAGAGTGTCGGAGCCTCCAGGGTATCGAAAATAGTCCGGACTTCGTCGACTTTCGGCACGGGCTTGAGGAACAGCGGCGGCATCTTGCCGGCCAGCGCCAGACGCAGTCCGAACGGGGCGACCTTGATGATGCCCTTGATGTTGAAGCGTCCGACCGTCCCTTGAACGACTTCGTTCTCGTGGAGCATTCCGGTCGCCTTGATCGTCTTCGCGACGACGAGCGCGTGGCGCGGGCCGGCCGCGTCGGTGATGCCTTCCTCGATCGTCGCGCGCTTCACCGCGATGATGTCGTCGTGCGGGTCGACGTGCTTGGGACAGTACGAGCACGCGTAGCAGTGCGCGCACAGCCAGAGGTAGTCGTCGCTGATCTGCGCCGCGCGCTCCTTGCGCTTGGAGTCACGTACGTCTTCGATGAAGCGGTACGCGTACGCGATCGCGGCGGGGCCGGCGAACGCCGGATCGACCGAGACGACGGGGCACAGCGCGTAGCACGTCGCGCACATCACGCAGTTCGCGACGGCGACGAGCTTCTTCATGTCCTCGGGCGAGACGCGACGTTCGGTCGCGTGATCCGAGTCCTTGTCCTTGGGCTGCAAGTACGGCTTGAGGCGCGTGTACTTGTCCCAGAACGGGTCCATGTGGACCACGAGGTCCTTCATGGGCTGGAAGTTGGGCATCGGATCGATCGAGACGGTGCGGTCGGTCTTGAGCACCGAGCGCACCGGCGTCTTGCACGCGAGTCCGGTCGTGCCGTTGATGTTCATCGAGCACGAGCCGCAGATCGCGGAGCGGCACGAGCGGCGGAACGTGATCGATCCGTCGATCTCGGCCTTGGCGTGCTCGAGCGCGTCGAGCACCGTGACGGTGTCGGGAAGCTCGGTGATCTCGACGCGATCCCGGTGCGGGACCTCGTCGGTCGCCTGATCGAAGCGGAAGATGTCGAGGGTGTAGGCCATATCAGTACGTCCGCACCATGGGCTGCCACTTGGTGATCGTCACGTTGCGTGAGTAGTCCGGATCGGGGTCGGTGGTTGCGCCACGGTAGCGCATCAGCGTGTGGGTCATCCACTTCTCGTCGTCGCGGTCGGGGAAGTCCGTGCGCGCCTGCGCGCCGCGCGACTCCTGTGCGGTTGAGCGCGCCGAGCATGATCGGCTGTGCGATGTCGGCGAGGAACTCGGTCTCGAGCGCGCCGACGAGATCGGTGTTGAACGTCTTGGACTTGTCCTGCACGGTCATCGTCGCAGCCATCTCGCGTGCCGAGCGGAGCGCGTCCATGCCGGTCTTGAGGTCGCCTCGTCGCGGAAGATGAACGCGTGGTCGCTCATCGCGTCGTTGACGGCCTTGCGCACGTGGCTGTGGCGCTCGCCGCCGGTGCGCGCGAGGATCCCGTCGATGCGCGTCGCGCTCGCTCGCGAGCGTCTTCTCGCTGGGGCGAACGTCGCCGAGCTTCTTGATGTAGTCGGACGCGTGCTGCGCGGAGCGCGCGCCGAAGACGATCGTCTCGAGCAGCGAGTTGCCGCCCAGGCGGTTCGCGCCGTGCACCGAGACGCACGCGCATTCGCCCGCGGCGTAGACGCCGGGGATGCGCGTTGCGCCCCACTTGTCGGTCTCGATCCCGCCCATCGCGTAGTGCATGCCCGGGAGGATCGGGATCGGCGTGTCGATCGCGTCCTTGCCGGTCGCGTCGAGCGCGAGCTCGCGAATCTGCGGCAGGCGCTCGAGGATCTTCTCGCGGCCGAGGTGGCGCAAGTCGAGCATCACGCAGCCGTCGACGCCGCGGCCTTCGAGAATCTCGGTCCATTCCGCGCGGCTGACGACGTCGCGCGACGCGAGCTCGCCCTTGTTCGGGGCGTACTTGAACATGAAGCGCTCGCCCTCGGCGTTGAGCAGGTACGCGCCTTCGCCGCGCGCCGCCTCGGAGAGCAGCACGCCGTTCTCTTTGAGCGACGTCGGATGGAACTGGACGAACTCCATGTCCATCAGCGGGATGCCGGCGCGGTACGCGATCGCCATCCCGTCGCCGGTCGACGCGTAGCCGTTCGTCGTCTTGCGGTAGACGCGGCCGAGGCCGCCCGTCGCGAAGATCGTCGCCTTCGCCGTCACGAGCTCGAGCTCGCCGTTGCGCATGTTGTACGCGACGATCCCGCTGCCGACGCCGTCTTCGACGCAGAGCGCGGTCGCGAAGTACTCTTCGTACACCTTGACGCCGAAGCGCTCGAGCTGCTCCCACAGCGTGTGCAGGATGACGAGCCCGGTGACGTCGGCGGAGTAGCAGGTGCGCGGCGAGCCGGCGCCGCCGAACGGGCGCTGCGCGATGCGGCCGTCGGGCATGCGGGAGAAGATGCAGCCGCGGTGCTCGAGCCAGATGATCTGGCGCGGCGCGTCCTCGGCCATCGCTTCGATGGCGTCCTGGTCGCCGAGATAGTCGGAGCCCTTCGCGCAGTCGAACGCGTGGTTCTCCGGCGAGTCGTCCTCGCGGTTGCCGAGAGCGGCGTTGATGCCGCCCTGCGCGGCGCCGGAATGGCTCCGGACCGGATGCATCTTGGAGACGATCGCGACATCGGCTCCGCGTTCCGCCGCTTCGACGGCTGCGCGCATCCCTGCGAGCCCGCCGCCGACCACGACGATGTCGTGCTTGATCACGTTTGCGTTTGCGCCCCTCTCGAGGACGTAGTCGTTCGGATGGAGTGTAGAGGAAAATCGTTTCCGCGACGCACCACCTTCGTCGCACGGTGGCCGCCTCGCTCCTTCGGCTATCCGGCGACCCGAAACTGGTTCTTGCCCGCCGCCTTCGCTTCGATACAACGCCCGGTCGGCGGCTTCGAAAAGCGTCCGCAAGTCGGTCCCGTGTTGCGGGAACACGGCGACGCCCGCCGAGCAGCGGAGCCCACGCTCTTCGAGCGAGCGCGTAGAGGCGGCGGAGCGCCGCCTCGGCGCCCGAGCGACCGCACTGGGCCATCAGCAAGCACGAACTCGTCGCCGCCGTAACGCGCGACCAAGTCGCCGCGGCGGGCGCCGGACCGCAGCGCGTCGGCGAACCCGACGAGCGCCTCGTCGCCGGCGCGGTGGCCGCCGCTGTCGTTGATGCCCTTGAGGTCGTCGACGTCGAGGACGAGCAGCGCCATCAGCCCGCCGTAGCGGCCGGCGGTGTGCAGCTCGCGCTCGGCCAGCGCTTCGAGGGCACGACGGTTCGCGAGGCCGGTCAGCGGATCGGTCGCGGCCAGCTCCCGCGTCTCGTCGAGCAGCCGCTTCGTCTCACCGTACAGGCGAGCGTTCTCCATGGCGACCGCCGCCTGGGCTGCGAAGTCGAGCAGCATCCGCAGCTGCACGTCGCCGATCTCGGCGCCGGCGGCACGGTCGACGTACAAGATGCCGCGCACGGTCTGCCGGCTGGTCAGCGGGACCATGCAAAAGGTGCCGGGCCCGCTTGCGAGCGGGGTCTCGGGGCCGTCGCGACGGTCCGGTTGCGAACTCGAGCTTGCCGGCGATCATCGAGCGCAGCGACGGGGTGTCCACGACGCCGCCTCGCGCGGTCGTCCGGCTGCCGCACGACGCCGGCCGTGGTCGGCCTCCAGCCGCGCGGTCGGCGCTGCCGTCCTGGACGTCGAGCAGCACGACGCGGCGGAACTCCATCGCCTCGAGGATGCCGCGCAGCACCGTGGCGAGGATGTCGTCGAGCTCCATGCGTGGAGTTGAGCGTCGAGAGGACCTGCTGCAGCACGAACAGCTCGGCGTTCTGCTGCGCGAGCTCGTCGCGCTCGGCTTCGAGCGAGGCGACCCGCGCGCGCAGCAGCGCAGCCTCCTCGCGCAGCGCGGAAAGCTCGTCGGTGGGCGGCGTCGCAGTGCGGCGGGCAGCAGGCAAGGAAAAAGGAACCGTCAGCGTGCGAAAGGGGTTGGTGTCCTTCGCAGGGTGCGCGGCGAAGTCCCAGGTACACTTCGCGGTACCGCGCCCTTCCCTCGCAGGTTGATTTCTCGTTGAGCTCCTTCGTCCATCTGCACGTGCACTCCGAGTACTCGCTGCTCGACGGTGCGTGCCGCGTCGACACCTTGTGCCAGACGGCCGAGCGGCAGGGCGCTCCGGGGATCGCGCTGACCGATCACGGCGTGATGTTCGGCGCGGTCGAGTTCTACGACACCGCGAAGAAGATCGGGCTGACGCCGATCATCGGCTGCGAGGCGTACATCGCGCCGCGCGGCCGGCTCGACCGCACCGTGCGCGACGAAGCGCACATCACGCTGCTCGCCGCCAGCGACGTCGGCTACAAGAACCTCACGACGCTGATCTCCAAGGGCTTCCTCGAGGGCTACTACTACAAGCCGCGGATCGACATGGATCTGCTCGCGAAGCACAACGAGGGCCTCATCGTGCTGTCGGGCTGCATGTCGTCGCTGGTCTCGGCGCCGCTGCTCAAGAACGACTACGAGACGGCGAAGAAGAACGCCAAGATGTTCGGCGAGATCTTCGGCGACCGCTTCTACATCGAGATCATGCGCCACGGCATGCCCGAAGAGGACGCGATCAACGCCGGGCTGATCAAGATCGCCCGCGAGCTGCAGATATCCGCTCGTCGCGACCAACGACTCGCACTACCTCACGCAAGGCGACGCGCAGGCGCACGACGTGCTGCTCTGCATCGGCACCGGGAAGACCGTCCAGGACACGAGCCGGATGAAGTTCTTCTCCGACCAGTTCTACGTGAAGTCGGCCGAGGAGATGCGCGAGCTGTTCGCCGACATCCCCGAGGCGTGCGACAACACGCTCGAGATCGTCAAGCGCATCGACATCACGATCCCCGAGAAGGTCTTCTACCTGCCGGATTATCCGGTGCCGACGACGGCCGCCGAGGACGTCGCCGGCGTCCCGCACGCCGCACGGCGTCGGCAGACGCGGCTCGCTCGGCGCTGCCGTCGCTGGACGACGCCGCGGGGCTGTTCTGCGACATCGATCCGCAGCGCGACGATCACGCTGACGGCCGATGACTACTTGCGGCTGGTGTGCGAGCAGGGCCTCGTCGGCGCGCTACGGCGCCGAGCGCGCGGAGAACGATGCGGCGCTGCGCGAGCGGCTCGAGTACGAGCTCGAGCGTCATCATCACGATGGGGTTCGCGTCGTACTTCCTCATCGTCTGGGACTTCATCAAGTACGCGCGCGACCGCGACATCCCGGTCGGACCGGGCCGCGGCTCGGCGGTCGGGTCGGTCGTGTCGTACTGCCTGCGGATCACCGACCTCGACCCGATCAAGTTCGGGCTGATCTTCGAGCGCTTCCTCAACCCCGAGCGCATCTCGATGCCGGATATCGACACCGACTTCTGCGTCGAGCGGCGCGACGAAGTCATCCGCGTACGTCACCGACAAGTACGGCAAGGAGCGCGTCGCGCAGATCGTCACGTTCGGCACGATGGCCGCGCGCGCCGCGGTGCGCGACGCCGGCCGCGCGCTCGGCGTGCCGCTGCCGGACGTCGACCGCGTCGCGAAGCTGATCCCGTCCGGTCCCGGCGGGCCTGACGATCCCGCAGGCGCTCGAGCAGATTCCCGAGCTCGGCGTGCTCTACAACCACGACCCGCAGATTCGCAAGCTGCTCGACACGGCGAAGTCGATCGAGGGGCTCGCGCGCAACGCGTCGACGCACGCGGCCGGCGTCGTGATCTCGAAGAACCCGCTGACCGACCACGTGCCGCTGGTGAAGATCGGCGAGGACGGCATCAACACGCAGTACGACATGGCGATGGTCGAGCGCGTCGGCCTGCTGAAGATGGACTTCCTCGGGCTGCGCAACCTCACCGTGATGAAGGCGGCGATCCGACGAGATTCGCCGCACGGTCGAACCCGCACTTCGACCTCGCGACGATCCCCGACGACGACAAGAAGACGTACGACATGCTGATCGCGCGCGGCGAGACGCTCGGCATGTTCCAGCTCGAGTCCGAGGGGATGAAGCGCGTCTGCGTCGAGCTCAAGCCTTCGCGGCTCGGCGACATCATCGCGCTGGTCGCGCTCTACCGCCCGGGCCGATGGAATGGATCCCGCAGTACATCGCGGGCAAGCACGGGCGCACGAAGCCGCAGTACCTGCATCCGAAGCTCGAGGCGATCCTCGCGCGAGACGTATGGCGTGGCGCTCTATCAAGAGAAGGTGATGCAGATCGCGCGCGACTGCGCCGGGCTTCTCGATGGGGCAGGCCGACGAGCTGCGCAAGGTCGATGGGGAAGAAGCAAAAAGAGAAGATTCCCGTCTACAAGGAGAAGTTCGTCGAAGGCTGCGCGCAGAACGGCATCGACGCGAAGCTCGGCCGAGCAGATCTTCGCGTTCATCGAGCCGTTCGCCGGCTACGGCTTCAACAAGGCGCACGCGGCGGCGTACGGATGGATCGCGTATCAGACCGCGTACCTCAAGGCGAACTACCCGCTGCAGTATTTGCGGCGCTGATGTCGTCGGTGCGCGACAAGACCGACAAGCTCGTCGAGTACATCGACGAGGCGAAGAAGATGGGCATCGCCGTGCTGCCGCCCGACGTCAACGCATCGCTGGTCGATTTCGCCGTCGTCGGCGAGGAGATCCGTTTCGGGCTCGCGGCGGTCAAGGGCGTCGGCGAGAACGCCGTGCGCGCGATCCTCGACGGCGCGGACGGCGGGCGGGCCCTTCGCGGACCTGTTCGATCTCGTCAAGCGCGTAGACTCAAGGCCGTGAACCGCAAGGTCTACGAGGCGCTGATCAAGTGCGGCGCGCTCGATCCGCTGCCCGGGCAACCGCGCGCAACTGCTCGACGCGCTCGATGCGGCGCTCGAGGTCGCGTCGCGCGAGGCGCGCGACCGCGAGATGGGGCAGGCGTCGCTGTTCGGGATGATCGAGGAGCCGCATCCGTCGCTCGCAGCCGTCGCTGCGGCCGCTGCCGCCGCCGACGACGATGGAGCAGCTCGCGCTGGGAGAAGGAGACGCTCGGGATCTTCGTCTCGGGACATCCGCTGGCGGACGTCACCGAGGCGCTCGCGCGCACCGGCGCCGTGCCGGTTCGCGAGCTGCGCGCCCTCGAGGACGACAGCCAGGTGAAGGTCGCGGGGCTCGTCACGGCCGTGCGCCGGACGCTGACGAAGGCGCAGTCGCAGATGCTGATCGCGACGATCGAGGACACGACCGGCGCCGTCGAGTGCGTCGTGTTTCCCGAAGCAGTACGCCGACCTGCAGGCGCGGTTCATCGAGGACGCGATCGTCGTCGTCACCGGCCGGCTGCGCCTGCGCGAACGCCGCGGCGTCGACGCCCGGCGAGGAAGCTGCCGCTCGAGCTCAACGTCTCGGTCAACGACGTGCAGCCGTTCGACCGCAACTGCGTGCGCGCGGCCGCGCCGCCGCCGACGGCTGGCACGTCACCGTGACGTGCGCGCGAGCACATCGACGGCCTCGCGTGCTGATCTCCGAGTGGCCGGGCACGACGCCGCTCGTGCTGCACATCAACGGCTCGACGGTGCAGCGCGGCGTCGCGCCGGACCGCCGCGTGCGCGAGCGTCTCGTCGCAATCGTCGGCGAGCCGAACGTGCGCGAAGGCGCACCGTGATCGCGCGGCGACCGTATGAGGCTGCCGGCCGGCGTTCGCGACTGGCTGCCGCACGAGCTGGCGCGCAAGCGCGAGATCGAGCAGCAGATGCGCGCGGTCTTCGGGCGCTGGGCGTACGAGGAAGTGCAGACGCCGATGATCGAGCGGTTCGACGTGCTCGAACGCGGCTTGGGCGCGGAGACGACCGAGCTGCTGTTCCAGTTCAACGATCGCCGCTCGACCGCGCTCGCGCTGCGGCCGGAGATGACGACGCCGGTCGCGCGGCTCGTCTCGACGCGGATGCGCGAGGCGCCGCTGCCGCTGCGGCTGGCGTACGTCGCGCCGGTCTTCCGGTACTACGAGCAGCCGCAGGAAGGGCGCATGCGCGAGCTCACGCAGGCCGGCGTCGAGCTGATCGGCGCGGCCGGCATCGACGCCGACGCGGAGACGCTGTTCATGGCGATCGAGGCACTTGCGGAGATCGGCTTGCACGACGCGCGCTTCGACATCAACGACGCGCGCGTCGTCGACGGCATCCTCGACGGCGTCGGCCTCGACGGCGAGCGCGCGCGCGCGGCCAAGGAGCAGATCAAGCGGCGCAACCTCGTCGCGCTGCGCGCGTTCGACGCCCGCGCTGGTCGAGTTCGCGCATCGCCGCGGCGGTCACGACGCGATCGCGCGCGCGCGCGAGATCTGCCGCACGCCGGAGTCGCTCGCGGCGCTGGACGAGCTCGAGGCGATGCTGGAGCGCGCCGCGTGCGCTGGGGTACGCATAGCGCGTCACCGTCGACTTCGCGCTGCTGCGCGACCTCGAGTACTACACGGGCTTTCTGTTCGAAGGCTACGTCGAGGAGATCGGCCTCCCGCTGTGCGGCGGCGGACGGTACGACTCGCTGCTGCCGCGCTTCGGCTTCGACGTCCCCGCCGTCGGCTGGACGGCGGGCGTCGAGCGGCTGCTCATCGCGCTCGAACGTCGCGGCAAGCACGTGCGCCAGCGCCGCCATCGCATCGACGTGCTCGTCGCCGGCTCGGACGTCGTCGCGGCGCGCGAGCGCGCCGCGGGCAACGTCGTGCGCTACGCGGGCTCGCGACCTCGGCGACGAGGCGCTGCTCGACGAGGCGCGCGCGCACGGCATCCCGCGCGTCGTCATCGCGTCGACGGCACGGTGCGGGAGCTGCGCGTCGGCCCGCGCGTCGGCACGTTGCCGGCGCCGCGCACGCCGTCGAACTGGGACGCACGGTGAGTAGGCTGCCCGTGCGGCGCGGTGACGGTCTCACGATCGCCGTGCCGAAGGGCGCGCTGTATCCGGATGCCGCGGCGCGGCTGCGCGCGGCCGGGATCGACGTTCCCGACGACGTCGGGCGCCGCTTGACCGTCGACGACCGACGGACGGCACGCACGCTGTTGTTCTTGCGGCCGACCGACGTCCCGGCGTACGTGGAGTTCGGCTCGGCGGACTGCGGCATCGTCGGCAAAGACGTGCTGTGGGAGACCGACCGCAACGTCGCCGAGCTCGCCGATCTCGGGTTCGGGTACTGCCGGCTCGTCGTCGCCGCGCGGCGCATCGACCGCTATCACGAAGGCGCGCCGTTGCCGACGTTCCTGCGCGTCGCGACGAAGTTCACGCGCTCGGCCGAGTCGTTTTTCGCCGAGCGCGACCTGCCGGTCGAGCTGATCCCGCTGCACGGCTCGGTCGAGCTCGCGCCGCTCGTCGGCCTCGCCGATTTGATCGTCGACCTCGTCGCGACCGGCACGACGCTGCGCGAGCACGATCTCGTCGTCGTCGAGGAGATCGCCGACAGCACGGCGCGCTTCGTCGTCAACCCCGTGCGCTTTCGCGCGAAGTACGACGGCGATCACCGCGCTGCTCGACCGCCTCACCGCCGTGCCGCGCGTGAAGATCGTCGACGGCGACCGACCGCGACGCGCTGCGCGGCCTGTACGCCGGCGGCTGGGATCCGCCGCGCGACATCGTCGACGCGCGTCCGCGCGATCCTCGATGACGTGCGCGCGCGCGGCGACGACGCGCTGGTCGACTACACGCGCCGCTGGGACTTCGCCGGCGCGTCGCTCGATGCGCTGCGCGTCGCGATTCCCCGCTCGCGGACGCCCGGCGCGCTCGTCCCCGAGCGATCGCGGCCGGGCTCGAGCTCGCGCGCGAGCGCATCGCCGAGTTTCACGCGCGGCAACTGCCCGCGCCGATCGACTATCGCGCGCACGACGCACGCGCTACGCGTTCCTGTCGCGGCCGCTCGCGCGCGGTCGGCGCGTACGTGCCCGGCGGCAGCGCGCCGCTGCCGTCGACCGTGCTGATGACCGTCGTGCCGGCGAAGGTCGCGGGCGTCGAGCGCGTCGTCGTCGTCACGCCGCCGCAGCGCGACGGGCACGTGGACCCGGCCGTGCTGTTCGCGTGCGCGCTCACCGGGGTCGACGAGCTGTACGCCGCCGGCGGCGCGCAAGCGATCGCGCGCGCTCGCGTACGGCACGCGCGACGATCGCGCCGGTCGACAAGATCGTCGGGCCGGGCAACGTGTACGTCACCGAAGCCAAGCGCCAGGTGTTCGGCATCTGCGGCATCGACGGGCTCGCCGGCCCGTCGGAAGTGCTCGTCGTCGCGGACGACGCGCGCGCGACGCCGAGCTCGTCGCGGGCGAGATGGTCGCGCAGGCGGAGCACGATCCGCTCGCGCGCGTCGCGGCCGTGTCGCGCGACCGCGCGCTGCTCGAAGCCGTCGCCGCGCTTGCTCGACGGCCCGTTCGGGCGCGCGAGCGGGCGCGACGCGATCGTCGCGCGCGTGCTCGCCGAGCGCGCGTGGCTCGTCCACGCGGCGAGCGACGACGCGATCCTCGAGTGATCGAGCGCTTCGCGCCGGAGCACCTCTCGCTGATGGTCGCCGACCCGTACGCGTGGGTGCCGAAGATCCGCCGCGCGGGCGCGATCTTCGTCGGCGACCACACGCCGGTCGCCGCCGGCGACTACATCGCGGGGACGAACCACACGCTGCCGACGTCGGGCGCGGCGCGGTTCTCATCGGGCCTGCGCACGGCCGACTATCTGCGCACGATGTCGCTCGTCGAGAACTCGGCGCGCGCATGCGGCCGACGCCGCGCGCTCGCCGCGCTGGCCGACTTCGAAGGCCTGCCCGCGCACGCGCGCACGGCGCGCATGCGTGCGGCCGATTGATGCGTCGCGCTTACTCGCCGCTCACGTAGAACTTGACCGTCTCGGCCAGCATATTGCCGTACTCGTCCTGCGCGGTGACGCTGTACGCACCGGCGGACACCGACCCGTCGATGGCGATTCCGCCCTTGCCCGATCCACCGGAATCGAGCACGAGCGTGCTGCTGAGCACCGGTTCGCCGCTCGTCTCGTTCACGAGGCAGATGAGCGCGCCGCCCGGCATGTCGAAATATTCGACGTCGACCGTGGTCGTCGTGTGGCTCAGGTAGTTCAACCGAGGATTGCCGGCCGACGGATCGTCGCTCATGGTGGTGGTCCTTTCGGGACGCGCGTGCGCTCGAACGGCGAACGGCGGCGCCGCGCAGGCTCCGCTCGACCCGCCGCAACGCCTCGCGGAGTACCGCGCGCCGCGGCGAAGGCAACGCTCCGATGGTTTCATCGACGCCGATCCGTCTGGTCGCGCTCGATCTCGACGGGACGCTGATCGGCGAGGATCTGGTCGTGCGGCCGCGCGTGCGCGACGCCGTCGCCGCCGCCCGAGCGCGCGGCGTCGCCGTCACGATCGTCACCGGCCGGATGTTCGCAGCCGCGCGGCCGTTCGCGCGCGAGCTGAAGCTGCAGCGGCCCGATCGTCTGCTATCAAGGCGCCGCGATCTTCGACGCCAGAGCGGCGCGACGCTGCGCGAGACGCCGGTGCAGCAAGACGTCACGCGCGACGGCTGGCGTGGGCGCACGAGCGCGACGTGCACGCGCAGTGCTACGCGGACGACACGCTCTATGTCGAGCGGATCAACCGGTTCTCGAAGCGCTACACCGAGCTCGCGCGCGTCGAGCCGGTCGTCGTGCCGTCGCTGCGCGCGGCGTTCGCGCAGCGGCCGACCATCAAGATCGTGCTCGTCGACGACGCCGACCGCGCCGACGCAACACCTCGCCGCGCTGCACGCGCTGCTCGGCGAGCGCGCGTACCTCACGCGCAGCCATCGTCGATTCGTCGAGGTCGTCGACCCCGCCGTGAACAAAGGCGAGGCACTCGCGTTCGTCGCGCAGCGCCACGGCGTACCGCTCGAGCGAGACGCTGGCGGTCGGCGACGCGTGGAACGACGTGCCGCTGCTCGACGCGGCCGGGTCGGGTCGCGATGGGCTCGGGCCCGCCCGAGCTGCTCGCGCATGCGGACACGGTCGTCGCCGACGTCGCGCACGACGGCGTCGCCGAGGCGATCGAACGGTACGTGCTCGCGATGAGCAGGCGCCGGATCGCAGCGCGCACGCTGCCGCGCCGTCGTAAACCGTCGCTCGCCGCGCGCATAAAGCCGTTCTGGATCTTCGCGATCGTGCGTCGCCGTGGCGCGGCGTCTGGGGCGGCGCCTGGCTCGCCGCAGTCGCCGTGGTTCCGCGTCGCGCGCGTGCGGAGTCGATGTCCCGCTCGCGTCGCCCGTCTCGGCGGCGACGTGCGCGCCGCGGCCGCGTCGGCCCGGCGCGAACGTGTGGCTGCTCGATCCGCGCGCGATCGCGCAGCGCATCGAAGCGATCCCCTACGTCGAGCGCGCGAGCGTTCACCGCGGCCAGTTCCCGAAACCGTTCGTCGAGGTGTCGCGTCACCGTGCGCCGTCCCGTCGGCGTGCGTGCGCGCGGGCGACGCGACGGTGACGATCGACGCGACGTCGCGCGTGCTGCAGCACGGCTGCGCGGCGGGGCCGCTGGCGCGGATCGACGCCGGCGGGCGACCGTGCCTGCGCCCGGGCGGAACGATCGCCGATCCCGGCGTCGCGCGGCTGCTCGGCGACGCGCGGACGCTGGCCGACGCGAGGCTGGCGGTGCGCAGCCTGGGCCGCGACCGCTGGGGCGGGCTGGAAGCCGTGGACGCACCGGCGTCACGCTGCGGTTCGGCGACGACGCCGATCTGGCGAGGAAGGCCGCGCTGGTCGAGCCCGGTGCGCACCGGGATCGGCCCGAGCGCCGCGTCCGCGCGATCGACCTGCGGCCCCGGCACGCCGTCGTCGAGTTCCGGTAGCCGCGGTTCATCCCCAGCCTTCTGTGGACGGATCGGTGGGCCGCATGTGCATGATGTGGTAGGTGATCGTCCACCGAACCACAATATGCTGTGGTGCAAGTGAAGGTGGAGACGCATGGCTAGGGCGAGACGATCGCCGGCCTGGACATCGGCACGACGAAGACGTGCGCGGTCATCGCAGCATCCGGCCCCGACGGTCTCGAGATCATCGGGATCGGCGAAGCGCGTCCACGGGCCGCGGCTACGGAAACCCACTCCCGGCAGCGGGTCGCGAGGACCCTCGCCGACGTCCGGGACTTGCTATTGCGGGCGACCGACGCGGCAGACGCCGAGGTGAAGCTGCAGATCAGCGCCATCAACACCGTCGCCCGCGCCTTCGCGCTGTGCGCCCGAGGATCTCCCCGCCGATCCCGGCCGCCTTCGCCAGCAGCTGAACACCATCTCTCCCGCCATGGCGGGGCTGACCACCGGCAGCTGGTCCTCGGTCCGCAGCCGCATCCTCAAGGCCCTCCAGCGCGCCGAGGTCGAGGTCATGGCCAGCAGGCGCACCAGGCCGTTGTCGCCGGACTGGGCGCAGCTCTACCAGGCCCTCCCCGAGAACGGCTGGAAGGCGTCCCTGGGCCGGCTGATCGGCTATCTCTCCGACCAGGGTGTCTCGCCCCGACGACGTGTGCGACGGGGTCGATCGAGCGGTTTGCCCACGAGCTGAAACCGTGCAGCTTGCGAGGCCGTCCCAACGCCATCATCCGCGCCTCGATCCGTGGCTGGAACGCCGCCGTCGACCGGGTCCCCGGCTGGCCGCAGCAGCGCCTGACGCTCACCGGCATCGACACGGAGGGATACGTGCTGCGGGCCGAGAGATTTTCCCCCGCCTTCCAGGCATCGCTCGCCGACTATCTCGCCTTCCTGACCGATCCTCCCGACGACGACGACGCGCCGTTGCGGGGACTGCGGCCCAGCACCCTCGCGCCTCCGCGAATTCCAGTTCCGGCAGATGGCCTCGGCCCTCGTGCACCGCGGCGTCCCGGTCGAGGGGATCACGAGCATCACGCGTGCTGGCGCGACCGGGACAACGTGGACGCGATCTGCGACTTCTTCATCGAGCGCCGGGGACGCCCCGACTGCGCGCAGCTGGCCGGGTTGCTGGCCGCACTGCGTCCCGTCGCGCTCTACCAGCTGAAGGACAGGGAGCTCGCCGACTGGATCAGCCGGCGGATGCGGCGGCTCGTCCGGCGGCCGGCTGCGCCGGTTCGGCATGACCGAGAAGAACCGGCGCCGGCTCGCCGTCTTCCGCGATCCCCAGCACGTCCGCGACCTGCTGCTGCTGCCCTACAGGCTGCTGAAGCAGGCGGAGTCGGGCACGCTGCCGCCGCGGGACGCGGCCATCCTGGTCCGCGCGGCGGTGGCGATCGAGCTCGAGATCATGTGCCCCATCCGGCTGCAGAACCTGAGCGAGATCGACGTCGACACCGATTTCGTGCGCAGCCGGTCCGGCAAGGGCGCGGCCGTTCACCTGTTCATCCCCGGCAAGCGCACCAAGAACGGCGAGGACATCGAGCTCGAGTTGCCGGCGCAGTCGATGGCGCTGATCGACCTCTACCTCGCCAAGTACCGGAACCACCTGATCCAGCCCGAACACCGGGGAAGCGGCCCCCGGTTCCTGTTCCCGCGGCCGGACGGCAGCGCCAAGGTCGGCAGGGTCCTGGCCGACGCGGTCTGCAACGTGCTGCTGCGGGAGCTCGGCACCAAGTTCAACGTCCACCTGTTCCGCCACCTCGGCTGCTTCCTGTATCTGCGCAGCCACCCCGGGCAGATCGACGTCATGCGCCGCGTGCTCGGCCATCGAGACGGCGAGACGACCCGGCGCTTCTATGCCTTCGTCGAGCAGTCGGACGCATTCCGCCTGTTCGACGCGCATGTGCTCCGCATCCGGGACGATGCCTTGCGGCCCAGCCGAACAGCGCAAGGTCCGCCAGGAGCGGGGCGGTGATCGCGCCGGTGCCCATGCGCCGACGACCCCAATCGCTCGCGAGACGCCCGGCTGATCTGGCCGGTGTCGATCTGGCCCGCGCATGACCGCGGCGCCTGGGCTCCGCGCCCGGCTTGGCACCGGTGCGGCGGGCCGCGACAACCCGGCGGTCGGGTGGAGCGAACGCACCCTCAAGAAGAACGAGGACGGCTACGGCCGCTATCTGTCCTGGCTGCACCGGGCGGGCCTGTTTGCCGAGGATCGAGACTGTCGCGCAGCGGATCACGCCCGATCGGCTCGCCAGCTACACCGCCCACCTCAAGTCGACTGTCTCGTCCGTCAGCGTGGGCACCACGGTCGGCGGCGTTGACCTCGGCGGCCAGGGCGCTCGCACCCGATGCGGATTGGTCATGGCTGAGCCGGCGGTCCAACCGGCTCAAGCTCAAGGCGAAGCCGTCGCGCGAAAAGCGGCATGCGATCCGGCACACCCTCGAGCTGTACCGGTTCGGCAAGCAGCGTGATGGACGACGGCCGATGCAGGGCGAGCGCAAGACCGTCCCCGCGGCGCAGCGCTACCAGTCAGGGCTGGTCATCGCGCTGCTGGCCGCCCGGCCCCTGCGGATCAGGAACTTCCAGGCCATCACCATCGGCACGTCGCTGCGGTGGGACGGCAGGCGCTACTGGCTGACCTTCAACGCCGAGGACACGAAGACCGGCGGCGCCATCGACGAGCCCATGCCGGATGACCTGATCCCGTATCTGGAGGCGTTTCTGCGGAGCTGGCGTCCCGTCCTGGTCGCGGCAAGCCACCAAGTTCGGCGGGCGACCCCGCGCATCGCCGCCTATGGGTCGACGCTTCGGTGGGCCGATGAAGGAGAACACGCTTCGCGAGCTGATCAAGCGCTACACGAGACGCAATTCGGCACGGCTGTCTGGCCGCACCTGTTCCGCGACTGCCTGCTCACGTCGGTGGCGATGGACCAGCCGGACCTGATGAGCGATCAGCGCCACACTGCTTGGCCACGTCGGCTCCGATACCGGCCAGAAGCACTACAACCAGGCCCGCATGCTGGATGCCAGCCGGCGGTACGGCGAGGCCATCTTCGAGCTGCGGCAGACCTTCGTAGCCGCGCGGGATACAAAGGAGCCGTAACCGTCAGCTGGTCCGACATTTCTGAGATCGTCGTCACTACGGCAAGGACTACCTGAGCGCCTTACGGATGGACCTGCAATGAACGAACGCCGCGTGCTCGATCCCTATCGCGAGGCGGGGGAGGTTCCCCCGCTCCGCAACAGCCGGCTGACGGCGACGCTGCGGCGCGCCGCGCTCGCCATCGCCCAGGAGGCGGAGACCGACCAGCGCCACTCGGCGCGGGCGGCGTCGATCGCCCGGCTTCGCCGTCACCCGCGGGAGAACGCAGTTGTGAAAAGGAGCGTGAAATGACGACGGTGGACCGCAAGCTCACGCTGATCCAATGGATGCTGGCGGTGCTGATCGCCGGCGTCGCCGCCCTCGTGATCAAGGCCGTTGCCTGATGAGGGGGATCGAAGCCGTTCCTGATAGATCCGGCCTTGTCCCACATCGGCTGGCCCAGCGCGCTCGGTCCCTTGGTTGAGCACCGGTCGGCCGCTAGTTTTCCGCGACAAAGCGCGATCAAAAGCGCAGAACCCAGGACGGTCGGAGATGCTGAACTGAGCCAGAAGTGGGCCTTCTGCTACCCGGCATGGGGGGTGGTTGGAACGCTCTTGACCCGGGCTCACGGTAGTCTTGGGGCATGATCACCCTCGCGCCCTGGTATTGCACGGCCGAGGTTACGCTATCGATTTGGTGCAGTTGATTGCACCAGCTCCCCCTGGCGGGGCCAGCCGGACCAGGTCGAGCGTCTCGCCACGGCTGCGGTCGGGCGGTTCGGCCGCATCGACGTGTGGATCAACGACGCCGCCGTGGCCGCGATCGGGCGCTTCGACGAGGTCTCGGCCGAAGATCACGCCCGCGTCGTTGACGTGAACCTCAAGGGCACCATCTACGGCAGCCACGCGGCACTGCGGCAGTTCCGCCGCCAGGGTTTCGGCACGCTCGTCAACGTCGCCTCCGTCGAGGGCCGCGTGCCGCTCGCCTACCAGGCGAGCTACGCCGCCACGAAGGCCGCGATCGTCGCGCTCGATGCGGCCCTGAACCAGGAACTGCGGCTGAACGGCGCATCGGCGATCAAGGTCGTCACGATCGAGCCGTGGGCCGTGGACACGCCGTTCTACCAGCACGCCGCCAACTACACCGGGCACGCGACGCGGATGTCCATGATGGACGGTCCTTGGGAGACGGTGGACAGCATCGTCGGGCCGCCATCCATCCTTGGCGGGGCGAGTATCCGGTCGGATGGAAGGCCGAGGGGGCGGTTCTCGGCGCGCAGCTCTGGCCCGGGCTCGCCAACCGCATCGGCGCGGACGTGATCCAGGGCGCGCAATTTGACGCGGCGCCTGCCGCACCTTCCACGGCGGGGTCGCTGTTCGAGGCGACGCCGTCCGGCACGGGGGTGGACGGCGGTGTCACGGCGCGGATGGACCAGGAGGACCAGCAAAAACGGCTCAAGCGCGAGGGGCGATGACCTACTCCTGACAGGTCAGCGACGAGGGCGCTTGGGACAAGGATCACACAAGTTTACTTCGTGCCGACGCCGAGCAGCGGCGGCCCGTTCGGGTCAGGCTCGTCCGGCAACGCAGGTGAAACTCTGTGCGCTGCTGGTATCCCCGCTCCCGTTGTAAACGGCCATCTGCGGGTAAGGGCAAAGCGGGCGGGTGAAGGCGACACCCTGTGCAGGCGTGTCGTTCACCGTATTTGGTGGCGATGATCTTTTCCGGCGCGATGCCCCGATCCACCCAGGCGTCCAACGCCTCGACCATGTCATGTTGAGGGTCAAGTGGCGAGCCAGCCGGCTGATAGGCGCCTCCGAAGTTGTTTGCCCCCGGACCGCCGGCGCAGTGGAACATGCCCGGCACCATGAATAGCCGAGCGAAGCCTTTGTGTCTGCTGCGCGGCAGTGCCGCTTTCGGGGCTCATCAGCACCTCGGGGGAGAACCGACTTATTCCACCGTCGCTCCCGATGTTTTGCTGACTGGCGACGTCAAAGCCATAGCCCGTGAGCCTCGGCCTGCGCCGCGACGATCGCGGTATACAGATCGATGCTGAACTGCGACGGAACGAAAGGATCGGCCCAGCCATGATACATGATGATCTTGCCGCCGGCTTTGCGAAACGGCTCGAGGTTCGGGATCGGTGGCGTTGAGGATCTGGGCGGCGGTCTGTCCGGCGAACAGCTTGTTGTTGGTCAACGCCACGTCGGTGCCGAAATTGAAGTTGCTGAAGTCATAGTTCGGGTCATCGAAAATGGCGTCGCGGAAGAAGGAGAGCGAACTGCCGCCCGGGAGTGAGCTGCCGACCAGGACTGACCTCCAGGCGAGCTCGCCGCCGATCGCCACCCCGGGGGCGATCCGCTGCCTGGTGAGCGTGTCTCTCGGTCCCCGGTAGATCTTCCGGATCGCCTTTGCCTCGGCGGAACTCAAGCAGGTCGCCGGGATCCTGCCCGGACGTGCACTGCAAAGCAGCCGGATTGAAATGGCAATCTCGGGGATCAGTCAGAAACTTGTCAGTGGGAAAGCCCGCCATCCTCTCCCGCGCAATGGGCAAGCACCCCATTCGTGGTGAGGTCCAGCTTGCTCTGCGGCAGATCGGTTCCCACCGGCGGTCGAGGCTAGTCCAACCCACGCCTCGAGCAGCATCTGGCCGGTCCAGTATACGCCGGGTCGCCCCCGATGATGCCGTCGTAATCGTCAGGAAACCGCTGCGCCTCCATCTGAGCGTGGTGGCCTCCCTGCGAGCAGCCGACGAAGTAGGAGTGCTTCGGGTTCTCGCCGTAATAGGAAGCGGCGATGAGCTTGCCGGCTACTGTGGTCACGTGCTGGGCCCGGTAGCCAAAGTCGACGACCGCCTCGGGATTTCCAGAGCGTCCGCTGCTTCCGGTGTGCCCGTTGTCGTTCGCCATGCTGGCATAGTTCCGGTTCAGCGCATCCACCATGGCGCTGTAGTTGATGGAGCCCGCCAACCGCCAGAGCCCTCTCCGCGGAACTTGCTGTTCCAGCTCGTCGAGGAAGGCAGCCACACCTCGAAATTGATAGTTGACTGAGGAACCGGCGAGGCGACCGCTATGACGCGGCAAAACGGCCCCGACACAGAGGTATCTGACGAAAGCCCCGGCGGCACGAAGCCGGCATCCACGGGCGTCGCCGACGTGATTGTCACACCCGGAACCGCAAGCCCCTGCAGGGCCCCGCAATCATTCGCGAGGCCGGTGCCCGAGCCAAGGATGGTGCCTAGCAGCAGCGTCGAGGTGAAGCCCATCGTCAGCCTCAGAGTGCGGCAGTGCGTCGAGGCCATGTCGTCCCCTTCCCAATTTTATGAGTGGCGCGGCAATTGCTGCCGCGTCTCCTTTGTTGCAGCAAACGCTACTGGAGCGCGGCTATGGCAGCAAGGTGCTTGGCACAGGAAAGCCGAGGCGTGAAAACGCGTATTGGGCCGGGAGCCTGCTGCATCGCCATGGGCAAGCTCGGCGGCATGCGGGCCAGCTCCGCACTGTTCGTCGCAGCAAACGGCGTGTCGGCCGCTGCGGGCTTAGCACCTGCCACCGGGGGCAACCTCATACCTTCCATGCCGGCTCACTGATCGAGGCGCTGTCTGCGTGCCTTCCGCACGCAAGAAGCGCCTCCGAGCCGGAAGGCTCAACTACGAGGCGCTACTCCACTCCTGTTGCCTTGCCTACCCCGAGGGTGCCGTCGGCCGCAGAGGCGGAATGGCGCCCTAACTCACGTGGACCCTGAGCGGCCCAGATCGGCCACTCGCAGGATTTCTGAAACTGGGCGCATCGCCGTATGTTCCGCGCGAGCTGGCCGAGTTGCCTGCCCGAGGTCCAGGCCGTGCAGGCGCCTGCACTGGCCTTCTACAAAGCTGACGAGTCAAATTGTTGGCCTACTCTGGCGGGGGAACAGCGTCGTGCGAGAAGGCGTGCGCCACTGCCGCCGGCCATTCAGTCCAGATGGCATTGACGATCCAAAACTGCGGGATGGCCGAGTTGATGGCTTGCTTCAGCGCTTTCCTCAGCGTGGGACTTTCGATGCGGTCGAGAGCGGAGCGTAATCCCCGGTAGGCGCAGGAGTCGTGGAAGAAGGGGCGATGCATCGGCGGGACCCCAGCCAGACCGAGGCCAGCCAGCGCGGCAGGGACGTCGAGGCATTTGAGTGTGCTGAAAGACGTTGGACAGGGCGGGCAAATCCCGGACGCGCAGCTTGTTGTTCTTGAAGACCCGCTCGATGCGCGTCAGCTCCAGATTGGGAACCCCCAGTTCCGCCCCTTTGTCATAAATTCGGACCAGCGCCCTTCCCTTGGCTGCGTTCCTGTTTCCTAAGTACAGGGTTTGTAGCTTGCCTTCTTTCATGATGGGATTCCGATAGATCCCTTTGCTTAGCTCCCATACGTAATCGTCCGGCCGTATCCCATAGACGTCCAGGGCGACGTCGAGGCGCGTCACGGGGGCGTCCGCCAGGAGGTTGTCAAACTTGCTGGTGTGCAGCATGACCGCCGAGAGGGTGCCGAACAGGTGACTGGAACCAGCAGCACTCCACTTTGGCCGGGTTCCACTCAAGGCGGAGAAAACCGCCCTTTCCGTTCCTGGGGTCGCATTGAAGGAGCGCGAATTCCTTGGACCACTCGCCGTTGATGTCGCCCGCCGGATTGGGTGCATGGATGCGGAGGGCCGAATTATAGCGGCCCCCCTGCACAGGAAGGCGACCATGCTTGGCAAAGGGGTAGAACTCCAACTTCGAGAAGTCGAACATCATTTGGCGAATTGCATCCTTGTGGGATGACCATCATCCTTCTCTGTATCGGGAGTGATGGTGATCTTATCGATGATCGGCTTGGGGGGCTTGTTAGAGAACGCGATGCTGTTGCATTTCTGCGTCGGGACAAGCTGCGGCACGACCGTACCCATACTTGGCTTCGGTGTCCATAAATTTCTCATCGAAAGCGGGTTAGAGGAGCGTGCGGCTGCGGGATTGCCGGGCCGGCTTACAAACCGATCTCCTCGTATCCCCGAGCCACACGCAGGCGGTTAGGCGAGGGCACCTATTTTGTTGCCTGTTCACGCAAAGCGCGGACTGCGCTCGCAACTCTCAGCCCACACCAGCAACAGGTCGATGTTGTACCAGGACCGATTGCCCCAACGGCGAAATCCGGGGCCGCCGTCCGTCCCGCCAATTTGGCCAGGAGACTGACACTGGTCGGATACCCACGAGAGTTGAGATAGTTCGCGGCCTCTGCGCGGGTTAGCCAGATTTGTCCCGTCTAAGAGGAATGGGACCTTCAGGCGCGCTCTCCTGCTCGCCCGACCGCTTCGTTCTTCATGTTCGACCGTTTGTCTTGCCCAGCCGAGCACGAGTGCGCATTTTCCGGAGTGGGTGGCGTGGCTTGCTCAGGGTTATTTGCCGGCCCCTTCGCGGCTCTCCCGGATTTCCTCACCCAAACTTTCGTCCCGCGGCTGACGATGCCCGTCCTGCGACCTTCGCGATTGGATACTTGCCATTGCAACATCTTCCTACCAATCGAGCGGATTTGCTCGGGTGTGAGACGATATGCATCGATCTGCTTCCTGGGGAGATGCCTGGCGCTGGCCCGGTATAAGCTTAAGTCAGCGCTTAGGGGTTGGGGGAGACAATGTCGGCGCCACAGCGGACGGATCCTCTGCCGAACATCGATCGGCTGCAAAATAGCAGCAAGCCACCCTGTTTGAGGGCCGCGTTGTGGCACGCCCCCCTTCTGTGTCGACGACCTCGCTTGTCCAGCGAAGGCGCAGGAGGTCCCCTAAGGGACACGCAAGGGAGCTAGAGGACATAGAAGGATAACGAGGGCCCAAAAGCTGGCAACACCCCAACAGGCACTCAAGCGCATGAAACCAATCTAGACGCCAACCTGGACGCTGCTGCTCTGGCGGGAAGAGCCGAGCTGAAACTTGCCAACGTCAGCTATAAGGATGCTGACGGCTCAGCCCGCCGATGATGGTGTCTCTAGAGGCAAGCCCGACGCTCGCGATCATCGACAGCCCTGAGCGTCCGGACCTCCTGACGAAAGGACGCTCGATCGATCCGCCGGGCTACGACGCCGGCAAGACGATCAAGGGCACGAAGCGGCATGTCCTGGTCGATGCGCAGGGCCTGCTGATGCAGGCGGATCACTCAAGCCGCCGACCTGCAGGATCGCGAAGGCGGCGTGTTGCTGATGGCATCGCTGTTCGGCCTGTTCCGTTCCTACTGACGCTTTACGCCGACAGCGGATACCAGGACGCGAAGTTCCGCGACGGGCTGGCCGCGGTTTACCCCAGGGTCAATCTGGAGCTCGTTAAACGCGGCGAGTTGCACCGGTTCATGGTTCCGCCGAAATGCCTCAACCGCTGCGCGTTTGCCTTCCTACGCTGGGCCTCTGTTCGCCTCATGCTGCGAAAGCCTATCAGAATGCACTATGAACCCCGGAATGAGTCTAAGGGTGCTAGGCCGCCACGATCGACTTCGTTTGACCAGCAACGGCACCGGAATGCGCCAAGTGACGCGACAAGGACGTGAACGGACAAGGGAGACATCGAGAGCACCATCGGGCACGCAGACCATGCTTCACGGCCCCTGCACAAGGCGTGCGACGGTCGATTGCGAGCGACCTTGGCGGGCGGCAAGCTCTCCTTGAGAACGGGTCTTTCATCGACATGGTTCGTCCAAGAAAGGCGGAGAGGCGTTTGCCAAGGAACACGTAGGAAAGCGAGGAGCATAGAAGGACAATGAGGAACCACAAAAGCCGTCGAGAGCACTCAGTTGCACCGAACGGCAATCAACGGTGCCCGGTCGGAACTACATAGCAGGCTTTCCTGCCCGCGGGTCGCGTTCGCGGCCCTTAGCCCATTTCAGCAGGACACTTCGGTCGTAAAGCGTCCGCCCTCCCCAGACGACATAATCGGGCCCCTCTCCCGACCCAGCCAACTTCGCCAGCCGGGCGGCTGTTATGGGGTAGCCGAGATAGCGGAGATAATCCGCCGCCTGCGCTCGGGTCAGCCTAACCGGCTGCTCGCCTCCAGGAGCACCCTGCTCGGTTTGGGCTGGGGGCGAAGCTGCTGTGCCTGAGGTCTGAGCAGTGATTGCCTTGCGCTCACCCTCCGCAATGGGAGCGCTGCCGTGTTCGGCCTCAGGTGGGTTCCCCTTAGGCTGCTGATTTGCTCGAGGCGCCTTCTTAGGAATTTTTATCAGCAAGGTTGTCTCCGCAGGAGGAACGGTCTCGAGAGCCACGCAAGGCTAGAGAGTATACGCGATGGGCTTCCAAGGCGAGTTATAGCGATCGAGGGACAACAATTACAACCAGAAACCACGAAGGATCATCGAGGGGGAGAAAAAGTATGGATGAGGGTAGATCTGCTCCCGGTGGGTGAGCTGGTGAGTGCGGCCGCGCTCCGGCAGTTCGGGAAGCGTGGCGCCTTACGTACGGGACCTCTCCGGCATCTGACAGGCCGCAAAGCTGGCAGTCACTTCAGGAGAGGAAGGCGACATCGCCCCCGCCGGGGCAGGTGTAAAGCGGTCGCACCGATGGACCAGTCCTCGACTTTCTTGCTGACGCCCCGAAAAGGCCTTGTATTTATCCGGGTCGATGAATGACATCGGCCAGCATCCGGGACCAAACACGGGGTCTACCGGTTCCGCCCAGGGCACGGAACTGCACTCGGGATGCGCGCCGGTCGGGGAGAACGATCCCCTTTCCGTGTTGGTGAAGCTTCTTGCCCGACAGGCTGCCCGTCGGACATTCGAGGCGGCCAGGGAGCGCCTTCGAGACGCGCCAAGTTAGGCGGTGGGCGTGTTTCGTCCACCGCCTTGCGCCGGATCCGTCGCGATTGCGCTTTCCCGCAGCGCTATCGAACTTTCTGCAATGGCAAGCCTGCGCGTCCACCTTCTAACCCGGCTTCTGCGCTGGCGGTTCAAGAAGCGGATCAAGGATCCGGTCGATATCGGCGCGATCCGCGCCGCCTTGAACCGCCCATATACAGGACGCATCCCCCGCGATATGCGGATCGCGCAGGGTGAAGGTGCCGTCCCGGGCGAATGGGTTATCTCGACCCACGCCGCGCCGGATGCACCGGTGATGCTCTTTCTCCATGGCGGCGGCTTCTTCGCCTGCTCGCCTGCTTCGCACCGGTCGGTCACGATGGCGCTGGCACGATCGGTACGCTGCGGCTGTTCGTGCCCGACTACCGGCTTGCACCCGAGCACCGGTTCCCCGCAGCGGTTGACGACGCGGTCGCCTGCTGCGACTGGATCGCAGCCAGCACCGGGCGGCCAATCTCCGCAGTGGCCGGCAACTCAGCTGGCGGCGGCCTCGCGCTATCGACGCTTCTGCGGCTGCGCGACAGCGGGCGCCCGCTGCCCGCGGCGGGGGTGGTGTTCTCGCCAGTGACCGATCTTGCCGCCACCGGGGCCTCGATAGTCGAGAACAACAGGCGAGACGCCCTGTTCTTCGGCGCCGACGTGGCGCGGCTGGCGGAGGTCTATCTTCCCAATGGAGGGGGACTCGCTCGATCCGCTTGCATCCCCGCTCTACGCTGACCTCGCCGGGCTGCCGCCGCTGCTGCTGCACGTCGGCGCCGACGAGGTGCTGCGGGACGAACTCGGTCCGGTTAGCCGCCAGGGCGCAGGCGGCGGGCGTCCACGTGACGCTCCGGATCTGGCCGGTCGTCCCACACGCATGGCAACTCATGGCGAGGCTGCTGCCCGAAGGACGACAATCTTTGCAAGAGGCGGGGCTATTCGTATCGCAGGCAATCGCGGCGTCCTGCACGGCAAAGGCCTGAGCCTACCGGTCGTCATCTCGGGCGGCCTAGGCTGCTGAACGTCACTGTGATTCGGGCACCCTTCATAGGCCGCACAGGAGCGGCGCCGGCTTTTTATCGTTTTCTTTTTTCATTAACCGTATTCGTGTCTGCCGGTGTCCCCGCGCTTTTGCGGCAAAGGCTGATGCATGGGACGGCTCGGTGGGCTACGCTGTATCAAGGTGGAACTCGAGCTGAGAAACGCTATGCCGATGCGCGCCGTGATCTACGCGCGCTACAGCAGCGAGAACCAGCGCGAGGCGTCGATCGAGGATCAGCGCGAGATCTGCCGCCGCTACATCGAGCGGCAGGGCTGGACGCTGAGCGACAGCTACGAGGATCCGCGCGTCAGCGGCCCAGCCGCTTCCGGCCGGCCTTGCGCGATTGATGACGGATGCGGAGGGCAGCAGGTTCGATTTCGTGGTCTGCGAGGCGATCGACCGGCTGGGCCGCAAGCTCGCCGACGTCGCCGACCTGTTCGACCGGCTTACCTTCCGGCAGATGCAGGTGTTCACGCGACCAGCATCGGCCTGCTGACCCAGATGCATGTCGGCATCATGGGCACGATGGCGCAGATGACGTTTCGGACCTGCGGGAGAAGACCCGCCGCGGTCAGCTCGGCCGTGCCCGCGCCGGCCGCATCCCCGGCGGCCTTGCCTACGGCTACGAGGTGGTGCCTCCGCCACCCGGCGCCAGGAGGCGGGCGAGCGCGCGATCAAGTCCCGCAGGAGGCGGAGATCGTCCGCCGGATCTTCCGCGAGTTCGCGGCCGGCAAGTCGCCACGCCACATCGCGCACGACCTCAACGCCGAGCAGATCCCGGGCCCGGATGGCCGCCCCTGGGGCGACACCACCATTCGCGGCCAGCCCGACCGCGGCACCGGCCTGCTGAACAACACGCTCTATATCGGCCGGCTGTCCTGGAACCGCTGCAGCTACGTCAAGGACCCGCGCACCGGCAGGCGCATCGCCCGCATCAATGATCGCGCGCAGTGGGAGGAGGTCGAGGTCCCTCACCTGCGCATCATCGAGCCGGATCTCTGGGATGCGCAGCGCGCGCCAGCAGGCCACGCAGCACCAGATCGGCGGGGATACAGACGGCAACGCGCTGAACCGTGCGCATCGCCGGGCCTTCCTGCTCAGCGGCCTGTTGGTCTGCGGCTGCTGCGGTGGGGGTTACACGATCATGGCGAAGAACCGTTACGGTTGTGCGACGCGCCGCGGCAAGGGCACCTGCGAGAACGCATCGACCATCACCCGCCAGCGAGTCGAGCGCCGTGTCCTGGGTGGGCTGCGCGAGCGCATGCTGACGCCGGACCTCGTCGAGGAGTTTGTCCGCGCGTTCGAGGAGAGTCGGCCAGCGTGCAGAGCCGCGAGGCACCGGCCGGCGCGTCCAGCTCGAAGCAAGCTCGGCGACGTGCAGCGGCGACTCGATGGCGTGCTGCGCGCGATCGAGAACGGCGCCTGGAGCGACAGTCTGCAGCGCGGCTCACTGAACTGGAGCGGTCAAAGCGACGCTCACTGCGGAACTGATCTGCCGCTGACAGCCGGCGCCCGCGGTCCGGCTGCATCCGAACGCCGCGGCGATCTACCGCGCCAAGGTCGCTGATCTGGAGACATCGCTGTCCGCGCCGGACATCAAGCTCGAGGCGTCAGAGGCGCTGCGCGCGCTCATTGACCAGGTGACGCTGATGCCGGATCCGGAAGCGCCGGACGGCCTGCGCGTCGAGCTGCAGGGCGATCTGGCGACGATCCTGCGGCTCGGCGTGCACGGCGGCGACGCGGCTGCGCAGCAACGAAAAACTCCCCGGAACGTGTGTTCCGGGGAGTCAACTATCGGTGGTTGCGGGGACAGGATTTGAACCTGTGGCCTTCAGGTTATGAGCCTGACGAGCTACCGGGCTGCTCCACCCCGCGTGGGTAAGGTGTGTGTGTGGATTGGGTTGGAAGACCTGGCGGCGACCGACTTTCCCGCGTCTTGTGATGCAGTATCATGGGCGCTGGGGTGTTTCACGGCCGAGTTCGGGATGGGATCGGGTGCGTCATACCCCGCCATGGCCACCAGGTCGTCCGAGCCCAGGGAGTGGCCCCGGGTTGTCAGGCGACGGGTGTGGACCTGGTTGCTCGGTGCGCGGCGCGTGAGGCGCGCGGGTGGTGTGTCGTGGCTGGGTGCGTGGTGTGCTGAGTATGCTCGTGTGGATCGATTGCTGTGCATGTGTGGTGTTTTGAGCCTGTTGGGCGATTAGGACCAGTTAGCTGAGTGCGTTGCCGCACGTATACATCTGGCCTATCGACGTGATGGTCTATCACGGCCCTCCTGGGGTTGCCCCGGGGAGACCTGGTTTTGAGGTAAGTTTCTCGCTTAGATGCTTTCAGCGATTATCTCGTCCGCACATAGCTACCCGGCCGTGCCGCTGGCGCGACAACCGGTGCACCAGAGGTGCGTCCATCCCGGTCCTCTCGTACTAGGGACAAATCCTCTCAAGTCTCCAACACCCACGGCAGATAGGGACCGAACTGTCTCACGACGTTCTAAACCCAGCTCACGTACCACTTTAATCGGCGAACAGCCGAACCCTTGGGACCTGCTCCAGCCCCAGGATGTGATGAGCCGACATCGAGGTGCCAAACCTCCCCGTCGATGTGGACTCTTGGGGGAGATCAGCCTGTTATCCCTAGAGTACCTTTTATCCGTTGAGCGATGGCCCTTCCACGCGGGACCACCGGATCACTATGGCCGACTTTCGTCTCTGCTCGAGCTGTCGCTCTCGCAGTCAGGCGGGCTTATGCCATTGCACTCAACAGCCGATGTCCGACCGGCCTGAGCCCACCATCGCGCGCCTCCGTTACACTTTGGGAGGCGACCGCCCCAGTCAAACTGCCCACCATGCAGGGTCCCGGACCGGGCTAGACCGGTCGCGGTTAGACATCAGAAAAACTCAGGGTGGTATTTCAAGGATGGCTCCACCTGAGCTGGCGCCCCGGCTTCAAAGCCTCCCACCTATCCTACACAGCATTTTCCTGATGCCACTGCAAAGCTGCAGTAAAGGTTCATAGGGTCTTTCCGTCTGACCGCGGGTACCCCGCATCTTCACGGGGAATTCAATTTCGCTGAGCCGATGCTGGAGACAGCGGGGAAGTCGTTACGCCATTCGTGCAGGTCGGAACTTACCCGACAAGGAATTTCGCTACCTTAGGACCGTTATAGTTACGGCCGCCGTTTACCGGGGCTTCAATTCAGTGCTTGCACACCTCCTCTTAACCTTCCGGCACCGGGCAGGCGTCAGACCCTATACGTCGTCTCGCGACTTCGCAGAGTCCTGTGTTTTTACTAAACAGTCGCTACCCCCTGCTCTGTGCCACCCCCCCCTGGTTGCCCAGAAGGAGGTCTCGCTTATCCCGAAGTTACGCGAGCAATTTGCCTAGTTCCTTCAGCATCGTTCTCTCAAGCGCCTTGGTATGCTCTACCAGTCCACCTGTGTCGGTTTCGGGTACGGTCTATACGCTGGAGCTGTTTCCTGGAACGCTCGCAAAGCCGGGACAATCCGATAAGCCCCGACAACATCCTCGTCCGTCACTTCTGGCAGGCCCGGGAATATTCACCCCATTCCCATCGACTACGGCTCTCGCCCTCGCCTTAGGGGCCGGCTCACCCTGCGCGGATTAACCTTGCGCAGGAACCCTTGGACTTTCGGCGACAGAGTTTCTCACTCTGTTTGTCGCTACTCATGTCAGCATTCGCACTTCCGATATCTCCACGGCCTCTCACGAGATCCGCTTCGCAGACTTCGGAAACGCTCCGCTACCGCGTGTATCGCTACACGCCCACAGCTTCGGTACGTGGCTTGAGCCCCGTTACATTTTCGGCGCAGGGTTTCTGTTAGACCAGTGAGCTATTACGCTTTCTTTAAAGGATGGCTGCTTCTAAGCCAACCTCCTGGTTGTTTTGGAATTCCCACATCCTTTCCCACTTAGCCACGATTTGGGGACCTTAGCTGGCGGTCTGGGCTGTTTCCCTCTCGACGACGGACCTTAGCACCCGCCGTCTGTCTGCCGCGCTATACTTTCGGGTATTCGGAGTTTGGTTAGGTTTGGTAAGGCTTTGGGCCCCCCTAGCCCATCCAGTGCTCTACCCCCCGAAGTAAACACACGACGATCTACCTCAATAGATTTCGCGGAGAACCAGCTATCTCCGAGTTTGATTGGCCTTTCACCCCTAGCCACAGCTCATCCCCGACTTTTTCAACAGGCGTGGGTTCGGCCCTCCAGTGGGTGTTACCCCACCTTCAGCCTGGCCATGGCTAGATCACTCGGTTTCGGGTCTTCTGCCGGCAACTGAACGCCCTGTTCAAACTCGCTTTCGCTGCGCCTCCACCTAACGGCTTAAGCTCGCTGCCAACAGAAACTCGCTGACCCATTATACAAAAGGTACGCCGTCACCCCACCCGGAGCGCGTATCGCTACACGTCCATCAGAGGCTCCGACTGCTTGTAGGCATCCGGTTTCAGGTCTCTTTCACTCCCCTCGTCGGGGTGCTTTTCACCTTTCCCTCACGGGTACTTGTTCGCTATCGGTCACCAGGGAGTATTTAGGCTTGGAGGGTGGTCCCCCCATCTTCAGACAGGATTTCACGTGTCCCGCCTTACTCAAGGATCCCTCGCCGCACTTCGCATACGGGGCTGTCACCCGCTCCGGCCGGCCTTTCCAGGCCGTTCTGCTGTGCCGACAAGAAACCACTGGCCTGTTCCGCTTTCGCTCGCCACTACTCGCGGAATCTCTGTTGATGTCTGTTCCTCCGGGTACTGAGATGTTTCAGTTCCCCGGGTTCGCCTCGCCAGCCTATGGATTCAGCTGACGATACCCCATAGGGGTGGGTTGCCCCATTCGG
>CAVRCA010000006.1:45000-168743 GCA_963719345.1 uncultured Alphaproteobacteria bacterium
GATGATCTCGCCCTCGGCGGACTCGATCTCCTGCAGCACCGCCTTCAGCCGCTCCTCGAACTCGCCGCGAAATTTGGCGCCGGCGACCATCGCGCCGAGGTCGAGCGCCATCAGCCGTTTGTTTTTCAATGCCTCGGGCACGTCGCCATTGACGATGCGCAGCGCCAATCCCTCGACGATCGCGGTTTTGCCAACGCCGGGCTCGCCGATCAGCACCGGATTGTTCTTGGTGCGGCGGGCGAGCACCTGGATGGTGCGGCGGATCTCCTCGTCACGGCCGATCACCGGGTCGAGTTTTCCCTCGCGCGCCAGCGCGGTCACGTCGCGGGCATATTTCTTCAAGGCATCGAACGTCGACTCGGCGTTGGCGCTCGTCACCTTGCGGCCGCGGCGGACGTCGTTGACCGCCTTCTCGATCCCTTGCGCGGTGACGCCCGCGTTGCGCAGCGCGCGTGCCGCCGGCGTGTCGCTGGCCGCGATCGCGGCCAGCAGCCGATCCTGCGCCGTGTATTCGTCGCCGGCGCGCTGCGCCGCCTGCTGGGCAGCGTCGAGAATGCGCACGATCTCCGGCGTGAACTGCGGCTGGCCCGCCCCGGACCCCTGGACCTTGGGTAGCCGCGCGAGGTCGGCCTCGACCGCGTTCTTGGCAACGTTCGGGTCGCCGCCGGCGGCGCGGACCAGGCCGGCAGCGGCCCCCTCCTCGTCGTCCAGCAGGGCTTTCAGCAGGTGTTCCGGCGTGATCCGCTGATGGAACTCGCGGATGCCGATGGTCTGCGCCGCCTGCAGGAAGCCGCGGGCGCGCTCCGTGAATTTTTCGATGTCCATGATGTTCGTCCCTATCGATCAGGCGACCGGCCTTCCCCCGTCCCTGATCAGGCAACGAAGGCACGACCTTTGCAAATCCACATGGTAGATGGGCAAGTTGGCCTCAAGGGGGTTCGCCCATGCGCGTCGAATACCTGTATCGCTTCCCGGTAAAGGGCCTGACCGCCGAGGCGCTGGAGGTGGCCGACGTCGAGGAGGGCGGCGCCATCCCCTGGGATCGCGCCTTCGCTCTGGCGCAAGGGGACGCGCCGTTCGACCCGGCCAACCCCGAGTGGCTGCCGAAAGATCATTTCATGTGCCTCAAGCGGAACGCCAGGGTCGCTGCGTTGCGCTCGCATTTCGAGCCCCGCTCCGGACGGCTGACGATCCGCGCGCCACAAGGGGACGCGCCACAAGGGGACATGGTGTCGGAGAACGCGCTGACGGCGGACGGCCGAGCGCGGATCGCCGCCTTCCTGACCGGTTTCTTGGGCGAGGAGGCGCGCGGCACGCCGACCTTCCACCACGTCCCCGGCCACGTGTTCGGCGACCAGCGGCGGCCGGTAATCAGCCTGATCAGCTTGGCGAGCCTGCGCGATTTCGAGCAGCAAATCGGCCAGCGCCGGCACCGGCGGCGGTTCCGCGCCAACGTCTGGTTTTCCGGCGCCCCGGCCTGGAGCGAGCTCGACTGGGTCGGGCGGCAGGTGCAGCTCGGCGGCGCCACCCTGCGCGTGGTCAAGCGGATCGCCCGCTGCCCGGCCACCGAGGTCAATCCCGAAACCGCGGAGCGCGACGCCGACCCGGTTTCGGAGCTGCGCCGGCTGTATGGCCATGTCGATCTCGGCGTCCACGCCGAGGTCATCGAGGCCGGCCGCGTTGCAGTCGGCGATGCCATCGAGGTGCTGCCGGACTGACTTCCCCTCCCCCGGGAGAGGGCCGGAGTAAGGGATCGGGCCTCAGCCACCCGCAGCGCGGCCGCAGCCGTCATCCCGGCCGTCATACATTCCCCTGATCCGGGCTCTCCACCGCGCGGTCATTGCCCACTTCCGGGCAACCGTGAAGGGGCACGATTGCCCTGATCCGGGCGTGTATGTTAGCATTCCTAACTACGTCAGGGTAAGGAGACGGCGTGCGGACATTGGACTTCTCGCAGGCGGACGCGGCGCGCGAACGGCTGCTGGAGCAGCTTGGCGCGCGGGCGAGCGTGTTGGCGAAGCCGCCGCCGGACATCGAGGCGCGCAAGGCGGCGATGCGGGCGGCGGGCGCGCGCCTGTTCGCGCAACGGGGACTGGCCGGAGCGAGCCTCGCCGACATCGCCGCCTCACTCGGACTGGCGACGACCACCTGCTCCTACTACTACCGGACCCGCGACGAGCTGATCTACGCCATCCTCCATGACCACGTGATGGCGCTGCACGACGCGCTGGACGCGGCCGATCCGTTGCCGCACTGGAGCGAGGACGAGCCGGTGCAGGTGTCGCCGCCGCTGGCGCGTCTCGAAGCGTTGGCGCTCGCCTTGTTGCAGGCGCTGGCGTCCGGCGAGGCGGCCCAGCGCGTGCTGCTGGCCGCCCTGCACACGTTGCCGGTGATGAGCGAGCGCACGCTGCGCGACCTGTTCCGCGGCGTTCTGTGGCGCATCGAGCGCGTGTTGCTGCTCGCCGTCCCCCGCCTCTCCCGCCGCCGCGCGCTGCTGTTCCCGCTCGCCGCGAGTTTTGTGGCGATGGCAGCGCATTACGTGCTGTGGTTCCGCGACGACGGCCGGCTGAGCCGGGCGGAGTACGCCCGCCTGATCGTGCAGATGACGGTGGCGGGCGGCAAGGCGGCCTATCGCGGGCAGGTCGGCAAAGCGCGCGGCCTGGGCCGGCGGCAAATGCCCGCAGGCCCGCTGCTCAACATCGACCGGGAGCGGCGAGACGGGCCGAGCCCGGGGTGACGCCGACGAACGGCGGTTATCCGTCCGCACCGCGATCGCCATGGTCGACGCAGGCGGAACCCGGCCGCTCGCAGGATGGCGGTCGCCTCTTCGTAGCCGCGAACATCCCCACGCCAGCGCGCGTTCAGAACGCGGTGGGGCCGACCGATCCGACCCACCGGATGACTTTGGACGGATCGGCCTCGTCCATGTAGAAGAAATGGGTCATCGTGGGCTGCACGCTCGCCATGCCGGGGTCGTCGAACGTCATCGCGACCTTGCCGTGGAAGATCTTGAGCAACGGGCTGTCCCAGGTACTCGACCACGTCGTGGTGCGCGGTGAAACCCTTGTCGATGAAGTCCCGCAGGTTCTGGCGGATCGTCTCGCGTCCATGCCAATCGGCAACGCCGAGGCTGCACACGGCGTCATCGGCGAAACAGTCAAAACCTTTGCCGAAAGTCTTGTCGTCGATCTCCTTCCACATCGCCAGCAGCCATTCCGGCGGCAACGTCCGCGTGAAACTGATTGTCGTCATGTCATGCTCCTGAACAACGTATTTGGGCGCGAGACGGGCTTATTCGGCCGCGCTGTCGGGAAGGTGGATACCGAGCCGGGCTGCCACGCGGCGCGCCGTCGCCTCCCGCTGCGCCGTGATGCCTTGCAGCGAACGCCGCGCCTCGGCGAGAACCCCGGCTGGCGCGACCTCGGGCGTACCGCTGTCGAACGGCGGCTCCGGCGCATACACCATGTGGAGCTGGATCGCCTGCGCCACCGCCTCGCCGCGCAACTCGGCCGCGAGACGCAATGCGCCGTCGATCCCGGCAGTGACGCCGGCGGCAAACACCCAGCCTTCGTCCACGACCACCCGCTGATTGACGGGGATCGCGCCGAACAACGGCAGCAGGTGGAACGAGGCCCAGTGCGTCGTCGCTCGGCGTCCCTTGAGCAGGCCGGCCGCGCCGCACAGCAAGGCGCCCGTGCAGACGGATAGGACGCTGCGCGCTCCGGCGGCCTGCCGCCCGATCCAGGCGAGCACCGCCGCATCCTCCATCAAGGCTTCCTGGCCGCGACCGCCCGGAACATGCAGCACGTCGAGCGGCGGAGCATCCGCGATGGCGGCATCTGGCGTCAGCCGCAATCCCTTCAAGTCGCGGACGGGGTCGGCCGTCCTGCCGTAGAGGCGGTAGGTCGAGTTGGGGATGCGCGACAGCACCTCGAATGGTCCCGCCAGGTCGATCTGATCCAGTCCCTCGAACAACAAGGAGCCGATCTGCAGGTGGATGTCGTGCGGGATCATACGCGTCTCCGGTTGGGGTTCGCGGCAATGGACAGGGCAACCCTATCCGGGCACGCTGCGGCGGAAATGCCAAAGACCCCACCGTTTGCGCCAAGTGCGGCCCGTGGCGTCGAAGTGCTCGCCTATCCGTCCGTGCAGTTGCTCGATGTCACGGGGCCGCTCCAGGTGTTCGCATCGGCCAACGAATGCGTCGTCAAGGCGGGGGGAGCACCGCCCTACGCACCCCGGGTGGTGGCAAAGGCCGGTCGGGCGGTGACGACGTCGGCCGGGCTGGAACTCGTCGCGGATGCGCTTCCGGCGGCGGGAGCGACGGTGGATACGTTGATTGTCGCGGGCGGTCAGGGCGTCGATGTGGCGGCGGCGGATCCCGCGCTGGTCGACTGGGTGCGCGAGCGGGCGAAGCAGGCCCGTCGCACCGCTTCCGTTTGCACCGGGGCCTTCCTGCTCGACGCAGGCATGCTGGATGGGCGACGCGCAGTGACCCACTGGTCGGTTTGCGCAGAGCTTGCCCGGCGCTTTCCCGCGATACGCGTCGAGCCTGACCCGATCTTCGTGCGTGACGGCCCGGTCTGGACCTCGGCAGGAGTGACGGCAGGGATCGATCTGGCGCTGGCGCTCGTCGAGGAGGATTTGGGCCGCGCCGTGGCACTCGCCGTAGCCCGCTACCTCGTCGTGTTCCTGAAGCGCCCCGGCGGGCAGGCGCAGTTCAGCGCCGCCCTGTCCCTGCAAGCAACGGCGGGCAGGTTCGACGCACTCCACGACTGGATGAACGAGCACTTGGCTGAAGACCTTCCGCTCCCGGTCCTGGCCAGGGAGGCCGGGATGAGCGAGCGCAGCTTCAGTCGGCACTATGCGGAGGCGACCGGGCTGACGCCGGCCCGGGCCGTGGAACGGCTCCGGGTGGAAGCGGCGCGGCTGCTGCTGTCGGACTCCCGCCTGCCGGTCAAGCGGATCTGCCAGCGTTGCGGCTTCGGTTCGGAGGAGACGATGCGCCGCAGCTTCCTGCGCCTATTAGCGACAGCACCGCAGGATTACCGCGCGCGGTTCAGCCCTTGAGTATGATTTTCGCCGCCGCTGCGCGGTTACTTGCGGCGAGCCCGGCGATGACGGGGTGCTGCACGGTCACTTTGTTGCTGTGCTTGGCAGCCGCATCCGCGACCATGCATGATGCGCTTCGTGGTTGCGAGCCGCAGGCGGCGTGGCAAACCAGGCTTTGGTGGCACGGCTCCGGCACGAAAACGGGGGAAACATGGCCGAGGAAACCAATCGCTACGACCTCACCGCGGCGCGGCAGCACCCAAGGCGAGGGCGCGACATCCGGCCTGCCAGCAGTACCGATCGACATCCACGCCCATGTCTACAGCCCGGAGGCGGCCGCGTTCGCCGCGCCGCTGCTCGACGCCGGCAGCGCCCCGCTCGGCCGGTTCGCGACACCGGGCACCGCCGCGCTCAACCGCAAGCAGGAAAGCGAGCGCGCCCGCACCTCGACCGACATGAGCCTACGGCTCGCCGACATGGACAAAATGGGCATCGACGTCCAGGTGGTGACGCCCGCGCCACCGCAGATCTACACAACGCTGGAGCCCGAGGCCGCGCTGCGCGCCATGCGCATGGTGAACGACAACATCGCGGCGTTCGCGGCGCGTCGCCCCGACCGCTTCGTGCCGATGGGTGCCGTGCCGCTGCAAGCCGGCCAGGGAGCGGTCGAGGAGCTCGAGCGCTGCATGGGTGCGCTCGGCTTCAAGGGTGTCGAGGTGCTCACCAACGTCGCCGGCCGCGAATTGTCGGAGCCGGATTACGCGCCGTTCTGGGGGAGCGCGGAGCGGCTGGGCGCGGTCGTGATGATCCACCCGGGCGGTTTCACCGACGCGCAGCGGCTGGGCCGGTTCTATCTCAACAACACCATCGGCAACCCGCTCGAGACGACGATCGCGCTGCACTACCTTATCCTCGACGGCGTGCTGGAGCGGCATCCCGGTCTCAAGCTGCTCGCCGTGCATGGCGGCGGGTTTCTCGGCGGCTACTCCGGGCGGATCGATCACGCTTGGGGTGCGCGCAGCGACGCGCACGGCAGCCTCCCCAATCCCCCCAGCTCCTACCTCAAGCGGATCTGGTTCGATAGCGTGGTGTTTACGCCGCACCAGCTTGATGCCCTGGTCCGCACCTTCGGTGCCGAAAAGATCATGCTGGGCACCGATTATCCCTACGACATGGGTGAGTACGACCCGATCGGCCATCTGGCGAGCAGCGAAACACTGGACGAAGCAGGGATCGCGGCCGTCGCGGGCGGCAACGCGCGGCGCCTGTTCGGGCTTTGAGCGTGCGGCAACCGGCGCTCAACCCACTTCCACCGGCTCGATCTCACGCAGCCGCGGCAGGACCTCCTGCGTGAACAGCCGGATGCCCTTTTCCAATTCCGCGTGCGTCATGAAGCCGGATCGCCCGACCAGCGCGAGGTGGCCGAAACCGCCTACCTTGTCGTAGAAATCCATGATCTGGCGGTACACGCTGTCCGGGCCGCCGGCGAACAGGATGCCCTGCGCCATCGCCTCCGGCGCGGTGATGGACATCAGTTTCTGCGGCGTTCTGGCTTGCCGGGGCGACGCCCTTCTCGGCGTTCTTGAGCGCCAGTCCAGCGTCTGCGCTTGGGCCTGGTGCGGTAGAGGCCGGGGGCCGCGGCCGGCGGTGCCGCGCCGGGCAGGAACTTGCTGTATTGCGGCGCTGATTTCAGGCTGGTGTTGAGGAACCACAGCAGCTTGCTGCCGACCGCGATGCCTTCCTCGTCGGTGTCGCCGACATAGACCAGGGCGGCATAGGCGAAATTGTCCGTCGTCACCTTCGGCAGCCCGGCCTCGGCGCGCGCCTGCCGGTGCGCCTCATAGGCCCGCTTGCGTGCCCTCCGGCCCGCGCAGCACCAGCACGTGCCGCATGCCTCGCCGCCCGACCTCGGCCGCGCTGCGCGGATCGCCGGTCGCGGCCCACATGCGCGGGTGCGGGTCCTGGTACGGCCGCGGCCAGATGTTCACGTGGCGATGGCTGAAATGCTTGCCCTCCCAGCTGAACGGGCCGTCATGGCTGGTCAGCGCCTTCTTGATCAGGTCGATCGCCTCCCAGTAGCGCTCCTCGTTGTTGACCGGGTTGACGTTGGCTGACGCCATCTCGGTGCCGCCCGACTTGACGAAGCCGATGTCGAAACGGCCGCGCGAGACGACATCGGCGGTGGCATATTCCTCCGCCACGCGCACCGGGTCGGGCCGCAGCGAAACCAGCGTGCCGAGGCTCAGCACCCGCACCTTGCGCGTCTGTCGCGCCAGGATGCCGGTGACCATCGGGTTGGCGCCGATCAGCGAGTTGATGCCGGCATGGTGCTCGATCGCGATGACGTTCATGCCGAGGTCGTCGCACAGCAGGAACTCGTCGAGGACCTCCTCGAACAGGTCGGCGGCCATGCGCGGGTCGCACAGCCGGTTCGGCAAGCTGGCCCGTACCGAATCCGCCGCGTCGAGGATCGCCTTGTCCACGAAAGGATAGGGAATTTCGCATTGCCACCAGGCGTCCATGATCGACTCCGAGAGAGTCAGGAAAGTGTCAGCCGTTCAGGAAGCCGACGACATGGTCGACGAACGCTTCGGGTTGCTCGATCTCCGGGTGGTGCCCGGCCCGCTCGATCGCCGCGAAGCGTGCGCCCGGGATCAGCCCGGCAAAAGCCTTGCCGTAGGCCGAGGTGACGATCCGGTCGTTCTCGCCCCACAGCACCTGGGTCGGCGCTGTGATGCGCGGCAGCCAATAGGCCAGCCGGGGATTGTGCATGTACGGATGCCACGCATAGAGCGACAGCAACTCCCAGTTCCGGTGAACCGCAACGAGCTGCGCATCGGTCATTTCGTCATAATCCGGCGCGTTGGCCAGATCGTGCCAGGTGTGCCGCCTCACTTCGTCCGGGTGAGTGTTGAAGACGTCCAAGATATCCGGGCGTCTCGCGGTCGCTGACCTTGATGCCGACCGGATCGACCAGGATCAGCCGGTCGATCTTGTGGCACGACCGCACCGCCATTTCGGCCGCGAGCCAGCCGCCGAACGAGAAGCCGAGGACGGTGATCTTCTCGTGCGGCAGGGCATCGAGCACGGCACTGCAGAGATTTACCAGGTCGTAGACGCTCTCGAAATCCTTCGGGCGAGGCGAGCGGCCGAACCCGGGATGCGACGGCGCGATGATCTCGCGCATGACGGCCCAGCAACCCGCAGAACCGCGCCGCCGGATCGAGTGGCTGGAAGCCATGCAGCAACAGAATGGGGCGCCCGGCACCGCTTCGAACAACCTCAAGTTCGATGCCATGCACGCTCAGCGTTCCGGTGACGGGCAACTCGCTCGCGCTCGACATGACAGCCTCCTCGGTGACGTTGCGGCGATCGGGAGGGCGATTCACCGGGGCAGTTCGTCATCCCGCGTCTCGCGCCCGATCATCATCGCGACGATGCTGAGGATCGCGAAGCAGGTCATGAACGCCGCCGCCTTGTTGAAACTGCCGAACGGCACCACCAGCAGCCCGGCGACCAATGGGCCGAAGCTGGTGATGATCCGGCCGGATCCATTGCAGAACGACACGGCGGTGGCTCGCACATGGGTCGGGAACAGCTCGGGCAAGATACACCGCGTGGCCGGAAAACACGCCGAACACGAAGTATCCGAATACCGGCAGCACCAACGGATACCAGGTGTAGGTCTCGAGCCCGAGATACAGCAGCAGCCCGCTGGCGATCGCCCCGACATTGAACAGCACGATGGTTGCCCTCCGGCCGAAGGCATCGGCCAGGAAACCGAAGCTGCCGTAGCCGAAGATGCCGCCAACGCCCCAAAGCATCATCCCGTTGCCGATATGCGGGATCGCGGCGGCGCCGGTGATGCCCGCCTTCTGCAGCATCAGGCTCTGGATCGTCGGCAGCCAGATGTTGCTGGTCCAGATCGACAGCAGGGTCCCGACGCAGAACAGCAGACCGACGCCGGTGCTGAAACGCAGCGCCGGGGAGAACAGCTGCAGGAAGGAGAAGCGCATGAACTCGCGGTCGGCGTCGCTGGCGGCGGGACCGGCGGCCTTCACGCGACGCACGGCGTTCCTGCACCGTGCTGAAATGCTCCGGCTCCGGCACCCCGCGCCGCAGCAGCAGCAGCAGCAGGGCCGGCACGATGCCGACGAAGAACACGTAGCGCCAGCCGTAGGGACCGACGAGGTTGTAGACCTGCCCGCCGATCAGCGGGCCGAACGCGCCGCCGGTCATCATGATGCCGAGCACCTTCGCCCGGTTGCTGTGCGGCGAAAACTTCGGCCACCAGCGCAATGCCGACCACGGCTTCGGCCCCGGTGCCGATACCGGAAAGAAAGCGGAACACTCCGAGCTGCAAGGGGGTCTGGGACAAGCCCTGGCACGCCGTGAAAAAGCTGAACACCAGGATGCTGAGCCCCAGGGTGCGGACGCGGCCGATATAATCGGCGACGATGCCGAACAGGAAGCCGCCGACGGCCCATCCCAGCAGCCCGGCCATGGCGAGATAGCCACCGACCGAGCCGATCTGCGCCGGGTCCGCATGGCCGCCCAGCAACTCGGTCACTGCCGGACGCAGCGCAAAGGAGAAGAGGCCGAAATCCGTCGAATTCGAGCGCCCAGCCCAGCCAGGTGACCAGAAACACCCTCCACTGATAGGAACTTAGGCCGAACCGTCTGGGTAGACTGTCGGCGGCGGCGCCGGTGGCCTGCATGGGTCTTCCTCCGGGACAAGGGCTCTTGCGGCCCTTCAGAACCTTCGTCGTCACGGCACGAGCGGTTGGCCGTTTATAGCCGCGTCATCGCGCGGCTGACAGGAGCGTGTGTACCCTCTCGGCATCCCGCCCGGAAGCCTGTCGTCGCGACTTTGCCAAGCCCCGCGGCGCCGCTATCGTTTGCGTGGGAGGTCATCGTCGCGATGGACAGGCTTGGAACCAGCATCGGCGGTCTCGCGCTCGCCAATCCGGTGATCTGCGGTGCGGGCGAGCATGTGATGACCGCGGCAGGCGTGCGGGCGGCGCTCGCCGCCGGCGCGGCGGGCGTGATCGCCAAATCCATCAACGAATTGGCCTCGGCCGCCCGCCAACTCGATATCGGCGACTACGTGCTGGTCCGTCCCGACAACACGACCGCGGCCTGGAGCAAGGCCGAACCCGCCACGTCCCTGCTCTGCCGCTCCGGTCTGGCGCAGGTCGCCCCCGAAGAGTGGTTTGCGCTGCTCGCCGAGCTGGACCGCGAGGCCATGCGCGCCGACCGTTTCGTCGCGGCCAGCATCATCCCGGCAAATCTCGACGCCGCCGTGCAGCTCGCCGGGCTCGCCGCGCGGGCCGGCATCCGAGTGCTGGAGCTGAATGTCGGCTCGCCGCAATCCCTCGAAGCCGCACCGGGCACCATCCTGCTGGAAGCCGACGAGGACAAGCTGCGTCATGTGGTCAGCCGGGTGCGAGCGGCCTTTTCCGGTCATCTCTGGCTGAAATTGCCCGGCCTCGGGGCCAACCTTGTCGAACTCGCGCAGGCTGGCCGGGCGGCCGGCGCCGACGCGGTCGGCATGGCGGGGCGCTTCATGGCGATGCTGCCCGACGTGGAGACGTTTGCCCCGGTGCTCGGCACCTCCGGCGGCTACAGCGGCGGATGGGCGCTGCCGATCACCTGCCGCTGGCTTGCGCTCACCCGCCGGGCGGTCGGACGCGAGCTGCCGCTCATCGCCACCAACGGCGCCCGCTCGGGCCTCGACGTCGCGCGGTTCTTGCTCGCTGGCGCGTCGGCGGTCGAGATGACCTCGGTCGTCTGGCAATCCGGCTTCCCCGCCCTTGCACGCGCGACGGAGGAGCTTGGCGCCTATCTCGAACGCAAGGAGCTCACCGCGGCCGCGCTGATCGGGCGGGCTGCGGACGCGCTGCAAACATACCAGGAACAGCAGCCGCGTCCCGGACGGTGGCGCGATTTCGTGCCGCCGGAGACGCTGGCCGAATAAGTGAAGCAGGAGGGAGCAGGAATGCTGGGCTGGTTCGCGGAGTTGACCGCGCGCGAGCGGCGCACGATGGGCGCCTGCTTCGGCGGCTGGTCGCTCGATGCGCTGGACGTGCAGATGTTCAGCTTCGTGATCCCCTCTCTGCTATGCGCTCTGGCACATCAGCGCGGGGGCAGCCGGAGTGCTCGGCACAATCACCCTGCTGATTTCCGCCTTTGGCGGCTGGATCGCCGGCGCCCTGTCCGATCGCATCGGTCGCGTCCGCATCCTGCAGATCACCATTGCTTGGTATGCGATCTTCACCTTCCTCTGCGGCTTCGCGCAGAACTACACGCAGCTCTTCATCTTCCGCGCGCTGCAGGGGTTTGGCTTCGGCGGCGAGTGGGCGGCCGGCGCGGTGCTCATCGGCGAGGTGATCCGCGACCAGTATCGCGGGCGCGCCGTCGGCCTGGTCCAGACCGGCTGGGGCGTCGGCTGGGGCGCGGCGGCGCTGCTCTACACCGGCCTGTTCGCCGCACTGCCCGAAGAACTCGCCTGGCGCACGCTGTTCTGGGTCGGCATCGTTCCCGCGGGGCTCGTGTTCTGGATCCGCCGCTTCGTCGATGAGCCGACGATTGGCGAAGGCCGGCAGCAGCCGGCCGGGCTCGGCCACATGGTCTCGGTGCTGAAGCCGCCCTATCTCGCCACGACGGCGAAAGTGGTCCTGATGGTGACCGGTGCCCAGGGCGGCACCTACGCGCTGTCGATCTGGCTGCCGACCTATCTCAAGACCGTGCGCCACCTCACCTCGGTCGGCACCGGCAGCTACCTGTTCGTCCACATCCTCGGCGCACTCTGCGGCTTCGTCTGCGGCGCGTATCTGGCCGATGCGGCCGGACGAAAGGCGACGTTCCTGCTCTCGGCGGCAGGGTCGGTCGTGCTCGTGCTGATTTACCTGCTCGCACCGATCGGCGATGACCTCATGCTGCTCGTCGGCTTCCCGCTGGGCTTCATCATCTACATGATGTTCTCGCCGATGGGCTCGTTCATGACCGAGCTGTTTCCGACCGTGGTGCGCGGCGCCGGGCAAGGGTTCTGCTACAACGCCGGCCGCGGCATCGGCGCGCTGTTCCCCGCCCTGGTCGGCTATCTCGCCGCGCAACTGGGACTCGGCCTGGCGGTCGCGATATTCTGTTTCATCGGCTACGGGCTGATGATCGCCGGGTTGCTCATGCTGCCCGAAACGCGCGGACGATCGCTCGTCGCCCTCGACGCCGCGCACCGGGCCGGCGCCTGACAGAACCCGCACGATCGGAGCAGGCCATGCGTTTCGGACTGATGCTGCCCAACTTCTCGTTTCCCGATCTCGACTATGCGCGGGCGGCCAAGCTGCGCGCCTTCGCGGTGAAGGCGGAGGCGATGGGCTACGAAGCCCTCTGGGTCGCCGAACATCTGCTGACCGCGCGTGGCCTCTACGGCACCGCCTGGCTGTCCCCGCTCGAGACCATGGCCTTCGTCGCCGGCTGCACCACGCGCATCAAGCTCGCGACGGGAATTCTGATCCTGCCGATCCGCAATCCGGTGTTCATGGCGAAAGAGATCGTTAGCCTGCAATACCTCTCCGGCGGCCGTTACGAGCTTGGTGTCGGCCCCGGCTGGGACCAGCACGAATTCGATGTGGCCGGCGTCCCGCTCAAGCAGCGGGGCGGGCGCACCGACGAGATCCTCGACATCTTCGATCGTCTCTGGACCGGCGAACCCGTGACGCATCGCGGCAAATACTACAGCTTCGACGACGTGACGATCGACCCGCCGCTGCGGCAGAGGCCGCCTCTCTGGGTCGGCGGAGGAGCAAAGGTCAAGACATCGCTCTCGCCCGATCCCGAGACCATCGCGCCCACGGTGCTCGAGCGGATCTGCCGTCGGGCGGACGGCTGGATCGCCCGAGCCGCCGGCTCGAACCGCAGCGTGATCGAGGACTGGCAGATCATCACGCGCCGTCTCGACGAGATCGGGCGCCCACGCGCAAGCCTCACCTTCGGGCATCTCAACTTCGCCCATGTGGTCCCGACCGACGACGAGGCGGTCGCGCATGCCGAGCAGCGCCCCTTGATCGAGCGCATCATGGGTACGCACCGCTCCTTCGAGCATCTGCAAACCTGCTATTTCCTCGGCAGCCCACGCACCATCCGAGCCCGCATTGCCGAGCTGGCCGAGGCGGGAATGGAGTACCTGGTCCTGTCGCCGCCCGATTACGACCTCGAACAGCTTGATCTGTGGGACGAGGAAATCCTCCGCCATTTCCGATGACGAGCGCGAGGGTAGGGGGTCGCCGGTTGAGACGACAGATCGCGACCGCTGTCCGTTAGGCGCGGGCGTGTCCCCCACCAAGTCACCTTGGCTACTCGCGGGGTTCCAAGCCATCCAGCTCGGGGACGGCTTGGCAGCCGCTGTCTGCGGCCGTCTGCTCGCCGATCTCGGTGCCGAAATCGCCTGCATCGACCCTGACCGGTCAACACCGCTGGCAAGCTACCTCAACGCCGGCAAGCGCATCGTCACCCGCGATGCGCTGTCGCAGGCCGACCTGATCGTGTGCGAAGGCGGCCCCGCTGCGCTGCGCGCGAGGCAGCACGACGTGGACAGCCTGCGCCGTGCCAACGCTTCGGCCGCACTTGTCCTGATCTCGCCGTTCGGCCAAAGCGGGCCAAGAGCGAATGATGCCGCCACGGACCTGACGCTGTGTTTCGCCAGCGGCATCGCCCGGCTGCTCACGGGACAGGTCGACGATCTCGCGGAAGCGCCGATGCGCCCGGTCGGCGAGCAATCGGCCTTCATCGGCGGGATAGCCGCCGCCTGTGCGGGCATGCACGCGGCACTGGCCGCCGAAGCGGGCGCCTTGATCGATGTTTCGTTGCAGGAGGCATTGGCGACGCTGGCGATCACCGAGCTGACGCGCGCGGGGCTGACGGCGAGAAGCTGGGAGCGCAAGCGCACCGGCGACGGCAACGGCGCCACGGTCACGATCCTGCCGGCCCGCGACGGCTACGCAGCGATCTCGCCACGGGAGGACCGGCAATGGGCGGCTTGGCTCGCCGCAATGGGCTCACCGGCTTGGGGCAGCGACGCGCGCTTTGCCAAAAAGCCCGACCGGATCGCCAACTGGGACGCGTTGCACGCGCTGATGGCCGCGTGGAGCCGCGAGCACGGCAAGCAATGGATCGCGGACACGGCGCAGGCCGCCCACGTGCCGAGCTTTCCGCTCCGCGAGCCGGCCGAACAGCTCGCCTCGCCCCAGCTCGCGCACCGCAATTTCTATCGGCCGGTTGGAGGTTGACGGCCGCACGATCGAGGTGCCCGGCCACCCATTCGGGCTGACCGACACGATCGGCAGGGATCGCGACGGTCGCGACGACGCAAGCACACCTCGACATTCGGGGTCGCTGCCGCTTGCCGGCATCCGCGTCCTCGATTTCAGCTGGGTCATCGCCGGTCCCACGGCGACCCGCTACCTCGCCGCCATGGGCGCCGAAATCATCAAGGTCGAAGCGCCGGGCCGCGGCGATCCCGGCCGAGCGTCCGAACTGCACACCGTGCTCGGCCAGTCGAAACGCAGCATCGTGCTCGATCTCAAGACCGAACAGGCAGTCGCGATCGCCCGATCGCTTGCCGAAAAATCCGACGTGCTGATCGAAAATTTCGCGACCGGCGTGATGGACCGGCTGGGCCTCGGCCCGGAGTCGCTTCAGGCGGTCAATCCGGACCTGCTCTATGTCTCGGCATCGGGGCTCGGGCGCACCGGACCGGAGGCGCGTGCGGTCGCCTACGGCACGCTGCTCCAGTGCTACGCCGGTTTTGCCGGGCTCAACCGCCACCCGGACCGCCCGCCCCGCGTCGGAATGGCATGGCTCGATCCGATGTGCGGCCTGATGCTCGCCTTCATCGTCGCCGCCGGGCTCTGGCAGCGGCGGCGGACCGGCCGCGTGGCCCGGGTCGATTTCTCGATGATCGAGGCGATGCTGTGGACCATGGCGGAGCCGCTGCTCGCCGCTCAGCTGCAAGCCCCGCCGAAACCGTGCGGCAACGTGTCGGCCCGCTATGTCCCGCACGGCGCCTTCCGCTGCGCGGGCGAAGACGAGTGGATCAGCATTGCCGTCAGGGATGACGAGGAGTGGCAGGCGCTGTGTGCGCTTGTTCCCGCTTTGCGCTCGCTGGCGAGCAGGGGGCGGCCGAGCGCGCAGCGCTGGGCGCGGTGATCGAGCAGGAACTCGACGCTTGGCTGCGCCCCCAAAGCGCACGTTACGCTGCGGCCGAGCTGGCGCGGGCCGGCGTTCCCGCGGCCGCGCTCGCCACGTCGCTCGACCTGGTCGCGTGCGACCATCTGCGCCAGCGCGGATTTGGCAGTCGCACGCCGCCGGCGTCGTTCCCGGCCTGCCCTGGCGCGCCAGCTTCGCCCACCGATCCGGCGCCGCGCCGGAGCTGGGCGCGGACACCGAAACGGTCCTGCAAGGCGTGCTCAATCTCTCGGCCGAGGAGATGACCGCGTTGCGGAGGTCCGGCGCGCTCGGATGAGGGGGGTCGCTCGAAGCCGGTCAGAAGTCGCCGCTGCGGTAAGCCTCGTCGAGACGCTCGGCCTCCTCCGGCGATAGCGCGTCCCATGGCTCGCCGCGCCGCCGCAGCGTTCCGGTGAAGTTCGGCGGCCGCTTTTCGTTGAACGCCTGCCGTCCCTCCTCGCCGTCGGTCGTGGTCTGGATCAGCAACGAGTTGATCAGGTTCTGCACGTGCCATGCCTGGTCGGTCGGCAGGTCGCCGAAGCGGATCACGAACTCCTTCATCATGCGCACCGCGACCGGCGGCAAGGTGACGATGTGACGCGCCAGCCGCTCCGCCCGCTCCATCAGCTGCGCGTGCGGGACCACCTCGTTGACCAGGCCGACCCGCAGCGCCTCCTGCGCGTCGAACGGCTCGTCGGTGAGCAGGATTTTCATGGCGTCGATGTAGCGCAGCTGGCGCACCAGCAGGCTCGCCCCCGGTCCATGCCCCAGCCACCCTTGCGTGATCAGCGAGAACTTGAACCGGGCGTGTTCGGCGCTGGCGATGCGGATGTCGGTCGAGGCCAGCAGCATGTACATCCCGGCACCCGCCGCCCAGCCGTTGATCGCCCCGATGACGGGTTTCCACACGCGCGGATAATGGTCGCCCATGCGGCCGTCCACGCCGGTCTTCTGCCCGTGTACCGTTCCGGCCAGCGGCCAGAAGATGCGTTGCGTGCGAAGATATTCGCGATCCTCCGGCGTCAGGTCCGGGCGCGGTGCCAAGTTGTGGCCGCCGCAGAAATGCCGATCGCCGGCGCCGGTCACGATCGCACAGCGGATGTCGCGATCTTCCCACAGGTCGACCCAGGCCTCGGAGATCGCGTCGGAGGTCGGCTTGTCGAGGATGTTGGCCTTCTGCGGATTGTTCAGCGTGATATACGCGACCCCGTCGCGCTTTTCGTAATCGACGGCCAAATCAGACCCTCCTGCACGCGGCGACCGACGCCCTTGCTTCGCAGGCAGCATATCCGGGGGACGTGGATCAGCCCAGCGCCTCGAACGCCGTCTCCCGCACCCACAGCACCCCGGCGCGGCTACATGCCGCCCGGGTAGTTCGGACCGCCCGCACCCTCCGGCGTCTCCCAGTCGATGTTCTGGGTCGGGTCCTTGATGTCGCACGTCTTGCAATGGACACAGTTCTGGGCGTTGATCTGCAATTGCGGTTGGCCTTCCTCGGCGCCGACAATTTCATAGACACCGGCCGGGCAGTAGCGAGATCTCCGGACTGCGGTAATGCTCCCAGTTGACCGTGATTGCCTTCGAGGGATCGCGCAGCCGCAGGTGCGGCGGTTGGTTCTCCTCATGATTGGTGTTGCTGATGAACACCGAGGACAGCCGATCGAAGGTCAAGACCCCGTCCGGCCGCGGATAGGCGATCTTCGGCGCCACCGCCGCCTCCTCCAGGGTCTCGTTGTCCTTGTGCGGGTGATGGAAGGTCCACGGCGCCTTGCCTCGCAACACGTAGGTGTCGAGGGCGGAATAGGCGAGGCCGCCGAACATGCCGTATCTGGCGAAGGCGGGGCGGACGTTGCGCACCTCGCGCAGCTCCGACCACAGCCAGCTGTCGCGCAGCTTGTCGGCATAGGTGGCGGGCTCGGCGGGCCGACCGTCCGCCAGCGCCTCCGCGACCGCCTCGGCAGCCAGCATGCCCGACTTCATCGCGGTGTGCGTGCCCTTGATCTTGGGCACGTTGAGGAACCCCGCCGTGTCGCCGATCAGCGCGCCGCCCGGAAAACTGAGGCGGGGGACGGACTGGAAGCCGCCCTCGCTCAGCGCCCGCGCGCCGTAGCTCACCCGCCGGCCGCCCTCGAAATAGCGGCGCACATGCGGATGCGTCTTGAACCGCTGCATCTCGTCGAACGGCGAGAGCCAGGGATTGCGGTAGTCGAGCCCGACCACGAAGCCGAACGAGATCAGGTTTTCCCCGAAATGGTACAGCCAGGAGCCGCCATACGTCTCGGTGTCGAGCGGCCAGCCGATCGTGTGCTCGATCAGTCCGGGCTTGTGCCGCGCCGCCGGGATCTCCCAGAGTTCCTTCACGCCGAGCGCATAGGTCTGCATGTCGTGGCCGTCGCGCAGCTTGAAGCGTTCCATCAGCTTCTTCGACAGCGAGCCGCGGCAGCCTTCCGCGAACAGCGTGTAGGCGGCGCGCAGCTCGATGCCGCGGGTGAAGTTGCCGGTGGGCTGGCCGTCCTTGCCGATCCCCATGTCGCCGGTGGCGACGCCGACCACCTTGCCGCCTTCCTCCAGCACCTCGGCGGCGGCGAACCCCGGGTAGATCTCGACACCAAGGCCCTCGGCCTGCTGCGCCAGCCACCGGCACACGTTGCCGAGCGAGACGATGTAGTTGCCGTGGTTGTGCATCTGCGGCGGCGTCGGCAGCTTGAAGGCGCGCCTGGGGGTGAGGAACAGGAACCGGTCGGTGCCGGCCGGCGTCGCCAGCGGGATCTCCTTGGGGTCCCAGCCCGGCAACAGCTCGTTCAGGGCGCGCGGCTCGATCACCGCCCCCGAGAGGATGTGCGCGCCGACCTCGCCACCCTTCTCGAGCAGGCAGACCGACGCGTCCGGGGCGAGTTGCTTGAGGCGGATCGCCGCCGCGAGGCCCGAAGGACCCGCGCCCACGATCACCACGTCGAACTCCATCGTCTCGCGGGGTTCCTGCCCGTCGCCAACCGCTTCCTCGGCCATGTCGCTCCTCCGACCCTGCCCCTGCACATGGGCGCTTGCGCGAACCTAGGCAGGCCGCACGGCTTGCGCAAAGTCGACCCGCCGTGCAGGAACGCGTCTGATGGACGCACTTGCCGCACTGAAGTTGCAGGTCGAGTGGGGTGCCGACGAGGCGCTGGAGGCCGCGCCGCTGCAACGGCTGAGGATGCCCCCCCAGGCTTCCCCTGCCCTGGATTCCCCTCCCCTGGTCCCATCCTCCGTCGCGCCGCCGCCGGCAAGCCGGCCCGCAGCCACGCGGGCGGGAACGGCGGCAAGTCGGGCGGCGGCCCTCGCCGCGTCGGCGCAGGATCTCGAAGCATTGGAGGCGGCGCTCGCCGGCTTCGACGAATGCGCCCTGCGCGATACCGCCACCCGTCTGGTGTTCGCCGCCGGTGAGGGTGCCGCCGGGATCATGGCGGTGGGTGACGTGCCGGGACCGGACGAGGACCGTGCCGGCGCACCTTTCGCGGGCGCGCCGGGCCGCTACCTGGACCAGATGCTGGCAAGCATCGGGCTGGACCGCGGCGACGTGCGGCTGACCGTCCTGGTTCCCTGGCGACCGCCCGGCGGCCGGCCGGCCACCGAAAGCGAAGTCGCGCTCTGCCTGCCGTTCCTGCTCCGCCACATCGCCCTGGCGCGGCCACGCCGATTGCTGCTGCTCGGCCCCCTCGCCGCCCGCACCCTGATCCCCGTCGGGCCGGCAGGCCGCCGCAAACCCCGGGGCGGCTGGACCGATATCGCCGTCCCCGACCTGCCGGCGCCGGTTCCTGCCCTGGTGCTTGGCAGCCCGGCGGCGTTGCTCGCGAGCCCGGCCGGCCGCCGCGAGGCGTGGGCCGGCCTGCGGCTGCTGCGACGGGCGCTGGACCAGGATGCGCAGCGTGCGCCGTCGGCCCCGGGCTGAAGCCGCGGCAGCGGGCCGGTTCGCCCGCTTCACGCCGCGCGCCGGAGCTGAGAGAATGGGTTGCACCGCGCGCCCTCTCCGCGGCGCTCCAGCAACGGCAGGCACCCATGGCACGCATCGACGAAAGCCGCCCCTTCCTCCCTGTCAACATCGCCGTGCTCACCGTCTCCGACACGCGCACCGCGGCCAATGACACGTCGGGCGACACGCTGGCCGAGCGCATCACGCAGGCCGGCCACCGCCTCGCCGCGCGTGCCATCGAGCGCGACGATGCCGGAGTGATCGAGCAAAAGCTGCGCGGCTGGATCGCCGATCCGACGATCGACGTGGTGATCAGCACCGGCGGCACCGGCATCACCGGGCGCGACGTGACGCCGGAGGCGTTCGACCGCGTGATGGAGAAGCGCATCGAAGGGTTTGGCGAGCTGTTCCGGATGCTGAGCTTCCAGAAGATCGGCACCTCCACCATGCAGTCGCGCGCGATCGGCGGCGTCGCCGGCGGGACCTACCTGTTCGCGCTGCCCGGCAGCACCGGCGCGGTCAAGGACGGCTGGGACGATATCTTATTGTGGCAACTCGACAACCGCCATCGCCCCTGCAACCTCGTGGAACTCATGCCGCGGCTTCAGGAGCATCGCCGCACGGATGAGTAGCCGCACGGCAATAACACGGCGGAGATCGTCAATGCTCAATCCGATGTTCCGCTTCCGGCTGCACGCTTGAGCACACTTGTTGCTGCAAGTTTGGTTCGGGTCGTTACCGGCGGCTATCATCGGTTCGCCCTTTGGCGATCATTCAGGGAACGTCGTCCCTTCTGCATCCGCCATGCGGATGAACCTACCGGGTTGCGTCCTGGTTCTCCACTCGTGCTTGCACATCGCCCAATGCAGGCGGAGAAGCCTGCGCAATGACAAAACGGCGGGCCAGCGCCGAGTAGATCGGGCGACGGCACACCAGCCGCGAGACGCCGAATGCCAGGAACGCGGTGGCCATCAGCGGAATGGTCATCCGCTGGTTGTCGGTCATCTCCATCACGATCAGCGTCGCGGTGATCGGCGCCTGCACCACGCCGGAGAAATAGGCGACCATGCCGAGCAGCACCACGGCACCGGCCGGCGCTTCGGGGACGAGGTGGGAGATCCAGGACCCGATGCCGGCGCCCACCGCAAGCGAGGGCGCGAAGATGCCGCCCGGGATGCCACTGATATAGGAGACGACGTTCGCCATCAGCTTGAGCACCGCGAAACTTGTCGGCAGATCGGAGTGTCCCTCCACCAGGCTGCGCGCCTGGGCGTAGCCCGTGCCGTATGTGGTGCCGCCGGACAGCGTGCCGCACGCGGCGATCGCGAGGCCGCAGAGCGCGGCGAACAGGATCGGACGGTGCGCCACGAACCGGCCGGCGCGGCCGCGCAATCCGCGCGCGGCGACCAGCAGGGTCGAGCTGAACAGCCCACCGGCGAGGCCGCCCGAGATGCTGCACAGCAACACCGCGATCCAGCCGAGCCCGAAATTCAGCTCCGCCGGTGTGCTGCCGAAATACGTGTAGTTGCCCATCAGCCCGAGGGTGGTGACGCCGGCGACCACGACGGCGGTGAACACCACCCCGGAGGTGCGCGCCTCGAACGAGTGGCTGAGCTCCTCGATCGCGAACACCACGCCGGCGAGCGGGGTGTTGAAGGCCGCCGCGATCCCGGCCGCTCCGCCGGCCAGCACGAGGGCGCGCTGCAACTCGGCGCGCGGCAGGTTGAGCCTGCGGCCCAGCGCGAACATGATCGAGGCGCCCACCTGCACGGTCGGCCCCTCCCGCCCAATGGACGCCCCGGACGCGAGACCGAGCAAGGTCAGCAGAACCTTGCCCGCCGCGATCCGCAGGTTGAGTACGCGGCCGACCACCGCGGCGTCGGTGATGTGCAGGGCGGCGATCACCTGCGGGATGCCGCTGCCCTGGGCGCCCGGGAACACGCGGCGGGTGAGCAGCAGCGAGAGCACCAGCCCCGCCGGGGCGATGACGAAGGCAAGCGCCGGGTGGCCGTCCAGCATCACGGTGAACAATCGGCTGGCTCGATCCGCGGCGGCGGCGAAGCCGATCGCCACCACCGCGACGATGATTGCGCCCAGCCAGAAGACGACCCGACGCAGCCACTGGCGCGGCGAGACCAGCGGCAAGCGCGAGATGCGACGGGCACGCGTCCGAAGATGGCGGGGGATTCTCATCCACGCAGCTTGGCAAGATCCGCGCCGGTGTCCACGTCCCGCAGCCGGCGCAGCAGCACGACGCGGCGGCCGGCGAAGTTCGCCAGCGTGTCGGCGAGAGCGTGCTCGGTGGACCAGCGCGCGCCGGCGAAGGGTCGCCCGGGTCGCCGCCGGCCGAGCGCCACCAGCCAATAGCCGCCGTCCTCGGCCGGGCCGAACACGGCGTCGGCTTGGCCCAGTGCGCGGAACGCGGCGAGCGCATCTCGGGCGCCCGCGTCCGGGATGTCGGCGCCGATCAGCGCCACCCGCGCCCGCGGAAAGCGATCGATGGCGCGGTGCATTCGCAGCCCGAGGTCGCCCCGGCCCTGGCCGATCCGCGGCACCCTGACCGGCAGGCCAAACCGCGCCCCGTCGGGCGTGACCGCGAGCACGGTGCGGAAGCGCCGGTCGGCGGCCAGCTCTTGAAGGAGCCGGCGCAGGGTCGCGTTGTGGAAGCGCAGCGCCGCCCGCGCGCCGATGTCGCGCGCCAGGCGCCGCTTGACCATGCCCAGACGCGGCGCGCGCGCGAACACGATCACCGTATCCTTCACGAGTAGAGCCGCAGGATCAGGCGCGGCGGCACGCCCGCCAGATAGAGCGAGAGGCAGACGAGGTTGCGTGCCGAGCGGCGCCACCAGCCGTCGCGCTCCCATCGCTCGGCCGACGTGACCGCCGTCGCTTCCAGCGCCACCAAGCGGTGGCGTCCGATCCGGCGCACCAGGTCGACGTCCTCCATCAGCGGCAGCGGGCGCATCCCGCCCACCGCGCGCAGCAGGTCGCGATGGATCAGCAAGCCCTGGTCCCCGTACGGCAGCGCCAGCCACCGGCACCGCCAGGCGACGGCGCGCTCGAGACGCCGTGCCCGCCGATCCGTGCTCGCCAGTGCGAAGCGGAGAAAGGCGGCCCGGCCCGATCCGCCCCGCATGTGCCGCTCCATTGCCTCCCGCCATCCCGGCCCGAGCCGCGTGTCCGCGTGCAACAGCAGCAGCCAGACGCCGCTCGCGGCCGCCACGCCCGCTGCGAGTTGGCCGCCCCGGCCACGCGGCGCCGCAATCACCCGGGCCCCGGCCGCGGCGGCGATCTCCGTGGTCGCGTCCGTGCTGCCGCCATCGCAGACGAGGATTTCCGAGATCGGCGGCCCGGAACACTGCTCCAGCACGCCCGCAAGCACCCCAGCGGCGTTCAGCGTCGGGATGAGAACGGTCAGGCGATAAAGTTCTTCTATTGTTCTTGCCTGTGGGCGCCGGGTTTGCCACTGTTCACTGCGAACGGAAGGGGAACGAAGGTCATGCGGCACCTTACCGCCTCTCGTGAACTGGCGGAAACCCGCGAGCTGGATGCCGAGGCACTTGCGGCGATGGAGCTGGCCGGATTGCCCGAGCCGCCCCCGGTCGGCAAGGCACCGCCGCGCGGCCGCAAGGGCCGGGGTGCGACGGGAAATCCCGCAGTGCGGTTCGACGCCGAGACCGCCGCCCCGTTCGACGACGGCTGGCAGACGCTGGCGGCCGACTTCGCCGAGCTGCCGCCGCTGCCGACCACGCTGACGCGGGATGCCTCTCGCAGCGTGATCAGTTGGAACACCAGCCCGGATATCGGCTTCGACCGCGCCGTCAACCCGTATCGCGGCTGCGAGCACGGCTGCATCTACTGCTACGCGCGGCCGACGCACGCCTATCTGGGCTATTCGCCCGGCCTCGATTTCGAGACCAAGCTGATCTACAAGCCGGACGTTGCCGGGTTGCTCGAGGCGGCGCTGCGCAAGCCGGGCTATGCGGCCAAGACGCTGGCGCTCGGTTCCAACACCGACCCCTATCAGCCCGTCGAGCGCACCCTCAAGCTCACCCGCTCGGTGCTGGAAGTGCTCGACCGCTTCAACCACCCGGTCAGCATCGTCACCAAGTCGGCCGGTGTGTTGCGCGATCTCGACATCCTGGTGCGGATGGCCGAGCGCCGCCTGGCCCGCGTCTACGTGTCGGTGACGACGCTCGATCCGGCGCTCGCCCGGCGGATGGAGCCGCGTGCGGCGACGCCCGCGCGGCGCTTGCAGGCGGTTGCGGAACTGGCCCGCGCCGGCGTGCCGGTGGGCGTGCTGGCCGCGCCGATGATCCCCGGCCTGAACGACGCCGAGCTGGAGAAGATACTCGAGGCCTGCGCCAAGCATGGCGCGCGGTATGCGGGTTACGTGCTGCTGCGGCTGCCGCACGAACTGCGGCAGATGTTCGAGCAATGGCTGCACACGCATTTTCCCGAGCGGGCCGGACACGTGCTCAGCCTGATCCGCCAGACCCGTGAGGGCGCCCTGAGCGACCCCCGCTTCCATCACCGGTTTTCCGGCAGCGGCGCCTATGCGGAATTGCTGGCCAGCCGATTCGCCCGCGCCTCGCGCACGCTCGGGCTTGACGAGCAGCGGGAGGGCCTGGAGACCGCCCTCTTCGCCGTGCCCGGCACGGCGGCACCCGCCCCGGAACGCCAGATGACGCTGTTCTGACCCAGGCGGTTCCACCCGCGCGTGACCGGTGAAATGATGGCGCCGGTCGGTTTCGGGGGAAAAGTCGATGGCGCGTCTGGCCGGCAAGGTGGCGATCGTGACGGGGGCGGCCTCGCGGGGCGAGGGGGTGGGCAACGGCGCGGCCGCCGCGATCCTGTTCGCGCGCGAGGGGGCCAAGGTGATACTGGTCAACCGCGACCGCGAGCGGGCGGAGGGGCTGGCCGAGACCATCCGGGCGGACGGCGGCGAGGCGTCAGCGTTCGCCGCCGACGTGCGCCAGTCCGATCAGGCGGCGGCAATGGCCGCCTTTGCGGTCGAGCGCTACGGACGGCTCGACATCCTGCACAACAATGTCGGTGTCGGTGGCCGCGGCGGCTCGGCCGAGACGGTCGATCTTGCCGACTGGAATTTTGTGCTCGAAGCCAATCTCACCTCGGCGCTGCTCTGCTGCCGTGCGGCGATCCCGCACATGCTGGCAAGCGGCGGCGGCTCCATCGTCAACGTCTCCTCGACGGTGGGCGCGATGGGCATGTCGGGCAGCGCAGGCGCCGTGGCCTATGCCGCGTCGAAAGCCGGGATGCACGGCCTGACCTTGTCGATCGCGGCCGACTACGCCGCCCGGAACGTACGCGCGAACTGCCTCGTGGTGGGGACGGTGAACACCCCGATGGTGGCGCGGCTCGGGGCCGAAGCCTTGGAACGACGCCGCCAGATGGTGCCGATGCAGACCGAGGGCACCGGCTGGGATGTGGGTTACGCCGCGCTGTTTCTGGCCAGCGACGAAGCCCGCTGGATCACCGGGCTGCTGATGCCGGTCGACGGCGGGTTTTCGGCAATCCGCGCCTGGCCGCGCTGACCGAGGCGTTGCGCCAGCTCGCGCAGTGCGATCGGCCCGAGCGTGCCGGCCAGCATCAGCGCCGCGGCAATCGGGATGAACCGCACGCCGTCCCAGCTCACGAAGCGGAGCAGCACCGCTTTCGCGACCCCGATGCAGATCGTGTTGAGCAGGTAGATGGCGAAACTGCTGCCGCCGAGCCATAGCAGCGTGCGGGATCGCGCGAGCCGGCCGGCGCGGACGGCGCCATGCAGCGCCGGAATGGCAACCGCAGCGGTGGCCAGCATCAGCGCCCGGTAGCCGATCGTGTGCGTGCCCGCCGTCATGTCGACCGGGAACAGCGCGGCGCACACGCACCCGAGCAGCCCGAAGAACGCGGCGGCGAAGGCCCAGCGGGCACGGCCCATAAAGGCGAGCCAGCCTGGTCCCGCGTCGGCGGCAAGGCCGCCGGCAACGAAGAAGATGAAGTAGGCAGAAATGCGATCGGCATAGAGCAGCGGGGGCGCTGCAAGCGCCCACAGCAGCACGGCCACCAGCAGCAGCGCGGGACGCCCCGCTCGGAGCAGCACCGGGGCGGCGATGCTGTAGGCGAACAGCACGGCGAGGTACCAGACGGAGGTGGCCGGGCTTCTATCGGTGTCCCAGACCAACGCGCGCAGCCCCTGCCACGGACCGGAGGGCAGGTTGTCGACCGGCCCGAGCCAAGCGTCGGCGAACAGCTTGCCCGCCAGGATCACGAGGCCGAACGCCAGGAACGGCAGCAGCAGCCGAGCCGCCCGTCGGCGTACCAGCGCCGGCCACGAACGGAGCGACGTGCGCGCCGCCCCCGAGCGGAACGCCACATAGCCGCTCAGGTACATGAACAGCGGCATGTGAAACAGGTAGACGAGGATGCGCGCCTTCTCGTACCAGCCCACCCCCGCCGGCCCCTGCCGGGCCACGAGGTGCCCGAACACGACCAGCAGGATCGCCAGTCCCTTCGCCCGCTCGATGTCGAGCCAGACAATCCTGGCGGACCGGGTGGCGCGACTCCTGCCACGCCTGCTATCGGCGCAGCGATGCCCAACTTCACCCTGGAGAAGAAGGCCGGCGGGCGGGTCGCCGGCGTCGACGAGGTCGGCCGGGGGCCGCTTGCCGGGCCGGTCGTCGCGGCGGCCGTCGTGTTCCCGAACGGGGTGCCGCGCCGGCTCGCACGCCTGCTCGACGACTCGAAGAAGCTGACGGCCGAGGAGCGGCTGACCGCCTTCGCCGCCCTGCGCGCCTCCGGGTCCGCCGAAATCGGCGTCGGCGCCGCCTCCGTCGGTGAGATCATCCGCATCAACATCCTGCACGCCGCCCTGCTGGCGATGCGCCGCGCGGTCGGGCGGCTGCCCTCGCCGCCCGACCTCGCCCTGGTGGACGGCGATCGGCCGCCCGCCCTGCCCTGCCGCGTCCAGTGCGTCGTCGGCGGCGATGGCCGCAGCCTGTCGATCGCCGCCGCATCGATCGTCGCGAAAGTGCTGCGGGACCGCGCCATGACCCGCCTCGCGCAGCGCTGCCCGGGCTATGGCTGGGAGGCCAACGCCGGTTACGCCACGCGCTTTCACCGGGACGCCCTCGCCCGGCTCGGCCCCAGCCGGCATCACCGGCCGACCTTCGGGACGGTGCGGCAGCTCGCCCTCGCCCTCGATGCCGCGGGCGTCGACTTTACCGGCCTCGACCCCGACCGCCTCGAAGCGGGCCTCGACGACGCCGATTGACGCGGCTTCCGCCGCTTTGTCACCATGGCTCGCGACCAACCTCTTGGAGTTCACGTGGAAATCGTCCGCGAGTTGCCGTTGGATCAGGTGCTGCTGGGCGATTGCGTGCAGATGATGCGCATGCTGCCAGCCGCCTCGGTCCACTGCGTGTTCGCCGATCCGCCCTACAACCTGCAGCTCACCGGCGAGCTGCGACGGCCGGATGACAGCCTGGTGGACGGGGTCGACGAGGAATGGGACCGGTTTTCCGACTTCGCCGCGTACGACGCGTTCACCCGCGAGTGGCTCGGCGAGTGCCGCCGCCTGCTGCGCAAGGACGGCACGATCTGGGTGATCGGCGCCTATCACAATATCTTCCGCATCGGCACGATCATGCAGGATCTCGGTTTCTGGATCCTCAATGACATCGTCTGGCGCAAGGCCAACCCGATGCCCAACTTCCGCGGCCGGCGGTTCACCAACGCGCACGAGACGCTGATCTGGGCGGCCCACGGGCGCGACAGCCGGCACCGGTTCAACTACCAGGCCATGAAGGCGCTGAACGAGGACGTGCAGATGCGCAGCGACTGGTTCATCCCGCTGTGTACCGGGGCGGAGCGGCTGCGCAACCAGCACGGGCTCAAGCTGCACCCGACCCAGAAGCCGGAGGCGCTGCTGCATCGCGTGCTGCTGGCCAGCACCGGCGAGGGCGACATCGTGCTCGACCCGTTTCTCGGCACCGGCACCACCGCCGCCGTCGCCAAGCGGCTGCACCGCCGTTTCATCGGTATCGAGCGCCATCCGGCCTACGTCGAGGCCGCCTGGGGCCGTATCCGGCGAGTGGCGCGCGTGCCGTTGGACGGCATCGGCGTGACCCCCTCCAAACGGGAGGCGCCGCGCATCCCGTTCGGCAGCCTGGTCGAGCGCGGGCTGGTGCCGCCAGGCACCAAGCTGCACGACAAGCAGCGCCGGGTCAGCGCAACGGTCGCCGCCGACGGCACCCTCGTCATCGGCGACTTGCGCGGCTCCATCCATCAGGTGGGAGCCGCGGTGCAGAACGCGCCGTCGTGCAACGGCTGGGTGTTCTGGCACGTCGAGCGCGAGGGTAAGTCGGTGCCGCTGGATGCGCTCCGCGCCGACCTGCGGCGCTGAGGCGGCGGAGCGCGACTTTCGTCCGATACCATTCCGGTCTCAAAAAGTTGTATGGCCCCGGGTCAGCTACACCATTACGGTGACGCGACAGTTGAGCACAATAAACGAGAAGGAAGTATCGCGTGGCAACGACCAGGACCTGGTTCGGGGGAGACGGAAATTACCGGAATGCGGGCGATTGGACGCCGGCCGGCGCTCCGGAACCCGGCGACACGGCGCTGATAAGCTCGGGCACGATCACCGTCCGAAATCAGGTCATCAGCGGTGTCGCCCTGGAACTCGACGGTTCGACCGAGGCGACCGAGCCGAACCTCGTGCTCAACAACGTCGTCCTTGATTTAAGCTCGAGCATCTACGAGCCGTTCGCCCCGTTCCCCTACGCAGAGGACTACGCCAAGATAACGGTGCGCAACACCGTCTCCAGCAGTGCGCCCATCTCGCTGTTCGGGAGCCGCGGTGATGCGCATCTCACGATTGACATCGCCCGGAATTCGACGTTCATCAACAACGCCGACTTCTCCAACGCCGGGTTTTTGGACGTGACCGGCACGGCCAGTTCCCGGTTCGTCAACAACGGCACCATCACGACAGCGATCGATCCCATCACCGTGGCAGTTCCTACCAGCGGCTCGGGGACATTCGCGCTTGAGACCGTCTCGGCCAGACCGTCCGGCTATCTGACGTTCGCTGAAAGCGTCGGGCCGAACATCACCGTCTCCTTCGTTGGAGACTACGTCTATGGCGCCCCCACTCTGGTGCTCGACCAGCCGCTCAAGTTCCATGGCAGCATCGCGTACGATCCGAACGTCCCAAACTCACCCGGGCCGACAGGACAGACCGTCTACCTGCCGAATACTACCGTAACCGCAGAGAGCTACGCCGATAATCGTCTGACCCTGTTCGATGCCGGCACGGTCGTGGGTCGGCTCAAGATCGCAGGCGATTTCACGGCGGCCGATTTCGGCTTCCGCACGGACGCCAGGGGCGGCACGGACCTGCTGTTCACCGCGCCCTCGCAACTTGCCGCCTTCCCGCCAGCCGCGGCGGCGCCCCCGACGATGCCGGTCCCCTCGCTGCAAAGCTAGGCAACGCCAGCGTCGCAGGGACCGGCTGCGGCGCTGGCGTTTCTCGCCGGACGCCTCATCTATGAGGGATGTCCACGGCACTCCTCTGGTTTCGCAATGATCTGCGGTTGCAGGATCATGCGGCGCTGCATGCGGCGGCGCAGAACGGCCCCGTCCTCCCGGTGTTTGTCCTGGACGAGGAAGCCGCGGGCGAGTGGGCGCCGGGTGGCGCCTCCCGCTGGTGGCTGCATCACAGCCTACAGGCGCTGAGCGAGGCGCTCGAGGCGCTTGGTGGACGACTGCTTCTGGTGCGTGGCCCGGCGGAGACGGAACTGCCGCGATTGGCGCGCGGGATCGGGGCCGGCGCCGTCTTTGCCGGCCACGCCGTCGAGCCGTGGGCGCGCGCGCAGGAGCGTCGCGTCGAGCAGGCTCTCGCTGAGGACGGACGAACCCTGATCCTGCACCGCACGGTGTCGCTGTTCGACCCCGATGCGGTCCGAACCGGCGCAGGCGGCCCGTTTGCGGTCTATTCGCCGTTCGCCCGGGCCTGCTTCGCCGCCGGTGTGGCCGCGCCGCTGGATGCGCCAAGCCGGATCGAGACTTCCCCCGGCCCGCCGGGCGACTTGCTGGCGGATTGGGCGCTGCTGCCGAAGAAACCGGACTGGGCCGGCGGTTTGCGCCAGACCTGGACACCCGGCCCGGCCGGGGCTCAGGCCCGGCTGCAGGCGTTTTTGGCCGGCATCCTCGGGGACTACGACACTACCCGCAACCTCACGGGCCAGGACGGCACGTCGATGCTGTCGCCGCACCTCCATTTTGGCGAGCTCTCGCCGGCGGAGGTGTGGCACGCGACATCGGCGGTCGCACACGCTCAAGGTCAGGCGTTGCAGACCTACCTGAGAGAGTTGCTGTGGCGCGAGTTCTCGATCCACCTGCTGTGGCACCACCCCGATCTGCCTTCCCGGCCACTGCGTCCGGAGTTCAGCCGTATGCCTTGGCGGCATGATCCGGCCGCGCTGGCCGCCTGGCAGCGGGGACGCACGGGCGTGCCGATGGTGGACGCGGCGATGCGCCAGCTCTGGCAGATCGGCTGGATGCACAATCGCGCCCGGATGGTGGTCGCCTCGTTCCTGGTGAAACATCTTCTCTTGCCGTGGCAGGACGGCGTGGCGTGGTTCTGGGACACGCTGGTCGACGCCGACCTCGCCAACAACAGCGCGAGCTGGCAGTGGGTGGCGGGCAGCGGCGCCGACGCGGCACCGTTTTTCCGCGTCTTCAACCCGGTGCTGCAGGGCCAGAAATTCGACCCGGATGGCGCTTACGTCCGCCGCTTCGTACCGGAACTCGCCAAGCTGCCGGACCGCTATCTTCATGCCCCTTGGACGGCGCCCGAAACCGCGCTGCGGCAGGCCGGGGTCAGCCTAGGCGCGACCTATCCGCGTCCGATCGTCGATCTCGCGACGGGACGGCAACGGGCCCTCGCCGCTTATCGCGACCTCGGCCGGGCCGCCGAATGATCCCACCGACGATCCCGCAAGGTGCGAGGCTGCGGGTTGTCGGCGACGTTCATGGGGATGCCCGCGCCTTCGCCTTTGCCGCCGCGACCGATCGGTTCGTCATCCAGCTCGGCGATCTGGCCGATTACGGACCCGACAGCGCGGGTGCGCTGCGCATCATGTTCGGACTGCTCGACGAGGGGCGTGGGCTGTTTGTCCTCGGCAACCACGACCACAAGCTCGCCCGCGTGCTGGCCGGGCATCAGGTACACGTCACGCCGGCGCTCGCGGAAACGCTGCGCCAGCTCGACCCGGAGCTGCGGACGCGCGCACAGGCGGAACTCGCCCGCGCCCCGGCGTGGCTTGAGCGCGGCCAGGAAATATTCGTGCATGGCGGCTTCCACACCGAGATGGTCGGCCATGCGGGACCGGCGATCGGGGCCAGCCGCCCGTCCGGTCCGGTATCGCGGGCGTTGTTCGGCGAGCCGACCGGCCGCATGCAAGCCGACGGCTACCCCGAACGCAGCCTGCGCTGGGTCGATCGCATCCCGGCCGGCCTCACGGTCTATTGCGGGCACGACAACCGCAGCCGTGACGGCCGGCCGTATCAGGCCCGAGGCGCGGCGGGCGGCCGTGCGATCTTCCTCGATACCGGCGCCGGCAAGGGCGGCCACCTGTCCTGGATCGATCTCAATCCCTGACGTCGTGCGCCTGGCGGCCGCCCGCCGAGGTCGCTAGACCGCCGTGAACCCCGTTTCAATCGTTATCGACGGCCGCCCGGCGGCGACGTCAACACGCTGGTGGACGCACGGTGTCGTGGTCGCGGCGCAGCCCTCACACCGTCTCGCCCGCGTCCATCGCCGCCAGGAACGCGGCGGCGCGCGCGCGGATGGCGGCCCGTCGCTCCGGGTTCATCCGTTCCAGCGAGCGCACCGGCATCGCCATCCGCTGATTGCCGGCAAACCGCCGGGCGTGGCGGGCGATGAAGTCCCAATAGAGCGAATTGAACGGGCAGGCGCGCGGCCCTGTCGCATCCTTCACGTCGTAGGCGCACGCGCCGCAATAGTCACTCATCCGGTTGATGTAGGCGCCCGACGCGGCGTACGGCTTTGAGCCGACCACGCCGCCGTCGGCGTGGAGCGCCATCCCGCGCGTGTTCGGCATCTCCACCCATTCATAGGCGTCGGCGTAGACCACCATGTACCAGAGATCGACCTCGTCGGGATGCACGCCGGCGAGCAATGCGAAATTGCCGGTGATCATCAGTCGCTGGATATGATGGGCGTGCGCGTGCTCCATCGTCTGCCCGATCACTTGGCGCATGCATTCCATCCGGGTCTCACCGGACCAGTAGAACCACGGGAGCTTTCTTTGAGCGTCGAGCGCGTTGCGTGTGCGGTATTCCGGCACGTGCAGCCAGTAGACGCCGCGCACGAACTCGCGCCAGCCAATGATCTGACGGATGAACCCCTCCGCCGCGTTCAACGGCACCGCGCCGGCGCGGAACGCCGCCTCGGCCGCCCGGCACACCGTCAGCGGGCTGAGCAGGCCGACATTGAGGGAGGTGGACAGCAGGCTGTGGAACAGATGCGGCTCGTCGCGCTTCATGGCGTCCTGCCAGTCGCCGAACGAGACGAGCCGGTTGGCGATGAAATCGTGCAACGCGGTCTCGGCCTGTTGCGCCGTCACCGGCCAGGCGAAGCCGTCGACCGAGCCGAAATGGCCGGAAAAGCGCTCGGCAACCAACGCGACGACCTCACTGGTGATGTCGTCCGGCGGAAAATGCGGCAGGTCCGGCACCGCAACGCGCGGCGGCAACGCCTTGCGGTTCTCGGCATCGAAGTTCCAGCGTCCGCCCACCGGCGCGTCGCCGTCCATCAGCAGCCCGGTCCGCCGCCGCATCTCGCGATAGAAGAACTCCATCCGCAGCGACTGCTTGCCCGCCGCCCAGCGGCGGAATTCCTGGATGCGGCAGAGGAAGCGGTCGTCTTCGCGGATATCGGTCTCTACGCCGGTCGCGTCCTGCCAGCCGCGCATGTCCTCGAGCACGCGCCACTCGCCCGGTGCCGTCGCGACGACAAGCGCCGGTCGATGCCGCTGCACCGCCCGGCACACCTCGCCGCGCAGGCTCTGCGTGTTGGCCGGATCGTCGAGCCGGATGTAGTCGACCCGCACGCCGGCCGCCGTCAGCTCGCGGGCGAAGTGGCGCATCGCGGCGAGCACCAACCCGATCTTCTTCGGGTGATGCGGCACGTAGGTGCACTCGGCCAGCACCTCGGCCAGCAACACGACATCCCGTTGCGGATCGAGGTCGGCGAGGGCGGCGACGCCATGCGAGACCTGATCGCCCAGCACCACGCGCAATGCCGCCGGGTTCATGTTGCGCCGGGAAGCCGGGTGGGCTTGGCCTCATGCCATGTCATCACCGAAGGATGGGCTCACTCGCGGGGAGGACAAGGCCGCCTGCGCGTGGCAGGATAGGCCGCAACTGGGGGGATCGCGCGTCCGCACGCCCATGCGTCAGCTCCTGCTTCTGCGTCACGCCAAATCGTCCTGGGACGACCCGAAGCTGCCGGACCACGGCCGCCCGCTGAACGCACGCGGGCGGGCTGCGGCGAACGCGATGGGAGCGGCCATCCGCAATCTCGCGCTGGTCCCCGACGTGGTGCTGGTGTCCTCGGCGCGCCGCACCTTGCAGACGCTGGAGGCGCTCGGCCCGTGGGACGAGACGCCGCTGGTCGAGCCGATGGACGCGCTTTACCTGGCGGACGCGCAACAGCTGCTGCGGGTCCTGAACGGCGTCGCCGAGACCGCGCGAAGCGTGCTGCTGATTGGCCACAATCCCGGCCTGCACGAACTCGCCGTGTTGCTGGCCGGACCGCAGGCGACGGATTCGCCGGAGGGGCCGGTCGGCAGGCTGGCGGCAGGCTACCCGACCGGGGCGCTGGCGGAATACACAGTGCCCGGCCCATGGTGGCAGCTGGACAGCGGACGGGCGCGGCTGCTGCGGTTCCTCGCCCCGAAGGACCTCAAACCGGGCGGCCCGTCGGGAGACGGACGCTGATCGAGCTTGAACTCTGCCTGACACCGGAGAGCGCTGCACACCTGCCCCGCCTGCGTCGGATCAGCGCGTTGAAGACGGGGCGCTCGCGCAATCAGCCGATCCGGATCGTGTGGCACGACACGCCGGCCGCCGAAATGCTCGGGCGTGGCCTGGCGGTGGCCGAGCAGCGCGGCGTGTGGCGCATCGAGCAGGTCGGTCCCAACGGAGTCGCGTGGCCGCCCGGCACCCCGGATCGCGTGCTGGCGCAGGCGTCGAGCCCCGCCGCGCTGGACCCGCCGCCGCCCGCCTCCCTCATGCCGGTGGCCGCCTTCGATGGCCGCCTGATCGCGCTGGACCTCGCCCAAGATGGCGCGCCGCTGTCGGTGCGTCTGCTGGACGGGGTGATGCGCGGCGTGACCGCCGAGCGGCGGGCCGCGCGGGTCCGCATCACCGGCGGCAAGAGCCCGACCCTGGCTCTGGCGCTCGGACTTGCCGAGGAACTCGACGCCTCGATTGCCGGCTCGGCGCTGGCCAGCGAGGCGATCGCCGTGTCGCGCGCTGAATCGCCGTCCGCGCGGCGGCTGGGCGCGCCGGCGCTGCGGCCCGACCTGACCGTGGGCACGGCGTTCGAGCACGTCGTCGGGCACCTGACCGACGTGATGCTGCACTGGGGACGGCTGATCGCGGCGGAAGCCGACACGCTCGAACCGGTTCACCAGATGCGGGTTGCGATGCGCCGGCTGCGTTCCGCGATCCCGCAATTCCGCCCGGCCGTGCAGTCCGACCTTCTCGAGGAGGCGCTCGCCGGCCTCAAGGCTTTGGCCGCCGTGCTCGGTCCGGCCCGGGACTGGGACGTGTTCTGCTCGCAGACCGGGCAAGCCGTCGGCGAGGCATTCGCCTCGGAGGCACCGGTCGGCAGGTTGCTGGCTGCCGCCGAGCGCCGGAAGGCCGAGCACTATCGCGCGCTCCGCGGGTTTCTCGGGAGCGCCGATTGCCGCAAGCTGATGATCCGGCTGTCCGCCCTGTCGCACCCGATTTCTGCGGATGCGCCATTGAGCCCCGAGCAGCGCGCCTTGCTGGACCAGCCGCTTGCCGATTTCGCGGTGGCGGCCCTGGACAAGCGCTGGCGACGGCTGCTCAAGGCCGGCGAAGACATCGAGGCGCTGCCGGCGATGGCGTTGCACGAGGTCAGGCTGCTCTGCAAACGGATGCGCTACCACGCCGAGTTCTTCGCCCCGCTGTGGCCCCGCAGCGGCGCGCGACGGCTCATCCGTCGCCTCGCGGCGTTGCAGGAGGTATTGGGACTTCTCAACGACGAAGCGGTCGCCGCTGACCTGATGCGCGGGCTTGCCGTCCCCGGAGCGGATCGCGCGCTCGCGATCGGCGTCGTGCGCGGGTTCGTCGCCGGGCGGGGCGCTGGGCACGGGCAGGAGGTCGGACGCGCCTGGGACAAGGTGCGGCGCGCGGACCCGTTCTGGCGCTGACCGCCCATGCTGCGGGAGCGAAGGTTGCGTCCCGCGCAGGTCCACCATAATTTCCGAGCGCGCCACGTCCTTCGACCTGCATCGCCGAGGCTGAGCTGAGGGGCCGCGCACCCGCAGGAACAAGGACACGCACGCATGAGCGGCACGGCCTCCAGGTCCGTCACCATCACGCTCGATGGGTCGAACAAATCCATCAAGTTGCCCCTGATCGAGGGCACCCTCGGCCCGGAGGTCGCCGATATTCGCAAGCTGTATGCGGAGCTCGGCATTTTCACCTACGATCCCGGCTTCGGCGGCACCGCCTCTTGCCAGAGCAAGATCACCTACATCGACGGCGACCAGGGCATCCTGCTCTATCGCGGCTATCCGATCGAGCAACTGGCCGAGCACTCCTCGTTCCTTGAGGTCTGCTACCTGCTGCAGCACGGCGAACTGCCGAACCCGAAACAGAAGGAGGTCTTCGAGGAAGGCGTGCTGCGGCATACCATGCTGCATGAGCAGGTCCGCGTGTTCTTCAACGGTTTCCGCCGTGATGCGCATCCGATGGCGGTGATGTGCGGCGTCGTCGGCGCGCTGTCGGCATTCTACCACGACAGCATGAACATCAATGACCCGGCGCAGCGCGAGATCAGCGCCTTCCGGCTGATCGCGAAAGTGCCGACGATCGCCGCATGGGCGCACAAGTACAACATCGGCCAGCCGTTCATGTATCCGCGCAACGATCTCTGGTACGCGGAGAATTTCCTCTACATGTTCAATGCGGTGCCGGCCGAGCCGTATCACGTCAATCCGATCCTGGCCCGGGCGATGGATCTCATCATGATCCTGCACGCCGATCACGAGCAGAACGCTTCGACCAGCACGGTGCGGCTCGCCGGCTCGACGGGAGCAAACCCCTTTGCCTGCATCGCGGCGGGGATCGCCAGCCTCTGGGGGCCGGCGCATGGCGGCGCCAACGAGGCCGTGCTCAAGATGCTCACCGAGATCGGCCACAAGGACAACATCAAAGAGTTCCTGGCCAACGTGAAGGACAAGAACAACCATGCGCGGCTGATGGGCTTCGGCCACCGCGTCTACAAGAACCACGACCCGCGCGCCCGCATCATGCAGCGCACGTGTCACGAGGTGCTGGGCGAGCTTGGCATCGACGATCCGCTGCTCGACCTCGCCATGGAGATGGAGAAGATCGCGCTGAACGATCCCTATTTCGTCGATCGCAAGCTCTATCCGAATGTTGATTTCTATTCGGGCATCATCCTGCGGGCGATGGGGTTCCCGACCGACATGTTCACCGCCCTGTTCGCCGTCTCCCGCACCGTCGGCTGGATCAGCCAGTGGGAAGAGATGGTGAAAGACCCCGAGCAGCGGATCGGCCGTCCGCGGCAGATCTACACCGGTGCCAATGTCCGCGACTTCGTGCCGCTCGACCGGCGCTGACAGAAACGGCAATTTTTCTGCCGGTAAGTCACGGGGCGGCCGTTAGGCCCGCCCCGTCGGCTTGCTGACGTGACGCGGCATCGGTTCCGGTCGCCACTGCCGGGCTGACCGGGCGGCGAACGATCCGATCGATCATTCGCCTTCTCCTCGCCGCTGACCGCTCGGCGGGGGTCGCCGGGCACGCGCCCGTTTTCTTTCTCCTCCGTTGCGAGGCAACGGCCGCCCGCGCCGGCCGGCACCCGTCCGCAACCCGCCGCATCGTCAACCCGTCACGCAATTTCACGGTGCGAAATTCCGCCGGCATGCGGCGGCCGCACGGCCCCGCTCCCCGACAAGCTCACATGCCCGATCAGACAACCTCCGGAAGAGATGCAAAGGATTGCAGAAATAGAATCCGATCACCCGCGAGCGGGCCGGCCCGCCGGGACGGTCGTTGCGCGCCCGCCAAACGCCCCAGCCATTCCCCGAGTTGGCCGGGGTGCCGCCTCACGAGGAGATCACGCGAGCGTTATCGACTTCTTTGCCGCCGCGCGATTTAGCCGTTATGCATACGACTTTAGGTTGAGTTGGCAGCCATTACTGCACACCTGGAGGCTTCATGAACGAACCTTATCCTTCCCTCGACGCTGTGGTTCGTGCGCGGTTGAACAGCTGGCCGCAGAGGCCGCCCGGGCTGGGCGCCGGTCGTCGCAAGGGAGCCTGGATGCGCGGGCGCCCGGCGGGCAACTTCCACAACCCGTTTCTGAAGCTGCCCGGCAGCGACCGTTTCCGCACCCTGCCGGACGGGTTGTGGCTCAACTTTGCCGGCACCCCGGTCGAGCCCTATGTCGACATCTTCGCGGTGGAAGCGTGCGGGACGTTGCAGAACCTGCTCGACAAGCGGTCGCGCTTCGCTCCCAGCACGCAGTCGTTGCTGGCGGTATGCCCGGTTCCGTGGCTGCTGGAGCCGGTCGCGGCGGGGGACGAGACGCCGCGCTGGCAACTGACGGGTTTGCTGCGCGCCGAACCCATCCAGCCCTTCATCCTTCCTGTCCGCGATCTGAAGGTGATGTACGGGCTGAAGGCGCGCCACTACGCGGTGGCGACGAGCACCCTGCCCCATCCGCACGAGTATTTCGTCCCCATGGACTCGCTCACCGCGGTCGACGGGGACAAGGACCCGGCCTTGCAGGCCTTGGTGGCGCGTGCCTGCACGACGGGCAACTTCCTGACGTTGCCGTGACGGTTTAGTCGCAGGCGCAACCCGGCGTCGCGCCGCGGCGGTTCTGTACGACATGGTGGTCGATCCACTCCGCCACGAGCCGACGGGCCTCGTTCAGCGAGGCCTCCGGGTGGTGGATGCGATACAGGGTGGTGCAGGCCTGGAAGGCCGACATGTCGTCGCTGCCCAGATGCCGCAGATCGCGATAGGCCGTCACGACCGCCCGCTCGCATCGCCGCCCGATCGCGGTCGCGCCGTCACCCATCAGGGAATTTCCTCTAATTGCGAACAGTTCGCAGATTGAGCGCAACATTAGGGGGAGTGATCGGCGGAGACAAGCGGCTCCCGGCCCGCGGGCGCGAGGGCGGCGGCTATTCGGCCGCCAGGGTGGCGGGCGCTTTCTCGAGAGCGGTGTTGTGCTCGATGCAGAGGATCGCGATCGCACCGATGATCTGGGTGGTCGCGATGACGATCAGCCCGCCGCTGAAGCTGCCGGTCGCGTCCTTGATCCAGCCGGTCACGAACGGCCCGACGAAGCTCGCCATGTTGGCGATCGAGTTGATGTAGGCGATGCCGGCCGCCGCCGCGGCGCCGCTCAGGAAGGCGGTCGGCATCGACCAGAACACCGGCAGCACCGCAAAGGCGCCGAACGAGGCGAAGCAGAGCGCCAGCAGCCGCAGCATCGGCGCGTCCAGCATCGCGGCGGCGACCAGCCCGACGGCGGTGCACAGCAGCGCGATGCTGCAGTGGCTCCGCCGCTCCATGAGCCGGTCGGACCGGCGGCCATACCAGATCATGCCGACCGTTCCGACCACGAATGGGATGGCGGACACGAGGCCGGTCTGCGCGTTCGTCAAGCCGAACGCCTTGACGATCTGCGGCAGGAAGAAGGAGATCCCGGAAATCGAGTGGGCAATGGCGAATCCGGCGACACCGAACAGCAGGACGCGCGGGTCGACGAGCACGCGCCAGACGCTCACATCATGCGCGGCGAGCCGCTGCTGGCGTTCGGCGGCCATGCGTCCGGTCAGCCAGTTCCGCTGCGCCGGCGCCAACCACTGCGCGTCCTTCGGATCATCGGTGAGGTAGAACAGCACCACGAAGCCCAGGATGATGGTCGGCAGCGCTTCGGCGAGGAAGATCCACTGCCAGCCCTTCAGGCCGAGGCCGCCGTCGATGTAGAGCAGGAAGCCCGAAAGCGGTGCGCCGATCACCGCCGAAAGCGGGATGGCGGCCATGTAGAAGCCGATCATCCGGGCCCGGTAGGCCGCCGGAAAGAACAGCGTGAGATAGAACAGGATGCCGGGGAAAAACCCGGCTTCGGCGGCACCGAGCAGGAACCGGATCACGTAGAAGCTGGTGTCGTTCCAGATGAACGCGGTCGCACCGGACAAGATGCCCCAGGTGAGCATGATCCGCGCGATCCAGCGCCGCGCACCCACCTTCACCAGCACCAGGTTCGACGGCGTTTCGAGCAGGAAATACGGGATGAAGAAGATGCCCGCACCGAAACCGTAGACCGTGGCGCTGAACCCCAGATCCTTGTTCATCTGCAGCGCGGCGAAGCTGACGTTGACCCGGTCCAGGTAGCAGACGAGATAGCACGCGATCAGGAACGGCAGCAGCCGCCGCGTCACCCTTGCCATGGTGCTCGCCTCGAGCGCATCCATGCCCGTCTCCCCCGAAGTTTTTCTTGGTTCTCTTGCCTTGGTGCGGCCGAGGCAGGGATTGCACGACTGCCACCGCCGGCGGCAGCGTCAGGGCATCACCCAACAGATGCAAGACAAATGTATGGCCGGCGAGCGGGCTGCCACCTCGCATGTGAGGACCCGTAAGCGCTCGTTTGGGCAAACGAAGCAGCACCGATCCGTATGCAGCATCTCCCGGCCACTGTGGCGCCGGAGTTCTAGGCAGAGCCACCCTTCTGCCATATTGAGGCCGGGGCCGCGCCGCACTGGGCTGCTTTCATCACCTGGAGCGTGGGCACCGTCGCCCCGCACGGAGCTCGACGAGAACCCCAATGACGACGTCAGCCTCGCCGCCCCGGGTCTCCCGGCCGCAACCCCGGCGCACGGCCTTTCACCCGACCACCCTGCTCGCCCTCCTGCTGTGCGCTCTGGCCTGCCTCGGTGTTTGGACCACGGTCGAACGCGCCACCCCGGTGCCCGACTACACCGGCGAGATCGGCGGTCTGGCGTTCTCGCCTTTCCAGCGCGGCCAAAGCCCCGAGACGCAACCTCTATCCGAGCCGCGAGCAGATCCACGCCGACCTGGTCCAAGTGGCGGCACTGAGCGGACGGGTGCGCACCTACACCGTCGCCGGCGTGCTGGGCGACATCCCCGAACTCGCCGCCGACCTGCCGCTGCGGATTACGCTGGGCGCTTGGCTCGACGGCAACCGGGCCGGCAACGCGGCCGAGCTGCAGCGGCTCGCCGCCATCGTGCGCACCCACCGCAACGTCGACCGCGTGCTGGTCGGCAACGAGGCGCTGTTGCGCGGCGATGTCACCTCCGAGCAACTCGTCGCCGACATCAACCAGATCAAGCGCGCCGTGCATGTCCCGGTGTCGACCGCCGAGCCGTGGCACGTCTGGCTCGCCCATCCGGAACTCGCGCGGGCGGTCGACTACATCACCATCCACCTGCTGCCCGTACTGGGAGGGCCTGCCGGTGGATCAGGCGCTCGGGTTCATCCTCGACAAGCTCGATCAGGTGCAGGCGGCGTATCCCGGCAAGCACATCGTCATCGGCGAGGTGGGCTGGCCGTCCGACGGCGTGACCGTCGGCGGCGCGGTGGCGAGCCGGACCAACCAGGCGCTGTTCTTGCGCAGATTTTCTGAACGTCGCTCGGCAGCGCGGGCTCGACTACTTCGTCATCGAGGCTTTCGATCAGCCCTGGAAGACCAGCTTCGAGGGCCGGGCGGCCGGCTACTGGGGCATCATGGATCTCGACCGGCACGCCAAATGGGCGATGACCGGGCCGGTCGTCGAGACCCCGGCCTGGGGCGGCTGGGCGGCCGGCAGCGTCGCCGCGGCGCGTCCTGCTCGCCGGGCTCCTGCTCTCCCGCCGGCCGGACATCCGTCTGCCGGGCAAGCTGTGGTCGCCGGGCTGACGCAGGGTTTCGTCGCCAGCCTCGCCTGCGTGCTGCTGGCGATGAGCGGCAAGTATCTCGGCGGCTTTGCGGCCGGCGGTCTGGGTGCTGCTGGCCCTCGGACAGGCGATGCTGCTTCTGCTGCTCCTGGCGGATAGCTTTGAGCTCGCCGAGACGGTGTGGGGCCGGGTGTGGCACCGCCGCTTCGAGCCGATCGCAGCGCCGCCCGGCGCACGGCTGCCGAAAGTCTCGATCCATGTGCCGATCTGCAACGAGCCGCCGCAGATGGTGCGCCAGACGCTCGATGCGCTCGCCGATCTCGACTACCCGGATTTCGAGGTGCTTGTGATCGACAACAACACCGTCGATCCGGCGCTTTGGGAACCGGTGGCCGAGCATTGCGCGCGGCTCGGCAGTCGCTTCCGCTTCTTCCACCTCGGTCGCTGGCCGGGGTTCAAGGCCGGCGCGCTCAATTTCGCGCTGCGCGAGACCGCACCCGATGCCGAGATCGATCGGCGTGCTGGACAGCGACTACGTGGTCGCGCCGGACTGGCTGCGCTGCATGGTGCCGGCCTTCGCCGACAGCCGGGTGGGCTTCGTGCAATCGCCGCAGGACTACCGCGACAACGATGGCTCCTTCTTCAAGCGCCTGATGTTCTGGGAATACGCCGGGTTCTTCCATCTCGGCATGGTCACCCGCAACGAGCGCAACGCCATCATCCAGCACGGCACCATGACCCTGGTCCGCCGGACCGCGCTGGAGCAGGGCGGCGGCTGGGCGGAGTGGACGATCACCGAGGACGCCGAGTTGGGTCTGCGGCTGTTCCGCCAAGGTTGGCAGGCGCTCTACGCCAACCGCAGCTTCGGGCAGGGCGTCATGCCGGACGATTTCGCAGCGTTGCGCAAGCAGCGCTTCCGCTGGGCGTATGGGGCGACGCAGATCGGCCGCGCCCATGCCGGCGCGCTGCTCTCGCCGTTCAACCGGGACCTCACCCTCGGTCAGCGCTGGCATTTCGTGACCGGCTGGCTGCCGTGGGTGGGCGACGCCCTCGGGCTGCTGTTCCTGCTGATGGGCTTGGTGTGGTCGATCGGGCTGATCGCCGCGCCGATGCGCTTCGAGTTCCCGATCGTGCTGTTCATGCTGCCCTCAATCGGGCTGTTCGCCTGCAAGCTCGGCGCAGATTTTGGCTCTCTACCGCAACCGCGTGCCGTGCGGGCTCGGCGACCGGCTGGGTGCGGCGGTGGCCGGACTGGCGCTGAGCCACACCATCGGCAAGGCGGTCTGGAAGGGCTTGGTGATCCGCAGCGCGCCGTTCCTTCGCACCCAGAAGATGGACAACGCCCCGGCGCTGGTGCAGGGCCTGGTGATGGCGCGCGAGGAACTGCTGCTGCTCGTGCTGACCTGGGCCGCGATGGTCGGGGTTGCGGTCGCGCACCGGCTGGCGACCTGGGAGGGGACGCTCTGGTGCGTCGGTACTGCTCACTCAGTCGCTGCCCTACCTTGCCGCCGTCGGCACCTCGGTCATCGCGGCGCGGCCAGCCCGCCGCCGAGCCGGTCTCCCTGCCCCGGCGCAACAGTCCGGTCGACCGGCCTCCTTGGTCGCCCGGACCGGCGCGGGAGATTGACGACGGCCGGCAACCGCCGCACGCGGCCGCTTGCATGTGACACGCCGGTCAGCATGTTGGCGAGGCAATTGGGGGGCGTGTGCCGATGACAGGACGGGTTCCGTTGCTGGCGATCCTGCTCGGCGTCTTCGGCCTCGTGCCGTTCCTCGCCTGCGGTCTGATGGCGCTCAGCCCCGATCCTGTACAGAGCGCCCGGATGGAACTGGCGCTGCTGGCCTACGGGGCCGTCATCCTGTCCTTCCTCGGTGGTGTGCATTGGGGCTTCGCGTTGCTCACCCCCGCATCGACCCCGGCCCGGTTCGAACGCTTGCGCCTGGTGCTGGGCGTGCTCCCGGCCCTGGCGGGCTGGATCGCGGTGCTGCTGCCCCGCATCCTCGCCCCCTGGTCGGGACTGCTGCTGCTGATCGCTGCGTTCATCGCGACCGCGGTGGTGGAGCAGCAAGCCGAGCGCCACGGGCTGATGCCACGCGGCTACATCTGGCTGCGCTGGGCTCTGACAATCGCGGTCTCGGCCATCCTCATTACGGTATTCACGCTCCGTCTCTTGGGGCAAAGCCTGAATTATTAGATTTCTCTCGCATTTACGACACGTCTGTGGTTGTTAAGAGGTCGTCAACCAACCGGAACGTCGCCAATGTCGGAAAGCACCGCCCAGATCATCGCCTTTCCGCGATCCGACCGCCTACCGCCCGAGCTCGAGACGGCGACCGCTGCCGGGCCGAACGCCACTGCCAATCCGCTGGAGGCCGCGCTGGCACGTCTGAGGGCGGCGCTCGAGGAGCAACAGCGTGCCGTCGCCTTGTGGCGCGACCGGATCGATGAACTGCGCGGGGCGACACACATCTTGGAGGCCAACATCGTCGGCTTCAGCACCCGGCTTCATGCCGTTCAAAGCGGCTTGGCCGGCCTGCAGCGGCACGCGCAGCTTCTCCAGCACTGGGCGACCAACCACTCCGCCACCCCCTGATCGGCTTGGGTCCACGGCCAGTCGGGACGGTCTTCTACTCGGGGCCTGTTCTCTCGATTAGCTGCCGGGTAAGGGATTGGGTCCTAGCCTGCGGGCCTCTTTGCCCGGAGGCTCACCCGGCCGCCATGACGATCTCGCGCATCCAGTGCTTCGCCTTTTCGGGCATCGAGGCGGTGCCGGTCGAAGTGCAGGTGCAGATTTCCTCCGGCCTCCCAGCGTTCCTTGTGGTGGGTCTGCCCGACAAGGCCGTCGGTGAAGCACGCGAGCGGGTGCGGGCGGCGTTGACCGCCATGGGGCTGGCCCTGCCGCCCAAACGGGTGCTGATCAATCTCGCGCCGGCCGATTTGCTGAAGGAAGGCAGCCATTTCGACCTGCCGATCGCGTTGGCCGTGCTGGCGGCGATGGAGGTATTGCCGCGCGAGGAGATCGGTGGGTTTGCCGCCCTCGGCGAGCTGTCGCTGGATGGGTCGTTGAACCCGGTGACCGGGGTGTTGCCCGCCGCGATCGGCGCCTCCGGGCGCGATCTCGGGCTGATCTGCCCCGCCGCGCAGGGTGGTGAGGCGGCCTGGGCCGGCCGCATCGAGGTACTGGCGCCGGGCGACCTGCTCTCGCTGATCAACCATTTCCGCGGCAGCCAGGTGCTGACCCCGCCCGAGCCCGCCGGTGTCGCCGAACCCGCCGCCGCGCCGGATCTGTCGGCGGTGAAGGGCATGGAGACCGCCCGCCGCGCGCTGGAGCTGGCCGCCGCGGGAGGCCACAACCTCCTCCTGATCGGCCCGCCCGGTGCCGGCAAGTCGATGCTGGCCGCCAGGCTGCCCGGCCTGCTCCCCGACCTCACGCCGCGCGAGGCGTTGGAGGTCAGCATGATCCACAGCGTCGCCGGCATGCTGGACGGCGGTCGGCTGGTGATGCGCCCACCGTTCCGCGAGCCGCACCACTCCGCCTCGCAAGCCGCGCTGACCGGCGGCGGACAGCGCGCCAAACCGGGAGAAGTGTCCCTTGCGCATCGCGGGGTGTTGTTCCTCGACGAGCTGCCTGAGTTTCCCAAGCAGGCGCTGGAGGCGCTGCGCCAGCCAATGGAGAGCGGGCGGACGACCGTCTCGCGCGCCACCGCGCACGTCACCTACCCCGCCCGGTTCCAGCTGATCGCGGCGATGAACCCGTGCCGCTGCGGCTATCTCGGCGATGCCGCGCGCGAGTGCGGTCGGGCGCCCCGCTGCGGCGAGGACTACCAGAACCGCATCAGCGGCCCACTGCTCGACCGCGTCGATCTCACCGTGGAGGTGCAGCCCGCCTCGGCCGCCGAGCTGGCGCGCGCCCCGGCCGGCGAAGCGAGCGAAGCGGTCGCCGCCCGCGTCGGCCAGGCCCGCTTCGCGCAGCGCGACCGCTACGGCGAGGACGGGGCGGCGAGCAACGCCGAAGCCGACGCCGGCCAGATCGCGGTCACGGCCGAGGCGCAGGAGCTGGTCGAGCGCGCGATGGAAAAGCTGCGTCTCTCGTCGCGCGGCTATACTCGGACCCTGCGCGTGGCCCGCACCATCGCCGATCTCGCGGGTGTATCCACCGTGCGCCGCCAGGACGTGGCCGAGGCGCTGGCATTCAGGCATAGAATGCCGGGGCGAACGGGCTGAGCGCGGGACCATCGATCCCGCGCCGGGCGGACCCCGCAATCCGGGCGCAACGGAGCAAAAGCCTGGGAGGACGCCATGCCGGAAAACCGGCTCAAATACTTCGGTTGGGGCCGCGACGGCGAGGGGATGACGGCCGAGGAAGAGACGTTCGTGCTGGGGCGCTATCGCGCCCGCTTCGGCGTGGAGAAGTTCGACGAGCTCTCACCCCCTCCCCTGGCCGACATCCGGCTCCGGCCTCCCCGCGTCACGCCGCCGGCCGCCCTCTCGGCGTTCTGCTCGACGGAGCTCTACGAGCGGGCGGCACATACTTTCGGCAAGTCGTTCCCCGATACGGTGCGCGGCCTTCTTGGCGAATACGACAACGCGCCGGACGTGGTCGCCTATCCGCGCAACGAGGCCGAGCTTGTCGCCGCGATGGACTGGGCCGGAGGGGCGCAGGCCGCCTTGACCCCGTTCGGCGCCGGCAGCAGCGTCGTCGGCGGCGTGGAGCCGTGCATCGATGGCCGGCGCCACAAGGCAGCGGTGACGATCGACCTGCGACGGATGGACAAGGTGCTGGAGGTCGACCGCGCCTCGCGGGCGGCCCGCATCCAGGCCGGCGCGCTCGGCCCGGCGCTGGAGGCGCAGCTCAAGCCGCACGGCTTGACGCTGCGGCACTTCCCGCAAAGTTTCGAGTATTCGACTCTCGGCGGCTGGATCGCGACGCGCTCGGGCGGGCATTTCGCGACCCTTCACACGCACATCGACGATTTCGTCGAGAGCCTGCGCGTGGTGACGCCGCGCGGCGCGCTCGAGACGCGCCGGCTGCCGGGTTCCGGCGCCGGGCCGAGTCCGGACCGACTGTTCATCGGCTCCGAAGGCACGTTGGGGGTGATCACCGAAGCCTGGATGCGGCTGCAGGACAGGCCGCGCCTGCGTGCCGGGTGTGCGGTCCGCTTCCCCGATTTCTTTGCCGCCGCCCGCGCCGTCCGGGCGATCCTCCAAGCCGGGCTCTATCCCGCGAACTGCCGCGTCCTCGATCCCGAGGAGGCCGAGAACACCGGGGCCGGCGACGGCACGGCAGCGATCATGGTGCTCGCCTTCGAGTTCGGCCGATCACCCGATGGAGCCCAGGTTTGCTCGCGCGCTCGCGTGCTGCGCCGATCATGGCGGCACGCCCGAGCCGGTCGGCCGGGAAGCGAGCGGCCATCTTGAGGGTGCGGCCGGCATCTGGCGCAACGCCTTCATCCGCATGCCGTATGCGCGCGAGCTGTTGGTGCCGCGCGCGATCATCGCCGACACGTTCGAGAGCGCCGTCACCTGGGATCGGTTCGAGGCATTCCATGATGCGGTAAAACGGGCGACCGAGCGCGCGATCCTTGCCGCCACCGGCCGGCCGGGGCAGGTCACCTGCCGCTTCACGCATGCCTATCCCGACGGCCCGGCGCCGTATTTCTCGTTCCACGCACTCGGCCGGCACGGCGCGCTGCTGGAGCAGTGGCGCGCGATCAAGGAAGCCGCGAGTGATGCGCTGATTGATGCCGGCGGCACGATCACCCACCACCATGCCGTCGGCCGCGATCACCGGCCCTGGTACGACCGGCAGCGCCCACCTCTGTTCGCGGCCGCACTGCGCGCCGTGAAGCGGGAACTCGACCCGCAGGGCCTGCTCAACCCGGGCGTCTTGATCGACGTCTGACGCGATTCCGCGGCCAAAGGCGGCGGCACCACGCGAGCGGTACACCTCCGAGTTTGTCAGCGGGCGCTGATGTCCTAGTCTGGACGCTTGCAATGACCCAACGGACCGAGGCCAGATGAAAGCTCTCCTTTGCGCCGTCGCGCTCAGTCTTGCAGCCGCGGCCCTCCCGCCGGCGGCACACGCCGACAGCACGACTTGCACGGCAACGGCGAGCGACAAGAAGCTCGCCGGCGCGGCACGGACCAGCTTCATGAAGAAATGCGAAGCGGACGCAAAGGCGCGCTGCGACGCAACCGCCGGGGACAAGAAGCTTGCCGGCGCCGCCAAAGCGAGTTTCGGCAAGAAATGCCTCTCCGACGCCGTGGGCTCGTAGCCCCGGACACGGCATGGCAGGCGAGCCGAACTTCATCCTGGTGCCGGACCCGGACCCTGAACTTGGCCCCGTCCCGCCTCCCTCGGCCGGAGTGCCGGCACTCGAGCGCCTCCGTGCCCTGTCCCGACTGGCTGGCGCGCTGTTGCCGTTCCGGGCGGGAGGGTTGACCAGTCCCGTCTCGCCGCCGCCGACCGAAGCACCATCCGCCCCGCGGCGCGCGCGCCTCGTCTTCGGCTTTGACGCCACCGCCTCGCGCGAGCCGGCCTGGGCGACGGCACGGCAAGTGACCGATGCGCTGGTGCGTGCGCTCCCGGGTGAGCTCGACGTCGCTCTGGCGGTGCACGGCGGTTCGCGCCTGCACACGTTCACCGACTTCACTGCCAATCCCACGGTCTTACGTGACCGAGCGGCGGCGATCGGATGCGTGGCGGGCAGTACGCAGATGCTGCCGATCCTCTCGCGCGCGCTCCTCGCGCCGGGCGTGCGGGTCGTCACATATATCGGCGACGTGTTCGAGGAGTCGCCCGGGCGAGGCCGCAAGCTGGCCGACGAGATGGGCCGGCGCGGCATCAAATTTTTCGTGCTCCACGATGTCGCCGATTGGAATGCGCGCCGGGACGCGGAGATCTTCCACGATCTAGCCCGGCGGACCGGCGGCTGCGTACTGCCGTTCGACGCCAATGCCCCTGACCGGCTCAGGGACTTTTTGGCGGCGGTCGCGGTTTACGCCGTCGGCGGCGAGGCGCTGCTGGACCAGAAGCAGGACACGCTTCCCGGAGCGGCAATGCTGCTCAAACATCTCGGCCAGGATGCTCGCCGCTGACTGCCGGCCGGGTGTCAGCGGGATGGCGGCAGTTCTCTTTCTCGCGCGGCCCCGGATCCCCGGCATGAGAAGCGGGCGCTTGCCGTCGCGATGAGACCGAGGCCCGACGCCCTGCTCGTCCATCCCGAGCACGACCTGTCGCGCCGGCAGTTCGGGCTCGACCTCCACGCCGTCAACCTTCTCGAAGGCCTGCGCGCCGCGCTTTCCGTCGCCGTGCTGGTCGCGGTGAATGAGTGGCTTCGGTGGCCGCCGATGATGGAGGCCGGGCTCGCCGCTTGGCTGACCTGCCTGTGCGACCAGGGCGGCCCGATCAGGAAGCGCCTGCCGCCGGTCGTGATTTTCGCCGTTTCAGGTGCGGCGCTCGCCGCCCTCGCCGGCCTGGCGCGTGCAGGCGGGTTATGGGGCGCGGTGCCGCTCGCCGGCGTTGGCCTGTTCTGCCTCTCCTTCGTGCGCATCTACGGTCAGGCGGCGATGGTGGTCGGCAACCTGCTCGGCGTCGTGCTGGTGCTGGCGCTGGACAATCCGCTGCCGGATCTTGCCAGCGCGCTGATCGTCGCGGGCGCGTTCGCCGGCGGCGCATCGTGGGCCATCCTGCTCACCATGCTGGTCTGGCGACTGCACCCCTACGCGCCCGCCCGGCGGGCGGTCGCGGCCGTCTATGCCGCGCTGGCGGCGGACGTGCAGGATCAGCGCGAGCGCTTGCTTGCGGCTCGGCTGCATTCGCGGGCCTGGGACGAGCACGCGCGGGCGCATCGGCGGGCAGTGCGCGACGCCATCGAGCAGGCGCGCGCCGTCGTGCTCGCCACGCTGCGCATCCGCGGAGCGCCGGCGACGCGCGGTTCGCAGATCCTGATCCGGCTGGAAGTCGCCGATCAGATTTTCAATGCGCTGATTGCCTTGAGCGATGTGCTGGAACAGGCCGGGGCCGACGAGCGCAGAGCGGCTGAGCGGCTGTTGCGTCGTTTGCGCGCCCTGATGGTAGTGCTGGGCCGCGCCATCCAGACCGATGGCGCGGAGGCAAATCGGCAGATCGCGCGATCCATCGCCGGGAATCGACGCGGAGATCGCCTCGTTGCCCGAGAAGTTCGCGCTGCGTCGCATCGGGGCGGTGATCACCGATCGCCTGCGCGTGGCGCTCACCTTGAACACGCCGGCGAGCTACTTTCCTGACGCGAATGCCGTCGGCGCCCGCCCGCCTCTACGTCAGCGGATTCTCGCGCCGCTGCGAGCCAATTTCGTCTGGCAGTCGCCGACACTCCGCCATGCGCTGCGCGCCGGCCTGGTGGCGGCACCGGCCATTGCGATCACGGTGATCTGGTACGGACCGTACCGAGCACTGGCTGACCCTCACACTGGTGCTCACCTTGCAACCTTACGTCGCCCTGACCATCACGCGCGCGCTCGAAAGGATTGGCGGGACGATGCTCGGCGGACTGGTCGCCGCACTCCTCGCCCTGGTCTGCACCACCCCGATCACCATCGCCGTCGCGATGTTTCCGCTGGCGATGATCGCATTGGCCGTGCGGCAAGTAAGCTTCGGGCTGTTCATGGCGGCGGTGACGCCGATCGTGGTGCTGCTGTCGGAACTCGGCCGGCCCGGTACGAGCGAATGGGTGCTGGCCGGGATGCGCGTGCTGTTCACCGCCATCGGCGGACTGCTCGCTCTCGCCGGCGCGTTCCTGTTGTGGCCGAGTTGGGAACCGTCCCGCCTGCCGGCCGAGATCCGCGCCGCCATCGCCGCGCACGCCGCCTATGCACGCGCCACGTTGTCGTTCCTGCTCGGCGAAACGAGCGAGGCGGCGTTCCACGCTACGCGGGGCAGCGCCGGCGTCGCCAGCAACAGCCTGGAGGCCTCGCTGTCGCGCGTGCTGCAGGAGCCGCGGCACATTTCGCCCGAGCGGCTGGAGGCGGCAATGGTGATCGACGCCGCGCTGCGCCGCTTGGCGGGACAGCTTTCAGTGATGCAACTCGATCCCGAAATCGGCGCGACCGTGCCGCCCGACGATCTCCGGCGCTGGCGCGATTGGCTGGCCGGGGCGCTGCAGGCACTCGCCGCCGCGACACCGACAGGACCGAGCCCGCCGGCCGCCCCTACCCGCGCCAGCGATCCGCTCTCCCGGACGGCACGCCAAGTGGAGATGATGGCGGGGGCGATGCAGCGCCTGGCGGCCTGAGCGCGAGCCTCAGCCCACGGTCAACCGATCGACGGACGACACGACGCGCGCTTCCTGGCCCGGGATCATCGGCGTGTCGCCGGGGCGACCGGCGCGGTATTCTTCGGGGACGAAGTGCTGCGTCAGCTTCCAATAGTCGAGCAGCCGCCACGGCGACGTGACCGTCACCCGGTTGTGTCGGTTCTTGTACCAGCTCGTGACGCCGGGATGCGCCCACACCATGTTGCGGCACTTTTCGTCGACCAGCTTGTTGTAGCCGTCGTGAACGTCGGTGCGGACCTCGAGCGTCGAATAGCCGTTCTCGATCATCTCGCGCAGCGCCTGCGTGATGTAGCGGACCTGGCACTCGGTGTGGAAGATGATGCTGCCGCCGTGCGCCAGGTTGGTGTTCGGACCGTAGGTGAGGAACAGGTTGGGAAACCCCGGAACCGTGATGCCGAGATAGGCGCGCGGGTCGTCATCGCCCCAGATGCCCCGAATGGTCCGTCCGTTGCGGCCCCGGATGTCCATCGGCCACAGCATCTTCGAGGCCTGGAAGCCGGTCGCCATGATGATGACGTCGACCGCATGGACAGTCCCGTCCTCCATGACGATCGCGTTCTCGGTCACGTGGGAGATCGAGCCGGTGACCAGCTCGACATTTTCGCGCCTGAGCATCCGGTACCAGTGATTGTCGCGCAGCATCCGCTTGCCATACGGCGGGTAGCCAGGGATGACCTTGGCGAGCAGCTCCTTGTCGTTGTCGAGTTCCTTGCGAGCGTAGTCGATGATCAGCTCGCGCATCTTGTGGTTGGCTTCATTGAGCGAGGTGTCCGGCATTCGCCAGTCGGGGTCCATCTGCAGCGAGGCGTGAAACCCGTCCGAGCCGGCCCAGAACAACTGGAACCGCAGCCATTTGCCGAAATACGGAATGTTCTCCAGCGCCCATTTGTTTCCGGGACTGACTTCCTTGTGGTAGTTCGGGTTGCCCATCAGCCAATGCGGGGTGCGCTGGAACACGAGCAGGCGTTCGACGTCGGGCGCGATCGAGGGACCGGCCTGGACGGCGCTGGCGCCCGTGCCGATCATCGCCACGCGCTTGCCCTGCAAGTCCACCGTTCGGTCCCAGCGAGCGGTATGGAAAACCGGTCCGCGGAACAGCGGCAGCCCGGCGATCGGCGGCACCGACGGTCGATTAAGCTGGCCCACGGCACTGATGACCGCGTTGCAGTCGACCGTCTCGGTGACGCCATCACCCGTGCGCGTTGTCAGGTGCCAGCGCGACTCCGCTTCGTCGAATGCCGCGACAGTGACCTCCGTGCCGCAGCGGATGTGCGGGCGAAGGTCATAGGTCTCGGCGGTCGCCTCGATGTAGGCCAGAATCTCGTCGCGTCGCGAAAAGTGCCGGCTCCACGCGGCGTTCGGGTTGAAGGAATACGAATAGAAGTGGTTGGGCGTGTCGACCGCGCAGCCCGGATACTCGTTCTCCAGCCACGTGCCGCCAATAGCCTGGTTCTTCTCCAGGATCTCGAACGGGATCCCGAGTTCCTTCAAGCGGATGCCGGCGCACAGGCCGGCAAATCCCGCCCCGATGATGATGACCTTGAAGTCGTGGACGGGCAGATGCCGCGGATCACGCTGCCATCGCACCGCCCTGGTGTCCTCGTCGCCGAGACGGGTTTCCTCCACCAGCAGGGGGATGTACTCCTCGGGCACCATCTGGCCGACGCCGGCGCTCATCATCTTCTGCAGCATCTCGGAGGGGATGCGCCGCGGCGGCTCGCGCCCACTGGCGGCATGGTCTTTCAGGGCCGCCACGAGCCGATCACGGACCTTCTGCTTCAGATCCTCCGGCACCGATTCCAGAAAGCTCCAGGCGCCATGAATGTGGGGCGCCACCTCGTCCAGGATCTCGAGATCACCGCTCAGCTGCGCCAAGACCATCAGCATCGGCGCGATGTCGGCCTCTGCCAGCGCGGCCCGCAGCGCCGCCTCGTCGCGGACGGCGGCGTCAAACATGTTGCTCATCGCTCTGCACCCGCTGTCAGCGAGCCCCCCGCTCGGTTTCGCCGTTATCGTGTGTAGCACCCTGAGAAAAGTCTTCCACCCTGCCGCTCGGTCGACCGCCGTAAGGGAGCCTGAGCAAGCCACGTTGCCGGGCGGCGCGGCGGACCATAAGCTGATCCCAAAACGGGGACCCGCGATCCCGGAGGAACGGATGATGTCAGAAACGCCCGGAAAAAAAGGAATTGGGCGACGCTCGCTGCTGACGGCATCCGGGATCGCCGTGGCCGCCCCGTCGCTGGTCACACGCAGCAGCGCCGCGGACGCGACGGTCCGCCTCGGCTGCCTCACCGACCTGAACGGCCCCTATTCGGACCTCGTCGGCAAGGGCACGGTGGGCGCCATCAAGCTGGCGATCGACGACTTCCACCATCTCCATCCGGATATCCCGGTCGAGTTGCTGGTTGCCGACTTTTCGCTCAAGCCCGATGTCGGCCTGACCATCACGCGGGAATGGATCGACAAGGACGGCGTCGATGCGATAATCGACGTGCCGCTGTCGTCGCTGGCGCTCGGCGTCGTCGCCGTTCTCGAGGACAAGAACAAGGTTGGGGTGTTCACCTCACCCGGAACGGGCGAGCTCACCCGCAGCGGCTGCGGGCCGAACCACGTCGATTTCGCGCCGGGCACGTACTGCCTGGCGGCGTCGCTCGTGAAGGCGTTGATTGAACGCGGCGGAGACACCTGGTTCTTCATCCTGCCCGACTACGAAATGGGCAAGTCGATGACGGCAGATGCCACAAAGGTGGTGACCGCTGCTGGCGGCAAGGTGCTCGGCAGCGTCGCCCACCCGTTCCCCAGCAATGGCGATTTCTCCAGCTATGTCCTGCAAGCCCAAAGCAGCGGCGCCAGGGTGGTCTGCCTCGCCAATGCCGGCAAGGACGCCAGCGACACCATGAAGCAGGCGCACGAGTTCGGCCTGACCGGAAAGGGGCAGATGCTCGCCGTGCCGTTCCTCGGCGACACCACCATCCGGTCGATCGGGCTCGACGTCGCGCAGGACATCTACTGGGCGACCCCGTTCTATTGGGACCGCAATGCCGCGACGCGGGCCTTCTCGGAGCGGCTGAGCACGCTGGCGCCGGACCGCAAGCCGAACAAGGAATGCGCCGCCGCCTACTCCGGCGCGCTGCATTACCTCAAATCAGTCGCCGCGCTCGGCATCGGTCGCAAGCAGGACGGTCGCGCCGTCGTCGAGCAGATGAAGCGGGCCCCGGTCGAGGACACGCTGTTCGCGCCCTCCTCCATCCGGGTTGACGGCCAGGTGCTGCGCGACATGCTGCTGCTGCAGGTCAAGCGCCCGGCGGCGTCGCATGCCGCGTGGGACTACTGCAACATCCTGAGCGTGCTGCCGGCCGACGGACTCTATCCGCCGCTCAACGAGGGCAGCTGCAAGCTCGTCCACGCCTAGCACGTTCGAAGCAGGAGGACTCCGTTGCGCACGCAAATCGCCGAACGAGTAGGCTGCGACGTTCCCATCTTCGCTTTCTCGCACTGTCGGGATGTGGTGGTGGAGGTGACCAAGGCCGGCGGTTTCGGGGTGCTGGGTGCGGCCACGTTCGCGCCCGAGCAACTGGAGGCGGAGCTGCGCTGGATCGACGCGCATGTCGACGGTCGGCCGTACGGCGTGGATGTCATCATCCCGACCCGCTACGACCGCGACGCCGAGGCGGCGTCGGGCGACCCCGCCCTGCTGATCCCCGAGGCGCACCGCGCGTTCATGGCCCGCCTGCTGGAAGCGGAGGGCGTCCCGGAACTGCCGCCGGATGAGCGCGCCCGCATCCACAAGGAGATCGTGGAAGGACGCGGCGCGATGACGCCGGAGGGCGCCCGACACCTCGTTGAGGTCGTGCTCCGTCATCCGCAGGTGAAGCTGCTGGTGAGCGCGCTGGGCGCCCCGCCGGACGATATCGTGACCGCCTTGCGGCAGCGCGACATCCTGGTCGGTGCGCTGTGCGGCAAACCCGCCCATGCGGCCCGCCAGCTCAAGGCCGGCGTGCAGGTGATCGTCGCGCAAGGCACCGAAGCCGGCGGGCACACCGGCGAGATTTCCACGCATGGTGCTGGTGCCGCAGGTCGTCGATGTCTGCCCGCCGGAGGTGGCGGTGCTGGCCGCCGGCGGCATCTCGCGCGGCAGCCAGATCGCCGCGGCGCTGGCGCTCGGCGCGCAGGGCGTATGGTGCGGCACCATCTGGCTCGGCACGCGCGAGAGCGAGCTGACGCCGTTTGAAAAACAGGTGCTGTTCGACACCGGAACCGAGAATGCGGTGCGCCGGCGCGCCCGAACGGGCAAGACGGTACGGCTGACCAAGAGCCGGTTGACGGAAGCCTGGGAGCAGCCCGGTGCCCCCGAGTATCTGCTGCCGCCGCTACAAGGCATCCTCTACGGCGAGGCCCATGCGCGCGTGGTCCGCGCGGAACGCGCCGATCTGTGCTCGATCCCCGCCGGCCAGGTGGTCGGGACCATGACGGCGGAAACATCCGTGCGCGAGGTCATGTATCAGCTGCAATCGGAGTACATCGCCAGCATGGAACGCCTCTCGCAAATCGCCGCCGGATGATCCCGCGCACCCTCTTCTCGGCCGAGCATGAGCTGTTCCGGGACCAGGTTCGCCGCTTCATCGCCGCCGAGATAACTCCGCATCACGCCGAATGGGAAAAGGCCGGGATCGTGCCGCGCTCGCTGTGGCACAAGGCCGGCGAAGCCGGGCTGCTCTGCACCGGCGTGCCGGAGGAATACGGCGGCGCCGGCGGCGACTTCCTGTTCGGCGCCATCACGACCGAGGAAATGGCGCGCGCGGGCGCCACGGGACCGACGTTCTACCTGCATTCCGACATCGTCGCTCCCTACCTGGTGCATTACGGCACCGAGGCGCAGAAGCGTCGCTGGCTGCCTGCCATGGCCACGGGCGAGGTGATCGTGGCGCTCGGCATGAGCGAGCCGTCCGGCGGCAGCGACGTGGCGGCGATGCGTACCAACGCGCGGCGGGACGGCGACGACTACGTCATCAACGGCCAAAAGGTGTTCATCACCGCCGGCTTCAACGCCGATCTGCTGCTGCTCGCCTGCAAGACTGATCCCAAGGCCGGAGCGCGGGGCGTCAGCCTGATCCTGGTGGAAACCGACCGACCCGGCTTCAGGCGCGGCCGGCTGCTGGAGAAGATCGGCTTCAAGGCGCAGGACACGGCCGAGCTGTTCTTCGCCGATCTGCGCGTGCCGGTGTCCAACCTGCTCGGCGAGGAGGGTCGCGGCTTCTACCAGCTGATGAAGGAGCTGGCGCAGGAGCGCCTGGTGCAGGCGATCCGTGCCGTCGCATCGGCGGAGGCGGCGCTGGAATGGACCGTCGATTACGTCACGCAACGCGAGATGTTCGGCCAGACCTTGGCCGATTTCCAGAACACCCAGTTCAAGCTGGCGGAGATGAAGGCCGAGTTGACCATGCAGCGCGTGTTCGTGGACCGCTGCATCGAGCTGCACCTGCGCGGCGAACTGGACGCGGTCGATGCGGCGATGGCAAAGCTGGTCAGCGTCGAGTTGCAGGGGCGGGTGATGGACCAGTGCCTCCAGCTCTTCGGCGGCTGGGGCTACATGTGGGAGTATCCGATCGCCCGCGCCTACGTGGACGCGCGGGTCGGGCGAATCGGCGGCGGCAGCGTCGAGACGATGAAGCAGATCATCGCCCGCTCCATGTTGCCCGACAACACCAATCGGACGCGCTGAGATGGGACCGCTGCACGGGATCACGGTGCTCGACCTGTCCTCCGTCATCCTCGGGCCGATGGCCGGTCAGTATCTCGGCGACATGGGTGCCGACGTCATCAAGGTGGAAGCACCGGAGGGCGACATCACTCGCTCGGTCGGCCCGCGCCGCTCGGAGGGCATGGGCGCGCTTTTCCTCGCCAACAACCGCAACAAGCGGAGCATCGTGCTCGATCTCAAGACCGATGCCGGCCGCGCCGCGCTGCATCGGCTGGTCGCCCGCAGCGACGTGCTGCTGCATTCGATCCGCACCAGCGCGGCGATGCGCATCGGGCTGTCACCCGACACGTTGGCGGCGCTGAACCCGCGACTGGTCGTCTGTCACGTGAAGGGTTTCCGGGACGACGGTCCCTATGGCGGCCGGCCGGCCTATGACGACATCATCCAGGCCCTTTCGGGGCTGGCGATGCTGCAGAAGGTGGCGGCCGGCGAGCCGCGCTACGTGCCCTCGATCATCGCCGACAAGATCACCGGCGTTCACGCCGCCTACGCGGTCGCCCTTGCGTTGCTGCACCGGGAGCGGACCGGACAGGGACAGGCCGTCAGCGTCCCGATGATGGAGACCATCGTCGCCTTCACCTTGCAGGAGCATCTCGGCGGCGCCGTGTTCGAGCCGCAGCAAGGCAAGATGGGATATGACCCGATCCGCGAGGCGATGCGCCGGCCCTACCGCACGCGCGATGGGTTCCTCTGTTTCCTGCCGTACACCGACGCGCACTGGCGGCAATTTCTCGATCTGATCGAGAGGCCCGATCTCGCCGCCAACCCGACGTTTGCGTCCAATCGCGGGCGCCAGGCCAACATCCGGCGGGTTTGGGAGGAACTGGCGCGGCAGGTGGGCGCCCGCACCAACGCCGAGTGGCTGGCGGCGCTCGGCAAGACCGACATCCCGCATGCGGTGCTGAACGACCTCGAAGATCTGCTCGACGATCCGCATCTGGTCGCCACCGGCTTCTGGCAAATGCTGGAGCATCCGACCGACGGCGCGATGCGCTTTCCGGCAAGCCCGATCGAGATGCCGGCCTGCCCGCCCGACATTCGCCGACTGCCGCCCCGGCTGGGCGAGCACACGGCGGAAGTGTTGCGCGAGCACGGCTTCGAGGCTAGCGCGATAGCCGAGCTGACGCGCTAAGACAGGGCGGCGATCGCGCGCCGGGCGCCGTCACTCGTGGCTGGCAGCCCCGCAGACCGGCAACGGAACACCCTCGGCGTTACGCTGGAACGTGAGCCGCACCGGCAGGCCGATGCGCAAGAGCTCCAGCGCCGAGGGATCGAGGCGGCCCATCACGCGCGGGCCTTCCTCGAGATCCACGATGACTAAAGTGTAGGGTAACTCGCCTCCGAACGCCGGATGGAACGCATGGTGCGCCACCGTCCAGCTATGCACTACGCCGCGGCCGCTGGCGTCGATCCACTCCACCGCCAAGGAGTAGCATCGGTCGCAGACCAGTTGCGGATAGTGCCGGAACTTGCCGCAAGAGGTGCAGCGCTGCAGGCGCAATCGGCCTTCGGCCGCGCCGTCCCAGTACGGCTGGGACTCCAATGTCGGATGCGGCGCCGGCTTCGCCTCGGTCGATGCGCTCATTGCGTCAGCCTCGTGCCATGACGGCCATCGCACCATCGCCCAGATCGCCATAGCCGGTCACCAGTCCGACCTCCGCGTCCTGCACCTGGGCACGCCCGGCTTGGCCCCTGAGCTGGCGCACCAGCTCGACGATGTGGTTCATGCCCAGCATGTGACCCTGCGACAGCAGGCCGCCATGCGTGTTGGTCGGCAGCTTGCCGCCCTGCCGCAGCCGCCCGCCCTCGACGAAGCCGCCGCCCTCGCCCTTGGCGCAGAACCCCATGTCCTCCAGCTGGCAGAGCACGATGTAGGTGAAACAGTCGTAGATCTCCGCCACGTCGATGTCGTCGTGCCCGACCCCCGCCATCCCGAAGGCGCGCGGTGCCGCCTTGGCGATGCCGAGCCGGGTCAGGTCCGCGCGCTGGGTGATCGAGCTCGGCGAATCGGGATGACCCTCGGCAATCCCGAGTATCCGCACGACCGGCTGGGGCATGTCGCGCGCGCGATCCACGGCACTCACCACCAGGGCGGCGCCGCCGTCGCTCTCCAGGCTGCAATCCAGCAACCGGAACGGGTCGGCGATCATGCGCGAGTTCTGGTGGTCCTGCAGCGTGATCGGCTTCTTCATCACCGCGTTGTCGTTGAGCAGCGCATGGTCGCGCATGGTCACCGCGATCTCGCCGAACTGGCGGCTGGTGGTGCCGTACAGCTCCATGTGCCGTCGCGCCATCGGCGCGTATAATTGTGCCGGCGCGATCGCGCCCTGCGGCAGCTCGAACTCGGTCACCAGGTGGAATTGCGGCATCTGGTGGATGCGCGCCCCGGCCCGCGCGCCGGAGGTGACGTTGCGTCCGGCCGGGATCAGCACGTGCTTGCAGATGCCGGCCGAAACGACGGCCATGGCGCATTGCACCGAGGCGAGCCCGCTGGCGCCGCCCATCGGAACGACGGCGGAAAACCGCAGGTCCGGCAGACCGAAATTGGTGACGAACGCCTCGGCCGGCGCGCCGGTGATGCCGATCGGGATCACCCCGTCAATGTCCTTGGGATCGAGCCCGGCATCGCGGATCGCGGCGAGCGAGGCCTCGACCTGCAACTCGAACGCGCTGTGCGGCGAACCCCTGACATATGCCGTCTCACCGATGCCGGTAATCGCAGCCGTCGCGCCCTGCGCCATGTCCCTGCCCTCGCTGTCTTGCGTCCTTGACGGGTGAGCCGCCTAACCGCGGCCGAGCGTCTCGCCGGCCAGGCGCTCCGAAAGCTTGGCAAGCTCGGTGTGGTCCGCGCCGGAGCCGAGCATGGCCTGCGCGGCGCACGCCATCTCCCGGCACAGCGCGGCGAAGGGGGTCGGCGTCGCCGTCTCGCGGCCCACCTGCAATGCGATCGACAGGTCCTTGACCAGCAGATCGAGCGAGAACCCGGCGTCGAAGCGGCGCGACAGCACGTATTGTTTGAACTTCTTCTGCGTCGAGTTGTTCATCCCCGTCGCCGCGTTCAGCACGTCCGTCATGACCGCCGGGTCGAGGCCGAAGCGCTGACCGATCAGCAGCGCCTCGATGCCGATCAGGAACCCGCCGGCGCTCACCAGGTTGTTGAGCGCCTTCATGGCCTGACCGGAGCCGATGCCACCGGTGCGCAGCACCGAGCCGCCCATCGCCTGCAATACCGGCAGCACCCGGTCGATCACCGCCCCGTCACCACCCGCCATGATGGCAAGCTCGCCGGTTTGCGCGCGCGGCACCCCGCCCGACACCGGGGCGTCGATCATGGCGCCGCCCAGCTCGCGGACGCGCTCGGCCAGCTCCTGCGTCACCGTCGGCTCGCCGGAACTCATCTCGATCACCACGGCGCCGGGCCGCAGGCCGGCCATCACCGTGTCCTCGCCGGTGGCGATGACGCTGCGGACGATCGCACTGGTCGGCAGCATGGTGATCACCACGTCGGAGCGCGCCGCCAGATCGCGCAGGCTGTCGGGGGCAAAACCCCCTATCTGCTGGACGAAGTTGCCCGCCACCTCGCGGCGTGCGTCATGCACGTTCAGCGCGAAGCCGGCGCGATGCAGCGACGCCGCCATCGGCCAGCCCATGTTGCCGATGCCGACGAAACCGACGGCCGGCCGGTCGGCGCCGGGTTCCTTCGCCATCGCTATTCCGCGGCCTGCTTTTCGGCGTCGATCTCCTTGAACACGTCCGCCGTGGTCTTGAAGGCGTCGAGGCAGGCGGGAATGCCGCAATAGATCCCGGTCTGCAGGAGGATTTCCTTGATCTCCTCGCGCGTCACGCCGTTGGTCAGGGCGCCGCGGACATGCAGCCGCAGCTCGGCCGAGCGGTTCAGGGCGGTGAGCATCGCCAGGTTCAGCATGCTGCGCGTCTTGCGCGGCAGTCCAGGGCGGGTCCAGACCTCGCCCCAGGCGTATTCGGTGGTGAGCTGCTGGAAGGCGGCCATGAAATCGTCGGCCCGGGCCAGCGAGTTGTCGACGTAATCGGCGCCGAGCACGGCACGACGCACTTCCAGGCCCTTCTTGAACTGCTCGGATTGATATTCCGGACGGTCCGCCACGGCGCTTCTCCTCCCGCGTTTCGCCGCCGGACGGTAGTGATTGCCAAGCCCATCGGCAAGCGATCCACTGGCGACGCGAAAACCAAAGACAAGACCCGGGGAGACCACCTGATGGCCGGCACACCACCAGCGACCTACGAAATCCTGGCGCTCCGCTACGGCATCCTGGCCCCGCGCATCCAGGCGCAGAACCTGCTGATGCCGGACGACCACATGGCGCCGGACCCGCTGGATTTCCTGGTCTTCGCAGTCAGGGGCGCCGGGCGGACGATCGTGATGGACACCGGCTTCACCCCGGCTTCCGCCGCAAGGCGCGGCCGCGAGCTGCTTTGCACGCCGGCCGAGGCGCTGCTGAACGCGAACATCGATCCGGCCGGGGTGCCCGACGTGGTGCTCAGCCACCTGCACTGGGACCATGCCGGCGGCATGGAGTATTTCCCGGCCGCACGGTTCCACCTGCAGGAGGCCGAGATGGGCTTCGCCACCGGCGCCTGCATGTGCCATGCGCACCTGCGGCGGCCGTTCGACGTCGAGGACGTGGTCAGCGCGGTGCGGGCACTCTACGCGGACCGCATCCGGTTCCACGACGGCTCGAACGAGATTGCGCCGGGGATCACCCTGCACCTCATCGGCGGCCACTCGCGGGGCATCATGTGCATGCGGGTGCCGACGGCGCGCGGCTGGGTCGTGCTGGCCGGCGACACGACCCATCTGTGGGCCAACATCCGCCAGCGCAATCCATTCCCCGTGGTCGTCGATGTCGACCGGATGCTGGACGGCTACGCGATCCTGGAAGGCCTGGCGGACGGGCCGGACCACATCATTCCCGGTCACGACCCGCTCATCCTCAAGCGGTTTCCGCCGTTGGGCGACAACCGGGAGATCGTCAGGCTGGACCTGCCGCCCCTCGACTGACGGAAGCGGCGCCGCGGGGGCTTTTCTTGCATCGTCGGCTGCGCCACCTAGGGGCCATGCGCAACCCGCTCCGCCTGATCCGGCGCCTGCTGGCCGGTCTGGGCATCGTCGTCCTGCTGGTCGTCGTCACCGTGTTCGGCCTGCTGTGGCTGAGCACCCCCGGCGGCAACCAGCGCCTCGCGATCGAGGGGCTCGGCGCGCCGGTGGACATCACGCTCGACGAGGACGGCGTGCCTCGCGTCCGCGCCGCCTCTGCGGCCGACGCTGCGGCGGCGATCGGCTTCCTGCATGCGCGCGACCGGCTGTTTCAGATGGAACTGATGCGCCGCGTCGCATCCGGCCGGCTGTCCGAGATCGCCGGTCCGGCGACGCTCGGTATCGACCGCACGATGCGGGTGCTCGGCCTGCGGCAGCGGGCGCTCGCCGACCTGGAAGGACTGCCGCCCCCCACCCGCGCCATGCTGGACGCCTACGCCCGCGGCGTGAACGCCTGGATCGGCGCGCGCGGCCGGTTCAGCGCGCCCGAGTTCGTCGTGCTCGGGCGGCCGGAGCCGTGGACGCCGGTCGACAGCCTGCTCTGGGGCAAGACGATGGGGCTTTGGCTGTCGGCCAACTGGCACGCCGAGATCGCCCGCCTCGGGCTCGCCGGCCACCTGACCCCGCAACAGATCGACGAGCTGTGGCCGCCGGAGCCGCAGGGCGGCCACCCGGACGCCCTGGCCGGCGCCGATCGCCGCTTCGCTGCCGATCCCCGTTTTGCCGAGGCAGCGCGACGCCTCGCCGATCGGCTACCCGCCTTCCCGGAGCCGTTCACGCTGCCGAACACCGCCTCCAACGCCTGGGCGGTGGACGGGCGACACACCGCGACCGGCGCGCCGCTGCTCGCCGGCGACCCGCACCTGCAGTTCGGCTTGCCCGGCATCTGGTATCTGGCGCGGATCGAGACCCAGGAGGGCGTGCTCGCCGGGGCGACCGCGCCGGGCGTGCCGTTCGTCGTGCTCGGCCACAACGGCAAGATCGCCTGGAGCTTCACCACCACAGGCGCCGACGTGCAGGACGTGTTCATCGAAACTCCGGCACCGACCGGTGGCTACGAGACGCCCGACGGCCCGCGCCCGTTCGCCGTGCGCGAGGAGCGCATCGCCGTGCGCGGCCGCCCCGACGACGTTCTCACCGTACGCGAGACGCGCCACGGACCGGTGGTGAGCGACCTCACTGGCGGCCGCGGCGGCCCGATCCTCGCCGTCGCGATGGCCAACCTCCAGCCGGGCGACACCGCGGCGGCGGGCCTGTTCGCGCTCAACCAGGCGCGCGACGTGGAGGAAGCCGGCCGTGCCGCCGCGCTGATCACGTCGCCGGTGCAGAACCTGATGGTCGCCGACCACGACCGCATTGCGCTCTATGTCACCGGCCGGGTGCCGATCCGACGGGCGGGCGACGGCGCCGCGCCGGTGCCGGGAGCCGACGGCGCGCACGACTGGACCGGCTGGGCGCCGGCCGCCTCGCTGCCGCACGTCGTGGCGCCCGCCAGCGGCCGGCTGGTCAACGCCAACGAACGGGTGGCCCCGCCCGACTTCCCCGTTTTCCTGGGTCGGGACTGGTTCGGCGACTGGCGCGCGCAGCGCATCAGGGCGATGCTCGCCACATCCGACCGCCACACGCCCGCCGATTTCGCCCGTATGCAGCTCGACGTTCGGAGCGAGTTCGCCCGCCGGATCCTTCCCGCTTTGCGTACGGTCGTCTCGACCGATCCGCTCGGGGCCCGCGCGGCCGGACTGCTGGCCGGCTGGGACGGCGCGATGACCATGGACCGGCCCGAGCCGCTGATCTTCAACGCCTGGACCACGCGGTTCCGCGATCTCGTCCTGCGACGGAACGACGTGCCCGCCGGATCGGCGAACCCGATGCTGGAGTTCGTCGCTTTCGTGCTCTCGCCCGAGGGCGCCCATTGGTGCGGCGGCGACTGCAAGCCGGTGCTCGCCGAGGCCCTGACCGGCAGCATGGCGGACCTCGCGGCCCGGTTCGGCGCCGATCCGGCCACCTGGCGCTGGGGAAGCGTCCACCGCGCGGTGTTTGCCCACCCGTTGCTGGGCTCCCTGCCCGTGCTCGGCGGCCTCACCACGGCCGAGATTGACTCGCCCGGAGACGACAGCACGGTGGATCGCGGCAGCCCCCGTCCGCCCACCTTCACCTCGGTCCACGGCGCCTCGTTCCGGGGCGTCTACGACCTCGCCGACCTCGACCGCAGCCTGTTCATCGTCGCCCCCGGCCAATCCGGCAACCCGTTCAGCCGTCGGGCACGAAACTTCCTGACCCGCTGGCGGGATGGCGATACCATCACGCTCGGCCCGCAGCCCGCCGCGATCCTCGCCACCATCAGGCTCACGCCCAAGGTCTCGCCATGACGCAATGGAACGCATCGCCCGACTACGCTCGCCGGTCTTACGCGTCGACCCCGTACCCGTCCGCCATGCCGCCGGACGATCTCTTGACGCAGGGCGTGCTGACGCGCCGCTGCCTTGCCTGGTTCGTCGACCTCGCCATCATCGGCTGCCTGCTGGCTGCCCTGTGGGTCGTCCTGCTGGCATTCGGGATGCTCACCCTCGGCCTCGGCCTGCCGCTGCTCGGCGTGCTGCCGGCGCTGCCGTTCTGCTATCATTTCTTTTCCCTGGCCAGCCCGATGGCGGCGACGCCCGGCCAGGCGCTGCTCGGGCTGCGCGTGCTCAGCAACAACAGCCTGACGCGCCCGGAACCGCTGCAGGCGCTGCTGTCGACCCTGGCCTATTACGTGACGCTCTCGACCGGCGGCCTGCTGCTGCTGGTCGCCTTCGTCACCAACCGCAAGCGCACGCTGCACGATTTGGTCGGCGGGCTGGTGGTGGTGCGCACACTGGCGTTGACCGCCGGCGCCCGGGCCTGGAACATGGATGTCGGATACCCCAGCGCATGACCTACAGGCCACCCCGCCGACCGCAGTTCTTCTACACCACCGCGCCGTTGCCCTGCCCCTACGTCGCGGGGCGGACGGAGCGCAAGGTGGTGACCGAGATCACCGGCCCGGACGCCGAGCCGCTGCATGACCGGCTCTCCCGCGCCGGGTTCCGCCGCAGCCACAACATCGCCTACGCCCCGGTCTGCCCGGCCTGCCGCGCCTGCGTGCCCATCCGCATCCCGGCGGCGACCTTCCAGCCGGACCGCACCCTGCGCCGGGTCGCGCGGGTCAACGCGCTGCTCGAAGGGTTCGATGTCCCGGCACGCGCCACCACCGAGCAGTTCCAGCTGTTTCAGCGTTACCAGAATGCCCGCCACGGCAGCGGCGACATGGCGACCATGAGCTTCTACGACTACCGCGCAATGGTCGAGGACACCCCGATCGAGACCTTCATGGCCGAGTTCCGTGATCCTGACGACCGGCTGGTAGGGGCCTGCCTGACCGACAAGCTGGGCGACGGGTTGTCCGCCGTCTACAGCTTCTTCGCGCCCGGGCTCGAGAAGCGCTCGCTCGGCACCTACGCCATCCTGTGGCTGATCGAACGCGCCCGAAGCCTCGGGTTGCCGTACGTCTATCTGGGCTATTGGGTGCCGGACAGTCGCAAGATGGCCTACAAGGCGCGCTTCCGCCCCAGTGAGGTCCTGACGGGCGGCACGTGGCGCACGCTCACCGACGCGGAGACCGATCTCAGCGAGGGGGCGGCGCTGGTCCAGGAGACCACGGGCTAGGGGCTCGGGCGAGTTACCGCTCGTCGACCGTCACGTTAAAGACGCTCCATGTCTTCGCGCCGGATTTGCTTCGGCCGCGGAGAGTGATACACGGCCTCGGTTCAGCGCGAAAAGGCAAGCCAATTTGCCGTCTGTCGCGCGTGGTTCATGTTGGAGCTGAAGAATGCGTCGCCTCTTCTATGCTGCGATCGCCGCCGGGTCCTTGGCCGGCCCGCTCGCCCAAGCCGAGCCGCAATGTTCCAGTCCCACCGATCAGAAAGCCTTCGACCTGGCCGCGCTGAAGAGCGAAATGATGGTGCTCGCGACCGGCTGCCAGGGCAGCGACGGCGCCTACAATGCGTTTGTCAACCGGTTCAAGCCCGAACTCGGCGAGAACGAACGCGCATTCTCGGAGTATTTCAAACGGACGTTCGGTCGCAGCGGGCAGCGCGAGCAGGACGCCTACGTCACCAACTTGGCCAATGCGCAGTCGGAATACGGGCTGCATCAAGGGACCGATTTCTGCCCGCACACTTCGGCGATCTTCCACGAGGTGATGGCTCTGCGGAACGGCAATGATCTGCCGGAGTATGCGGCGGGCAAGGATCTCATTCCGACGCAGCTCGGTGCATGCGCCGCCGCCCCGGCGCCCGCTGCCAAGGTCCGTGCGGTGTCGACGCACGCCCCAGCGCACGCCTCGCACGGAAAGAAGAAGTCCTAGCGCGAAGGCACCTCCCCGGCCCTGATCGGGACCGCCGCTTCGGCGGTGCGTGGCATCTTTTTTGCTGTGCATGGCGGGACTCCTGAGGGGTGCCCGCCATGCTGTCGATCGACGCGGAGCCGTACGCGTTTGAGATAGAGCCGGACCGGACCGCGCTGGTCATCATCGACATGCAGCGCGACTTCCTTGAAGCGGGCGGGTTCGGCTCATGCCCTGGGCAACGACGTCTCGCTGCTGCGGACGACCATCGAGCCGACGCGCGGAGTCCTCGACGCCTGCCGGGCCGCCGGGATGCTGGTCATCCACACGCGCGAGGGCCACCGGCCGGATCTGGCCGATCTGCATCCCGCCAAGAAGAGCCGCGGCCGGCTGTCGGCCGGCATCGGCGATGCCGGGCCGATGGGCCGCATTCTGGTGCGGGGCGAGCCCGGCCACGACATCGTCGCCGAACTCACCCCGCTCGCCGGCGAGCCGGTGATCGACAAGCCCGGCAAGGGCGCGTTCTACGCCACGGACCTGGAAACGATGCTGCGCGGGACGAGCGATTTCGCAGCTCGTCGTGTGCGGCGTGACCACCGAGGTCTGCGTCCACACGACGGTCCGCGAGGCCAACGACCGCGGCTTCGAATGCCTCGTGCTGGCCGATTGCGTCGGGTCCTATTTCCCGGAGTTCCACAGCACCGCCCTCGACGATGATCAAGGCACAGGGCGGCATTTTCGGGTGGGTCGCGCCCTCGGGCGCGCTCGTCGCGGCTTTGTCCTGACCGGGAGGGGGTGGCCATGAGCAACACGCGGACCGGCGCGACGGCGGGCAACCCGGCGTGGTGGGTGAAGCGGCGACTGGAACGGGTTCTTCGGCCTGTTCACCAATGTCGTCCTGAACGTCATCGTGCTGACCGGTCTCTGCCTCGGCGTCGTCAAGCTGCCGGCCGACATCGTGTTCGGGCGCATCCTGCCGGCGCTCGGGATCGCGCTGCCGCTCGGCAATCTGTTCTACGCCTACCTGGCCTGGAAGCTCGCCAGGCGCGAAGGACGCAGCGACGTCACCGCCCTGCCCTACGGGCCCAGCGTGCCGCACATGTTCATCGTCGTCTTCGTCGTCATGCTGCCGACCTACCTCAAGACGGGAAGCGCCCTGCTCGCCTGGGAGGCCGGGCTGGCGTGGGCGTTCGTCATTGGGCTGATCGTGCTGGCCGGCGCCTTCGTCGGCCCGACCGTGCGCAAATATACGCCACGTGCGGCCATGCTTGGCGCGCTGGCGGGCATTTCGATCGCGTTCATCTCGCTGCGGCCGGCGTTCCAGAGCTGGCAGGTGCCGTGGCTCTCGTTCATCTCCCTCGGCATCATCCTGGTGAGCTGGACGGCGCGGGTGCGGCTGCCGTGGGGCATGCCGGGCGGCTTGGCGGCGGTCGTCGTCGGCACGGTGGTGGCCTGGCTCGTCACTCTCGCCGGCATCAGTCCCGATGATGGACCCGGCAGCGGTCGGCGCGGCGCTCGGGCAATTCGGGCTGCACCTGCCGCTGCCCTCGGCCGACGTGCTGCAGGGGCTCGCGGATATCGGGCCGCTGCTGGTGACCGCCGTCCCGCTCGGGATCTACAATTTCACCGAGGGCATGAACAACGTCGAGAGCGCGTCGGCGGCAGGCGACGATTTCAGTCTGCGCAAGGTGCTGATCGCCGACGGCATCGGCGCGATGGCCGGTTCGATCCTCGGCAGCCCGTTCCCGCCGGCCGTCTATATCGGCCATCCGGGCTGGAAATCGGTCGGCGGCCGGATCGGCTACTCGATGGCGACGGGCGTGGTGATTGCCGTCGTCTGCTTCCTGGGGCTGACCGCGACTGCTGCTCGCGGTCGTGCCGCTGGTCGCGATCCTGCCGATCCTGCTCTACATCGGCCTCGTCATCGGGGCGCAGGCGTTCGAGGCGACGCCGATCCGCCACGCCCCGGCGGTGATCCTCGCGCTGCTGCCGAACGTCGCGGAGTGGGCGCAGACCAGGTGGACGGGGCGCTGGCCGCCGCCGGCACGTCGGCGGCGCAGGTCGGCTACGACAAGCTGGCGGCCAACGGCGTGATCTATCACGGCATGCAGCTGTTCGGCGGCGGCGCCACGCTGGCCGGGCTGATCCTGGGGGCAATCGCCGCCTTCATCATCGACCGGCGATTTGACAGGGCCGGCCTCTACGCGCTGATCGGGGCGGTGTTCGCATTCTTCGGCTTCATCAACGGCACGGCGCTCGGCTTCGGCAACTCGTCCGGCGTCGCCGTCGGCTACCTGCTGCTGGCGGTGATCTGCCTGATCTGCGCCCGCAGCAGCCAGGCGGTGCCGGTGATCGACCCCGTGCTGCCGGATGGGGTGGCGCAGGGCGAGCCGACCGGGTGAGTTTTTCGGCCGCGAGCGACCCTCCCACCGAGCTTGCCGAACGCGCCATCGCGGCCGACCGGGCGCACGCCGATCCGGCGATCTGGATCACCCGGCTGCCCGATGCGGCGGTCCGGGCCGCTGCGCGGGCGCTCGAAGCCGAGGGGCGGCGTGGCCGGCGCGCTTGTGGGGCGTGCCGTTCGCGGTGAAGGACAACATCGACGTGGCCGGACTGCCGACCACGGCGGCCTGTCCCGCCTACAGCTATGTCGCCACGGAGACCGCGCCGGCGGTGCAACGCCTGCTCGACGGCCGGCGCGGTGCTGGTCGGCAAGACCAACCTCGACCAGTTCGCCACCGGGCTCGTCGGCGTGCGCAGCCCATACGGCGTGCCGCGCAACGTCTTCGACCCGGCGCGCGTGCCCGGCGGCTCGTCCTCGGGTTCGGGCTGCGCGGTCGCGGCCGGGATCGTGCCGTTCGCGCTCGGCACCGACACCGCCGGCTCCGGCCGGGTGCCGGCCGCGTTCGGCAACATCGTCGGACTGAAGCCCACGATCGGCAGCCTCTCGGCGCGCGGCGATGGTGCCGGCATGCCGCTCCGTCGACACGATCTCGGTGCTGGCGCGCACGGTGGACGAGGGCCTTGCGGTGCTGCGCGAGGCCACCGGCTACGACGACGCCGACCCATATTCGCGGAGCGCGCCGTTCGGGCATCTGCGGCGCGGCGCCATGCCCGACACCCCTCGGATCGCCGTCGCCGCGGTGCTGCCGGCGTGCGACGACGCGGTGCTGGCGGGATACCGGCGGGCGACCGGCCTGTTCGACACGATGCCGGTCGACATCGCGCCGTTCCTCGAGATGGCTCGGCTGCTCTATGACGGCCCCTGGGTGGCCGAGCGGACGGCGGCCTTGCGAACCATCATCCAGACGCAGCCGGACGCGCTGCACGCGGTCACGCGGGCGATCCTGGAGGCCGGGTTTGCGCGACGGACCATCGATGCGTTCGACGCCTTCGATCGGCTGGCGCAGGTGCGGCGGATCGCAACGCGGCTGTTCGGCGCGGTGGACGCGCTGCTGCTGCCGACCGCCCCGTTCTGTCCCGACTCTGGAGGCGCTCGCAGCCGACCCGATCGGACCGAACGGCCGGCTCGGCACGTTCACCAACTTCGTCAATCTCTGCGACCTTGCCGCCATCGCCGTCCCCGCCGGGTTCGGCCCGGACGGGACGCCGGTCGGCGTGACGCTGATCGGGCCGGCCTGGTCGGAAGGACGACTTGCCACGCTTGGCCGACCGGGTGCAGCGGGCGTTTGTCGAGCATGTCGGCGCAACGAAATTGCCGCTGCCGCCGTCACGTGGCCCCGACCCGTTGCAGGCGGACGAAACAGCGCTGTTCTGCGTCGGGGCGCACATGTCGGGCCTGCCGCTCAACGCGCAACTGCGCGCCCTTGGCGGCCGTTTCCTGCGTGTTGCGCGGACCGCGCCGGACTACCGTCTTTACGCGCTCGGCCCGCGTCCCGGGCTGGTGCGCCGTGACCCGGGCAGCGTCGGCGGCGAAATCGAGGGCGAGGTCTGGGCGCTGCCGAGCGCCGCAATCGGCCTGCTGCTGGCGCAGGTCCCGCCGCCGCTCGGCTTCGGCACCGTCAGCTTGGCGGACGGACCTTGCCTCGGCTTCCTGGCCGAAGCGGCGGGCGTGGCGGACGCGCCCGACATCACCCGGTTCGGCGGCTGGCGCGGCTGGCTCGCGGCTGACGGCCGCCGGCGCTTAACGGAGAGATCGCACAATGTCCGGCTCCGACGACCTCGACCGGCTGATCGACGCCGGGACCGCCCTGCTCGGTGTACCGATCGCACCGGAATGGCGGGTCAGCATCCGTCTGCATCTGGCAATCTCGCTCCGTCATGCCGCCGCTGTCGGAGGCTTCGATCTGCCCGACGAGGCGGAACCGGCGCCGGTGTTTCGCGCGTGAGCGAGTTGATCGGACCCTGGGCGACGGCCGCGGCGATCGCTGGCGCGGTGCGCGCCGGCCAGATCAGCGCCGTGTCCGTCATTGAAGCGGCGTTGCGGACCGTCGCGGAGCGCAATCCCGCGCTCAACGCCTTCACCGACGTCACCGCCGACCGGGCCCGCGCCCGCGCGGCGGCGCTCGACGCGGCGCGGGCGACCGGAGCCGAGCTTGGCCCTCTGGCGGGCGTGCCGTTCGCCGTGAAGAACCTGATCGACGTCGCGGGCCTGCCGACGCGCGCGGGCTCGCGCATCAATCGCGACCGCCCGCCCGCGACCGCCGACGCCACCCTCGTCAGCCGACTGGAGCAGGCCGGGCGCGGTACTGGTGGGCACGCTCAACATGGGCGAGTACGCCTACGACTTCACCGGCGAGAACTGCCACGACGGCCCCTCGCGCAATCCGCATGACACGGCGCGGATGACCGGCGGCTCGTCCGGCGGTTCCGGCGGCGCCGTCGCCGGCGGCATGGTGCCGGTGGCGCTCGGCTCGGACACCAACGGCTCGATCCGGGTGCCCGCGTCGTTCTGCGGCCTGTTCGGGCTGAAGCCGACCTACGGCCGCCTGTCGCGCGCCGGCAGCTTTCCGTTCGTCGCCAGCCTCGACCATCTCGGGCCGCTCGCCCGCAGCGTGGTCGACCTCGCGCTTGCCTATGACGCGATGCAGGGGGCCGATCCGCAGGACCCCGGCTGCGCCGGGCGGCCGCCCGAGCCCGCCTTGCCGGACCTAGGCACCGGCATCAAGGGACTGCGGATGGCGGTGGCGGGCGGCTATTTTCGCCAAGGCGCCGGCCCCGCAGCGCTGGCCGCCCTGGCGACCGTCGCGGCCGCGCTCGGGATCTCGCGGGAGATCGAGTTGCCCGAAGCGGCGCGGGCCCGCTCGGCCGCCTATGTCATCACCACAGCCGAAGGCGCAGCGCTGCATCTCGGCCGATTGCGCAGCCATGCCGACGAGTTCGATCCCGACGTGCGCGACCGCCTGATCGCCGGCGCGCTGATGCCCGCCGCCTTGGTGGTGCAGGCGCAAAAATTCCGGCGCTGGTTCCGGGAGGCGGTGCTGCGCCTGTTCGAGCAGGTCGACGCGATCATTGCGCCCTCGACGCCGACCACGGCGCCGTTGATCGGTCAGAAGAGCCTCGTCCTCGACGGCGTGGAGATGCCGCTGCGGCCCAATATCGGCCTCTTTACGCAGCCGATCTCCTTCATCGGCCTCCCAGTCGTCGCGGTGCCCGTGCCGGCGGCGCCGCTGCCGATCGGCGTTCAGGTGATCGCGGCACCGTGGCGCGAGGATGTCGCCTTGCGGATCGCCCACGAACTGGAGCGGCGCGGGGCCGCTTGCGCGCAGCGACCGGTCGGACTGGAGTGACCATGGAAATCAACCTGCCTGGCCCATTGGCCGAACTTCGGGCGGCCTTCGACCGCTACGAGGCGGCGCTGGTCGGCAACGATGTGGCAACGCTTGACCGACTGTTCGCCACTGGTGGGCACGTGATCCGCTACGGCATCGGCGAAAGCCTGTATGGCAGCGACGCCATCCACGCGTTCCGGTCCAGCCGCTCGCCGGTCGGGCTGGCGCGGCGGCTGTCGGATACCGTCATCACGACCTATGGTCGGGACTTCGGCACCGCCGCCACGCTCTTCACCCGCGAGACGGCACCCGGCAAGATCGGTCGGCAGATGCAGACATGGGTTCGTTTCGCGGACGGCTGGCGCATCGTCGCCGCCCATGTCAGCGTGATCGCCGCGGCGTGACACCGGCAGCGGCAGCAACTCCTGCGGTCAGGGTCCTACGGCGTAGGGCGGAGACCGGCGGCAGGCTGACCTCCACCACGCCCCTTCGGCTGCGGCGGTCAGTTTCGTCCGGCTTTGGTCTGCCTGTCTCGCGCGTAATAGGTGACGATCTCCTTGGGATGCAGTTCGCCCGCTGACTTGGAACCGAAGAAGAACACGCCGTTGGCGGCGTCGGTATTGAGGTCGCGCCGCATGAAACGCTCCAGATATTGCAGCCAGAAGAACGGGACGGTGGCGAGCGTCGCCACCGGGTTGCCCGCTCCGAACGCCCGCCAGAAATAGCGGATTGACCAGAGCAGGCTCATGCCGGCGCCGCCTACGGCACCGGACTTGATCTCGTCGAAGCGCCGGAACAGCCACCGATGCCCGCTCCGCGTGAAGCGCGTGAAGTCGTACGCACCCTCATGCACCTGTTGCATGAACGGGGTGTCGGCATAGACCAGCCCACCGGGTTTGAGCACCCGATGGATCTCGTCGGCCACGCGCTGCGGCTCGAGCACATGTTCCAGGACGGCCTGGATCCAGATCGCCTCGAAGCTTTCGTCCGGAAACGGCAGCTGGTGTCCGTCAGCAAGCAGGCTCGTGTTCGGCGAGGCGTACACGTCGGTCACGACGAGCCGGATCGAGGCATCGCGGTACATCCGCTCGGTCCCGTCCCCGACGGCGCCGCCGCCGACGATGAGGATCGCGGGATTGGCATCCCTCGCCTTGGCCAGCTCGAGGAAGGCGCGGCACATCCGGTCGGCCACGGGGTTGCCGCCGAGGATGCCACCGCGCAATCGTGTGCGCAGTCCGCGCCCGGAGTCGTCCCGCTTGAGGACCGAACCCCGGCCATCGGTGTAGGCAGACCGCTCGAAGATGCTCCGCTCGAAGTCGATCAGGACCGGCTGGCCGGCGGCCACGGGGAATCCGCGTTCGGCATACGGGCAACGGCCATTCGAGCACAGCCACTCGGCTGCACCCCGGAGGAGCGCGGACCGACACCGCGGACAGCAGATCGACGCTCCGAAATCCTCGATCCTGCGTCCGGCTGGCGGTGTCGCCCGCGGAACCGCGGCGGCGGTCGACACCGTGTCGACCTCCCGACAGCCGAACTCCGTGATGTCTGGCATTGGTCCCTCACCAGCGGCACCGTGCGGCAGGATCAGATCAGTTCCCCAGCCGACGGGCGGACAATCTGCCGCGCGCAGCATCCCGCACTCGGCATCATCTTACCATCAGACCAGGAGAAAGTCCGTATAAATTTCGTAATGTATCAGGAACTCGCATTTATCCGGATTTTTATTATTATGCTTTGAACGGTTCGTGCGTAAGATTCACGCCGGCTCGCGGTGTCGTCGCGCAAGCGTTCCTTTGGCGAATTGATTTTCCTAGACTGTTTGCTGTATATTCGTAAACCTTTTCTCAGCAAAATGCCCTGACCGACTTGGGTTGAGCGCCTTGCATCCGTTCCTGGAAGCGGGGTTGCTAGACGAAGCGACAGGCGCGACAGGACCACGAATGGACATCAGGAATGCGATCGTATCCGAGTTCGAGCGGGTTGCCCGGGAACAGGACAAAACGATCGTGCCACTGACCGACGAGTTGCCGCTGGCGGATTCGGGGCTCAACTCGTTGTGTTTCGCCATCATCGTCGCCCGGCTCGACGACCTGCTGGGCCTGGACCCGTTCGGGACGGACGAAGGCGTCACCTTCCCGGTCACGTTCGGGGAGTTCATCGGGTTCTACGAACATGCCCGCCACGGATGAAACGACGCTCTGGCAACGGCTGACCCGCGCCGGGTCGCTGCACGGACGGTCGCTCTTCGGCGCGAGCTCCACGGTCCGGCTCGACGATCTGGTCCGGGGTTCCAGCCTCGGGGGACGCCTCGCCGAGACCCGTGAACGGTCGGTCCTCATCGCGACCGCGGACCAGCTGACTTTCCTGCTCGCCGCGATAGAACTCGATGGCGTCGCTCGCCGGATGATCTTGTGCCCACCCGGGCTCTCGGGCGAGGAACTCCGGTTCGTCGCCGCGACCGCTGCGGTGGACGCGGTGGTCTCCGACGCAACCGGGCCGGATGTCGGCCAGCTCGGCCTCGGGTCGCCCGTTCTGTGCAGCCCCGTCCTCGGGCCTGCGGCCGAGAGGCCGAAGGAAGTCTGCCCGACCGAGTGGATCCTGCTGACCTCCGGCACCTCCGGGCTGCCCAAGCTGGTCGTGCACGGTCTGGAAAGCCTCACCGGCGCCATCGCGCCGGCCGGGCCGCTGGCGGAGGCGCGGGTCTGGAGCACGTTCTACGACATCCGTCGCTATGGCGGTCTGCAGATCGCCTTGCGGGCGCTGCTCGGCGGTGGCTCGCTGGTCCTGTCCGGCGTGGACGAGCCCACCGCGGACTTCCTTGTCCGGACCGGCGCTCATGGCGTGACCCACATGTCGGGTACGCCGTCGCATTGGCGCCGAGCCTTGATGAACCCGAACGCGCGGTGCCTGTCGCCGGGCTACGTGCGGCTGTCCGGCGAGGTCGCCGACCAAGCGATCATCGATCGGCTCGCCGCCTTTTTCCCGCAGGCCAAGGTGGCCCACGCGTTTGCCTCGACCGAGGCCGGGGTCGCGTTCGAGGTCGGTGACGGCCTGGCCGGTTTCCCGGCGAGTTTGGTCGGGCAGACCGGCGGGTCCGTGCAATTGAAGATCGTCGACGGCTCGCTTCGGATCCGCTCACCGCGGACGGCCAGTGGCTATCTCGGAGCGGATAACGGCGTGGTCGCCGATCCGGACGGCTATGTCGATACCGGCGACATGATCGAAGTCCGGGACGGCCGGTGTTTCTTCGTCGGTCGGCGGGGCGGCGTCGTCAACGTCGGCGGAGCCAAGGTCCACCCCGAGGAGGTCGAAGCGGTGATCAACCGGCACCCCGCCGTTCACCACTCGCTCGTCAAGGCGCGAAAAAGCCCGATCACGGGAGCGCTGGTCACGGCCGAGGTGGTGCTGGCGGATGAAGCAAAGCCCGCCGAGCCCGACAGGGTAAAGGACGAAATCCTGGCGCTCTGCCGCGAGGGTTTGGCCGCGCACAAGGTGCCGGCGCTGATCCGCCTTGTCCCCTCGCTCGATGTCGCCGCGTCCGGCAAGCTGGTCCGGCCGCGTGCGTAACGTCCTCGTCACGGGTGGCACTCAGGGCATCGGTCTCGGCATCGCCCGCCGGCTGGCGCAGGCGGGCTATTGCGTCATCGCAGTCGCCCGCCGCAGTCGTCCCGAATGGGAAGCGGCGTCACGCGAGGTAGAGCAGCACCAGCATGGGGCGCTGCATTTTCGGCCCTTCGATCTCGCCGAGGTGTCGGGCATCCCGGACCTCGTCAAGCGGGTCCGCGGCGACTTCGGCGCGATCTATGGGTTGGTCAACAATGCCGGCCTCGGCACTCCCGGCGTCCTGGCGACGATGCCCAATGCGCAGATCGCCCGACTGGTCAATCTGAACGTCGTCGCCCCGATTACCCTTACCAAATACGTCGTACGCGGCATGATGGCCGATGGCGGAGGGCGGGTCGTCAACATCGCCTCCATCATGGGCTTTACCGGCTACAAGGGGCTGTCGGTCTATGGCGCGACGAAGGCGTCGATGATGGGGTTCACCCGGTCGCTGGCGCGGGAGGTCGGTTCCCTCGGTGTCAACGTCAACGCCATCGCACCCGGTTTCATTGCCACCGACATGACCGGCGGGATGGAACAGGCCGAACGCGAGCAGATCGTGCGTCGCAGTGCCTTGCGGCGGCTGGCCGAAGTGGAGGACGTCGCGAACGCGGTCGAGTTCCTGTTGGGTGACGCGTCGCGCAACGTCACCGGGACGGTCATGACCGTCGATGCCGGCAGCACCGCCTGACCGACGCTACAGGACGACGAGGCCCCCGAGGATCCGGTCGTAGAGTGCCGGATCGAGCCTCACATACTCTCCGCTTGCCTTGTCACGGCAATAGATCGGGTCGTCGGTAGCGAGCGGATCGTACCCCGCCTCCATCAACCGTTGCTTGTTGGCCTTGAACGTGGTCGTTCGATCGATCTGATCGCACAATCGAAGGAACAGCGGCTGGGCCGGGTCGGGCAGATGGCGAACCAAGTGGCGCGAGAACGCCGCCAAATCGAAACCGGTGTTCGTCACGATGGCGGCCAGCCCGGCACGACCGTCGTGGCCGGGCACCGCAACCCCACAGACCGTCGCATCCTGTACGCCTGGGGCACGGCAGATCGCCTCGGCAACCTCGGCGGTCGAGACGTTCTCCCCTTTCCAACGAAACGTGTCGCCGATCCGGTCGACAAAATAGAAGAAGCCGCGGGCGTCTTTGCGCATCAGGTCACCGGTGCGGAACCAGGCGTCGCCGGTCTCGAACACATCCCGTAAAATCTTGCTCTCGGACGCCTTCTTGTCCGCGTATCCCTCAAAGCGCCCGCCCGGCCACTGACGTCACCCGCAATCCGCCCGATCGCCTCGCCGGCCTCATCGACGGCCGCGCGGATGCAGAACCCGTCGTCGCCGCGGACCGGGCCGCCGGCGTCGATATCGAACCGCACGAGCGCAACCGGCGAACGGTGCGCCATGAAGGAGGGGATGCGGCCGATCGACCCCGGCTCCTCGTCGACGTTGTAAAGCGAGAACGTGCCTTCCGTGGCGGCATAGAATTCGAGAATGCTCGGAATGCCAAACCGCGCCTTGAATTGCTGCCAGACGTCGCCTTGCAGGCCGTTGCCGCAACACAGCCGGATCCGGTGCTGCGCCTCGAAGGGCGTCGGCGGCGTGTTGACCAGGTACCGGCAGAGCTCGCCGATATACTGGAACAGCGTGCAGTCCCAGCGCACCACATCCTGCCAGAACTGCGCAGCGGAGAAGCGCCGACGCAAGACGACCGAACCGCCGTTGACCAGGGTGGCGCCTGCCGCCACCACGCCGCCGACACTGTGGTACATGGGCAGGCAGTTATACATCCGGTCACCCGGCTTGGTGTCCATCAGGCCGCCGAACCACTGGCTCCAGACCAGCAGGCGATGGTGACTGACGATTGCGGCTTTCGGCAGTCCGGTCGTGCCCGACGTGTAGATATAGAGCGCCCGATCCGCCGCAGACGGCGGTGGGCACTCGGCCGCCGTCAAACCGTGCCCCGGGACGCACTCGACCTCGCGGTCGAGCCGCGGCAGGCCGGCCGTCTCTGCGCCGAACGACCAGATCACCAGGTCGGCCGCCAGTTGCGAGCGCACGGCCAGCACCGCTGGTGCGAACTCCGCCGCGACGATGATGTGCCTGGGAGCCGCGACGTTGATCGCATGCGCGAGCGAGGCGCCCACCAGATTGGTGTTGATGAGCGCAACCACGCCGCGCACCCGCGTGACGCCAAGCCACGCGGCCATGTATGTCGGGCAGTTCGGCATCAGCAGGGCGACGACGTCACCCTCCGAGATGCGGATCTCGAGCGCCCATCGCGCATACCGGTTGACGCGCTCCGCCAACCCCGCGAACGTGAGCGTCTCCTCCTCGGACAACAGGGCCGGTGCCGCGCCGTGCCGTTCGGCGAGCCCGTCGATGATGCCCGGCAGCGTCAAGGTAGTGTCACGCGTGATGGCCGCGGTGCGCTCGAGAGCCCGAAGCCAGGCCCAATTCGCGGCCGTTGTGCCGGCGTTCCTCCGGCTGGAGTGTGGGTAACGCTGCACTAGCATCGCGCCTCCTCCAGGGCAGCCACGAGTTCCGCGATGTCTTCGGGCGTCGTCTCGCCATGCGTCACGCAGGCACGGATGATCTCGCTGCCCTCGAACACGGCCACGGAAACCCAGGCGCGGCCGGACGCGAGCACTCGCTGCACGATGGCGCGGACGTCCCGCGAGCCGGGCGGAGGTTGGATGCAGGCAACTGCCAGCAGTGGCTGATTGAGCACCGCCCATCCTTTCGCCCGCAACAGTCCGGTCAGCCGTTGCGTCAGATCGACGGCGTGCTCGACGTGGCGCCCGTAGCCGGCCCATCCCGCGGCCGCCAGCGACAGGAACAGGCGCAGGCCGAGAAAGCGCCGCGACCATTGTGCGGTCATCACGTACGGATCGACGCCGGGAGCATGCGAAGGCATGAAGTTGGTCGACACGTTGAAGGCGGCCGACAAGGCGGCGGGGTGGCGCGTCAGGAACATGCCGCAGCCCATCGTCGTCGCGAACCATTTGTGGGCGTCGATCGTGACCGAGTGGGCCTGCTCGATCCCGGCGAGCAGGCTGCGCAGCCGGTCCGAGGTGACCAGCGCGCCGCCCCATGCGGCGTCCACGTGGTACCAGATCCCCGCGCTGGCGGCGATCTCGGCGCAGGTGCCGAGAGGATCGACCATCCCGGCGTTGGTGGTGCCCGCCGTCGCGGCGATCATCACCGGGATGCGGCCCTCGGCCCGATCGCCCCGCAACAGTTCCTCGAGCGCCTGCGGGTCCATCCGGCCCGTCCCGTCGGTCGGCACGAGGCGGGCGGCGGCGCGCCCGATGCCCGCCTGGTGCGCAATCTTGAGCCAGGCAAGGTGGGAGTCGCGGGAGATGTAGAACACCGGTGCCCCGGCGAACGCCCGCGCGCCGCTCACCGCGAACTCGGACTCCGCGTGGGTGAGCGCGCAAAGCAGTGCGGTGTAGTTCGCCTCGGAGCCGCCGGAAGTGAAATGGCCGGCAGCATCCGCCCCGAGCCCCAGGCGCAGCGCGAGACGGCGCATGACATGCGTCTCGATTTCGACCGCCGCCGGCGAGGTTTTCGACGTTGCCAACTGGGGATTGAAGGCGGCAACGACGCGGTCCGCGCACTGCGAGGGGAATGTCGGGCCGGGGTTGAACAGTCCGAAATAGCGCGGGTGGGTGACATGGACGAGACCCTGCTCCAGCTGCGCAATGGTCCAGGCGAGCACGTCGTCCAACGGCCGGGGTCGGAGAAAATCGATACCCGCCAATTCTTCCCTGAACGCCTCAAGATCGATCGTCGGCGTCACCGAACCAGCCGCGACGCGCTGCTCGGCGGCTGCCAGTTCGATCGTCAGCCTGTCATGGGAGGCCCGGCGTTGCGCCGTCGGGGGAAACAAGGCCGGATCACTCATTCGGCGAGCGGTCCTTGCCGCGTCTCGGGAGCGAACAGCGCCGCGGCGAACGTGGCCGCCGCAAGACAGACAAGGAGCATGGAAACGCCGGCCGTCCCGCCCATCACGCCGACCAGAGACGCGGCGAGGAGGGGCGACAGGCCGCCGCCAAACGCCGCCGCGACCTGGAACCCGAATGACGCGCCGGTGTAGCGCACCCGGGTCGGGAACAGCTCGGGCAGATAGGCCGATTGAAGGCCGAACATCATGCCGTGACCGAGGTTCAGCGCGAGGACGATCGTCAGCACGATGAGCGTCGGATCCCGGGTGCCGAGCAGCCAGAACAGGGGAAACCCGAACCCTGCGGTGAACAGCGCCCCGGCCAGATAAAAGCCCCTTCTCCCCATTCGGTCGCTGAGCCAGCCGAACATTGGAATCGTCACCAGCTCGATCAGGGCCGCCAGCACGATCGCATCCAGCAGCAGGCCTTTGGGCACCCCCAACCGGGTCGTGGCGTGGACCACGACGAACACGGTGAGAATGTACACCCAGGAGACCTCGGACAGCTTCAGGCCCACCGCCACCAGGAAGCTGCGGGAGTCGTTCAGCAGCACCTCGAGCAGAGGTCGGCGCGCGATGCCGCCGGACGCGCGCAGCCGTTCAAAGTAGGGCGATTCCGGCAGTCGTGTGCGCACGACCCAGCCGAGGAAGAGCAGGATGCAACTGGCGAGAAACGGAACCCGCCAGCCCCAGGATCGGAACGCCACGTCCGGCAAAGCGCTGGCAAGGGCGAAGGCGCCCGCCGAGGCGACCAAGCCGAGCGGAAACCCGATCTGCACGAGAGCCCCGTAGAGACCGCGCCGGTGCGCGGGCGCATGTTCAACCACCATCAACGAGGCGCCGCCCCATTCGCCGCCGAGGCCGATCCCTTGAATGCAGCGGAGTGTGACGAGCAGGATCGGCGCCCAGATCCCGATCTGACCATAGGTCGGCAGCAGGCCGATGCCGAAGGTCCCGAGCCCCATGATCAGCATCGTGATTACCAGCATCGTCTTGCGGCCGATGCGATCGCCAAAATAGCCAAACAGCGCGGCTCCGAACGGGCGGGCAAAGAAGCCCGCGGCATAGGTTCCGAGCGCCGCCAATGTCCCGGTCGCGGCATCGAAATTGGGAAAAAAGAGCGAGTTGAAAACCAGCGCGGCGGCAGTTCCGTAGATCAGGAAATCGTACCACTCGATCGTTGTGCCGATCGATCCGGCAAGAATGATCAGGCCGAGCGATCGGGGTTTGGCCGACGCCTGGGGCGCTTCACGCAGACTGAGCCGCTGCGCCTCACTCATCACAGCGGATCGCTGGCGAGCGACCGGTCTCGCAACTCGGACTGTGTCCCTCCATGCCACTCCGCCCCGTGCAGGTCGTCGCCCTTCCGCTGCGCCAGGAGATCAAGCCATCTTCGATAAAATCGGACCGCGGGCTCGCGCCAGGTCGGTGCTATCCGTCCCGTTGTCAGAACGCTCTGGAAATCGCCCATCAACTCCAGTCGACGCTCTCGGAAGGCACGCTCCTGGAACGAGACAAGGGCGGCCGTCGCATCGCGGTCGAAATAGCCCGACGGGATTCCCGGATAGCAGGTCCGCTCGCCCGCCAGGAAGCGCCGCACGTCGCGCCGGTATTCGCGCAGCAGTGCGTCGGCGTCGTATTCCGGATGGCCCTGCAAGAACACGAACAGGCTCTGGTTCTGCTTGACGAACACGTCGGGGCCGAGCTGCGGTCCGCGCGAGAGGATGCTGTATCCCTTGTCGAGCAGGCAAGCTTCGTCAAGGCTGTTGTAGCGCGAATGAGGGACCTGCCAGCGGGATGGGGCGTCCGCCATCAGGATGTGATCCGACGCTTTTGCACACTCGAACACGCCCGAGAGCTTTTCGGGGAGGGCGTAGCGCGCAATCTCATCGAGGCGGAAAACCGCAGCATGAGCGGCATAGCACGACCACACCGTCGACAGCGTCCGACTGGCCGCCCAGTCGACCAACCGCGCCAGGGCCGGCCAGGACGGCTCGTCGGCGATCGCCTCGGCGCGAGGCTCCGTTCCGGTGACGATCAGGCCGTCGAGACGGCTGGCCCAGAGCGCGTCGCCGTCCTCATAAGGCTGACCAGTCGCCTCATCGTGCTTCGGTCCACTGAAGCCGGGGAGCACGAACAGTCGCAGGCGGATAGTGCCGTCCGGCGCAGCATCGCACAGAAGCTGGCGGAACTGCCGTTCGATCGCACGCATGGCGGCGGGCGCCATGTTGTTGACCAGGCCGATCACGAGTTCGTCGGCGCGGACCCGCCAGCCTCGCGGCCGGAGCGGCGAAGTCCCGCAGGCGAGCACGTCGGGTTCGAGCGCTCGCACGGTCACGTCATGCATGGGAATACGAGGATCTCCATGTCCCTGCCGCCGCCTCGAGCGCCTGATCGATATCCTCCAGGATATCATCGATATGCTCTATTCCGACGCTGAGCCGGATCATTTCCGGGCTGACCCCCGCCTGCCTTTGTTCATCCGGCGACATCTGCCGATGCGTGCTGGTTGCCGGGTGACAGGCGAGAGACTTGGCATCACCAAGGTTGACGAGCCGCTTCACCAGTTTGAGGGCATTATAGAAACGGGTGCCGCCTTCCAGCCCCCCCCGGACGCCGAACGTCAACAGCGAGCATGCCCGTCCCGCCAGGTACTTCTGCACCAGGGGGTAGTACCTGGCTTTCGGGGAATCCCGCGTAATTGACCCAGTCCACCCGGGGATCGTTGCGCAGCGCCTCGGCGACACGCCGGGCATTCTCGACGTGGCGCTCGACCCGCAGTGCCACCGTCTCCACCCCTTGCAGAAGCAGGAACGCACTCAAGGGTGAAAGCACGGATCCGGTGGTGCGTTGATAGACGCTCCGGCAGCGGGCGATATAGGCAGCGGCTCCGAAATGCTCGCAATAGACGAGACCGTGGTAGGAATGGTCGGGCTCGTTGAACGTCGGGAAACGCTTGGCGTGCTCGCTCCACGGAAAGCGGCCGCTGTCGACGATGACACCGCCCATGGTTGTTCCGTGGCCGCCCAGAAACTTCGTCAGTGATTCGACCACAATGTCGGCACCGTGATCGATCGGCCGCAACAGGATCGGCGAGGCCACCGTGTTGTCGACGATCAGCGGAACGCCGCCGGCATGCGCGACCCGTGCCAGCGCCTCGATGTCGCAGACGTTTCCCGCTGGGTTGCCGACGCTTTCGCAGAAGACCGCCCCGGTGTTGTCGTCGATCAGCCGGCCGATGTCGGAGGCCTGATCAGACGGCGCAAACCGCACTGACACTCCGAGCCGCGGCAATACGTGAGCGAATAGCGTGTGGGTGGTGCCGTATAGCTGCGGCACCGAGACGATGTTGCGCCCGACGTCGGCAAGGTTGAGGACGGCGTAGTGCAGCGCCGCCTGGCCGGAACTGACGCACAGCGCTTCCAGACCGCCCTCGAGCGCAGCGACCCGCCGCTCGAGCACGTCGGTGGTCGGATTGCTGATCCGGCTGTACCGGTGCCCGGCAGCTTCAAGATTGAAGAGTGCCGCCGCATGCTCCGCAAATCGAAGGCATATGCGACCGTCTGATAGATCGGGACTGCGACGGATCTCGTAGTGGGATCCGTCTCGTAGCCGCCGTGGACCGCGATCGTTTCCGTCCGCATTTCGACGCTGTATCCTTCGCACAGGCTTGGTGTCGGATGTCGTTCCCGGACAGGTTCAAACCGTCCAACGCACGTGGAAGTAGTTGCATGAGCGAGAGGAAGGAGTAAAGGCAAAACACCTCGTCTTGATCAAATTTGTTTGCTAGTCCCCAATTTTGAGAAATCTTGACGTTTCTGTAATGTGATCCAGAGCACGAAACCCTGAGGGGCACCAATGGCCCGCTACCCTCCGGCAGCGTGGGCGGTCTCTCGATCGCCGCCTTGCCCTGGTATTCGGACCGACATCACTTTTTTTCGAGTGTCCCTGCTCGGCAAGCGTGCGAGGGTAAGGCGCGCGTGTTCGACGAACGCGCTACGCTTGACCCGCATCGCTCAAGCGTTTCGTGCCGCTGGAGTCAGTCGAGCGGAACAAGGCGCGAGGCGGGCACTCTCTCTCTCATTTCTACGCTGACGGCCTGGGCGCAGGGCGCGGCAGGCAGCGACTTAGCCGATCTCGTCTGCGATCAGCCGCTCCGGCCCCCGGCGCGCCCGAAATTGGTCGGGCAAGAGCAGGGAGCGCCAACCGGAACAGGGCGGTCCAGCGGACACACGTAGGCGCCGGCGAAGCAACGCCCTCCCGGGCCGGCAGCGTAGGCCGCTGGCGGAGAAAAAACGACCGGCGGCGGTGCATAGACGATGGGCGGCGGCGCGAAGACGACCGGCGGCGGCGCGTAGAACGGATAGACTGGGGCGAACAGGGGAAAGCCAAACCCGACGCCAAAGAACACGCGCGCCTGCGCGGTCAGCGGCACGGCAAGCAGCGCACACGCGGCAACCGCAATGGCAAGGAAACGACGCGGAACTGGTAGACGGGAGAGCATGACCGCACCTACTGCTCGGGATACTGCCTGGCATGATCTAGTCCGGTGCAGCGATCGCGCCAGGGGCGACCATCCAGTCTTGACTTCACCGCGTCCAATCAATTTTCCATGCTCGGATGCGGCTTGCCGAAGACCCTCGGCGTAGACCACCCCTCCGTTGGATGCTTCACCGCCGACGCATATCATTGCCGTGGCCGCCGGTCGTGACGTCGCCTGCCGTTCCCGGCGCGCTCAGGAGATTGGTTGACGGGAAGGACGTGACCGGACGCACGTCGTCACAGGCAGACAGTGCTGCCAACAAACCAGCCAGCAAAGCGATCACAAAGCGAGTCACATGTCCCATCCCTGGCTCGAGTTTGCCGGTTAGCGGTCGGGCAGCCACACCTCGATGGTGCCACGCGACGGACGTGGCCAGTAATCGACGAAGTGTCGCACCCGCCACTCCGAGCCTTGGCCTTGCAGGGCGGCAGCCATCGCGACCGCGGCCGGCTTGTCGGCATTGAAGAAGTAGCGGACCGAACCCCGGCGCGGTGCCGACGGCACGGCCCGACTCTCGGCCGAGGCGACGCTGCCCTGCAGCGCCGCGACCAGCGCCTCCGCCCTCGCTGCCCCGGTGGAGGAGCGGCCGAGATAGTGGACCACCACCCGGTGATCGGCCAGCGCCGGGCCGAAGGCCGCATTGGCCATCGCGGGAGGCATCGGGACAGCGGACGGGTCCCTGGCCTTCCGCTCCTTGTATTGCTGGAACAGCACCTCGCGTTGCGCGGCGGTCAGGTGAGCCGCCGGGCCGCCTTGGGTGTCGAGGAACGCGTTGAAGTCGCGCCGCAGCTGGACGCTCGAAGCATCCTCGGCGGGCGGGTTCGGTGCGGAAGGCAGGGCCGGCACCGCCGCCGCGGTGGCGGTCGCCTGGTTCCCGCCCGGTGGCCTGTCGGCGTGCGCCGCCGGAATTGCGCCGGCCTGGGGCGGCGCGCTGGGCTCCGCCGGGCTGGGCGTCGGTGGGCGGGTAACCGCGATCTCCGGCCCCCGCGCGCCGGCGAAGGGATGCGGCAAGCGACGATAGAACACGCCGGTCACGGCGAGTATCGCCAGCCCGGCCGCCGCGACACCCAGCAACCTCACCCCCAGCCGCCAGTGGCGCGGGATGTTCGGGGTGACGGAGAGTGACGACCCGCCCGGCGCAATCCGGCGCGCCGGCTCCCGCTGCGTCGCGGCCATCGGTTCCGGCGTGCCCTGCGGCGCCTCCTTCGGCCCCGTCAGGGCCAGGGGCGCGGTCCGGGGGTGCTGCGTTCTACTCGCCGCCCCCTTGGCCGCCGGACGGGCGAACCCGAGGAGATCGGCGATTGCCGGCCAGTCGGTCGGCCCGGCCTGGCTCTCGGTCGGCTGTAGGACGCGGGCAAGCGCGGTGTTGATCCGGGATGGAACGCCCTCGCCGGACCGGATCACGTCCATCAGCGCGGGATTGCTCGGGATATCGGCCAGCGACTTCCCGGCCAAGCGGAGCTGGACCGCGATGTAGCGCCCTGCCTCCTCGTCACTCAGCGGCGCGATGACGACCGGCCTGGTCATCTGGCGAGCCACCGCGGCGAACACCTCGTCGGCGACCAGATCGGACAGGGCCGGCGTGCCGACGAGCAGCAACTGCAACCGCCCGCCGCGATCGGCGCAGGCTTTCAGCACCATCGTCAGGAACGCGAGCGTCTGCCGCGCCAGCGTCTCCGCCTGTTCGATGACGAGCACGGTCTGTTCCGCGCGGTCAGCCGAGGCGAGCGCCTCGGCCACCTGCTCCACTTCGGCTCGCTCGAGATCGACGCCACGATCCCGCCCGATTTGGAACAGCAGCCGCTCGATCGTCAGGGGAACATTGACCCGGTTGCGCACCCACACGAAGCGGACCGGCTGGCCGGCCAGCGCCGCGACCGTGGCGTCGAGCACGACGCTTTTGCCGATCCCATCGACGCCGGTCAGGGCCACGCAGGCGTCGCGCCGACGGATCGCCGCGGTCACCTGGTCGAGCGCGGCTCGCTGCGACGAGCCGAGGAAGTAGGGCGCTTTCTCCGGCCGCCTCATCAGGGCCGGGCCGACCGGGACGGGAGCGTTCCACGTCCCGCTCATGTGCCAGGCCCACGGCAGGCGAACAGGGTCGGACCGAGACCAGACGGCGCGGCCACGTCCTCGCCGGTCCTGGCTCCCTCGCCGCCCTTGCCATGGCCACTCTGCCAGGCATCGAACCGGGCGAACAACGCGGCCCTCTGCGCCTCGGTCAGGCCGGCCGGATCCGCCTCCCCGCAGCGCGCCGGGTCGGGAGCCGCCGTCTTCACGGCCGGCCGCCCCGGCCCCTTGGCGCGATGGAGCGGCGTTACGCGAGCCAGCCGGGGGGGTGCCGGTGGAGCGGTGCAGGCGCCGACCATGCAGACGGCTCCCAGCAATGCGATCACCCTGCGAAGCCAGTGCGCCAACGACTGGAAGTCCCGATGTTGCGACGGGCTCCTTGCTTAGCGCGGGTGCGCGGCATTGTCGTGGCCTCCTGCGACCCAACCTTAACGCACCGGCGGCGCGACCTGCGCTCGCCCGACGCGAGAGGATCGGCCTAGTTAGCCGGCCGGCCTCCATTGCACCAGGATATAGGGCGTCGCCGCCTCGTCATGCGGCTCGAACACGCCCTCGACCGGGGCGCCGATCGACACCGGCTGCTCGGGGTCGCCGAGCAGATTGCCGAGCATCCGGATATTCCCCGCCGCCGGCAACTCGACCAGAACGGCGATGTACGGGCCGTGTCCCCGCAAAGCCGGGTGTACAGGGTGCCAGCAACGGGTCCAGGTCCAGATCTTTCCCCGGGGCGCCACCTCGACCCATCGCATGTCCCAGGAGCGGCAATGATGGCACAGCCATTCCGGCCCCCATTGCCACGTGTTGCAGGCGCCGCATCGCTGGACCATGAGTTTGCCGGCCCGGGTGCCCTCCCAGTAGGGCGCATCCAGCTTGTCAGCCTCGGTGACGGGTACGGGCAGCCCCTTCGGAAGATATGTCATCACAGCGTCTCCTCGGAGCCGAACACCATGGTCGAGACCGGCGTGACCATCGGGCCGGCGATCACGCCGGCGACCCGGGCATTGGGCACCTGCGCCGTCGACGTGCCGCGGAGCTGCCGCACCGCCTCGATCTGCAACTCGAGCCCGTGCATGTAGCACTCCGCCAGGTTGCCGCCGGAGGTGTTGAGCGGCAGCTTGCCGGAAGGCGCCAGCAGGTTTTCGAGGACCAGGAACTCGTTGCACTGTTCGGGTTCGACGAAGCCGTGCTCGGTCAGGCTCATCAGCACGCCGCCGGTGAAGTTCTCGTAGCTCTGCAGCACGTCGACGTCCTTGGGGCCGAGTTTGGCCATCTCCCACAGATGCGGCGCGACCGGCCCAAAACTCGAAGAATGGAACTCCGGGGCGTTGAAGGCGCGCGCCGCGTTGCGGTGGTCGGAGCCCTGTGCCACCGCCAGCACGTAGGCCGGCTTGTTCCTGAAGTCGCGGGCGCGCTCGGCCGCGACCAGGACGAGCGCCGCGGCGCCGTCGTTCTCCTGGCAGCAGTCGAACAGGTGATAGGGTTCGCTGATCCAGCGCGAGGCGTCGTACGCCTCCTCGGTGAGCGGCCGGCCGTACATCACGGCCCGGGGGTTGGACTGGGCATGGTGGTAGGAGGCCAGCGCCAGGGCGCGCAACGCCTCCTGGCGAATGCCGTGCTCGTGCATGTAGCGCATGATCTTCAGCGCGAACCGCTGCGCCGGGGCGAAGATGCCGTACGGGTTGATCAGCGCGTTGTCGCCCGACGCCGTGCCACCGGCCTGCGCCTGGCCGTAACGCTGGAACTGGCCTTGCGCCAGCGCCCGATAGATGACGACGATGTCGGCCTGCCCGGTGACGATCGCCGCCGCCGCATTGCCGATCGCCGCCGCGCCGCCGCCGCCGCCGCCGCCCCACTGCATGTTCGACAGGCGCAGCTCTCTGGTGCCGAGCGCCGCCGCCAGCCGCGACGGATCGTTGCGGTCGTTGGCATAGGAGGCAAAGCTGTCGACGTCGCGCGGGTCGACGCCGGCGTCCTCACAGGCCGCCAGGATCGCCTTCAAGGCAAGGACGAACTCCGGGTCCGGCGACTGGCTGTGCTTGTAGTAGGTGGTCTCGCCGATGCCGACCACCGCGACCTTGCCGCGCAGGCTTCGCTCACTCATATCCGTCCCGTTCCCCCGAAAATCGTGGCGCACCCCAATGCCGGCGACCCCGCCCGTAAGCAGAAAAGCAGGAGGTTTACGCTACCGTGTCTTCGTTTCGACGATGGATTTTGGCATGGGCCCGGACGAAATCATAGAGTTCCTCTCCGAACGCAAGCTGCTGGAGGCGGATGAGGTTCTGGATCTTACCCTGCGGGAGCTTTACCTGATGCTCGATTATTTTTGCGGAGTTCGGCCCAGGGAGCACCGCCCGCTCGGCTGATCCCGCACCGCCCCGTGGCCTCGCGCCATCGCTGGGCGCCGGGAACCGGCAGGATCGGCGAGAGGGGGGGTTTCGAACCCACGTTATTGGCGTCTGTCGATTTGCGCTTCGAAATAGGCGCTGAGCCTCGACGTCTTCGGCACGCTCACTCCCTCCAGCCGGGGCCAGTCTCTCCCGTTTTGCCGTGGTCCGAAGAACCAGGGCCGGTCACGGACGGTCGGCTCGGTCGGGAGAGCTCCGCCGGTCAGGTATTCTCACGAACTGCACCGCGCCAGTGCGTCAGCCCAGGCTGAAGACCTCGATCGCGGTCTTGCCCAGGATCTTCTGCGCGTTCTCGACGCTGGTTGCGTCGAACACCGCCTGAATGGCGCTGCGGGTATAGCCGAATGTCGACTCCTGATGCGGATAATCCGAGGACCACATCACGCGATCGGGGCCGATACGGTGAAGCAGTTCCAGCCCCGCAGGATCGGTCATGAACGTCGCGTAGCAATTATTGAACCAATACCAGCTCGGTGCGTGCGCGAGCTTGGGGTTCATCACGGTGGGGAACGAATTGTAGATCATGTCGGCGTCGTGCAGCATCGACGCGACCCAGCTTATCCCGCCCTCGACGAAGACGACCTTCAGCTTGGGAAAACGATCGAACACGCCGCCGAAGGTCAGCGGACCCCAGATCTGGCGAAATCCCTGCATCTGCACGAGCACGGCGGAACCCGCAGCGCCCGGCGAGCTGGTCAGGAAGTTCTCGCCGATATGGAAGCAGAGCGGGATGCCGAACTCGGCAATCGCGTCCCATAACGGATCCATTTTAGCGTCGTTGTAGTAGATGGGATCGCCGTTGACGTCGTTGCCCGGCTTGATCGGGATCATCAGCGCGTGGGCGCCAAGCTCCTGGCAGCGCGTAACCGACGTCTTGGCCTGCGCGGGATCCCAGTAGTTCGGCACCATCACGGGATAGAGGCGGCCGTTGCCCATCGCGCACATCCCGCCGATGTGCTCGTTATAGGCTGAGAACGTCTCCGCCCGGTCCATCAGCTTGCCGAGGATGAACAGGCTAAACAGCCGCTGCGGAAAGATCAGCTCCTTCTCCACCCCTTCGACATCGAGATCGGCAAGACGGGACTCGAGGCTGGTGAGGCCGGAATTGCACTCCATCGCCATGCAGAGCGCTGCCGCATCGAATTCTCGGCCGGGCCGCTTGCCCACCTCCTCGCCGGCAACCGTGAGATGATAGCCGCCGTCGCGGAACTCCATCCGCGGCGCTCGGTGCTTCAGATGCTCGGGGAAGCGGTCCACCCAACAATCCGTCTCCAGCATGTGGCTATCGGCCGAGACGATGATGGTTCCTTCAGGCCATGCGCGGGTTCCAGCCTGCGCCGTGCGGGACGGCGAGAGCGGAATGTCGACCATTTCAGGAATCTCGAGAACAAAATCGTTCATTGCCACTGCTCCCTGCAGGCTGCAATCAAACCCGGACCTGACGCCCGGACGCAGCCGAACTTCAGCTGCGTCCGAACGCCTCGTCCCAGGATCAGGCGAGGTCGAAGCGGTCCAGGTTCATCACCTTGTTCCATGCCGCCACGAAGTCCTTCACGAACTTCTCCTGCGAATCCGCACAGGCATAGACCTCCGCAAAAGCGCGCAGCTCCGAATGCGAGCCGAATATCAGATCGACGCGTGTGCCGGTCCATCTCAGCTCTTTGGTCTTGCTATCACGGCCCTCATACGCGTTATCGGAGCCAGCGGGCTGCCATTCCGTGCGCATGTCGAGCAGGTTGACGAAGAACTCGTTCGTCAGCTTCTCGGGTTGCTTGGTGAAGACCCCGTGCTTGGACCCGCCGGCATTGGCGCCCAGGACACGCAGTCCGCCGACGAGCACCGTCATCTCCGGGCCGGTCAGCGTGAGCAATTGCGCCCGATCCACCAAGGCCTCCTCGGGTGCCATGAGGTCCCGACCCTGGACATAGTAGTTGCGGAAACCGTCCCCGACCGGTTCGAGCGGGGCGAAAGAGGCCGCATCGGTTTGATCCGGCGACGCATCCATGCGTCCGGGCGTGAAAGGCACCTTCACGTCGGTTCCGGCGTCCGTTGCGGCCTTTTCGACAGCCGCGCAGCCGCCAAGAACGATCAGGTCGGCAAGGGAGACCTTCTTTCCGCCGGTCGCCGAAGCGTTGAACTCCTTCTGAATAGCTTCGAGCTTCTGAAGCGCCTTTGCCAATTCCGGCGGATTGTTCACCTCCCAATCCTTTTGGGGAGCAAGGCGTATGCGCGCGCCATTGGCGCCGCCACGCTTATCGGAGCCGCGGAACGTCGATGCAGACGCCCACGCGGTCGAGACCAGTTGCGACACCGAAAGCCCGGAAGCGAGGACCTTGGCCTTGAGAGCAGCGATATCCTGCTCGTTCACAAGCGGATGATCCACGGCCGGAATCGGGTCCTGCCAGATCAGCGTCTCTTTGGGCACGAGCGGGCCGAGGTAGCGCTGGATCGGTCCCATATCGCGGTGCGTCAGCTTGAACCAGGCGCGGGCGAAGGCGTCCGCGAAATGGTCCGGGTGCTCATAGAATTGCCGGGAGATCTTCTCGTAGGCTGGGTCGAACCGCATCGAGAGATCCGTAGTCAGCATCCTCGGCCGATGCTTCTTCGAAGTGTCGTGCGCGTCCGGAACATCGGCGGGGGCATCTTTCGCTTCCCACTGCCAGGCACCCGCCGGGCTCTTCGTCAGCTCCCACTCGTACTTGAACAGGTTGTCGAAGTAATAGTTGCTCCACTTCGTCGGCGTCTGGCTCCAGATGACTTCCGGACCGCCGGTGATGGCATCCGCCCCGAAGCCCGTCCCGTGCTTGCTCCTCCAGCCGAGGCCCATGTCCTCGATCACGCCACCCTCCGGCTCGGGGCCCAGGAAGGACGGATCGCCGGCGCCGTGGGTTTTGCCGAAGGTGTGGCCACCAGCGATGAGTGCGACCGTCTCTTCGTCGTTCATCGCCATGCGCGCGAAGGTTTCGCGGATGTCTCGGGCCGCTCCGACCGGATCGGGCTTTCCGTTCGGCCCTTCCGGATTGACGTAGATAAGGCCCATCTGCACAGCGCCGAGCGGGTTTTGCAGCTGACGTTCGCCGCTGTAGCGTTCATCTCCCAGCCATGTGCCCTCGGGCCCCCAATAGAGCTCTTCGGGCTCCCAAGTATCCACGCGACCGCCGCCGAAGCCGAACGTCTTGAAGCCCATCGACTCCAGGGCGACGTTGCCGACGAGAATGAAGAGGTCGGCCCAGGAGAGTTTGCGGCCGTATTTTTGCTTGATCGGCAGCAGCAGCCGGCGCGCCTTGTCGAGGTTCGCGTTGTCCGGCCAGCTGTTGAGCGGCGCAAAGCGCTGCTGGCCGCCCCCGGCGCCACCGCGGCCGTCGGTGGTGCGGTACGTGCCCGCGCTATGCCACGCCATCCGGATGAACAGCCCACCATAATGACCGAAGTCGGCTGGCCACCATTCCTGCGAGTCCGTCATCAGGGCGCGAAGGTCCTCGATCACGGCGTTCAGATCGAGGCTCTTGAACTCCTTCGCGTAGTCGAAGGACTCGCCCATCGGGTTGGAACGCGCCGAATGCTGGTAGAGCATTTGCAGGCTCAACCGGGTCGGCCACCACTCACGGGGGCCTCTGCCAGCGCGTCCGTGGACCACTGGGCACTTGCCCGCACTCTCGCCGCTATCTCCGTCCATACTTCTCTCCAGTCATGGCTGCGTTGATTGGCCCGTCCGCGAGTGGGACCGTGATGCCTACGGAAAATGATCCGATTTGACGGATCACTACGATGAACTCCTTGCCGGGCGAGCGGCAACAGCGGACCGACGGTGAGGCTGTACCGGGTGATGACGACCGGCGCGCTGGCGCTCGTGGTCGAGCCTTGATTCCGCCGTTGCTCCCTGGGGTGGTCTTATCCCCACACGCTAGCGGTATGCCGGTGATAAAAAAAGCCCCACAATGCAAAAGGATGCGATAGACGCCGTCTATGACGATTCCCCAACCGACCCGATGAACCTCCGCGACCTCGCCTATCTGTTGGCCGTGGTCGAGCACGAGCATTTCGGCCGCGCCGCCAAGGCCTGCGGCATCAGCCAGCCGACGCTTTCGGTGCAGGTCCGCAAGCTTGAGGACCTGCTCGGCGTCGAGCTGTTCGAGCGTACCAGCAAGACGGTGGTGCCGACGGCCGCTTGCCAGCAGCTGATCGGCCACGCCCGAGCCGCATTGACAGAGGCCGAGGCGGTCCTCGCGGTCGCGCGCACCCTGCGCGACCCTTTGGCCGGACGCTTCCGACTCGGCATCATCCCGACGCTCGCGCCCTACCTGCTGCCGCTGGTTTTCGCGCCGCTGCGCGAGGCGCTGCCCGCGCTCGAACTAGAGCCGTGGGAAGACCAGACCACGGCGCTGCTCGAGCGGCTGCGCGCGCATGAGCTGGATGCCGCCCTGCTGGGGACCCAGGTGGACGGGACGGACCTGGCGAGCCGCCCGCTCTTTACCGAGCCCTTCCTCGCGGCGCTGCCGCCCGAACATCCGCTCGCCGGGCGCGAGGTGGTGACGGAGGCGGACATGGCGCGTGACATCCTGGTCCTGGCCGATGGGCATTGCCTGCGCGATCAGGCGCTGGCGGCCTGCGGTCACGGCGGGGCGCTCGGCGGCGCGCTGCGCGCGGCGAGCCTCTCGACGCTGCTCAACATGGTTGCAGCCGGCTACGGAACGACGCTGATACCGGGGCTCGCGGCCGGGGCGGCCCAGGATGCGGGGATTGTCCTGCGACCTCTGGCGGCACAGGCGGGGCGGACGGTGCGCATTGCCTGGCGGGCGCGCTTTCCCCGGCGCGCGGCGGTGGAGGCGGTCGCCAAAGTCATCGCCACACGCCTGCGCGGCTTCGCGCAGACGGCGGCGGCGGTCGACCCGGTGCCTCATGCGCCCCTCAATTCCGTGCGACAAGGAACGGCCGGTTGACGCAGTTCTCAAGCCGCCCGTCGCGCAGGAAGCGCGCCGCCGTGCGCGCGGAGAAGGCGCGGTTGTCGCGCATGCTCTCGGGTGTGTAGAAGGCCGAGTGCGGGGTCAGCACCAAGCGGTGGCGGATCCAGTCCTCATTGCGCTGCCAGGCGGCAATCAGGCGCGACTGTGGATTGGCCGGCTCTTCCGGCAGCACGTCGAGCCCGGCCGCAAGCACGGTGCCGTCCTTCATCGCGTCGTAGAGCGCATCGATGTCGACGATCGGACCGCGGGCCGTGTTGATCAGGATCATCCCACGTTTCGCGGCGGCGAAGGCATCAGCCCCGATCAGATTGCGCGTCTCCGCGGTGAGCGGCGCGTGGATGCTGACGAAATCGCACTGGCCCATAAGCGCAGCCAGCGAGTCGGCGCGGCGAACGCCGATCGCGAGTTCGTAGCCGCTCGGCTGGTAGGGATCGTAGAAGACGACGTCCATATCGAAGGCTTTTGCCCGCCGGGCCGCGGCGGTGCCGATACGACCCATGCCGACGACGCCGAACGTGCAGACCGACAGCCGACGGCCGAACGGGTTGTGTGCGGGGCGCCAGTTGGCCCTGAGATCGGCCCGCAACTGGGCGTCATGATAGGCGATGCTCTTGGCCAGCGTCATCATCAGAGCGATGGCGTGGTCGGCGACCTCGCGCGTGCCGTAGTCCGGCGTATTGCAGACGGCGATGCCCTTCTTGCCGAAACGCTCGAGGTCGACGTCGTCGTAGCCGACTCCCAGCTTCACGAAAATGCGGCACTTGTGCAGCTTGTCGATATACTGGGGCGGACAGGAACCAACGATGGCGTCGGCATTGGCCCATTGCTCGTCCGTCACATCCGAGAAGTTGGCGCAGAGTTCGGTCTCGAAGCCTGGTCCCACCGCATCGGGGACGACCTCCACGAATTCGGCTGGAATGTTTGGCCAAAGAATGCGCATCGCCATGTCGTTTCCTCGTCGCTCGCTGTTGCGCTCATACTGCCACGACGTCGCGCGGCCGCCTATGCAGCCCGGGACGCCGGCATGGCGGTCCGTGGACCTGCCGATCCCCTGGCACGCTTCCAGGCTGCGGAGATAGACAAGGGTTGCGATCTCGCGGCACGCTGGGCCGGCAAAATCGAGGGTTGGGGGATGACCGAGGGGCCCGACAAAGACCGCATCCGGTTGACGGTTGCCGACGCGCGGGCACTCGGTGAGGCAGCGATGCGCGGCGCTGGGTTTGACGACGATGATGCGCGCATCCTGACGGATCATGTGTTGGACGCGGCATTGTGTGGTTACGAGTATTCCGGCCTCCCGAAGCTTCTGAACGTCGTCGACTACCCGGAATTCCGGTTGCCGCGGCGGTCCGTCAGCGTGGTGCGCGAGACGGGAGCGACGGCCTTGCTCGATGGCGGCAATACGACGGGCATGGTCGCGGCCTATCGCGCCGCCGAGGCCACGATCCTGCGCGCGCAAGCACATGGCCTCGCCATCGTCTGCCTCGGCAACACCTGGATGACCGGACGCAGCGCCTATTACTGCGAAATGATCGCCCGCGCCGGCCTGGTGGTGATCCACACGGTGGCGGCGCCGCCCTTGGTGGCCCCCTTCGGCGGCGCCCGGTCTGCGCTTGGCACGAACCCGATTGCCTTCGGATTTCCGACGGATGGTGATCCGCTTGTCATCGACATGGGGACATCGGCGTTCATGGCGACCGACCTGCAGTTCCGGGCCCGTCTCGGGACGCCGATCCCTGAAGGCGTCGCGCTTGGGCCGGATGGCCAGCCAACAACGGACGCAACCGTCGCCCAGCAAGGCACGCTGCTTCCCTTCGGCGGCCCGGATGGTGGTTACAAGGGCTTCGGGCTTGCCTTGGCCATGGATGCACTGGGCGCCTTGGCCGCCGGGACGCGGCCGGCGGACGCGACGAGCGGCTATGTCTTCATCGCCTTCAAGCCGGACCTGTTTCTGCCAGCTGACGCGTTTCGGCGCGATGTCAGCAAGCGGATCGAAATGATCAAAGCCACGCCGCGACAGCCGGGGATCGAGGAGATCCGCATTCCGGGAGAGCGCAGCCAGGCGACACGCGGGCGTCTTGCGCGCGAAGGGATCGAGATCGATCGGAAGATCCACACTGCGCTGGAACGTCTTGCCGGAGGAGAACTCGATCACGGCGGTTGAAGAGACCACGCCGCCTGAGCGGTCGATGCCGAGAGGAGAGGGCTGTGAAGGACGTGCTTAGCCTAGGGCAGATGCTGTCGGTGCACGCCCGCTTGGCCGGAGACAGGGTGGGCGCCCGCGACCTGAGCCGGTCGATGACTTTTGCGCTTTGGAACGACCGGTCCTGCCGCCTTGCCAACGCGCTCCTCGGCCTCGGGCTGGGCAAAGGCGACCGCTTTGCCGTGCTCGCCTACAACTCTCTCGAATGGCTCGAAATCTACGCGGCCGCCGCGAAGGCCGGCCTGGTGGTGGTGCCGATCAACTTCCGCCTCGTCGGTCACGAGATACGCTACATCGTGGAGAACGCGGAAGCGTCGGCGCTGATCGTGCAGGACGAGCTTCTAGGCGCGGTCGAAGCCATCCATGCCGACCTGCCGGTGCCGTCCGCGAACTACATCCACTTCGGCGACCGACCCTGCCCTGCCGGCTACCGCGACTATGAGGCGTTGCTGGGCGCCGCCAGTGGCCGCGAGCCCGATCTCCCGGTCCACCCTTCCGATCCGTGGACCCTGATGTACACCTCGGGGACAACCGGCAACCCGAAAGGCGTGCTTCGCAGCAACCGGAGCGGCGCCCTCCTGTCGCTGGTCACCGAGATTGAGCTCGGCATCCACCGCCGGGATGGGGCGCTGCTCGTCATGCCCTTGTGCCACGCGAACTCGCTCAATTTCCTTGGCGCGTTCAGCTACTGCGGGGCGGTCACGTCGGTCTATTCGCGCAAGAGCTTTGATCCTGAGGATTGCGTCCGCGCGCTCGCGGAAAGTGGCTCGACCTTCACCTCGCTCGTGCCGACCCATTATATCATGATGCTGGGGCTGCCCGCCTCGGCGCGGGACCGCTACGACCTCAGCCGGGTCACCAGGCTGTTGATCTCGTCTGCCCCGGCGCGTCAGGACACCAAACGCGACGTCATGGCGATGTTTCGCAATTCCGGCCTCTACGAACTATACGGTGCGACCGAGGTTGGATGGGCCACCATGCTCCATCCGCACGAGCAGGACACGAAGCTGGGCTCGGTCGGGCGCGAATGCATCGGTTCGGCGCCGATAAGGCTGCTGGACGAGCAAGGCTTGGAGGTCCCCGACGGCGAGGCCGGCGAACTCTATTGCGCCACGCCCTACACCTTCGACCGGTATTGGAAGATGCCCGAGCAGACCGCGGCAGCCTTCAACGGCGAGCACTGCACGGTAGGCGACATGGCGCGCCGGGACGAGGACGGCTACATCCACCTGGTCGACCGTAAGAGCAACATGATCATCTCGGGCGGCGAAAACATCTACCCCTCCGAGGTCGAGGCGGCCCTGGGCGCGCATCCGTCCGTCAGCGATATTGCCGTAGTCGGGTTGCCCGACGAGAAGTGGGGCGAGCGCGTCCATGCCGCCGTCGTGCTGCGCGACGGCGCGGCAGCCAGCGAAGACGAGCTGCTCCGATGGAGCCGGGAGCGACTGGCCGGCTACAAACGGCCGCGCGCGATCTCGTTCTTGAGGGAAGAAGAAATGCCCCGCAACGCGACCGGCAAGGTGCTGCACCGGGTCCTGAAGGCGAAACTGCAGGCGTGACCGGCAACGGCCCGCACGGGCCTGAGCTTGCACGCTTCCCGGGTGGAGGGAAACGGGGGCGATGAAAGCATCACCTGACAGCGTCGCGGACCTGGTTGCGCGCGTGTTGAAGGCGCGCGGAGTCACCCGCGTGTTCGCATTGTGCGGCGGGCACATCATGCCGATCTGGATGCGCCTCGACGCGCACGGCATCGGCATCGTGGACGTGCGCGACGAGCGCGCGGCGGTCCATATGGCACAGGCCCACGCCGAGTTGACGGGCGAACTCGGCGTTTCGCTGGTCACCGCCGGCCCTGGCGTCACCAACGCCATGACGGGGATCGCCAACGCGCACGTGTCGCGCGTTCCGGTGCTGGTCATTTCGGGAACGAGTCCGCGCGCCCAGGAAAACCGCGGCGGCTTGCAGGATCTCGACCACACGCGCCTGGTGGGTTCGATCACCCGCTACGCGCGTACGGTGCGCGAGCCGGCGCTGGCGCTTGCCGAGCTGGACGAGGCGATCGCCCGGGCATTTGGCGAGGGCGGCGAGCCCGGGCCCGCTTATATTGACTTCCCGACCGATACGCTGCGCGGGATCGTGCCAGAACCGTTGCAGCTCGACGAGCACATCCGCGCCAAACCCCGGCCGGTCCTGCTGCCCGATCCGGCGCAGATCGCCGCCGCCGTCGATCTCCTATGGAGCGCCAAGCGCGTGCTGGTGATATCCGGGCGAGGTGCGCGCGGCGCCGGGCCCGAACTCGTGACGCTGCTGGACCGGCTGGGTGCGGCGTACCTGGATACGGGCGAAAGCCGCGGCCTCGTCCCCGACTCGCACCCTTCGGTTGTCGGGGCGATGCGGGGCGCGGTGATGGGTGATGCCGATGTCGTGCTGACGGTCGGCCGACGCCTCGACTTCCAGCTGGCTTACGGCTCGCCCGCGGTCTTCGGCGGTGCAAAGTTCGTGCGCATCGCCGACATCGCGGCGGAGTTGCGGGACAACCGGCGCGGTGCGGCGGAAATCCTGGCGACGTCCAAGGAGGCTTTGCGCGCGCTGATCGAACTTGCCGGCAACCGGCTTCCCGCGGTCGACCGGGATTGGGCGGCGAAGCTTCGAGCCGGGCATGAGGAGCGGGCGCGCAAGCTCCGGCAATCGATGGCGAACGCCCAACCGGGTCGCGATGGACGGCTGCATCCAAACCGGGTGCTCGCCGCGCTGCAGGACGCGATCGGCCCCGACGCCATCGTCATCACAGACGGCGGCGACTTCCTCAGCTTTGCGCGCATCGGGCTCTCCGCGCCGGCAATGCTCGATCCTGGACCGTTCGGGTGCATCGGTGTGGGCGTCCCGTATGGGATCGCGGCGAGCCTCGCGTTCCCGGATCGCACGGTCCTTGTCGCGACCGGAGACGGCGCGTTCGGCTTCAACGCGATCGAGCTTGACACCGCGGCGCGGCACCGGGCGCCCGTCCTGATCGTGGTGGCGAACAACGGGGCGTGGCAGATCGAGGTGCACGACCAATCGGTGACGCATGGCAAGGTGGTCGGCACACGGCTGCAGTTCAGCGACCATGCGGCGATGGCGCGGGCTTTCGGCATGCATGGCGAGCGCGTGGAAACGGAGGAGCAGCTCGGCCCGGCGATCACCCGCGCGCTGGCAAACCGACCGGCGCTGCTGGATGTGGTGGTTACGCCGGAAGCCGTGTCGTCCGATGCGAAAACCGGCCTCGCCTGGGTGCCAGACCTGCAGCCGCTCGCGGCGTGGGACGAAGCGGAGCGCAAATGGCGTCGCGGCTGAACCGCGGCCTCAGACTTCGGCCGTTGGAGGGGACCTGTTTCCCGCGACCTAGCCGGATCAGGCAACAAGTCGCTCGGTTCGAGGATCGAACAGGCAGATGCAGCGGGTGTCGAGCACGAAGAACGCCGGCGCTCCCTGTAGCGGCCGTATATCGCCAGACACTCGTGCCAGGACCGGCGCGCCTTCAAGCCGCAGCAGCACGATCGTCTCAGCGCCGGTGGGCTCGACCATCTCTACCTCGGCGCTGAACTCCAAACCGGCGTGTGGCAACCCACCGAACTGACGGCCTGCCTCGGAAATGCATTCCGGCCGAATGCCAAGCACGACCTCACGGTCCCGGAAGGCGGCAACCGCGTCGCAGGGGGGCACGGGCACGCGCAGTTCATCCGGCCGACCCGCGCCGATGACCGCGACCGGTCCGTCGTTGTCCGTTCTCAGCCGTGCCGGCAGCGTGTTCATCGGTGGCGACCCCATGAAGCGGGCCACGAACAGATTGGCCGGGCGACGGTACACCGTATCGGGATCGGCGAACTGCTGCACCTCGCCGTGATTCATCACGGCGATCCGGGTCGCCATCGTCATCGCCTCGATCTGATCGTGCGTGACATAGACGGTGGTCGCAGCGACCCGCTGATGAAGTCGCTTGATTTCCATCCGCATCTCGAGGCGCAGCTTGGCGTCGAGGTTCGACAGCGGCTCGTCGAACAGGAAGAGCAGCGGATCGCGAACCAGCGCACGGCCCATCGCGACACGCTGACGCTGGCCGCCGGAGAGCTGCGACGGCCGGCGATCAAGCAACTGCTCGATCTGCAGCAGCCTGGCAACGCGCGCAACCGCAGCTTCGCGCTGCACCTTGGCGACACCGCGGCATTCCATGCCGAACGTGATGTTCTGCCTGACGGTCATCGACGGGTACAAGGCGTAGGATTGGAACACCATGGCGATGTCGCGATCCTTGGGCGCCAAATCGTTCACCACTCGGCCGCCGATCTCGATCGTGCCGTCGCTCGGACGCTCGAGACCGGCGATGATGTTGAGGAGGGTCGATTTGCCGCAGCCCGACGGGCCGACCAGCACCGTAAATTCGCCGCTCTCGATCTCGAGGTCGACGCGTTTCAGGACGTCCAATGGGCCGAACCGCTTCGACACGCCGCTTATTCTCAGCGCCGTCAAGATGCCCTCCTCACTTCACGGCCCCCGCCGTCAGGCCACGCAGGAAATAACGGCCACCAAACAGATAGACCAACAGGGTCGGCAGCGCTGCGATCAGGACGGCGGCACTCTGGACACCGTACATCGGTTCGCTGGTGAGTGCGGCGCTCAACGCAATCAGCGCCGCCGTGACCGGCTGGTGCGCGCCGGAGGTGAACGTCACGCCGAACAGAAATTCGTTCCAGATACCCGTGAATTGCCAGATTATCGTTACGATCAGGATCGGTGGCGACAGTGGCAGGACGATGCGCCAAAAAATGCGGAAATAGCCGGCTCCGTCGATGCGAGCAGCCCTCAGCAGGTCCTGCGGGATGCTCACGTAGTAGTTGCGGCAGAACAAGGTGGTGAAGCTCATTCCCTGCACGATGTGGATCAGGATGAGGCCGCCGATGCTGTTCATCAGGCCGAGATCCCGCAGCACCACCACCCAGGGGATGAGCTTCATCTGCTCGGGAAGAAAGATCCCGAGCGTCACGACGCCGAACACGATCTGGTCGCCGCGAAAGCGCCAAAGGGCGATCGAGTAGCCGGCAAGCGCGCCCAACAAGGTCGACACGATCGTGGCCGGGACCGTCATCGCCAGCGAGTTCACCATGTAGGGTGCGATGCCCCAGCAGTGCTCCGCCATGCAAAACCGGTCCCAGGCGTCGGCGTAGTTGCTGAACGCGAGCCGGTGCGGCCACCCGATCATTGAGGTGGCAGCAATCTCCCGGCTGCTTCGCAGCGAGTTCACGACCACGATGGCGAGTGGCAGCAGGAACAGCACGGCCAAAGCGACCAGTGCCGCATAGACGGCCGCGCGTCCCCACTTCATGCTTGCGCCCGTCGTCGTCGCTGGATCCGCACATAGATGCCGTATGGCGCCAGCACCGCGATCAACGAGAGCAGCATCAGGACCGCCGCGGCCGACCCGCGGCCCAGTGATCCGCGCTGGAACATGAAATCGTAGACCACGAGGGCCGGCAGCATCGTCGATATCCCCGGCCCGCCGCCGGTCAGTGCCCGCACCAGGTCGAACGTCTTGATCGCGAATTGCAGCAGGATAACCAGCACGGTGACGAATATCGGCCACATCGTCGGCAGCACGACGCGGCGGTAGATGCGCCATGGGCCGGCGCCGTCAACCTGAGCTGCCTTGAGGAGATCGGCATCGACCGATCGCAGTCCAGCCAGGAACAATGCCATCGCGAACCCAGCACCTTGCCAGGCTCCCGCGATGATCAGGGTATAGACCGCCTTGTCCGGTTGTACCAGCCAGTCGAAGCGGAACCCGGCCCAGCCGAGCGATTGCACCAGCTTCTGGATGCCGAGACCGGGATTGAGGAGCCAGCTCCACACCGTGCCCGTCACCACGAAGGACACCGCCAGGGGATACAGGAAGATCGTGCGCAGCACGTTCTCGCCACGCACGCGTTGGTCCAGCAGAATGGCCAGGAGCAGCCCGAGGGCGGCGGTCAGCACGACGAAACCGGTTCCGAAGATCACCAAGTTCACGTAGGCGATCTGCAGGTTGACGGTGCGCATCACGGCCCGGTAATTGCGGATGCCGACCCAGGCATAGTCCGGCACGAGCGTGGAGGCGGTGAACGAGACCCAGGTGGTCCAGGCAGTGAACAGCACGACGTGCCCGGCGGCGATTGCCAACGGCACCCAGATCGCGAGCTGGGTCAGCACGTTGTCGAGCCGAGCCCGCCAAGTCGCCAGCGATCTAGCAGGCATGGGGTGCTATTGTGCGCTCTCCACGGCCGCCACGAGCCGCTTCTGCCCCTCGGCCGCCGGAATGGCGCTGTCGTGCACGTACTCGGTGAGCACGTCGATCATCGCGGCAGTGATGCCGTTCGGCTGCGCCATGTTGTGCGCCAGGCTGAGCACGACGCGGCCCTGGCCGATGGCATTACGTAGGTTCTGTGCCGCGTTGCGCTGGCCGTCGGTAAAGCCGCTCGCGGACAGATCGACGTCGACGCGCGCCGGGATCGAGCCGGTGATCTTCGAGTACATCTCCTGGGTCGAGGGTTGCATCACCACCTCGGCGAACAGCTTCTGGCCGGCTTGCAGGTCGGCCGCTTGCTGCCTCCAGAAGATGAAGCAGTCCGCATTGAGGTCGAAGCATGGCGGCCCGCTTTCCTGCGGAGCCGGACCGCTGGTGAAGGCCGTCTCCGGAGCGCCGGCGCGCAGCAAGTTGCCTTGCGCCCAGCCGCCCATCAGCACCATGCCCATGTCGCCCTGCACGAAAGCCGGCAGGTTTACCCCCCAGCTCTGGGCCGCGATGTTGGGGTTCATCCAGCTGGCTATTTTGCGCAGTTGCGCGAACGCCGCGAGCACCTCCTTGCTGTTCAGCGCGCCACTGTCGAGCTCCATGATGGCTCGGCGATAGATCTCCGGACTGATCCCGGCCAGCGCGATCTCGAACTTCATACCGTCGTCCCAGCGGATCCCGCCATTCGCAACGGGCGTCATGCCCGCTGCCTGCATCTTCTCGGCCACCTCGTTGAATTCGGCCCAGGTAGCGGGCGGTCGGCTGATGCGGGCGCGATCCATGCCCCGGGCGGACAGGAACAACGTGTTGATGCGATAGACCTGCAACGGCAACGCGATCCAATCGCCGGAAGGCTGACAGCTCTTTGCGAGTTCGGTCGGCACCTTGTTGGCGTAACCCGCCGCCTCCACCCACGACGTGATGTTCACGGTAGGCGCTATCTTCGACCACGCAGCGATCTCGGGGCCCTTGAGCTGCGAAATGGCCGGGGGATCGCCGGCCAGGATCTGCGCCCGCAGCTTGTTCATCATCTCGGTGGTGAAGCCCGGCACAGGATTGTGCTGCCAGATCCCTCCGTGCTCCTCAAACACCTTCCCGAGTGCCGAGATGGCGGCCCCGTCGCTCCCGGCGGACCATTGCGAGATCGCGGTCAGGCGTGGCTTGGTCGAGACCTCGGCCAGCGCCAACGTGGGTGCCCCGAAGGCGGCGGCCGAGCCGGCGAGCATACTCCGCCTCGTGATGGTCGGCATGACAGGGTTCCTCCCAATCTCACGCGGGCCGTTCCACGCAGCACGTCGGCCCGTCTATCGTCGCGGCTGCGGGCACAGTCGGCGACCTTATTCGAACTTCTGTCTCGCGCAGCCGCTTCGGACCCTACCATAGGAGCTTCACGTAGAAGCTGCACCAGGACCGCGTGTTTCCGTCTCTCCTCCCGGTACGCCCCCTCCCCACCGCTCGAGCAATCGAGCAATTTCGCTCGCCGGCTCGGGGAGACTGAAGAGGTAGCCCTGAGCCTCCGAACAGCCTTCGGCGCGTAACCATGCGAGTTGTTCGTCGGTTTCAACGCCTTCCGCCGTGGTCCGGATAGCGAGGCTCCTACCGAGACCAATGATCGCACGCACAATGGCTTCCGTGCCTTTCGTCGTGGCAAGGTCGCGAATGAAGGATGGGTCGATCTTGATCTTGTCGAACGGAAAACTACGCAGATAGCTGAGCGACGAGTAGCCCGTTCCGAAGTCGTCCATCGAGAAGCGTACACCCAAAACCCGCAGAGCATGAAGGGTGGCGAGGGTTGTCACACTGTCGGCGAGTAGGACCGACTCCGTGATCTCCAGTTCAAGCCGTCGCGCCGGCAATCCGGAGGCTCCTAGCGCGTCGGTCACGCTTCGGACCAGGTTCCCGCTTCGGAACTGGGTCGGCGATACGTTGACAGCAACTTTGATGTGCGCGGGCCATTTGCTTGCTTCGAGACATGCGCACTCTAGCACCCATTGGCCGAAAGGAACGATCAGCCCCACTTCCTCGGCTACCGGGACGAATTGCGCCGGAGAAACCATGCCCTGCTCCGGATGGCGCCAGCGCAACAACGCCTCAAAACCGCCGATCCGGTCGGTGGCCAAGTCGAACAGGGGCTGATAGAACAACTCCAGCTCGCCTCGGGACAGCGCCTCGCGCATGTCCCGCTCCAGCGCACGACGGGCCTGCAGTTGTTGATCCATTTCCGGCTCGAAGAAGCGCCATATGCCGCGCCCTTCCGCTTTTGCCCGGTAGAGAGCAAGGTCGGCGTTCTTCAACAACTCGTCACGCGTCCTCCCGTCGACAGGGGCAAGCGAGATCCCGATGCTTACCCCGACCGTAATATGCTGGTGATCGACATCGTAAGGCTGGCTCACCTGGTCGACCACTTGGCGCGCGAGCAGCGCAGCCTCCTGGGGCCGTTTCAAGTCCACCTGCACGATGGCGAACTCGTCCCCGCCCAGACGGGCAACCGTGTCAACCTCCCGGACACAAGCCTGCAGCCGGTCGGCGACCGCGCGCAGCAACTCGTCCCCGACCGGATGGCCGAGCGTGTCGTTGACGGCCTTGAAGCCGTCAAGATCAAGGATGAGCACAGCCAATCCGGGACTGTCGCGCCCTACCCGGGCCAGATCCTGCTCCATCCGTTCACCGAAGAGCAAGCGGTTCGGCAGCCCGGTGAGCGCGTCGTGACGCGCCAGGAACACGGCCTGAGCTTCGGTGCGCTGGCGCTCAGTTACGTCTTCGTAGGTCGCCACCCAGCCGCCGTCGGCCGTGGTTTGGCGTGAGATGGCGACGACGCGCCCATGACTGAGTTCCTGGAACCGCGTTTCGCAGAACGGGCGCGGATCGGCAATCCCGGCCTCCTCCGCGAGCAGGCCGGCCGCCGTTCGGCCGAGGTGGTTGCCCGCGGCAACACTCTGCTCCAACACCTCGCGAAACGAGAGACCCGGCACGACCTGCTCGGGGGACAGACGAAAGATGTCGCAGAACTGTCGGTTTACCATGCGCAAGCGGTCATTGGCGTCATACAGGCAAAGCCCCTGGGACATGTTGCCGAGTGCAGCATCCAAGCAAAGGTTGGCGGCCTCCAGCCTCGTTGTCTTGTCGCTTAGCGCGGTGACGGTGGAGTTGAGCTCGCGTGTGCGCTGCATGAGGTTGAGGCGAAGCTGAAGCGTCTCGCCGAAGTACCGGCTTGAGCGCCGGACGGTGACGACAAGCACGACGAGGAACACGGCGATCATCGCGGCCGCGGCGGAGCGGCGCCCTGAGCCGTCCACGGCAAACCGGATCGCGAGGGGAAGGCTGGCGGGAACGAGGAAGGCGACCGTGCTTGGGAAATGCGCGTAGTGCAATGCGGTGGCACCGGCGCACATCCCCGCGATCACAAAGGCCCAGAACAGCTGGTAGATCTCGGACGTAGGAGGCAGTCCGACCGAGCCGACGCCCCAAAGCAACCCGGCAGCGAAGGCGCCGCATGCGCTGGCCAGCGACCAGCGCCTGTATTGCTGGGACGAGAATGCCGAGCGACGATATATCTTCCACACGGTGAGCCGAGCCGCCGTGACGAACGCGACGGCGCCCAGCCAGAGGAGATCTCTCGGGTGCCATTCGGCCGCCGCAAGGACCGCTACCATGATCGTGGCGTTCACCAAGTTGACGATCGTGGCCACTGGGATCTGCTCAAGCGCAGCCCTGACTTGCTCGACGTGGACCTCGGCCTCCTTACTCATCGAACCGCCGCTGGCCGCTCGCGCAGCTGCTCCGCCTGACACCCGGTCACGCGGACACCCCCACCGAGGACGGGATGCAGGTCGGACGGGGCCGCCCGGCGTCCGTGCCCCGATCGGTCATGCCCGCATTCTCAAGCCGTGCGAGGAGATGCTGCATCATTCCGGGTCCACCCCACCTCCTGCCCGGGAACCGGAGGGAAGCACAACCGGCCCCTTTGAGGGGCAAACCTTGCCTGGCATCTTGGCCCCTTCCCTGAGAGGACTTTTCGATCCCCTACACTGGCCCTGTGCTTGAGCACATCGCCCGCCAGCATCCCATTTTCACTGCATTCAGTCGTATGTCTCCCTCGAGCTGAATACAAGCGTTCCCAACATCCCGCGCGGCTCTGTGCGAGTCGACGGTGGCGGCGTAGGCGGAACGTGGTGCCAGCAGGCCCAGAGCCCAGAGCCCAGAGCCGAAAGTTCTGGCTGCTGTGCATCGCCGCGAGAGCGAGGTCCGGGAAGTATTTGGCAAAGGAACAGCCTTGCTTCAGCGGCTGGATGGGCTTGGCGCGGCAGCCGTGTTCATGCGCCACCTGATTGGCCGATCTTGTCTAGGCGCTCGTGACGCACAACGATGCCGCCACAGCACAAGAGGGCTTGCATGATCGACCTGGTGGACCGCGGCAACACGGTGGCGATGCCAAACGGCGTCGGCGCAGATAACGTTGTGATTGCAGGCGAGCGCATTGTTTTCGTATGGCCCAAGAACGGCAAACCGGTTCCCGACGGTGCGCGCTCCTTCGCTCAGCACAGCGACCCTTGCGTTGATGCCGGCCCGACGCAGTGAACTCTGGGAGCCAAGAAGCGGCCGGCGCGGAGTCGCCGCATCTCGACGAGCAGCAACGCAAGCAAGCGGCGGCCCGGGCCGCGCCTGGTCCGCTGGTCATCCACGAGATCGTTCGCGAACAGGGCGAGACCGAGCTTGAACGCTCCTTCGTAGGCCTCGCGATGTCTGGCCTCGCCGCCGGCCTCTCGATCGGGTTCTCCTTCGTCGTGCAGGCCTATCTGCAAGCGGCGCTCCCCGAGGCGTCGTGGCGCATCCTCATCGCCGGATTCGGCTACTGCGTCGGCTTCCTGATCGTCATTCTCGGACGCCAGCAGCTGTTTACGGAAACGACGCTGACCGCCCTGATCCCCACCCTGACCCGACGCGACGCCTCGACCTTGCTCGCAACCATGCGGGTTTGGGCCATCGTGCTCATTGCGAACCTGGTGGGCACGTTCGCCTTCGCCGCCGTTGCGGCGCAACCGGGCGTGTTCCCACCAGGGCCGGTTGCCGCGATGGGCAAGCTGAGCGACGCACTTTTCGGTGAGCCGTTCTGGCAGATGATGATCCGCGCCGGCTCGGCCGGGTGGCTGATCGGGCTTATGGTCTGGCTGCTGCCCGCGTCGGGTTCGGCGCGGCCGCTCATCATCATTCTCATCACCTATGTCGTAGCGCTCTGCCAATTCCCTCACGTCATCGCAGGTTCGGTCGAAGCCGCGTTCGGCGTCTTCAGCGGGCACGCGTCGGCCAGCGACTATCTGCTTCGCTTCCTCGTTCCGACGTTGGTCGGCAACGCGATCGGCGGGACGGCATTGGCGGCGTTGCTCAACCACGCTCCCATAGCCGGCGAGCTCAACAGGCTGGATCGGGAAGATTAACTCACTATATAAGATAGTGGTTTCTGCGAAAAGCGCACATGTGGCCGTGATTATTGTTGACTGCCGCGCCTGCAAGGACAAAATGGCGGCTAATCCACGCGAGAGTCGAGGGACTTTCGCGTCCACCACTTCGGCCGGCCGTGCCGGTGCGCAGGAGCTTGTCGATGTCGCAGTCAATCGCCGCCCGGGCTGGCGGTCGGCCCTACAGGCTCGCGCTTCCGACGGCTGATCTCTCCCGGTTGCGGCGATTCGTCGCTCCCCTGCTGCTCGTGGCCGCGTGGCAGTCAGGGTCGATGCTGGGCTTGATCCCGAGCCGGACGGTGGCGGCCCCCAGCGCCATCATCAGCTCGCTCATCGCCCTGCTCGCCTCGGGCGAGTTGCAGCAGAACTTGCTGGTCTCGCTTGCCCGCGTCGCGATCGGCCTCGGCATCGGGGTCGGGATCGGCGCTGTCGCCGCCCTGGTCGCCGGCCTGTCGCGGCTCGGCGAGGATGCGATCGACGCCCCGCTGCAGATGGCCCGTACCCTGCCCCATCTCGCGTTGGTGCCGCTGTTTATCCTCTGGTTCGGCATCGGCGAGACGCCGAAAATCGCGCTGGTGGCGCTCGGCGCGGTGTTTCCGATCTACCTCAACCTGTTTGCCGGCATCCGCGGCGTCGATCCGAAGCTGGTCGAAGCGGCTCGCACACTCGGCCTGTCGCGCCTCGCCCTGATCCGCCACGTCATCCTGCCGGGGGCCCTGCCCTCCGGACTGGTCGGGTTGCGCTACGCGGTGGGGGTGGGCTGGCTCAGCCTCGTCGTCGGCGAGCAGATCAATGCCGATAGCGGCATTGGCTACATGATGATGAACGCTCGCGAATTCCTCCGCACCGACATCATCATGGTCGGGCTGCTGGTCTATGCGCTGCTTGGCCTGCTCGCGGACCAGGGCGTGCGAGCGCTCGAGCGGGCGGCCCTGATCTGGCGTCCCTCGATGGTAGGAGCCCGGCGATGAGCGGCGTTCGCATCGCCAGCCTGACCCGGCGTTTCGGCGACACCACGGTGCTCGACCGCCTGAGCATCGACATCGCGCCGGGCGAGTTCGTCGCCCTGCTCGGGCGCAGCGGCTCCGGCAAGTCCACCCTGCTACGAACCCTCGCGGGGCTCGATGCGGTCGAGCAGGGCGAGGTGGCGGTGCCGTCCCGCCGCGCCGTGGTGTTCCAGGACCCGCGCCTGCTGCCCTGGAAGCGGGTCTGGCGCAACGTCGCCCTCGGGCTTGCCGATGCCGATCCGAAGGCGCGCGCGTTGTCCGCCCTCAGTGAAGTGGAGTTGGCTCACCGGGTCGATGCGTGGCCGTTGACCTTGTCGGGCGGCGAAGCGCAGCGCGCCGGCCTTGCCCGCGCCCTGGTCCGCCAGCCGGAGCTTCTGTTGCTGGACGAGCCGTTTGCGGCTCTCGACGCGCTCACCCGGCTGCGGATGCAGGAACTGGTCGCCCAACTGTGGATCGCGCACCAGCCTTCGGTGCTGCTCGTGACCCACGACGTCGACGAGGCTGTGCTGCTGGCCGATCGCGCGCTGGTGCTCGAGGGTGGCCAGATCGCGTTCGAGGCACGGATCGACCTGCCCCGGCCACGCCGCGTGACAACCCCGGGGTTCGCACCACTGCGCACTCGGTTGCTCGCCGCGCTTGGGGTCGACGAAGAGGTTGGTTCGGGCCCTGTCCCGGACCACGTGCGCGTGGCAGCCTGACGAGCAAATGGGACAGGGAACAGGACGATGACGGTCGAATTCATCGGCATGATCCATCATCGCCAAGCGTCCGAGATTCGGCCGCCCGGCAAGGCGGTTTGGGATCACGGCTACATCCGGGATTTTGGGCGGGCCGCCGAGGCCGGCGGGTTCGATCGGGTGCTGGTCGGGTATTTCTCGGACGGACCGGACGGGTTCCTGCTCGCCGCCGCGGCGGCGCAGCACACCGAGCGGTTGGGCTTCCTGGTCGCACACCGCCCCGGCTTCGTCGCTCCCACGCTCGCCGCCCGCAAATTTGCGACGCTCGACCAGATGACGAACGGGCGTGCCGCGATCCACGTGATCTCCGGCGGCGACGATGTCGACCAGCACCGCGACGGCGATTGGCTCGGCAAGGACCAGCGCTACGCCCGCACCGACGAGTACGTCGAGATCCTGAAGCGCACCTGGACCGAACCTGGCCCGATCGACTTCCAGGGCGAGTACTACCGGATCGAGGGCGGCACGACCTCTTTCCGCACCTTCCAGCAGCCGCGCATCCCGATCTTCTTCGGTGGCGTCTCCGAAGCGGCGATCACGACCGCGGCCAAGCACGCAGACGTCTACATGCTGTGGGGCGAGACGCACGAGCAGGTGCGCGAGGTGATCGCCCGGGTGCGCGCCGCCGCCGTCCCGTATGGACGGGACATCCGCTTCAGCCTTTCGTTCCGCCCCATCCTCGCCGAGACCGAGGACAAGGCGTGGGAGCGCGCCGAGCGGATCAAGCAAACCATCATTGAATTGCGCGGCGAAGCGGCGCTCGGTCCCGCCGTGCGCAAGCCACCCAACGAGGGCTCGCGCCGGCTGCTTGAGGCCGCGGCACAAGGCGAGCGGCTCGACAAGCGGCTCTGGACCGGGGCTGCCGCCGTGACAGGCGGACGCGGCAACACCACTGCCCTGGTCGGCACGCCCGAACAGGTTGCTGAGGCGCTGGTCGACTACTACGACATGGGCGTCACGATCTTCCTCGTGCGCGGCTTCGACCCGCTCGCCGACGTCGTCGAGTATGGCGCCTCCTTGCTCCCCGCGACCAAGGCGCTGATCGCGCGCCGCGTCGCGCAGCGCGCGCCAGCCGAGACCGCGCCAGCCCAGGCTGCGGAATGACCCTGCTCCCTCGCCGTGACGTCCTTCTCGGCGGGCTTGCCGCGCCGTTCGTGCTCGGCCGCGCCCGTGCCGCGGAAATGGTGCTGCGGGCTGGCGACCAGCGCGGCAACAACCGCGCGGTGATGGAAGCGGCGGGCGTGCTGGCCGACGTCCAGTACAGGATCGCCTGGAGCGAGTTCGCCGCCGCCGCGCCGCTGATCGAGGCGATGAACGCGGGCGCGATCGACGCCGGCATCGTCGGCGACGCGCCGTTCACCTTCGGCTTCGCATCCGGCGTCCCGATGCGCGCCATCGCCGCCCGCCGCTCCTCCCAACAGGGCACCGCTATCGTGGTGCGCGGCGACTCGCCCGCGCGCCGCTTCGACGACCTCAAGGGCAGGAAGATCGCGACCGGCAGGGGCTCGGTCGGCCACTACCTCGTGCTCGCCGCCGCCAAGCGCGCGGGTTGGCCGGACGGCGCGCTCAAACTCACCTTCCTCCAGCCGGCCGATGCGAAAGCGGCGCTCGCCTCGGGCGCGATCGACGCCTGGTCCACCTGGGAGCCGTACACCTCGCAGGTGGAAGTGATCGACGGCGGACGGCAGATCCTCAACGGGGTCGGGCTGACGCCCGGGCTCGGCTACCAGATCGCCTCTCCCGACGCCATCGCCGCCAAACGCACCCAGCTCGAAGATTTCATCACCCGGCTGACGGTCGCACGCCGCTGGGCCAACACGCACCCCGACCAGTACGCCGAGATCTGGGCCAAGCTGGTCGGCTTCCCGGTTGCCGTCCCGCGCAACTGGTTTGGCCGCACCACCGAGGAGGTGGTGCCGACCGACGATCGCGTCACCCGCGACGAGCAGCAGGTGGTCGACCTCTATGCCGCCGCCGGCCTGCTGCAGAAGCGCTTCGACGCCGTAAGTGCGTTTGATTCGAGTTTCAACGCGGCGATCGAGAAGGGCAACGCTCGCACCTGACCGTCACGACTTCACCCTCGTCGGCGCATACGGCCCGCTTCCAGTCGTGCTGGCGCTTTGCCCGCCCCGACTCCGTCGGTCATGGAGCGAGGCCGAGACGATGCCGCAGCTCCGGCGCGGCCACTTCCTGTCCGTAACCCGGCGCTCCTTGCGCGAACTCGGCCGCGCGCGCGAGCGGTCCGACGACGACCGGCTCGAAACCCGCATCCCGCACCAGACTTGATGCGACTTTCAGCGCGTCGGCGTCGTCGCCGGCGATCGGGATGGCGAGCGGTGGCCCGGCGCGATGGGCGTCTTGGGCGAGCACCTTGTAGCCGAGCGTGTTGAACGCCCGCACGACACGCGCGCCGGGCAGCAACTCCGCCGAAAGGGTGCCGATGCCCTTCTCCTTGGCCTTTCCGGCGATCTCGCCGTCCCGTGCCGCGACGGCGTTGCCGGTGTCGAGCACCACCTTGCCGGCCAACTGATGGGACAGGTCCTGGCCGAGCTCAGGGAGTGCCGCGTAGGGCACCGCGATCAGCACGGCGTCGCCGAACGCGGCCGCCTCTGCCGGCGTACCCGCCCGTGCCAGCGGCCCGAGCCCGGCGACCAGATCCTTGAGCTGTTCGGGATGGCGCGACGAGAACAGCACGGGATGTCCGGCCTTGACCCACAGCGTGCCGAGCGTGCTGCCGATGTGCCCCGAACCGATGACGCCGATCTTCATGGGCGAGCCGCCCGCTCCCTGCGCGAACGCCATTGGCGAAAGGGCAAGGAAGGGAATGACCGCGCCAAGGCGGAGAAGCGTACGGCGACGGGCTGGCGTGCAAACATTCCTTGTCATTCTCGGTCTCCTGTTGCGAGGCGGAGCGCGCCCAAGGACGTGCGGTTCAAGCCTCGTCGATGAACGCCTCCATGCGCCGGATCGTCCCGGCATCCGGCAGCCGCCCCCGTGCTGCGGCAAGATTGTCCCTGACGTGCTCGGGTTTGCCCATGCCCGGAATGGCGCAGGTCACGGCCTCGAAAGCGATGACATATTTCAGGAAGAACTGCGCCCAGCTTGTGCAGTCGAACTCGGTCGACCAGGGCGGCAGCGGCTTGCCCCGGATCGCGGCGAACAGCCGGCCCCGTCCGAGCGGCAGGTTGACCATCACCGCCATGCCGCGCTCCCGTGCCAGCGGCAGGATGGTCTCGCGCGCCGCCCGGTTGTCGAGCGCAAAATCCACCTGGACGAAATCCAGCGCCTCGCGTCGCATTACTGCCACGAGTGCTTGGTGCTGGCCCTGGTAGGACGTCGTGACCCCAATGTATCGAATACGTCCGGTCTGCTTCAGCTCGCGAAGCAGGCGAAGGTTGGCCGCCACATCCTCCAGATTGTGCACAGCGACCAAATCAAGCCTGGGCGTCCGGAGCCGCTGAAAGGATTGCTCGACGTGCAGGGTGCTGGCCGCGCGACCGCTCGTGCTCACCTTGGTTGCGAGGAACAGCGAATCCCTGATGCCGAGCTCCTGCGTGAGGCGTCCCACGACCTCCTCGGCACTGCCGTAGTCGTCCGAGGTGTCGATGACCGTGCCGCCCTCATCGCGGAACGCTGCGAGTGTCTTGCGGAGCACCGTGAGTTCCGCTTCGGTGGCGGCGTCCATGTAGCTGCCCGCGGTGCCCAGCCCGATGGCCGGGACCGTCTCACCGCTGGACGGAATTGCCCGGCGGATCAGGCCGCTCTGCTGCGCCCCAGCGCGGCCTGCCGCGAGCAGAGATGCCGTCGCGCCCGCTCCTCCCGCCAGCACTTTTCGACGACGAATCTCCAATGCTGCCATCCCAATTCCGCGGACCGGCATGATCGCTCACCGTGGTCTTAGCGCAACCGTCCCGCCGTCAAGCCGTCCGTCGGGCGCGTGCAAGGCCGCGGCCACGATCGGCGCGGCGGCGACGGACATGCGCTCACCGTCATGGCCGACATCCGGCACATCGATCACCGTCCAGGCGCAGCGGCACTGCAACATCTCGGCTGCTGCGTAGCCGGACGCGACGTAAGCGTGCGCCCGCTGGTGCCGATGGGCGCCCTGCTTCATCGAGCGCGGACCGCCGGGGAAGAAGCGGCCCGTCGTCTTGACGTCGAGGGTGCCGGTCATGACGGTCATAGGAAAGGCAAGCAGATTGCGCAGCGCGCCTTGGTCCAGCTCGGTGTCGCCGAGGCCGAAGGGCCAGGGCGTGTCGAGATCGGGCATCGCATAGGTGCCGGCATTGGCGCTGACGGCTACGGCGACGTGGTCGCGGAAGCCGAAGGACAGCGACCGATGCACGTACTGGCCGCCCGCGGAGTGGCCGAACAAGCCGTATCGCTCCTGCTTGGTGACGCCCTGGGCGTGCAGTGCTTCGAACAGACGTTCGTCGATGCCGAAGGTCCACTGCGCGCGCGGGTTCGGCGTGCCGTCCTGATCGTGCAGGTTGCCGAACTGATACCAGAGATATTCAGGGAATGCCGCATTGGAGAACTCGACCGCGATAGCCAGGATGCCGGCCTGCTCGACCAGCTTCATCCAATAGTCGCGATAGTCCCGTCCGTTGCGGCCGACGCCGTGATGCACGAATAGGATCGGCGTCGCCGCGTCGTAGTCGCGCGGCCGCGCGCTATACAGCGTCAGCGGCCGGTCGGGAAAAGCCCGATCAACGTAAGGCAGTTCGCCGGGTCCGGGCTTGTCGACCAGCCGGCAGAGGTCATTCATCGACTCGCGACCATCTGTTGTCCCGAGCCGTCCGGCGGTTGCTTCGACGCGATGGTTCGCGCCTCACGAGACCGGCCTGCTCGATCGTCAGGCGGGCTCGGCGGCATATTCGGCGTCTGTGACCTTCTCGAGCCACTTGGTCCCCTCGCCGCTGTCGGTGACCTCCGACAGCGCGAGATGGATCATCAGCCGGTCCGCCGCCGCACCGTGCCAGTGCACGACATCGGGCGGGATCACCACGGTATCACCGGGATTGATGACCGTCGGTTTCTCGCCCTTTTTGCAAACGCGCCCCGAGCCGTAAAGCACGTAGAGCGTCTGGCCCACCGGATGCTTGTGCCATGCCGTGCGCGCTCCCGGGTTGAACGTTACCGAGGTCGCCCGCATGCGAGACGGCGAGGCACCGACGACGACCTCGTCCTGCAATACGGACCCGGTGAAATACTCCGCCGGGGCGACCTTGGTCGGCCGCGTCGACGCTCTCACGACTTCCATGGCTGCACTTCTCCCACAGCGGTTTCGTAGGGCGATCTGAAGCTTTGGGCCCGTAAGCCCCTCGCCCGACCTTTGTCTTGCGCTCCTGATGCCCCGTCGTCAATTTCCAACCTATGGACGAGAGCAACCCCCTCCTGGCTGAGTGGACGACACCGTTCGGTGTTCCGCCTTTTGCCTCGGTCAAGCCGGAGCACTTTGCCCCCGCCTTCGAGCATGCGATGCGCTTGCATTTGCGCGAGATCGAAGCCGTGGCTGCGGACCCGACACCACCGACGTTCGCGAACACCGTGGAAGCGATGCAGCGCAGTGGGAGGCTGCTGCGGCGCACTCGCTCCATGTTCTTCAATCTGGTTTCCAGCCACGGAAATCCCGAGCTCGAGACGATCGAATTGGCGATCTCACCTGTGCTGGCGCAGCACGGCATGCGGGTGCAGCTCAACCCAAGCCTGTTTCAGCGTATCGACGCGCTGCACGAAAACCGTGATGCGCTCGGCTTGGAGGCGGATCAGCTCCGGTTGTTGGAGCGCGTGCATCTCCGCTTCGTGCGCAGCGGCGCTGCATCCGGGCCAGCGGAACAGGCGAGACTGACCGAAATCTCCGAACGGCTGGCAGCGCTGCAGGCACGATTCGGCCAGAACGTGCTGCACGACGAGAGGACATGGTGCCTGCCGCTGGCGGAGACGGATCTATCCGGTCTTCCGGACTCCGTGCTGGCCGGCGCTCGACACGCGGCAGCGGAGCGGGGGATGGACGGACATGTCCTCACCCTCTCGCGCTCACTGATCGAGCCGTTCCTTGCATCGTCCGATCGTCGCGATCTCCGGCAGGCGGCACACGAAGCATGGGTCGCCCGCGGCACGCACGCCGGACCGTGGGACAACCGGCCGCTGGTTCCGGAGATCCTGTCGCTCCGGGCAGAGCGAGCGCGCCTGCTCGGCTATCAGAGTTTCGCTGCCTACCGCTTGGCCGACACCATGGCCGGCACGCCGGAAAGGGTTTTCGAGCTGCTCGATCAGGTCTGGGAGCCCGCCAAGCGAAAGGCGAATGCCGAGCGGGATCGGCTGTTGGCGGTCGCTCGGGCGGACGGCCTCAACGGCCCGCTGGAACCATGGGACTGGCGCTATTACGCGGACAAAGTGCGCCGTGCCGACTACGCGCTGGATGAGGGGGAGGTGAAGCCGTATTTCGTTCTGGAGAATGTGCAGCGGGCCGCCTTCGAGACTGCGGAGCGATTGTTCGATCTTACGTTCATCGCCCGTCCTGACGTGCCGACCTATCACCCGGACGTGCGTGCCTACGAGGTCCGCGATCATACCGGACAGGTCGGCCTGTTCCTGGCGGATCATTACGCGCGCCCCAACAAGCGATCCGGCGCGTGGATGAGCAGTTATCGGCTCCAGGAAAACGTCGACGCTCCGATTTTGCCGATCGTCGTCAACAACAATAATTTCGCCAGGGCCGAACCGACCCTGCTCAGTTTCGATGATGCGGAGACCCTGTTCCACGAGTTCGGCCATGCGCTGCATGGGCTGCTCAGCCGCGTGCGCTACCCGGCGCAGTCCGGGACGTCGGTCCTGAGTGACTTCGTCGAGCTGCCATCACAAATCTACGAGCGCTGGCTTTCGCTGCCGGAGACGCTTCGGCGCTATGCGCTCCATCATGAAACCGGCGAGCCGATTCCGAACGCTCTGATGGAGCGCCTGCTCGCCGCCCGCGGCTTCAACGAGGGTTTCGGCACGGTCGAATACACGGCCGCAGCACGGATCGACATGGCACTGCATAGCCACCCGGCGCCGGAGACAATCCGCGCCGAAGAATTCGAGCGGGAGTTCTTGCAAAGCGCGGGGGTGCCGCCGGAAATCGGTCTCCGGCACCGCCCCCCGCATTTCCAACACCTGTTTGCCGGCGAAGGCTACGCGGCGGGCTACTATTCCTATCTGTGGGCGGAAGTGCTCGACGCGGACGGGTTCGAGGCATTCAGGGAAGCGGGCGATCCATTCGATCCACTGACCGCCGCGCGTCTGCGATCGCTATTGAGTGCGGGGGATACGCAAGATCCCATGCAGCTCTACACCGCTTTCCGGGGTCGACCGCCCAGCGCGGCAGCATTGCTGCGAAGCCGGGATCTCGCTCCAACGTAGCAGCGCATTCCTGGCGCTCGGTTGGGTTGGCGCATCAACTTCCACTGCCAACACAGGTCGCAGCGGTTTGCGGAGTACAAACGTCCAGGCCCGTATAGGTGGGGTCCTTCGGGGCCGCCTTGCCGTCCTTGATGTCCTTCAGGAATTGCATGGCTTTGTAGCCCATCTCGAACGGCCGTTGGCCCACGTTCCCGGTGGCCAGGCCTTCCTTGAGCAGCACGATCTGCACCGGCAGCGTATCCGCCACCACCAAGGCGAGTTTGCCCGAGGCGATCTTGTCCTTGTACCTCGATGCCACGTTCCGATAGGCGTCCGGCAGGAACTCGGGGAAGCCGCCCGTCGGCACGAAGGCGTCCAGGTTGGGCAACTTGGCCAGCGTGTCCTCGAGTTGCTGGATCGCGCGCGGAAAATCATCATCGGTATAGAGCGGGCAGCCGGGCGCTTCGGTCCAGCCGTTTTGGCCGGTCATCCGGTCGCCGGGTGCCGCGGCGCTGCGCTTGCCCGAGAGCGTGTCGCGGACGCCCTGCATGCGCTCGTTGTGGTTGGCCGCGGCCGCGCCGCCGGACTGGATGCAGATCACGCCCCCGTGCGGCTTGGCCTGCATCACCAACTTGGCGAGGTTCACGCCGATCTCGTAGTTGTGTGTCCCGACATAGGCGATGCGCAGGCCCTTGTCCCTTTCAAGCAGGTCGGAGTCCCAGGTCAGCACCGGGATGTTGGCCGCCTTCGCGCCCGCAAGCGCGTTCGCGACGGCCGCTGCGTTCGCGGGGGAGACCGCAATGCCGTCCACCCGCTTGCTGATCAGGTCCGCGACGATCTGCGCCTGCTCGTCGCCGCCGCCGTGCTCGCCGGGGCCGATGTAGAGGCACTGTACCGCGCCACCCATATCCTTTTCGGCTTTGCGGCAGCCGTCGAGCGCTTGATCGAAGAACGGGTTGTTCGTGTTCTTCGGCACCAGTGCGAAGGTGTATTTCTTGTCCGCAGCGCTGGTGTCGCCGGCCGCGGAAGCCAGTACTCCAACGGCTGCCAGGCATATCAAGACCGATCTCAGCATCGTCGTACCCCCCAAACCATTCTTGACGAGCGGCGGAACCGCAACCGCCGGCTCAGCCGCGCTTGGCGCGGATCTTTCCAAGATAGACCGCGGCAACCAGGAACACGCCCACGAAAGTGCCCTGCCAGTTCGAATCGACACCGGCCATCAGGAGCGCGTTGCGGATGACGAAGATGAGGGCGGCGCCGATGAAGGCGCCGTAGGCGCTGCCCTCGCCGCCCAAAAGGTTGGCGCCGCCGATCACCGCGGCAGAAATGGCAAGCAGTTCGTAGCCCATGCCGAGGGCGTTGATGGCCGAGCCCGACCATCCCACGTTCAGCACGGCCGCCAACGCGGCGGCGAGACCCGAGACGACATAGCACTGCGCCTTCACCCGCCTGACCGGGACGCCTGTCAGCAGCGCCGCGTTCTCGTTGCCGCCTATGGCGAGGATGTAGCGGCCCCAGGCCGTCATCCTGAGGACCACGGTAAAGACCGCGGTGAGGACGACGAGGAAAAGCAGGGGGTAGGACAGCGACAGCGTGCTCTCGCCGACCCTGACCAGGTCGAGGTGGCCGTTGCCGAGCAGCTTGAAGGCCGGCCCGCCGGGGCCGAAATCGTAGATCATGCGGTTGCCCGACAGCACCACTGCGACCGAGCGGGCCACCGACAGCATGCCGAGCGTGACCACGAAGGCCGACAGGCCGACATAGGCGACCAGCACCCCGTTGATCGCGCCGACAATGCCCCCTGCCGCCAGTCCGGCAAGCATCGCCGCCCACCAGGGATTGCCGGCCTGCAGAACCAAGCCGCAAACCACGGCGACGAGGCCCATGACCGAGCCGACCGAAAGGTCGATGCCGCCGGTGGCGATCACCGCCACCATGCCGAGAGCCATGACGCCGATGAATGAGAAGTTCCGGGTGATGTTGAAGAAGTTCTCGAATGTCGCGAAGGAGGCCGGCTGCCACACCCCCATGACGACGCAGATCGCCGCCAGTGCGACCGTCACCCAGAAGGCCTGGGACGCAAGGAGGCCCTGGACCGGCGAGCTCTCCCGCGCGTCCAGGACCGCTTGGTCGATGGCGGCGTGGGTCGTCGGTCCGGCGTTCACGGTGTGGGGCGTGTCAGGCGACATGGATCGCTCCCGTGATCAAACCGGTGACTTCTTCGGGGCTGGTCCCATCAACGGGCTTGTCGGCAACCTTGCGACCGCGGCGCATGACGACCACCCGGTCGCACACCTCGAACACGTCCGGCATGCGGTGGCTGATCAGAATGACGGCCATGCCGCCGTCACGCAGCCGACGTATGAGATCGAGCACCTCCGCGACCTGGCGCACGGAGATGGCCGCGGTCGGCTCGTCCATCAGCACCACCTTCGCCCGCGAGAGACGGGTGCGGGCGATAGCGACCGCCTGCCTTTGGCCGCCCGACATCTGCCGCACGAGGTCGCGCGGCCGGGTCTCCGACTTCAGTTCACCGAACAGCTCGCCGGCGCGCTTGGCCATGGCCGCGTGGTCAAGCCAGCGGATCGGCCCAAGACCCTTCTTGATCTCGCGTCCCAGGAACACGTTCGCAGCGGCGGATAGATTGTTGCACAGGGCGAGGTCCTGGTAGACAACCTCGATCCCCTTCTGGCGCGCCTCTACTGGCTTGCCGAAATGCTGCGCCTCGCCCTCGAGCAACACTCGGCCGGCAGTTGGCGGGAAATTGCCGGCGATGATCTTGACCAGCGTCGATTTGCCCGCCCCGTTGTCGCCCATCAGGCCCAACACCTCGCCGGGCTCGATCGACAGGTCCACGTCGTTCAGCGCATGGATCGCACCGAAGTGCTTGACGATGTTGCGCATCTCCAGGACCGGCACCCGTTTGACCTCCCAATGGCGGCCGTTGACGGCATCGCCGCGTTCATTGTGTTGGGCGCTGCCGCACCCACAGCTAGCGATACGTGTCCGGCTTGCTCCGCAACGAAACTTCGACCTTGTCGCCACTCCTTTGCGCGGCCACGCCCGCTTCACAACAGCAGGCGGCCGCATACCCGTCCCAGGCGGTGGGGCCGCCGACTTCGCCTCGCCTGGCGGCCTCGACCCAACTCTGCACCTCGGCGTCGAAAGCCTCCCCGAACCGCTCGACGAACCCGGGCGCGACCTCGCCGCCCCATCGGCCGGCGCTGTGGACGCGAGGCCCGGTATCTTCCCCGATGGTGACGATCCCTTTCTCGAACACCGCCTGGGTCGTCACCTGATAACCAAACTGCGCGTTCACGAAGATCTCGACATCGGCCAGCACGCCGCTCTCGGTTGCGATCAGCACGTGCTGCGGATCGTGCTGCTCGGCCGGAGCATGGCCGGAGGTCCGGCCCAGTCGGACCTGGACGGTCTTGATCTCCTCACCGGTCAGGAAGCGGATCGCATCGAACTCGTGCACGACCGAATCGGTGATGAGCATCGCGCTGGTAAACCCGGGAGGCGCGCCACAATTCCTGTGGGCGCAATGGAGCATCAGTGGTCGCCCCAGCTCCCCGGACACGATAAGCCCGCGCAGGTGCCGATACTCTGCATCGAAGCGGCGCATGAACCCGACTTGGACCCGTTTCCTGCCAAGCCGCAGCTCGGCCTCTATGATCCTCCAGGACGACGCCGCATCCGGGGTCAGCGGCTTCTCGCATAGCACCGGCAGACCCCGTTCCAGGACCCGAAGGAGCGTTTCCTCGTGAGCGACGCCAGGAGTTGCGACGACCACGGCATCGACATCCTCGCGCTCCAGCACTGGCCGGATATCGGACGCCGCGATGCTCGACGGGGCGGCTTCGGCGGCACGGCGGGCGCGCGTGAGGTCGACATCGACCACGGCTGCGACTTCCGCCCCCTTTATCCGATGTGTCAGACGCTCGACGTGGTCGGAGCCCATGCGGCCGGCGCCGACAACGATCACACGGAGGTTGGCTGACATTCGTCCTCCCTTATCAACTCGCGTCCGTGGTCGGCAGCCTGCTGGTGGCCGATCGTGGAACCGGTCAGGCTCGGGCGCAATGGATGTCGGAGGCTCAGATCCAGCCCAGCCGGCGGCCTCTCGCCTTCACGCGCCAGCCTGGTCTACGGAAGAGGCGATCGCGGTCTGGGCGGCCGAACTGCGCGAAGCCGGGGGCCGGCGTGCTCACCGCGGCAGAAAAGGGTGATCGGATCATCAGATCCAGGCAACCGGAGGGAACGAATGAAGATTACCGCCGTGCGGCTGCGCCGCCTTCGCGGCACCATGCCGACCCCGGGACGGTTCTGGGAAGATCGACTGGCTCGGCCGATCGACGTCTATCCCGAGTACCGTGTCTCGGACGACTTCGAGGGGGGCGAGCAGATCGGCGAACATGGCTTTCGCATCGAAACCCATTTCGTTCAGATCGAGACGGACGAGGGCGTCACCGGCTTGGCCGGCCCGCTGCCGGATGCGGTTGCCTTCTATGTCGGCCGTCGGCTACGACCGCTGTTGCTGGGCCAGGACCCGATCGCGCATGAGCGGCTCTGGGACCAGATGCACCGCATCATGGTACACGGCCGCCAGGGCGACGCCATGCTGGCGATCAGCGCCGTCGATGTCGCACTCTGGGATCTGAAGGGCCGCTGGCTCGGCCAGCCCGTCTACAGGCTGCTAGGCGGCCCGACCCGGGAGGCCGTCCCGGCCTATGTCAGCATGCTCGGCTTCGCCGTGCAGGACATGGGGTTGGTGCGGGAGCGTGCCCTGCGGTTCAAAGCGGCGGGCTACACCGCCCAGAAATGGTTCTTCCGCCACGGGCCGATGAGCGGCAAGGAGGGCCTGCACCTCAACGTCGCCCTGGTCCGGACGTTGCGCGAAGCGCTGGGCGATGACGACATCATGCTGGACTGCTGGCAATCGATGGAGCCGGGCTACGTCATCGACCTCGCCGAGCGCATCGCCGAATACCGCCCGCGCTGGCTGGAAGAATGCTGCATGCCAGACCGCATCGACAGCTACCGTCGGGTGAAGGAGAAGACCAACATCCCGCTGGCCGGGGCCGAACACGAATACACGCGCTGGGGCTTCAGGCGCTTCATCGATGCCGGCGCGCTCGATGTGATCCAGCCGGATATCTACTGGTGCGGCGGCCTGTCCGAGACCCTGAAGATCGCGGCCTACGCCACGGCGCACGACCTGATCTGCATCCCGCACGGCCATTCGACGGCCGCCAGCATCCACTTCTCCGTCACCCAGTCGCCGATCCACACGCCGTTTCAGGAGTACCTGCACAAGTGGAACGAGATCAATCAATATTTTGTTGCCGATCCGATCGAGCCCCGAGACGGCCGCATCACGCCGCGTGACGTGCCAGGCATCGGCATGGACCTGGATCCGGCAAAGATCGAAGAGGAAGCGGACGTGTTCTGACCGGCTTCCGCGCGCTGCGTCGGCCAGTCGTCGTGAGGAGAATGCATGTACAGCGTAACTGTCGCCGATCACATCCTGACCGCGCATAGCTTCCGCGGTGAGGTGTTCGGGCGGGCTGCACGCCTGCACGGCGTTACCCTCGTGATCGAGGCCGAGTTCAGAGCCGCGCAGCTCGACGACTTGCAGCTGCTCATCGACATCGGGCTGGCCAAGACGGAGCTCCGCCGCGCCATTGACCCGCTCGACTACACCAACCTCGACGACCATCCCGGATTTGCGGGCATCAACACGACCATCGAGTTTCTCGCCAGTCACATCCATGCTCTGCTCGCCGGCGCCTGTCGCGAGGGAAGACTGGGGTCCGCGGGGCAGAACCTGCTCGGGCTCAAGGTGCTGGTGCGCGAAAGCCCCAACGCCTGGGCCGCTTTCGAGGGGCCGGTCAGCTGAGCACCTCGTGCCCGAGCTCGCGCTAGCGCTCTGCATCCACGGCACGCCAGACCCGGGTGATGTCGTCGAGCTTGGCCTTGAGCTCCTGCGACAACCCCTCTGCTTCCGCCGCCGCAAGACTGTCGGCGAGCTGCTCGGGGCGGCTCGCGCCGACGATCGGCGCGGTAACGGCAGGGTTGGACAGCACCCACGAGATGGCAAGCGTGGCCATGCTCATGCCCGCCTCGGCGGCCACCCTGCGCAGGCTTTCCACCGTCGCAAACTCCTGCTCGTGCCAGTAACGCTCCTGATAGCGCGGCCCGGCGCTGCCCAGCGAGAAACGCGTGCCTTCGGGCGGCGCGTCACGCCGGTCGTGCTTGCCGGTGAGCAGGCCGCCAGCCAGCGGATTGTAGGAGATGACCGCGAGCCCTTCCTCCTCGCACATCGGCAGCAGGTCGCGCTCGAAGGCACGAAACAACAGATTGTAGCGTGGCTGGACCGAGGCGACGCGGACAAGGTTCTTGAGCTCGCTCCGGCCGAGCGCGCGGGCGATCTTGTGAGCCGGCCAGTTGGAAACGCCGACGTAGCGCGCTTTGCCGTGCCGCACGACGGTGTCGAGCGCCTCGAGCGCCTCGTCGAGGGGCGTGTGCGCATCATAGCCGTGCAGTTGATAGAGGTCGATATAGTCGGTTCCAAGACGCCGGAGCGAGGCTTCGACCGCATCGAGAACATGCTTGCGCGACATGCCCCGGTCCCAGGGCTTTGGCCCCATTTGCCCGACACATTTCGTTGCGACGACGAACTGGTGGCGCTTGCCCTTGAGCCAGTCGCCTACGATCTCCTCGGTGCGGCCCGCCGTCGGGCGGCCGCCGCCGAGCGGATAGACATCGGCGGTGTCGAGGAAGTCGATCCCGCCTTCCGCGGCCGCATCAAGGATCGCATGGCTCTGTGCGGCGTCACACTGAAGCCCGAACGTCATCGTGCCGAGGCACATTCTTGTGACCTGGAGACCGGTATGGCCGAACCTGGTGTAACGCATGGGGCAGACCTCGACATACCTGGGATCACGGCTGGGAAGCGAAGCTTGGAGCTGACGACGCCTAAGCGCCATCGCCCCCCTGTGCGAGAAAGTCGTCAAACGCCGATTTGTAATCGGGGTGCCAACGAGACAGCGGCGGCCGGTTCTCTATGATGTCCTGCGCTGCCCACAGGATGCGCCGGTTGTCGACCGCGCGCGTGACGTCGTTGTCCGGGCAGAGGATGTAGAAGTCACCCTGGCTCATGCCGGCGACAAGCATGTCGATTACCTGATCCGGTGTCCAGGCGCCCGGCGGCTTCTCGGTGCGGCCGCGACGCGTCATGCCGGTGAAGGTCGAGCCCGGGATCAGCAGGTGGGCGGTAATTCGCCGTCCTTCTTCGTTGCGCAAGCTATGGGCGAGCGCCTCGGTCAGCACCTTCACGCCGGCCTTGCTGACGTTGTACGCGGCGTCGCCGGGTGGGCAGGTGATACCCTGCTTCGAGCCGGTGTTGATGATTGCGCAGTCCGCCTTCTGCTCCAGCATCGCAGGCGTGAACGTCTGCACGCCGTTGATCACGCCCCAGAGATTGACGTCCAGCACGCGACGCCACCGCTCGATGTTCTCCCACGGTCCGCCACCCGGCGCCGTCCCGGCGTTGTTCATCAGCACGGCAACTTCCCCGAACGTGCCATACACGGCGTCCTTGAGCGCCCGCACCGCGTCGAGGAGACTGACGTCGGTCGGGACCGCCAGCACCGCCGATCGCCCGGCCGGAGCAATACCGGCGAGCTCGTCGGCCGCTGCCGCGAGCGCATCGGCTGAGAGGTCGGCGACGCACACGCGCATGCCAAGCGAGGCGAAGCGCCGGGCGGCGGCCAGGCCGATCCCACTCGCAGCCCCCGTGACGACGGCGACCCGGCCTGCGGCGAGTGCGGGATGATACCTCATCGTGCGACCTCTCTTGCTTGAACGTCTGCCAGCTCTGCCGCCGGTCGGATCCAGAGATCATAGCGGACGCAGGGTTCAGCCCGCCATGACCGCGACGCCTGGAATGACAAAAGTGTATTCAATCATTACGGAGTGTCGCCTGCTCCGGAAAAAGCCACATGCCGTCGAATTTCGAACAGCGCACGGATCATCTGCCAATTCACGCTGTTACCGTTGTAGCGGGACACGGAACGATCGCAGGTTCACCAACGTTCTACTGGAACAAGCAGCGGCAGGAGGAACACCTTGGGTAACTTACTTTACTGGGCCGTCGTCGCGCTCGTCATCGCGGTCATAGCCGGCTTTCTCGGCTTCGGCGGGATCGCAGGGACGGCAGCAGGTATCGCACAGACCCTGTTCTACATTTTCGTGGTCATCTTCGTCGTCGTCCTGGTCTTGAACTTCGTGGGGCGCGGCCGAGGACCGACAATCTGACATCACCGCACCGCCACGGTGATGAGTGCCGTCCTGCATTGAGGCGAGTACCGGTCATCGTGGCCGTGGCGTGGCGCTGTTCGGTTGCGTTATTCCGCCAACTCCGGTC
>CAVRCA010000007.1:0-190495 GCA_963719345.1 uncultured Alphaproteobacteria bacterium
CAGGTGCAGGCGATGGCGCGCGCGTTCACGGGTTGGACATATGCGAACGCGGACGGCAGTACCCCATCGAATTTCATCTTCACGCCGAACTGGAACCATCTGATGGTCCCGACGGACCTGCGGCATGATTCGGCGCGAAGACGCTGCTGAACGGCGTGACGCTGCCGGCGGGACAGAACGCGACAGCGGACCTGAAGGGCGCGCTGGACAACGTATTCAACCATCCGAATGTCGGGCCCTTTGTGTGCAAGCAACTGATCCAGCGGCTGGTGGCCGGGAATCCCAGTCCTGCGTATGTGCAGCGTGTAGCGGCGGTATTTGCGGACAACGGCAACGGCGTGCGCGGTGATATGAAAGCGGTGGTCACGGCGATCCTGTTGACCCGGAGGCGCGCGCGAACGACACGCTGACGGGGGACCAACTGGCGACGAGCCCGACGGTGCAGTCGGGGCATCTGCGGGAACCGACACTGTGGGCGGTGGAGCTGGCCGCGGGCTGAACGCGGCAGTCGCGGACCCCACGGCGGGATATCCGCTGATCAACATGGGCAACGGACAACTGGTTGCGATTGGCGAGCCGCCGTTTGGCGCGCCCTCAGTGTTCGGGTTTTTCCCGCCGAGTTATGTGATTCCGCAGACCTCGCTGCTCGCTCCGGAGTTTGGGCTGGAGAACACCGGGTCGGTCATTCCGCAGTTCAATATGGCGAATTACATCATGCACAACAGTGCGAGCGGGCTGACGGTCGATTTCAGCGCGACCGGGCAACTGGGTGGCAGGGCGTCCGAATCCGGGCGCACTGGTGGACTACCTGGGAATGATCTTCATGCACAGCCAGATGCCATCGGATATGCGAAGCGCAATCGTGGACAACATCTCGAGCATTGCCGCGACGAACCCATCCGCGCGCGCCAGCGTGGCGGCCTACCTGGTGGTGACGTCGCCTCAATACAGAGTGATGCATTGATCTTTGCTGCGAGAGCCGCAGCACCGCAAAACGGATTGCCGCAGAAGGGACTGGAGTGAACCGATGAGAACGAGTCGACGGAGTTTTTTGAGCTATGCCGCGCTGGCCGCGGGTGGCAGCGCGATGGGGCTACGGCCATTTGGCGCGATGAATGCTTTGGCGCAGACGACTGACGGATTATCGCGCGCTGGTGTGCGTGTTCCTGTTCGGGGGCAATGACTCGAACAACATGCTCGTGCCGTTCGACACGACCGGGTACGGGAACTATGCGAGCCTGCGCGGGCCGCTTGCACTGGGGCGCAGCGCGCTGCTGCCTCTGTCGCCGACACCGAACTTCGCGCTGCATCCCAACATGCCGGAGATTCAGGCGCTCTACAACAGCGGCAAGGCGGCATTGCTGACGAATGTGGGAACGCTGATCCAGCCGACGACGCAGGCGCAGTTTCTGGCAAACCAGGGAGCGCAGCCGAGCAATCTGTTTTCGCATTCGGACCAGCAACTGGAGTGGCAGAATCAGGCAGTGAGTGGCAGCACGCGGACGGGCTGGGCGGGCCGGATGGCCGACCGGCTGAACGTGCAATACAACGGGGATCGCAGATTCCGATGATCTGCTCGCTGGATGGGGACACAATCTTCTGCAACGGGGAGTCGACGCAGCCGGTGGCGATAGGCGGGGCGGGCGCGGTGCCGCCGTATTGTGCGGATGGGCAGTATTGTCAGTCGCGGCTCGAGACGGCACAGCAACTGGCGACGTTGAGCTCGGGCGTTTCACTGGTACAGGCGGACAACGAGATCACGACGAATGCGTACCGGTATAACGACGTTCTCGCGAATGCGTTGTCCTCTGTGTCGGCGCTGGGAACGCAGTTTGACACGTCGAATGCATTTGGAGCGCAGTTAAAGCAGGTGGCACAGATGATGCAGGTGCATGCGGCGCTGGGCGTGAAGCGGCAGATCTTCTTCGTGGGCGCTGGCAATTTTGACACACACGGCGCCCAGCTGCAGTTGCAAGCGAAGCTGCTGTCGCAGCTAAGCCCGGCGCTGAGCGCCTTCTATAACGCGACAGTAGAGCTGGGATTGGCGAACCAGGTGACGACGTTCACCTGCTCCGATTTTTCGCGGGCCTTCCAGCCAAACTCGGCAGCCGGCAGCGATCACGCGTGGGGTGGGCACCACATCGTCATGGGCGGCGCGGTGGCGGGCGGCAAGATGTACGGCAAATTTCCGACGCTGGCGCTGGGTGGCCCGGATGATTCAGACAAGAACGGACGCTGGATTCCGACGACCTCATCTGCGCAGTATGCGGCGACTCTGGCGCAGTGGTTTGGCGTCGCCAGTGCAGACTTGTCCTATGTACTGCCGAACCTGGGCAACTTTTCTCAATCGAACCTTGGATTCTTGGGATAAGCCGCGTCAGCATTTGAGAATGTGGCGGACGACGCGCGGGCTGGAGGCAACCGCGCATTTGACGGATAAAAGCGGGTACTCAGATTTCTGATTCAATTTAGTTGCCCCAGGCAGCCATATGTTCTCAATCAGAGGTACTTAGAGGTCGCTATGACGACGACACCCGCTTTTGTACCCCAGATTTTTCCGGATGAGTTGGAATAGTCTGAATTCAGCGAAACAACCCTTCGGTTAAAAGCCGAATGCGAAACCTCGGAGTGCGCATGTTTTCAAGGAGCAGAAGCGGAGGGACAGACGGCCAAGCTCGTGCATAGTTCCCTTCTCATCGCAGCCGCCATTCTGGCTGTCGTCATTCTGGGCAGCAGTGGCAAGTCTCCGCAGCACCTCTCTGAGATCTGCATTGAACGAATAGAGCAGCATGGTTTCTCTCCTTTCCTCAGGTTTGACATTCGACTGAATTCACTGCGCTCGGCTGGAGTTTTCACGCAAATCAAAAAGCCCCAGCTTGGGAGCTGGGGCTTTTTGAGAAACTCTGATGAAGCTGAGCTATCTCATGCGCGGACCCCAGTCCAGTCCGACGAAATACGACCGCAGCATTTCCGGCGCTTTACCGGAAGCGAGTCGCTGATCGCGGATTAGGTCTTGGAGTCGCATCGATTTCTCTGTCAGTCGAGTACTTATCTCACCATAGACTGAGCCAGTCCGCAAGCCACAAATGTAAATTCATCATCTGGCTTCCCACACCCTCACGGTTCTTGACACCGAAGGTGTCGCTTCCAGTTTGGAAGTCCGGCCCGGTTCGAGTGAATAGAATGGGTTGCGATCCATTCTTGTCACGTCAATCCTCATGAAGAAGCTCATCAACCGTCCCGAAGACGTCGTCGAGGAGATGCTGCAGGGGCTGTCCGTGTTATACCCTGGCTCGATCCGATTGTCGGGGAACAAGGTCATGCTCCGCGAAGACGCAGAACTGATCCGCGAGCAACAGGTCGCCATCATTTCCGGCGGAGGCAGCGGCCATGAGCCGGCACATGCAGGCTATGTCGGCGCCGGCATGCTGAGCGCGGCTGTGGCCGGAGAGATCTTCACGTCGCCGAGCAGCGACTCTGTCTTTGCCGCGATCAAAGCGGTCTCCGGAAAACCTGGCGCGTTGCTGGTGGTGAAGAACTACACCGGCGACCGGCTGAACTTTGGCGTGGCTGCGGAGATGGCCCGTGCCGAAGGGATCGCCGTCGAGACTGTCATTGTGAATGATGACGTTGCGTTGAAAGGGACGGAGCAAGCCACGGGTGCGCGTGGCCTTGCGGGCACTGTTCTCATTCACAAGCTGGTGGGTGCCGCTGCGACTCAAGGCAAGAACCTTGCCGATCTCGCAGCAATAGGCAGAGCTGCGATTCAGTCGCTAGCGACCATGGGTCTTTCGCTTTCCGCTGGAACTTCACCTATGGTCGGAAGGCCGAGTTTCGAGCTCGGCGAAGATGAGATGGAGCTTGGCCTGGGTATCCACGGAGAACCCGGCGTGAAACGGACGCAACTGCAGAGTGCGGACAAACTGACTGAGACGCTATTAGGGGAGATTCTCAAGTATGGGGATTTTGGCGAAGAGAAGCGCGTTGCAGTGATGGTGAACAATCTTGGAGCCACGACTGACATGGAACTCGCCATCGTTGCTCGTCATGCGGTTCCCTTCCTCGCAAGCAACGGATACACAGTAGAACGAATTTATGCCGGAACCTTTCTCTCTTCGTTGGATATGGCGGGTATCTCGATCTCCGTGCTTGGCATAAACGATGAGTGGCTGGGATGGCTTGATGCACCAACAACAGCTCCTGCGTGGCCCAACGTGCTGAAACGACCTCCGGGAAGACCAGAACCGCGGATTGAGGCCGGAATCAGCGCGAAGGTGAGTCGTTCGGTGGGAGACGATGTCCGAACGGAGACGGGGAGAAAAGTGAAGCGGGCCATCGAAGCCGCGTGCAAGGCACTCATTGACGCGGAAGAGGAACTGACGGAGATGGATCGCGTTACCGGCGACGGCGATCTGGGAGCCAGCATGAGACGTGCGGCTGTGGCCGTGCAGAGCAGAATGGATTCCTATCCGCTGAACAATGTCTCCGCCACGCTGAAGGCACTCGGCCATGTTCTTCAGCGAGAGATGGGCGGATCATCGGGACCACTTTATGGCGTGCTTTTTCTACGCTGCGGCAATGTTCTGGAGAGCTCCAGAACAAGCGGACTAGCGCGGTGGGTTGAAGCAGTAGATCAGGGCTGTCAAGCCATCAGCGAATTGGGTGGTGCAAAGCCCGGTGATCGCACGATGCTGGATGCTCTCGATCCATTCGTGAAGTCTTTGAAAGATGCCCACGGTGAACCGTCGCGCGAGATACTCCTGAGTGCGGTTGAGGCGGGAGAGCGAGGCGCTAAGGCGACTGCCCAAATGAAACCACGACTGGGGCGATCCAGTTATCTGGGAGATCGCGTGCTCGGACACCCTGATCCAGGAGCCAAGGCTGTCGCCATCTGGCTTCGCGCGGCTTCGGAAGCACTCTTCCCGCTCTAGTGCCGAAGCCACCAGGAAGGATCCAGCTGGCCTGGGAACATCAGTTCCCAGGCCAGATCGGACGATTTACTGCATTTGAGTGCAAATGCGGCCAAACTTCGTAGCTGTTCGGCAGAGGTTGTGGGACCACAATCTCGAAGCCCAAACAAGATGCTAGCTGCGGCAGTCCTCCAAATGTCGTGGGGCAGAGGGCGTAGGTCCATATGGTCTTGGAAAGTCTCTACTACCCGGAGATTTGCGACGCCGCCCTCCAGATTGGCTAGGTCTGCGCAGTATCTCGCGAGATTCTAACTCACAGCTGACCGATTCACTCCGGCAACGCAAAACTGATCTCCTTGTCGTCGGCGGAGACCGACTTGGGCGGGATGCGCGCGATCTTGGCGACGATCTCCTCGACGTCGCGCAAGGTCACGGTCTTGCGCCGCTTGTTCTCGGGCAGCAGCATCCGCGACGCGCCCACCTCGTCGATCACGTCGATCGCCTTGTCCGGCAGCTTGCGGTCATTGATGTACTTGGCCGAGAGATCAACCGCCGCGCGGATCGCCTCCTCGGTGTAGCGGACCTTGTGGTGCTTCTCGTAATTGGCCTTGAGGCCGCGCAGGATCTTTACCGCGTCTTCCAGGCTCGGTTCGTTCACGTCGATCTTCTGGAAGCGGCGGACCAGCGCCCGGTCCTTCTCGAAGTAGTTGCGGAACTCCTTGTAGGTCGTGCTGCCGATGCAGCGGAGCGTGCCGGACGCCAGCGCCGGCTTCAGCAGGTTGGACGCATCCATCGCGCCGCCGCTGGTGGCGCCGGCGCCGATCACGGTGTGGATTTCGTCGATGAACAGCACGGCGCCCGGCTGGTTCTCAAGCTCGGACACCACCGCCTTCAGCCGCTCCTCGAAATCGCCGCGGTAGCGCGTTCCGGCCAGCAGCGCGCCCATGTCGAGCGCGAAGATGGTGGACTTGGCCAACACCTCGGGGACGTCGCCCTCGACAATGCGCTTGGCCAGTCCCTCGGCAATCGCCGTCTTGCCGACCCCCGGATCGCCCACGTAGAGCGGGTTGTTCTTGGTGCGGCGGCAGAGGATCTGGATGGTCCGCTCGATCTCCGGCTCGCGGCCGATCAACGGGTCGATCTTGCCTGCCATCGCCTTCTTGTTGAGGTTGACGCAGTAGTTCGACAGCGCATCCTGGTTGCGCCGGTTCGGCTTCTCCTCGCGCTCGTGCTCGTTGTTGCCGTCCGAGGATGAGGAGGACGAGCTGGAGCCCTGTACCGGCCGCTGTTGCGAACGGCCCGGCGCCTTGGCGATGCCGTGGCTGATGAAATTGACCGCGTCCAGGCGGGTCATGTCCTGCAGCTGCAGGAAATACACCGCGTGGCTTTCCCGCTCGCTGAACAACGCCACCAGGACGTTGGCGCCGGTGACCTCGTCGCGGCCGGAGGACTGGACGTGGATGGCGGCGCGCTGGACGACGCGCTGGAAGCCCGCCGTCGGCTTCGGGTCGCCAGGGCGGTCGGTGGTCAGGCCGGAGAGATCCTTGTCGAGGAACTCGGCCAGATCGGACCGCAGCTTGTCGAGATCGACGCCGCACGCGCGCAGAACGGTCGCGGCGTCGGTGTCGTCGGCCAGTCCAAGGAGCAGGTGCTCCAGCGTCGCATACTCGTGCCGGCGATCGCTCGCCAGGGACAAGGCGCGGTGCAGCGTCTGCTCGAGGTTACGAGATAGCATGGTGTTCGACGCTCCTACGCGCTGAGGTCTGCGGCTCGGCAGCGGTCACGCCGACGCCATCGGCCAAACCGGCCTGCCACTCATATTGCGCCGCCGTTGCGGCCTGCGACATCACTCTTTTTCGATCGTGCATTGCAGCGGGTGCTGGTTTTGCCGCGCAAGATCCATCACTTGCGTCACCTTGGTCTCCGCCACTTCATACGTATAGACGCCACACACACCCACTCCGCGACGATGGACATGCAGCATGATGCGCGTGGCCTCCTCGCGGTTTTTCTGGAAGAACCGCTCCAGCACGTGGACGACGAACTCCATCGGCGTGTAATCGTCGTTCAGCATCAGCACTTTGTACATGGCCGGCTTGCGGGTCTTCGGCCGGGCCTTGACCACGACGCCCGTATTCGGACCCTCGCCGTTGCCGCGCTTGTCGTTGTCGCTCATCGTTTCGTCTTCCTCGGGCGAGCCGGGCTCCTCGCCATACCGTCCGTCCTGAGGAGAAACCATATCGGAAGCTGCGGCCCGGTTAAAAGAGCCGAGCCAAGCGGTCCTCCGCATCATCCGACCCGCCGTGCGCCACCCGTCCGGTCCGCGACCCTGTCCTGGCGCCAAGCAAAAAGGGCCCGGGCAACGTGCCCGGGCCCTGGTTCGGGGCCGTCAGTCAGGGAGGGAGGACGAGGCCCCGGACCTCTGCACGGCCGATCAGGCCGAATGGGCGAACTTCTCCACGGCGAGCGTCATGCGGGCCGTCAGGGGCGCCATGGCCTGCTCGGCCAGCTTCATCGAGGCATCGGTCAGACGGCCCGACTCGGACAGCGTCTTCTCGATCGTCGAGCGCGCCAGGCTCGCCTGCAGATCCATCGCATCCTTGACCGACTTCACGCCGCTGAGGGCGCGGAAGGTGGACAGCGTCTGATCGATCGAGGCCTGCGCCGTCGCGGCGACCTGCTTGGAAAGGTCCTGCACGCCCGCTGCCCAGATCTGGCCAGACTTGACGAACGCTTCCATGTTGCCTTGGCTGAAAGTGACCAGGTCCTCGGCGGTCTTCATCGCCTTCTCCATGCCTTCCTTCACCTTGGCCTGCGTGGTCTCGAACCCGGCCTTCGCCTGCGCGACATTGGCCTGCACGGCTCCCGTCGTATGCTCATAACCCTTGGTCGCCGCAGCGGCCGTTGCCTCGTTCACCGCCGCCACTGCCTCGGAAATCTTTGCCTTGGCGTTGCTCGTCGTGGTCCCGCTCATCTATGCTCTCCTGGTTGCGTCCGGCCGCAATGTCACGTCCGACGGTTGCGGAACGGAGCAATGTCTGTGATCCCCCCGATCCTTTGCTGCACCGCAGCACGAGGCCTAGATAGGCGGGCACGCGCAGTTGTTCAAGCACAAATTTGTGCGCTGCATCAATCGTCCGCTGTGGCCCCCTGGCCCCGGACCAGCGTCAGTATCCCTCGTTAACACGCTATAAACGTTTACTTTTAAGTTTTGTTTGGACTGGACACGCGTTCGCGGGCGTGACTAAGGTCGGCCGTTGCACGCGATAGGGAAGCGTCTCATGGTTTGTACGCCGCGGTTCGCGCGCAAGCTTTTGGCTGCCGCCGGAGCAGCCCTGGCCCTTGTCGGGCTGGATGCCGCGTCCTGCGGCGCCCAGGCACAGATCGGCTCAGCCCGCTATAGTTCGATCGTGATCGACGCCGACTTCGGGCTCGGTCCTCGAGGCGGTGAACGCGGACGAGCCCCGCTACCCGGCCAGCCTGACCAAGCTGATGACCCTCTACATGCTGTTCGAGGCGCTGCGGGACCGCCGCCTGACCCTGGACCAGCTCGTTCCGGTCTCGTATCACGCGGCGTCGCAGCCGCCATCCAAGCTCGGCATCACGCCCCTCACCCGGCTGACCGTCGAGGAGGCGATCCTTGGCCTCGTCACCAAATCGGCCAATGACGCTGCGGCCGCACTCGGCGAATTGCTGGGAGGCGACGAGGATCGTTTCGCCCAGATGATGACGCTGCGGGCCCGGGCGCTCGGCATGGGTCACACCACCTTCCGCAACGCGTCCGGGCTGCCCGACCCCGACCAGTGGACCTCGGCCCACGACCTGGCCATCCTGGCCCGGCACATCCTGACCGATTTCCCGAACTACTACGGCTATTTCAGCACGCCCAGCTTCGTGTTCCACAACCAGACGGTGCTCAACCACGACAGGATGCTGCAGACCTACCCCGGCGCCGACGGGATGAAGACGGGTACACCGAGGCGTCCGGCCACAATCTGGTCACCAGCGCATCGCGTGGGGGAGTCCGGCTGGTCGGCGTGGTGCTCGGCGCCGCCTCGAACGCCGAACGCGACGTCCACATGGCCACCCTCCTCGATCAGGGGTTCGAGGAACTGGACGTGCCGGTCATCCGGCGCGGACCCGTGGTGGCCAGCAGCCGGCTCCCGAGCCTGGTGGCTGGAGCGCAGGCGGCGACGCTTGCCCTGCCGCCCAGTCCCCGCCCGATCCTCACCCTGTCCGGCCTGCCCCGCCCCCCTGCCAGGGGCGGCGCGCCGGCTCCGGTGCGCTGGGGCATCCAGGTCGGTACGTTCGCGAGCGAGCGGGCGGCGCGGCAGGCCGCCTCGGTGGCGGCCCGTGTCGCCGAAGCCGGCGAGGCGCGCGTCGAGCAGGTCTCGCTGCGCAACCGGCCTGCTTGGCGCGCGCAGCTCGTCGGTCTCACCGCGACCGAGGCCCAGAGCGCGTGCGGCGGCCGGGCGAAACGCCGCTCCGCGTGCTTCGTGATCCGCCCGGACGCCGGGCAGGTCGCCAGCCGCTAGGCGCTCCGCGCCGCGCTGGCTGCGCGGCGTTCACCCCGGTGCGTGGCCGACGGCCGGTCCGGCAGCGCGACTTAGCGCATGTCCTTCCCGGGCGAACCGACTAGAGTGGGCCACCCACCGAGGATCATCGAGTCCGACCTGGCTCGCCGGTCCGCACAATCAGAGGCACCGAATGACCCCTCCCCGCGCCAATTCGGCCGCTGCCCGCGACATCGCCAATGTCCTGCATCCCTACACCGACCTGCAGACCCATCAGGAGATCGGTCCGCTCGTCATCAGCCGCGGCAAGGGCGTGCGCGTATGGGACGAGACCGGGAAAGAATACATCGAGAGCGTTGCCGGGCTGTGGTGCGCGGCGCTCGGCTTCGACAACGAACGGCTCGTGCAGGCCGCCGCGACCCAGATGCGCAAGCTGCCGTTCTATCACGCCTTCACCGCCAAGTCGCACGAGCCGATGATCGAGCTGGCGGAGATGCTGATCGCCCGCGCGCCCGTCCCGATGAGCAAGGTGTTCTTCGCCAACTCCGGGTCCGAAGCGAACGACAGCGCGATCAAGATGATCTGGTACATGAACAACGCGCTCGGCCGGCCGGCCAAGAAGAAAATAATCGGCCGGATCAAGGGCTATCACGGCATCACCTTGGCCGCCGCCTCGATCACCGGACTGCCGGCCAATCACCGCTCCTTCGACGTGCCGCTGCCCGGCTTCATCCATACCATGACGCCGCACCACTATCACGAGGCGCAGGAGGGGGAGAGCGAGGAGGCGTTCGCCACCCGCTGCGCCGACGAGCTGGAAAAGCTGATCGTCGCGGAAGGCCCCGACACCGTCGCCGCAATGTGGGCCGAGCCGATCATGGGGGCGGGCGGCGTCATCATCCCGCCGCGCGGCTACTTCGAGAAGATCCAGGCGGTGCTGCGCAAACACGACGTGCTGCTGGTCGCCGACGAGGTGATCTGCGGGTTTTTCCGCACCGGCAATTACTGGGGCAGCCAGACCCTGAACATCGAGCCCGACATCCTCACCTGCGCCAAGGCGCTGTCGTCCTCCTACCTGCCGATCAGCGCCGTGATGGTGAACGACCGGGTGTTCCAGGCGCTCGCGCAGGAGAGCCACGCAATCGGCACGTTCGGCCACGGCTTCACCTATTCCGGCCATCCGGTGCCCGCCGCGGTCGCCATCGAGACGCTGAAGATCTACGACGAGCTGCACATGCTCGACCACGTCCGGCAGGTCGGCCCGCATCTGCAATCCCAGCTCCGCGAGCGGTTCGCGGAGCACCCGCTGGTCGGCGAGGTACGCGGCGTTGGCCTGATCGCGGCGGTCGAGCTGGTGGCGGATCGCGACACGCACGCCAATTTCGATCCCAAGGCCAAGGTCGGCGCTCGCCTCAACCGGCTGGTGGAGGAACATGGCGTGATCGGCCGCGTGGTCGCCGGCGACTCGCTCTGCTTCAGCCCGCCGCTCATCATCACCGCGGCGGAGATCAACGAAATGCTGGACCGGATCGGTCGGGCGATCGACGAGTTGAGCGTGCAGTTGCGGCGCGAGCAGATCGGCGTCGTCGCCGGCTCTCCCTGACGAGGGAGCTCTCCCTAGCGGCCGGCCGGATCACGCTTCGGCGGGTGTCGGGGCGGAACCCGGTGCGGGCGCCGGTTCCGTCTGCCGGGTCTGGTCGGCGATCGCCTGCTGCAACGCCCCGAGGAGCCCGGCCACTTCCCGATACGGCCGATCCTGCAGATAGACGGCGATCTCCGTCACCAGATCAGAGGGCAGCGTGACAGTCGGCGGAAGCTGCCGCGGCGAGGGCGGCGACTGAGCCAGCGCCGACCGCACCAGCAGCAGGGGGCCGAGCAGCATCAGCCGTGCCGCCCATGACGGTCTCACGATTACGGCCCGATCAGTCCGTGATGCGCGAGGTCGGTGACCAGGGCCCCGAGTTGGCGGCTGACGGCGCTGAGCTGGTTGCCAACCGCGCGCATCTCATCTGGACGATACGTGTCGGAGGCGCGCAGCGCCCAGTCGGCGTCAAGCCGCTCGCGTGAAACCCGGCCGCTCGGCAGGCTCCAGCCGCCCTGGCGCGGGCCGACCACCTGATCCGGTCCGACCGCAACCGACTTGGCGCTCAGTCTTCCGGCGAAGCGGGCATCACCGCCCTCGGCGATCTCGAATACCGGGCCGGCGCCAGTCTGGTAGTGCAGAACCCCCCGTTCGGCGCTCCAATACCGCTGGCCGGATGCATCCATCGCCAAGTGATGGCCCTCCGCCAGCCAGATCGCGTTGGCGCCGCTTCGCTGGGTCGCCCTGCGGGTATCCAGGATCGCCTCCCGGAATGGAACGCTCACCCAGAGGCCGCGCCCGATCGAGCCGCCGGTTGTCGCCGTCATGTTCGCGCCAGGCCAGACGCCGATCACGTTGCCGATCTCCACGTCGGCGCCGTCCTTCTTGTTCTTGCCGAGCACCGCCGAGACGAACGTGCGGCCATTGGCGTCATCGACGTTGTTGCCGACCCAGTCCAGCTCGAGCGTCTGGCCAATGCCCGATTTCGAGGACGGCAGATCCACCTGTTCCTTATATTCTATGACGCCGCCCCAGAGGTTTGCCCCGACCACCGAGCCGACGACAGGCGTTCCCGCCCGGCGCTCGTCGGCGCCGATCGGGTTGCGCAGGGTGAGCAGTCCTGGGCCGCTGGCGGCGCCCGGCTGGTCCGGCGTCACCGCCGTGATCTCGTCCCGCTTGGTGCCGATATCGACCGGCAGCGGGTGCTCCGGGGAGACCGGGTAGCCGGCCCCGCGCGTGTAGCCGGTGGAGAAATCGCGCACGTCGCCGACCCGCACCGTGGTCGGCCCGGAGCCGTCGAGCACGGCGGAGTGCGGGATCGGCACCCCGGTCCGCACGGTCTGCCAATAGCCCGCCACGTACCCGGTCGGACCGCCATTGCCGCCGCCGGACTTGCTGGCGAGGGTCGAGAGAAATCCCCAGATGCCGTCCGCCGGCGCGGTGTCGACCTGGGTCGCCACATGCGTATTGGCGATCACCCGACCTGCACCGCCGGTGTGGTTGACAAGATAGAAGCTGAGCAGGCCGTCCTGATCGGTGGTCGCCGAGCCGATCCGGCTGAACGTCGCAAGGTGCGGACCACCGGTCTGGAAGACCATGTGTCGGAAATCGTTGTTGCCGATCGCGAAGCTGCCGTTGCGCACCGTGCTCTGCGCCGGAGCGCTGAGCGTGAGCGGTCCGGTCAAGGTCCCGCCTTCGGTGGACAGCAAGGAGCCGATGCAGCCTTGCAGGGCAGCTGCGGTCAACAATGCGCCCGCCGCGAAACTGCAGGCCATCCGCCCCTCCTCTTCCCGGGCAGCCTCAGTCTAGCGGGCGCGGCTGAGCGTGTAATCGGCGACATCGCGCAGGCAGCGCGAAATCGGCGTGTCGGGGAACGGCGCCAACGCGTTCTGCGCCTCCGCCGCGAACCGGGCCGCCCGATCGAGCGTGGCCCGGAGGGCACCGCGACGCTGCATCAGATGCAGGGCGCGGGCAAGATCGTCGTCCTGTTGTTCGGTCTCGGCGATGGTACGCCGCCAGAACGCCCGCTCGGCCGCATCACCCGACTGGTAGGCAATCAGGACCGGCAGGGTGATTTTCCCCTCGCGAAAATCGTCGCCCACCGTCTTGCCCAGGGTCGTCTCGTCGGCCGCATAGTCCAGCGCGTCGTCGACGAGTTGGAAGGCCATGCCGAGATTGGCGCCATACTCGGCAATCGTCCGTTCCTCGTGCTCGGGACGGTTCGCCACGACGGCGCCGACCCGGCAAGCGGCGGCGAACAGGGCGGCCGTCTTGCCGCGGACGACTTCGAAGTAGCGCGCCTCCGAGGTGGAAAGATCATTCTGCGTGACGAGTTGAAGGACTTCGCCCTCGGCGATCGTGGCGGCGGCCTCCGACAGGATCGCCAACACCTTCAGCGAGCCATCATCGACCATGAGCTGAAAGGCGCGGGCGAACAGGAAGTCGCCGACCAGGACGGAAGCCTTGTTGCCGAACACGGCATTCGCACTGGCCAGCCCGCGGCGCAGCACGCTCTCATCGACCACGTCATCGTGCAGCAGGGTCGCGGTATGGATGAACTCGACGCAGGCGGCGAGATGGACGTGCCGCGCGCCGCCCTTGGGACCGGGATAGCCACACAGGCGCGCCGCGGCGATCGTCAGCAGCGGACGCAGGCGCTTGCCGCCGGCAGCAACGAGATGCGCCGCCAATTGCGGAATAAGCGCGACCGGACTTTCCATGCGACCGACGATCGCCCGGTTGCACGCCTGCAGATCGTCGGCCAGCATTACCGCCAGACGGGATAGCGCGTCCTCGGTATCGGCGCCGTTGCCCTCGCCGGCGTTCTCGGCTTTCCCGTCGAGCCGGGGCCGCGACCCGCCGGGCGTGGAGAGGCTTGCGACAACGCCCAAATAACTCTCCCGGGATGTTGGGGTAACGGTCTGAGCCACCATATCGGCCCGCTCGAAAGAGGGTCAAGCGCGGGTCAGGGCCAAGCCTTTGACATTCCGTGCGGGTCCCCGCCACAAGAGTTCGTCAGCCCGGCGGCAGCATGCGCGTGACTTGTCACTTCAAACGACCCGGTGCGCCTGAGCTTCCTGGCCGCCCTGCTCACCGATGCCGGGATCGGCACGATCGTGCTCGACACCCACGCCAGCATCGTCGAGGGCAGCATCGGCGCCATCCAGCGACGGCTCGCGGTGGCCGAAGCGGACGAGGCCCGCGCCCGGCGCGTGCTCGCGGAGGCGGGCGAGATCTGACGATGGAGACCACCGACGGGTATCTGCTCGGTGGCCGCGTCCGCTACGCCCAGCCCAAAGCAGGCTTTCGCAGCGGCATCGAACCCGTGCTGCTGGCCGCCGCGATCCCGGCCCGACCCGGCGAGCACGTGCTCGAGGCCGGAACGGGCGCCGGCGCAGGGTTGTTGTGCCTTGCCGCGCGGGTGCCCGGACTGACCGGCGTCGGGATTGAACGCGATCCGGGACTTACCGCCATCGCAGCGGCCAACGGCGTCGCGAACGGTTTTTCGGGCTCGCTTTCCTGACCTGCGCGATCGACGCGATGCCCGCGATCGGCCCGTTCGATCACGCCTTCGCCAATCCGCCCTACCACGTCGCCTCCGGCAGCCCGCCGCCCGGTCCGCAACGGCGACACGCAAAGCACGCGAAAGCAGGCGTGTTCACCGACTGGGCGTGCGCCCTTGCCGCCCGCCTACGCCATCGCGGCACGCTGACCCTGGTGGCGCCGGCAGCCAGCCTACCCGCCTGCATGCGGGCCCTTGCCGCGGCCTCGTGCGGATCGGGTGCGCTGCTACCGTTCTGGCCGACGCCTGGCCGGGACGCGAAGCTGGTGCTGCTGCAAGCAAGGAAATCAGGCCGCGGCGGCTTCCGCGTGCTGTCGGGACTGACCCTGCACAACGAAGGGGGAGGCTATACCTCGGAGGCCGAGGAGGTTCTCCGCCGCGGCCAACGCCTGCCGATCTGAAATCCTGGTCAGGCGACGTCGATGTCCGGATGGCGCAGATACCACAGCCGCTCGTATGCCGCGACCAGGCTCTCCATGTTGCGACGGCGGGTACCGTCGGGCGTGAGCGGGCGCCGGGTGAGCATCTTTTCCAGCACCTGCAGCAACTGCTCAGCAACTTCGTAGTCCGCCTGATCGCAGGCGTGATGGAAGGCGATGAGCACCTTGTCGGACAATCGACGGCTGTAACGCGGCGCGCCGCTCGATCCTTGCTCCCGGCCGAGATCGTCGTCCAGGCCCATCACCACGGTGCCCAGCCTCTCCGTATCCTCGAAACCCTGTGCGCTCATTTCCAGCTTTCCGTTTCCTGCTGGTTGACCCGCCTCGTTTTAAGGGTTCGAGCAAGTCCGACCTGGACTCATACCTCTTACCCCCACGAGCGGCCATTAACCGGAAGTTATTGAACAGCTTGTCGCACATTGGCGCGTTCACCGGCTGTCAGGCCAGCGGTAACTCCGCGTTATTCTTAACTGGTGCTCCATTTTCAGGCTACCGCGCCGGCCACGATCATTCGGCATGCAGCGGGAATGGTCCCGCTCGCGGGCCCGTGAAAGACGGAGTCCGAGAATGCCTCCTCCCATGAACCGGTTGTGGAAGCCCGGCTGTACTCCGTCGCCCGGTTCTCGAAGAAATTCGTGTGCTCAACCGCGTTGAGCATGTCGTCCAGCCATGGCAGCGGATTGCGCGAAACATGGTAGAGCGCACTTAGTCCAAGTTGCACTAGGCGGCGGTCTGCAATGTAACGGATGTATTCCTTGACCGTGCGTGCTTCCAGTCCTTCCACCGGCCCCTGCTCGAACGCGAGATCGATGAACGCATCTTCGTGATCCACGATGGTCGCGCAGGTGAAATAGATGTCGCGCCTGAGATCCTCGGTCCAGATCTCCGGATTTTCCTGCACGAAAGTCCGGAACAGCCGGATGATCGAGAGGCAGTGCAACGTCTCGTCGCGAACCGACCAGGAGATGATCTGGCCCATCCCCTTCATCTTCCCGAACCGGGGAAAGTTCAGCAGGATCGCGAAGGAGGCGAACAGCTGCAGCCCTTCGGTGAAGGCCCCGAACGCGGCGAGCGTCTTGGCGATCTCGGGTTTGCTGTCGACCCGAAAGGCCTGCATATAGTCGTATTTGTCCTTCATCTCCTTGTATCGCATGAAGGCCTGGTACTCGATCTCCGGCATGCCGATCGTATCCAGGAGATGACTGTAGGCAGCGATGTGGATCGTCTCGATGTTCGAGAACGCCGACAGCATCATCAGCACTTCGGTGGGTCTGAAGACCTGGCTGTAGTGCTTCATGTAGCAGTTGTTCACCTCGACATCGGCCTGGGTGAAGAACCGGAAGATCTGCGTCAGCAGGTTGCGCTCTCCGGCGCTCAGATTGCGGTGCCAGTCCTTCACGTCGTCGGCGAGCGGCACCTCCTCGGGCAGCCAATGGACGCGTTGCTGGATCAGCCACGCCTCGTAGGCCCAAGGATAGCGGAACGGCTTATAGACCGGGTTCTCGGTCAGCAGGTCGAAACGGACCGGGTGTTCGTCGATCGGAGGGGCAACGCCGTTCATGTGAGTTCCTTCAGGCTGGGCCGGGCAGGCTGGGCCGGGGACATTAGGCAGCGCCGCCGATTCTGGAATATGGTGGCCGCACAATTCGGTCCAGGGAAGGAAGCGGTCTATGCAGCGTGAAGTCGTCGTCGTCTCCGGCGTACGAACCCCGATCGGGGATTTCGGCGGCGGCCTGAAAGACGTTCCGCCGACCGATCTCGGCGCCCAGGTGATCCGCGAAGCGCTCGCCCGCGCCGACGTGGAGCGGCGAGGACGTGGGCCACGTGGTGATGGGCAACGTCATCCACACCGAGGCGAAGGACATGTACCTGGCGCGCGTTGCCGCGATGAACGGCGGCGTCATCGCAGGACGCGCCGGCGCTCACCGTCAACCGGCTGTGCGGCTCCGGCCTGCAGGCGATCGTCTCGGCGGCGCAGAGCATCACGCTTGGGCGACGCCGACGTAGCGATCGGCGGCGGGGCCGAAAGCATGAGCCGCTCCGCCTACATCGCTCAGGGCATGCGCTGGGGTGCCCGCATGGGCGACACGGCCATGGTCGACATGATGGTGGCCGCGCTGCACGACCCGTTCCACAACATCCATATGGGCGTGACCGCCGAAAACGTCGCCGCCCAGCACCAGATCACCCGCGCCGACCAGGACGCGCTGGCGGTCGAAAGCCACCGCCGCGCCTCGACCGCGATCAAGGAGGGCCGGTTCAAGCAGCAAATCCTCCCGATCACGATGAAGACCCGCAAGGGCGAGACGGTGTTCGACACCGACGAACACCCGCGCGCGGACACCTCGGCCGAGAACATGGCCAAGCTGCGGCCGGTGTTCCAGAAGGACGGCACGGTGACGGCGGGCAACGCCTCGGGGATCAACGACGGCGCCGCCGCGGTGGTGCTGATGGAGGGCGGCGAGGCAAACCGGCGCGGCCTCAAGCCGCTCGGCCGGCTGGTCGCCTACGCCCATGCCGGTGTCGACCCCAAGGTCATGGGCATCGGCCCGGTCCCGGCGACCCGCAAGGCGCTGGAAAAGGCCGGGCTCAAGATCAGTCCGACATCGACGTGATCGAAGCCAACGAGGCGTTCGCCGCCCAGGCCTGCGCGGTCAGCAAGGAGCTGGGCCTCGACCCCGCGAAGGTGAACCCGAACGGCTCCGGCATCTCGCTCGGCCATCCCGTCGGCGCGACCGGGGCGATCATCACGGTCAAGGCGCTCTACGAACTGGAGCGCATCGGCGGACGCTACGCGCTGGTGACGATGTGCATCGGCGGCGGCCAGGGCATCGCGGCCATCTTCGAGCGGGTCTGATCGAACCCAGTCGTCATGCCCGGACTTGTTCCGGGCATCCATCGCACCGTCCGAAGAGGCGGCGACATGGATTGCCGGGCCAAGCCCGGCAATGACGATTTGGGGTGTTCGTGCTATGCCTTCACGAACGGGCAGCCCAGCCGTTCCATCGAGAGGAAAACGTCCTCCGCCGGGACGTGGCCGACCTGCTTGTAATAGTCGTATGGGTATTTCGACTCGGCCGGCGATTTGACTTCCCACACGTAGGTGTCGTGGATGAATTTGCCGTCCTTGCGCACGTAACCTTTGCCGAAGATCACGTCGTCGGTCGGGATCGCCTTCATCTGGTCGGCGACCGCGCGGCCTGACGCCTTGGCCTTGTCTACCCCGAGCGCCTGCACGCTCTTGAGGATGTGCAGCACGGCGGAATACGCCCCGCCCTGGAACATCGTCGGCTTTTTGCCGCCGGCGAGCGCGGAGAAGCGATCCGAGAACGCCCGTGTGCCGTCGTTCAGGTCCCAATAGAACGCCTCGGTGAAGAGCACGCCCTGCGCCGTCGCCAAGCCGACCGCGTCGATGTTGCCGATCGTGAACACCAGGGCCACGATCTTCTCCCCGGCGCGGGTCAGCCCGAACTCGGCGGCCTGCTTGATGCAGTTGGTCGTGTCGTCGCCCGCGTTGCCGAGGCAGATCACCTTGGCGCCGCTGGCCTGGGCAGAAATCAGCGCGCTCGAGAAATCCGTCGTGCCAGGGAACGCGTAGAAGGTGCCGCCGAGCACCTTGCCGCCGCTCGCATTGATGGTCTCGGTCGCATAATCCTGCATGGAATGGCCGCTGATGTAGTCGGCGGTGATGAAGTACCAGGTGTTGCCGCCGCCTTTGGTCACCACCTGCGCAACGGCGTGCGAGTTGGCCCACAGATCGTACGTCCAATGGATCTGGTTTTCGTTGCAATACTTGCCGGTCAGATCGGGGACGCCGGCGCCGGTGAACACGACCAGCTTGTCCTTCTGCTTGGCGATCGATCCGACCGAGATCGCGGCGGCCGATTGCGGCACGCCGATCACCGCGTCCACGCCGCCCTGGTCGTACCAGCCACGCGCGATCGTCGTCGCCGTGTCGACGCTGGTGGACATGTCACCGACGATCACCTCGGCACGAATGCCGGGATTGGCCTTCATGAAATCCTCGGCCGCCATCTTGGCGGTGATGAACGATCTCGGGCCGTCATTGTCGGCGTAGGTGCCGCTCTGGTCGTTGAGCAGGCCGATCCGGTACACCGCGTCGCTCGCTCGGACGCGACCGGGCAGCAGCAGCGTCGGCATCGCGAGCGCGGCCCCGCCCAACACCGCCCGCCGGCCAACTTGACGTTCCGTCATCGCTGTTCCCGTTCCTTCAATCAATTGCGCCACACGGCCAGGGCGTCGAGGGCTTCGACGTGCGCGCCGCGCACCCAGAGCGGGTTGACGTCGAGTGCCTCCAGGTCCGCGCCGAGTGCGAGGGCGGCGTCGCCGATGCGGGCCACGGCATTCGCGAGCGCATCGAGGTCGGCCGGGGGCACGCCGCGCTGGCCGTGCAGCAGCTTGGTTCCCTTCAACTCGCCGAGCATCCGGCGCACCTCCTCGGGTGCCACGGGCAACACGCGCAGCGCGACATCCTGCAATATTTCGACGAAGATGCCGCCGAGGCCGACGGCGATGACGGGACCCCATTGCGCATCGCGTGTGCAGCCGACGAACAGTTCGAGCCCGCGCTCGCGCATCGGCGAGACGAGCACGCCGTCGACCTTCGCTCCCTGGGGTGCCGCCGCAGTGATGCGATGGAAGGCGGCCTCGATCGCCGCGTCCCCTTCGAGGTTGAGCGCGACCCCGCCGATATCGCTCTTGTGCAGGATGTCGGCGCTGGCGATCTTCAGCACCACCGCCCCACCGATCGCACGAGCGGCGGCAACGGCGGTTGCCGCATCCGTCGCCACGGTCGCCGGCACCACCGGGACGCCGTGCTCCGCGAGATGGCCGAGGACGGCGCGTTCCGTGCGCGGCTGCGCCGTGACCACGCCTGCAGCGGCGGCGGGCAACCATGGCTGCCTTGTGCGCAGTTGCTGCTCGGACCACCGCCACGCGTGCCCCAGGGCGCTGATGCCATGCGCGATGCCGGCCGAGACATAGGGCAGATCGAGTTCGGCGATGATCCGCATCCCGGTCTCGGTAACGGGCTTGAAGGTGTGGCTGATCAGCAACGACGGGATCTTCGGGTTTTTCAGGCCGACGCCGATGCTGCGCAGCGCGTCGATGTAGAAACCGGTCGCCTGCTCCTCCGTCGTCGGCACGTCGAACAGGCAGACAAGGGCCGCGAACTCCGGCTGCTCCGTCATGATCCGCAGCGCGCGCTCGAACAGCACGGGCTCGGTGACGGCGCCGCCGGTGATGTCGAGCGGATTGTGCGCCGTCCCGAAACTCGGCAGCATTTCGTCCAGCGCCGTCTCCGCCGCCTTCGACAGGGGCGGCAAGGCGATGTCCTCGGCGGTCGCGCGGTCGGCCGCGATCTCGCAGGCGCCGCCCGGAGACGGAGACCACGCCCAGCCCGCGTCGCCTCAGCACGCCCGTCCGGGCGATGACTTCGGCGGTAAACAGAAGGTCCTCGATCGAGTTGACCCGCACGACGCCGAACTGCCTGCACACGCCGTCGAACACCCGGTCATCGCCGACCAGCGCGCCGGTGTGCGCCTGCGCCGAGCGCGCGGTCACGTCGGAAAGGCCGATCTTGAGGACGACCAGAGGCTTGGCAGCCGCCAGCGCCCTCTGCGCCGTCGCCGCGAACCGATCGGCGTCGCGGATCGTCTCGACGAACATCGTGATCGCGCGGACCCGATCGTCATCGAGCAGATGATCGATGAAAGCCGCACTGTCGAGGTCGGCCTCGTTGCCGGTGGAGATCATGTGGCTGATGCCGATCTCCTGCTGCGCGGCGAGACTGGTGATGAACGCCGCCGTGGCGCCGCTCTGGGAGATGATCGCGATCGGACCCGGCCGGGTGGGACCACGGAAGGCGCCGGTCCACAGCGGCACATCATCGAGGAAGTTGACGAACCCCAGGCAGTTCGGACCGAGCACGTTGATGCCGTGCCGCCGTGCCGCCTCGGCGAGCGTGCGCTGCTGCGCTGCCCCGTCGCTGCCGGTCTCGGCGAAGCCCGACGTGAGGATCACCGCATTGCGCGTGCCCGCCGCGCCGAGATCGGCCATCGCGTCCTCGACGCCGGCGATCGGCACCATGATCAGGCCGAGATCGACGGGCTGGCCGATCGCCGCGCACGACGTCGCGGCGGGACGGCCGTGCACGATGCCGCCGCGCCGCGCGACGAGATGCACCTCACCTTGATAGGTGCGCTTGGTGAGGTTGTCGAACGTGTTCAGCGACCAGCGGGACCGGTCGGTGGCGCCGACCAGCGCGATCGAGCGCGGCCGCAACATGGTCGACAGATCGCGCCGGTTCACCATGTCGGTGGTCTCCCTGTGCGGCATCAGGCCGAGAAATCGAGTTTTTCCGCAATCCCGTAGCCGGCCGCCATCTCTCGCAGCTTCTCCCAGGTCGCGTCCTCGATCTCGATGCCGTTCGCGCGGCGGTCCACCTCCTTGTCGTGCTCGATCTCACCCGGATAGTAGACCCGGCTGAACCCCTCCGCCGGCTTCGTGTCCTGCAGGTAGCGGGCGAACTCCGTCACCTCCCGCTTGAACTCCGCCAGCGGCCGGAACGCATCGACCTTGAACACCGCCATGAAGCAGCCATCGTTGTGCCGGCCGGTCGGTTCGACGCCGAAGCCGAGTCCCGTCAGCAGGCCGCAGAGGATTTCCACCATCACCGCCAGGCCGTAACCTTTGTAACCTTCGCTGCCGCCCAGCGGCAGCAACGCGCCGCCCTTGCGGTGCTGGGTCGGATCGGTGGTCTGCTTGCCCTCCTTGTCGATGATCCAGCCAAGCGGAACCTCCTGCTTGCGCGCCACCGCGAGCGAGATTTTCCCCGCTGCCACCGCCGAGGTGGCCATGTCGAGGAACAGCGCGCCGTCAAGGTCGGAGGGCACCGCGATCGACAGCGGATTGGTGCCAAGCCGCGGCTCGGCGCCACCGAACGGCGCGACATGCTTGGGCGAGCGGCCCGAATCGGCGGTGATCAGGCCGATCATGCCTTGCTCGATCGCCATCAGCGGATAGCTTGCCAGCCGGCCGATATGGCCCTGGCGAAACACCGTACAGGCGGCCACGTTGGAGGTGCGCGCCTTCTCGATCGTGTGCTTCATGGCGCGTTCGTTGACGACGTAACCGAACCCCCAATGGCCATCGACGACGGTGGTGGTCGGGCTTTCCTGTACGATCTTCCATGGCGCGCCGGGCACGATATGGCCCACCTTCACGCGCTCGATGTAGCTCGGGATCATGATGATCCCGTGCGAATCGTGCCCGGCGAGATTGGCATTGACGCAATGGCGCATGACGATCTCGGCTTCCTCGGCGGGTGCGCCGCTCGCCATCAGCAGCGCCTCGCCGATCGCCTTCACCCGTTCGGCCGGAACTCTCGGCATCGTTCTTCCCCCAAAAACCTATCGCGCTTCGCCGACGAAGCCGGCTTGCAACTCCGCCAATCGTCGCAATGCGTCCGGCGAAAGCGGTCCTTTGTTCACCGCCGCCACCGCCTGGTCCAGCTCCGCGAGGCTCGACGTGCCGACCAGCACGGTGCCGATCTCGGGATGCGCGACGGCAAAGCGCAGCGACGCCTCGACCAGATCACCCGCATCGCCCTGTTCGACGAGCGGGGACAGCCGCCGGGCCCGTTGCACGTCGGTGCGGTAGTCATGGCCGGACCCGATCGGCTCGACGCTCGGCGCCGCGATCGGGCTGCGCGCCTCGCTGCCGGACAGCGCGCCCGCAGCCAGCACGCGGATGTTGATCAGCCCCATCCCGGCGACCCGCGCGCGCCCGATCAGATCGCCATAGTCCTGCGCCGGATAGCCCGCCGGGACGGCGGCGCCCGCGCTCGGGTTCAGCATGTTGTAGCTGACCTGTGCGGTGTCGAAGGCGCGCAACTCGATCACCGCGTGCAGCGCATCGGTCTCGCCGACCGCGGTGATGCCGAACCACCGCAGCTTGCCCTGCTCCCGCAGCCGCGCGAAGGCCGGCACCACCTCCTCGAGCACGGTGCGGACGCCCAGCGTCTCGCCACTGTCCTCGGGACCGATCGCGTTGTGCAGCTGATAGAGATCGACCCTGTCACGCCCGAGACGACGCAGGCTTGCTTCCAGCGCGTCCGTTATCGCCTCCCCGAGCCGCGCTCGGTCCGCCGGGGGTATCCGGATTTTCGTGCCGACGATCACGTCCGCCCGCAGCGCGCGCAGCACCCGCCCGAGATTGGTCTCGGAGGCGCCGTCACCATACTGCGGCGCCGTGTCGAAGTAGTTGATGCCGTGCGCGATCGCGCGTGCCACCGCCTGCTCCTGCTCGGCCGGAGCGCCGCGCACCATCAGGCCGCCGACCGCGCCGCAACCGTAGCCCAGGACGGAAACCTTCAGCCCCGTTCGGCCGAGCGTGCGTGTCTCCACCGTATCCTCCCTGCCCGCGTGCGTCGGGCCCGGAAAGGCTAGGTGGCGGGTCGGGGAGCGTCAACGCACCGTCGCCTCCCGCGCCCGATCATTCGGTCAGATCATCAGCTCGATCAGGAACGGCCCCTTGCGGGTCAACGACTGGCTCATCAGGTCGGCAAGCGCATCGCAGGTCTCCGCCCGCGCCGCCTCCACGCCCATGCCTTGAGCGAGACGCGTCCAGTCGAGATCCGGGTTGCCGATGTCCAGCATGTCGAGCGCGGTGCGGCCGGGGTTCGCGCCGACATTGGCAAGCTCGCCGAGCAGGATCGCGTATTTGCGGTTCGAAAAGACGATGGTGGTCACATCCAGCTTCTCGCGCGCCTGGGTCCAAAGGCCCTGCACCGTGTACATGCCGGACCCGTCGGCTTGCAGCGCCACGACGCGGCGGCCGGGGGCGCCGATCGCCGCCCCGACGGCGAGCGGGATACCCTCGCCGATCGCGCCGCCGCAGAGCTGCAGCCAATCGTGTGGCGCCGCGGTGCGGGTGGCAGGGAAAAAGCCACGGCCGAACGTCACCGCCTCATCCACCACGATAGCCTGTTCCGGCAGCAAGGCGGCGACGGTCTGCGCCACCGCCTCGGGCGTCGGTGCGCCACGGGCAGGTATGGAGCGCGGGCCGGGATCGGGGGCGGCAATTTCCGGGGCACCCAGCTCGGCGCAGAGATGCGCCAGCGCCTCGGCGGCGTCGTGCTCTGGGCGGGAGAGGACGTGGATCGCCGCATCGGGGGGCGCCAACCGACCGGGCTTGCCCGGATAAGCAAAGAAGCCGACCGGATCGACGGCGCCGACCAGGATGACGTGCCTGATCCCGGCCAGCACCTGGACGGCCTGATCCACGGGATATGGCACGCGGTCGATCGGCACCCGGCCCCGCCCGCGCGCCATCCGCGCGTTCGACCCCTGCGCCATCAGGCGCGCGCCGGTCGCCTGCGCGGTCCGGTACGCCGACAGCAGCGCGTCCTCCCGCAGGGCGCGGCCGCTCAGCAGCAGCAGCGCCGGCTCGCGACTCCGCAAAACTCCGGCGATCTGCTTGACCACGCTCGGCGCAACCAGCGGCACGGGAGGTGCCGGCAGCGCTTGCGCCGGTTCGCCGCCCTCCGTCCAGGCGGTGTCGGCGGGCAGCACGAGGGTGGCGATCTGGCCCGGCGACGTCCGCGCCGCCTGCACCGCGACCGCCGCGTCGGCTCCCACCGTGGCCGCGCGCGTCGCGGTGCGCACCCACGCCGAGACCGGCCGCGCCCAGCCCTCGGTGTCAGCGGTCAGCGGCGCGTCGTATGGGCGATGATAGGTCGCCTGGTCGCCGACGATGTTGACCACGCCGGACTGCGCCCGACGCGCGTTGTGCAGATTGGCCAGCCCGTTCGCGAGGCCAGGGCCGCAATGCATCAGGGTGGCGGCCGGCTTTTCCGCCATCCGGTAGTAGCCGTCGGCGGCTCCGGTGACGACGCCCTCGAACAGGCCGAGCACGCAGCGCATCCCGGGAATGCGGTCGAGCGCGGCGACGAAGTGCATCTCGCTGGTGCCGGGATTGGAGAAGCAGGTATCGACCCCGCTCGCCAACAATGTTTGCACAAGGCTTTCGGCGCCGTTCATCGCTCTCGCATCCCCGCGTGGTCCCACGCGAGACTGCCCGCGGAACGGCGGAGCTGGCAACCCGCGCGGCTACTGGAAGGGCAGGTAGCGGAAGCTCACCATGACGATGTTGTTGTCCGTGCTGCGGGCTGCCGCCCACTCCGTTGAACACCGAGCGGTTCGTATAAGAATACTGGAGGCCGAGCTGCATGGTCCCGTAGTTGCCGTGGAAAGCCCGCCACCAGGCGCCCAGCGTCCCTTGCACCAGGCCCGACGTGTTCGCCGTGCACGCCGCCGCGCTCAGCTCGATGTTACATCCGGCGTTCGAGTAGAGCGGGCTGCCGTAGCCAAAACCCCTGCCGCCGGCGGTGAAGCTTTTCCGGCCGATCTGCTCGGTGCCCACGTACGCATAGGCATCGATGCTCGGAATGGGATGGCCGACCAGTCCGACCAGCGCCTCGACTTCCGGCAGCGGCTGCGGCGCGCCGCTCTGCGTCAAGGTCGCATCCGGCAGCTGACCCGAGCCGTAGCGGCCGATGCCGGTACCGGCGAGAAAACTCGCCTGAAAATCGAGGTATTTCGGCACGATGGGCACGATCGCCCCGGCACCGCCGCCACCGGCGAGCACGGTGTCGTTGCCGCCCCGGCCGAGATTGGTGACGCGCGAACGGAAGAAGCGGGCGAGACCATAGGCCTCGAAGTGGCCGAAGCTCGCATCGTACGCGGCCTTGACGATCACGTCCGGCCCGGCGTCGAAACTGTAGTTGACTGTCGGCGCGAAGCCGCTGCCGCCCGGGTTGGTGGTGCTGGTCGTGCCCACGATCGTGCCGGTGCCGTTCGGGCCGACATAGAAGTTCGTCTGCGGATTTTCGACCGACGCGGCCAACCAGAGCTTGTGATCGGCGAGGTCGGTGGCAACCCGGAACTGCGGTTCCCGCGTCCAGGTGAAGCCCGGCACATACTGTGCGTCGATGGTGAGCGGCACATCCTCCGTTCGCGGCACGATGCCGGACTTGTTGAGCGTCAACAGGCTCCAGGCCTGTCCGGCGAGGACGTGCAGGTTCCAGTTGGTGTTGTCGTATTGGCCGTACGCTTGGCGCAGGCGGGGATTGTAGCTGTTGCTCTCGTTGGAATTGGCGGTCGGCGCTGCGCCCTGGAAATCCGCTTCGCCGTAAGCGGTGAGCGTCTCGGCGGGCGACGGTTTACCTTCGACCAGCAAGGCGAAGCGGCTCTGCCGCGCGGTGAAGCGCGTCTCGTTCTCATGATATTGCGTGCTGTTCGGGAACGGGATGCCGTTCCAGTTGGTCGCAATATCCGCAACCTGGTTGCGGCTGCGGAAGATGCCGGCGCCTTCGACAAACCCGCCGAGCTGGATCGTGATGCCACCCACCCGGAACTGCCCCTGCTTGCCAGTGTAGGTCACCGGCTGCTCGCCGCCGGCGATCGCGGGGGTGGCCACAGGCGTGCCGGCCGGCGGCGGTGCCGCGTTGCCGAGTTGCGCCGGCGGTTGCGGGTTGGGCGGCGCCGGTGGTGTGTGGCGTGCTTCCTCCCGCGCGCGTGCGGCGTCCTGCTGCGCGGCCCGCACCTGTGCGTCGCGTTGCGAGAGGTCGCGCTTGACGTGTCGCAGTTCGTCCTGCAACGACTTGATCTGCGCCTCGATGGCGCCGATCCGCTGATTGGCGTCCTGCGCCCGCGCCCCCGGCGTCAGGCTTTCCACAGCCGCCAGGGCCGTGGTGACGAGCAGCACCGCCCGTACCACCCTTACCGTTCCCATCCGGAGTCCTCCGCGCTTGCTCCGACCTGCGGGGGGCGGCCGGCGGCGGACACCTAACCCACGCCCGCGCCGCTATCGACGACGGGTCCGGGTCATTCCGGTGAAGGGTCGGTTACAAATCCGGCCCGACCGGATCAGGAACGGCGGGGAAGCGAACCCTCAGGGCGCGGCGACGTCTCCGGCCGCCTTGCGGGCTGCCTGCACCGCCTCCCGCGCCGCACGCGCCATCAGCCCGCTGTCGTTGGCGATGGTGACGAACCGGAATCCCATGTCGATCATCCGCGCCGCATAGGCGGCGGTGCCGTTGTGCAGGCCGGCGAACTGGCCGCGCTTCTTGGTCGCGGCGAGCAGGGTCTCGTAGATGCCCAGGATCTTCGGCTCCTCGCGGTCGAGCACCGGGATCATGCCCAGCGAGAGCCCGAGATCGCTCGGCCCGACATAGATGCCGTCGATGCCCGGAACGTCGAGAATGGCGTCGATGTTGTCGATCGCCTCCTGCGTCTCGATCATCGGGATGACCATGCAATCCACGTTGGCCGTGGTCTGGTAGCTGCTCGCCTCGCCATACATCGCCGCCCGGATCGGGCCGTTGCTGCGCTTGCCGTCCGGCGGATACTTGCAGGCGGCAACCAGGGCCTGGGCTTCCGCCGGGGTGTTCACCATCGGGCAGATCACGCCCATCGCGCCGCCGTCCAGCACCTTGCCGATGATGCCCGGCTCGTTCCAGGGGACGCGGACCAAGGGTGTGATCGGATGGGGCTGCATCGCCTGGAAGCAGGCGACCATGGACATGTAGTCCTGGACGCCGTGCTGCATATCGACCGTCACGCTGTCCCAGCCGCACTGGGCCATGACCTCGGCGGCGAACCCGGAGGGGATGGCGAGCCACCCGTTCACCGCCGCCTTGCCGGACTTGATGCGCTGTTTGAGCTGGTTCGCCATGATCGTTTCCCCGTCCGCCGCTGATCGGGTCACGCTAGGCGGCCGGCACCCGGGGCGTCAACGGAACCGCACGACGTGCGGCCAAGCCGGTCCGCGGATTGAACACCCGAGGTGCCTGCGCTAGATGCGCGCCGGCCAACAGGAGGCGTCCGTGCCGCAGCTCTGCTTGAGGCCTATGCAAACCGTTCTCCCCGCCGGACTTCTCCTCGCCGGCCTTCTCCTCCTTCTGCCTGGAGCCGCCCTCGCCCACGCAATCCTCCTGCAGAGTCAGCCGCCGGCGGGGGGAACGACGGCGGCCGGGCCAACTCAGATCGTCCTGCGGTTCAACAGCCGGATCGACGGCGGCCGCTCGCGCGTGGCCCTGGCCACGCCCGACCATGAACAGACCGTGCTGAAGGTCGCCCTGGACGCCCCGCCCGACATCCTCCGGGCCGAGGCGATGCTGGTTCCGGGCAGCTACGTGGTCCACTGGCAGGTGCTCGCCGTCGACGGTCACATCACCCGCGGCGACGTGCCGTTCACGGTCCTGGAGCACTAGCGCGTGAGCCTGCTGGTCGACCTGTTCGGCTATCTCAGCATCGTGGTGCACGGGCTGACGATCGTCGCGCAGTCGATGGCCGTCGGCAGCGTGCTGTTCGTGGTCCTGCTCGCCCGCCCCTTCCTGCACCGGCTCGGCCCGTCCGGGTTTCCCGTCCTGCAGGGCAGCGTGCGGATCACCGGCTGGAGCGCCCTCTCCTTGGTGGTTTGCGAAGCCGCCACGATCGCGCTGCAGGCCGCCGTCCTGATCGGCACCGTCGGGCTTTCCGTCTGGGACGTGCTCGGCGCCAACTTCGCGTTGGCCGGCATGGTGAAAATCGTGGCGGCGGCCCTGATCGGAGGGGCGGTGCTCGCCCGCGGCACCCGCGCGCCGTCCGGCCTGCTCGTCGTCCTGGCCGTGATCGAGCTGGCGGCGGCCACGCTGACCACGCACGCGGCGGCGCGGCTCGACGACCGGGCCGTGTTGCTGATCGTGGAAGGGCTGCATCAGTTCGGCGCCGCGATCTGGATCGGCGGGCTGCCCTGCTTCGTGCTGGCGCTCCACCTGGTGTCCGGCGGGACCGCCTGGCGGCTGGTCGGGGCTCGCTACTCCCGCATGTCGATGGCCGGCGTCGCCTGCATCCTGCTCAGCGGCATCACCATGAGCTTCTATTACATCGGCGACTGGCAGGGGTTCTACGGCACCGCCTATGGCGTGATGGTAGGCGCCAAGATCGCCATGTTCCTGATGCTGCTCGGCCTCGGCGCGCTCAACTTCCGTCTCGTCGAGCGCCTGCGGGTGCAACCCGGCACGAAGGTGACCCGGCTCAAGCGATGCGCCGAGGTCGAGATCGGCATCGGCATCACCATCTTCTTCGCCGCCGCCTCGCTCACCTCGGTGCCGCCCGCCGTCGATCTGACGCAGGACCGGGTCACCTTCGCCGAAATCCTTGAGCGCAACGCGCCGGCCTGGCCTCGGCTGGCCTCGCCCGAGCATGACGTGCTCGCCCTGCCCGCCCTCCAGGCCGAGCTCGACGCCAAGGCGACGGCCTCGCATCACCCCGGGGCCGAGGCGTTCACGCCGGGCGCGGGCGAACTGCCGCCGCGCAACGCCGCCGACATTGCGTGGTCCGAGTACAACCACCATTGGGCCGGCATTTTCGTCCTCGCCATCGGCCTGCTCGCCCTGCTGAACCAGGCGGGACTGCGCTGGGCGCGGCATTGGCCGCTGCTGTTCCTCGGCCTCGCCGCCTTCCTGTTCGTCCGCTCGGACCCGGAGAACTGGCCGCTCGGCCATATCGGCCTGCTCGAGAGCCTGCGCGACGTCGAGGTGCTGCAGCACCGGGTGTTCGTGCTGCTGCTGATCGCCTTCGCGTTCTTCGAGTGGCGGGTCCGCACCAGTCCTCGCCCGCATCCGCGCGCCGCCCTGGTATTTCCGCTGATCTGCGCCGGCGGCGGCGCTCTGCTGCTCACCCACAGCCACGCGATCGCCAACGTTAAGGACGCGCTGCTGATCGAGCTCACCCACACGCCGCTGGCGCTCGCCGCCGTGGTCGCCGGCTGGTCCCGTTGGCTCGAACTCAGGCTGGACCCGCCGACCAACCGCATCGCCGGGTGGGTGTGGCCGGTGTGCCTGCTGCTGATCGGCGTGATGCTGCTCTGGTATCGCGAGGCGTAGGGCGGTCGGCTAAATGGCCCGCTTCCAGGCGAGAGAAAAGACGGTTCTGGCACCCGTCAGCGTGCTGACCGCCGGTGCCGACGTCACGGACAGACGATCTCCTTCGATCGCGAACAGGCGCACCTGAGCGACGCCGTTCCACGCTTCGTTCCAGGACGCCTCGGGATGGTAGATCAGCTTGTCGCCATCGAGTTCATAGCGGCCGGCGAACGCGACCATGCTGCGGTAGAGGCGGATCGCCTCCTGGTCGGTCGCCTGGGCCGCTGCCGGAGGCGTCCGATCTGCCGTGGTGAAGATAGTGGCGGCGTGGCCATCCGCTGCGTAGATGACCCAGGCATTCGGGTTCTTGCCCAAAGGATGACTCGTCTGCCCCGAGTTCGAGGTTCTCCTCGGTGAACGACAGGAGTTTCCATGTTCCGACAAGAGCCTCGGCCGCTCGTGTGGGTTCACTCACTGCGTTTCTCCTGACACCTCTCCCGACGGCATTCGCGAGCGAAGTTCTTGATCGCCGCTATGGCAGCGATGACTGACAACGTGGCGGCCAGCGCGTGCCCGGCTTCCCATCGCAGCCGATAACTCGGCCAGTCATCGGGAACGTCCGCTGATGTCCAGACACTTACGGCCGCATTCACGGGAGCGTTGAGCGAAAAAAACGCGGCGAGCATCCCGCAATAGGAAAGTATCTCCACCACCATCATCCGCGCCATCTCGCGGTTGCTGCGGTTCAAGAGGAGCAAGGCGAGCGCGCTCGCCAGCGCTCCAATCTCGGTCGGCGCGCCCAGGAACGGCCCCCAACCACGATAGAGGTGCTGCTGCACGGCGAGCCAGAGCAGCCCATCAAGCATCATCTTGTTGGGCAGTTCCAGGACGTGTGCCGCAGGGGCGAGTGTGGCCAGAATTGCCAGCGCCACATTTGCGCGAAGCAAGCCGCTCATCCCGGCTCAGCCGCAAGACTGGGGCAGGAACGCTTCCGCGCCCGGCACCGTCGCGAGCGGGGCGTAGTAGTCCCAGGGCGCGCGGCTCTCCTGCGGCGATTTCACCCGGTAGAGCGTCACGTCGTAGAGCACCCGGCCGTCGTCGCGCACTTTCGCCGCGTGGCCGAGATAATCGACCGGCAGCGCCCGCATCGCCGCCGCCACCGCAAGCGGGTCGCGCGTCCCCGCGTGGGCCATCGCCTTGAGGAAATGCAGGCTGGCGACGTAGGTCGCGGCCTGCTCGCGCGTCGGCATTGCCTGCCGCTCGGCAAAGAAGCGCTTGCTGAACGCGCGCGAGGCGTCGGTCTGGTCCCAGTAGAAACCCGAGGTGAAAGTGAGCCCCTGGCACACCGGCAAGCCGAGCGCGTGGATGTCGGTGATGTAGACGAGGAACCCGGCCAGTCGCTGGCGTCCCTTCGACTGGAGGCCGAACTCGGCGGCCTGCTTGATGAGGTTCACCTGGTCGTTGCCGACGGCGGCAAGCCCGATCACCTGCGCCCCGGCATTTTGGGCCGCGACCAGCTGCGACGAAAAATCGGTGTTGCCGATCGGGAAGTAGGTCGAGCCCAGCACCCGCCCGCCGCCCGCCTCGATCACCGATTTGGCTCCCGCTTCGACCGCCCGGCCGAAGCTGAAATCCACTGTGATGAAGAACCATGTCGAGCCGCCCTGGCGCAGCATCGCCCCCGCCGTCCCGGTGGTCATCGCGTGCGTATCGTCCGCCCAATGCGTGCTCACCGGCGCGCACAGTTTCTGGGTGAAATCGGTGATGGCGGCGCCGGTGATCATCACCGTCCGGCCCCGCTCCCGCGCCGCCTGCTGGACGGTCAGCGCGATCGGCGTCACCGGAAGGTCGGCGATCGCGTCCACGCCGTCGGCGTCGTACCATTTGCGGGCGAGCGCACCGGCGACATCGGGCTTGTTCAGCGTGTCGGCATGGAGGATTTCGATCGGCCGGCCGAGCACGGTGGGGCCGAAATCCGCTGCCGCCAGGCGCGCCGCCAGCACCGATCCGGGGCCGCCGCTGTCGGCGTACGGCCCGCTCTCATCGGTCAGGACGCCGATCCTCACCGGCCCGGCCTGGGCCTTGACGATCCGGCGGGACGCGCCGAGCAGCGACGCAGCGGCCAGCCCGGCCAGGGCGCCGCGACGGCTCCATCCGGTCATGTGGCGGGCAGCACGCGGCCGCGGCACTCGCCGAAACCGATCGACACGAAACCGTCGCGCCGGCAGGTGCCGCGAAAGATCACCTCGTCGCCGTCCTCCAGGAACGTTCGCCTCTCGCCGGATGGCAACTCGATGGTTTGGCGGCCGGCCTCGGTGATCTCGAGCAGAGCCCCGAAGCCCGACCGCTCCGGGGCGGAGATCGTGCCGCTGCCCAGCAGGTCGCCCGCCTGCAGGTTGCAGCCGCCGCTGGTGTGGTGGGCCACCATCTGCGCCACCGTCCAGTACAGCTCGCGCGTGTTGGCGAAGGAGAGCCGGTGCGGCGCCGACCCGCGATCCCGCATGACCGGAGTGTACAGGTATACCTCGACGTCGATGCTGAGGCCGCCGGCCGCCTGATCCGTACGGTCGAGCAGATAGGGAAGCGGCTCAGGGTCGCCGTCGGGCCGGGCCGGCTGGGCGATGCGGAACGGCTCCAGGGCTTCCGGCGTGACCAGCCAAGGCGAGACGCTGGTCTGGAAATTCTTGGCCAGGAACGGCCCGAGCGGCTGCATTTCCCATGTCTGTACGTCGCGGGCCGACCAGTCGTTCAGCAGGCAGAAGCCGGCAATGTGTTCACCCGCCTGCCCGACCGGGATCGGTTCACCGAGCGCGTTGCCCGGTCCGATCCAGATGCCCAGCTCCATCTCGTAGTCGAGCCGCTGGGACGCGCCGTACTCCGGCACGTCGCGGCCCGCGACCAGGCGCTGCCCCTTCGGCCGCCGCACGTCCGTGCCCGACGGGCGCACGGACGAGGCGCGGCTATGGTAGGCAACCGGGACGTATTTGTAGTTGGGGGCAAGCGGATTGTCCGGTCGGGACAATCGACCACCGTTGCGCGCATGGTGGATGCCGGCGAAGAAATCGGTGTAGGCGCCGATCGCGACGGGCAGGCGAACCGCGCAGTCCTCGCTCCGACGCAGCAAGCTCGCGCGCATTGCGGCGATCCGCGCCCGGTCGGGCCCATCCGCGTCGAGGACGGCGCTCACCCGGTTGCGCAGCTCGCGTCGTGCGGCGGGACCGAGCGCCAGCAGCGGGTTCAGCGTCGGGCCGAGCGCCGCCTCGGCAACGCCGCCCAGCAACCCGGCTTCGGCCGCCCCGCGCAGGTCGAGGATCTCGTCGCCGATCGCCACGCCGCCACGGGGCTCGTCACCGGACGGGCTGAACACGCCGAAAGGCAGGTTCTGGATCGGGAACTGCGGATGCCCGTCGGCCAATTCCACCCAGCTTCGACGGGCGGGATCATGCGTCGCATCCGTCATTGTTGCACCTGTGGGAAATGGCGGCCGAGGCCGCGCCAGCATGCATCGTAGTCCGCCTGCAGCTGCGGACAGGCCAGCGCGAATTCGGTCGGGCGCAACAACAGCCGGGTCTCGAACATGAACGCAAGCGTATTGTCGATCTTGTGCGGCACCAGCTCGGCGTGGGCCGCCTTTTCCCAGGTCGGCGCGTCCGGGCCATGCGCGCTCATCGACGGATGCAACGATGCCCCGCCGGGCATGAAGCCGCCCTGCTTGCCGTCGTAGACGCCATGCACCAGCCCCATGAACTCGTTCATCACGTTGCGGTGGAACCAGGGCGGACGGAACGTGTGCTCGGCCACGGCCCAGCGCGGCGGGAAAATGGCGAAGTCGACATTCGCCGCGCCCGGCTGCTCGGTGGGCGACGTCAAGACGGTGAAGATCGAGGGGTCCGGATGGTCGAAGCTGACCGAGCCGATCACGTTGAAGCGCGCAAGATCGTATTTGTACGGGGCCAGAGTGCCGTGCCAGGCCACGACGTCGAGCGGGGAATGGTCGAGTTCGGTCGTCCATAGCCCGCCCATGAACTTCTGCACGATTTCGACCGGCTCATCCCTATCCTCGAACCAGGCGACCGGCGCCAGGAAGTCGCGGGCGTTGGCGAGGCCGTTGGCGCCGATCGGACCAAGCTCCGGCAGTCGCAGGGCCGCACCGTGGTTCTCGCAAATGTATCCGCGCGCCGTGCCCGCCCGCAGCTCGACCCGGAACCGGACGCCGCGCGGGATCACGGCAATTTCGCCCGGTCCAACCGCCAGGCGGCCCAGCTCGGTGAGAAGGAGCAGCCCGCCTTCCTGCGGCACCAGCAGGAACTCGCCGTCGGCATTCCAGAAGACGCGCCGCATCGAGCGGTTGGCACAGTAAAGATGTACGGAGACGCCGGTTCCCGATTGGGTGTCGGTGTTGGCGGCCAAGGTGACGAGGCCGGCGACGAAATCCGTCGGCTCCTCGGGGATCGGCAGCGCGTTCCAGCGCAACCGGTTGGGGGTGGGCGGCGCCAGCGCACCACACAGCCGCCCCGAGTTCGATCCGCCGATAGGGCGGGTGATCGACCGAGGGCCGGATGCGATAGAGCCAGCTCCGCCGCGCCGCAGCGCGCGGGACGGTGAAGGGGGTGCCGGAGATCTGTTCCGCGTAGAGGCCCTGCGGGCCGCGCTGCGGCGAGTTCTGGCCCGACGGAAGCGCATCCGGAACCGCCTCCGTCGCGTATTCGTTGCCGAACCCCGAAAGGTAGGCGATGCCGTCCTGAATCATGCGACCCTCACAGGCAGTGACAGGAAGCCGCGAAACCGCGCGCGACCGCCGCGCACCGGTTTGCCGGCGCGATCGTAGCGCGGGAAACGTTGCACGAACCGGCCGATGGCGACACGCCCCTCCAATCGCGCCAACGTCATCCCGGCGCATTGATGCACGCCCAACCCGAACGCGAGATGGCGGTTAGGCTCCCGCCCAAGGTCGAGCCGGTCCGGGTCCGGGAACTGCTCGGGGTCGCGGTTGGCCGCCCCGATGCAAAGCGTGACCGGCGTGTCCGGCGCGACCAGGATGCCACCGATCTCGGTTGGTGCCGTGCTGATCCGGTTGCCAAGCTGGTTCGAGCTGTCGAAGCGCAGGAATTCCTCGACGGCGCTCCGGATCAACGACGGATTGGCGAGCAGGCGCGCGCGCTGGTCCGGCCACTCGAGCAGGGCGGCCAGCCCGTTGCCGATGAGGTTCGTCGTCGTCTCGTGGCCGGCATTGAGAACGAAGATGCAGTTCTGTAACAGCTCTGCCTCGCTCAGCGGTTCGCCCTGCTCGCCTTGCAACAGCCTGGTCAACACGTCGCGCGACGGATCGCCAGGCCGGCGGCGACGCTCCGCCACGAGGTCCCGCAGATAGGCCAGGAACGCGACCACGGCGGCTTCACCGTCGGCCCGCTGGGCCTCGCTCAACACCGGTTCCAGGGCGCCCAGGATCGCGAGCGACCAGGCCCGCAGAGGTCCGCGCTCACCGCGCGGCACCCCGAGCAAGTTACCGATGACCTCCACCGGAATGGCGGTCGCAAAATCCTCGATGATGTCGATGGTGCCGCGCGCCGCCGCCCCGTCGAGCAACCGATCGACCAGGGCAACGAGGTCGGGCTCGAGGGCGGCGATCGCACGCACCGTAAGCGCCCCAATGATCCGCGTGCGGACGCGCGTGTGCAAGGGCGCGTCATTGAACACGAGGCTGCCGGTGTGATGCTGGTAGAGTGCCGAACCGACACCATATTTCGGCGCGAACTCCCGCCGTTTGTCGGAGCTGAACATCCGGGCGTCGCGGTAGACGGCGGCCACGTCGTCGTACCGCGTCAGGAACAGCGAACCGTCGGCCATGCGCCGTACCGGAGCAGCTTGACGGAGGGCGTGATAGGTCGGGTAGGGATCGGCGTAGAACGAGGCCGGCAACGCTTGCAGCTCGAACTCGGGACCCGCCATCTCGCCCCCCTGCCCTTGTCGGTTGTAGGTCGTCGGTCCACAAGCGTCCGAAACGAAACGTACAGCACCGCCTAGCATTGCTGCAACATGCGGCCCATATCGCGTTCGCCCGGATGGCAGGCCCCGCCGCCGACCACGGCCGGCATCCCTCCACTTGTAGGACGACTGACCGTCATTATTGTGGCAGAATAGGTGAGAAGGCGGCGCGGTATGTACCAGGCGCAAGGAGCGCGGTTGCAGATGAAACAGACGAGAGCGGGAGGAGCGGGTTCGGACTCTCCTGAGTTCAAGTTGGAGGAGTTCCTGCCCTACCAGCTCTCGGTCACGGCCGGCCGTGTCTCCCGGGTGTTCGCGCGCCACTATTCCGACGAGTTCGGTCTGACCATCCCGGAGTGGCGGGTCCTCGCGGTGATCGGCCGGTTCGAGGCGATCTCGCCCAGCCGGGTCAGCGAATGGACCGGCATGGACAAGGTGAAGGTCAGCCGGGCCGCCGCCACGTTGGTCGCGCGTGGGCTGTTGCGTCAGACACAGGATCCAGGGGATGGCCGCGCCCGGGTCCTGCGCATGACCCGCAAGGGACAGCGGGTCTACGAAGGCGTCATCCCGCTCGCCCGGCGATTGGAAGGTGAACTCGCGGCCGCCCTCAGCCGGTCCGAGTGGTCGAGCCTGCAGAAATCCCTTCTCAAGTTGCACAAGCATCTGGAGGAGAGCGCCGGTACGGAAGTCGGGCCGGAATAGGGCTCCTGCCGCGTGCTCCCGAACGCCTCAGCCTGACGTCGAGAACCCGCCATCGACCGGTATGGCCGCGCCGGTGACGAAGTCCGACGCGGCGCTGGCGAGAAACACCGCGACCCCCGCCATGTCGGCCGGCACGCCCCAGCGCCCCGCCGGAGTACGGGCAAGCACCCGGTCGTGCAGACCATCCACCTCCCGCCGGGCGGTCTGCGTCAGGGCCGTGTCGATCCAGCCGGGCAGCACCGCATTCACCTGGACGTTGTCGCGCGCCCACGCCGTCGCCAGCGACAGGGTCATCTGCACGATGCCCCCTTTACTGGACGCATAGGGCGTCGCGTAGGGAGCGCCGAACAGCGACATCATCGACCCGATATTGATGATCTTGCCGCCGCCCGCCTGCTTCATCGGCGCGTAGGCGGCCTGCGCGCACAGGAACGCGCTGGTCAGGTTGGTGTCCATCACCGTGTGCCAGTCCGTCTCGCTGAGATCCTCGGGGCGCTTGCGGATCGACATGCCGGCATTGTTCACCAGGATGTCGAGCCGTCCGAACAGGGCGAGCGTCCGATCGACCAGAGCCCGACACGCGGATTGCTGGGTGACATCGGCGCTGACGAACGAGCCGGGGCCGCCGAGTTCGGCCAGGGCGTCGCGCGCCTTGGCCTCGTCGCGGCCGGCGAGCACGATCCTGGCCCCCGCCGCGGCGAGGCCCTTTGCCATGCCGAGGCCGATCCCGCCATTGCCGCCGGTGACGACGGCCACCCTCCCGGCCAGATCAAATAGCTGCATCGGTCGGTTCTCCTGCTGGAGGATGCTAAGCCGCCCCGCGTTCGAGCCGGCCACGCGCCTCCGCCAGATGATCGAACTGCCGTCGATAGCTGCCAAGCCCCATGGTCTGCGAACGCAGCTCGATGATGAGGTCGTGCAGCTCCGCCTGCGGCACCAGCGCCTCGACCTCGTCCCAGCCGGGCCAGTCCGGCCGCTCCGCGAAGCCGAGGATCTGCCCCCGCCGTCCGGTGAGCAGCCGCTGCGCTCGGGCGGTGTACTCGTTGGGCACGCTCACCGTCACGTGCTCGATCGGCTCCAGCAGCACCGGGTCGGCCCGCGTCAGGCCTTCCGTCATCGCCATCCGGGTCGCCGATTTGAACGCCATGTCGGAGCTGTCGACCGAATGGAACCCGCCGTCCACCAAGGTCACCGAGATGTCGACCACCGGGAAGCCGAACGGACCCTTCCGGGCCGCCTCCTCCGCCGCCTCGCCGACCGCCGGGATGTACTGGCGCGGCACCGCCCCGCCCACCACCTTGTCGATGAACTGGAAGCCCTCGCCGCGCGCGCGGGGCGCGATGTCGATCTTGACGTCGGCGAACTGGCCGTGCCCGCCGGTCTGACGCTTCAGCCGTGAATGCTGGTGGACCGCGTGCCGGATCGTCTCGCGGTATCCGACCTGCGGCTTGGCCGTGGTCAGTCTCAGATTGTAGGCCTTGGCCAGGTGCTCGATCGTCGCGTTCAGGTGGATCTCGCCCTGTCCCCGCAGGATGGTCTCGTTGGTATCCTGGTCGTGGACGATCTGCAGTGACGGGTCGCTCTCGCGCAGCTTCTGCAACGCGCCGGACAGTTTTACGTCATCCTTGCGGTCGGCGGTGGCGATGGCCATTGCATAGACCGGCTCGGGCGCCGACGGGAATGCCAGCGGCGCGGGCGCGCCGGACGCCGCCAGCGTGGCGCCCGTCGCCGCCGTCTCCAGCCGGCCGAGTGCCACCAGGTCGCCGGCCTGCGCCTCGGCTCCCTTCACCGGTTCGCCGGCCGGCATCCGGTAGATCCCGCCCACCCGGCCGCCGCCCAACGTCATGCCGTCGGCCAGCGAGCCGCGCCACAGCCGCACGTAGGACAACTTGCCCGTGTGACCGGCATGAACGGTCTTGAACACCTGAGCCAGCGGCTCATCCCCGGGCTCGATCCCATGCCGGGCGGCGGTCTCCTGCGCATGCGGCGTGTCGTGCCGCAGCGCCTTCCACAGCCGTCGCACGCCATGATCGTTCTCGGCCGCGCCGAGGAGCACTTCGACCACGGCGCCGGACACCTGATCCTTGCGCAGCTGGCCATAGATCTCCTGCGAGGTCAGCGTCACGTCCTCGAGGATTTTTTCCAGCAGCGCGTCATCATGATCGGCCAGCACCTCCAGCAGCGCGGCCAGCGCCTCCTTCTCCCGGTCCGCCATGTGGGAGGGCAGCTGGATCAGCTCGGACGGCTGCCCCCGGCGGTAGCGGTAGGCGCGCTCGCTCACCACGTCGACATAACCGGTCACCGCGTCGTTCTCGCGGATCGGCACCTGGCGGAGCACCAGAGGAAACCTCGAGTAGGCCTGGAGCCCGGACAACACGTCGCGCACCCGACCGTCGAGCGTGTCGATCTTGTTGACAAACACGATGTGCGGAACGCCCTGGTCGGCCAGCAGCTTGAGCAGCGGCGCCACGGTGAGGGCGCGCTCCGGCACCGGCTCGCACACCACGACCGCCAGATCGACCACGGCCAGGCCGCATGCCACCTGATGGGCGAACTCGATCGACCCTGGGCAGTCGAGGATCGACCACGCATCGCCCATGAAGGTGCAATGACCGAGCCTGAGGTCCGTGCTCATGGCGCGGCTGCGCGCCTCCCCGGCACGGCGCACCGGCGAGCCGGCGGCCGCCATCAGCGCCTCGAACAAGGCCGTCTTGCCGCTTCCATAGGGACCGACCAAGGCGACCGAACGAGGCCGCCCACCGTCCGACGACGCATTTGCTGACATCCCGACGCCTCCGCTGGACCGGTTCGCGGTCTCGATTGATGCGGCGTCGCACGGCCCAAGCGGTCACGGACGCCTGCCGGGGGTGATCCTAGCCGAGTTTTGCCGCGCGGCCAGTCAGAAGCGCGCCGCGAGCCGCCGGCTCGCGTCTAAACCACCCAGGAGGCCGCCCCGTCGGCGGTGAAATGCACGCCGTTGGCGGTGCCGCCGGCCCGGTTCAACGCCCGGACCACGCGCACCCGCTCCCGGGGCGGCACCAAAAACATCATGAAGCCGCCCCCGCCCGCGCCCGACACCTTGCCGCCGGTCGCACCGTTGGCCAGAGCGAGATCGTAAAGCTCCTCGATGTGGTTGGTGGTGACACCGCTCGCGGTCTGCTTCTTCGCCCGCCAGGACCGGTTGAGGATTTCCGCCATGTCGGCCACCCGCCCCCGCAGCAGGGCATCCTTCATCTCGACAGCATCCCGCTTGAGCTGATGCAGGCTGCCCATCGTGTTGCCGACCTCCGCCTCCATCCGGCGTTGCTGCTCGGTGATGATCGCCGCCGACCGCCGAGAGATGCCCGTGAAGCACGTCACGATCGAGGTTTCGAGCTCGTTCAGCACGGGTGCCGCAATCCGCAGCGGATTGACGATGACGCGGTCGCCGCCCAGGAACTCGATGAAATTGATGCCCCCGAACGTGGCCGCATACTGGTCCTGCTTGCCGCCCGCCAGGCCGAGATCGACGCGCTCGATCTCGTAGGCGAGGTGCGCCACGTCGTATGGGCCAAGCGGGGCCTGCAGAAACGTCGTGAAAGCCTCGACCAGAGCGACCACCAGCGCCGAGGATGACCCGAGGCCAGAACCCGCCGGTGCGTCGACGAAGGAGGTCACCCGGACAGGCTCCAGCTCGCCATTGCCGAATTGCGCCGTCATCCGGCGCGTGACCGCCGCGTGCAGCTTGAGCTCGGCCTCTCCGATGGCCCCAGAACAGGGCTCGAACTCCTCGTCGAGGTCCATGTCGGGTGCAACGAAATGGACCCGGCCATCCGGCGAGGGCTCGATGAAGGCATAGGCGTAGCGGTCGATCGTGGTGTTCAGCACGGCGCCGCCGAACTCGTCGCAATAGGGTCCTAGATCGGTGCCCCCGCCCGCCAGCCCGAGCCGCAGCGGCACCCGAGCCCGCACCGTCCGCGACGCAGCGCCGGACCTGATCCTGATCTGCAAATCATTTGCCTCAAAACATGCTATCGTATGATCTCAGAATCGGCGTCAGGAAGGAAGCGAGATCGCCCCCGGTGAACAGGCGTGCCGCGATCCCGGCGGCGCTTGCCGCGGCGAGGTCGCGCTGCTGGTCGCCGACCAGCACGCATCGGCGCGGGTCGAGCTCCCATTTCCGCAGCAGGTCGAGGATCATCCCCGGGGCCGGCTTGCGCCAGTCGCTCGCCCGACGGTAGGCGGGGACCACGGCCTCCTCGTGGTAGGGGCAGTATCGGATGTCGTCGATCGTGCCGCCCTCGCGGCGCACCGTGTCGCTCATCCAGGCGTGCAGCGACCGCACGGACGCCTCATCGAACAGGCCGCGCGCCACCCCCGACTGGTTGGTGACCACGAACACGTGCCAGCCCGCCGTGGTCGCGGTGCGGATCGCCTCGATCGCGCCGGGCATCCATTCGAAGCGCTCGCGCGAGCCGACCCAGCCGTGGTCGACGTTGATCACCCCGTCGCGGTCGAGAAACAGGGCCGGACGGCGGAGCCGCGCCGGTACCTCCACCTCGGCGCGCCGCAAATCCTCGGGCACGCCGATATCGAGGAAATAGCCGGACGCCTCCAGCCCCCGGAGCGCACCGTGGGCCGCCAGGCGGGGCAGAACATCGGCCTCCAGCGAGCACTGCGGGGCGAGATCGTCGAACAGGCGCCGATCGAACAGGTAGATGCCGCCGTTGATCAGGTCGCCGCCGCCCGGCGACGGGCGCTCCCGGAACGCGGTGATCCGGTCACCGTCCAGGTCCACCACCCCGTAGCGGGACGCATCCGGCATCCGCCGCAGCACAGCGCGGCCGACAACGTCGTCGCCCTCCGTGGCCCCGGCAGCGAGAAGGCGAGCGAGGTTGCAGTCGAACAGCAAATCGCCGTTGCAGAGCAGGAACCGCTCGTCGAGCCGGTCGCGCGCATGGAACACGGCCCCGCCGGTTCCGGCACGAAGCGGCTCTTCGCTGATCGAGACCCGCGCGTCGACCGGCAGAACGGCGGCGATCTCCGCCAGTGTCGCCTCGACCCGGGCAGAGAGATGTCCGGTCAGCAACAAAAACTCCGATACGCCGAAGCGGATGAACTCGCGCAGCAGCCAGGCGAGGAACGGGCGATCGCCGCAGGGCAGGATCGGCTTTGGAGTGTCGGCCGTGATCGCGCCCAGCCGCGCGCCGAGGCCGCCGACCAGCACGGCGCATTGGCGGACGGTCGCGCACCGCGCGTCCGGCGCCGGCCTGGGTGCATCCGGGTACTCGCTGGCTGCCAAGCCTGTCCTCCGTTCGGCCGGCGCGACGGGCGCGCGCTCAGGCCAGCAATCCGCCGAAACCGTCGCGCAGGACTTTCCGGTACTCGCCGGCCAATGCTTCAGGACGGCGACTGTCGCGCGCGCGCGCGATTGCCGCCACCTGTCGCGCGTACCGCTCCTGGTCCCGCTCGATCAGAATCGTCTCGACCGCGTCGCGCAATCCCGCTTCGCCCTCGCATAAAAACCCGATGTCGCCAAACCGGTCGAATAATTGCTGCACCAGGGGCAGCTTCGTGGCGATCACCGGCTTCGCCCAGGTGATCGCATCGATCAGCGCGCCGCTCGCGGACAGATTGTAGTAGCGCTCATGGAACGGCAGCAGCACGTAATGCAGCCGGCCGAGTCGGCGCAGGAACTCGCTTCGGGAGAGACCTTCGCTGCTGCTCGGGTCGGCGAGCACCTCGCACCGCGACAGGTCCGTACCGGGCAACACGCGGCCGACATGGTGGAACGTCACCCGCCCGCCATAGCGAGCGCTGAGATCGTGGGCCAGGGACAGGAACGCATCGAACCCCTTGGCCTGCGTGCCCTGCCCCACAAAACCCACCCGGAGCGGCGAGCCCAGGGACGCTGCGGGACCGGCGGGGATCTCCTCGATGTGGACGGGGTGAGGCAGCACATCGGTGCGCGCGGCGGCTGCGGGCGCCAGGCGACCCAGGGCGTCCTTGATCGGCTGCTCGAGAACCAGATAGCGCAGCGACGGCGGCTGGCGCCCGCTCAAAGCAGAGGCGAGGTCGAAGCGACGGGTGATCGGGTTGCGCGGCCGCCAGCCGGTGATCTCGTTGAGGTTGCCGTGCAGCCCTACCTGGATACCGATCCGGCGGCGCGCGAGCCGGGCGAGCAGGGCGGCGGCGAAGATCGCGGTCGGGGTCGTGGAGATCAGCACGATCAGGCACGGCTCGCGGCGCGGCACGTCCCGCAGCGCCGCCCGCATGATGGCGAACTCGCGGGCGAAGCGGCGGCTGGAGACAACGTGCGTCTTGCCTCGGAAGTCGGGAAAAATCGCGATCGGGTGCAATCCGACATTGGCCAGCCCGGTCAGGGCGCGATCGCGCCCGAGTTCGTCCAGATGCGAGGGGTCCGCAAACACCCGCACCTGCTGATCGGGGAAGGCGCGGGCGATGACCTGGATGGTGGAGCTGTTCCCGGGCGCGTGCGCCGTGCCGGTCCAAATCATCTCGAAAACCAGGATCACCGGCGCGGCTCCGCATGGGCCGGCCGGACGGTCGCGGACAGGGGCGCGCCGTGCCGCCCCGGTGCAGCGGCGTCGGCCCGCTCCAGGATGCGACGGAACAGGCTGAGCTGCCCCTCGGTTGTCGCATCCCAGCTGAACCGTTCGGCGTAGGCCCGCGTCGCCGCCCGGTCCGGCGGGGCGGCGAACAGCGCACGCACTCCGTCGACAATGCCCTGAACCGGGTTGCCGCCGGGCATGATTACGCCCGCATCCGGGCTCTGCACCACCTCCGGATTGCCCGGAATCGGGCTGGCGATCACCGGCGACCCGCAGGCCATCGCCTCGAGCAGCACGTTCGCCCATCCCTCGCGGCTCGACGCGAGCACCAGCGCATCGGCGGCGGAGTAGAAAGCCGGCAACTCGGCATGGGGACGCGCGCCGAGCAGCCGCACCCGATCACCCAGCCCGGATCGCGCGATCAGGCTTTCCAGACGACCTCGCTCCGGACCCTCGCCGACGATGAGCAACCCGTATTCGGGAAGCTGTCGCATCGCCTCGATTACGCGATGGTGGCCCTTGCGGTCGATCAGCAGCCCGACCGAGATCAGCGTCGGGCGGCAGAGACCCAGGGCGCTTCGGGCGGTCACCCGGTCCGCCGGGCGGAACAGCGCCGTGTCCACGCCGTTGCGCAGCACTTCGACCCCGCCCGGGCGAGCCCCGAGTTCCACCAGCGCCGCTTTGAGCGCCGCGCTGACCGCGATCAGACCGTCGGCCTCGGCAATGGCCTTGCGCAGGAGCCAGCGCGGCACGCGCGAGCGGGGCAGCAACGTGACGTCCGAACCGCGCGACGTGACCACGACGGGGAGGCCAAAGCGGCGGCCAAGCCAGACCGCCGCCACCCCGTCGGGATAGAAATAGTGCGCGTCGATCAGGTCGATCCCGGGCCCGTCGGCGAGCAAGCGCTGCATCGGAGGCAGACTGGCCCGATACAGCAGGAACGGTGCGAGTCCGGTGCCTACCTTCGGAATGACCGGGTAACGCGGGTGATGAACCGCAAGCGCATCCCTGCTCTCAAACGGGGCGACACGCGCGTACCGACTCCAGCGGCCGAAACGCGGATGCCCGCTCGGGAAGAACGGGACGGGTGCCAGCACGGTGCTTTCGGCGAACCCGCTGTCGATCAGTTTCCGCAGCCGGTTCTCGACGAAGATGCCGTGGTTGGGCTGCTCGCCGTTGGGAAACAGCGTCGTGTAGGTCAGCAGCCGGAGCGGCCGCACCCTACCCGCGCCCGCCGCCGGAGGGCTTGCGCTGCCATGTCTGCGGCGTCGGCGACCGATCGCGCTTCATCCACTTTGCGTCGAACGGCCAAAATCCCTGGCTCGGCTTGCTCCAATCGCGCAGCGCCCAGGCGATGACCCACGCCAGTCCGCCGCACGCGCACAGAAATAGAAAACTATCCACCGGCACCGATCCTTGCCGGCCGGCCGGCTACGGATATGCCCCCGATCAGGCCGCGGCGCCACATCCCGGCGCTCGGCTCGGCCGAAGTCGTCTGTTGCACCGTCTCCCGGACGATAGCGCGCGTGCCCGCGAGCACGGCGATGATGGTGAAGTAGAAATCCCAATAGCACAGCGATAGGAACGTGCCCGCAACCATGTACGCCACGATCGACACCTGCGCCATTCGCGCGAGATCACGACACCACAGCAGCTCCGCAACTCCCTTGCTCGCGCGCAGGATGCCGAACGTGTTCACAACCCCAGCGAATGAGATGCCAAGCCAGACCAGGAACGTCGGGAAGCCATGCTCACCAATCGGCTCGAACCAGATGCTGTGTACCGCGCGGGCGGTGGTTCCGTTCGCATATTGGTCAACCAGGCCCTGATCGTAGGGTCCCATGAATCCCACCCCGGTCAAGGGATTGTGGATCGCCATCTGGAGGGACGCCATCCAGATCGCCGTGCGGCTCTGCCCCGAGTTGGTCTCCTCGGCGTGACGCAAGGTGGACATCCGCTCGACCCACTCCGGCGGCATGAAGGTAATAGCCGTGTAGACCGCGACCGCGACCGCGACCCCGGTGACGATCTTGTTTGAGCTTCGCAACCACAGCACGACGGAGACCGCCGCCAGGCCGATCAGCGCGCCGCGCGAGTAACTGCCGACGACGGCGAACAAGGTCAGTATCATCGCGCACAACAGGCCGAGTCGCACGATCCGGTGTGCCGATTGCAAGCGCAGATAGTTCATCAGCGGCAATGTGACCAGCAGCCCCGCCGCCAGATGGTTGTTGTCCGCAATCATCGTCGATGGCGGACCGAGCACCCGGCCGCCGCCGCCCGTGAGCAGCGTGAACCCGCCACCCTTGACGCCGAAATAGCCGAGCGAAATGACCATCACCCACAGCAGCGCGTGTATCCGGTACTTGTCCCGCACCAGTGCGATCGTCACCAGGACGAAGAAAAACACCTTCGTCACTGCTTCCCATTTCGGCTCGACCCGGTCCGCCGGCAAGCGGGCCACGAACGAGGTCAGTCCGATGCAGATGATGAACAGCACGATCAGCACGGTCGTCGGGTTGACCGGCAGCCGCTTCGGCTCGCGCGCCACGAAACAGCCGATCAGGGTGGCGATCGCGGTCATATACGCCCAAGGCATGCCGTCCGAGATGCCGAACGTCAGGCGATGCAAGTTGGAGAAGGAGATGAACGAGTAGATCAGCACGCCCACGAACGGCCGTGCGAGCGCGATCGGGATCAACATCGTCAGTTCGAGGAACAGCAGGAGCGATCGCATCGGCTATGGTTCCGGTACGGCGTCAGCCCTTAGACAATTCATCGAGCAGCTTCTGCGCTTCCGGCTTCTCGTCGAAACGGGCATCCGCCTCCAGCATGGAGGTCAGCAATTTGCGCGCCTCGTCGCGCTGGCCGGTGTCCTTCAGCGCCGCCGCGAGATGATACCGGATGTCGAGGTTGCGGGAGAGTTGCTCGCTCGCCTGCCGCAGCAGGGGCAGCGCCGTCTGTGCCGCTCCCTGCTTGACCAGGATCCAGCCGAGGGTGTCGGCGGTCTGCCCGTCCGGCAGCAGCAGATAGGCTTGCTGGGCCAGGTCGCGGGCTCGCGGATCGCCCCGCTTCTGGTAGATCCAGGCGAGGTTGTTGAGGGCGATCGGGTCGCGCGGTCGCTTCTGCAGCAGCGAGGTGAGGTGCGCCTCGGCGCGCTCCAGCTTGCCCTGCGTGATCTCCAGGCCGGCAAGCGTCTGCGCCACGGCGACGTCGTTCGGGTTCTTGGCCAGCCAGTCGGTCAAAATCTGCGCCGCCTGATCCTGGTGGCCAGCGGACAGTTGCGCCCCGGCGAGGCGCAGCGCCATGACGGCAGAGGGCGACTGCTTCAACTGCTCGGCGAACTCGGCGGCCGCGTCATCGAACCTGCCGGCCGACATATAGAGATCGCCCTTGAGGGCGCGGACGGCGGGCGTGTCGCCCACCTGGCTGCGCAACCGCTCGGCCGTGCCGAGCGCCTGCGACAGACCGCCCGCCTTGTTGTCGATCGCCACATAATCCTGCAGCAGGGCGATATTTTCCGGCAACACGCGCAGGCCCTCCTGCACGACGTTGCGGGCCGCCTCGTATTCCTTCGCCGCGACGAGCAGCGCGATCAGGCGGCGCCGCGCCTCCAGCGATTTCGGCTCGATGGCGAGGGTCTTGAGGGTGGCGTCCCGCGCCTCGGCCATCCGTCCAAGGGCGATGTCAGCGCGCGCTGCGGCGCCCAGCAGGGCCGGGCTCGCGGCGAGGTCCGTGGGGTTTGCGTTCAGCAGCGCGAGCGCCTTTTCGCCGCCGCCGGTGCGCGTATAGAGATCGGCCAGGCTCACGGTCAGGCGGACGTCCTTCGGAGCCGCCGCCCGGGCCCGCTCCAATGCGGCGATGGCGTCCGCTGTCTTGCCGTCCGCCGATTGGCTCGCGACCAGCAGGCTCAGCGCCGGTTCGCTGACCGGGTCCTTGGCAAGGATCGCCTTCAGCATCCCGGCAGCCTCGTCGCGATGACCCTGCATCGCCGCGATCCGTGCCAGGTTCACTTGCGCCGGCACGAAGTCGGGGTTGGCGGCGACGATGCGGCTGAACTGATCGCGCGCCCCGTTCGGGTCGAGCTGCGCCAGCTTCAGCAGCCCTTCGAGGTTCTGCACCGCCGGCGTGTCGCCTTGTGCCTGCCGGATCTTGGTGATCGCCGCGGCGGCGCGTCCGACGTCCCCGGTGGCCATCTCCGCCGAGAACAAGGCGGCGCCGACCGAGGCCTCCTTCGGGGCGATCTCGAGCGCCTTCTCGAGATCGGCGACGGCGGCATTGGGGTCCCCGGCGGCCAAGCGACTCGCCGCCAGCCGTCCACGGGTCTGCAGATCGCCCGGCGCCAGCGCGGCGGCCTTCTCGAATGCCCGCGCCGCCTGCTCCGGCTGGCCCATGGCGGCATAGGCCCGCCCGAGCAGATCATAGGTCGCCTCGTCGGCAGCTCCCGCCGACGCCCATTTCGTCAGCGCCTCGATCGCGGTGTCGGGCCGCTGGCGCTGCATCGCGATGCCGGCCAGCAGCTTGGCACCGGCGAGATCATCCGGCGCGCGGGCAACGTAGCGCTGGGCCGCGCTCTCCGCCTGCTCCAGCTGCCCGAGCTGAGCCTTGACGAACGCCTGCAGGAGGTAGGCTCGCGGCTGGGTCGGCATCGCGCCCGACATCTTCAGCAAGGTGGCGTCGGCGGTCTTGAAGTCCCGCTGGCGCACCTGCAGCAAGGCTTGCAGCATCAGCATGCGGGTGTTGTTCGGCAACGCCGCCGCGACCGTCGCGAGGTCCGCCCGGGCCTGCTCGTCCTTGCCGGCAGCGATCAGCAGGCTGGCCCGTTCCAGGCGGCCATCCAAGAAGCTCGGCGCTCCGCCGACGAGCCGGTCGGCAGCAGCCAGCGCCGCCGCGACGTCGCCCTTGCGATGCAGCAGCTCCACCTGTTGCAGCAACGCTTGCGGGTTCTTGGGCTGCAGCGCGACCGCCCGGTCAGCCTTGACCTGCGCCGTCGCGACGTCGCCCCGCGCGAGCGCCATCCGGAACTCGGCCAGCAGCGGCTCGAGCGCGTCGGGGGCCAGCCGCTCGGCCTCGGTGAAGGACGCGGTGGCGCCGGTCGGGTCACGCAGGGCGGCCTGCGCATAGCCGCGCGCCACCAGGATCTGCGCATCGAGCGCGGGATCGGTGTTGCCGACCGTAAAATCCCGCAGCAGCTCAGGATACTTGTTCTGCACCATGTAGGCCTGCGCGAGCAGCGGGACGACCTGGTGCGCGTCGTAGCCCCGCTCGCGCGCGGCGACGGCTTCCTTCTGTGCGGCGACCGGATCGCCGAGCTGCAGGTTGACGCGCGCGAGCTGGAAATGCGCCTCGGCGCTCTGCGGGTCCTCCCGGACGGCATTGCGCAGCTCGATCTGCGCCGATTTGAGGTCGCCCTTCTGGAGCGCCTGTCGGGCATCGGCAAGGTAGTCGCGGGCATGCGCCAGCGCCGGCCACAGCAGGGCCGAGGCCGCGATCAGAGCGCCGAGATGGCTATGCCGCATGATCCTGTTCATCCCGCATCCAGCTTGGTGTCGAGCTCGGCATCCGGCCTGGCGAGGTCGAGGCCGTCGGTCGGGTCGGCGTCGAGATTGTGCGCCTGCATCAGCCCGTAGAGCGTCGGACGACTGATGCCGAGCAGCTTGGCGGCCGAGGAGAGCGTGCCGTTGCTCCGCGCCATCGCGAGCTGGATGACCTCGCGCTCGGCACGCATCCGGGCCGAGCGCAGATCGAGGTCCACCGGACCGTCGGCCGCCGCTTCGAGCTCGAGATCCGGCGCGTCGATCAGCTTGCCGTCGGCCATGATGACGGCCCGCTTCATCCGGTTTTCCAGCTCGCGCACGTTGCCCGGCCAAGCGTGCGCGATCAGCGCGGCGGCGGCATGATCCGTGAACCCGCGCAGGTTGCGGCCGAACTCACGCTTGAAGCAGCCGAAGAAATAGTTGGCGAGCAGCATGACGTCGCCACCCCGCTGCCGCAGCGGCGGAATGCGGATCGTCACCGAGTTCATGCGATAGAACAGATCGTTGCGGAAGGCGCCGGAACCGACCCGTTCCTCCAGACTGATGTTCGTCGCCGACACGATCCGCACGTCGACCTGGATGCGATGACGGCCGCCGATCCGCTCGATCACCTGGTCCTGCAGGAAGCGGAGGAGCTTGACCTGCAACTGGTGCGGCAGGTCGCCCACTTCGTCGAGGAACAGCGTGCCCCGGTGGGCCGTCTCGATCTTGCCGATGCTCTGCTTGACCGCACCGGTGAAAGCTCCCCGTTCGTGGCCGAACAGCTCGCTCTCCAGCAGGTTTTCCGGGATGGCGCCGCAGTTGATGGCGACGAACGGATGTTTTGCACGCGGACCGAGGCTGTGCAGCGCGTGCGCCAGCGCTTCCTTGCCGGTGCCGCTCTCGCCGAGCAGCAATACCGGCACGCTCGTCGCCGCCAGTCGCTCGATATCTCGACAGACCTTCAGCATTGCGTCATGCGCGGTGATGATCCGCTCGATCGGCGAACTCGGCCGCCTCTCCGCCAGTCGCCGGTTTTCCTCCTCGAGACGGCGCAGCCTGATCGCCCGGTCGACGATCGTGCGCAGCACCTGGGTCTCGACCGGCTTCTCGCAGAAATCGTAGGCGCCGGCCGAGATCGCCCGCAGCGCGTTCGGCTTCTCGCCGTTCCCGGTCACCACGATGGCCTTGAGGTGTGGCACCAGGCGCTGCAGCTCCGCAAGCGTCGCGAACCCCTCGCTGACGCCGTCGGGGTCCGGCGGCAAGCCGAGATCGATCAGCGCGACCTCCGGCCGCTCGCGCTGCGCCAAGGTCCGGGCCTGCGCCCGATCGTGCGAGACGAACAGCTCGTACTCCGCAAGCGCCCACCGATACTGGGAGGCGATCCCCTCATCGTCCTCGACCACCAGCAGCTTGGGTTTGGCCATTGCGCTTCCCACTCAGGCCGACACCGAGGCGAGTTCCTCGGCGGCAACCGCTACTGCGGGCAGCAGCAGGCGCATCGTCGTGCCGACGTTTACCTCACTGATGACAATGAGATCGCCGCCGATCTCGCGGACCAGCTCGCGCGCCTGATACGCGCCAATGCCGTGACCGCCCCGCTTGGTCGAGGCGAACGGCGCGAACAGCCGGTCGCGCACGAATTCAGCGGCCATCCCGATACCCTGATCGGCGATGTCGATGGTGACGCTGAGCGGACTGTGGCGGACGGTGACGACGATCGGTTCGCGCCCGCTCGACGCCTCTGCCGCATTGTCCAGCAGATGCGACACGACGGCGTCGAAGGCGCTGGGCTCCATGATGACGTTGCCGCCGCCGCCGTCGTCTCGGAGGTCAATCTCGATCCCGCGGGCACGGGAGCACGACCGGACGAGATCGGCCAGGCGCTGGATCGGCACGATGACCGCCCGCTCGATCCGCTCGTCGCGGGCTTGCAGCCGCGCCAGCAGCGCCGTTATTTTTCCAACCGACGCGCGGACAGTCTTCAGCACGTCGCGCTGGAATTCAGGGTTGTCGGCGTGGATTTCGGCGTTCGACAACAGCATCGAGAGCTGGCTCGACACGTTCTTGATGTCGTGGATGACGAATGCAAAGCGCTTGCCGTATTCCTGCAATTCGCGGCCTTGCGCCAGCACTTGGCGGGCGCGCTGCTCGGCCAGGTGGCTGGCCACCTCGCGGCCGACGATGCGCAGAAGGTCGTAGGCTTCGCGATCGAGCTTGAACTGGGCGCGCGACCGGAGGAGCACGACGAACCCGATCATCCTCCCGGCATGGTTCAGCGGCACCGCCAACCACAGCTCCGGCAGCACCGTGCTCCAGGTCGGCTGCTCGGCCATCCGGCTCAACTCGACGATCCACAGGCCGTCGCGGAGCGCCTCGACGAGCGGGTCGGTCCGCGGAATCGGCACCGGTGCGGCGGGCAGGTTCCACGACCCGGCCCAGCAGAACGCCGCGTCCTGCGGATCGCGGACGAACAGCGCGCCGCCGGGGCTGTCGACGACCTCCGCAACCGCCCTGATCGCCCGCGCCTGCAATCGGCTGAAGGTTTCCGGCGAGGACAGCGTCTCGATGCAGCGCCCCCACTCGCGACGGTAATCATAGCGTAGGCTGAAAAAGTGATTGACGACGAGCGCCCGCACGCGGGAGCGGGCGGAGCCCGAGGTGAGCAGGACCGCCACCGCCAGGACGCCGGCGAAGACGATGCTGGTCTGCGCCACCACGCCCCATTCGGGACTGCTCTGCCGAAAAACCTCGCCCGCCGCCGCCAGCGCCAGCAGAAACACTCCGCTCGCGATCAGCGTCGCGCTGTGGAAGACGACCGTCCGCGAGACGTGGATGTCGATCTTCCATGTCCGATTGCGGGCCGCGGCGACAGCCAGGAGCGGGGCAGCGATCGCCGTCACGCTCGCCCGCCCGGCGAACAGGATGAGCGAGACGCGCCGAAACAGCAGCGCATCGGAGTACAGGACCAGGTCGTACAGCGAGAGTCCTCCGAGCGCGATGCACAGCAGGTTGATGTGCCAGCGCGCGTCCGCCCGGGTGTTGAGGTAGAGGTTCTCGATTAAGAGAAGGTTGCAGACCGCCAGGCCGATGCGGGCCGCGACCTCGACCACCCAGGGATTTGCGCCCACCCGGGCGGCCAGCGCGTCGCCCATAGGGGTGGCCGCGAGCAGCACGACGGCGACCAACCCCGGCACGGCAAGACTCTGGGCGATCTGCCGCCGGCTCAGGACCGTGCGGCCGAAAATCTGGACGGTGAACGCGTACCAGCCGACCGAGCGCGCCACTTCCAGCCACGAGGCGGGTCCGCCGCCCGTTGCCGGCCATCGCAGGACGACGGCTCCCGCCCAGGCAGCTGTGAGCAGGCACGCGCCCGCCAGCCCGAGGCCGGTCCGGCTCAACCGGGCGCGCAGCAGGATCAAGCCGACGAGCACGAGGTAGATCACCGCGCAGGCCGCGTGCAGCAACGCCGTCGCCGGCATGCCGGCCCTCATCGTCGGGGCTCCGGGGCAGGCCGGATCAAGGCGGCGCTAACGCGCACCCTCCTGGAACAGGATGACACGCACGGTCGAGACGAGGATCAGAAGGTCGAGCAGCAGGCTGCGGTTCTTGACGTAATAAAGATCGTACGAAAGCTTCTCCCGCGCATCCTCCACCGACGCGCCGTAGGGAAAATTCACCTGCGCCCAGCCGGTTATGCCCGGCTTGACGTAGCTCCGATCCTGGTAGAACGGGATCACCCTGGCAAGCTCCTCGACGAACAGCGGACGCTCTGGCCGCGGCCCGATGAAGCCCATCTCGCCGCGCAGCACGTTGATCACCTGCGGCAGTTCGTCGATCCGGGTGGCGCGGATGAAGGCGCCGATCCGGGTGATGCGCGGATCATTCTTCGACGCCCACCGCGGCTTGCCGCCCGCCTCCGCATCGCTCCGCATACTGCGGAACTTCAACAGCGTGAAAACCCGCCCGTGCAGTCCGACCCGGGCCTGGCGGTAGAACACATCGCCCGGACTGTCGAGCTTGATGACTGCGGCGACGACGAGCATCAGCGGCAGCGTGAGAGCGAGGAACAGCAGGCTGATACAGATGTCGGCGCACCGGCGAGCAGCGGCGTCGAACGGACTCGCCGCAAGTCCGTCGGCGGAAAGCCACCAGTTCGGCGGCATGGTCGCGAGGTCGATGCGCCCGAGATGCTGTTCCCAGAACGTCACGTCCTCGAACACCCGCACACCCTTGAGCTTGCACTCGAGCAGCCGGTCGAGCGGCAGGCGGTCCGTGTCGTCCGCCGCGATCACCACGCCCCAGGGCTTGCGCGGACCCAGGGCGGTGGTCAGGTCGTCCAATCCATTCGGATCGACCGAGCCAGTGTGCTCGAACAGCTTGCCCCGCTGGGCGCGAATCACCGCCCCTAGTCGCGTCGCGCGCTGCCCGCTGCCAACGACGACGACCGGCCGGACGAACAGCTTGCGCCGCAGCGCGACGGCGAACGCCAACCGGCTGATCAGCAGGCACGCGCCCCAGGCCAGCAGCACCTCGAACAACCATAGAAGGTAACGGTTGCTCAACCGGATGCGCAGGCCCTCGCTGACCAGCAGAATGGCCAGGAAGGCGAGCCCGCCGGTGACAGCCGCGTAGATCGGCAGGCTGCGCTGCCGCAGGCACAGTTCCGGCCGGTAGAGCCCGACCGTGATCGAGGTCGCGGCGATCGTGAATGCCAGCAGTGCCGCGAGAGCAATGCCCTCGGCCCGTAACGGCAGCGAGGCGAAAGCAGCGAAATCCACCGCTTCCGGCACGGCGGACAGACCCAGCATGGCGTCGATGACGGCGAACGAAAGCAGCATCTCCGTCAGACAGAGCAAACTCATTTCCAATGAGAGATGGTTGCCGACCGACCTGGCCATCATGGTCTCCATGGCCCGGACCGCGGCGCGGTCGGCGAGCCGGCGTGAAAAGCGTTGGGCAACGAATCGGCCGCAAGCGGACGCGACACGCGGTCCGCTCACTGGGGTCGGCCGGAAAAGTGGATAGTACCCTCTGGGATGCAACTCCGACTGTCTTTTGGCGCCCGATTGCACAAACCTTCGGTTGCGCATACATGCCCAGTCAGAGCAGTGCGCACAAGAAGTTTATGCATCTTGCGGCTGTTTATCCCCAGGAAAATTCGGCCATTAAGCGTTGTTGAGGTCCGAACCTCGCGGTATAAGGTCCGCGCAAAGACCATCCCTGCTCTCTGGTTGCGTTTAGCGCAGTTGCACAGGCGGAGGCGCAATCCTGCCGGCTCTCATCAGCCGGTGTCTAAGCTCGAGACGGAGCGCTCACCGGGTCGGCGGCTCCGCCCTTCCCTGCGGTTCGAGGTCATCGTGGTTGGCAGACGATGTTCGGCTCTGGTCTTCCTTGGCATGGCGGCGGTTCTTTCGGGCTGCGTGGCCGGCTCGTCGCCGACCGCAGGCGGCCACTCGGCATCCTCGGCCGTCGCTTCCGCCGTCCCCGATGGCGCCGGCTACGTGGTCGGGCCCGGGGACAGCCTGAGCGTGTTCGTCTATCGCTCGCCCGAACTCAGCGTATCGGAGCTTCCGGTACGTCCCGACGGGCGCATCTCCGTGCCGCTCATCGAGGATATCGAGGCCGCCGGCCGGACCCCGACGCAGCTTGCGCGCGACATCGAGGAGCGGCTGCGCAAATACGTCAAGGACCCGAGCGTGACGGTCATCGTGCGCGGCTTCGTCGGTCCGCTGGACCGGCAGGTCAAGGTGATCGGTGAAGCGACCGAGCCGATCGCCCTGCCGTATCGGGAGCACATGACCGTCCTCGACGTGATGATCGCGACCAAGGGGCTGACCAAGTTCGCTGCCGGCAACAGCGCCGTGATCGTCCGCCGCACCGCCGAGGGACGCCAGGCGACGATCAAGGTGCATCTCACCGACTTGGTTAAGGATGGCGACATAACTCAGAACGTAGAAATGGCGCCGGGTGACACGCTGATCATCCCGCAAACCTGGTTCTGAGCGGAGCCCGATGGACGCCTTATTCCTTCAGCTCGGACGCTATCTGAAGGCCGCCTGGCAGCGCCGCTGGATCGCGCTTGCGGTGACTTGGCTGGTGTGTGCGGTGGGCTGGACGCGTGATCGCGCTGCTGCCCAATCAGTATGAGGTCAGCGCGCGGCTCTATGTCGACAGCGACGCCGTGCTGACCCCGCTGCTCCGCGGCGTTGCCGCCGAAACCACGGCGACGGGCGAGCTCGATAACCTGCAGCGGACGATCCTGAGCCGGCCAAACCTCGAAAAGCTCATTTCCAAGACCGACCTCGACCTGACCCTGACGAGCGGAGCGGATCGCGACCGCCTCATCCAGGAACTCGGCAACGACATCAAGATCAAGCCGCAAACCAAGACGCTGTTCACCATCGAGTATCGCAATACCAGCGCCAAGCTCGCCTATCAGGTGGTGGACGCGCTGCTCGCGATCTTTGTCGAGAGCGCCAGTGCGACCAACCGGGCCGACATGGAGAACGCCCGGCGCTTTCTCGACCGCCAGATCGCGTCCTACGAGGCGCAGCTGAGTGCCGCGGAGAAGCGACGGGCCGAGTTCCGCCTGCGCTATCTCAGCATCCTGCCGGTGGAAGGCCAGGACGGCTCGTTCGGTCTGACGCGGTTCGACCAGGTGCGGGAGAACGTGGCCGCGCTCGCCGGGCAGCTCGAGGACGCCGTCGGCAAGCGGGAGGCGCTGAAGCAGGAACTCGCCAACACGCCGGCGGCGATCACCCCCGAGGCCGCCGCCGCGACCGGCGCCGGTGGCCTTAGCCGGCTGGCCCAGGCCGAGGAAACGCTGCGCGATCTGCGCTTGCGCTACACCGACGATTATCCGGACGTCATCGCCGCCAAGAACCTGATCGCATCGCTGAAGGCGTCGCCGCCACCAAGCGGTGCCGTGGTCGGCCGACGTGGCGGCGGGCGCGGCCAATCGATCTCGAACCCGATCTACGAGCAGGTCAAGCTGCGGCTGGTCGATGCCGACGCCGCCGTCCTCTCGCTGAAGCGGCAGCTCGACGGAGCCACCAAGGAGCGCGATTCGCTGGCCGCCCTGGCACGCCAGACTCCTGCGGTGCAGGCCGAGTACAAGGCGCTCGACCGCGACTACAGCGTGCTCAATCACGACTACCAGGAATTGCTGGTCCGTCGTGAGGCGGCGCAGATCGCGGAGGCGGCGGAGACCCAGGCCGACAAGGTGAAGCTCACCGTCGTAGATCCGCCGCAGGTGCCGCGTCTGCCGGTCTCGCCCAACCGCGTCCTCCTGTTTCCGGCGGTCCTGCTCGCCGGCATCGGCGCCGGGATCGGCCTCACCCTGCTGATCGGCCAGTCCGACCGTTCGTTCCGCACCATCGAGGATCTGCGCGGCCTCGGGTTGCCGGTGCTGGGCGGCGTCAGCGTCCTGCAATCGACCTTCTCGCCAAAACGCGCGATGGCCACCATCGGCTTCTGTGCCGGCATCCTGGGATTGGTCATGATATTCGGCGGCCTGCTCGCCTACGCCATCCGCACCCAGCCGGTGGTCTGACGATGGCATCGCAACCCCTCAATCTCGTCGAGCGCGCGGCCGAGCGCCTGCGTCAGACCGGCGCCGCCGACATCGGTGCCGCGCCGTTGCTCGACGTCGAGAACCGATCGCCTGACGCCGGGGTCCCGCTCCCGGGCGCCCCGCACCGCACGACGCCGAACGGCAGGCCAAGCACCGCGCCCGTCATCGGCAACGCCGTACCTGGAGCGGGCCGGACTCGTGCCGTGGACCACGGAGCGCAGCCGCATCTCCGAGGAATTCCGCATCATCCAGTCGCAGGTCATGCGCGCGGCGTTCGCCCCGGCGGCGAACGGCCCGTCATCGGCCAATCTGGTCATGGTCACGAGTGCCCGGGCCGGCGAGGGGAAGAGCTTTGCCGCGCTCAACCTGGCGCTGAGCATTGCCCGCCAGCGCGACCACGACGTTCTCCTGATCGACACCGATGCGAAGGACCGTTCGCTCGGGCGGTCGCTCGGCCTGGTCGACGAACCCGGGCTGCTCGATCTGGCACTCGACCCGCGGCTCGATCCGGGCGACCTGATCGCCAGGACGGAGCTTGAAAAGCTGTCCGTCCTGCCGCTCGGGACGCGACCCGAGCAGAGCACCGAGGTATTCGCCACCCGGCAGCTGACCCGGCTGATCCGGGATCTTGGCCGGCGCTATGCCGATCGCGTGGTGATCCTCGACGCCGCACCCTGCCTGTCGAGCAGCGACCCGAGCACGCTCGCCCCGGTGGTCGGGCAGATCGTGCTCGTCGTCGAGGCGGAGCGGACCCAGCGGGCCGAGGTGGAAGCCGCGCTCGACCTGGTCCAGGTCTGCCCGACGATCTCGCTCCTGCTCAATAAGGTGCAGGTCACAACCCGGCACACGTTCGGGGCCTATGCCCCGACGACACGCCATTTCGAGAGTGAATGACGGACGCGGCGTTAGGCGAGAGACCGAGCGCTCGCCTGCGCTGGCGACCGGCGACCTGCGTCACCGCCGCCGTCGCAGCGTGCTGGGTGGCGACGCCCGGGGACGCCGACGCCTTTCCTGACACCGGCTACCCCTATCCCGGCGTGACGGAGGCCCCGGCCGCCACCGTCGGCGCGCCGGAGGACGTGCAGCACCAGATCGCCGGCGGCCCGGCGGCGCTGCAGCATGGGGTCCCGGACCCGGGCTGGACCATCCTGCCGCGGATCGACGTGTCGGAAGCGTTCAACGACAACATCTTCCAGACCTCGACCAACCGGCAAACGGATTTCATCACCTACATCACGCCGAGCATCCAGGTGCTCGGCGACCTGCCGCGGCTGCAGACCCGGATTTTTTACGCCCCCACCGGGGTGATCTACGCCTCGCACGGCAGCCAGGACTTCGTGGCGCAGAATTTCAACGGCAGCGCCACGATGACCGTCGTGCCCGATACCGTGTTCCTCGACATGCGGGGTTACGCGGGAGTCCAGCCGAGGTTCGGCGGCCTGCCCGCCGCCGGCGGCAACGGGTTCGGGATCACCAGCGGAACGGGTGGCGGCTTCGGCAACGCCGGATCGAGCTACGCCTCGCGCGACAATTCGGCGCAGACCCTGTCGTTTACCGTCGCACCCTACGCCGTGCACCGCTTCGGCACCTTCGGGACCGTCAAGGCGGGTTACGCCTACACCTACTCCGCCGCGCAATCGCTCCCCGGCTCCGACGCCAACGACGGCTATCCTTACTACGCGGGAAACCAGTCGAACGGCTCCGTCAGCAGCAATACGGAGGTTCTGCAGTTCACCTCCGGCGAGGATTTCGGCCGCTTCCGGAACTTCGCCCTGATCACCGGCACGCAGTACTCCGGCGGCGGCGTGACCAGCGGCGCCTATCAATACATGGCGTCGAACCAGCTCGGCTACGCGATCACCCGACAGGTCACTGTGTTCGGCGAGCTCGGTGTCGAGGACATCCGCTTCAACGGGTACCCGGCAACCAAGCTGCAGGACGCGATCTGGGCGGTCGGCGTCGAATACGTGCCCAATCCGGGCAGCTCCATCACCGTCGGCTACGGCCACAAATACGGCGCCGACTCCTTTCTGCTGAACGCCGGCTACTCCCTCACCGCCCGGACCCGCGTCTATGCGCAGTTCCAGACCGGCCTCGGGACCGATCTGACCGAGTTGCAGGCTTTCACCATCAACACCGACGTCGATCGGTACGGCAACAGCGTCGACCCGACCACCGGCGCTCCGGCTTTCAACGCGATGAGCGCGCTGGGCATCTCGGGAAACAGCAACCTCTACCGCAACCGCACCTTTTCCGTCGGCGGCGTCACCAATCTCGACCGCGACCAGCTCTCGCTGCAGGCCTTCCTGCAGGACCGCAAGCTCGTCGCCACCACCAACACCTACGGCGCAAGTTCCTCAACCGGTGTGAGCGCGGTCGCTACGTGGCAGCATCAAGTCAGTGAGGCGACATCCACTACCGTCGGCCTGAGCTACGGGCGACAGGACGGCAGCCAGTTCTTCGGCGGGATCAGCACGGCGGTCGAGGATACGTACGCCGCCCAGGCGAGCGTGAAATACAACTTCACCGAGACGCTGAGCGGCATCGCGCAATACACGTTCATAGACCGCCACACCAACGTCCCGGGTCTGAGCTTCACGCAGAACATCGTCCTGGTCGGCGTGAGCAAACAGTTTTGAGCACGCGCGATGTACACTGAATTCTACCGGCTTTCGGGCATGCCGTTTCAGCTCACGCCCGACAACCGGTTCTTCTTCGACAGCAGCGTGCATAGCCGCGCCATCGCGCATCTGGTCTACGGGCTGTCGCAGCAGGAAGGCTTCGTCATCATTACCGGCGAGGTGGGCGCCGGCAAGACCACCCTCGTCGAGCAGCTCTGGGCGAGGCTGGACCACCAGACATACGTCATCGCCCGGATCGCCACGACCCAGGTCTCCGGCGACGATCTGCTGCGCTTGGCTGCGGCCGGGTTCGGCTTGCCCGACGAGAATCCGGATAAGGCGTCGTTGCTCCGAAACCTCGAGCAGCTCTTTCGGGAGCACCGCGCCGCCGGCCGGCGCTGCCTGCTGGTGGTCGACGAGGTCCAGAACCTGTCGTTCGCGGCGCTCGAGGAATTAAGGATGCTATCCAACATAACCATCGATGGGCACGCCTCCCTGCAGACCATCCTGCTCGGCCAGCCGCAGTTCCGGCATACCCTGGCCAGCCCCGACCTTGACCAGCTGCGCCAGCGCGTCCTCGCCGCCCATCACCTCGGTCCGTTGAGCGAGGCGGAGACGCGCGAGTACATCCTGCATCGGCTGCGCAAGACCGGCTGGACCGACAATCCGGAGTTCGACGAGGCCGCGTTCGCCGCGCTCTACCGGCGCACCGGCGGCGTGCCGCGACGGATCAACACGCTGTGCTCCCGGGTGCTGCTTTACGGCGCGCTGGAAGGCTCCACCCGGATTACCGACGAGATCGTCGACGACACGGCGAACGACCTGCAGCGTGACCTCGGGACCGTCACCGAAACGGGTGGAGTTCGTGCCAAAGACCGGCTCCGGGACGGCACTGCCGAGCACCACCCAAGCGTTGCTGCCCCGCATCCAGGCGCTCGAGGCCGGCGTTGCCCGCCAGGAACGCATCTTTCGCCGCCTGCTCGGCCTGCTGTCCTCCTACTGCGAGCCGCCAAGCCCGGTCGGACACCCGGAATGAGGGCTCCCGGCAGCGTCGTCGTCCGCAATGCGATGACCGTGGACGTGGAGGATTATTTCCAGGTCCAGGCCTTCGCCCAAAGCATCAGCCGGGCGGACTGGGACGAAATGCCGCGGCGGGTCGAGGCCAACACGGACCGCATCCTTGCGCAGTTCGAGCGGGCCGGCGTGACGGGCACCTTCTTCACGCTCGGCTGGGTCGCCGAGCGCCATCCGGCGTTGGTGCGACGGATCGTCGCCGCCGGCCACGAACTGGCCAGCCACGGCTACGATCACACCCGCGCCGACGCGCAGGACCCGCCGACCTTCGCCGCCGACGTGCGCAAGGCCAAGCGCATCCTCGAGGACACCGGTGGCTGCGCGGTGGTCGGCTACCGGGCCGCCACTTTCTCCATCGGTCGCCCTAACCAGTGGGCCTTCGGCGTGCTGGCCGAGCAGGGCTACCGCTACAGCTCCAGCGTCTACCCGGTTAAGCACGACCTCTACGGGATGCCGGAGGCGCCTCGCGTGCCGTTCCGCCCGGGTGCGGGACCGCTGTGGGAGATCCCGATGACCACGGTCCGACTGCTCGGCCGCAACCTGCCCTGCTCCGGCGGCGGCTACTTCCGTCTGGCCCCGTACGCCCTCTTCCGGCGCGGGCTCGGCCGGGTCAACCGCCGGGAAGGCCGGCCGGGCATCTTCTACACCCATCCGTGGGAGATCGATCCGGACCAGCCGCGCGTCGCCGATTGCGGCCGCATGTCGCGCTTCAGGCATTACGTCAATCTCGGCAAGACGGCGGCCCGGCTCGACCGCTTGCTGCGCGACTTCGCCTGGGACCGGCTCGACCGCGTCTATGCGGAGCTGCTGGGCAGCCGGGCGGAGCCGGTCGGGTGATCAGCGTGCAGGACGGTTGGAGCGACGTGCCGGCGTGGGACCGCTTCGTTCGCGCTCACCCGCAATCCCGCTATTGCCAGCTCTACGCTTACGGATGGGTGGCGGCCTGCTACGGCTATCGGCCGCGCTATCTCGCGTTCCTGCGCAACCGGGACCTGGTCGGCGTGCTGCCGGCGGCCGAGGTCTCGAGCCTGCTGTATCGGCGGCGGCTGGTCAGTCAGCCGTTCTCCGAATATGGCGGCATCCTGCTGCAACCGGATCTCTCGGTCGATGAGATCGCCGCCGCGCTCGGCGCGCTCGGTGCCCATCTCGACCGCAGCGGACGGGGCTTGTCCCTGGAAATGCACGGCAATCATGGGCTGCCCTCGCCGCCGCCGAGCCTCGCGGCGGCGGCAGAGGCGGTCGGGCACGTCGCGACAATGGAGATGACGACCGACACGGATGGCTTGTGGCGGACCGGCGTCCGCTATTCGGTTCGCAAGGCGGTCAAGCAGGCCGAGACCTACGGCGTCACCGTCTCGTTCGCATGCGACGAAGCCATCCTGCGGCGCGACTTCTTCCCGCTCTATCTCAAGTCGATGAAGCGGCTCGGCGTGCCGCCGCACAAATTCGCCTATTACGGCCGTTCTCTCGAGGCGTTCGGGCCGGACATGATGCTGGCCACGGCGCGCGCGCCGGACGGCACCGCCATTGCCGGCCTCCTCGGCTTCTCCTGCGGCGAGCGGGTCAACATCATCAACACCGTGTCGGACCCCGATCACTGGCACCTCAAGGCGAACGACCTGCTGCATTGGAGCATGATCCGGCGCGTCGCGGAGAACGGCCACCGCGTCTTCGATTTCGGCAGCGTCCGCTACGAGGGCCAGTCCACCTACAAGAAGAAATGGGGCACCGCGCTCGACGATCACCACAACTACCTGCTGGCCGCGACGCGGCGCACCCCGCGCGGCGGGATGGTCAATTCCTCCTCGGATGCGATGAAACGGATGAGCCGGCTCTGGTCCAGCTACGTGCCGGCCGCAGTCGGCCGCCGTCTCGGTCCGATGATCCGGGGGCAGTTGGCGCGGTGAGCGAGGCCGCCACCCTGCTGCCGATCTCGCCGGACCTCGTGGACTCCAACGTTGCCGGGTCGCGGCGCCTGCCCCCGCTGCTCTTCCTGTCGCATCGCATCCCCTACCCGCCCGACAAGGGCGATAAGATCCGCGCCTGGCACATCCTGCGTCATCTGATGCGGTCGCACCGCGTGTTCGTCGGCTGCCTGCTCGATGATCCGGCCGAACTCGGTGCATGTGCCGTCGCTGCGCGCCCGCTGCGCCGAGCTCGCATGCTTCCCGCTCGATCCGCGCCGGCAGAAACTCCGCGCTCTCGCCCGGCTGCGGCCCGGCCGCCCGCTCACGCTCGACTATTTCGACAACGCGCCGCTCCGGCAATGGGTCCGCGCGACGGTCGAGCGCGAGCGCATCGGCCGCGTTTTTGTTTTCTGCTCGGCGATGGCGCCCTACGTGATGGACCTGCATGGAACCCGCCGCGTACTCGATCTGATCGACGTCGATTCGTCGAAATGGACCGAGTACGCCGGACGCTCACCACTCCCGATGCGCTGGATCTGGGCGCGCGAAGGTCGTACTCTGCTGACTTTCGAGCGTGAGGCGGTGCAGCGGTTCGACCGCGCGCTGTTCGTTTCCGAGCACGAGTGCAATCACTTTCAAGCTCTGGCACCGGAGACCTTGGAAAAGACCGGTTTCATCTGCAATGGGGTCGATGCCGAGATTTTCTCGCCCGGTCTCGACGTAGCCGATCCGTTTCAGGAGCATGGCCAAGCGATCGTGTTCACCGGCGCGATGGATTATCGCCCCAACATCGACGCGGTGGCATGGTTCGCCCGCGAGGTGCTGCCGAAGGTGCGAGCGGGCCGCCCGGACGCGCACTTCTGGATCGTCGGCGCGAACCCGTCCGATGAAGTGCGTCGGCTCGCCCGCGTCGAGGGCGTGCATGTCACTGGACGGGTGCCCGACACGCGGCCCTACCTCGCCCATGCCGATGTCGTGGTCGCGCCGCTGCGGATCGCACGCGGCATCCAGAACAAGGTGCTGGAAGCGATGGCCATGGCGCGCCCGGTGGTCGCCAGCCCACAGGCTTTCGAGGGCGTACGGGCCGAGCCGGGCCATGATCTGCTGCTCGCCGACACCGCCCAGGCAATGGCGGATCGTGTCGCGGACGTGCTCGACGGATTGCATCCGACGCTCGGCCCGAACGCCCGATGCGCGATGCTGGCGCATCATGACTGGAACGCCACGCTTGCCCCCCTAGAGCGGCTTTGGGAACCGCGCCCCGACACCGCGGCCATGACCAAGCCGAGCGCCCATGCCGAGGTCGCCTCCTGATGGGCGGCGCAGTTTCGGTGGCCGCGCTGCCGCGCGTCGGCAGGAGCACGACGCTGGCCCTGCTCGCCGGCCTCGGCGTGCTGGGTCTGATTTTCCACGACGAAATTGCCGCCGCCGTTGGCGTCTGGGTGGCTTCCACCGCCTACAATCATTGCTTTCTCGTGCTGCCGATCGCCGCCTACATGGTCTGGGACCGACGGGCGAGCCTGGCCGGCGTGCCGGTCCGGCCGATGCCCTGGGTGGCATTCGCCGCATTTCCCGTCGGCGCCGTGTGGCTGGTCGCGGACCGGCTCGGCATCATGGAAGGACGCCAGCTCGCGGCGATGGGCCTGGTCGAGCTGCTGGTGCTGGCGATCCTGGGCTGGCGGATGTACGGCCGCCTCGCCGCGCCGTTGCTCTACCTTTTCTTCCTGGTGCCGTTCGGCGGGTTCCTGGTTCCGTGGCTGCAGACCATCACGACCCGGTTCATCGATTTCGGTCTCAGCCTGACCTCACTGCCCTATTTCATCGACAACTACGTGATCGAGATCCCGGAAGGCACGTTCTTCGTCGCCGAGGCGTGCGCCGGCCTGCGCTTCCTGATCGCGTCGATCGCCTTCGGCGTCCTCTATGCCGTGTTGATCTATCGCAGCTGGCTCCGACGGGCGGTCTTCATCGCGGTGTCGATCGTGGTTCCGGTCGTCGCCAACGGGCTGCGCGGCCTTGGCATCGTCTGGCTGGGGCACCTGATGGGCAGCGCCCAGGCGGCGGCCGCCGATCACCTCGTCTACGGCTGGATCTTCTTTTCGGCGGTCATCCTGCTGCTCGTGCTGCTCGGATTGCCGTTCCGTCAAGACATCGCGGCAGCTGATGTTCCCGCGGCGGCGCGGCCCGTCGCCATACCGTCACCTCCTGCCTCCCCCGGTGCGTCGCTGAGGGCGGCCGGCTTGCTCGCCGGCGTGGCGCTGCTCGGTCCGCTCGTGGCCGGATGGCTCGACCGATCGGCTGCCGGCGCAGCCCCGGTCATGCCGCCAGCCCGCATCGCCGGCTGCAAGGTCACCCCGTCCACCGTGGGACTGCGCGGCGGCATTTTGGAAGAATTCTCCTGCGAACAGGGCGCGATCCTGCTGCGGATCGCGCTGTTCGGGCCGCGCACCAGTCCCGGCCTGCTCATCGCCGAGCAGCGACGCTTGACGGAGCAGGCCGACGGGGCCGAAGTCGAGCTGTCCCGGCTCGATGTGCCTGGCAGCGACGTGCCTTGGCGTCTGGCGGTGGCCAGCGAACCGTCGCCGGGTGCGGCGGTATCCGCGTTGTGGATCGACGGGCAGCCGGTGACGGGCGGCGTGAGGACGCGCCTGGAGCAAGCGCTGAACAGCCTGCGCGGCGGTCGCTACGCCCCGGTGATCGTCGCGGCGGCGCTGAACTTCGACGTGGCGGAGCCGGGACCGCGACGCGATTGGCCGGAGGAGCGGTTGCGCTCCTTCCTGGCAAGCCACGCCGACCTGTCGGCGGTCGTCCGCGATCTCACCGCTCCTGCCGACGCGAAACGCTGAGCGCGCCGGCCAGGATTGCGGCGAAGTCGGCCGTCATCCGCTCGATGGTGAAGCGTCGCTCCACCTCGGCCCGGTTCGCCGCCCCGAGACGCCGGCGCAGCGCAACGTCCGCCACCAGGGTCCGCAACGCCGCGTGCAAGGCGTCATCGTCATCGCGCGGCACGATGAACCGGCGGTTGTCGGGATGCACCATCGTCGCGATGTCGCCGACATCGGTCCCCGCCACCGGCAGCCGGGCGGACATCGCTTCCAGTACGGCATACGGCATCTGTTCGGTATCGGAACTGATGGCGAAGACGTCGAATGCTCCCATGATCAGTTCCGGAGCCCGCACATGGCCGGTGAACGTGACCCGCTCCTGCTGCCCCAACTCGGCGGCGAGGGCGCGCAAGTGGCCGGCATCCGGGCCGTCGCCGCAGATCACCAGCCGCGCCCTGCCTTCAAGGCGTGCGAACGCCCGCAGCAAGCGGCCGATATTCTTCTCCGGGCGCAACGGCGCGAACGCACCGATCACACACGCCGCATCGCTCGGAAACCAGCCAGCCGCATCCGGGAGCGCGTCAAAGCGATGCGAGTCAATGCCGTTCGGGATGTAACTGACCCGATCCGGCGCAAGCCGCCAGACGCCGACGGCGATCTGCGCCAGGGTCTGCGATGGCACGACGATGGCCGAGCGGCGAAGCACCGCCCGGCGGGTCAGCACTCGACGGGTGAATTGGCGATCGGCCTCCGCCACCCCAAAACCGTCCTCGAGATGCACGTGCGGCAGCCCCAAGCCCAGCCGGTTCACGATCGCCCATTCGATCGAGCCCCAATTGTAGGTAACCAGCGCATCCGGCGCGACGGCGCGGATCGCGCCATGCATAGGCGCGCACCGCCGCCAGGCCCGTGCGACGCGGAACCGGATGCAGGCACGCTTCGACATCAGCGCCGAGCAGGGCGAGTGCGTTGTCGCGCCCGTCCAGGCTGACCAGGGTGTGCCGGTACTCGCGTCCCAGCCGGTTGGCGATGGTTGCGAATCGGGTCTGCTGACCGCCGATGGCAAAGCTCGGAAATACGTGCAGGAGCGCCCCGGACCGCACGCGTCCTACCTTTCCGGCTGCCGCGAAGGGTCCCGAACAACACGGGCGCGCACGGCATGACGGCGGAGATCACGCTGCGACCGTCGCCCGGGCTGGCGCAGCTTGAGCGGGTTTGGTGTGAACTCGAGTCGCGTGCCGATGCATCGTTCTTTCAGAGCTGGGCATGGGTCGGCTGCCTCGCCGAGCAGCGTTTTGACCGACCTTGGCTGCTCGAAGCGCGGCAGGGCCGCGAGGTCGTGGCATTGGCGTTGTGCAACCATCGACGCGGCACGCTGCTGCTCAACGAAACCGGCCGACGAGGCTGGGACGCCGTGTTCGTCGAGCACAACGGCATCCTCGCTGCGCTCGGCGTGGACGACCAGCGCACGCTGCGGGCGAGCTGCTTGCGCGCGCTTGCCCGGCGGAGGCTTGTGCTGAGCGGGGTCGATGACGCTCACCTGCAAGCCGCGCGCGATCTGCCGGGGTTTGCGCAGGTCCGGCAGACACGGCGCGCACCCTGGGCCGATCTGACCAAGCCGGGACCGTATCTCGACACACTGAGCGCCAACACGCGTTATCAGATCCGTCGCTCCGACCGTACCTATGGCGACCGGGGTCCGTTGCGCATCGAGCGGGCAGAAACCGTGGCGGACGCGCATCGGTTTCTCGGCGATCTCGCGGTTCTGCATCAACGCACATGGCGGAGCCGTGGCCGGCCCGGCGCGTTCGCCAACCCCGACTTCGTGCGGTTCCATCACGCGCTGATCGATCGCACGATGCCCGGCCGCGCCATCGATCTGCTGCGCATCACGGCGGGGGGCACGACGGTCGGCTACCTGCATAACTTCGTCCATCGTGGGCGTGTATCCGCCTACCAGAGCGGCTTCGACTACGCGACTGCCGGACCACATGGCAAACCCGGGCTGACCAGCCACCGCCTTGCGATCGAGATGTATCGCTCGGAGGGGATGACAGCCTACGATTTCCTCGCCGGTGACGATCGCTACAAGACAAGCCTGGCGACCGCATCGGCCGCCCTGCATTGGATCGAGTACGCACCCCGCTTTTCGGCGGCGTGGCTCGCGGCGCGGGCGCGCCACCTGCTCGGCCGGTGAGCCGGAGCGGTCACGCCGGCGACACGGCGACGCGCGGGCCGGCGGCAGCGCTGCTGCTGGCGAGGTCACGCTGCGCCAGCGCCACCACGCGGTCGGCGTTGCCGCGCCACGTGTAGTCCCGCTCATCGAGTTCCCGGCGCGCCGCGGCGCCGAGACGCTGACGCAGGTCAGGATCGCCGATCAGCCGCTGGATCGCCTGCCACATCGCATCCGGCGCGACCGGATCGAAGAGCAGGGCGGTTCGGCCGTCGGCAAGGATCTCGCGGATGTTCGGCTGATCCGGTGCGACGATCGCGCGGGCCGCCGCCATGTAATCGAAAACCTTCAGCGGCGAGGCGTAGGCGACGACCTTCGGTTGCAGGGCAATGTCGAAACCCGCCACAAGGCCGGGGACATCGTGCGGCGGGGCGATACCGGTGAACGTCACCCGGTCCTGAACGCCGAGGGTCGCCGTCAGGGCTTCGAGTTCGGCCCGCGCCGGACCGTCCCCGACGATGACGAGGCGCACCGGCGGCGAGCCCGCATGCGTCGCGATTGCCCGGATGACCGCATCGAGCCCGTGCCAGGACCGGACGAAACCCACGAAGCCCAACACGACCGGGTCGGCGTCACGCCGGCGCGGCGGCGGCGAGGGCGCGCGTGACGAATTGATCCCGTTGGGAATGACTTCGACACGGCCCCGCGCCGCGCCGCGCGCAACGATCCGGCTTTTCAGCACCTCGGTCACGGCCAGCACCCGATCCGCCGATCGCCAGGTCCACCTTTCGAGTGCATGAGCCAGCCGCCGCAGCCGAAGATTGCCGTAGCGTACCCGCTCTTCGGCGATCGGCGCGTTGACCTCGAGATAGAACGGAACCCGATGCCGCCGGGCAGCCATGGCGCCAGCCAGGTAGTAGAGATTGTAGCGCTCGTAGATGAGGTCCGGCCTGAACGCGCGGCAGGCGCGGTGCAGCCGCCGATATGACGGCAGATTGTAGGCAAGCTCCGCCGCCTCGCCGACGACGCCGGGAAGCGATGCGCGCAGCCACGCGACCAGTCGGCTTTCGCCGCCGAAATCGTCTGCTTGGTAAAAGCCGGGCCCGACCACCAGCACCTCGTGCCCGACTTGGCGGAAGGCAGCGACGAGCTCTTCCACATGCACGCTCTGGCCGTCACGGGACTGGATGCGGTGGCTGTAGAGGATACGCATCAGGCCGGCTGCTCCACCGCGCCAGCCGGCCGAAGCAACGACAGCGCCACCCGACGGCCCCGCCCGAGGACTTGACGGCCCAGTGCCGCCATCCCGCGCGGATGCAACGGATTGATCAGCAGCACGCCGATCCGCTGGCGTCGCTCGCTCGCCCAGAGCCGTTTATACGGGTCGTCGCCGCGGCCGAAATCGACGGTTCTCACGTGCTCCGCATCGAGCAGGCGGCGCAGCATCACGGCGGTCAGGACGGTGCCGGGCGACATCGGCTTGCAGGCCTCGTCGTGCGCCAGCTTGAGCACCGTGGCGTGGCCGTCCGCGACGATCCAGAACTGGGCGGCGATCGGCGTCTCGGCCAGGCGCAGGATGCCGAGGCGAAGCTGTCCGGAGGGCGCAGTGTGCCGCATGAGGGCGGCGTTGAAGTCGGGGAACGGCTCCGGTTCCTTCCAGCTCCGCCGATACACGGCCTCGAACGCCGCGATGCCGGCCTCCAGCCCCTCCGGACCGGCGATGATCTCGATACGCGCCTGCGGATCACGCTCGAAGCGCGCGAGTTTGCGGCGCACCGTCTGGCGCAGCGCCCCAGGACGCGTTTCCAGGTAGGCGCGCCAGGACAGGCCGGCGACGGATTGCCGCCAGTTGCCGAAATGGTCGAAGCGGCTGACGATCAACCCCGCGCGTTGCACCCCTTCGAGCAGCGGCGCCAGTTGCGGTGAGGCGGGGTCGAGCGCGTCCAGCCGGACGGTCACGGCGGGTCGGCAGAAGCGCCCGAGCGCAAACCCCGCCAAGCGGATCGCCGTCCGGTCGAGGTCGGGCGCGAGCAGCGGCCCGTAGAGGCACGTATAGGGCGTCGTCAGGCCGTGCACCTGCCCGTCGGCCTCACGCCGCAGCGGAAAGATCGCGGCGGGTCCACTCCGGTCGTTCCAGACCGCAAAACAGGGCCGCGCACCGGGTGCCATGCCGCTGTCGACGACGGTGCGATACCAGGTTGGACTGGAGGACAGGCCGCCCGTCGCCGCGGCGAAGCGGCCCTCGCGATCCCGCATGCAGTCGTCCGGATCGGCGAAGATCGTTAGGCCGGTCCGGTCTTGGGGCCCGTGGTCTTGGCGCATCTGGCCGCAGCGCATTCAGGCGGCTCGGCGTTCTTGCTTCATCCAGGAGAGGACCTGCTCCAGACCGACGCGCAACGGCGTCGACCCGCTGATCCCGAGCGTCTGCCGGAGCAGGCGCGGCGAACCCAGCGAGGCACGTACCTCACCAGCGCGGGGTGGCTTGTAGAACGCCTGGGCCGGTCTGCCGCTCAGTCCCTCGACGGTCCGCAGCAACTGTCGGATCGAGACCGGGGCTCCGGTGCAGACGTTGAGCACGGGAGGGAATGCAGCGGGCGCTGACGCCACCGCGGCGGACCGCATGGCGCCGAGCAGCGCCTGGACGACGTCGTCGACATAGACGAAATCGCGTGTCTGCTGGCCATCGCCGTAGATCGTCACCGGCTCGCCCCGCAGCATCCGGTCGCAGAAGATCGAGATCACCCCGGAGTACGGCGAGCGCGGGTCCTGACGCGGCCCATAGACGTTGAAGAACCGCAGGCCGATCGTCGAGATGCCGTGGGTGAGCGTTGCCACGCCGGCGTGCAGCTCGCAGGCGTGCTTGTCCGCCCCGTAGGCCGAGAGCGGCCGGGGTTGGGTCGCCTCCGCCAGCGGCAGATCGGTGCTGTCGCCGTACACGGCGGCGGAGGACGCATAGACGAACGGCACGCCCGCCCGCCCGGTCCGCCGGCGGCGGATCGCGTCGAGCACGACGATCGTGCCGGTCAGGTTGGTGCGGTGACTGCCGAGCCAGTCGCGCTCGCCTCGCTCGACCGAGGCGATCGCCGCCAGATGATAGCAGCCGCTCACCCCCTCCAGCGCCCGCCCGACGATCTCGGGGTCGCCGATGTCGCCGCGGATGAACTCAACGCCTCCCGGCAGGTTGGCCAGGCAGCCGGTCGAGAGGTCGTCGAGCACCCGCACCCGGTGCTGGCCGCCCAGCAGGGCGCGGCAGAGATGGGACCCGATGAAGCCGGCTCCGCCTGTGACGAGAAAGGTCGCCATCAAAACTCCTCGGCCGCCGCAAGGGCGTCTACGCGATCAATGGGAATACAACCGACAAGGGAAAAACTTACCTCGTCGTAGCCAGACCAGAAGCTCGAAGCAACAACCATCGCGCGTTGCGCGAGCTGCATGACGGCCAGCCGCCCTCAGATGAAGGACGAGGTGGTGAGCTGTGAGGCCGTGATGCCGTTCAAGGTGATCGAATGGGACGTGCTGAGGGTCAGGCTCGTGCTGCCGCTCTTGGTCACGGCACCGGCGAGGATGGCCTGGATCTGGTTCGCGGACAGCGCGACCCCTCCCGCCCCGGTCAGGTGCAGGTGGTCGCGTCCGGCGGTAAAGCCGGCAATGATGTCGTGCGCGGCGTCAGCCGTGCTGAAATTGAACTGCGCCCCGCCGGTGCCGGCCTGCAGCCAGTTGTTGCCGGCGCCACCGGCGAGCGTGGCGGCTCCGGACGCGCCGAACAAGTAGTCGTCGCTCGCACCGCTGAGCAGCACGTCGTGGCCGCTGCCGGCGAACAGGATGTCGATCCCCGTGCCGCCGGTGATCGTGCTGTTGCCGCGCCGAGGTCGAAAACCAGCTGGTCGGCATTGCCGAATGCGACCGTGCTGCTCGAAGTGCCGGTCAGGTAATGCATGTTGCCGGCGGTGAGCAGCTTTCCGTCGGACAGACGAGGCACGATGTCATAGCTCGGATTATTGGCTTCCCAGGTCGGCGTAATGCCGGAGTTGGCGGCGAGCCAGCCGAAAGCCTGGATCGCCTGGGGCGACTGCTCCACCGTGATGTCGTCGGCGAGCGAGGCCATCGCCCACTGGCGATAGCTGGGGTATTCGAGAGCCGCCCAAGTGCCGCCCGAGGAGGCAAGTCCCGCCGCCGCCGTGGCCTGTTCGATCTGTGCCCAGGTCTGATACAGCGCGCCGCCCGTACTCGGGCCGAGGACCATGTTGTAGGCCACCCCGTCATGCGGGTCGAAGCCGTTTTGCGCCTGCAGGAAGCGCCCCACGATGTAGTTCGCCTCCCAGTGCAGCACCTGCTTGGCTTGCGTGTTGCCCTGCTCGGCAGCCAGCGCCACGACCTGGGCGAAGTAGTCCTGCTGCCACGGTGCGGTCGTGCCGGCCCCATAGTTGCCCGCGAGCCAACCGGACGCCTGTCCCTCGGCGGCAGTGGCGGCAGGAATGATGGTGGTGAGCAGGTTCTGGAAATTGTTGTTCACCACCTGCGCAAAGTAGGTTTTCAGGGCCGAATTGTCCGGGTTGATGAACGCCGCCTCCTGGAGTTCGCGCAGCTCCCAGGCTTGGGCGCGCACCTGCGTCTGGCCGTTCACCACCAGGTCCTGCCCGTTCAGCCAAGTCCCGGGGGTGACGCCGAGAATGTCGCTGCTGGCCTCGGCGTTGAGCTGGTCGAGGTAGTAGCGGCTGCCGGTCATGAGGTAGGCGACGTAGGAGGTATCGGGCTCGTGCGCCGCGTCGACCGCCCAGCCGCTTCCGGGACTGGTGGTGGACAGGTACTGCGGGACCTGCTGCGTCAGCCCGATCGTGCCCGAAGATCCGCCGCGCGGGTCGGCCCACAAGGTCGGGTACTGCGTCGTGGTGACGTAAGTCCCGGTCGTAGTGCTGTAGAAATGCCAGGGGATACTGCCGGCGGCGTCGGCCTGCGCCAGGGCGTATTGCGCGGCGCCGGCGTTCTGGGTCAGCAGCCAGACCGTATCGGCTTCCGTGGTCGGTCCGATATCGGGCCGCCCGCCGGTGGTCGGCATGTATTGCTCGAGCCCGGCGTTGCCGAGAATGCCGAAGCTCGGCGTCCCCAGAACGGTTTTTGCCGATCCGCTCATCGAGCTCACCTCGCCGGTGATGATCGACGTCGCGACTCCGGTGCCGAGATCGTAATCCTGGACGAAGCCGGCCGCCTCCAGCGCGGCGACGTCGTGCTGCACGTTCACCGCCGGACTGCCGTTGCTGGCGATCACCTCGTGCCAGGTCTGGTACTGGAACTGGTCGATGTTGCTCTGCTGGAACGCGACCGCGCCGTTCTGCTTGATGGTGGCGTCGTAATGCACCTCGCCGCCGCTGCCGCTCATGGCGATATCATTGTTGAACTGCACGTCCGTGGAGGTGGTCCCGTCGGCATACGCCGTAATATCGAAGGTGACGTGCAGCGAACCCGTGACGGGCACATCGACGCGGACCTGCGTGGCCTGCGGCCCCGACAGCCAGGTCGAGGCGGTGCCAGCTTTCAGCGCCGCGGTGAGCGCCTGGGCCGCGTCGATGTGGAATGGAGTGGTGGTGCCGTTCGCATTGTGCAGGACGAGATCGACGGTCAGGCTGTAGCCATCGTGGGTGAGCGCGCTGATGTCGACCGGCTTCGCTTGCACGCTGCCCGCCGCGGCAAGGGACAGCATGACGCCGGTGGATGCGTTGGCGGCCAAGGCGGGCTGCTCGATGGTGAGCACCGCCATCCTGACCGAGCCGTCGGCGTTGGTCGCCTTGACGTCCATCTGCACCGGGACGGTGACGCCGTTGATGGTCGCCTGGAGCAGCCGGCCGGCCGGAACCTGTCCGGGAGCGAACTCCTGCCCGAACGTGATCTCCCGTGCCGCCAGCACGCCGCCGGTCGGGTTCTGCAGCACGAGGCCGACGACATCGCCCGGCTTCGCGGGTTGCGGCGCCACCGGCGCCTGGGTCGTCGCCGGTGCTCCGTTCGATGAGGTCTGCGAGCCCGACCCGGAACCCGACACGGCCGCGGTGATCGGCAGGCCGAAATTGGCGGCGACGAAATCCGTGGTGGCGTGATTGAGGAACGTCAGCGTCTCGCCGCCGCCGAGATTGAGCACGGCGTTCGCGCCGACCTGGGTGAAGGCGCCCTGCACCGCGGCGAAATTCGTCAGCGCGTAGCTCCGCAGCGACACCACATCGGCGTTGGCGCCGGTCTGGAAGTTGACGATCGTGTCGGAGCCGTTGCCCTTGGTCTCGATGAAGGTGTCGCGGCCGGCGCCGCCGACCAGCGTGTCGGCCCCGGCGCCGCCGTCGATCGTGTCGCCGTAACCATTGGCGCGGATGATGTTGTTTTGCGCGTTGCCGACGAGGGTCATCGGCGCGCTCGCCGCGCCCACCAGGTTGGCGACCCCGAGGGGCAGCGTGTAGTTGCTCATCCCGAGGTCGATGAAGGTCGCGCTGCTGCCGGCCGCCGAGGAGAGCACGACCTTGTCGGCGCCGGTGCGGATGTAGAAGACGTCGTTGCCGCCGTTGGCGGTCATCGTGCTCGAACCGACCCCCGGGCCAGGGTCGAACACGTCGTCGCCGGTGGTGCCCACCAGGTTCACCACCCACGACGCGCCGTTGCCCTTCAGGGTCGCTTGCGGAAGGGTGTAGGTGCTTGCGACAAGGGCCGCCGCCACGCTGTTGTTCTGCGATGCCGAGCCAGACGAGCTCTGGGAATTCGAGCTGGTGGCAGTGCCGGGACCCGGCACGACCACGACGGCGGGCAGGCCGAAATTGGCGGCGACGAAATCCGTGGTGGCGTGATTGAGGAACGTCAGCGTCTCGCCGCCGCCGAGATTGAGCACGGCGTTCGCGCCGACCTGGGTGAAGGCGCCCTGCACCGCGGCGAAATTCGTCAGCGCGTAGCTCCGCAGCGACACCACATCGGCGTTGGCGCCGGTCTGGAAGTTGACGATCGTGTCGGAGCCGTTGCCCTTGGTCTCGATGAAGGTGTCGCGGCCGGCGCCGCCGACCAGCGTGTCGGCCCCGGCGCCGCCGTCGATCGTGTCGTCGTAACCATTGGCGCGGATGATGTTGTTCTGCGCGTTGCCGACGAGGGTCATCGGCGCGCTCGCCGCGCCCACCAGGTTGGCGACCCCGAGGGGCAGCGTGTAGTTGCTCATCCCGAGGTCGATGAAGGTCGCGCTGCTGCCGGCCGCCGAGGAGAGCACGACCTTGTCGGCGCCGGTGCGGATGTAGAAGACGTCGTTGCCGCCGTTGGCGGTCATCGTGCTCGAACCGACCCCCGGGCCAGGATCGAACACGTCGTTGCCGGTGGTGCCCACCAGGTTCACCACCCACGACGCGCCGTTGCCCTTCAGGGTCGCTTGCGGAAGGGTGTAGGTGCTTGCGACAAGGGCCGCCGCCACGTCGTCGCGTTGCGTCTGGCTCACCGTTTGGGACATAATCTTCCTACAGCGGAATGTCCCATTATTATGGAATGATCTAATTAATGATCATTGAACCTGCGCGTGCCCAAGAAGCAACACGAGACGGGTGATCCAAGCGATCACGGAGCTAATCGGGAGGGTTTTCCGGGTGGTGCTGCTGGAGGGGATCGAACTCTCGACCTCTCCCTTACCAAGGGAGTGCTCTACCACTGAGCTACAGCAGCGCCGGGCGGCGGGGGTATAGACCTGCCGGTGGACCCCGTGCAAGCACACCGCCCGGGATAGCCCAAGCAGACGAGCCGCCATGACCCGACAGTGCGCCCCCGGCGCCCCACCCGAACCGCCGGTCCCTCCCGGCGAACGCCAGAGCCGGGAAGCCGAGGCGCTGCGGGCCAACCTCCGCCGTCGCAAGGCACAGCTTCGTGCCCGCGCGGCGGCCGACCGACCCAGCCCGCCCCGACCCGAGCCCGACCGACCCGAGCCCGACCGACCCGCCGACGAGTGACCCGTCGTCGCGCGGCTCGGCCCGAGTGCCGATCCGTGTTTGCCGGCCCGCGTCCGCTCGGCTAGACCGGCTACCAGCCGTGCCCGGAGTCGCTCGCTGCATGCCCGTGATGCCCGACAGCTGGATCCGCCGGATGGCAACCTTGCACGGCATGATCGAGCCGTTTGTAGAGACCCAGAAGCGCGCGGGAGTCATCAGCTACGGGCTGTCGAGCTATGGCTACGATGCCCGCGTGGCCGACGAGTTCAAGGTTTTTACCAATGTCAATTCGGCGGTGATCGACCCCAAGGATTTCGCGCCGACGAGCTTCGTCGACCGGCAAGCGCCGGTCTGCATCATCCCGCCGAACAGCTTCGCGCTCGCCCACACGGTCGAGTATTTCCGCATCCCGCGCGACGTCCTGGTGATCTGCCTGGGTAAATCCACCTACGCCCGCTGCGGCATCATCGTGAACGTCACGCCGCTCGAGCCGGAGTGGGAAGGCCAGGTGACGATCGAGATCAGCAACACCACGCCGCTGCCCGCGAAGATCCACGCCAATGAGGGGATCTGCCAGTTCCTGTTCCTGCAGGGGGCCGGCCCGCCCGAGGTGAGCTACGCCGACAAGGCCGGCAAATACATGCGCCAGCGCGGCGTCGCCCTGCCCAAGCTCTAGGAGCCAGATTGGACCGTATCCGTATCCGCGGCGGTCGGCCGCTGGCCGGCGAGATCGCCATCAGCGGCGCCAAGAACGCTGCCTTGCCCCTGATGGCTGCCGGTTTGCTCACCGACGACCGCCTGGTGCTCGCCAACGTGCCGCAACTCGACGACATCCGCACGATGGCGTCGTTGCTGGCCCAGCACGGCATCGCCGTCGAGGCGGCCAGCAACGACGGCCGGGTCCTGTCGCTCGGAGGAACGATCACCAACACCGAGGCGCCCTACGAGATCGTCCGCAAGATGCGCGCCTCCTTTCTGGTCCTCGGCCCGATCCTGGCCCGCGTGGGTCAGGCCCGGGTGTCGCTGCCCGGCGGATGCGCCATCGGCACGCGGCCGGTCGACCTGCACCTGAGAGGGCTTGCGCAGATGGGGGCGCAGATCGAGGTCGATGGCGGCTACGTCGATGCCCGCGTCTCCGGCCGGCTGCGCGGAGCGCGTATCGACCTGCCCTTTGCCTCGGTCGGTGCCACGGAGAACCTTCTGCTCGCCGCGACCCTCGCGGAAGGCCGGACCGTGCTGGCCAACGCCGCGCGCGAGCCGGAAATCGAGGACCTCGCGGCCTGCCTGCTCGCCATGGGCGCGCACATCGAAGGGGTCGGCACGGACCGGCTGACCATCGAGGGGACCCATCGCCTGCATGGGGCGGCGCACAGCATCATTCCGGACCGCGTCGAGACAGGTACGTATCTCTGTGCAGCGGCGATCACCGGCGGCGAGGTCCGGTTGCGTGACGGCCGGCTTGAACATCTTGGCGCGGTGACCCGCATCCTTGCCGACGCCGGCGTCGAGATTACCGAAGCCGACGGGTGCCTCGTCGGGCGGCGGTTCAACGGCCTGCACGGGGCGGATATCATGACGGAGCCGTACCCCGGCTTTCCCACCGACATGCAGGCGCAGTTCATGGCCTTGATGGCGGTCGCGGAAGGCGCCGCCATGATTACCGAAACGATTTTCGAGAACCGCTTCATGCATGTGCCCGAGCTCAACCGGATGGGAGCGCGGATCAACGTGCACGGCACCTCGGCCATCATTCGGGGTGTCGGCTCGCTCTCTGGTGCGCCGGTTATGGCGACCGATCTTCGTGCCTCCGTCTCGCTCATCCTGGCCGGGCTCGCCGCGAAGGGCGAAACGATGGTCCACCGGGTCTACCACCTCGACCGCGGCTTCGAGGCGGTGGAGAAGAAGCTTGCGGCCTGCGGCGCCGACATAGAACGTGTGAGCGGGTAAGCCTTCCGGTGCCGGCCCGGCTGGTGTAGAGCGCCGCAACTCCGCCGGGCCGTGCGCGGTCCGGCAGGGACCGACCGCCGGAGAACGCCATGACCGCCCCCTACAAGGCTTCGGCCCTGGAGCCGCAAGCCACCGGACCGCTGATCATGGCGCTGCCGAAGGGGCGCATCCTGGCCGAATGCGGCGCTCTCCTGGAGCGGGCCGGCGTTCGCCCCGCTCCCGACTATGCCGACGAGGACAGCCGCCGTCTGCGGTTTCCGACCGACGCTCCGGGGCTCGACGTGGTGCGCGTGCGCCCGTTCGACGTCGCCACCTTCGTCGCCTTCGGCGCCGCCCAGATCGGCATCTGCGGCGCCGACGTGCTGATGGAGTTCGACTACCCGGAAATCTACGCCCCGCTCGACCTCGGCATCGGCGTCTGCCGCATCGCCGTCGCCGAGCCGCGCGAGACCGCGGGGTCCGACGACCCGACCCGCTGGTCGCGCGTGCGCGTTGCGACCAAATACCCGACCATCGCCCGTCGCCACTTCGCAGCGCGCGGCATCCACGCCGAGGTCGTCGGACTGAACGGCGCCATGGAGCTCGCCCCCGGGCTCGGCCTGTCGCGCCTGATCGTCGATCTCGTGCAGACCGGCTCGACCTTGCGCGCGAACGGGCTCGTCGAGACCGAGGTGATCGCCCACGTGACCAGCCGGCTGATCGTCAATCGGACGGCGCTCAAGACCCGGCCGGAGGAGGTCGGCGACTGGATCAACCGGTTCCGGGTCGCGTTGGCATGAGGCGGCTGTCCACCGCCGATGCCGGTTTCGAGCCAGCCTTCGCCGCCCTGTTGGCCGAGGCCCGGGAGACGACCGAGCAGGTCGATGCGGCGGTGGCCGCGATCATCGCCGAGGTGCGGACCGCGGGCGATGCCGCGCTGTGCGCCTACACCGAGCGGTTCGACCGCCTCGCCCTGACGGCGGACCGGCTGCGCATCACGCCTGGGGAGATCGACGCCGCCGTCGCCGGCGTTCCGGCCGACCTGATGGCGGCGCTCGACGTCGCGGCGGAGCGGATCGACGCGTTCCACCGCAGCCAGCTGCCGCCCGACCTGCGCACCACCGACGCTGCCGGCCTGACCCTGGGGATGCGGTGGACGCCGCTCGATGCGGTCGGTCTCTACGTTCCGGGCGGCAAGGCCGCATATCCCTCGTCCGTGCTGATGAACGCGCTACCGGCGCAGGCCGCCGGCGTGCGGCGGATCGCGATGTGCGTGCCGAGCCCGGACGGGGTTCTCAATCCGCTGGTGCTGGCCGCCGCGCGGCGTGCCGGGGTCAGCGAGATCTACCGGGTCGGCGGCGCCCAGGCGATCGCCGCCTTGGCCTGGGGCACGGCGACGATCGCCGCCGTCGACCGCATCGTCGGGCCGGGGAACGCCTATGTGGCGGCGGCCAAGCGCCAGGTGTTCGGGCGCGTCGGGATCGATTCGATCGCCGGCCCCTCCGAGGTGGTCGTGCTTGCCGATGCCGAGAACGACCCCCGCCTGGTCGCGCTGGACCTGCTGGCTCAGGCCGAGCACGACGAGGCCGCCCAGTCCATCCTGATGACCGATGATGCGGCCTTCGCCACCCGCGTCGCGGCCGCCGTGCAGGCCGAGCTGCCGACGCTGCCCCGCGCGGCCATCGCGGGGGCCAGCTGGACCGCCCACGGCGCGATCCTCGAGGTGCGGGATTGGGAGGAAGCGGCGGCGCTGGTCGACCGCCTCGCACCCGAGCACCTGCAGCTTATGGTCGCCGATCCCGAGCCCCTGTTTGCCCGGATCCGCCATGCCGGCGCGGCTTTTCTGGGACGCCACTGCCCCGAGGCGGTCGGTGACTATGTGGCCGGCCCGAACCACGTCCTGCCGACCGGACGGACGGCCCGTTTCGCCTCCGGGCTTTCGGTGTTCGACTTCTTGAAGCGGACCACGTGGGTGGCGGCCGATGCTGGCGCGCTGGCCCGGGTCGGTCCTGCCGCCGTCAAGCTGGCCGAGGCCGAAGGCCTTCAGGCGCACGCGCGCAGCATCGCGCGCCGACTTGCAGCTGGAGCGCAACCCTGATCGTTGCACGCTGCCGCCTTGACCCTGCCGGTGCGCAGCAGCATGTTCCGCACCGAAATCGAACGTCCGAATGAGGGTTGATGTCGAAAGAAGACATGATTGAGTTCAGCGGCACGGTCATGGAACTGCTGCCCAACGCCATGTTCCGGGTCAAGCTCGACAACGAGCACACCATTCTCGCGCACACCAGCGGCAAGATGCGCAAGAACCGCATCCGTGTCCTGGCCGGCGACCGCGTCAACGTCGAGATGACGCCGTACGATCTCTCCAAGGGCCGGATCACGTTCCGGTTCAAGTAGCGGGAAGTAGCCGGGCCGCAACCAGCCCCGAATGACTTGGCGCGGCCGCTTCTGGCCCTGGCCTCGGCCAGCCCCCGGCGGCTCACCCTGCTCGCCCAGATCGGCATTGTCCCCGACCAGGTGTTCACCCCCGACGTCGACGAGACGCCGCGTGCCGCCGAACTGCCCCGCCTCTATGCGCAACGGTTGGCCCGCGCCAAGGCCGCAGCGGTTCCGACTGGGGTTGGCTTCGTGCTCGCCGCCGATACGGTGGTCGCCGCCGGTCGGCGCATCCTGCCGCGAGCCGATACCGCCGAGTCTGCCGCCGCATGCCTCGATCTGCTGTCCGGTCGGCGCCACGCGGTGATCACCGCCGTGGCGCTGATCGCCCCGGGGGGACGCCGGACCGAGCGGCTGGTCGAGAGCGTGGTGGCCTTCGCGCGACTGACGGCGGCGCAGAAGCGGACCTATCTCGGCAGCGGCGAATGGCAGGGCAAGGCCGGCGGCTATGCGATCCAGGGCCGGGCCGCCGCTTTCGTCCGGTTCCTCTCCGGCAGCTACTCGAACGTCGTCGGTCTGCCGCTGTTCGAGACGGCACAGTTGCTGCGCGGTGCCGGCTGGCCGCTGGAGTGACCGTTCGCATCCTGGCCAGGACGAGCCCCGGCGAGGTGCAGGTCGCCGCCGTTCGGGGAAGCGACCTGCTGGATTTTGCGATCTGGCGTCCAGGCAATCCCGACGGAGTTGGGGACCTCCATCGCGGCCGGGTTACGGCGCATCTGCCCGCCATGGCGGGCCGCTTCATCGCCCTGGCCGGGACAGATGCGTTCTTGCCCGACACGGCGGGCGGCCGCGGCTTGACCGAGGGGACGATCCTCGGGGTTCGCGTGACGCGCGCCGCGCAGGGCGGCAAGGGGCCACGCGTGACCGCCGACCTGACCGACGCCGAACGGGTGCTGATCGGCAATGGTCCACCTGCCCTCATAAGCCGAGGCCCCGGCGCGGTCGAGCGACTGGCGACGCTGCATCCGGGGTCGACCGTGCGCACCGACGATCCGGCGCTGACAACCGCCCTCCGTCCCGTGCTGGGCGACCGGGTGGCGACCGGCGATGGCCTGTTCGACGAGACGGTTCTCACCGCGATCGAGGCGCTGTCCGCCCCGGAGGTGGCGATCCCGTCCGGCGGCACGCTGCGCATCCACCCCACCCCGGCGCTGGTCGCCATCGACGTCGACACCGGACAGGCGTCGGGCAGCCGCACTCGAAAGGCGGCGGCCCAACAGCAATTCAACCGGGCGCTGCTGCCCTTCCTGGCTCGGCAGGTCCGCCTGCGCAATCTGTCCGGCGCCATCCTGGTCGATTTCGCCGGACAGGCGGTGCGCCGTCGCGCCGCACTCGGTCCGGACCTCGCGGTCGCGTTGCAGGATGACCCGCTACGACCCCGCTTCCTGGGTTTCACCGCGCTCGGGCTGGCCGAGATCGTTCGCCCGCGCGTCCACCCGCCGCTGCACGAGGTTTTGGCCGGCCCGCACGCGGCGGGACTGGCGGCGCTCCGCCTTGCCGCCCGGGAGGCGGCCGCGCACCCGGGCCGTACCCGGACCTTGCGCGCCGCGCCGCCGGTCGTTGCGGCGCTGCAGGCCGATCCGGGCGCCCTGGCCGACCTTGCACGCAGGACCGGTCATCCCTTGGTTCTGCGCAGTGACCCGACGCTGTCCGATCTCGGCTGGACGGTGGCGATGACCTGAGATGGGGAGATAATCTGTATGGCCGACACGTCCCGCTGCTCCGTCTGCGGCAGGCCGGTGACGGAACGGTTCCGCCCGTTCTGCAGCGCCCGCTGCGCCGACGTCGATCTCGGTCGCTGGTTGACCGGCCAATACCGGGTTCCGGCCGAGCGGGAGACGGAGACGGACGGCATCCCTGCCGACGAGCAGTCGGAATGACCCGGCTTGATCGTCGGGCAGGGTTGGGTTAATGCCTCGCGCGCGCTAGCCCAGGTAGCTCAGTTGGTAGAGCATGCGACTGAAAATCGCAGTGTCGGTGGTTCAATTCCGCCCCTGGGCACCATTTGCCGCGCAAGTCGCAGCAGTGCCAGCGCACCACGCCGTCGCGCGCCGGTTCCGGCCCCGCCAGCACCAGCGCCCGCAGTTCGGCCATCTGGGTCGGCGTGAGCGGGCTGGCGGTCGCCGCCCGGCTGGTGGACAAGCCGTCGATCCCCTCTGCGCTGTAGCGGTCAACTCAGTCCCGCAACATCTGCCGGTCCATGCCGCGCGACTGCGCCGCCTCGGTAATTCGTCTGAGTATCTGACCGGGAATACAGACGGGCAGCTCAATAGCCAAGTCAAGCATAGTCTCCGGTGCTAGACACTCCCACGCGACCCGACGGGAGAGGAACATGGCAGTCAAGCGGATCGTGACGAATATCGCGGCAGACCGCACCACCGTCGCCAAAGCCTTCTATTGTGACGTTCTGGGCATGACGGTCGCCATGGACATTGGCTGGATCCTGACGTTTACGGCGGACGCCACGGCACCGCCGCAGATCAGCGTCGCAACCGAGGGGGGATCTGGGACGGCCGTTCCCGACATGTCCATCGAGGTGGACGACATCGACGATGTTCATCGGCGCGCGATGGCGGGCGGCTTTGCCATCGAATATGGTCCAGTGACCGAACCGTGGGGCGTCAAGCGTTTTTATGTCCGCGATCCTTTCAATCGCTTGCTCAACATCTTGGCGCATGTCGCATGATGAGCATGCAAGTCACAACAAGGATGTGGCTAAGCGCGGATCGCGTCGGAAATCCGCATGCCCAGACTGACCGGCACGTTCCAGACCTCGCGGACGGCGCGCACAGTGCGGAACCCCATGCGCAGATAGGTCGGCAGCGCCCGCGGATGATCGGCCGTACACGTGTTGACCGTCATCGCGCGCGGCGTCGGGCGCCATGCCTCGTCGACCGCATGACGCAGGAAGGCCGCGCCGAGCCCGGTGCCGACGGCGTGCGGCATCAGGCCGAAATAGCTCAGGTTGACGTCCGGCCCGCTGCGCGCGTCGAGCTCGAAAAATCCCGCCGGCTCGCCGCCGGCATAAAGCACGTGGATGCCGACACGCGGGTGGCGCAACAAGGCCGCGAGTTCCGGGTCCGGCATCGTCCGGCGCAGCCACCAGCAGTAGTCCGCGCCGACGGTGTCGTAGAGAAAACGGTAGAACGCCACCGTTGGGGCGGCAACCCGGACGACCGAAACGCCGGCCGGCAGCGCCGGCCCGGACCCGCGGGCGGAGCCTCCATGCGCAGGAACGTGACGGTGACCGCCACGCGCACAACCGCCTCGCCCGCACGTGTTCCCGACCAGGCCACTCGTGCTCCGGCGGGCTCAGTCGTCGAGAAAGCTGCGCAGCTTGCGGCTGCGGCTGGGATGTTTCAGCTTGCGCAGCGCCTTGGCCTCGATCTGGCGGATGCGCTCGCGCGTCACGTTGAACTGCTGGCCGACCTCTTCCAGCGTGTGGTCGGTGTTCATGCCGATGCCGAAGCGCATCCGCAGCACGCGCTCCTCGCGCGGCGTCAGGCTGGACAGCACGCGCGTCGTCGCCTCGCGCAGATTGGCCTGGATCGCCGCATCGAGCGGGATCACCGCCGCCTTGTCCTCGATGAAGTCGCCGAGGTGGCTGTCCTCTTCGTCGCCGATCGGCGTCTCGAGGCTGATCGGCTCCTTGGCGATCTTCAGCACCTTCCGCACCTTTTCGAGCGGCATGCCGAGTTTTTCGGCCAGCTCCTCCGGAGCGGGCTCGCGGCCGATCTCGTGCAGCATCTGGCGTGACGTGCGCACCAGCTTGTTGATCGTCTCGATCATGTGGACGGGGATGCGGATGGTGCGCGCCTGGTCGGCGATGGAACGGGTGATCGCCTGCCGGATCCACCATGTCGCGTACGTGCTGAACTTGTAGCCGCGGCGATACTCGAACTTGTCCACCGCCTTCATCAGGCCGATGTTGCCCTCCTGGATCAGGTCCAGGAACTGCAGGCCGCGATTGGTGTATTTCTTGGCGATCGAGATCACGAGGCGCAGGTTGGCCTCGATCATCTCCTTCTTGGCCCGCCCGCTGTCGCGCTCGCCGCGGCTGACCGTGCTGTAGACGCGGCGAAACTCCGAGATCGGCAGGCTGGCATCGGTCGCCACCGCCGAGATCTGCGCACGGATGGTGGCGATGTCCTCGAAATGGCGCGAGACGAACAGCTTCCAGCCCTTTCCGGGCAGCGCCGCCACCCGCTCGATCCAGGCCGGGTCGAGCTCGTGGCCGCGGTACTGCTTCAGAAACTCGTCGCGCGGCACCTTGGAGCCTTCCGCCATGCGCATGAGCTGGCCTTCCAGCGTGGTCAGGCGCTGGTTGAGCTGCTTGAGTTGCGTGACCAGTTCCTCGATGCGGTTGTTGTGCAGCCGCACCTGCGCGACGTTGTGGACCAGCTCTTCGCGCTGCTTCTCATAACTCTTCTCGGAGCGGGCGGTGATCTCCTCGCCCGAGGTCATGCTTTCCAGCCGCCGATGCTGCACCTTGTGCAGCTTCTTGTAGAGCGACTCGATCTCCTCGAAGGTGGCCAGCACCTCGGGCTTCAGTTTTTCTTCCAGCGCGGAGAGCGACATGCCGGCGCCCTCGGCATCCTCGCCGTCCTCCGGCTCCTCGGCGGCGTCGAAATTCTCCGCCTCGCCGTCGGCGGGTTCGGCCGTCGCGTCCGGCGGCGGCGCGCCGCCGCCCTGCGTCGCTTCGAGATCGACGATGTCGCGCAGCAGCATCCGGCCGACCTTCAGCTGCTCGTGCCAGGTGATGATCGCCTTGAAGGTCAGCGGGCTTTCGCACAGACCGCCGATCATCATGTCGCGGCCGGCCTCGATGCGCTTGGCGATCGCGATCTCGCCCTCGCGCGACAGCAGTTCGACGCTGCCCATCTCGCGCAGATACATGCGCACCGGGTCGTCGGTGCGGCCGAGGCTTTCCTCGTCGACATTGCCCGACGGCTCGCCTTCCTCGCCCTCGCCCTCCGGCTTCTCCACCTTGGCGACCGGCGCCTCGCCGTCCTCGTTCTCCTCGCTCTCGACGACCTGGATGCCCATCTCGCTGAGATTGGCCATCACGTCCTCGATCTGCTCCGAACTGTTCTGGTCGGACGGCAGCACGGCGTTGAGTTCGTCGAAGGTGATGTAGCCGCGCTCCTTGCCGCGCGCGATCAGACGCTTGACGGCGGCCGACTGCACGTCGAGCAGGGTGGTCTCGACATCCTGGTCGGCGGTGACGCTGTCGGTGGCTACGGCGGGCTTGCTGGCCATGCTCAAGGCGCTCCGAAAAGAATGTGGTGCCCACGCGCGGCGGGGCTAATGGGTGCGGTCATGCTGCGGATCATGCTTGGGTCTCCTCTGGCTCGACCCCGTGCAATGCGTCGCGGGCCTTGCGCAGCGCGATCAGGCGCCGTTGGTTCGCTTCGTTCATCGTTTCGCTGAATGCGCGGCGGGCGGCGGCAACTTCTTCCTCTAGGCGATCGCCACTGATCAAGCCGAAATGGTGCCACCAGCCCGCCTCCGCCTCCGCCGGCATCGCCGTGGGCGCAGCACAGGCCGGCAGCGGAAGTGGGCTCGATGACAACGTCTGGGCGGCCTCCGTTGCCAGTCCAACCGAAGTCAGGTGGTCAATCAGCGCAGGCGAGTCAAGCACGTCCGCGTGATCCGCCCAGCGGATCACTTCGTCCCGCAGCCGCTCGAACGGGGCCGGCAGCGCCAGCTCCGAGCAGGCATGCTCCACGTCATGCAGCAGAATTGGATGACGGAGCAGGATGGCGATCAAAACCCTCGCCCGTTCGACGTCGGCGTTGCCGTCCGTCGGAGATGGCCGCGGCGCCGCGCGCGGCGGCGCGGCAGACCGGCGGCCATGGAACAGTTGGTTGCGTAGAGTACGCAGGGTCTGACGATATTCCCACGCCAAAGAGCGGTCCGGGATGCGGCCCGCGGCGGCCTCGAGCCGCGCCCCGAAGGCGGCCCGCTGCTCGGGCGAGTTCGCATCCACGCCCTGTCGAAGCAGATCGAACAGCGCCTCGGCGAGCGGCTGCGCCGCCTCCAGGGTGGCCCGGAACGCGGCCACGCCGTGACGGCGAACCAACGTGTCGGGGTCCTCGCCGGCCGGCAGTGCGGCGATGCTCAGCGTGCGCTCGGGTCCGAGCAGCGGCAACGCCAGCTCGGCCGCCCGCGCCGCTGCCCGTGCGCCGGCCGCGTCGCCGTCGAAGCAGAGCACGGGCGCCGGGCTCAGTCGCCACAACTCCTCAAGCTGCTCCTCGGTCAGCGCGGTGCCGAGCGGCGCCACGGCGGCGAGAAAATCCGCCTGGTGCAGAGCGATGACGTCCATGTAGCCCTCGACCACCAGCACCCGGGCGCCGCGCCGGACCGCCTCGCGGGCCAGATCGGCCGCATACAACGTGCGCCGCTTGGCGAACAGGCCGGTCTCGGGGCCGTTGACGTATTTGGGCTGGCCGGTCCCCAGCGTGCGTCCGCCAAAGCTGATCACCCGGCCGCGCCGGTCGCGGATCGGGAACATCACCCGGTTGAAGAACAGATCGTGGTAGCGGCCCGGCTCGTCAGCCGCCCGCAGCAGCCCGGCCTCGGCCAGTGCCGCCGGCTCGATCCCGTCCCGCGCCAGGGCGGCAGCCAGCGCCCCCCTGCCCTCGCCGGACCAGCCGAGACCGAAGCGGCCGATCGTCGCGTCGGAGAGGCCGCGCCCGTGAAGATAATCGAGCGCCGCCCGCCCGTCCGGCAGATGCAGCCGGCGGGCGAACTCGGACTGCGCCGCGGCGAGCACCGCGTAGCCATCCTGCCGCCGCTGCTCCGCCTCGCCGACGGCGGTCGGCTTGGGCACCTCCATCCCGGCTTCGGCGGCGAGCTGCCCGACGGCGTCCGGGAAACTCAGGCCCTGGCCCTGCATCAGAAAACTGATCGCATCGCCGTGGGCGCCGCAACCGAAACAGTGGAAATGGTCGTCATAGACGTAGAACGACGGTGTCTTCTCGCCGTGGAGCGGGCAGCACGCCTTCCACTGCCGGCCGGAGCGGACCAGCCGCACGGTCCGCCCGATCAGCCCGGCAAGCGGCGTGCGCGCCCGCAGCTCGTCTAGAAAGGCGGCGGGAAGCGCCATCAGCCGCCCAGCTTCGCTTTCACCAGCGGCCCCGCCCGGCCCAGATCCAGCCCCGCCGCGTGCTTCGCCTTCAGCGCCGCCATCACCCGACCCATGTCCTTTGCGGTGCTCGCGCCGGTTTCGGCGACCGCCGCCGCCACCGCCTGTTCAAGCTCCGCAGCGTTCAGCTGGCGAGGGAGAAAACCCTCGATGACGGCGATCTCCGCCTCCTCCTTGTCGACCAGATCCTGCCGGCGACCCTGGCGGTAGAGGTCCACCAATTCGCGGCGCGATTTCACCATGCCGCGCAGGGCGGCGATCACCTCGTCGTCGGTCACCCGCTCCACCCCTTTTGGACGCGCCGCGATGTCGATGTCCTTTACGCGCGCAAGGATCATCCGCAGGGTCGAGGTGCGGGCACCGTCGCCGGCCTTCATCGAGGTTTTTAGCTGGTCGGTGAACTGATCGCGCAGGCTCATCCTCATCCCTCGCTCGAAAAACATCCCCTACTAATACGGGAGTCCTCGCGCCGGAAAAAACTTCCTGGATGGGGTCCGTGGCTTGCGGCGGGAAATATTCTCCCATACGTGTGGATCCATGTCAGTCCCCGTCGACACGATCATCGATAAACTGGGCGGCGCCGAGGCGGCCGCCCGCCTCACCGGCGTCGGCACCGAAGCCGTCCGCAAATGGCGCCAAGCGCGCAGCATCCCGCCCCGGCACTGGCCGGCGGTGATCGCGGCCACCGGCTATACGCTGGGGGACTTGTCGGGCGACCTCGACGCCGGTGCGCCTGGCGCCCCTGGGTCCGACCCCGAAGCCCCCGCCGCGGGTCCGCCGCTTGGCGCAAGCGCAGCCCTCGTCCTCGCCGACGGGGCGGTGTTCTGGGGCCGCGGCTTTGGCGCCCACACCGGTTCGCCCGCGCCGGTCGGCGAAGTATGCTTCAACACCGGGATGACCGGCTACCAGGAGACCCTGACCGATCCCTCCTACGCCGGCCAGATCATTAGCTTTACCTTCCCGCATATCGGCAATGTCGGCACCACGACCGAGGATCTCGAGGCGGCCAACGTCGCGGCGCGCGGCCTGGTGGTGAAGCAGGACGTCACCGAGCCGTCCAACTGGCGCTCCCACCAGCCGCTCGACGCTTGGCTGCGCGCGCGCGGCCTCGCCGGCATCGCCGGGGTGGACACGCGGCGCCTCACCATCCGGGTGCGCGACGGCGGCGCGCCGAGCGGGGTGCTGAGCTTCCCTGCCGATGGACGGTTCGACCTGCCGGCGCTGCAGGCGCAGGCGGCGGCTTGGCCGGGGCTCGCGGGCATGGATCTCGCCCGCCACGTCTCCTGTACCAGAGTTACAGGTGGGATGAGACGGAATGGGCGTACCCGGCGGGAACCGGCCGGCAGGCCGCGCCGCGCCACCACGTCGTCGCGGTGGATTACGGGGCGAAGCGCAACATCCTCCGCTGCCTCGCCTCTTCGGGCTGCCGCGTGACGGTGCTGCCGGCGACGGCAAGCGCCGAGGACATTTTGCGTCAAGAACCCGACGGCGTGTTTCTGTCGAACGGCCCGGGCGATCCGGCGGCGACGGCCGAGTACGCGGTGCCCGCCATCCGCGGCGTGCTCGACAGCCGCGTGCCGCTGTTCGGCATCTGCCTCGGTCACCAGTTGTTGGCATTGGCGCTGGGCGCGCGAACGTACAAGCTCGACCGCGGCCATCGCGGCGCCAACCAGCCGGTGAAGGAGCTGGCCACTGGAAAAGTCGAGATCACCAGCCAGAACCACGGTTTCGCGGTGGATGGGGCGACGCTCCCCGAGGGCGTCAAGGTGACCCATGTCAGCCTGTTCGACGGCAGCAACGAGGGGCTTGCCTGCACCGACCGCCCGGTGTTCAGCGTGCAGTACCACCCTGAGGCCAGCCCCGGCCCGGCCGACAGCCATCACCTGTTCGAGCGGTTCGTGGGCATGATGGACGCGACGCGTGCCTGACGCCCGCGCCGTCCTGCTCGGGGTGGCGTTCCGCAACACGGTAAGCGAGCCGAATGTCGAGGCAGGGTTCGAGCGCGTTCGGGATCTGGCCGGTGTGCCGCTCGACGCTCGTGCGTTCCACGCGGCGCTCGCCGAGTGCGTGCGTGACGGCCTGGTCCGCGAGCCCGTGCGTCTTCCCGAGGGCGCGTTGCAATGCCACTGGCGCCTGGAGCTGACCCCGGCCGGAGTGGCTGCCGCGCGGGCTCAGCCGGCTGTGTCGGCGGGAAACCAGTCGCCGAGCACCTGCTCGACATCGTAGCTGAGCGTCTCCAGCGGGACCCGCGGCCTCTCGTCATAGAGGCTGAGCGACCGCGCGGCGAGGCGCCGCGCTCCGAACAGTTCGCCCTGGACCATTTCCGGCACGTCCCGGAGCAGGGATGGACTGTCCCGGAGCAGCCGCCCAACCGCTGCGCGGGCCTCGATGATGCTGTCCTGCCAGCCCCGGCGGGGTTCTGTCGCCGGTGACGCTTGTAGCTTCAACAAGTGCTGGAGGATGCTCGCCACGTGGCTCTCGAGCGAGCGGCGGTCCGCCTTGGCCAAGCTTTCGATCTCCTCGGCCAAGCGGTCGTAGTCAAGCCGGGCATGATCATGCTCACGGAGGGCTTGCGCCTGCTCCATGGCCCAACGCACGACGTCCCTGTCGTAAAGCTCGTCCATAGTGAAATTCTACAATGAAGCCGGCAAGTCACACTACATCTTGGCTCAATTCAACGGGGCGAAGATGCCTAAAGGGACCCCGAGGCGAGAAGCGCCCGGCCGACATGATCGGCAACGCCGTCCACGTTATGCGGATTGCCACAGGCATCGCTCGTCCACGTGTTCGTCGAGGTCGTGAGCGAGGAACCCGACACCCTGCCCATGGTCGCCACCGCCCAGGCTTGCGGGGCGCTCGACTGGCTTTCCGACGAACCTGACCTTTAGACCGATGCCGACCTTCTACCGCCACGGGCCGGTTAGGTGTTCGCCTTCGGCAGCATCGTCTTACCGGCCATAACCCAAACCCATCACACCACCGGCCGATCGCCGATCTCCCGCAGCAGCTTACGCCGCATGGCGTCGGCGAAGGCGGGGTAGTCGGGACATGGCAGGGCAAAGGCGCCGGGGCCGCCGATGACCTCGCGGGTATAACTCTCCAGCAGGTCCGGCTCCTCGTGCAGCACGCAGAGGCCGTTGATCGTGATGCCCGCCGCCGCCATGCGGTCGCGCACCGGCGCCGGCGCGATCCCGTCATTCGAGCGGCCGTCGCCGATCATGTCCACCACCTGCCGCCGCGCCGGCGCCGGCGCATGGGCGAGCAAGGTCAGCGCCGCGAGCAAGGCCTCGCCGATCGCGGTCGCCCCGGCGCGCACTACCCGCGGCACGTTCTCCACCTGCCCGGCGAAACCGGCCGCCTCCGCCGGCGAGCCGATCCGGGTCCAGTCCACCATCACCTCCTGCGCGCCGGCGCCGGACCACAGCAGCAGCGCGCCGAGGCTCGCGCGGGCCGGCCCGCCGGTCAGGCCCGCCACCACCTCGGGGTCGCGCAGCGCCGCCCCCATCGCGCCCGCCATCAGGTTGAACTCGTCGAAGGTGACGCTGGCAGAGCCGTCGAGCGCCAGCACCAGGGCGAGGTCCACCAGATCATCCATCCCAGGAGACTATCGCAGACCGCCCCTTGAGCGCGCGGCGGGAGCAGACGAGTATCGGCCAACTGGGAGAACAAGCCGATGCCGGACAGCCCCGCCGATACCAAGAGCGCCGCCGAGCGCGCCGCCACCGCGCACCTGCCGCTGTCGCGGATCACCGTGCTCGACCTCACGCTCGCCCGCGCCGGCCCGACCGCGGTGCGTCATCTGGCGGACTGGGGTGCGAACGTCATCCGCATCGAGCCGCCGGACACCGGCGGCGAGGAGATCAGCGGCGCCCGACACGGTTTCGATTTTCAGAACCTGCACCGCAACAAGCGTGCGATCCGGCTCAACCTGAAGTCGCCCGAGGGTCACGCAGCGTTCATGCGGCTGGTGGAAAAGGCCGACGTCATCGTCGAGAACATGCGCGCCGCGGTCAAACACCGGCTCAAGGTGGCGTGGGAGGACGTCCGCAAAGTCAACCCGCGCATCGTCTACGGCAGCATCTCGGGCTTCGGACAGGACGGCCCGTACGGCCCGCGCGCCGGCGTCGACCAGATCGCGCAGGGCATGGGCGGCCTGATGTCGATCACGGGACTGCCCGGCCAGGGCCCGGTGCGCGTCGGCATCCCGATCGCCGACCTCACCGCCGGCAATCTTCTTGCATTGGGCATCATGACCGCCCTGTTCGACCGCGAGACGACCGGCGAGGGGCGCTGGGTCCACACCAGCCTGCTGGAAGCGCAGGTGTTCATGCTGGATTTCCAGGCCTCGCGTTGGCTGATGGCCAAGGAGGTGGCCCCGCAGGCCGGCAACGACCACCCGACCGGCATCCCGACCGGCGTGTTCCCGACCAGCGACGGCCATATCAACATCGCCGCCAGCTCCGCCCGGTTGTGGGAGCGGTTCTGCGACACGATCGGCCAGCCGGAGTGGAAGCAGAAGCCGGAATGGAGCAGCCAGAAGGGCCGCAGCACTGACAGAAAAGCGATCAACGCGGCGATCGGGGAGATCACACGCCACAAGCCGTCGACCTACTGGATCGAGCTGTTCGAGGGCGCCGGCATCCCGTGCGGGCCGATCAACACGATCGACCAGGTGTTTGCCGATCCGCAGGTCCAGCATCTCGGCATGGCGCGAAAAGTGCGGCATCCCAAGCTGGGCGAACAGGAAGTCGTCGCCTCGCCGATCAACATGACGGGCTACACGCGCGACATCCGCACCCCGACCCCGGAGGCCGACGCCGACACCGACGAGGTGCTGCACTCGGTCGGCTACGGCGACGCCGAGATCGCCGACATGCGCAAGAAAGGCGCCATCTGATGGACCACGTTCCGAGTCAGCAATACGCCGGCGGCAAGATGCTGTCGGCGAAGGACGACGGCGTCGGGCTGATCACGTTCAATCAGCCGGAAAAACGCAATGCCATGTCGGTCGAGATGTGGGAGGGTCTTGGCCAGATCCTCGACGAGTTCCGCGAGGACAGTGCGGTGCGCGTCGTGGTGCTCACCGGGGCCGGCAACAAGGCGTTCGTCTCCGGCGCCGACATCAGCCAGTTCGAGAGGCAGCGATCCAACTTCGATGCGCAGAAAGAATACGACAAGCTGACCAACGCGGGGCGCGCCAAGCTGGCGCGCTTCGAGAAGCCGACGATCGCACGGATTCGCGGCTTTTGTCTCGGCGGCGGCCTGGCGATCGCGATGCAGGCCGACCTGCGGCTGGCGGCGGTGGACAGCCAGTTCGGCATTCCGGCGGCGCGCCTCGGCATCGCCTACGCTTTCGAGAGCGTCCGCCGGCTGGTCTCGCTGGTCGGCCCGGCGCATGCGAGAACGATTTTTATACCGGCCAGCGCTTCGACGCCGCAGAAGCCGAGCGGATCGGGCTGATCAACCGAATGATACCGGACGCCGATCTATCGGACGCCGTGCTCGACATCGCCAAGACCATCGCCGACAACGCGCCGTTGTCGGTCGCGGCGTCGAAGCACGCCGTGGACCAGGCGACAACGGACGCCGCCGAGCGGGACACCGCCGGCCTCGCCGCCCACATGGCGGCCTGTTTCGACAGCGCCGACTACCGGGAAGGTCGCACCGCGTTCATGGAGAAGCGGCCGCCCCGTTTCCAGGGACGCTGAGGAGCAAGCCATGCCCGAGCAGCCGCCGACCGCCCCGGGAATGCCGCATCTGCGGATGATTGCCATGCCGCGCGATGCCAACGCGGGCGGCGCGATTTTCGGCGGCTGGACGCTGTCGCAGATGGACCTGGCCGGTGGCACGTTCGCGGCGCACCAGGCGAAGGGGCGCGTCGCCACCGTCAGCATCGACGCGATGCGCTTCCTCCAGCCGATCGAGGTCGGCGACGAGGTGAGCTGCTACTGCTCCCTGCACCATGCAGGCTCGACCTCCATCGCCGTCAAGATCGAGACCTGGGCGCGCGGCCGGGGCGGCGCCGATCCGGCCAAAGTGACCGAAGGCGTGTTCACCTACGTCGCACTGGACGAGAACGGCAAGCCCCGGCAGCTCGAGGCGGGTCAGTAGCCGACCGCCTCCGGGGTGACAGGAACCCAACGCCCGTTCTTGACCACCGCCATGAACGAGTTCCGGGAGCCGACCCGCACCTCGGGGCCGTAGCTGATGGGAGGCGAGTCGAAGATGTCGTGGTGGTCCTTGATGCTCTCCATGCCGGCGATGAAGCTGTCCAGCGTCAGGTCCTTGCCGGCCCGTTCCAGGCCGAGTGCAAGGAGATGGGCGCCCGCATAGCCAAGCTCGGCCGCCCAGTTCGGGTCGTGACCAAACTGATCGCGGTACTTCTTGACGAAGGCCTGGATCTCCGGCCGCTTGTCGTCCGGATAGACGTACAGTGACGGCGTCATGGTCCGGAAGCCCTCGTTCGCATCGCCGGGCACCTCGGCAATGGCGACGTCATAGCTCGCGGAGGAACCGAGCATGGGCACGTTCCAGCCGATCTTACGGGCGGCCGACATGATCAGGTTGGTGTCGCGCGTGATCGTTGCGACGAACAGGAAATCGCACCCGGCATCGCGCAGCCTGGCCACCGACGCGCTGAAATCCGTGTCCGTCGGCTTGTGCGCCGCTTCAGCGGTCAAGGTGACTTCCGTCGCGGCGAGCTGCGCATTGACGCCCGCCATCACGTCGCGGCCGTAATCGGTGTCCTGCCACATCGCGCACACCTTCTTGGGGTGCTCGGTTTCCATGATGCGCTTCACGCCGGCGCGCATCTGGTCGTAATACGACGCGTACAACCCGAACTTCAGCCGGTTGAACGGCTCGTACATGGAGCGCGCCGCGGTGAGCGGGAACATGTTCGGCACGCCCTTGGCAAGCTGCTCCGGCAACACCGCGTTGTTCTGCGGCGTGCCGCCGTTGGCGATCATCAGGAACACGTCGTCGCGGTTAATCAGCTTGTTGGCCGCCTGCACCGAACGTGGCACGTTGTATTGATTGTCCTCGACGATGTATTTGATTTTCCGGCCGTTGATGCCGCCCTTCGCGTTGATCTCGTCAAATGCCATGCGGATCGCATTGGTGTTGTTGACGCCCCACATCGCGGTCACCCCGGACAGATCCGCGTACGTGCCGACCACGATTTCCTGGTCGGAGACCCCGCGGGTCGCAGCCAGGGCCGCTGTTCCAAAACCTGCGGCAAGGAGTGCCGTCAGCAGCCAACGACGCATCATCCGCCTCTCCTGTCGGTTCCGCGGCGCCAGTCAGGCCTCCGCGTACATGGTCTCGCTCAGCGCACCGTTCTTTTCGCACCCGGTTACGCCGGACAATTCCCGCAGGTCGACGCCGAGGGCGCGGAACCAGCGGCTGAGATCGGGCGCAATCGGGGCGTTGACGTAGGCGTGACGCACGCGCTCCAACCCCATCTCTCGGCGCAGGCTGCGTCGCGCGGGACCAGTGAGCAGAGCACCAAGGCCCGGCAGGCCAGGCGTCCCGCGTCCCGATCGCTCCGCGTCCACCGGGCGCGGCCCGGCCGCGATCGCCCAACGGAAGACAGCGCGTTGCAGGAACGTCGCCTGCTGCCCCTGGAGCGCGAGAGACGATTGCAGCTCCTCATAAAGGCGCGGCATTGCCAGCATGATCGTGGGCTGCACCTCGCGCAGGTTTTCGAAGATTGCGTCGAGGCTCTCGAGGTAGTTGGAGATCGTCCCCGCATACAGCGACTGGTAGAGACCCGTGATGCGCTCGGCGAGGTGGCACATCGGCATGAACGCGACGCGCTCGTCGCCCTCGCGCAAGCCAAGCGCCAGATTGCCCTCGGCGAGCCGCACCAGGACGTCGCCGTGGGTGAGCGTGGTTCCCTTCGGCGGGCCGGCGCTGACGTTGGCGTAGAGCCGTACCGCTGGCTGCTCGGCCCGTACCGCGGCGGCGGCGGCCTCCCAGGCGCCCGGATGCGCTTGGTCGTATGCGGCGCCGCGCCCCAGAAACGCATCGAGCCGATCGCACTGTGGATCGTCCAGCTCGCGCAACCCTTTTGCGTCGAAGATGACGACGCGCTCGAGCGCCGGGCAGCGCTGCCGCACCTCCAAAACCTTGTCGAGCTGTTCCTCGTTTTCAACGAACAGCGCGCGCGCCCGGCAATCGCGCAGGATGGACTCGACCTGGCCCATTCCGTCGGCCGGATCGATCCCGCAGGACACCCCGCCGAGGCCCAAAATGGCGAGATCGGCATACACCGCGTCCGGGTTGGCGTCGGACAGCACGCAGCCGACGTCGCCCGGGCCGAAGCCGAGCGCCTGCAGGCCCATTGCCATCCGCTGCACGCGCGCACCAAGTTTGGCCCAGGTGACCTGCTTCCAGATGCCGCGATCCTTCTGCCGCAGGATTGTGCGCGGTCCACGCGACCGCACCCGCTGCAGCAGCATCGACGCCAGGCTCGGACCGATCTCGGCATCCTCCCGGTTGACCGACGGCGCCGTTGTCGACGCGCTCATTGCCAGAGCTTCTTGCGTTTCCAGCGCCGCCGTCCGCGCACGCCGACCTCCTTCTGGCCGAGATAGAACTCCTTGATGTCCTCCTTCTCCATCAGGCGCGCGCACTCGCCCTGCATGACGATGCGGCCGACCTCAATGATGTAGCCATAGTCGGCGGTTTTCAGTGCAATGTGCGCGTTCTGCTCGATCAGCAGAATGGCAACGCCGCGCTCACGGTTGATCCGCTTCACGATATCGAAGATCTGCGTCACCAGCAGCGGCGACAAGCCGAGCGAGGGCTCGTCGAGCAACAGCAGCTTCGGCTTGCCCATCAGCGCGCGGCTGATCGCCAGCATCTGCTGCTCGCCGCCCGACAGCAGGCCGGCGCGCTGATGCTCGCGCTCCTTCAGCCGCGGGAAATAGCCAAAGCAGCTTTCGAGGTCGCGCGCCACTTCGTCGCGGTCACGGCGCGTGTAGCTGCCCATCATCAGGTTTTCCTGCACCGTCAGGAACGGAAATACTTCCCTCCCCTCCGGCGCGTGGCAGATGCCCTGCCGCATCACCCGGTCCGGCGTCATGCCGGCGATGTTGCGGCCCTCGAACACCACCTGACCGCGCTCGGGATCCATCACCCCGGAGATCGTCTTGAGGATGGTGGTCTTGCCGGCGCCGTTGGCCCCCAGCACGGTCACGATCTGGCCCGGCTGGACGTCCAGAGTCACGCCGCGGATCGCCTGGATCGGACCGTAGAACGTCTCGATGTTGGCGACGCGCAGTTGCGGCTCCCCGGTCATGGCTTGTCCGTCATGGCTCGCCGCCGATATAGGCGCGCACCACCTCGGGATCGCTCTGCACCTCGGCGGGCGTGCCGAGCGCCAGCACCCGCCCGTAGTTCAGCGCCATCACCCGGTCGGAGACGGCGGAAACCAGGCTCATGTCGTGCTCGACCATGATGACGGTGATGCCGAGATCCTTCTTGATGTCCTCGATCCAGAAACCCATCACCTCGGTCTCCTCGACGTTGAGCCCGGAGGACGGCTCGTCGAGCAGCAGCAGCTTCGGCTGCGTGCATAAGGCCCGCCCGAGCTCGACGATCTTGCGCACGCCGTACGGCAGATTGGCGATCAGCGCATCGCGGTAGCGCTGCAGTTCGAGGAAATCGATGACGTCCTCAACCTTCTCGCGGTGCGCGATCTCGGCGCGGCGGGTGGACGGCAGGTAGGCGAGCTGCGACAGCCAGCCGACACGGGAGTGACAATGCCGGCCGATCAGCAAGTTCTGCAGCACGCTCGCATTGGCGAACAGCTCGATGTTCTGAAAGGTGCGCGCAATCCCGAGGGCGGCGATCTTGTGCGGCGGAACGGTGGTGATGTCGCCGCCCTCGAACAGCAGCTTGCCGTGGGTCGATCCGTAGATGCGGCTGATCAGGTTGAAAATCGTCGTCTTGCCCGCGCCGTTCGGGCCGATGATGGCGAATACTTCTCCGGGCGCCACGTCGAAGGAGACGTTGTCGACGGCACGGATGCCGCCGAACTGGATGGCGATCTGCTGCGCCTGGAACAGCGGTTCGCGAGACAAACTCACCGCAACCGCTCCGAACGAGCGTAGGTTTTCTGCCGCCGGAACGCGGTCTGCGCGGTGCAGCGGGAACTCCTCGAACCATTGCTTCAGCTTGAGCCAGCGCCCATTGATGCCGGCCGGCTCGAACAGGATCACGAGGACGAGGATCAGCCCGAACAGCGACGGCTCGAGGCCGGGCATGCGGCCGATGCCGAACGGCAGGTCGTCGCGCACGATGGCGATCGCCTGCGGCAGCAGGCGCACGAACAACGCCCCCAAAATCGCGCCGCGCAACGACCCCAATCCGCCGACGAAAACGATCGTCACGAACTGGATCGAGAGGAGAATGTCGAAGGCGTCGGGAGCGAGGTAGCGGACATAGTGGGCGAACAGCGCGCCGGCCAGCCCCGTCATGCCGGCGCTGATGGCGAAGGCGAGGGTTTTGTAGAGGGCGAGGTTGATGCCCATGCTCTGGGCCGAAATCTCGCTGTCGCGGATGGCGACCATCGCCCGGCCGATCGGCGCCCGCAGGATATTGACGGAAATCCACAGCACGAAGATCAGCACCGCTAGCGACGCGTAGTAGGTGCCGGCGGCACTCTGCAGATCAACGCCGAAGATCGACGGCGCGGGCACCGGAAAACCGTCGAACCCGCCGGTCACCGCCGTCCATTTCTGGAACACCGTGCCGATGATGCTGCCGAACGCGAGCGTGGCGATCGCCAGGTAGAGCCCGCTCATGCGCAACGTCGGAATGCCGATGAGAACGCCGGCGATCGCGGCGAGCAGACCGGCGGCCGGCAAGGTGAGCACGAACGGCACGCCATGGGACAGCAGGATGGCGTTGGTGTAGGCGCCGATGCCGAGGAACGCGGCGTGCCCGAGGCTGACCAGGCCGGTGAAGCCGGTGAGCAGCATGAGCCCGACGCCGGCGATGGCGAAGATGAACACGCCGGCGAGCTCGCCGACGTAGAACTCGCCCAGCAGGCCGGGAATGACCAGCAGGAGGACGAGAAGGAGACCGTACCACACGAGGTCGCCGGCATGGCGCCAGACCCGCAGATCCTGCTCGTAGCGCGTCTTGAACAGATACCGCATCGGCGGTCAGACGCGCTTGCGCAGGTTTTGCGCGAACAGGCCGCCGGGGCGCAGGATCAGCACCGCGAGCAGCACGACATTGGCCGTCACCTCCTGCGACCCGGGCGGCAGGAAGTAGCCGGCGAGTTGTTCGACGATGCCGACGATGATGCCGCCGACCAGCGCCCCCGGGATGCTGCCGAAGCCGCCCAGCACCGCGGCCGCGAACGCCTTCAGCCCCAAGAACCCCATGTTGACGTCGATCATCGACACCGGCGAGAGCAGGATGCCGGCGATCGCCGCCACTCCGGCGCTGATCGCCCAGATCAGCGAGAACACGGTGCGCACCGGAATGCCCATGTAATACGCCGCGAGCTGGTTCTGCGACGACGCCTGCATGGCGATGCCGAGCCGGGTGCGGCTGAAGAACAGGTAGAGCACCAGGCAGAGGATCACCGTGCCGACGATGATCGACAGATTGTCCTGACCCAGCACCATGCCGCCGAGCCGGACCGTGCGGTTGGTGAACGGCGTCTCAAAGCCGACCGAATCGTAGCCCCACGTGATGCCGGCGAAGGCGCGGAAGATGAACCCGAGGCCGAGCGTCAGCATCACCACGGCGAATTGCGGCTGGCCGATCACCCGGCGCAGGATGAGGGCGTCGAGCAGAAACCCGAACGCGGCGGTGATGAGCACGGCGAGCAGCGCACCAAGCCAGTAGTTCAGGCCCAGCGTCGCGATCAGGGTGAAGGCGGCGAAGCCGCCCAGCATCATGATGTCGCCCTGGGCGAAGTTGACCATCTCGGTCGCTTTGTAGATCAGGACGAAGCCGAGCGCGATCAGGCCGTAGATGCAGCCCGCGGCAGATCCATTGATGACAAGCTGAAGCAGCCGCGCGGCATCTTGCAACCGCACCCTCCTCGTGACGCCGTCCCGTTTGCGCGGCGTATCGTTCGCCGCCGTTTCGTTGGCGCGGACGATAGGCTGCGAATTCCGCCAGCGTCAATCGGAAGCGGCCGACCCGGTCCGCGCCGGTCGCTACTGGGCCTGCCGATGGCGATGCCGGTGATGGAGATCGGGGTAGTGCGGGTGCCGATGTCGCAGCGTCGCGTGCCGGTGCCAATGGGTGTGCGGCTCGCCCAGCGACACGTTCGGCCCGTGATCATGCCGGTGGTGTTCGTCGTGCGTGTGCCGATGCTCGTGTTCCATCGCTTCGTGCACATGGTCGTGCTCATGGCGCTCCGTCAAATGCAGCCACAGGCCGACCGCCATGAGACCACCCGCCGCGAGCAGCCGGACGGTCAGCGGATCGTCGAGCAGCGTCAGCGACAGCACTGCGCCGATGAAAGGGGCCAGCGAGAAATACGCGGCGGTGCGCGCCGTGCCGAGATGGCGCAGACCGAGCACGAACAGCGCCAAGCTGACGCCGTAGCCGAGAAAGCCCACCGCGCCAGCCGCGACAACAACGCCGGGGTCCGGCATCGGCGCGCCCCGCACCGAGGCGAGCGCGACATTCACCGAACCGGCGACCAGTCCCTTCAGCATGGCGATCTGCACCGGATCGGCGGAGGAAAGCCGGCGCGTGAAATTGTTGTCGATGCCCCATGCGACGCAGGCGGCGATGACCAGCAGCGCGCCCCAGTCCAGCGACGCCTTGCCTTGCCAGGACAGCAGCGCCGCCCCGCTCAAGATGCTGAACGCGCCGAGCAGCAATCGCCGGTCCACGTTTTCCCGGAACACCAGCCATGCCAGGCCCATCGTCGCGAGGCCTTCGAGGTTGAGCAGCAGCGACGCTCCGGCCGCCTCGGTGTGAAGTAATCCGAACATCAAGCACAACGGCCCGAAAATGCCGCCGGCCAGGATAACGGCGGCGAGCCAGGGGAGGTCCCGAGCGGCGAAGCGGCGCCTCGACGACGGGAAGCCGCAGGGCCCGGCGTGAGAGATGAACCGCCGCCAGGCCGACGCCGGCGCCGAGATAGAGCAGACCCGCCAGCATCCACGGATCGACGGTCCCGAGCATCAGCTTGGCGAGCGGCGTGCTGGCGCCGAACAGGAAAGCGGACAGCAGCGCGATCAGGATGCCGGGTTGCATGCCGCCGATCCTAACACCGCAGGCACGAACGGCGACGAAGCCGGTCGCATTGCGCGGCTCACAAGGGCGCGGCCAGGCGCAGGACCAGACCGGCGATCGCCGTGATGCCGAGCGTCTGCAACACTCCACGTCTGAGACCGAACAGGCAGACCGCCGCCAGGGCAACGAGCCCCAATGCCGCGATGTCCACGCTCGCCGGAAGCGGAACCTCGAACGCCAGCGGACCGGCGTGCAGCGTCGCATGGTCCCGGAACAGCACATGCAGGGCGAACCAGACGGCGAGGTTGCCGATCACGCCGACGACGCTCGCGGTGACCGCCGCCAGCGCGCCGGACAACGAAATGTTCGACTGCAGCCGCTCGATCAACGGCGCGCCCAGGAACACGAATGCGAAGCACGGCGCAAAGGTGACCCAGAGCGTCAGCACCGAGGCGGCGATGCCGCCGGGGACGCCGCTCAATCCGTTTGTCGCCCTGAATCCGGCCAGGAAGCCGACAAATTGCAGAACGAGGATCAGCGGCCCGGGCGTCGTCTCCGCCAGGCCGAGGCCCGACAGCATCTCTTGCGGCGTCAGCCAGTGATAGGTCTGCACCGCGTCCTGCGCGACATAGGCGAGCACCGCATAGCCGCCCCCCACGGTCACCACCGCCATCTTGGAAAAAAACCAGGCAACATCCCCGTAGGTGCCCCTCGCCATTGCCATCAGGCCGGCGACCGGCACGAGCCAGAAGGCCACGGCGACGAGGCCGGCCCGCCTCGCGTCGGCGGCCAGGCGCGCCGGACGGCCCGGATCGGCGATCAGCAGGGCATCAACAAGGGCCGGGCGGTCCGGCTGCTTGGCATGACCGTGGCCGCCATGGCTGAAATGATCCGGCCAGCGCCAGCCGATGGCTCCCGTCGCGAACACCACGGCGGGAAACGGCACATGGAAGAAAAACAGGGCGATGAACGCCGCGACGGCCAGCGTCCACGCCACCCTTCCCTTCAGCGCCCGGCGGCCGATCCGGATCAGGGCCTCGACGACGAGCACCAGCACGGCGCATCTCAGGCCGAAGAACAGCGCGTCGATCGCCGGCACCTGGCCGGCCAGCGCGTAGACGAGCGACAGCCCGAGCATCACGACCGCGCCCGGCAGCACGAACAGGATACCGGCGGCCAGTCCGCCCTTCACCCCGTGCATCAGCCAGCCGAGATAGGTCGCGAGCTGCGTCGCTTCCGGGCCCGGCAGCAACGTGCAGAAGTTCAAGGCGTGTAGAAAACGCTGCTCGCCGACCCAGTGACGCTCGTCCACGACCTCGCGGTGCAGCAGCGCGATCTGGCCGGCCGGCCCCCCGAAGGACAGCACGCCGATCTTAAGCCAAACCCGGAACGCCGCCGCGAAGGACGGCATCCGGCCGGCGGTCTCGACCGTCAGAAGCCGACCCGGTCGCCGCCCTTCAGCTTCAGGATTTCGCGCGCTTCCGTGGGCGTCGCGATTTCCAGGCTCAGTTCCTCGAGGATGCGGCGGATTTTCCCCACCTGCTCGGCGTTCGATTTCGCGAGTTGCCCGCGGCCGATATAGAGGCTGTCCTCCAGCCCGACGCGGACGTTGCCGCCCATGATACCGGCCATCGTGGTGAACGCCATCTGGTGGCGCCCGGCGGCGAGCACCGACCACACGTACTGGTCCCCGAACAGCCGGTCCGCCGTCTCCTTCATGAACAGAAGGTTGCGCTGGTCGGCGCCGATGCCGCCCAGGATGCCAAAGATGGTCTGCACGAACAGCGGCGGCTCGACGATCTTCTGGTCGAGGCAATGCGCCAGATTATAGAGATGGCCGACATCGTAGCACTCGAACTCGAACCGCGTGCCGTGCCCCTTGCCGAGGCGTTCGACGATCCCCGTGATGTCGGCGAAGGTGTTGCGGAAAATGAAATCCTTGGTGCCTTCGAGATAAGGCTTTTCCCAGGCATGCTTCCACGCCTTCACCCGCTCGCCGGCGCGAGAGATGTTGAAGTTCATCGAGCCCATGTTGAGCGAGCACATCTCGGGCTTGGCGACCAGCGGCGCTTCGAGCCGCTGGTCCAGCGTCATCGTCAGGCCACCGCCGGTGGTGATGTTCACCACCGCATCGGTGCTCTGCTTGATGACCGGCAGAAAGCGCATGAACACCGCCGGATCGGGCGTCGGCGCCCCGGTCTCGGGATCGCGCGCGTGCAGGTGGATGATGGCGGCACCGGCCTCCGCCGCCTCGATGGAGGAGCGCGCGATCTCCTCCGGCGTGATCGGCAGGTGATCGGACATGCTCGGCGTGTGAATGGCGCCGGTCACGGCGCAACTGATGATCACCTTGCTGGCCATGGTCGCCCTCCCTGTCGTTGCCGTGTCCGGTCGTTGCCGTGTCCGGTCGTTGGCGTCCCCGGCGTAACTCGAACACGCGACACCAGGTTTCATACCACCTCGGCTTTCGCCGCCGCCGCCGGCCGCCCGGCGGCGTTCGTGGTCTGGACTATCCCTTCGCCATGACCCCGAAGGATCGTAGGCGCCGCCCGTCTAGTCTCTACACCGTCCCCTTGCGGGGCTTGGCTCGGGATCGGCATGGCGCCGTGCGCCGAAGCGTTCCCCGACTTTGAGCGGATTCACCGCGGCGTTTCCGACCGCGGTGCCCAATTGCTTAGGAAACCTGTGCTCTATCCTGCTGAGCTACGGGGACCCCGACCGTTCTGGACCGCCGTTCTTAGACCGAGCGAGACCGGTTTGGCTAGCCGGCCCGCCCCGGACCTTCTGACCCGCGGTAGCGGTCCGTGTTCCGTATAAAGATACCGTTCTCTTGCCGGTATGGGGTAGGCTGGCACGATGCAGGGCGAAGCGCGGCTCCCCTCGTGACCGATGGTGCCACCGAGGCGCGACTGGCCGGCGCCATGCGGGCCGCGCAGGACGGTGACGCGAGCGCCTACCGGACGCTGCTGAGCGAGGTCGTGCCTACCATCGCGATCATCGTTCGCGCCCAGGGCGTACGGGGGGACCGGGTCGACGACGTCGTCCAGGACACGCTGCTGACGCTCCACCGCGCGCGGGCCACCTACGATCCGACGCGCCCCTTCCTTCCCTGGCTGCGCGCCATCGCGTCGCGCCGCGCGATCGACGCCTTGCGCCGGCATGGCCGCAGCGCCTCCCGCGAGGTATACGATCCGCACGCCTACGAGGCGCAGGCCGATACCGGCCGTTCGGCGCTCGAGTCGGTCGCGCAGGCCGACATGGCGCGCCGGGTCGGCGAAGCGGTCAAAACCCTGCCGGACGGGCCAGCGGCAAGCGGTCGAGCACCTGGCCCTGCGCGAAGCCAACCTGGACGACGTCGCCGCACTCACCGGCCGCAGCAAGGGCGCGCTGAAGGTCAATCTCCACCGGGCGCTGAAGGCGCTGCGGTCCAAGCTGCCAGAGGAGTGGGCCGGTGACGCCTGACCTCGCCCGCCATCAGCACCTGATCGACGAACTCGTTGTCGGCCTGCGGCCCGTGCGCCGCCTGCTGTCGCCCTGGGCCAAGGCGCTCGTCTGGCTGGCCGCGGTCGGGGCGGCCGGCCTGCTGCTCGCCCCGTTCGCCGATTTCGATCAGCTCAGCCGGCGGCTCGCCGCGGTGCCCGACATGTGGCTCGCCGTGTTCGGATCAACGCTCACCACGCTGCTCGCCGCCGTCGCGGCGTTCCAGACCAGCCTGCCGGACCGCAGCACCCGGTGGGCGCTGCTGCCGGTGCCCGCCGCACTGCTCTGGATCGCAGCCAGCGGCCTCGGTTGCCTGCGGAGCTGGGTGATCCCCGGCACCCACCCGGCGTCGATGGACGAGTCGCGGGTCTGCCTGATGTTCATCGTCGGCATCTCGCTGCCGCTTTCCTTGCTGATGCTCGGGCTGCTGCGCCGGACCTATGCCCTGCGCCCGGGCCTCACCGCCGCCCTCGGCGGGCTCGCGGCCGCGGCAGCGGCGGCGACGCTGCTCAACCTCTGCCACCCGTATGATGCCAGCGCGATCGATCTGTCGGTCCACGCCATCGCCGTGCTGGCCGTCGTCCTCGCCAATCGTGCGATTGCCGCCCGTGCCTTGACCGGAGCGTAACCCCGCGCCCGTCGGCGCGAACAGGGAGGGATCGCAGACGAGATGGGCAAGCCTGTGCCGATGACCCCTACCCCCGCCTCCATCGCCGCCCTCCCGAGGGCGCGCCGACGCACCCTGCTCCACCTGCCCGCCTTCGCGGCGGCGGCTCTTGCGCTCGGCATACCGCGCGCCGAAGCGGCCGAGCCGCCGACCGGTCGGGCGGCGATCCCCGATCTGGTGGTCTATTGCGACCCGACCCTGCGCCCGGCGATGCGCCGTATCGGGCGTCTGTTCACCGACCGGACCCGCGCGCCCGTTTACGTGTTTTCCGCCCCACCGCCGCTGATGCTGGCGCAACTCGATCGCGACGTGCAGAACGATATCTTGGTCTCGTCCGCCGCCACGCTCGACGAGGGCACCCGGCGAGAACTGGTGCTTCCGGCAACGCGGGTCGCGGGTTGGCGCAACCGCCTGGTCATCGCCGGCCTGAGCGCCAACCTGGCTAGCGAGGCACCTACCGACGTGGCCCGGTTGCCCGACCTGCTCGGCCCCGACCGGCTGGCGATCAGCGACGACACCGTCGCCTCCACGGTGAACGGCCCCGCCGTGATCGAGCGGCTCGGGTTGCGCCAGGTGCTCGACGGCCGTGTGGTCGGTGCGGCCGACACCGACGAGATCGTTTTTCTCCTGGTCACCGGCACCGCTCGCTTCGGCCTGGTCCATCTGACCGACGTCCGCGCCAATCCGCGCCTGGGCGTGGTCGCCATGGTCCCGGACACCGCCTATGCGCCGATCGTCTACGCGGCCGCCGCGAGCCGGGTCGGCCGCAGCCCAAGCACGCAGGCGTTCCTCGGTTTTCTCGGCACGCCGGACGCCGATCGCAGGCTCGGCTTGGAGGGGCTTGCACGGACATGAGCACGACCATCAAGCCCGCCCTGGCCGCTGAGCGCGACGAGCAGCGTCATCCGCTGATCCTGCGCATCGCGCATTGGCTGCTGGCCTTCTCCATCCTCGTCATGATCGGCAGCGGGTGGCGGATCTACAACGCCTCGCCGATTTTTCCGTTTCGGTTTGCGGAATGGATGACGCTCGGCGGCGACGTCTCGACCTCGCTCGCACGGCACAACGACCCGGGCGTCGCCACCGCGATCGCCTGGCATTTCGCCGGCATCTGGCTGCTGTTCGCGGCCTTTCTGCTCTATCTCCTCTACGGCGTGCTCTCGGGCCATTTCCGACGCGACTTCCTGCCGGTCGACCGCGCGCTTTCCTTCGGGACTTCGTCGCCGCCGCGCGCTTCAAGCTCGAACACCGGCTGGGCCACTACAACGCCGTGCAGAAAGCCTTTTACTGGGGCATCATCCTGGCGATCACCATCATGCTGGTCAGCGGGCTCGCGATCTGGAAGCCGGTTCAGCTCGCGCCCATCGACGCCCTGTTCGGCGGCTTCCAGGGCGCCCGCCTGGTCCACTTCCTGGTCATGGCCGCGATCGTCCTTTTCCTCGTGGTGCACGTCACCCTGGTGGTGCTGGTGCCGAAAACATTCGTCGCCATGGTGCTTGGTCGGGCGTCGGCCGCGCCGCACACCCGGAAGGACGCTGATGCGTGACCGTGATCTGATCGCCGCCGTCGAGCGGCGCGGGCTGTTGCGCGGCGGCCTCAGCCTCGGTGCGCTGACCCTGCTGACTGGCTGCGATGTCAGCGACAACGATGCGGTGCAGACCGTCCTGTCTTCGTTCTCGCGCTGGAACGACCGCGTGCAGGCCGCGCTGTTCAACCCCGCCAAGCTCGCCCCGACATTTGCCGAAGCCGACGCGGTAAAAGATTTCCGCTACAACGCCTGGTACCCGCCCGACAAGGCGCCACAACTCGATCCGGCCAGCTATCGCCTGCAGCTTGCCGGCCTGATCGGCGACAAGCGGCCGTGGTCGGTCGAGCAACTGTATGCACTGCCGCAAGCCAGCCAGGTCACGCGGCACGTCTGCGTCGAGGGCTGGAGTATGATCGGCAAGTGGAGCGGCACGCCGCTGCGCGACTTTTTGCAGCGGATCGGCGCCGACACCACCGCCAAGTATGTCGGGTTCGAGTGCGCCGACGGCTACTACGAAGGCATGGACATGCGGACGGCGCTGCATCCGCAGACCTTGATGGCGTTCCGGCTTTCGGATGAAATTTTGCCGACGCAGTACGGCTACCCTTTCAAGATCAGGGTTCCGACCAAGCTGGGGTTCAAGAACCCGAAATGGGTGGTAGCCTTGTACGTGACGAACAAGGAACCGTCCGGGTTCTGGACTGATCGCGGCTACAACTGGTTCAGCGGCATTTGATGACGGCACCGACGGCGGCGAACGCCTGCGCGATTGCGGTGATGGCGAAGGCGCCGCAGCCGGGGCGGTCGAAAACCCGGCTGGTCCCGCCGCTGACGGCGGAATGCGCCGCCGCCCTCAGTGCCGCGTTCCTGCGCGACGTGACGGAGAACATCGAACTGGCCGCGCGATCGGCGCCGATCAGAGGCTACGTCGCCTACGCGCCGGCCGGACTGGAGAGGCTGTTCAGCGGCCATCTCGCGGCGGGCACGCGCCTCGTTCTGGCCGACGGCGAGTGCGAGGCGCCGCCGCGGGTGAAAGGGTTCGGCCGTTGCCTGCTGCACGCCATCGGTGCGCTGCTCGCCGACGGGTTCGGTGCGGCCTGCGTGCTGAACTCCGACAGCCCGACGCTGCCGACCGCACTGCTGCGCCACGCGGCCCAGGCGCTGGGCGCGCCGGGTGACCGCGCGGTGCTGGGACCGGCTTCGGACGGCGGCTACTACCTGCTCGGCGTCAAGGCGCCGCATGCGCATCTGTTCGAGGACATTGCCTGGAGCAGCGATCGGTCGCCGACCAGACCCGCGCCCGCGCCCGCACTCTCGGCCTCGAGTTGGTCGAACTCGAGACCTGGTACGACGTCGATGACCGCGACGCACTCGGCCGGCTACTTGCGGAACTCGAGGACCCACCGGCGCGCGCCGCCCTACCCGGCCCCGCGTACGGCTGCGTGCATCGAGCGGTTCGGCGTACGACGCCTACTTGGGCTGGCGGCTTGACGCTCGCTCGATCGGGGGCACGCAGCCTGCTTCTGCTGGGCTTCGCCGGGGTTTCCCTCGTCGTCCTGATCGGTGCCGGCGCGGCGTTGCACGTGCCCGGCGCCGACAGCGTCGGCTCGGTCGGGCTCACCAATCTCTTTGTTGCCCTCCTGGCGGTCGCCGGCACGATCTATCTCGCTTCGGTCCGCCTCGTTGTGGCCCGCCCTCCGCCACGCCGGCGCCGTGTGGCTGGTACTCGCCTTCGCACTGGCGATGCGGCTGCCGGCACTGGCGAGCCCGCCGTTCCTGTCGAGCGACCTGTTCCGCTATGTCTGGGACGGGCGGGTGCAGCAGGCCGGCATCAACCCGTATCGCTACATCCCGGCCGATCCCGCACTCGAGCGGCTGCGCGACGAGGCGATCTATCCGCACGTCAACCGGCGGGACTACGCGCCGACAATCTATCCGCCAGTGGCGCAGCTCGTCTTTCGCGCGATCGCCGGCGTGAGCGAAACGCCGCTGCGCGATAAAAGCGGCAATGCTGGGGTTCGAGTGCCTGGCCGTCGCCTGCCTGCTCCGCCTGCTGCGGCTCGCCGGCCTGCCGGCGGCGCGCGTGCTGATCTACGCGTGGAATCCGCTCGCGGTCTGGTGCTTCGCCGGCAACGGCCATGTCGACGCCGCCGCGATCGGTCTGATCGCGCTGGCGCTGATGGCACGCGGCCTCCGCCGGGACGGCTGGGCCGGTGCTGCCCTCGCGGCGGCGACGCTGATGAAGTTCCTGCCGGTCGTCCTTGTCCCGGCGGTCTGGCGCCGCTGGGACTGGCGGTTCGTCGCCGCCTTCGCCGTCGTGCTCGCGGTGCTCTATGCCTGCTACATCGACGTCGGCTGGCGGGTGTTCGGTTTCCTCCCCGCCTACGGCAGCGAGGAAGGGCTGAGTGGCGGCACCGGCTTCTGGCTGCTGGCCGGCTTGGCCATGCTCAGACCGCTCCCGAATTTCGCCGGCCCCCTCTATATGGCAGCCGCAGCCATCGGGCTTGTGGCCCTCGGTGCCCGGACCGCGCTGCGGACCGACTGGCCGTGCGCGGCGGCCGACGACGTGCCCGCGGTGTGCGGTGCAGCGTCCGTCCTTGGAAGCTGCACCATGGTCGGCCCTCAGCCCGCACTATCCCTGGTACTTCGTCTGGCTTGCGGTGCCGGCGTGCCTGACGCCCCTTATGTCCATCGTCTGGTTGTCGGTCGCGCCGCTGCTGCTCTATCTTGATCCGTTCCATGAGCGGTTCATCTGGCCGTCCCTGGTCTACGGTCCCGCGATCGGGCTCGCTTGGCGGGATCTGCGACGGTTTTCCCGCCCCACCCCGGCCGCTCTGCCAAGGAGTTCCTGATGACGCGCGACCTCGCTCAAGGACCCGCGCCGCTACTTCGAGGCCATCGAGCAGGACCGCGGCGCGCTCGCCGACACTGCCCCGGTGTGCCTCTACCTGGAGACGACGAACCGCTGCAATCTGCTGTGCGAAACTTGCCCGCGCACCTTCGAGACGCTGGAGCCGCCGGCCGACATGAGCTGGGAGCTGTTTACCCGGATCGTCGACCAGGTGCCGGGCCTCGCGCGCGCGGTGCTGCACGGCGTCGGCGAGCCGATGCTGGTGCGCGAGCTGCCCCGCATGATCCGCTACCTCAAGCAGCGCGGTGTCTACGTGCTGTTCAACACCAACGGTACCCTGCTGAGCCCGAAGAAGTTCCAGGAGTTGGTCGACACCGGGCTCGACGAACTGCGCGTCTCCGTCGATGCCGCCGACGCCGAGACATACCTGCAGGTACGCGGCAAGAATTTTTTCCATCGCATCGTGCGCGACGTGCGCCGGTTCACCCAGTTTCAGCGGGACATCGGCGCCACCACGCCACGCGTGTCACTCTGGCTGACCGGCCTGAAGGAAACGGTGCAGCAACTGCCCGAGTTCGTGCGCATGGCGGCCGACATGGGGGTTGGCGAGGTTCACCTGCAGCGACTGGTATTCGACCAGGCCGGCTTTGGGCTCGCCCGGCCCGAGCACTCGCTGTTCGAGCAGACGCGGCAGGACGAGCAGGCAGCGATCGAGGCGGCGCAGGCGATTGGCGTCACCCTGGGAGTTCGGCTCGACGCTTCGGGCGCCACCGAGCCGGGACTCAGCCTCAAGAAACAGACCGAGGATCAGCCGTGGTCGACCTGCCGCCGGCCTTGGTCGCTGATGTATTTTACGGCGCATGGTCGCGCGCTGCCGTGCTGCATCGCGCCGTTCTCGGCGCGCGGCTACGAAAACTACACCCTGGGCAACGCGGCCGAACAGAGCCTGCCAGAGATCTGGAACGGCCCCGCCTATCAGGAATTCCGCGCGCAGTTGCTGAGCGACACGCCGCCCAAGCCGTGCCAGAACTGCGGGATGCGCTGGAGTCTCTAGCTCTGTGACGCCGCGCGTCTGCGCCGTCATTCCGGTGCTGAACGAGGCCGGCGCGATCGGGCCGACCGTCGCGGGACTGCCGCGCGAGCATGTCCAGCGGGTGATCGTGGTCGACGGCGGCAGTCGCGACGGCACGATGGCGGAAGCACGCGCGGCCGGCGCGGAGGTACTGATGGAAGCGCGCCGCGGATACGGGCGGGCCTGCGCCACCGGCGCGGAACATGCAATCGCGCTCGGCGCCGAGATCGTGCTGTTCCTCGACGGCGATGGCGCCGACCCGATGGAGCAAGCCGGGCAGCTCGTTGGGCCGCTGCTGGCCGGGAACGCCGATTTCGTCATCGCCTCGCGCACCCGCGGCAAGCGTGAGCCGGGCAGCATGGGCTGGCATCAGGTAGTGGCGGGAATGCTGATCGGCCGCGCCGTCGGCTTGCTCAGCGGCGTGCCGTACAGCGACATGTCGGCCTTTCGCGCCATCCGTCTCGATGCCTTGCGCCGCCTCGGCATGCGCGAGATGACCTATGGCTGGAACCTCGAGATGCAAATGCGGGCGGCGCACGCCGGCATGCGGGTGCGCGAGGTGCCGCTGCCCTACCGGCGGCGGATCGCCGGACAGTCGAAGGTGGCCGGAAACCTGCGCGGCAGCCTGCGGGCGGGAACCCGCATCGCCGCCACCTTGCTGCGGGTCGGCGTCGATCTGCGGCGCACGCCCTCCCACTCCAAGACGTAGCCCAAACCGGAAAAGCCCTGGCAAGATGCCCGCCGGCGCGGGGGGACGGCATGACACGGCGACGGCGCATCGGCTTGGTGCTCGGAGGTTTCGTTCTCCTGTTCGTTGCCTACGAGGTCGTTACGCGCGTGATCGCCTACACCGGCGATGCCTATGTGCGGTCTGATCTGGTCGGGGTCGCCCCGCAGGTGACCGGACGCATCATCGCCGTCCATGTCGTCGACAACCAGACGGTCAAGCGCGGCGATCCGCTGGTCAGCATCGATCCGGTGCCGTTCCAGCTCGTCGTCGCCCAGAAGCAGGCGGAGGTCGAGGCCGCTCGCGCGCAGGTCGAGGCCGATCAGCAGGCGATCGCCGTCGCGCAGGATGCCTACGCCGCCGCGAACGCAGCGGCCGAGTACGCCCGCGACACGCAGCGCCGCTCGGCTTCGCTCGGTGCCAGCGGCGACCTTTCGCGCGAGAACCTGGATCGTGCCAACGAGGAGCTCCGGGTTGCCAACTCGGCGGTGGAGTCCGCGACCGCCGACGTTGCGAAAAGCCGATCCTTAGCGGCCCTCCACCAGTCACTCCAGGCGCACGCCGAGGCGGAGCTGGCGACCGCGCAATGGCAGCTCGCGCGCACCCACATTGAGGCGCCGTCGGACGGGACAATCAACGCATTGACGGTGCAGGCCGGCGATACGGCGCAAGAGAACCAGCCGCTCATCGGCATCGTGGACGCGCATGCCTGGCGCATCATGGCCAACTACAAGCAATCCTACATCCGTGGCTTCAAGGTCGGCGGCACGGCGTGGGTCTGGCTCGATTCGCAGCCCTGGCACCTGCACCGCGGCCGGATCGCCGGCGTCGCCCGCGGGATCAGCCGCGATCCGGACGCTGAAAAACTGCTGCCCTACGTCGCGCCGACCACCGACTGGATCAGGCTGCAACGTCGATTTCCAGTGACCGTCACCTTGGAGGACGCCGGCAGCCTGCCACTTTTCATGGGCGCCGACGCGCGCGTCGTGATCTTTCCATGAAAACGCTCTTGCGCAATCTGCGGGCCGACCTCGCTGAGATTTGCTTCACCGGCTCGCAAGCGCGGCAAGCGACGATCACCGCGCTCTCGGTCTGTCTGTCGGTGCTGCTCGCGCTGTTGCTGCGCATGGAGATCCCGTGGTGGGCGGCGATCAGCGGCTTCATCTCCGTCCAGGCGACGCGTCCGGGCTCACTGCGCAAAGCAACCCTGCGGATTGCCGGAACGATTGCCGGCGCAACGCTGGGCCTCCTGGTCAGCCCCGTCCTGCTTGACGACAAGGTGGCAGGATCGCTGTTCCTCTTCGCGGCGGCGGCGATGGGAATTCTTGGCTCGCTTGTCAGTACTCACAGCTATGCGTGGCTGCTTACCGGCATCACTGCACTCATGGTGGTCATGCTGACGATGGGCGAACCTGCTCTTGCCTTTCACTTCGCATTCTATCGCGCAGCGGAGGTCGCGCTCGGATCGCTTGCTGCGCTGGTCGTCACGGCGTTGCTTGCGCCGGATGACGCCGAAGTCGCCGCGCCGCCGGCTCTCGGGTGGTCGGGCCTGTTCGATCGCAATTGGCCGGCGGTACAGCACGCGCTGCGTTCCGGCTTTGCCATCATGCTGCTGCCGTGGATCGGCGCTTGGCTGTATCTGCCCAGCCTGTCGCAGACCGCGGTGACGGTCGCCGCCGTGATGGCGGTGCCGGTGCTGACCGATCATCCGCTGGTGGACGGGAGCAAAATCGTCGGTCGCGCCGCCATGCGTCTGCTCGGCTGCCTGTTCGGCGGGGTCGCGGCCCTGATCGCGCTGGCGCTGCCGATAAATGGGTTTGTCCCATGGCTGATCGCGCTCGGAGCAGGGGTTTGGCTTGCCAGCTCGATGCAGGGCAGTGCGCGCGGCGTCGGATACGTGGGCACCCAGGCGGCGGTCGTCTACATCGTCACGTTCGTGCAGGGCTGGGGACCGCCGCAAAGCATCCTGCCCGGAGTTCGACCGCTTCGCCGGGATTTCCGGCGGATTGGCTGTCCTGCTCGTCATCTCGCTGCTGATCTGGCCCTCGGAGACCCTCCCCCGCCCACGACAGGCGCTAACTACTTCCTCTCCCTCCGAGAGAGGAGGGTCACGGCCAGTCAACGGCTGATCAGTTCGCCCGGTTTTCGCCGATCCGCACCAGCGCGCCACCATCCACCGGCAGCGCCACGCCGGTCACGAACCCGGCTTCATCGGAGGCGAGGAACAGCGCCGCATTGGCGATGTCCCACCCCGTCGCGTGATGCCCCTTCAGCGGCACGCGCGCGGCGCGCTCGGTGGCGATCTCGTCCCGCGGCCGGCCGGTGAGCTGGGCGCGCCGATCGACGCCCATTGGGGTATCCATCAGTCCGGGCAGGATGGCGTTGGCGCGGATGCCGTATTCGGCGTTGTTGATCGCCAGCTGCTGGGTGAACGCGATCAGCGCCGCCTTCGTCGCCTTGTAGGTGACGAACGGATAGATTTCGAACGCGGAGATCGACGAGATCATCAAGATCACGCCCGAGCGCTGCGCCCGCATCACCGGCAAAGCGTGCTTGCACGCCATCACCGCGCCCCGCAGATTGACCGCGCAGATGCGGTCGAATGCCTCCTCGGTGATCTCCGTCACCGGCGCGTCGTTGCCTTCGAGACTGATGCCGACATTGTAGTGCAACACGTCGATACGACCCCAGCGACGCACCGCCTCCTCCATCGCGCCGCGCAACGTCGCCTCACGGGTCACGTCGGCCTCGAACGGCTCGCACGCGGCACCCTCGGCCCGGGCGAGCTTTGCGGTGTCCTCGGCGAGATCCGCACGACGGTCGACCGCAAGGATCGTCGCGCCCTCCTGCGCGAAGCGGAGCGCCGTCGCGCGGCCGTTGCCGATCGTCTCGCCGGGATTTTGGCCAGCGCCGATGATGACGGCCACCCTGTCCTTCAAGCGCATCCGATCCTCCCAGCCGATCAGTTGTTCATGTGCGCCGGCAGCCACAGCGCAAGCGACGGGAATGCCATCAGGAGGGCAAGCAGGACGAACATGATAAGATGGAACGGGATCGTGCCGCGCACCACCTCCGACAGCTTGCCGCTCCAGATGCTCTGGATGACGAACAGGTTGATGCCGATCGGCGGCGAGATCTGCCCGAGCTCGATATACATCACCAGGATGACGCCGAACCAGATCGGGTCGATGCCGTAGCGCAGCAGCACCGGATAGAGCAGCGGCACCGTGATGACGATCATCCCCAGGCTTTCGACCAGGCAGCCCAGCACGGTGTAGAGCACGAACAGCGCGCCGAAAAACTCCCAGCGCGACAGATCGAGCCCGACCAGGAACCCCGTCACCTGCTCGCCGACCCCGGCGTAGCTGATCGCGTAGGAGAAGACGAACGCCGCGTAGATGATGAACAGGATGTTGCCGATGGTCGCGACCGAGCGGCGCAGGCAGTCCCACAGCACGCGCGGGCCGAGGTCGCCCCAGACGGCGGAGATCAGGATCGCCAGGATGCAGCCGATCGCCGCCGCTTCGGTCGGCGTCGCGAGCCCGGCGTAGATGCTGCCCAGCGTGCAGCCGATCAGCACGGCGAACGGCAACACCTCGATCAGCGCGGCCAGCACTTCGCGAACGCTCCGGGCGCCGCGCTCCCGAGGCGCGACACCCGGGCCGCAACCTGGCATGCACGCCGATATACGTCATGAACATCAGGGTCAGCAGAACGCCGGGCAGCAACCCCGCCATGAACAGCTTGGCGACCGAGGTTTCGGTGAACGTGCCGTAGACGATCATAGCCAGGCTGGGCGGGAACAGGATGCCGAGCGTGCCGCCGGCGGCGAGCGAGCCGGCGGCAAGCGGGCGGTCGTAATGGCGGCTGAGCAGTTGCGGCAGGGCGACGCTGCCGATCGAGGCGGCGGTCGCGACGCTCGACCCGCTGATCGAGGCGAACATGGCGCAGCCCGCGATGTTGGTCTGCAACAGGCCGCCCGGGATGCCGGCGAACAGCTTTGCCAGAGCCGTTGTAGATGCGGACGCTCAGCCCGCTGCGCTGCAGGATCTCCGCCATCAGGATGAACAGCGGGATGGCGGTCAGCGTGAAGCTGTCCATGCTGCCCCAGCTCACCAGGCCGAGGCCCTTCAGCCCGGCCAGCCCGCCCTGCAGCAGCAGGTAGACGATGGCGGGCACCATGATGGCGAACGGCACCGTCATGCCGGCCGCGAGCAGGAACAGGAACACCGCAAACGCGGTGACGATCTGCAGGCCGGGCGTCACCGCGGCAAAACTCCAGGCCGCGCGCAGTCGCCGCAAGTCGCGGACGACGGTGCGCAGCAGGGTCAGGCAGAGCGCCGCGGCGCCGAGCACCATCGCGGCACGCGGCAGCCAGAGCGGCGTCATCAGGTTGGTCGGAGCCAGATCATCCGAGCGCCAGGTCGTCGCCTCCATGCGCCAGAACTGCCAGAGCAGCAGCCCGGCGCAGGCAAGCGAGAGCAGGTCGAAGGCGAGCTCCGAGACGGCGCGGGCGCGCTCGCCGAGGCGCGCCTGGACGAACTCGACCCGGTGGAACGAATGCTCGACCAGGCACACCGGCATCGAGATGAAGGTGAGCGCCACAAGCAGGTAGCCGCCGATCTCGTCGGTAATTTCGAGCGAGCGACCAGTGAGCGCGCGGGCGGCGACCTCGGCCGCCACCAGCAGCACCATGGCCGCCAACAGGATCTGACACAGCACCTGGGCGCCGCGTTCGAGCGCCGCCATACGGGGCGCCCATCGCCGCGCCTCGGCAAAGGGCGAGGGCGCCGGATCGTTTGTCCCGCTATGCATTCTAGCGCCCGAGCGCCGCGCGGATCTGCTTGAGGGCTTCGACGGCGTCGGCGCCGTGGGCGCGCGCCCATTCGTCCCAATAGGGCGCCATCTTTTCCTGCGCCGCCGCGATGTCCTCGGGCTTCGCCGGGGTCACGACCATGCCGGCCGCCGCCATCTTCTGCGTCAGCTCTTCCTCTTCCTGGCGCATGGTCGCCATGGTCCAGGGCGCGTTGTCGATCACCGCCTGACGCAGCTTGGCCTGCACGTCCGGGGCGAGCGCGTCGAACGCCTCCTTGTTCACGATGATCATGGCATTCACATAATCGATGCCCGAGTCGGTAGTTGTATTTGACCAGATCGCGCCAGACGTAGCCGGCGCCCGAGCTCGCCGTAAAGGCGCCGTCGATCACGCCCCGGTCGAGCGAGGAGGGCACTTCCGAGGGCTGCATCGTCACCGAGCTGCCGCCGAAGCGACGGACGAACTCGCCTTGCTCGGGCGAGGTGACGCGCAGCTTCTGGCCCTTGAGTTCGGCAAGCGAGGTCAGCGTCTTGCGCGAGAACGGCACCTGCAGCGGATAGGTATATCGCCAAGCAGAAGAATGCCCTTCTTCTCGTAGGCCTTGGCCATGAAGGGCGCGATGATCTTGGCGGCCCTGGCGTATTCCTCGTCGGTGCGGATCAACATGGGCAGCCGCATGACGCCGCCCACCGGCACGTTGCCGGTGAAGAACCCGTCATCGGCGAACTGCACGACGCCGTCGGCGACGGCCTGGGTGATGTTGGTGGCGTTGATCTGCAACGAGCCGCCGAGATGGAGCTTCATCTGCAGCGCCCCGTCGGTCGCCTGGCCGACGCTGTCGATGATGCGGTTGAGGCCACGGACCGCCGCCACCGTCGCGACCGGGTTGTAGGTATAGGCCTCCCAGGTCGCGGCGGAGCCCGGCGCGCCAAGCGCCGCGGCTCCGAGGATCAGGGTCGATACGGCCGCGCACAGCGCGAACGTCCGCAAGACCGTACGAACGGCGCGCATGGCGATCGAGGCCCGTTTCCCGTTGCTTTGTTGCCACCGACGCTTGCATACAGCCCCTCGCCCGGTCAAGCCGGCGGTTTCAGCGGTGGAAGCGGCGGTGTTTACGCCGTCATCAGGATTTTCCGGCCATAAGGATGCATGTGGCAAATTCAGGGTGCCGGGGTGCTGATGCACTCGGGGCTGCCGTGCGGGCGTGAGCGAAGACCACGCAGCGCCGGCCGTTCCGCCGGCGGCCGGCATGCCTGAGCGCAGCCTCGATCAGGGCGACCCCGCCCGGCCGGTCGGGCGCAGCGTCGCCGTGGCTTCGTTCGCGATGGTCGGGTTCCGCTTCATCTCGCGCGGCATCGGCCTGCTCAGCACGCTCATCCTGGTGCGCCTGCTGGCGCCGAGCGATTTCGGGCTCGTCGGCCTCGCCACCGCCGTATTCGGCGTCCTCGACCAGCTGACCGAATTGTCGCTCGGCCTCGCCCTCATCCGCACGCCGGTCCTCGACCGGCCCCGGCTCGACACCGCCTGGACGCTCGGCATCCTGCGCGGGCTGCTGGTCGCCGGCGCGCTGGCGCTCACGGCGCGGCTGTCGGCAAGCTGGCTGGCCGATCCGCGGGTCGCCTGGATCGTCTGGGTGATGGCGGCCGCCACGGTGCTGCAAAGCCTCGAGAACATCGGGACCGTCCGGTGGCGCCGTGCGCTGCGCTTCGACCGGGTGTTCACCTACCGGCTCACCGGGCGGCTGACCGGCTTCTTCGTCACGATCGCGCTCGCCTGGGCGTTCCACTCCTACTGGGCGTTGGTGGCCGGCATCGTGTCGAGCCGGCTGATCCTGGTGCCGCTCAGCTACTGGCTCGACGACTACCGGCCGCGCTTGTCGCTCAGCCGCTTCGACGAGCTGTTCCACTTCTCGAAATGGCTGACCATCAGCAATCTGCTGACGGTGCTCGACGCCTATTCGGCAACCATCCTGTTCGGCAAGATCGGCGGCGCGCGCGCGGTCGGCCTTTGGCAGGTCGCCTGGCAGATCGCCAGCCTGCCAATCAGCGAGATCGCCGCGCCGATGCGCGAGCCGATCTATTCGGGTTACGCCAAACTGCTCACCGACCTGCCGCGGATGCGGCGGGATTTCATTGGCGGGTTCGCGCTGACCTGGCTGATCGTGACGCCGCTCTCCATTGGGCTGCTGCTGTGCGGCGATTTCGTCACCGCCCTCGCGCTCGGCCCGCAATGGGCCGGTGCGGCGGCGCTGATCCGGCCGAGCGCGCTCTACGCCCTGTTCGACTCGATCGGTCATTTCACTCACAACGTGTTCATCGTGCAGAACCGGCAGCGTGGCTTCGTCCTCATCCAGGGCGTCTCGCTGCTGGTCCGCTTTCCGCTCTTCATCTGGGCGGGCGAGACCTGGGGACCGGAGGGCGGCCTCTGGATGCTGACGGCAACGGCCGCCTTCAACGCGCTGCTGTGGACCCATTTCGTATTCCCGCTGCTCCGCATGCGCTGGTGGGATCTTGGGCGGCAATGCTGGCGGACCACGGCGGCCTGCGGCGTCATGGCGGGGGTCGTCTGGAGCGGCTTCGACCTGCAGACCGGAACCGACCCGTTCCAGACCGTGCTGTGGCGCGCCGTCCTCGTCGCTTCCGTCGGTTGCGTCGTCCATGTCGGCGTGCAGCTTGCCTTGTGGGCGGCGTGCGGCCTGCCCGACGGACCGGAGGCGCGGATCATCACCCTGGTGCGCACCGCCGGTCGGCGCGCCGCTTCCCGTCTGGTGCGCCGGCGCGTCGCCGCCGGCTAGCGATACGCGGCAACCGGCGCGTGCTAGCCTGCTCCCGGATGCAGGAAGGATCGGGCGCATGAAGGCAGTGGTGCAAGGCCGCGTGGTCGCCGAAAGCGACGACATCGTGGAAATCGGCGGATACCAGTATTTCCCGCCCGGGTCGGTGCGCCGGGAATGGCTCGAGAAGGCGCCGAAGACCGATTCGGACCGCGCCTGTCCGCACGGCGTCCAGTTCTATGACGTGCTGAGCGACGGCGCCCGCCACAGCCGCGCGGCGTGGTCCTACGAGTCACCCCGTCCGGCGATGGAGCAGGTCCGAGACCGCTTCGGCTTCTGGGAGGACGTCAAGGTCGGCTGAGCGGCCGCCCGCCGCCTGGCGGGCACGGGCCGGGAGACTGGCTTGGTTCCTGCTCTCTCGGCGGTATGTCGTGTCGCCTTGCCATTCTGGTCGTGCTCGCAGCGGTCGCCCTGGCGCGGCCGGCCGTCGCCAACTCCGCGACGGGCAGCTTGTCGCTGCCCCTCAACCGGCCGCTGCCGCAGGGATTTTCGTCGTTTTTTCAGCGACCTGCGTCCGGCAATAGCCCGCTCGACGCGCCCTACGGGGCCACTCGCGTGGCGGTCGGCGCGGGTGTCCCCGGCCCCGTGCGCCCGTTCCAGAGCGGTGCCGGTGCGACCGGGGCGCCGAGCGCAATGTGCCGGGCGGCAATAAATGCAGCCGAGCTGCGGCATGGCATTCCGGCCGGGCTGTTGCTCGCCGTCGGCGTCGTCGAGAGTGGCCGGCGGGATGCCGTGACCGGCGCACGGCTCCCCTGGCCGTGGACGATCAACGCCGAGGGCGAGGGCCGCTACTTCGAGACCAAGGAGCAAGCCGTCGCCTGGGTGCGAGCGGCGCAGTCGGACGGCACTCGCTCGATCGACACCGGATGCATGCAGGTCAACCTCCGGCACCATCCCGACGCCTTCGCCTCCCTCGAGCAGGCGTTCGATCCGGCGAGCAATGCGGACTACGCGGCCCGCTTCCTCAAGGCGCTGCGTGAAGGACCGGCGGGCGGCGACTGGATGCGGGCGGTCGGCTACTACCATTCGCAGACGCCGGACCTCGCCGAGCCTGTACCGCCAGCAGGTCCAGGATGTGCTGGCGGGCCGCGCGTCGCCGGCGGGGTCGCCCGTGGATGTGGCGACGGTGGCTTCGCCCGGGCTGCCCGTCGCCTCCCTCCCGCTGGCCGGCACCGGAGGGTTCGGCCGGACGCTCCGCCAGGCGGAGGCACCGGGGATGGCGCGCTCCGGTGCAACCGGGCGGGGTCTCGACGCCTACCGGGCCACGCCGATCCTGCTCGCCTCCCGCGCGGCGCCAATGCTCCTCAACCTTCGCCGCTACTGAACTTCGCCCTCGCCGCGCCTCATCTGCTCACATTTTCCGGCGGCCAGCAGCAGCGGGTGGCGCTGGCCCGGGCGCTGATCACCAACCCGCGCGTGTTGCTGCTCGACGAGCCGCTGTCGGCCCTCGACGAGTAACTGCGTTTGCGGATGCGCGGCGAGCTGCGGCGGGTGCAGAAGGAACTCGGCATCACTTTCATCCACGTCACCTACACCCAGCTCGCAGCGATCGCGGTGGCCGACATGATCATCGTCATGGCGCAGGGCCGGATCGAGCAGTCCGACTCCGCCCGCGACATCTTTCTCGCATCACGCAACGCTTTCGTGGCGCGTTTCATCGGCGGCCAGAACGTCTTGTCGGGCACGGTGGAACGCAGCGCCGGGTGGCGCGATGATCGTCACCGATGGCGGGTCGCGGATCGAAATGGCGGTCCCCGGCACGCCGGTCGCGCCCGGTGCCACGCTGTTCGTCTCGGTCCGGCGTGACCGCATCGCCGTCGGCCGCGCCCCGACCGGACCGCGCCCGGCCGACCTGCTGAACGCCATCGCCGGCGAGGTACACGCCATCGAGAACCAGGGATCGTACGTGAAGGTCACGATCGATCTCGGCACCGACGAGGAGTTCGTCGCTCAGGTGCCCGACGAAGACTATTCCGCGATCCGATCGACATCGGCGATCGCGTGGTGGCGCGCAAGATGACCGCGTCGGCGTCGGCGGTGAACTTCAACATTGGCACGCTGGTCGGCAGCTACGCCCACGTCGCGCGCATGCTGGACGAAGCCGCCGCGGTGCCCGGCACGAAGGGCCTGATGCTGACGTTTGACGATTTTGTCATTGGGATGGACCAGTTCGGCCACGGCATCCAGCCGCTCATGGCTTGCCGCGGCGACGCACGCGCGGCAGCCTGAGCGCAGCGAGCGAAGTGCGCTCGAGGGAGAACCTCGCGATGGGAGATGTCAGCTACGCTCCGATTGACGCCGGCGGGGCGTCGCACAGCGTTCGGCTTGCCTTTCGGCACGGGGCAACGCCGCCCAGCACCGCCGGACTCGCCCCCGGCTATCTGCAAGCGAACATCGTCATCCTCCCCGCCGGCGTCGCTGGTGATTTCGAGCGGTTCTGCGCCGCGAACGCGCAGGCATGCCCGCTCTTGGCGATGTCCCGGCCCGGCGACCCGGCCCTGCCTGACCTCGGCTCCGACATCGACATGCGCCACGACCTGCCGCGTTATCGCGTGTTCCGCGCCGGTCACCCGATCGAGGAGGCGAGCGACGTCGCAGGTCTGTGGCGCGACGATCTGGTGACGTTCGCGATCGGCTGCTCGTTCACCTTCGAGGCCGCCTTGATGAAAGCCGGGCTGAAGCTGCGTCACATCGACCAGGGGCGGAACGTCGCGATGTACCGGACCAGCGTCCCCACCGTGGCAGTCGGCCGGTTCCGGGGGCCGCTCGTGGTCTCCATGCGGCCGCTGCGCGAGCAGGACGTGCCCCGCGCCGCTGCGATCACGGCCCAGTACACCAACGCGCACGGGGCTCCGGTGCATGTGGGCAATCCGGCCGCGCTGGGGATCGGAAGAATCGAAAAACCCGATTACGGCGAGCCGGTGGACATTCGTTCCGGCGAACAACCGGTGTTCTGGGCGTGTGGCGTGACCAGCCAGGTGGCCGTCGAAACCGCCGGACTCGATTTCTTCATCGCCCACGCGCCCGGCTCCATGCTGGTCACCGACCAACGCCATCCGGCCTTCGTCTGAGCCGACGGGGGAAAGCCGGATGTTCGATTGGTATAGAAGCTTGTCCGCCAGCGGTCGGCGCACCTTCTGGGCCTGTTCCGCCGGCTACGCGCTCGATGCGATGGACGTCCAGATCTACAGTTTCGTGGTGCCGGCGCTGGTAGCGCTTTGGGGCATCACCAGCACCCAGGCCGGTGTGCTCGCGACCGTCACGCTCATCATGTCGGCGGTCGGCGGCTGGGGCGCGGGCATCCTCGCCGACCGGCTCGGGCGGGTGCGCACCTTGCAGATCACCATCGCCTGCTTCGCCATCTTCACCTTTCTCTCCGGCTTCACCCAGAGTTTCGAGCAACTGCTGGTCACCCGGGGCTTGCAGGGCCTCGGTTTCGGCGGCGAATGGGCCGCCGGTTCCGTGCTGATCGCGGAGGTGATCGCCCCCCGGCATCGCGGCCGCGCCGTCGGCTTCGTCCAGAGCTCGTGGTCCTGGGGCTGGGCCATCGCGGCGATCCTCGCCACCGTGATGTTCTCCCTGCTGCCGCCGAACGTCGCGTGGCGGGTGCTGTTCTTCTTCGGGCTGGTGCCGGCGGTGGCGATCTTCTTCATCCGCCGGGTGGTGCCCGAGCCGGAGGTCTATGCCAGCAGCCGCGCGGCCGGCGCCGAGGATGCGCCGCTGCTGGCGATCTTCGAGCCCCAATTCCTGTGGATTACGGTGCGCGGCAGCCTGCTCGCCCTCGGCGCCCAGGGCGGCTACTACGCGATCACCACCTGGCTGCCGACCTTTTTGCGTACCGAGCGCCATCTGTCGATCATCGGCAGCGGCGCCTATGTCGGCGTCATCATCTTCGGCTCGTTCTGCGGCTACATCACCTCGGCCTATCTCAACGACATCTTGGGCCGCCGGAAGACTTTCCTGATCTTCGCCATAGGCTCGATGGCGATCGCGCTCGGCTATACGCAGATCGTCATCTCGAACGGATTGATGCTCGTCTTGGGTTTCCCGCTCGGCTTCTTCTCGTCGGGCATCTTCAGCGGCATGGGCGCGCTGTTCACCGAACTCTATCCGACCGAGCTGCGCGGGTCGGGCCAGGGTTTCTGCTACAATTTCGGCCGCGGCTTCGCCGCCCTGTTCCCGGCCCTCGTCGGCTTCGTCGCCTCCTTTATCCCGCTCGGCCAGTCGATCGGCCTGTTCGCCGGCGGCGCCTACGCGCTGGTGGTGATCGCCGCGCTGCTGCTGCCGGAGACGCGCGGGCAGCAACTGCAGAGCCTCGGGTCCGGCCGGTGTCCGGCGATGAGCGCGCAATGGCAGTTCTGGATCGACCGCGGCGGCACGTTCACCGATCTGGTCGCGCGTCATCCGGACGGCTCGCTGAGTGCGCACAAGCTGCTGAGCGAGAACCCCGAACGCTACGGAGACGCCGCCATCGCCGGGATTAAGACGGTGCTCGGGGTTCCGCTCGATCAGCCGATCCCGCCCGGCACGGTCGGCGCGGTCAAGATGGGCACCACGGTCGCCACCAACGCCCTGCTCGAACGCAAGGGCGAGCGGACGCTGCTGCTCGTCAACCGAGGCTTTGCCGACCTGCTGCGGATCGGCAACCAGGCCCGGCCGCGGCTGTTCGACCTCGAAATCCGGCTGCCCACCCTGCTCTACGAGCGCGTCGAGGAAATCGCCGGCCGCGTCGGCGTGGACGGACCGGAGGTGGAGACGCTGGACGAGCGTGCCGCGTGCCGCGTGCTGGCGCAGGCGCGGGCGGACGGCATCACCGCGTGTGCCATCGCCCTGATCCACGCCTGGAAATATCCCGAGCACGAGGCGCGCCTTGCCGAGCTGGCGCGGCAGGCGGGCTTCGCCCAGGTGTCCGCCAGCCACGCCGTCAGTCCGCTGCTGCGGCTGGTGCCGCGCGGCGACACCACGGTGGTTGACGCCTATCTCTCGCCGATCCTGCGACGCTACGTCGATCAGGTCGCGGCCGAACTCGAAGGCGTGCGGCTCTACTTCATGCAGTCGAATGGCGGGCTGACCGAGGCGGCGCGGTTCCAGGGCAAGGACGCCATCCTCTCCGGCCCGGCCGGCGGCATCGTCGGCGCGGCACGCACCGCCGGCATGGCGGGACTCGACCGGGTGATCGGCTTCGACATGGGCGGCACCTCCACCGACGTCGCGCTCTACGCCGGCGCATTCGAGCGCGCGTTCGAGACCGAGGTGGCGGGCGTGCGCATGCGCGCCCCGATGATGGCGATCAACACGGTGGCGGCCGGCGGCGGGTCGGTGCTGCACTTCGACGGCGCTCGCCTGCGCGTCGGCCCGGATAGCGCCGGGGCCAACCCTGGACCGGCCAGTTACCGGCGCGGCGGTCCGCTCACCGTGACCGACGCTAATGTGTGCGTCGGAAAAATCCAGCCGCGGCATTTCCCTGCGATCTTCGGGCCGGGCGGCGACGAACCACTCGACGCCGCCGTCGTCCGTGAAAAGTTCGCCGCGGTCGCGCGCGAGATCGGCGCGGCGACCGGCAAGGAATTGCCGCCGGAACACGTCGCGGAAGGTTTTCTGCGCATCGCGGTGGCCAACATGGCGAACGCGATCAAGCAGGTTTCCGTGCAGAAGGGCCACGACCTCAGCCGGTTCGCGCTGCAATGTTTCGGCGGTGCCGGCGGCCAGCACGCCTGCTTGGTGGCCGACGCGCTGGGCATGAACACCGTGTTCATCCACCCGTTCGCCGGCGTGCTGTCGGCCTACGGCATGGGTCTCGCGGATCAGGCGGTGATGCGCGAGCAGGCCATCGAGATCACGCTGGAGGACGCCGCGCTGCCCCGCCTGGGCGCGCTGGCCGACCGGCTTGAGCAGGAGGCGGCGCAGGAGCTGCGGAAACAGGGCGTCGGCGGCGGAGAAATCCTGTGCGCCCGACGGCTGCATCTGCGCTACGCCGGAACCGAGGCGGCACTCATCGTTGATCTCGCCGAGCTCGAGTCCGTGATCGCCGCCTTCACCGACGCCCATCGCGCCCGCTTCGGCTTCGCAATGCCGGGCCGGCCGATCACCGTCGAAGCGGTTGCCGTTGAAAGCACCGTCGCCGGCGAGACGGCGGCGGAGGCGCGTCTTGCGGCGCGCGACACCGGGACCGCCGCGCCGGTCGACCGCGTCGAGGTCTTCTCGGACGGCCGCACCCATCCGACACCGGTCCATGACCGCGCCGCTCTGCTGAGCGGCGACCGGATCGCCGGTCCGGCGCTGATCCGCGAGGCCAATGCGACGACCGTGGTCGAGCCCGGCTGGACCGCCGAGATCACCGATCTCGACCACATGCTGCTGCGCCGCACCGAGCCGCGCGCCGCCGCCGTCGCCGCCGGCACCGAGAAGGCCGACCCGGTGCTGCTCGAGCTGTTCAACAACCTCTTCATGAACGTCGCCGAACAGACCGGCGCCGTTTTGCAGAACACGTCGCTCAGCGTGAACATCAAGGAGCGGCTGGATTTCTCCTGCGCGATCTTCGACCCCGACGGCCATCTCGTCGCCAACGCGCCGCACGTACCGGTGCATCTCGGCGCCATGGGCGAGAGCGTGCGCACGGTGCTCCGGCATCGGCGCGGCACGTTGCGGCCCGGCGACGTGGTGGCGCTGAACAATCCCTTCAACGGCGGCACCCATCTGCCCGACATCACCGTCATCACGCCGGTGTTCGACGCCGACGGGCAGGAAATCCGCTTCTTCGTCGGCTCGCGCGGCCACCATGCCGACATCGGCGGCAAGACGCCCGGCTCCACCCCGCCCAATTCCAGCTCGCTGGAGGAGGAAGGCGTGGTGATCGACGATTTCCTGCTGGTCGAGGCGGGCCACTTTCGCGAGGAAGCGTTCCGCAAGCTGCTGGAAAGTGCAAAATACCCGGCGCGCAGTCCGGACGTGAACGTCGCCGACGTCAAGGCACAGGTCGCCGCCAACGAGAAAGGCGTGCAGGAGTTGACGCACGTCGTCGAGCTTCACGGTTGGCCGACGGTGCGCGCCTATATGCGTCATGTGATGGACAACGCCGAGGAGAGCGTGCGACGGGTGATCGACCGCATCGGTGACGGCTCCTTCACCTATGCCATGGACAGCGGCGCCACGCTGGCGGTGCGGGTTACGGTCGACCGCGCCTCGCGCAGCGCGACGGTGGATTTTTCCGGGACGAGCGCCCAGCGCGGCGACAACTTCAACGCGCCGCCGGCGGTCGCCCGCGCCGTGGTGCTGTACGTTTTCCGCTGCCTGGTCGGCGACGAGATCCCACTCAACGATGGCTGCCTCAAGCCGGTCAACATCGTCATTCCGCCCGGCACTTTTCTTTCCCCTGCGCCCGGGGCGGCGGTGGTCGCGGGCAACACGGAGGTGTCGCAGGCGGTTTGCAACGCGCTGTTCGGCGCCCTGGGCGCGCTCGCCTGCAGCCAGGCGACGATGAACAATTTCCTGTTCGGCGATCCCACCCGGCAATACTACGAGACGATCTGCGGCGGCACCGGCGCCGGCGCGGCGTTCGACGGCACCTCGGCGGTGCAGAGCCACATGACGAACACCCGCATGACAGACCCCGAAGTACTGGAACTGAACTACCCGGTGCGTCTGGAGCGGTTCGGCCTCCGTCGCGGTTCCGGCGGCGGCGGCGCGCATCGGGGCGGTGATGGGGCGGTGCGCCGGTTGCGCTTCCTCGAGCCGATGACGGCGGTGATCGTGGCCTCGCGTCGGGTGGTCGCGCCATTCGGGTTGGCCGGCGGCGAGGACGGGGCGGCGGGCCGCCAGTGGGTCGAGCGGGCCGGCGGGACGGAGGCCGATTATCTGGGCGGCACCGCCCGCGTGGAGCTTGCCGCCGGTGATGCCTTCGTCATCGAGACCCCCGGCGGCGGCGGCTACGGCGCGCCATAGGAGGCCCTGCCGAGGTAGCGGGCTGGCTCGTTTGTTGCCCCCTGCAGGATTTCGTCTCTGACGGAGGGTGCAGGATGAGCGTTGCCCGTGGAACGGGCATGAGCACCGACACTGCAAACTCTGCTGCCTACGTACTAAGCGAGTATGGGTAGAAATGCGCAGGAATTGAGCTACAAGGGATCAGCGTCAGCCCGGCGCTGGTCGGCGAGCCCGCCCAGCAGGTCACCGCCCTGATCGACACCACCTCGAAGGTGCAGTTCCGGTCCATGGGCCTGATCGCCCGGTTCGCGCCGCTCGGCGTGCTTGGGGCGGTGGCCTGCAGGGTCAGCAAGTACGGCGTCTGACCATCGTCCTGGCGACCGCGTCGTCGGATGCGGTGCTGCCGCAGATCATGCGCAAGCTGGAGCGCCAGTCGCGCCGTGACGAAGGCCTGACATCGCCGCCCGATCCCGCTAGGCTGCCGCATGATCCGCATCACCGCCGGCCCTTACCAGTTCACCGCGCGGTTCGAGGACCAGGCTCCCAGAACGACGGCGAAATTCCGAACGTTGCTGCCGTATCGGGAGAAAATTATCCATGTACGCTGGAGCGGCGAGGCCTGCTGGATTCCGCTCGGTAATCTCGATCTTGGCCTGTCACATGAGAATGCCACGACCTATCCGGCGCCCGGACAGATCCTGCTCTATCCCGGCGGCCTGAGCGAGACGGAGATCCTCATCGCGTACGGCAGCGTCAACTTCGCCAGCAAGCTCGGCCAGTTGGCCGGAAACCATTTTCTCACCATCACCGAGGGCCTGGAAAATCTGCCAGCGTTGGGCAAGACGGTGCTTTGGGAAGGCGCCCAGGCGATCTGCTTCGAAGCGGCATGATGGCGATATCAGTTATTCCGGAAGAACGAGGGCAGGCCGAGCGCCGGATTGAGCAGGATGGAAAACTGGCCGCCGACCGCCCAGGCGTAATGCACGCTCGGATTGGGAACCGGGACGTTGAAGAGGTTCTGGTCCGGATGGAAGGTGAAGTCGGTGAACGGCTTGAACTCGATCCCCGGGGCGATGCTGAAGCCGTAGTTCACCTCGACGAGCTGTGAGCTCCTCGTCACGTTCCCGGATAGGCCGGCCGCGGCGATCTTGTCGTTCACCGCGCCGGTCTGCCGGGGATTGAACAGGAACTGAGTGAGCAGCAGGCCGGCGGAATCGTTTGGGCGGCTCGGGAACGTGCCGTGCGATACCAAACCCGCCTCGAAGTAGTTCTGCACGAACGACCGGCCGGAGACGTCGAACAGGGCGCCCAAAAACATCTCGACGCCTTGCGGCTTCGACGCGTCAGGACGCCAGATCATTTGCCGGTACTGCGCGTAGACGCCGCTGTTGCCGCCGTCGCTCGCCGGTGTCCCTCCGACGAAGGCGAGCTTGCCTCCCGTCGTGTTGTAACGCGGGTCGGCGAAGTCCGACGTGTCGTGAAAAAAGCCGACATCGATCGTGCGCGAGTAGCGTTCTTCCTTAGGGCTGGTGGTGTAGCCGGCCTCGACGGGGATATACGCGCCGGTCGCGTTGCGCGTGCCCCAACCGGCGTCCCAGGGGAAACCGGCTTTGCCGTACTGGCTCGGGTTCGACTCCGAGGCGCCGACCCGGACGTAGTAGTTGTTGGTCGGCCAGATTGAGACCTCGCCCGCCCATGTCGAGATCGGCCAGAACGGCGAGTTGCTGTTCGACGACCAGTTGAACGGGACCATGTTGCTGCATATCGAGCTGATGAACTGGCAATACAGCTCGGACGTGCCGAAATAGCTGGCCAGGGTGGTGCGGCCGACAATGAAGCGGACGTGGTCGTTGAACAGGTGTTGGTCGATGGTGAACTCATTGAGGCGCGTGTTGTTGTCTGGCCCGGTGCCGGCGAGGAATCCTTGCGAGAAGCCAGTGAGATTGTTGACGCCCTGGTTGAAGCCGCCCCATCGCAAGTCGAGGCTGAAATGAATGACGGTGCCATTCAGTCCGAGCATCTTCTGCAGATCGAAATCGGCGCCGTAGAACGCCTCGTTGTAGAACACGGTGGTGTTCTGCACGCCGCCTGACGGGACGCCGTACAGCACTCCGGAGTAGAAACCCTTCAGATAGACGCCCCTGTCCGCCAGATAGTCGCCGATCGGGGCGAGCGGTTTTCCCTGATTGAACAGATAGCCCTCGTTGACCGGAGGTGCCGGATTGACCGGCGTCGGAGCCGTGATCTGCGGCTGCAGGTTGGTGCCGGGCGGCGGGGTGCCGGTCTGCTGGGCGAAGGCGTACGACAGGCCCAGAATCTGCAAGGCCAACAGCGAGGACGCACCAAGCCCCGAACCAATCCGCGCAGCACTCATTCCGAGGCACTCCCACCATGTGCAGTTTGATCGCAGCCGCATCCGGGCACATGGCCGATCGAAGCCGTGCCGAAGCCCCGGTTAGCAAGCACCATGCCATTGAGCAGCGCCGGCTCGGGATGTCTCCGACCTCGTGCGCGCGGCTCGCCCGTTTGCTAGGCTGGCAGGGATGGCGGTGCGAGCGGCGTCGGGCATCGCGGCCAGGAGCGGAAGGGAGCGCGCGATGAGCGAACTCGATCTCGTCATACGAGGCGGTACGGTCGTGACATCCGCCGATCAGTTCCGCGCCGATATCGGCATTCGGAGCGGCCGCATCGCCGCGATCGCCGACCGGCTCGACGGCACGAAACGATCGACGCCGACGGATTGCTGGTCATGCCGGGCGGCGTCGACACCCATTGCCATATCGAGCAGTTGCAGGCGGATGGCGGCGCGGACGAGGAGAGCTTCGTCACCGGCAGCACAGCGGCCTTGGCGGGCGGCACCACGTCGGTCGTGACGTTCTCGACGCAGTTCAAGGGCCGTCCGATTGGCCCGTCGCTCGCCGAGTATCGCCGCCGCGCCGAGCGGGCGATGGTCGACTACGCGTTCCACCAGATCGTCACCGATCCGACCGACGCCGTGCTGAGCGGAGATCCCCGAGATCGTCGCATCCGGCGTCCGCAGCCTGAAGGTCTTCCTCACCTATGATCCGCTGCACCTCGATGACCGTGAGTATCTGCGGGTTCTGGCGGTCGCGCGGCGGACCGGCGCGCTCGTCACCGTGCATTGCGAAAACCACGCGGCGATCCACTGGCGCGCCGAGGCGTTGCTGGCCGCCGGGCTGACCGCGCCCAAATACCATGCCTGGTCGCGCCCGAGCGTGGTGGAGCGCGAGGCCACGCACCGGGCGATCGCCCTGGCGGAGCTGGTCGGCCAGCCCATCCAGGTGTTCCACGTCTCCTGCCCCGAAGTGGCAGAGGAGATCGAGCGGGCGCGGCGGCGCGGCGTGGCGGTCTGGGGCGAGACCTGCCCGCAATATTTCGTCCTCTCGGCCGCAGACATGGACCGGCCCGGCTTTGAGGGTACGAAGTTCATGTGCAGCCCGGCGCCGCGTGACGCCGTTGCTTCCGCCGGGCTGTGGGAGGCAATCCGGCTCGGCACACTCGACGTCATCAGCTCCGACCACAGCGGCTGGAGCTTTCTCGGTCCTCGCGGCAAGCGGGTGAACGGCACCGACGCGCCCTTCCCGCTTATCCCGAACGGCGTGCCGGGTCTCGCCTCGCGGCTGCCGATCGTGTTCAGCGAGGGTGTCGCCAAAGGGCGGATCAGCGCCAGCGACTTCGTCCGGCTGACCGCGTCGCAACCGGCAAAGCTGTTCGGGCTCTATCCCCGCAAAGGCCTGATCGCGCCTGGCGCGGATGCCGACTTGGTGCTGTGGGACCCGACGCGACGGGTCACGATCACCAACGAACTGATGCAACACGTCATCGACTACACGCCGTACGAGGGCATGGAGGTGACGGGCTGGCCCGTGGCTACGATCCGGCGCGGCGCGGTGGCGATGCGCGACGGCCGCGTGCTGGCCCAGCCGGGCAGCGGCCGGTATCTGCCGGTCGCACCCTACGACCTGATCCGACCCCGGTCGGAGCCGCCGTTCGGCTTCGATGCGGCGCGCGTGCCGGCAACTTAACGCGCGATCGAGCTTTCCAGGTGGCTGAAGCAGGAGAACCGACATGACCGACACACCGAAGAGCGATGCGGAGCGGCAGAAGGAGTGGGACGAGCAGGACCGCGAGGTCGAGCAGATTACGCAGACCGTGATCCCCGGCAGCGACGCGCCGTCGCGTGCCAACATCACCGGCCCGGGCAGCGGCGCCGACGGCGGCAGCGCCCATCACGAGAAGTGACGGCGGGTTCTCGATCGGCGCCGGTGACTGCGAGCTCTTACGCCGCGACGGCCGCGCCGACGGGCTGGCGTGTCGCGGTCAGGGTCACTAGCGCGCCGATGCAGAGCAGACCGCCCGCGAGTAGGAAGGCGCTGGAAAAGCTGCCGGTCGCCTCGACGATGTAGCCGGTGGCGATCGGCGCTGCGAGACCGAACAGGTTGCCGCCAAGCTGGATGAAGCCGACCGCCGATCCGATGCTGCGTCCCGCGTGCAGGAGATCGTTGGTCAGGGAATAGGTATTGACGAACACGCTGTTGATGCAAGCGAGGGAGACCATCAGTTCGGCGAGCAGCAACGCCTCCGACCCGGTGATCGGGGCCAGCATCATGACGGCGGCGCCCAGGGCGAAGATCACGATCGCATAGCGCCGTTTGCCGGCCTGGACAGCACCGGGCGTCAGCATCCGGTCGCAGATACGGCCGAACAGCAGCATCAATACTACCGCGCCGACATAGACAATCGCCGTCTGCAGCCCCGAATGCAGGATGTTCAGCCCCCGGCTGCGCACCAGATAAGTCGGCAGCCAGGTCAGGAACATGTAGTTGGCGTAGTTGCAGAGGCCCTGCACGAAGAACAGGCCCCACATTGTCCCGTAGCTCAGCAACTCCCGGAGCGGCATGCCGTGCGTGTCCACCGTACCCCCTGGCGATCGCTCGGCGAGAATCATTTCGCGCTCCGGCGCGGACAACCAGGGTGCGTCTTTCGGGTCGCGGAAGAATGCCAGCCAGACCGTCAGCCAAACGAAGCCCATCGCACCGGATATGAAGAAGGCGACGCGCCAGCCCACGATGCCGAGCAGCCAGGCGATCAGCAGCGACGAGAACGCCGTGCCGAGCAGACCGCCGGACCCGGTGATGGAGAATGCCAACGCCCGCTCCCGCACCGGCGCCCACTCCCTGATGGCCCGGGCGATCAGCGGAAAGGTGGGCGATTCGCCCACACCGAGCAGCAGCCGCGTGAAGAACAGCGAGCCGAAGTTGTAGGAAAAGCCGGTTAGCGCCGTGGCAAGCGACCAGAATGCAAGTGCTGTTGCGGCGGTCCTGCGCGTGCCAAACCGGTCCAGCACCATACCGCCCGGAAATTGCAGCGGCGCATAGGTCCAGATGAACGCCGAGAGCAGGTACCCGACCGCAACGGGTGTTAGATTGAACACGGTGATCAGCACCGGCATGGCGATCGACAGGACTGCGCGATCGAAATAGTTGATCAGCGACATGGCCAGCAGCAGCATGTAGATGCCGGTACCGCCGGTTGCTCACCCGCGCGCCGGCGATGCTGATGGACATCGCTTCCCCCCGGAGTTCGGCCGAGGATGGAACCGTCCTATACGCTCGTCAACGCGGGTCGCGCTTTACCGGATAGCACCGCTTCCGCCCTCAGCTTGCCTGCTCACCCACCTGCGTCACGAACGGCCACAACCCGTCCGCGCCTTGCCGCGCGACCAGGCGGCCGAGGCGGATCGCCCATTCGGCCTCGGTGCCGAACTCGTCGCGCCAAGCCCACATCCGGCGGGTCGCGTGGTGCAGCGAGTGTTCGTAGGTAAAACCCATCGCGCCGTGTACCTGATGGGCGATCGCGGCCCCCGTGCTGGCCGCCTCGCCGACGCGCAGCTTGGCGGTCGCGACCTCGGCGAGCGCGGCGTCGTCGAGGCCGGTTCCCCACGCCATCGCCTCGGCCCCCGCATCGGCGGCGGCACCGGCCGCGGCAACCTCGCCGGCCAGCATCGCAAGGTTGTGCTGCACCGCCTGGAAGCCACTGATCGGGCGGCCGAACTGGACGCGCTCGGTGGCATACTGCACCGACTGGTCGAGCACCCGCTGCAGCGCGCCGGCCATCTGCACCGCCCGCACCGTCGCACCCAGCGCAAGCACCGAGTCCGCATCGAGCCCGGCCGGCGCATCGGCGATGCGCGCCGGCACCGTGCTTTCAAACGAAACGATATCGCGCGCCTCGCCGGCAAGGTTGGCCCCGGCGGCGATCTGGCAGATGCTGGCGGGAACGAGGGCGACCACGGGCCGCCCGCCACGGTAGGCGAGCACGGCGATGCTGTCGGCGTTGCGGGCGAACGGCACGTCGGTGGCGACGCCCTCCAGCTTGCCGTCGGCACCCAGCGTTATCCTCTCGTCCGGCCGCACCGGGGCGAGGGTGAGCTTGCCCTCCGGCACGGTCAGACCGGCGCGCGCCAGTACCAGGCCGGCCATCAAGGTTTCGGCCAGCGGCACCGGAGCGGCGAACTGCGCGCCGATGCGGATGACGGTGAACCCGTCCGACATGTCCGCGCCGGTGCCGCCGAACTGGTCCGGCACCCAGGTCAGCGTCAACCCCGACTCGGCGAGCTGGTCCCAGAGCTGGGCCGGAAAGGAACCGTTCTCGGCGTCGTTGATGACGGAAGCGGTGCAGAGATCCTCGAACAGCCGGGTCGCGGTGTCGGCGAGGATCGTCTCGTGCTCGCTCATGCTCGTTCTTCCCCGCCGATCAGCGCAGCCCGAGGCCGCGGGCGATGATGCCGCGCAACACCTCGCGCGTGCCGCCCTGGATCGTCAGCTTCGGCGCGATCAGCGTGTTGAAGCGCATCACCTCGTCATAGCGGCTCGGGTTGCCGCCGGTCGTGGTGCGCGGCGTCACCAGCAGCCGCGCCCGCCCGGGCAGCGCCTGCTCCCAATTGGTGCCGAGATCCTTGACCACCGCCGCCTCGACCGACGGCATTTTCCCGTCTTGCAGCATGCCGGCGACCGACACCGACATCCGCCGCAGTGTCTTGAGGTGCGCGACCTCGCGGCCGATGCCCTCCGCCACGCGGTCGGACGGATCGGAGCCGGCCGCGCCGATCAGCGCGCTCAGCACCGGCAGGGTTTCCAAAAACCGGTCGGGGCCGCTGCGCTCGTAGGCGAGCTCGTCGGTGGCCTGCTTCCAGGCCATGTCGGGCTCGCCGATCAGGTTCTTGTCGGGGACGAACACGTCGTCGAACACGACCTCGTTGAAATCCTTCTGGCGGGCGAGGTTCTCGATCGGGCGGATCGCGATGCCCTTGGTGTCCATCTTCACCAAAAACTGCGTCAGCCCGTGCCGGCGGTTCTCCGGCGTCGGGCGCGAGGTGCGGAACAGGCCGATCATGTAATCCGCCTGATGCGCGCCGGAGGTCCAAATCTTGCGGCCGTTGATCAGCCAGCCGCCATCGGTCTTGGTCGCGCGGGTGGAGGCGGCGAACACGTCGGAGCCGGAATTGGGCTCCGAAAGGCCGATGCAGAAGCACGCCTCGCCGCGGATGATCTGCGGGATGATGTCCCGCCTGACCTCTTCGGTGCCGTATTTCAGGATCACCGGGCCGCTTTGCCGATCGGCGGTCCAGTGCGCGCGCAGCGGGGCACGGTGGGCCAGCATCTCCTCGATCAGGACGTAGCGCTCGATCTGGCTGCGTCCGCCGCCGCCCACCTCCTTCGGCCAGGTCATGCCGATCCAGCCGCGGGCGCCCACTTTGCGGCTGAACTCGCGGGAGAACGAGGTGTCCCGCCGCGCCGTGGACGGGTCGAAGGTGCCGAGCCGGATTTCCTCGCGCAGGAACTCCCGCACCTCCTGGCGCAAGGCCTCCGCCTCCGGCGGCAGCCGGATCGGATCGAACCGGAACGTATGGGCCACGACGCACCTCCTCCCTGCACCCTCGATCTGTAACCCCCCGCGCCCGCGACCACCAGCCTGTCGCAGGTTACTTGCATCATGCAACTGACCGTCGTACCTTCAACCCATGCAACACAAGAGCTTCAGCACCATGCAGTGCCCGATCGCCCGCGGCCTCGAGCACGTCGGCGAGTGGTGGACCATGCTGATCATGCGCGACGCCCTACGCGGGACCACCCGGTTCGACGATTTCCGGGCGGGCTTGGGAGTGGCGCCGAACATCCTCACTAAGCGGCTCGCGGCGCTGGTGGAGGCCGGCCTGCTGGAGCGGCGGTGCTACAGCGAGCGGCCGCCTCGCTACGAGTATCTGCCGACTCCGCGCGGCCGCGACTTCCGCCCGGTGCTGCTGGCCATGCTGGCGTGGGGCAACCGGCATTTCCCGCCGGACCAGCAGACCGTGCGCATCGTCAACAGCGAGACCGGCGATCCGGTCGATCCGGTGCTGGTCGATCCCAAGACCGGCCGGCCGGTCGATGGACCCGGATACCACGCCGAATACACGCCGCGTCGGGGGCCCGCGACCGAGACAGAGTCGGCGGTTCAGGCGGAGGTGACACGATGAGCGCCACCCTCGGCAGCATCGCTGTGGCGCCAACGTCGCAAGAGGCATCGAAGCCGGCGCTCAACCAGCGCACGCATCGTCTGCTGCACGGCCCGATCACGTCCACGTTGTTGCGGATGGCATGGCCGAACGTGCTGGTGATGCTGGCGCAGGCGTCCACCGGGCTGGTCGAGACATACTGGGTCGGCAAGCTCGGCACCGACGCGCTGGCCGGCATGGCACTGGCGTTCCCGGGCGTGATGCTGATGGCGATGCTGTCCGGCGGCGCGCTCGGCGGCGGCATATCCTCCGCGGTCGCCCGGGCGCTCGGGGCCGGGCGCCGGGACGATGCCGACGCGCTGGTGCTGCACGCGCTCATCGTCAACGCCCTGCTCGGCCTTGGTTTTTCCACCGCGGTCCTGCTGTTCGGCCCGCCGCTGTATCGCGCGCTCGGCGGCGCCGGCGGCGCGTTGCGGGCCGCGCTGCTCTATTCCAACGTGGTGTTCGCAGGCAACGTGCTGCTCTGGCTGATGAACGCGTTCGCCAGCGTCATCCGCGGCACCGGCAACATGCTCATTCCGGCGATGGTGATCTGTGTCGGCCTGGTGGTGCTGGTGCCGTTGTCGCCGTGTCTGATCTTCGGTCTCGGCCCGTTTCCCGCCCTCGGCATCGCCGGCGGCGGCCTGGCGATGGTGCTGACCTATGCGCTCGGCTGCACGGTGTTGGGTTGGTACGTGCTCTCCGGCCGCAATCTCGTGCGGCTGCGATCGACGCGGCTGCGTTGGCCGTTGTTCGCGGACATCCTGCGCGTCGGCGGCGTCGGCGGCATCAGCACGGTGCAGACCAACCTGACGGTCGCGCTGACCACCGCGCTGGTCGGATTGGCGGCGGGGTCGGACGCGGTGGCGGGCTACGGAACCGGGGCGCGATTGGAATACCTGCTCGTGCCGGTGGTGTTCGGCCTCGGCAGTCCGCTGGTCGCCATGGTGGGCACCAGCATCGGCGCCGGCAATCACGCCCGCGCGCTTAGGATCGCGTTCATCGGCGGCGCGATCGCCTTCGGCCTCACCGAAACCGTCGGCATCGCCGCCGCGATCTGGCCGCGCGCCTGGCTCGAGCTGTTCGGCTCCGATCCCGTGATGCTGGCAACGGGGGCGAGCTATCTGCGGGCGGTCGGGCCGTTCTACGGCTTCTTTGGGCTGGGGCTGTCGATCTATTTCTGCTCGCAGGGCGCCGGGCGGCTGCTGTGGCCGCTGCTCGGCGGCCTCGTGCGGCTGGTGATCGCGGTGGGCGGCGGCTGGCTGATGCTGCGCTGGACCGGCTCGCTCGGGGCGCTGTTCGCGACCCTGGGGGCGGCGCTTTTGGTCTACGGCCTGATGCTGGCGGGCGCGGTCCGGCTCGGCGCATGGTCGCGCCGGTAGCGTCCCGCCCGCGCCGGGTGCACGATCGGCCCTGGGCGCGGACGGGAGCGACAGGCGATGACGCACGAAGCGAGGATCGAGCGGCGACTGGTGGGCGGATTGGCGATCCCGGCGATCGGGCTGGGCTGCATGCCGCTCTCCGGCATCTACGGCGCGGCGGATGACACGGCCTCGGAAAACCTGATCCGGCGCGCGATCGACCTCGGCGCGAGCCATCTCGACTCGTCCGACATGTACGGCTGGGGCCATAACGAGGAGCTGGTGGGCCGCGCCATCAAGGGGCGGCGCGAGCAGGTGGTGCTCGCCACCAAGTTCGGCCAGACCAGGCGGGAAAACGGGCCGAACGGGGTGGACGGCAGCCCCGCCTATGTCGCGAAGGCCTGCGAGGCGAGCCTGCGGCGGCTCGGGGTGGAGGTGATCGACCTCTACTACCAGCACCGGGTTGATCCCGCCGTGCCGATCGAGGACACCGTGGGCGCAATGGCGCGCCTCGTGGAGCAGGGCAAGGTGCGCCATCTCGGCCTGTCCGAGGCACGGCCGGAGACGATCCGGCGGGCGCACGCGGTGCATCCGATCGCCGCCGTACAGACCGAGTTTTCGCTCCTCTATCGCGTCGAGGCCGAGGAGACGCGGGAGACCACGCGCGGACTTGGGAATCGGTTTCGTCGCCGTACTCGCCGCTTGGTCGCGGCTTCCTGACCGGCGCGATCCGCAGTTTTTCCGATGTGGACGGCCGCCGCGCCCAGCATCCGCGGTTCCAGGAGGAGAATTTCGCCCGGAACCGCGAGCTGGTGGCGCGGGTCGAGGCAATCGCCGCCGAGAAGGGCTGTACCCCGGCGCAGCTCGCGCTCGCCTGGCTGCTGGCGCAAGGGCCGGATGTGGTGGCAATCCCCGGCACGCGGAAGCTGGAGCGGCTGGAGGAGAATGTCGGTGCTGCGAACGTCACGCTGACGCTGGCCGAGGTCGAGCGGATCTCCGCCGCCGTCCCGCGCGGCGCCGCGGCAGGCACCCGCTATCCGGCCGGCGGCATGGCCGCTGTCTACATCTGACATAACGATAGCCTGACATAACGATAGTCTGGGAGGGCGCCATGATCACCAAGTTCGACAGCCTGTTCGCCGGTCATATCGATCTCGACAACGTCGGCTACGGCGGCACGCCGGTGAACGATCGACGGTTCTCCAACGAACAGTTGGCGACCGTGTTCGACAAGACCGCGGCGATGGCCAAGCTCATGGACCGCATGGGCTACAACGCGTTCTGGATGGCCGAGCATCACTTCCAGCCGGAGGGATACGAGTGCATCCCGAACGTGCTGATGATGGCGCTGCACCTCACGCATCTCACCGAGCGCCTGCAGATCGGCTGCGGCTTCAACATCGCGCCGATGTGGCACCCGCTGCGGCTCGCCGAGGATTTCGCGATGGCGGACATCCTCAGCAAGGGGCGCATCATCTTCGGCCTCGGGCGCGGCTATCACACCCGCGAGGTCGAAACATTCGGCGCACCGTTGCTGGACCAGGCAGCCAACCGCGAGCTGTTCGAGGAGCAGGTCGACGTCATATTCAAAGCCTTCAACGAGGAGCGTTTCTCCCACCGCGGCAAGCACTACACCCTGCCGCCCGAAGTGCCGTACCGCGGCTATCAGTTGAAGGAACTGACCCTGGTGCCGCGACCGCTGCGGCGTCCGGTGGAAACCTGGCAGCCGATCCAGGGTGGAAGCGCGCGGGCGCTCGAATTCATGGCCCGGCATGGCATCCAGGGAATGATCGGCGGCGGCTCGGCCGACGGCGGCGTGATGCACAAGACGGTGCTCGCCTGGCAGGAGGCGCACGCCAAGATGGGCAAGCACATCGAACTCGGCGAGCGCCTCTGCTTCGGCTTTCACTTCTTCATCGCCGACAGCCGCGAACAGGGCGCACGCGAGGCGGCGAAATACTACGAGGAGAACATGAAGATGTTCGGCGAGCTGCGTCTCGTGCGCGCCCTCACCGAGGAGCAGATCGAGGTCATGCGCGACCCGGCGCGCGCGCCGACCGCCACCTTGCCGCGCATCGAGGGCGCGATCGCCAATGGCGGCTTCCTGTGCGGCTCACCCGACGAGATCGTCGAGCATCTGAAAAGGCTGGAGCGGACCTATCCCGCGCTCGACCGTGTCTCGGTTAGTCTGTCGGTCGGCGTGCCGAAGGCGGTCGCGCTCGAGCAGCTCGAACGGTTCGCCACCGAGGTGATGCCGGCCTTCACCCGCAAGAGGGTGCCCGAGCCCGCGCTCGCCAAGTAGGCCGGTCACTCCGCGACCATCCGGGCCAGCACGGTCTCGAACGGTTCGGTGGAGACGCGGAAGTCGCCGCGGAACGGGTTGCTGAGGGCGAGGATCATCACCAGCACCAGCACGCCGGAGACCGCCAGCACGGCGGTCATCGCGAGGTGCAGGCGCACGCTGGACGCGCCGAGGAAGGAGCCGAAGCCGATCGTCAGCCCGCCGCCGGCGAGCACCACGAACCAGACGATGCCGGGGATCGTGCTCTGCGCCGCCAGCAGCCGCTCCTCCCGCGCGTCCCGCAGACGGGTCAGCGTTTCGAGCAGCAGCGCGTGCCAGTTCGCGTCGGCTTGGGTGGTCGGGCGCAGGTCGATCGCGGTCCGGTTCAGCCGGTCGAGATAGGGGTCGCCGGCGCTCGCCACCCGGCCCGACGCCTGCGCCGGCCATTCCGTCAGGATGACCGCGCGGGCATAGCCGACGAGATCGTCGTGCAGACGGGTTCGGTCCGGGTCGGCTACTCCGGCAGCGGTCCGCTCCAAGTCGAGCAGCAGCGCGGCTTCGTGGTGGCTCGCCGCCTTGGCCCCGTTGAAGCCCTCCCAGGCGAGCATGGCGACGAACGCCAGCAGAACGGCATAGGTGACGCCGATGATGGAGAAGATCGCGGCGGCGACGTCGTTGTGCTCTCGCCGGAGCATTGACGGCAGGAAACGCCTGACAACCAGCTCCAGCACGATCGTGGCGACCACGGCCAGCGCACCGATCGAGAGGCCGGTCGCCCAGATCGGATACTCGTAGACCCTATCGGGATGCATGATCGTCTGCAGCACGGCCGGGGCGCCCGCGCGACCGCGGTCAGTCCTCCGCCGTGCGGGGCCACTCGGGCGCCGGCGCCTCGCGCGAGTAGTCGAGGGCGGTGAAGCCGCCACCCTGGTAGCGCTCGGCGATCGGGCTGTCGCTCGTCTTGCCGGCGAGTTGGCCGGCAAACCCGTCGGCGCTCTCTTGCGGCTGCCAGCCAAGCCGGTCGCGCGCATCGCCCTGCCACCAGGTCATGCGTGCATTCTTGGAGGCGCCCCAGATCACCGAGCAGCCGACCTTGTCGGCGTCGAGGCAGCGTTGCATCAGCCGGGCAAGATCTCCGTAGGACAGCCAGGTCGCGAGCATCCGGGCATCGGTCGGCTCCGGGAAGCTGGAGCCAATGCGGACGAACACGCTCTCCACCCCGTGCTTGAACCAGTAGAGCCGGCCCATCAGCTCGCCGTACGCCTTGGATAGCCCGTAGAACCCGTCCGGCAGGAAAGCGCAGTCGGCGTCGATCGTTTCGCTGCGCTCGTGAAAGCCGATCGAGTGGTTGGAGGAGGCGAACACCACGCGGGCGCGCTCGCGCCGGGCGGCTTCGTAGACGTGGTAGAGGCCGCGGATGTTGGGGCCGAGCACCTCCTCGAACGGCCGCTCCACCGACACGCCACCGAAATGCAGGATCGCGCCGCAGGTTTCTGCTAGCCGCAGAATGGTCGGGCCGTCGTTGAGGTCGGCGCCGGTGAAGGTCGCACGCGCCGGCAGCGGGTCCGGGAACGGCACCACGTCGGTCAGCCGCAAGGTCCGCCCCTGGGCGGCCAACGCGCGCGTCAGCTGGCGGCCGAGCGCGCCGGAGGCGCCGGTCAACAGCACGGGTTTTTCGGGCGGAATGGGGCTCATGCGGATCCTCCGTCGAACGTGTGGCCGTCTATAACACCCATTCGCTTGCGGGGTGCCGGCGGGCACGGCAGGGTTCGCCCATGTGGACGATCGCCGACCATGCCGACGCGCTTGCCGCCGGGCGCGTCACCGCCCGCGATCTGATCGAGCAATCGCTGGCCCGGATCGACGATCCGGCCGGTGAAGGGCCGCGCACCTTCGTCACGGTGTACCGCGAGCAGGCGCGAGCCATGGCCGAGGCGATCGACACGCTGCGCCGGGTAGGCCGGGCGCCGAGCCGGTTGGCCGGCATTCCGATCAGCCTCAAAGACCTGTTCGACGTGGCAGCCGAACCGACGCTTGCCGGGTCACGGGCCTTGCAGGGAGCGCCCCCCGCCGCGCGGCACGCGCCGGTGGTGCAGCGCATGCTGGCGGCCGGTTTCGTGCCGGTGGGCCGGACCAACATGACGGAGTTCGCGTTCTCCGGCCTCGGCGTCAACCCGCATCACGGCACCCCGCTCGGTCCCTGGGATCGCCCGTCGGCGCGCATTCCCGGCGGCAGCTCCTCGGGCGCGGCCGTGTCGGTGAGCGACGGCATGGCGCTGGGCGCGCTCGGCACCGACACCGGCGGTTCGTGCCGCATCCCGGCCGCGCTGTGCGGCGTCACCGGATTTAAGCCGACCGCCCGCCGCGTGCCGCTCGCGGGTGTCTTCCCCCTGGCACCTAGCCTTGACTCCGTGGGTCCACTGGCGCGCTCGGTGGCGTGCTGCGCCATTCTCGACGCCGTGCTGACGGGCGAGCAGCCGGCACCGCTGGTTCCGGCAGCGCTGGACGGTCTCCGCTTGGCGGTGCCGACCAACGTCGTGCTCGACGGCATGGATGCGGTCGTTGCGGCGACCTTCGAAACCGCCGTCGCGCGGCTGAGCGCGGCGGGCGCGCGCGTCGTTTCGGCAAGATTTCCGGTGTTCGATGAAATGCCGACGGTGAACGCCAAGGGCGGATTCGCCGCGGCGGAGGCGTATGCCTGGCATCGTGACCTGCTCGCGAGCAAGGGCGCGCTGTACGACCCGCGCATCCGGGTGCGCATCGCACGCGGGGACGCGATGAGCGCGGCCGACTACCTCGAACTCGTCGCTGCCCGCGGCCGGCTGATCGCCGAGTTCGACCGTGCGACAAGCGGGTTCGACGCGCTGCTCCTGCCGATCTGCCCGATCGTCGCACCTCGCCTCGCTGAGCTGGAGGATGAGCGCGCATACAACCGGATCAACATGCTCCTGCTGCGCAACACCGCACTCGGCAACTTCCTCGACCGGTGCGCGATCAGCCTGCCCTGCCACCGCCCGGGAGAGCCGCCGGTCGGCCTCATGCTGATGGGGGAGACGATGGCAGACGCGCGGTTGTTCGCGCTCGCCGCCGCAGTGGAGGCGGCGCTGGGAAGCGAACGCTAACCCGATCGCCCGATCGCGGCGGCCGCGTCACCGAAGGCAGCGAGCCGACGGACAGGTCGACGCCTTCTGATCGTCTGGTTCTACGGCCACGCTACCCGGTGATGACGCCCTTGCCGATGATCGCGCGGTCGATCACCGCCTGCACCGCGTCGGCGGCCCGCTCCAGTGGGAAACGGTGCGAGATGTAGGGCCGCAGCTTGCCTTCCCCCGCGAGGCGCAGCAGCTCGCGCATGTTCGCCTCCGCCTGCGCCGGCTCGTTCATCCCGAGCCCGCCGATCCACACCCCGAGCGCGTCGGCGCCCTTGACCAGCAGGTGATTCGTCTTTGCCAGGGCCGGCGGTCCGGCGAGAAAACCAAGGATCAGCAGGCGCGCACCCCAAGGCGCCAGGCAGCGTGTGCTCTCGTCGAACACGTCCGCTCCAAGCGGGTCGTAGACGATGTCGACGCCACGCCCGCCGGTCAGGTCCTTGACGGTGTCGCGGAACTTGCCCCGATAGTCGATCGCGTGGTCGGCTCCCTGCTCCAGGCAAACTCGACGTTTCTCCTCGCTCGCGGCGGTCGCGATCACCTTGGCGCCGAACAGTTTTGCGATCTGGATCGCTGCCAGGCCGATGCCGCCCGCCGCGCCGTGGATCAGCACCCACTCACCCGCCCGCATCCGACCGCGCTGCAATAGCGCGTAATACGCGGTGGTGTAGCCGCCGCGGAACACGGCCGCCTCCTCGATACTCATGCAAGCGGGCACCGGATCGCAGGCGTCCTCACGGCAATTGGCGAGTTCGGCGAAGGCACCCGACGGCGGCCGCGCCATGACGCGGTCGCCGACCCGGAAGCGCGCGACACTCGGGCCGACCGCGACGATCTCGCCCGCCGCCTCGCTGCCAGGAATGAACGGCGGTTCCTTCTTTGTTTGATACTTGCCGGCGGTCATCAACACGTCGGTGTACTGCACGCCGCGCGCGGTGATGCGGACCTGCACCTCCGCCTCGCCCGGTGTCGGCGGATCGGGCAGATCGCGCAGGCGGAGCCGTTCGGGTCCGCCGAACTCTTCACAGACGACGGCCCTCACCGGCCTTGCTCCTTCCCCGGCCAAACCGGATTTTTGGCGAGATTCGGCCAGCCGGCCGGCGCGCCCGACGTCGTGGCCGCGTGTGCCGGCGGCAGCGCCGGATTCCAGTGGGCCGCGACGAAGCGCCGCCCAGTCACATCCGAGCCCGCTTCGGAGAACAGATGCAGCATCGGATGCGCCATTTGCTCCGGACGGATCATCTGCTCGCGCGGAATGCCGCTGCAACCGGGCACCATCGGGGTGTCGGTCGGTCCCCCGGGCACCACGACGTTGACCGTGATGCCGCTGCCGCTCAGCTCGGCCGCGAGAACTCGCGCTCCACGCCTCAAGGCCCGATTTCGCCGGACCATAAGGGGAAAAACCGGGGTTGAGCATGGTGAAGAAGCTTGTCGTCACGTTGATGATCCGCCCATACCGCTGCGCCCGGAATTTTGGCACGCAGAGATGCGCCATGAAGAACGCGCCGGTCAGGTTGACCGCTACCACCTTCTGCCAGATCGCGGGGTCGATGTCTTCGATCTGGATGGTGCGCGAAAAATGGTCCTCGCGGACGAGTCCCATGCCGAGCCCGGCATTGTTCACCAGCATGTGGAGGCCGCCGAAATGCGCCGCCACCCGGTCGACGCTGTCGGCGCACGACGAGTAGCTGGACACGTCCGCCCGCACCGCCAAAACGCGCTCGCCGCGGAACTCCGCCTGCAACGCGGCCAGCCCGCCGGCGTCGACGTCGCTCGCGCCGACGCGCAGACCGCGCTCGACAAAGGCGCGCACCAGCGCCCGGCCGATGCCACCGGCCGCCCCGGTCACGATGACCACCTTGCCTTGCAGATCGCCGCCGTTCATCTCTTTCCCTCGCTCATGCAAACGCCGGCATCACTTCGCGGGTGAACAGCCGGACCGATTGCAGCGCCTCGTCGCGGCTGATGTCGCCGAACGCGAAGCGGCACAGAACGTAGGTGACGCCGCTCTCGTCGATCTGACGTGCCAGCACGCCGCGCACCTTGTCCGCCGTGCCGACGACCGCCCGTCCCGCCGCTTCGGCTTCCTCCAAAGTATCCGGAGCGAGCGTCTGGACGTTGGGAGGCAACGTGTCGTGCTTGAGCCACAGCTTCAGGAAGCTCTCGCGCCAGCGCTGGTAATTGCGGCGGCCGATGTCATACGCCTCGGTCTCGGTTTCCGCGACGACGAGGTGCCGGGTGAAGCCCATCATCGGCATGTCGGCCGGCGATCGCCCGGCTTGCTCCCAAGCCGCCCGATACTGGTCGGTGATGCTGCGCGTGGCTTCCGGCGAGAAATTCGTCACGACGTTGACACTGTTCTCGACGCACCAGTCGATCGCTCCGGGGCGGCTCAGCCCGTACCAAAGGGCGGGATAGGGTTTCTGCACCGGCGACAACTCGATCGGATAGTCGCGAAACTGATAGTACTTGCCCTCAAACGTCAGCGAATGTGTCTGCAACCCGCGCAGGATGAGGTCACGCGCCTCGGCGAATTGCTCCGGCGCCACCTCGGGGTCGAGCCCCCAGTAACGCAGCTCGATCGGCGAGATGCCGCGGCCGATGCCGAGCAGAAGCCGGCCGCCGCTCATCTGGTCAAGCATGCAGATCTCATCGAGCAGCCGGATCGGGTGGTACAGCGGCAAGGTATAGACGAGCGGTCCGAAGCGGAGCCGCTGGGTGCGTTGCGCGACCGCGGCGAGATAGACGCTGGGCGATGGTGCAAGGCCTAGCGGTGTCGCGTGATGCTCGGCCACATGATAGCCGTAGAACCCTGCCCGGTCGTATTCCTCGGCAAGCGCCAGCCTGTCGGAAAAGAACGTGCCGGCCGGAACGTCGGCCCGACGGTCAACGTGGTCGAAAACCCCGAACCGCATGTTTCCCCCTTTTTACGCGGTCGCCTTCGCGCGTTCCTTCTCGGCCATGCGCTGCTTCAGTTGCTCGGGCGTCATCCGCACGATGTCCTCGTTCTGGTGCGCATACACGTTGTAGCCCTCGGTTTCCAGCTCCTCGAGCTCGATGCGGCCGGCGAGGACTTCCTGCTTCCAGGCATCCTGTTCGGGTTGGCGCGCGTGGAACTCGGGCATCACCTCGCGGGCGAACAGCTCGAGGCTGGCGCAGATGTCGGCGTGGCTGGTCTTGCCCGCCTGGTTGAGCAGGATCACCTGATCGACATGCGCTTCCTCGAACATGCGCAGCCGCCGGCGGATGGTCTCGGGCGAGCCGATCAGGCCGTTGCGCAGCGCCGTCTGTGCCTTTTCGGTGTGCCGCCAATCCTGATACTCGCGCCACAGATCGCCCTTCCCGGGCGCGTCGATCCCCTTCCGCCCGTAATAGGAGAGGGCAAAGATGAAGAACGTCCAGCCGGCGGCCTTCTCGATCGCCTCCTCGTCGGTTTCCGCACACATGAAACCGTTTACGATGGCGATATTCGGATTCGGCTGATAATCGGCCAGCCGGTTCGGTCGGCGCAGGAAGTTGTTGTAGTATCGGTGAACCCAGGCGCGCGCCGCCTCGGGCGAGACGAAGCTGAAGCCAAGCGCGCCCATGCCCCACTCGCCGGCGCTGGCGATAGTGGCGATGTTGGAGCAGGCGACCCAGAGCGGCGGGTGCGGCTTCTGCATCGGCTTGGGCACCACGTTGCGCGCCGGGAAATCGTAGTACCTGGCCGTGGAACTCCCAGGCGTCCTGGCTGAACATCGGGATGATGGCGCGCACCGCCTCCTCCCAGCGCTCGCGCTTGTCGCGCACCCGCACGCCGAACGGATGCAGCTCGGCCGGCCCCGCCGCCTCGCCCATGCCAAGCTCGACCCGCCCGCCCGACAGCAGATCGAGCGTCGCCACTTTCTCCGCGACCCGGTGCGGCTGGTTGGTGGTGAGCTGGATGACGCCATGGCCGAGCCGGATGCGCTTCGTGCGCTGGCTGGCGGCGCCCAGGAAAACCTCGGGGGCCGGCGAGTGCGAGTACTCTTCCAGGAAATGGTGCTCGACGACCCAGGCGTGATCGTAGCCGAGCCGGTCGGCAAGTTCGAACTGCGCGAGGGAATTCTGGAACAGGTCGTATTCGCTGGTCGCGGTCCACGGGCGCGGGATCTGATGCTCGTAGAAGATGCCAAACTTCATGGCGTGTCGCCCCCCCGGAAAAGCCCGCGTCGTGATGGTTGGCCCGATGTTCGGCCGGACGAAGGGGGCTGGCAAGATCGGACCGGGCTTGCCGCCTCATTGACAGCCTTTCCCCCACCATTAGGGTTCGGCGCTCCATGACAAGAGCGGACCGGCCGCGATTCAGGGGGAAGCGACGTGACCACTCACCCGCTCGAAAGCTTCTTCTGGCCCCGCTCCATCGCCATCCTTGGCGCCTCGCCGGACACCAAGCGCATCCGCGGCATCCTGCTGCACCATTTGCGCCAGACCGGCTGGGACGGGCGGATCGTCCCGATCAACCCGAGCTATCAGGAGATCGACGGCCTGCGTTGCTACCCAAGTCTCGCCAGCGTCGGCGAGACGGTGGACGTCGTCGTGATCGCCATCCCTGCCGCCGCGGTCAACGAGGCGGTCGAGGATTGCGCCCGCAACGAGGTCAAGAACGTCGTCATCGTGAGTTCCGGCTTCGCCGAGGAGGGCGGCGCGGCATCGGACCAGCAGGCAGCGCTCGCCGCCATCGCCCGGCGCACCGGCATCCGTGTCGCCGGGCCGAATTGCGAGGGCTATTTCAACGCGATCAGCCGGGCCTCGACGACGTTCAGTCCAACGGTGGAGCGCAAGGAGGGGCCGGAACCCGAGCTGGTGTCGGCCAAGCGCATCGCGGTCGCGGCGCAGAGCGGCGGCATCGGGTTTTCCCTGTTCAACCGCGGGCACGCCGTCGGGCTCGGCTACAGCTACGTCATCTCGACCGGCAACGAGGCCGACCTGACGCTCGCCGACTTCCTCGAATACATGGTCCAGGACGACCGCACGGACGCCGTGCTGCTGTTCGTCGAGGCGGTGCGCGACCCCGAGCGGTTCGTCGCGGCGGCACAGGAGGCCCAGCGGCGCGGCAAGCCGATCATCGCCATCAAGGTGGGCCGCTCCGAGGCGGGGCAACGCGCCGCGGCTTCGCATACGGCGTCGCTGAGCGGCTCGCATGCGGCCTATCGCGCCATATTCGAGCGCTACGGCATCATCGAGGCGGACGACCCCGACGAGGCGATCGCCATCGCCGGGGTGCTGCTCACGTGTCCGTTGCCAGGCGGACGGCGCGTGGCGGTCACCACCGTCTCAGGCGGCGGCGGGGCCTGGATGTCGGACGTGCTCACCGCAAGCGGGCTGACGCTGCCCACTCTGTCGGCCGGACTGCAAGATAGGATACGCGCCTACATCCCGCCCTACGGGTCGCCGCAGAACCCGGTGGATACGACTGCGCAGGGGGCCAATACCGGCCCGATGCAGATGCAGACCTTGGAGTTGCTTGAGCAGACCGATGAGATCGACATGATCGTCATGGTCAGTTCGTTGTCGAGCGAGACGCGGGTGTCGCTCGATGCGGCGCGCGTCCGGCCGATCCTGGAGCGCGGCCACAAGCCGGTGATCGCCTGGAGCTACACGCTGCCATCCCAGCACGGGCGGGACACGATCGCCCGCTGCGGGATTTTCCTGCATTCGGATTTGCGCGCTTGCGGCACTGCGCTCGGCAAGATCGCCCTGTTCGCCGAGCGGCACCGGCGCGGCAGCGTCACCGAAGGCAGCGCGCGCCGACCGGCGACAACGTTGGCGCCTGGATTGCCGCGCGTGTTGACCGAATACCGTGCTAAGGCGGTCCTCGCCGGGTACGGCCTGCCGCGATCAGCGGAGCAGCTGGTCCGCTCGGCGGCGGAGGCGGCGACGGCAGCGGCCGTGCTCGGTTTTCCCGTCGCCCTGAAAATCCAATCGCCCGATATCCCGCACAAGACCGAGGCGGGCGGCGTCCGCCTGAACCTGCCGGACCAGGCGGCGGTGGAAGCGGCGTATGAGGCCATCATCGCGTCCGCAAAACGCTACAAGCCTCGCGCCTCAATCGAGGGCCTGCTGGTGCAGCGCATGGCGCCGAAAGGATACGAGCTCGTCATCGGCGTGGTGGATGATCCGACCTTCGGTCCGGTGACCATGGTGGGTTTCGGCGGCATTACGGTGGAGCTGTTCGGGGATGTCGTGCATCGTCCGGCGCCGGTCAGCGAGCGCGATGCGCTGGACATGGTGCGCAGCTTGAAATCAGCCCGGCTGCTCGAGGGCTACCGCGGCGCCAAGCCGGTCGACTTGTCGCCTGTCGCGCGCCTGATCGCCCGGATTTCGGAAGCCGCGATCGACCATCGCGCGCGCATCCAGGAGATGGAGTTCAATCCGGTGATGGTGCATCAGGACGGATCGGGTCTAACCATCGCCGACGCGCTGATCACCTTGAAGGACCCACCGGACGTGCAGCGCATGAAGGCGCAGCGGCAGCGGGAGTGAGCAGGCCGCTCTCGCCTTCAGTGCAGAGCCACGTTGTCGAGCAGCCGAACCGGCCCTAGACGCGCCGCGACGATCAGGCGCGCGTCCCGCTCAACGGCCCACAGCGGCTGCAGGTCGGTCGCCTCCGACCAGTTCGAGGTAATCGACCGCGAAGCCGGCGTCGGCGAGCTGGTGGCGCGCGCGACCGAGGATGGCCTGTGCGTCGGCGCCCTCGGTCAACGCAGCTGCTGCTTCCCGCAAGGCTTCGTAAAGGACGGGAGCCGTGCGACGGTGCGCGGGTTGCAGAAAACGGTTGCGCGAGGAGAGGGCGAGGCCGTCGGGCTCGCGGACCGTCGGCACCGCGACGATCGCGACCGGGAGCAGCAGGTCGGCGACCATGCGCCGCACCACCTGCACCTGCTGCCAGTCCTTTTCGCCGAAGAACGCCGCCTTCGGTCGCACTTGGCCGAACAGTTTCGCCACGACCGTCGCCATGCCGCGGAAATGGCCGGGGCGCTGGCGGCCCTCCCACTCGATCGCCACGCCGGCAACATCCACCGTCGTGGCGGAACCCGGCGGATACATCGTGGCCACGTCCGGCAGCCACGCCAGATCGCAGCCTCTCGCCTCAAGCATACGGAGATCGCCTGGCTCGTCGCGCGGGTAGGCGGCGAGATCCTCGTTAGCGCCGAACTGCAACGGGTTGACGAAGATCGAGGCGACCACCCCTGCCCCGGTCGCCCGCGCCGCGTCCACCAGCGCCACGTGGCCGGCGTGCAGCGCGCCCATCGTTGGCACCAGCGCCAGGCCGCCCCGTCGAAGTCGGAGATCCTCGCGGGCCTCAATCAGCTCCGCAAGTGTGCGGGCGACACGCATCCACCGCCGGCCGGCGTGCTAGACGTGGAAACTCTCGCCGCAGCCGCAGCGGCCCTTCTCATTCGGGTTGATGAAGGTGAACCCCGACGCCAGCGCCTTGGTCTCGTAATCCATCATCGTCCCGATCAGGAACAGCGACGCCTTTCGGTCCACCAACACGGTCACGCCCTTGTCGGTGATGACCTCGTCACCGGGACCCGCAGCATCGACCCAGCTCATGTCGTACGACATGCCCGAGCAGCCCTTCGCCTTGACACCGATGCGCAGCAGCTTGCCCGCGTGGCCGGCGGCGTAGAGACGCCGCAGCCGCTCCGCCGCCGCGTCGGTCAGCGACATCATCGGCGGCAGCGCGCGGCGCGGTGTCTTGGTCTGCGTGGTGGTGCTCATAACTGGTCCAACATCGATCCGGTTCAGAACATATTCAACTGCAGCCGAGCTTCCTCGCTCATCCGGCTCGGGTCCCACGGCGGCTCCCAGACCGTCTCGACCTCGCAGCCGGTGACGCCCGGCACGCTCAGCGCGGCGGCCTGCACCTGCTCGGGCAGTTCCTGCGCGCTCGGGCACGCCGGCGCCGTCAACGTCATTTCCACCTTCACCCGGCCGTCGTCATGGATGTCGATCGCGTAGATCAGGCCGAGTTCATAGACGTTCACCGGAATCTCGGGATCGTACACCGTCCCGATGGCGTCGATGATCGCCTCCTCGGTGATCTTCGGCGGGGTCTCGCCGTCCGGTGTCCAGCTGCCGTGCGTCCCGGTGCCTGGCGTCAGGTCATTCACTGCTCGCTTCCTTCGTGCCCGCGAGTGCGGCGACCAGCGCGTGCCAGGGCAAGGTGGCGCATTTCACCCGCGACGGATACTCGTGAACGCCGGACAGCGGCTGCAACCGCTCCAGCGGCTCAGTCAGCGCCCCGGCGCAATCGGGGCAGACGCCCGTGCGGGCCATGTCGCGGAACGCGGCGAACAGGGCGCGCACATCGTCAGGCCGGCGACCCTCGACCGTCTCGGCCATCAGGTCGGCGGAAGCGATGCTGATCGCGCAGCCCCGCGCGTCGAAGCCGGTCTCGGCGATGCTGCCGTCCGGCGCGTAGCTGACGAACACCTCCACCCGGTCGCCGCACATCGGGTTGTCGCCTTTGGCGCTCGTGTCCACCCGCTCCGGCCGATGCGCGTGACGCGGCTTGCGGCCGTGGTCGAGGATGACCTCCTGGTAGAGATCGCGCAGATCGTCGAACATCAGGCAAAGAACTCCCGCACGCGGTCGAGCGTGTCGGCCAACACATCGATTTCCTGGTGCGTCGTGTAGATGCCGAAACTGGCCCGCGCGGTGCTCTCGACCCCGAGACGGCGCATCAGCGGCTCGGCGCAATGATTGCCGGCGCGCACGGCGATGCCCTGGCGATCGAGCAAGGTCGCCACGTCATGCGCGTGCGCCCCGTCCAGCACAAAGGAGACAACGCCGCCGCGATCCTGCGCCTGGCCAAGAATACGCAGCCCCTTGACGCCGGCAAGCCGCGACAAGGCATGGTCGGTCAGCGACGCCTCGTGCGCGGCGATCGCCTCGTAGCCGATCGCCTGCACGTAGCCGATCGCCGCCTTCAGCGCGATCGCCTCGACGATCGCCGGCGTGCCGGCCTCGAATTTGTGGGGCAGCTCGGCCCAGGTGGCGCGCTCATAGCTGACGGAAGAAATCATGTCGCCGCCGCCCATGAACGGCGGCATCCGTTCCAGCAGCTCGCGCCGCCCCCAGAGCACGCCGACACCGTTCGGCCCGTAGAGCTTGTGGCCGGTGAAGGCGTAGAAGTCGCAGCCGATCGCCTGCACGTCCACCTGGCGATGCACCACCGCCTGCGAGCCGTCGAACATCACCCGCGCCCCATGCGCGTGCGCCATCCGGACGATCCGCTCCGCCGGCGTGTAGGTGCCGAGCACGTTCGACATGTGCGTTATCGCGACCAGCCCCACCTTGCCGTCGGCGAGCAAGGTCTCGAACCCGTCCATGTCGAGCTCGCCGGCGTCGGTGATCGGCGCGACGCGCAACTCGATGCCGTGTGCGTCCCGCAGCATCAGCCAGGGCACCAGGTTGGAATGGTGCTCCATGCCGGAGATCAGCACGGCCTGGCCCGGCTTGAGAATGCCACGCCCAAAACTGTGGGAAACGAGGTTGATTGCCTCGGTACTGTTGCGGGTGAACACGACTTCGTGCCGGTCGGGGGCGTTGATCAGCGCCGCCACCGCGTCGCGTGTGCCCTCATACGCCTCGGTGGTGCGCTCGCTCATCCAGTGAAGGCCGCGATGCACGTTGGCGTATTGCGTCTCCATCGTCTCGCGCATGCAGTCGATCACCGTCCGCGGCTTCTGCGCCGAGGCGGCGCTATCGAGGAACACGAGCGGCTTGCCGCGCACGGTCTGCGACAGGATAGGGAAGTCGGCACGGATGCGGGCGACATCCAGCATCGCCGGGCGCGTGGTCACGTTCATGCCGCCTGCCTTTCCCACCAGCCTTCGACCACGCCGTCGAGTACCGCGCGCATCGCCTCGTTCTTGATCTCCACCAGCAACTCGTCGAGAAAGGCGCGGACCAGGATCGAACGCGCCGCCGCCTCCGGCACGCCGCGCGTGCGCAGGTAGAAGAGCTGCTCGGCATCGAGTTCGCCGACCGTGGCGCCATGGCTGCACTTCACGTCGTCGGCAAAAATCTCCAATTCCGGCTTGCTGTCGACCTCGGCTTCCGGCGACAGCAGCAGTGCCCGGTTCATCTGGTAGCCGTCCGTCTTCTGCGCGATCCGTGCAACCTCGATGCGGCCCTGGAACACGCCGCGCGAGCGGCCGGCGAGCACGTTCTTCACCGTCTGGCGCGAGGCGCAGTTCGGCGCGTCGTGCGACACGACGGTGGTGAAGTCGGCGTGCTGGCGGCCACCGAGCAACTGGGCACCGTTGAGGTGGACCGCGCCGCCTGCACCGGTCAGCCGCGCCCGCATCTCGGTGCGACAGACCCGGCCGCCGACATTGAGTCCAAAGCAATCATACACGCCATCCGCCGCAACATCGGCATAGAGCGTCGAAAGATGATAGCCAGCCAGAGCCTCATCCTGCAGCCGCACATGCGTCAGGGCAGCCCCTTCGGCGATGGCGATCTCCATGACGGGATTGTGGAGATAGGCTCCCTCGCCGCTCGACATTTCAAGCAGCGTCAGGCGCGCGCCTCGCGCCAGCCGCACCGAATGGCGCGGATGGAAGGCGACCGGCTGGCCCTGCGAGTCGCGGGCCAAGCTGACCAACTGCACCAGACCAGCGTCCATGCCCTCGCCGACCTCGATCACCGCGCCGTCCTCGGCCAGCATGGTGTTCAGCGCGACAAGCGGCTCGCGCTCGGGATTCGCCAAAGGGCCAAAGCGCGGCTCGGCAGCGAAACTGGTCACGCGTATGCCGCTCGGCATGACCGAGAGAACCGGCGCGAAGCGGCCGTCGAGGAAGACAAGCCGGGCGCCCGCGACGCCATCCAACCGCTCCCGTGCCGCCGTATCGAAACCGTCACCGGCGCTGGTCAGCGGCTCGCGGAAACTGGCTTCCGAAACGGCGCGCAGATTGGTGTATTTCCAGGCCTCGTTGCGCAAAGTGGGTAAACCGGTGGCGCGGAACGAAGCGGCGGCGGCCTCACGCACGGCAAGGTCGCCGGGTAGACGGTCTTTCAGTCCCTCGAACCGCGCGAGGAACGCTACCTCTCCGCGATGCAGCACGGCGTTCATGCGGCCTCGGCCACCATGCCGGCGTAGCCCTTCGCCTCCAGCTCGTGCGCCAGCTCCGGCCCGCCGGATCGGACGATCCGTCCGGCGGCGAGGACGTGGACGCGGTCGGGCACGATATGCTCGAGCAGCCGCTGATAATGGGTGATGACGAGGGCGGAGAAGCCCGGCCCCCGCAAGGTATTCACTCCGTCGGCGACGATCTTCAACGCGTCGATGTCGAGCCCGCTGTCGGTCTCGTCGAGAATGGCGAGCTTCGGACGCAGCAGCGCCATCTGCAGCACCTCGTTGCGCTTCTTCTCGCCGCCGGAAAACCCGACATTGACGTTGCGCTTCAGCATGTCGTCCGGCATCGACAACCGCTTGGTTTCGGCGCGGGACAGCTTGAGGAACTGCACCGCGTCGAGCTCGCTCTCGCCGCGCGCCCGCCGCACCGCGTTCAGTGCCGTGCGCAGGAAGTTCGCGTTGCCGACGCCGGGCAGCTCCACCGGGTACTGGAACGCGAGGAACAGGCCGCTCGTGGCACGCTCCTCGGGCTCCATCGCCAGCAGGTCATGGCCGTCGAACGTCGCCGTTCCGCCGGTGACTGCGTAGCCTTCGCGACCAGCGAGCACGTAGGCCAACGTCGATTTGCCGGAGCCATTCGGCCCCATGATGGCATGCACCTCGCCGGTGGGCACCGTCAGGTCGATGCCGCGCAAAATATCCTTGCCGTCGACCGTCGCCGAGAGATTGCGGATCTCCAGCATCTCAGCCCACCGAGCCTTCCAGGCTCACCGCAAGCAGTTTTTGCGCCTCGACGGCAAACTCCATCGGCAGCTCCTTCAATACCTCCTTGCAGAACCCGTTGACGATCAGGTTCACCGCGTCCTCCTCCGACAGCCCGCGCTGACGGCAATAGAAAAGCTGGTCCTCGGCGATCTTCGAGGTGGTTGCCTCGTGCTCCACCCTGGCCGTCGGATTGCGGCTTTCGATGTAGGGCACGGTATGAGCGCCGCACCGATCGCCGATCAGCAGGCTGTCACATTGCGTGTGGTTCCGCGCACCGCGCGCCTGCGGCACGATGCGCACCAGCCCGCGATACGTGTTGTTCGACCGACCGGCACTGATCCCCTTCGAAACAATCGTGCTCCGCGTGTTGCGCCCGATATGGATCATCTTCGTGCCGGTATCGGCTTGCTGGCGGTTGGTCGTGACCGCGACCGAGTAGAATTCACCGACGCTGCCGTCGCCTTCCAGCACGCAGGACGGGTACTTCCAGGTAATCGCCGAGCCGGTTTCGACCTGGGTCCAGCTAATCTTGCTGCGCGCGCCGCGGCACGCACCTCGCTTGGTCACGAAGTTGTAGATGCCGCCACGGCCCTCGGCGTCGCCGGGATACCAGTTCTGCACCGTGCTGTATTTGATCTGCGCGTCGTCATGCGCGACCAGCTCGACGACCGCGGCGTGCAGCTGGTTTTCGTCGCGCTGCGGCGCCGTGCAGCCTTCGAGATAGCTGACGTAACTGCCGGCCTCGGCGATGATGAGAGTGCGCTCGAACTGGCCGGTGTTGCGCGCATTGATGCGGAAATAGGTGGACAGCTCCATCGGGCAGCGCACGCCCTTGGGAATGAACACGAAACTGCCGTCGGTGAACACCGCGCTGTTCAGCGCCGCGAAGAAATTGTCGCCCGTGGGCACCACGCTGCCGAGATATTTCTGCACCAGCTCGGGATGCTCGCGCACCGCCTCGCTGATCGGGCAGAAGATCACACCCGCCTTCTCCAACGTCTTGCGGAAGGTGGTCGCCACCGAGACGCTGTCGAACACCGCGTCGACCGCAATGTTGTTCTCGCCCACCCCTTCCCCGGGTTCGACGCCGGCGAGGATCGCACGCTCCTTCAGCGGGATACCGAGTTTTTCGTACATCTTCAGCAGTTCGGGATCGACCTCGTCGAGGCTTTTCGGGCCAGCCTTCTGCTTCGGCGCCGCGTAATAGTGGATGTCCTGGTAGTCGATGGGCGCGTGGTCGACGCGCGCCCAATGCGGCTCGGTCATCGCCTGCCACGCGGCGAACGCACGCAGGCGCCATTCCAGCAGCCAGGCGGGCTCCTCCTTGCGCGACGAGATCAGCCGAATGGTGTCCTCGTTCAGTCCCTTCGGCGCGAGGTCCATCTCGATGTCGGTTTCGAAACCCCACTTGTAGCCCGCCTCAGTCACCGACTGGACGGCGTCGAGGGTTTCGCTCACGGCTGGCATGTTCGGCAGGATCCTATTCGGCTGCAGGCAAGGAAGGACGCGGCGTCGGCGACCAGATCGCGCGTGGCACCGAAGCCTCGTGCATGTCGGCAAGGGTAATTGCGGACAACGCTTGCTGAATGGCTTCGTTCACCGGGTCCCATCGCCCGCGCATCGGGCAAAGATCCTGGCACTCGCACCCGGTGGTTGCCCCATCGACGCAGGCGGTCAGCGCGATCGGTCCGTCGACCGCCGCGATCACGTCGGAAATCGGGATGTGCGCCAGTGGCCGCGTGAGACGGTAGCCGCCCCGCGCGCCGCGCTGGGAGGCGACGAGGCCGCTGCCGGCGAGCGCCTTCAGGACCTTGGCGACGGTGGGCTCAGGGATCCCGGTGCTGGCGGCGATGCCGGGCGAGGTCTGCACCGCGTCGCCGCCGGACAGGCGGACGAGCACGACCACGGCATAATCGGTCAGCTTCGAAAGCCGCAACATGACCCACAGATCCCGGTATTAGGACCACGGTGGTCCTGTTTCCGGGAGATGGGACATCGGCGCAACCGAGTCAAGGGCGATCGAGGGTCGGAAACGGCGAATGATTACGCCCCCAGCGCCTCGCCGAACGGCACCCAGGCGTGCCCGTCAAAGCGCACCAGCCGCAGCTTCTTGATACCCGAAAAGTCTCCCGGCTTGACGTTGAACCGCACGCCAGGCTGAAACATGGGCGGCGCGTAATCGATGTTCCAGGCCCGGTCGATGATGTTCTCGCGCGAGAGATCGTCGCCGCAGGCGCGGAGCACCTGCTCGAGGCACTGCGCCTGCGAGTAGCCGTAGACGACGCTGACGTCCTTCAGATCGGCGTCCGGATAGTATTTGGCGAGGAACGCGCGCCAGTCTTTGAACGCCTGGTCGCCCTCCCATTGCGGGTCTGTCGGGTCCTTCATGTAGGCCGTGGTGACCAGGCCGACCGACTTCTCGACCCCAGCGGGCACCAGCGCCGTCGCCACCGAGGAGGCCGGATTGGACACGATGAACAGCGGCTTCCAGCCGACGTCGTAGACCTTGCGGATGGTCATCGCCGAGAATTTGGGGATGCCCGCGAAGAAGAAGACATCCGCCCCGGACCCCTGCGAGCTGAGCACCTGGCTGTCGGTGGTCGGATCGGTGGTCTCGTAGCTGGTCGCGGACACGATGGCCTGGGCCGCCTGGTCGCCAAAACCGTCGCGCATTCCCTTCATCAGGTCGCGGCCGGAATCGTCGTTCTGGTAGAGGACGGCGACCTTGGCGCCCGGCTTCGCCTGCTGGATGAACTTGGCATAGACCCGGCCCTCGAGCTGGTAACTCGGTTGCCAGCCGATCACGTAGGGGAAGTGGTCGTGATCGAAGAACTGGGTGGCACCGGAGGCGACGAACACGTCCGGCACCTTCTTGTCGTTGAGGTATTTCCGCGTCGACATGCCGGTCGGCGTGCCGAGCTGGGCGAACATGAACGCCACCTTCTCCTGCTCGACCAGCTTGCGGGTCTGCTCTACCGTCTTGGGCGGCGTATAGCTGTCGTCGAGCTGGAGCAGGTTGATCTTGCGGCCGTTGATGCCGCCCTGGTCGTTGAGCATACGAAAGTAGGCGGCGTTGGTTCGGCCGATCGAGGCATAGGCCGAGGCCGGTCCGCTGAACGGCATGGTCGAGCCGATGAGGATCTCGGCGTCGGTCACGCCAGGAGCATACTTCTTTTCGGCTCGGGCTCGACCTGGGCCGGCAGCAACCGCCGTCAGCCCAAGCGCCACGGCGCCGCGCCTCGTGAGTGCGACCATTGCATGCTCCCTGTGCAGGTGACGCCGTGTCTTCGGCGCCTTGCCGGCATGGTAGCTTCCGCGCGATCAGCCGCAAGCGGAACCGGCGCGGGGTTCACAAGCCGGGCCACCCCGCCTAGGGTCAATTGCTGAACGAAAGAGGAAACCCTGCATGCCCATGCTGGAAGGCAAGGTCGCCGTCGTTACCGGTTCGGGCGGCGGCATCGGACGCGAGATCGCCATCATGATGGCGGGTGAAGGGGCCAAGATCATCATCAACGACGTCGGGGCTTCGCTCTCGGGCGAGGGCGGCTCGGCGACGCCGGCCCAGCAGACCAAGCAGCTCATCGAGCAGCGGGGCGGCCAGGCCGAGATCAATACCGACAGCGTCTCCGAATGGGGCTCGGCGCAAAAAATCATCCAGGCGGCGATGGACCATTTCGGCCGCATCGACGTTGTGGTCAACAATGCCGGCATCCTGCGCGACGTGATCTTCCACAAGATGACGCCGGAGGACTGGCTGGCCGTTATCGGGGTCCACCTCAACGGCAGCTTCTTCACCAGTCGCGCCGCCGCCGAGCATTTCCGCAAGCAGGAGAGCGGCGCCTTCGTGCACATTACCAGCACGTCCGGGCTGATCGGCAATTTCGGCCAGGCCAACTATGCCGCCGCCAAGCTCGGCATCACCGCGCTGTCGAAGTCGATCGCGCTCGACATGAAGCGCTACAACGTGCGCTCCAACTGCATCGCCCCGTTCGCCTGGAGCCGGATGACCAGCTCGATCCCGGTGAACACGCCCGAGCAGCAGGCGCGCATCGCGAAAATCCAGCAGATGACGCCGGATAAGAACGCCCCGGTTGCGGTGTTCCTCGCCTCCGACGCCGCCAAGGACGTGTCGGGCCAGGTGTTCGGCACCCGGCACAACGAGATCTACCTGTTCAGCTCACCCAAGCCGATCCGCAGCGTGCACCGCAGCGAGGGCTGGACACCCGAGCTGGTGGCCGAGCACATGCTGCCGGCCATGCAGGCTTCGTTCATGCCGCTTGATCGCAGCGGCGACGTGTTCGGCTGGGACCCCATCTGAGGTGCGGCCACGCGAGGAGGTCCGGCAATGAGCGACGAAGAAGAGATCATGCCGCCGGTCATCCCGCACCTCGTGGTGTCCGATGCCAACGCGGCGATCGCATTCTACAAGCGAGCCTTCGACGCCGAGGAATCGTTCCGGGTCGGCGCCGCGGACGGCAAGCGCCTGCTGCACGCCTCGCTGAGGCTGAACGGCGGCGTCGTGATGCTGACCGACGATTTTCCGGAGCAGAACGGGGGCCAGACGCGTGCCCCCGGGCCGGGCGGCGGCACCCCGGTGACGATCCACCTCGAGGTGCCGAACTCGGACGCGGCCTTCGAGCAGGCGGTTGCGGCGGGCGCTACCGTGACGATGCCGCTGGAAAACCAGTTCTGGGGTCAGCGCTACGGCAGAGTGCGCGACCCGTTCGGCCATGAATGGTCGATCGGCGGCCCGGCCCGGCCGGCGTAGCGTTCGCTTCCGCCGCCGTTAGTACTCCGCCCGGTCGTCCACCGCATGGCCGCGCTTGGGTACCAGAACGGTGCGCTCGAAGCTCATGAACACGGTGCCGTCGGCCTTCTTCCCGATCGTGCGGACGGTGACCACGCCTTGCGTCGGCCGCTTCGCCGATTCGCGCACCGCCAGCACTTCGGACTCCGCATAGACCGTGTCGCCGACGAAAACCGGCGCGGGCATCCGGATATCGGTCCACCCGAGATTGCCGATCGCCTTCTGGCTGACGTCCGAGACGCTCATGCCGGAGACGATGGACAGCGTCAGGCACGAATTGACCAGCGGCCGGCCAAACTCGGATTTTTCTGCATAGGCCGCGTCGAAGTGCAGCGGATGCTGGTTCATCGTGAGCAGCGTAAACCAGGTGTTGTCAGCCTCGCTGATGGTGCGGCCCGGCCGATGCTCGTAGACGTCGCCGACCGTAAAGTCTTCGTAGTAGCGCCCGTAGCTCTCGCGATACCGGCGCGGCCCGACTTCCTTGGCTATCCCGACCATGCTCGCCTCGTCGGCTGGCAGCTAGCCGTGCGAGAGGCGCGGGGTCAAGCGGTGGCTTGACGGGCCAAGGCGGGTCGTGAACCCTCGCCTTTCCTCCAAAACCTCCGGGCAAACATGATGGTCGACGTGGTGCAGGACGAAGGCCAGGACACGCCGATCCTCGACAGCGTCGCGCGCTTCCTCGACCGCGACGTGAAGCCGTATGTGCATGCGCTGGAGCACGACGACGTCTACCCCGAGGAGATCGTCGAGCGGATGAAGGAGCTCGGCCTGTTCGGCGCGGTGATCCGGCCGGAATACGGCGGCCTCGGCCTGTCCTGCCGCACCTATGCCAAGATCGTCGAGCGCGTATCGACCGTGTGGATGTCGCTGTCCGGGATCTTCAACTCGCACCTGATCATGGCGTCGGCCGTGCAGCGCTTCGGCACCGAGGCGCAGCGACGGGAGTTCCTGCCGCGCTTCGCCTCGGGCGCGCTGCGCGGTGGCTTGGCCCTGACCGAGCCCGACTGCGGCACCGACCTGCAGGCGATCCGCACCACCGCTCGGCGCGACGGCGACCACTACTTGATCAATGGCGTAAAAACCTGGATCTCCAACGGCATCCACGGGCAGTGTTTTGCGCTGTTGGTCAAGACCGACCCCCATGCCGAACCCCGCCATCGCGGCACCAGTCTTTTCATTGCCGAGAAAGGCCCGGGTTTCACCGTGGGCCGCAAGCTGGAAAAACTCGGCTACAAGGGCATCGACTCGGCCGAACTCGTGTTCGAGGACTACGCCGTTCCGGCTGACCGGCTGATCGGCGGCAAGGAGGGGCTTGGCCTGAAGCACGCGCTCGGCGGCCTTGAGCTTGGGCGCATCAACGTTGCCGCCCGCGGCGTCGGCGTGGCGCAGGCGGCGCTCGACGAAGCCACGCGTTACAGCCAGATGCGAAAGACGTTCGGAAAACCGATCTGCCAGCATCAGGCGATCCAGATCAAGCTCGCCGACATGGTGACGCAGGTGACGGCAGCGCGGCTGCTGGTGGACGCCGCGGCGCGCGCCTACGACGCCGGCGAGCGCTGCGACATGGAGGCCGGGATGGCGAAACTGTTCGCTACCGAAGCGGCGGTGAACGTCAGCCTGGAGTTGATGCGCATCCACGGCGGCTATGGCTACTCGACCGAGTTCACCGTCGAGCGCCTGTACCGCGACGCGCCGCTTCTGGTGATCGGCGAGGGCACCAACGAGTTGCAGCGCCTCATCATCGCCCGCCATCTGATCGAGCGAAATCCGGTCTGACCATGGCGCTTCTGTCTGGGCTTCGCGTGATCGCTGTCGAGCAGTACGGTGCCGGTCCGTACGGCTCCATGCAGCTCGCCGATCTCGGCGCCGAGGTGATCAAGATCGAGAACCCGAGCGAGGGCGGCGACATGGCGCGCGGGGTCGGCCCCTTCTTCACCGCCGACGGGGACAGCCTGTTTTTCCAGAGCTTCAATCGTAACAAGCGAAGCGTGACGCTCGACCTGAAAAAGCCGGGGGCGCAAGAGGTGCTGCACGCGCTGGTTCGCCGCGCCGACGCTCTGATGGACAATCTGCGCGGCGATCTGCCCGAAAGGCTCGGACTCACCCATGCGGCGCTGGCGCCCGTCAACGCCAAGCTGGTCTGCGCCCATCTCTCCGCCTACGGCCGCTCCGGCTCGCGCGCGGCGTGGCCGGGCTACGACTACCTGATGCAGGCAGAGGCCGGTTATCTGTCGGTCACCGGTGAGCCGGACGGGCCTCCGGCGCGGATGGGGTTGTCGCTTGTCGACCTGATGACGGGCCTGTTCGCCGCCTTCGCGCTGGTCTCTGGGGTGATGCAGGCGAAGGCGACCGGCGTCGGGCGCGACGTCGACGTGAACCTCTTCGACACCGCGTTGCAGAACCTCAATTATCTTGGCACCTGGTTCCTCAACAACGGCCATGTGCAAGGGCGCGAGCCCCGCTCCGGCCATCCGTCCCTGGTGCCGAGCCAGCTCTACCGCACCAGCGACGGTTTTCTGTTCATCATGTGCAACAAGGAAAAGTTCTGGCCGGCGTTGTGCGAGCGGATCGGCCATCCCGAATGGGCCGATGATCCGCGCTTTCGCAGCTTTCGCGACCGACTGGCCAATCGCGAGACCGTCAACGAAATGCTGGACGCCGCACTGAGCGAGCGCACGACGGCGGAATGGCTGGCGCATTTCGCCGGTCAGGTGCCCGCCGCGCCGGTGAACGATCTGCGCGCCGCATTGGAAAACCCGTTTGCGCTGGAGCGCGGCCGGCTTTGGCAGTATGAGCGTGCCGATGCGGAGCCGGTTGCGATGATCGCCACGCCCGTGCTTGCTGGCGAGGTCACGCCGCGCCGGGCAGCGCCCGCTTTGGGCGCCGACACCGATGCCGTCCTGCGGGAGTGCGGCTTCTCGGACGTCGACGTCGAGCGCCTTCGCGCCGAAAAGGTCATTTGACGTGGACATCGCGTTCCAGCCGCTCGACCCCGAAAAATTCCACGATCCGCTGGTCACCGCGAAAGGCGAGCAACGCGCGCACGTGCCGCTCGTCGGACTGGAAACGCTCTGGTTCAACACCGGCACGCTATGCAACCTGACCTGCCGGAACTGCTATATCGAAAGCTCGCCGCGCAACGACCGCCTCGCCTATCTCTCGCGCGCCGACGTGGCGGCGTATCTCGATGAGATCGCCGCCGATGGATTGCCGACCCGGCTGATCGGTTTCACCGGCGGCGAGCCGTTCATGAACCCGGCGCTGCCAGACATGCTTGAGGACGTGCTGTCGAGCGGGCTGGACGCGATGGTGCTGACCAACGCCATGCGGCCAATGCGCAAGGTCGCAGACAAGCTGCTCGCCCTGAATGCGGCGCATGGCGCACGGCTGACCATCCGGGTGTCGGTCGATCACTACGATCCGGCCATGCATGAAGCCGAGCGCGGGCGACGCAGTTGGCGGCCCACCATCGAAGGTTTGGCGTGGCTGGCCCGAGAAGGTTTTTGCATCCATGTCGCGGGTCGCCGGTTTACCGGAGAGAGCGAGGGGTCGCTGCGGGCCGGTTTTTCCCGTCTGTTCGCCCAACTCGACGTGCCTGTCGATGCCGACGACTCCGTGCAGCTCATGTTGTTCCCGGAGATGGACACCGCGCGCGACGTCCCGGAGATCACCACCGCCTGCTGGGGCATCTTGAACCGCGCGCCGGAGAGCGTGATGTGCGCAAGCTCGCGGATGGTGGTGCGGCGCAAGGGGGCGAGCGCACCGGCCGTCGTTGCCTGCACCCTGCTGCCCTACGATCCTCGCTTCGAGATGGGCCGCACACTTGCCGAAGCAAGGCGCGCGGTCCCACTCAACCATCCGCACTGCGCTGCATTCTGCGTGCTCGGCGGCGCCGCCTGCAGCCGCGGATAACCCTTACCTGACGATTGTCGGACGGCAGGACCGTCCGCTGCCACTCCTCCTACATGAATTCAACGCGCAGCCGGTGTCGTCGCGCAGCCATGTTCACACTCTGAAACGGAAATGTCTCCTCCGGCGAGGTGTTCTGGTGTTCCGCGACGAGATCAGAGCATATCGTTGCTGATGATTGCAGGTAGTGCGAGCGCATTGTATGCGTTGTCGCCGCGAGTGCAAGGAGCCACCGTCTCGCACCAATGAGAGATGCGAGCTGTCGGCTGGAGACGCAGAATTATGCGACGCTGGTGTAATCACACTGGGGGCGATCCTCACGTGGACTTGACAGATCGAGGTAGCTCGCATGCTTGATGTCAGAGCCCGTAGCGCCTCCATTCCGGCTTACTCGGCCGCGCCCTCCTTCGACTTCATTCCCGCTCTGGACGGGTTCAGGGCGGTCTCGATCGCGCTGGTCATCATCTCCCATGTCGGACTTGAGCATCTCGTCCCAGGCATCTTTGGCGTGACGGTTTTCTTCTTCGTCAGCGGCTTCCTCATCACCCGCCAGCTGATTGCCGAATTGAATAGGACGGGCCAGATCGCGCTCGACAAGTTCTATATCCGGCGCATGCTGCGGCTCTACCCGGCACTGCTGACGGCCATCGTGCTGGGTGGGGTCCTCTACGTCCTTCTGGGCGGTGTCTTGAAGACAAGCGATGTAGCGGCCGCGATCCTCTACGGGTCTAATTATTGGGGGATGAGCGGCGGATTCGAGAGCACGCTTCCCGGGGTCCCGCATCCATACGGGATATTGTGGTCGCTTGCTGTCGAGGAACATTATTATCTGGTGTTCCCGTTTGTGGTTCTGCTGGCCGGCCGCCGTCCGCTGCGTCTGGCTGCACTGCTGGCGGCCGGCGTGGCCATCATTACCGGTTGGCGTTGCTTCCTGGCGCTGCATTGCACCGGACCGGCGTGGGACGACTACATCCTCCATGCCACCGATACGCGAATTGATTCCATACTCTACGGCGCACTCCTGGCAACCCTGTTGGGATCGCGGATCGGGCCACCGTTGTTGAAAGCGCTGCGGTCTCCGGCGTCGCCCGCAATCGGGCTCGTCTTGATCGGCGCATCGCTGGCCATTCGCGATCCGCTGTTCCGGAACACGCTGCGGTTCTCGGCGCAAGGCGTCGGCTTGTTCTTCGGTGTAGGCGCGGTGCTGTTCGGAGCGACCCTGAAACCGCTCCGAACGATACTTGCAAGCACGCCCGCCCGCCTGCTCGGGCGCTGGAGCTATTCCCTGTATCTATGGCACTGGATCGTGCTGATGATCGCGACGTCCATGCTACCGGAGGCGATGCGAGAGCCGCTCCTCGGCGGCGGGTTGCCGATCGGCGAATGCGTGGCGCTCGCCGTACCCGTCGCGCTGATCTCGATCGGCGCGGCCGCCGCTTCGCACCAATTCGCCGAGAGACCCGTGTTGGCGTTGCGTCGCCGATTCGGCTCGCATGCGGGATCGGGGGAGACCGTCTCCGCGCAGGGGCGAGTGGTCGGCCCGGTCGCACTCTCTCCCACTCCTTCGGCCGGCTGATGGAGCGGGAAGCAACGGCAGGAGCGGCGGAGAGTTAGCGCCGCCAGCCGCCACGCCATCCCCAGCCGCCGCGCCATCCCCAGCCGCGACCCCAGCCCCAGCCGCCGCCCCACCCCCAGCCACTGCCGACCCCGATCGCGACGGCAGGACCCGTCACGAAAGCAGGACCATAGAAGCCCGAGCCGTACCAGCCCGGGTAGCCCCAGCCATACGGATAGGGGGAGCCGGCGACGACAGGCGCGGACTGCACGCTGTTGCCATGCGCCACCATGCACTGGGTATAGGCGATGTCGTAACCCCTCTGGATGGAGCCGGCGGCCGCAAAGCCGTTGTTCGCCCCGGCCGCGGAACCAACCAGGAGGCCGCTGCCCGCGCCGATTGCCGCTCCTGCACCGGGATTGCCGGCCGCCGCGCCGATCGCCGCGCCGGCCGCGGCGCCCAGTACGGTTCCGGCCGCGGCCGTACCCACCGCACTCTGATTAGCCGCCTGTGACGGATTGGCGAACCCGGTCTGAGCCGCCGCATGCTGGCGACAGAAGGCGTCGTCCTGCTGGAATGCGTCGAATGTCTTTCCGGAACCCGGCAGCGCCATCACCGCGGGGCCGGTCGGTTGTTGAGCGACGCAACCCGCTAACGCCAAAGCCGCCACAACACTGAGAGTTCCTCGAACAAGGATCATCGCAGTTCTCCCACCCACTGAACGCTACCGCCCCTGCCCGGCGGCACGGCCCGAGCGGCGTGACGGCCCTTTACGGGTCGAAGCACGCGTCGCCCGCGACTTCGGCACGGGTTTGTCCGCAGCCGCCTCTGCCACCGGCGTGCGCTTGGTTCCCAGCCCGATCTGTTTGGCCAACGTCGAACGGTGCTTGGCATAACTCGGCGCAACCATCGGATAGTCGGGCGGAAGTCCCCAGCGCGCGCGGTACTCGTCGGGTGTCATGCTGTAGGCGGTTTTCAGATGTCGCTTGAGCATCTTCAGCTTCTTGCCGTCCTCCAGACAGATGAGGTAGTCCGGAAATACCGATTTCCTGATGGGCGCCGCCGGCTCGGGCCGGCTCGCCACCGGCTCGGCCGCTGACGCCCCGGCGTTCCTCAAGGCCTGATACACACGCTCGATCAGCGGCGAAAGTTCCTGCGCGGCGACCGCGTTCTTGGAGACGTGGGCCGAGACTATCTGCGCCGCGAAGCCAAGCAATTTGGGCCTATCCTGATCGTCGCTCATCGCATGGTTCCGGCTGTGAGTTGCCTCAGTATAGGCATCACTCCGTCACGCCCCGCAAGACGGCAGTCAGGTCAGGGGATCGGGCTCAGGAGGTGCGAATGCATTCATCGGGTTCGGGACGCTGCTTGCGCAACACCAGGCCGGCAACCGTGCCGTCCGCCGGTAGATCTGACAGACCGAGTTCCTGGACTTCGCCGACACTGCACCTCAGCCCGGCCGCGTCGAACGGAAGGTGGCCTACTCCAATTATCCGAAGTTCCTCCCGCAGCGTCAGCAGACCGAGGGCGCTTCGGCTCTTGCCGTCAAAACCGCGTTCCGCGGTTTCGCCGGTGTCAACCAGAGTGACCGAGAGCACGAGAAGACCGTCCGGCTTAAGTATCCGCAGCAGCTCCGCCAGAGCCTGCCGCTTGTGGCGAACGTTCTCGAGCGCGCCGACGCAGACAACGACGTCGAACGACTCATCGTCGCCCGGCAGGTTGTAGATCGCACCGAACCGTGCCCGGCCGATCCGCCTGCATGCGCCGATGAAGCGGTTCTCCACGTCCGGATCACCCACCGGGGGCGTGCGGAACTCCCGGTCGATGACTTCGACCTCCGCACCCGTCTGGCCGAGGACAAACGAGAGCGCACCGCGCCCGCCGCCGACATTTGCAATCCTGAGGCCGTGCGGTCGGTGCGGGTTCGCACGCCGCAGGGCTTTCAGGACGAACGGGTATTGCCAGTTCTGCGCCCCCTGGATGCAGGCTCCCGTCGCCGCGTCGTGGGCCGGTGTCGAAACACTCTCAAACGTCAGATCGCACGCCGTGTAGATGCCGCGGCACAAGTCGGCGAAGGACCGCAGGCTGGCGACCGAAAAGAGCTCGGCGCTCAGCAGATCGACCCGGGCAATCCGCTTGCCGCGGCTCACCGACAGGGCTGCCGCGACGATATCCTCCGCCCTATGTTCCAGCATGCACTCCGGGCCAAGCGTGCCCCGGGTGCATCGCTGGAGCCAATCGCTTGCGATCCACCAACAGTCACCGCAGGAGGACGGCGAGAGATTGACGTTCTGGCGGTAGCCGAAGAATTCGACCGGCGTCGGTCCGAACATGACGACCGATCGCTGATTGACGGCCCGGGCCAGGTGAACGAGACCACCTTCGGTATCGATATGACAGTTGCCGTACTTGATCACCAGGGCAACCTCCGACAGCGACGTCAGCCCGCGCAGATCGTGCGTGACGCCGGGGATCAGTTCCTCTTGCTTAAGGCCCACCTGAGCGGTCGCGAAGCCGGCGGCTTTAAGTTTGGCCACCACGATCTCCCACGTCCCGAGCGGAAGCATCTTCGTTGCGGCGTAACCGCCGCCGGAAGCTGGAGGGTCGGCGGCGGACAGTGCATGGTTCTCGTCCACACCGTTGTGGATCGTGACGTACGGGATCGGCAGTAGCCCCAGGACCACGTCCAGGCTCTCGGCGTCGGGGACGAACGGCAGCGGGCTGTCCTGCGTCAGGTCGAGGGCACCGGACATGCCGGTGAGATCCATCAGGCGTAGTCCGGCGCGTTGCGCGGCGCGACCGAACTGGTTGTTGCGAAATGGAAAATCGTCGAGATAGTTGAGCCAGGGCCGGACGAAAACCCCGGCCGACAGAATGCGCTGCTCCGCCATGAAATCAGGCATGCGGCTTTCCGGCGGGACGAGGTACCGGATGCAGTACCGGACATCGACCACCAGGTCGAACAGCGGTATCTGCGACAGGATGGAGCGGAGCCGCTTGTAGTTGGACCAAGCGACGACCACGATTTTCTCGACGCTGTTGTTTCCCCTCGCGACCGCGGGCGCGGCACGATTGCCGTGCAGCAAGGTAACATTGCAGGGCGCCAGATCGTGCTTGAGCGCGGCGATCATCGCGCAAGCTTGCAACACGTCGCCAATTCCGCCGGAGTACAGGACGGCGACTTGCGGTGGCCCGTCAGAGTTCGGGCGGATCTCGCGCAATTCGTCGGGACAGGTCGCCTCTTCGCAAAACTCCTGCCAAGCAGCCCACGCGTCCGCCGCCTCGAGGCGCTTGTCCGATCCCAGTGCGTCCCGAGTGCCGAACTTGATCGGCCTCCGCCTTGCGATCCGCCGGCGTGCCGCACGGCGCAGCATGGCGAGCAACTCCTTCGCCGCGTTGACGCGCTGCACCCCGCACCCGCGCATCAGTCTGGCTAGTTCGTCGGCAAGCCGGTTGCGCCGCGAGCGTACCCAGAGAGCTTCCCGAAGCTCGGCGTCGGTCAGTCGTCGATTGACACGCGATGTTTCGGCCTGCAACAGCGAGACTTGCCGAAGCAACATCTCGTTCTGGACTTCCAGAAGGCGGCGACGGCGCAACTCGGCAAAGCGGGCGCGACTCGCGATCTCGGCGTCAGGTGGCTTCGTCGGCCCTGGAGTTCGAGGCCGGCCCCTGTGCGGACTGGCTTGCTTCGGCGCCCGACGCACTCCTCGCCAGGGCGGCGGTCTGGGATAAGAGGGGGCGAATCATTGGATCTACACACGCTAGGGTAGTCCAAAGCGAGGTAGCTGGTAAGCAGAAGATTGCCTAGTCCTGGTCTTGCATCCTGGTGTTAGGTCCGGGTCTTGGCCAGAGAATCGGCGGCGATCAGTGCGCTTCGGCCCAGCTCGCACCCCGCCCGGTTTCCACCACCAGCGGCACGGCCATTTCGGCCGCGCGTTCCATCACAGCGCGCGCCACGCCGGCGAGATCGTCCGCCTCGTCCTCCGGAGCCTCGAACAGCAGTTCGTCGTGGACCTGCAGCAGCAGGCGTGACCGCCTGAACCCGGCGCGGCGAAGCGCGCTGGGCAGGCGGACCATGGCGCGCTTGATGATGTCGGCCGCCCCGCCCTGCAACGGAGCGTTGATCGCCTGCCGCTCGGCATAGGCGCGGCGCGCAGGATTGCGGTCGGCGATGCCGGCGATCCAGCAGCGTCGCCCGAACGGCGTGCTGACATAGCCGGCGATTCGGGCCTCCTCCTTGGTGCGCTCCATGTAGGCGCGAATTTGGGGATAGCGGGCGAAATAGGCATCGATGTAGCCGCGCGCCTCGCCGGCCGCGATGCCGAGCTGGCGGGCGAGGCCGAAGGGGCTGATGCCGTAGATGATGCCGAAATTGATCGCCTTGGCGCGCCGCCGTGTCATCGGGTCCATGCCCTCGATCGGCAGCCCGAACACCTCCGCGGCGGTGCGCGCGTGGATGTCCTCGCCGCGCAAGAAGCTGTCCCGCAACGGTGGGATGTCGGCGACATGGGCGAGCAGCCGCAGCTCGATCTGCGAGTAGTCGCAGCTGACCAGCACATGGCCGGGTTCGGCGATGAAGGCGCGCCGGATCCGGCTGCCCTCGTCGGTGCGGATCGGGATATTCTGCAGGTTGGGATCGGTCGACGACAGCCGCCCGGTGCTGGCGACCGCCATCGCGAAACTGGTGTGGACCCGCCGGGTCTCGGGATTGATCTCGTCGACCAGCGCGTCGGCGTAGGTCGATTTGAGCTTGGCGAGCTGCCGCCATTCCAGGATGCGGGCGGGCAGCTCGTGGCCCTGCTCGGCCAAGCCCTGCAGCACCGAGGCGTCGGTGCCCCAGGCGCCCGTCTTCATCCGCTTGCCGCCGGACAGCTTCATCTCGTCGAACAGCACCTCACCCAGTTGCTTGGCGCTCCCGAGGTTGAACGGACGCCCGGCGAGACGGTGGATGTCCTGCTCGGCCGCCGCCATTCGCTGCTCAAAATCAACCGACATCCGGCGCAGATCGTCTTCGTCCACCTTTACGCCGGCGCGCTCCATGTCCAGTAGGACATGGGTCAGCCGCCGGTCGACCTGCTCGTAGAGCGCGAGCGCTCCGGCCGCCGGCAGGCGCGGCCGCAGGGTGAGCCAGAGCCGGAGTGCGACGTCGGCGGCCTCGGCGACATGGGCCGTCGCGCGGTCGACGGGCACCTGCGCCAGCTTCAGACGGTTGCGCCCGGTGCCGGTGATCTCGTCGAGGCTCAGCGGCGTGTGGCCGAGGTGCAGGGCGCTGAGTTCGTCGCGCCCGTGCCCGTGCAGCCCGGCGTCCTGCGCGTAGGAGATCAGCATCGCGTCGTCCACCGGCGTCGCGACAGGAAACCCGGACCGCGACATCACCAGCATGGCGAGCTTGGCATCCTGGTAGATCTTCATCACGCCGGCATCGGTCAGCAGCGGCCCCAGCGCCGCGGCCGCGTCCGACACGGCGATCCGCTCGTCGTCGCTCCTCGTGCAGCAACGGGACGTAGGCGGCGCGGCCGGGCGCAATGGCCAGAGCAAACCCGATCAGCCGCCCCCGCATGCCGTCCGGAACATCGGCCGCGATCTCGATGGCGACGATCCCGCCGAGCCGTGCCGCCGCGATCCACTCTTCGAGCGCGGGCAGAGTGGTCAGCGTGCCGTACGGGCCGTAGGCGCCGGTCGGGTGGGCAGCCTCAATCTCAAGCGGCTTCTCGGTATCCAGCGGCTGCGGCGGCCGATCGGCCCGCAGCGCCACGGCGACCGGCGTGCCCGCCTCCTCGAGACCCATGCGCGAGATGATGCTGCGAAAGCCCATCGCCGCGAGCCAGCCGCCGAGCTTGGCGCGGTCCGGCTCGCGCGCCTCCAACGCCTCGATCGGCAACGGCAGCGGCGCATCGTCGCGCAAGGTGACCAACCGGCGCGACAGCCGTGCCGCCTCCGCGTGTTCGATCAGCGCGTCGCGGCGCTTCGACGGCTTCATGGCGGGCGCGGCGGCCAGCACGGTGTCGAGGTCGCCGAACTCGGCCAGGAGCTGCGCCGCCGTCTTCGGCCCGATGCCGGGCACCCCCGGCACGTTGTCGACCGAATTGCCCATCAGCGCCTGCACGTCGATCAGCTTGTCCGGCGTGACGCCGAATTTCTCCATCACCTCGCCGGGGCCGATCGGCTTCTGCTTGATCGGGTCGAGCATTTCGACGCCGGGACGGAGCAGCTGCATCATATCCTTGTCGGAGGACACGATCACGGCCACGCCGTCGCGCGCGGTGACTTCGCGGCAATAGGAGGCGATCAGATCGTCCGCCTCCCAATCGTCGAGCTCGATGACCGGCACGCCGAACGCCACGGTCGCCTCCCGGATCAGGCCGAACTGCGGCTTCAGCTCGTCCGGCGGCTCGGTACGGTTCGCCTTGTAGCTGTCGAAGATGCGGTTGCGGAATGTCGCGCGTCCGGCATCGAAGATCACCGCCAGATGCGTGCCGACATGATCGCGCAGCAGCTTGGCGAGCATGTTGGTGAAGCCGAACACCGCGTTGACCGGCACCCCGTCCGGCCGTGTCATCGGCGGCAGGGCATGGAAGGCGCGGAAGACGAAGCCGGAGCCATCGATCAGGATCAGGCGCACGCCGTCGGCCGGCTGGGTCGCCTCGACCTCGCCCGGGTTGGCGACAGCGACAGCCTCAGTGTTCGTTGCCGTGACCGGCACCGGCGTTCAGGACGTAGAGGCGCGAGCAGTACGGGCACATCACCTGCTGCTCGACGATGCGCAGGAAAACGCGCGGATGACCAAGCGCGCCGCCGCCACCGTCGCAGGCCACCACGCGGTGATCCACGTAGATCGTCTCGGTCGGGGTGACAGGGGGAGCGCCGTCCGGCATGCGATCCTCTATGGCGGAAAACCGGGCTCGATGATAGCGATGGCGGCCCTGCTTTCAACTGCCTGTGATGGCCCGATGCGCGCACCCCTTCATGTCGCGGCCGTGGCGTTCGCCCTCGTGCTGGGCGGCGGCGCGCTGAGCGGCTGCGCTGACCGCATCGTCGCCTCCACGCTGGCCCCGGCGCACGCCGTCCCGGCGAAGGATGACGGCGCCTTCCTCATGCCGGACGGCGTCCGGCTCCCCTACCGGCAGTGGCTGCCGGCCGCCGGGGAGCCGTGGGCGGTGGTTTTGGCGCTGCACGGCATGAACGACAGCCGGGATGCCTGGGAGATCCCGGCGCCCGATCTGGCCGCCGCCGGGATCGCCGTGTTTGCGCCGGACCAGCGCGGGTTCGGTGGCACGGCCACGCGCGGCCATTGGCCGAGCGAAGCCAGCCTGGTCTCGGACGCCGACCACATGGCGCGGTCCCTGCGCGCCCGCTATCCGCATGCCAGGCTGATCCTGATGGGGGAAAGCATGGGAGCCGCCGTGCTGATGTGTCTCGCGACGGCGCCGGACCCGCCACCGTCGGACGGCTACGTACTGGTCGCCCCGGCGGTCTGGGGCCGAGCGGAGATGAATTTATTCCTGCGTTCGTTGCTCTGGCTGGCCTCGAACCTGGTGCCCGAGATGGAACTGGGCGGGGCGCCGATCCGGATTACCGCGAGCAGCAACTATCAGGCGCTGGTCCGGCTCTCCCGCGATCCGCTCACCTTGCGGCGGACCCGGGTCAGTTCCGTGCGCGGCCTGGTCGATCTGATGGACGCCGCTCTGGCCTCTGCGCCGCACGTCCACACCCCGGCCCTCTTCCTCTATGGCGGCAAGGACGAGTTGGTGCCCGACCGCGCCACCGCCGCCACCTGGTCGGCGTTGCCCCCGCAATTGCGCAAGGCATTTTATCCCGACGGCTATCACCTGCTGCTCCGCGACGTCGACCGCGCCAAGCCGATCGGCGACGTGATCGCCTGGATCCGTGATCCTGGGGCGCCGCTGCCCTCGGGAGCGGAGGGTGCGGCGGCGACCTGGCTGGCGGGGCGAGAGGACTGACCCTTCCCCAACCGCGCAATTCCGGGTATCAGCTTTTCCGCGGGACCCGTAGCTCAGCTGGATAGAGCGTCGCCCTCCGAAGGCGAAGGTCGCACGTTCGAATTGTGTCGGGTCCGCCAGTCATACGGTATTATGTAGCACCTGCCACCACACGGCGAAGGCTGGTCGGGCTCGGCTGCCAGTCCGAGCTGTGACGGGGGGCTTTTCGCGCTGTTGTTTGGTACGGCAGTTCTAGAGGGTGTTATGCACCTTTCATCAGGTCTGCGGCGTGTTTAAGCATGTATCCGACGAAGGCGACGATGTGGAAGCCGGCCAGTGTTTCGGCATATCGCTCGTAGTCCTTCACCAACCGACGACAGCGCGTGGCCCAGGCGAAGGATCGTTCCACCACCTAGCCCGCATTTCTCACAGGCACCAAGCCTGACGGTTGTTTCTGGGGTTTGGGGCGGACGGGAGGCAGGGCGGGTGGTTATGCGGGACGGTGCGGGCTGGTGACCGCGGATTGGGGCGCGGTTGTCCGACGCGGCCACGCGCGGCTGCGTTGGTCGGGGTGATGTGGCCTTGCGGTGTCCGGTTCGTGGCGGCGCCAGATCATCGCAACCTGGCGTGCGCCAGCGCGAACTCGTGCTGGCATGGACAGCCCGTCGCCATTGCAACGCTGATCCGGCGCACACTGACGCGCACCAGCGCGCCGATCTTGAGCAGCCGCAGGCGGATCGTGCCGCAGGTCGCGGTGGCGAACTGGGTGTGCGCCAGCCCGATGCGCCGCAGCGCGCACAGCAGCACGTAGGCGGCGGCGGCAAACCACAGACGCAACTGATTGGCGCGCATCGTCGCCGTCGAGGTGCGATCGGCGAACAGGTTAAGCTGGCATTCCTTGATGCGGTTCTCCATCTCGCCACGGGCGCAGTAGATCTCCTCGTAGAGGTGCCGCGGGTGGGCGGCGGCGGCCTTCAGCGAGGTGACGACGAAGCGCGGATTGGCCTTGTCGCCGAGCCACTCGGCCTTGCCGACGACCCGCCGGCACCGCGTCCAACTGTCCAGCGTCGACCACAGGAAATCGCGAAACCGGCGCGCCGGCTTGCCGGTGCCCTCGGCCTCGGTGCGCGCCTGGGCAAGCTCGCCCGCGATCGCCGCTTCGAGGCGCTCGTTGCGTGCCAGGCCGAACAGGAACTCGACGCGGTTGGCCTCGCACCATGCCATCAGCGCGTCACGGGCAAAACCGCTGTCGCCACGCAGCAGGATGCGGACGCGCGGCCAGCGGGCGCGGATGTGGCCGACAAGGCGGGCGATCTCCTCGGTGGCCCCCGCCGAGGCATCGATGTTGGAACGGCGCAGCCTGGCGGCGAGCAGATGCCGGCCGCAGAAGACGTAGAGCGGCAGGTAGCAGTAGCAATCGTAGTAGCCATGAAAGAACCTGCCTTCCTGATGGCCGTGCAGCGGGTCATCCGTGGCGTCGAGGTCGAGCGTGATCTGCTTCGGCCGGCTGGTGTGCGCGTCAAGGAACAGGTCGACGAACAGCGCCGCGATGGCGTCGGGACCGGCGGCAAGTTTGGCGTAGCGGGTCGGTTCGGGCCGGCTCAGTTCCAGCCGGTTCAGCGTCGATTTGCCGGCCAGCGGCGCACAGCCGGCGCGCCGCGCGGCGAGCTTGCCCGCGAGCGTGGCCATCACCGGGTCGTGGCGCAGCTGATCGTGGTCGGTCAGGTCTTCGTAGCCGAGCGCGAGGCCGACCACACGCTGCATCACCAGCGTCTCGACGTCATGCTCGATCAGCGCCGGATCGCGGGCGTCGGCGAAACAGGCGGCAAGCCGCCGGGTCAGCCCGATGACGCGATCGGTCGCCCCCAGCAGCAGCGCCCCCGCATCCGAGGTGATGCGCCCGCCATCAAATCCGGCGACCACCGCGCGGCCTTCTACGCGTGCAAACTCGAACAGCGGCGGGTTACACTCTGTCGGCACCGGGATCGCCTCCTGACCAGCGATAAGTCCTTCTCGCAAAAGAACTTTCGCCAATTCAGAGCCCCGATGCACCTACCCAGTGTGAGAAATGCGGGCTAGCGTCGGGGCAGCAGGACAAAGCCACGCTTTGCTTCGGGCAGTTTGACGATGTGCAGCGCGATGCCCTCGGCTGCTGCTGCATCGGCGGCAGTCTCGCCGGTGTAGCCCTGATCGACATAGGCGAGGCTGACGCTGTCGCCGGTTGCGTCCTGGATATCGGCGGCCAGACGCCCGACTGCGGCCCGGTCGCCGACATCGGCCGGGGTGACGTGCAGGGCAAGCAGGTGTCCGAGCGTGTCAACGGCCATATGCACCTTCGACCCGCGCTTGCGCTTGGCGCCGTCGTAGCCGGCGCGGGTGCCGCTCTCTGGCGTCGAGCGCAGGGTGCGGCTGTCGATGATGGCCGCCGTCGGCTCCTCTGGCCGACCGGCGGCCAAGCGCAGCAGGGCGCGAAGGTCCTGCGCCAGGGCCTCAAAGCACCCCGACGCCAGCCAGCGTTGGGATTGCTGATACACCGCAGCCCAAGGTGGGAAGTCGTTCGGCATGGCGCGCCAGGCGATACCGTAGCGGATCACGTAGCGAAGGGCGTTGAACAGCTCCCGCAAGGCGTGATCGCGCTGGGGGGCCGCCTCGGTCATCAGGGTCACATACGGGACAACCAGCGACCACTCCTCGTCGCTGACGTCAGACGGATAGGGCTTGCGAAGCGGGGCGGGACACATTCATTCCCATTAAGCCCAAGCCTCGCGAAAGTACATAACACCCTCTAGTCGGCCCAGAAGCTCACGTGATCCACCTTGATGCTGACTTTGGCGGCGTCAGTTCCCGCAACAAGCATGTCGTACAACGTGGTGGGTCCGTTGGGGCCCGGGGCGATCTGATACAGGTCGCCCACGAACCCCGTAGCATGAGCGATGTCGTTGCCGGCAAATCTGTAAGTCAGGCAACCGATGATGCTCAAGTGGGCCGGATACGACGCCTGAGTGGCGCGGAGTTTCGCGACTTGGGCGCCCAGCTCGTCGAGTGGAACCTGGAGGGTGATTTCGTCGCTGCCTCCGCCATCCTGCGGGAACACGATTCCCCCAACGGGGACTCCATTTCTCAACTTGTCTGCTTCGCAAGTCCGTGTGGGGAATGGACCCACTCCCATGACAAAGACGTGGGTGAACCGCACCGGGTTTGCCGGAGGCTCCAACCCTTGAGAGGATGGAGCGATGAGCACTCCAACGACGAACAAGTTCTCAGTAGAGGTTCGGTCTCGAGCCGTGCGTATGGTGTTTGACCATCAGGCGGAGCACCCGTCGCAATGGGCGGCGATCAACTCGATCGCGGGCAAGATCGGCTGCACGGGCGAGACGCTGCGAAGTTGGGTGCGCCGGTCCGAGCGTGACCAGGGGCTGCGGGCCGGTCCGACAACGCAGGACGGCGAGCGGATCAAGGCCCTGGAGCGCGAGAACCGGGAACTGCGCCAGGCCAACGAGATCCTGCGTAAGGCGTCGGCGTATTTTGCCCAGGCGGAGCTCGACCGCCCATTCAAGCGATGATCGCGTTGATCGACGATCATCGCGCGACGTATGGGGTCGAGCCGATCTGCCGCGTGTTGCGGATCGCCCCATCCACCTACCGTGTAGTGCGAGGAGCCGCGCCTACTCGGCGAACGCATGGCGTGCCGCGTGCTGGGACAGCACAGGTCGACGCAGCGCAAGGCGCCGACGAGATCCGACGACGAGGCGGCGCTGAGGGAGGACATCATTGCGCTGCAAGGGAGTGTAGCCGCTACGGCTACCGGCGGAGCAAGGAGCCTAGCGGCCGCTTGATGCAACTGCACCTTCACCGAGAGCGGCCGCCTCGGTTTGGCACGCCTTGTATTGTCCGTTCTCCTACGATGCGAGGTAGCCACGGTCGCTCTGGCCGACATCGCGTTTTCGGACACGGGTCGGACACAGCTGCGACGCCTACGGAGCGATGCTCAGCGACAGAAGCTAAGTTGCTGACAACTGTGAAAGATTTGGTTGCGGGGGCAGGAACTGACCGACGGTTGACTCCCTGCATGATCCTTTGTTGAGCCGACCGGCCGGCTCCACGACCCGCCTCCAAGCCCTCCCGTACCGACCGCTCCTTAACTTGCCCGCATAGATATCTGTGCTCGGAAGTTGGTCGCGTGGAGCACAATGAAAAGGGCCGGGAATTTCGGAATGGCTGGGGGACCTGGAAGGTAAGTTGCCGTCCAGATTTCCAATAATCAACAGCATGAGGCCACCGCGAAGGCTGATTCTGTATCACCGCCATGTTCCACTTGGCAACGCCGCCGACGGATGGCTAGACATACGAAAGTATGGACCTGGAGCCGAGTATGGCCGAGTTGCTGGCAGTTAAAAGGTTGACAGCTTCGGATTTAACCTTCTTCGAGCGCCTGTTTCGCACGGTGAATGCTGGCAATCAGAAGGGTATTAACTTGAACGCCGACGTGCTGACTGGCGTTCTTTATCCCGATCTTGCCGCCGTAGCGGCCGCTCAGCCTGACGGGGAGATTAGCTTCCCTCTGACCATCCTCGGCCCGGATGCAGCCGGAAGTTACCGCGTGCGCCGTAAAATCGTTAAGGGCGGCACCTATAAGAACTGGCGATTAAACGGTGAATTCATCTACGACCCAGATGGGGGGCCGGGTCGCTTCGACACTATGCGGCCAGGAGACCTTGCCGTCTTCGGCTTCGACGGACGCCCGGGCCCCGATGCGGTTACGCTGGTGCTGCTATCAGCTCACGCCAGTGAGGACGCCGCCCTGCACGCGAACCTAGCTCCCCTCGTCGCTGGCAAGAGCATGGCTCCCGTTTTGGCCGAGCGCCTGCGGGCCGCACTGCGATCTACTGGCGCTGCGCCTGAGCATCCGCTTTCAGTCCTGGCCCGTGATCCCGAGGATGAGCTTGCGCTTGAGGACGCGGCTCTTGGAGGGACCAAGGGGGTCCGCAGTCTGCGGAGGAGGCGTAGGGCAAGGCCCATCTCTCCGTCCGAGCTACAGCGGGCTAAAAAGGCGGCCGCTCAAACCGGCGCGGACGGCGAGGCACTCGTCGACGCCTACCTCCAGGCGATCGGCAACCCCGGCGGAGATGCCGAACATACTGAGGTGGTCCCGCCCGTCTGGACAGTCTGGCGGCTTGGATAAGCTTGGTTCTGGTTATCGTCAGGCCGCCAGTTTCTCCATCCGGCTTGCCCCGTATGCCTCGTCAGGCGTGCGCCCGGCCAGGGTCGAATGCGGCCGCCTGGCATTGTAGTAGCTGATCCATCGGGAAAGCCCGGCTCGCAGCTCGGAGCCGGTCTCGAAGGCGTGCAGGTAGACGCACTCGTATTTCAGGCTGCGCCAAAGCCGCTCGATGAACACATTGTCCATCCAGCGCCCCCGCCCGTCCATGGAGATGCGGATCCCGGCTTCCCGCAGCACGCCGGTGAACCGCGGCGAGGTGAATTGGCTTCCCTGGTCGGTGTTGAAGATCTCCGGCCTGCCGAACCGCGCCAACGCCTCCTCCAGTGCCTCAAGACAGAATTCCACGTCCATCGTGTTCGACACGCGCCAGGACAGCACCTTGCGCGTCGACCAGTCCATCACCGCGACCAGGTAGAGGAAGCCGCGGCGCATCGGGATGTAGGTCAGGTCCGCGCACCAGACCTGGTTCGGCCGTTCAATGACCATGTCCCGCAGCAGATACGGATAGACCCGGTGCTCGGGATGCGGAACCGTCGTGCGTGGCCGCTGGTAGATCGGCACCAGCCCCATCTTGGCCATGAGCCGCCGGACGCGCTTGCGGCCGATGGCGAAGCCCTCGCGCCGCAGATGCCGCACCATCTGCCGCGACCCATACCACGGCGTCTCCAGGAATTGCGCATCGATCAGCCGCATCAGCTCCAGGTTCAGCGGCGTTTCCCCGGCAGGCTGGCGGTACAACCCGGACCGGCTGATCGATACCAGCTCGCATTGACGCGCCACGGACAGGCCGGAGTGGTCGGGCTCGATCATCTGACGCCTCCGATCGAGGCTCATCGACCGGACGCTTTCGCCAAAAAATCCCGTTCCACCAGCAACTGCCCGATCTTCGCATGCAGCTTCTCCACTTCCGCCTCGGTCGATTTCGCCGCCTCCTGCGCCTCCGCCTTGCCGGAGAACACCGAGGTAAGCCCTTCCATGGCCTGCCTCTTCCACTCACCGACCATGGTCTGGTGAATGCCGTGCTTGGTCGCCAACTGCGCTGCCGTCAGCTCACCCCGCAACGCCTCCAGCGCCACCCGCGCCTTGAACTCAGCCGAATACCGCTTTCGCTTGCCCGTCATCAGGTCCGTCCTTCAGGAGCGAACCGAGCTTATCCGCCTGTCCGAAATTCGGGGGCCACCTCAGTGTAGGGCGGCACCATCTGACGGTAGAGTTTCTTCCAGATGGCGGTGCCCCGACGGAGTCCCTCGGCGTCCGGCTTCCGCCTCGAAGAGCCGAGTAGCAACCGCGTGTGCCTCGGGATATTCTGCTCCTTCTGGCATAGCCTTGAAGATGGCGCCATCCCTTGGGAGATATCGGATTAGGTGATCCTCGACACCTTCTCCCGCCTCGAACCCCGGCCATTCCCGCAGCATTCGTGCGTAGTCCGAGGGCTCAGTCTCGCTTCTGTAGCGGACGAATGTATCCGGTCCTGGGCGCCTCGCGCCGCGACGCACCCCGTCGCCGTCGATGCTGGGGAGATCACTGATCGCTTGCTCTGCTGTCACAGCGAATGGCAGCTCAGGCGTGCCCAAGTGTGCGTGCTGATATCCTGCACCCCCGATCAAGTCTACAAACCGCAGCGCGACCGCACGAGTTCCCGCGTACCCCGGTGGCAGGACCATGTGGTTAGTCGCCTTAGGGAATGAAGGAAGAATGGCCAGTTCACAGCGATAAGCGACCAGGAACACCCGATCCCGCATCTGCGGGATCCCATGGAAGGCGGCATTAATGAGACTATACCGGGCGTTGTAGCCCGAACCATCAAGTAGCTCGACTATCTCCTCCATGACGTTGTGGCCAGCTTGATTGAGGATGTCGGGCACATTCTCCATGACAAGCGCGAGAGGCCGGAGCTTGTTAATGTATTGAATATAGCGCAGGTAGAGGTTCCGTCGCGGGTCCACCTTGAAGGCCTCAGGGTGGTCCGCAATCTCCCTGAGTTTGGCCCGACCTACGCGGGCGTACGCCTGACATGGTGGGCCTCCGACGAGGACATCCACAGCATCCTCCACGCCGCCCAATGCGAGTTCCTCGCACACTTCCTCCGGCTCAATGGATGTGATGTCGCGCGGTCGTGCGTGCGCCTCCAGGCTCTCAGTGTCAGCCCGATGGAAGTTCCTCGCGTGGCTGAGCGCTGCGAGTTTGTCGATCTCCATAGCGGCCGAGATCTCGAAGCCAGCACGCTGAAACCCAAGGCTGATGCCGCCACATCCAGAAAAGAGATCAAGGACGCGAGGGCGGCCGCCGTTCGCAAGGCGACGCAGCTTGCGCGCAAGCGCCTTGTCATTGATCAGCGGGTCCACTCTCATGTCCATTGCGCAGTCTCCGCACGGCGGCTATCCGGCACGAACCGGGAGACTGCTCCCCAATGCCCGAGTCGGGCCAGTATCCGCGGGGCAAACGTTGTGGCTCAATGAAACAACGCGCCGGGGTGGTCCCAGAAAACCGCGGAGCTGCTCTACGACCTTCGTCAGATCACGGCGCACATCGCATTCCCAGATGACATGGAGGCGCCATCCCGCCGCCTTCAGGGCTGCCGCGTTTGCAGTGTCCCGGGCGACGTTTCCCGCGAGCTTCTGCATCCACCACTCCGTCCGGGTCTTTGGCAAGGCCGAGTTGGCACAATCGTGTCGATGCCAGAAGCATCCCCGAACTTCTACGGCCGCGCGACGTGTTGTAAAGACAATATCTGGCCTTCCGGGCAGCCGCCGATCGTGAAGGCGAAAACGGTAGCCAAGTCGGTGAAGCTCCCGTCGCACCAGCATCTCTGGCTTGGTGTCGGTGGCTCGCACAGCAGCCAAGTTCCGCCTCCGGGTCTCCGGCACATCAGAGAAGTCCGGTCGTTGTGGCGTCATCCGCGATTTGGGCGCCCGAAGCATCGTGCGGCGATTGGTTACAGCCAGTGACGTGGCCCCTTTCTTCATCCGGAAATGGCGAGAGTCCGGGCGTGATCTGATCCGTTGTTGTCCTGGTAGGCAAGAGGCCGGGGCGCGGAGCCCTGGCGTAGCGCAGCGCCCCGGCCGGCAAATTCCGTCAGCGCGAAGGTTTTCGGCGTCATCCAGCCAAGCTTCGAATGGGCCGCGTTTCGTTGTAGTCGCCCTGCCAATCTCGGAGGACGGCGCGGGCGTGCCGCAGTGAATGGAACACGGTCTCATTCAACAGCTCGTCGCGCAAACGGCCGATGAAGCTTTCGGCAAAGGCGTTTTGCTGCCGTTTGCCGGGTGCGATGTAGTGCCAGTCGACGCCGCTCCGGTCCGCCGAGGCCCGAACGGCGTTCGAGATCAGCTGGGTGCCGTTGTCGATGACAATGCCGACCGGCCGTCTGCGCCAACTCACGATGCCGTCGAGTTCCCGGGCAACCCGCGCGCCCGACAGCGATAGTGTCAGCAACCAGCGCCAGGCACTCGCGGGTGCAGTCATCGACCACGGCCAGGATGCGAAAGCGCCGCCCATCCGTCATCTGGTCAGCAACAAAGTCCAGCGACCAGCGCTGGTTGGCAGCCAGCGCCGGGATCATCGGCGTGCGCGCACCCTGCGCACGCACCCCGCCGCCCGCTGGCGTACCATCAGCTTCTCCTCGCGGTATAGCCGGTGAACCCGCTTCCTATTAACCGCATGCCCCTCGCGCCGCAGCAGCACGTGCAACCGTCGGTAGCCAAACCGGCGGCGCTCCGCCTCCAGTGCCTTCAGCCGCTCGCGCAGAGCCCGGTCATACGGCCTGACAGCGTGGTAGCGCACGCTGGTCCGATCAAAGCCCAGGAGCCGGCATGCCCGCCATTTGCTCATCTCAAAGCCGGTCCGCACATGCGCAACTGGAGATCTCCAACTACCGCGATGAGCTATGAAGGAATTTGGGTGACGCCGTGATCAGGCGGCGGTCTGCTTTGGCGTATCGGTCACCTCGACACCGTTTTGGAAGGTGACGCCCGCGACGACTTTCGGCAACTGGTTTTCGCCCTTTAGCCGTCGCCAGGTCTTCGCCGCCGTCATGATCAGCTTGAACACCATGAGCCGTGCCGTGTCCTGCGACAGCGCGCCTTTGGTGCGAACCGTCCGGTGTCGGACGGTGGCGAACACGCTCTCGATTGGATTTGCCGTCCGCAGATGGTCCCAGTGCTCGGCCGGAAAGTCGTGGAAGGTCAGCAGCGTGTCGCGATCCTTGGTCAGGCACGCGACCGCCTTGTCGTATTTGGCGCCGTATTTCTCGGCGAACAGCGCCATCGCCGCATCGGCCGCCTTGCGGTCCGGCGCCGTCCAGATCTGGCGCAAGTCGCGTTTGGCCGCCGGCTGCACCGAAGTTGGCAGCTTGTCGAGCACATTGGCGGTCTTGTGCACCGTGCAGCGTTGATGCCGCGTGCCCGGCGACACCTCCTCGAGCGCGCGCCAGAAGCCGAGTGCCCCATCGCCGGTCGCCAGCTCCGGCGCGATGGCGAGACCGCGCGCCGTGAGGTCGACCAGCAGCTCCCGCCAGCTCTGGGTGCTCTCGCGGATGCCGACCTGAAAGCCCAGGAGTTCCTTCTTCCCTTCCGGCGTGGCGCCGATCAGCACCAGCATGCATTCCGCCTGCGGCTCCATGCGCGCCTGCAGGTAGACCCCGTCGGCCCAGACGTAGACGTAGCGCCGGGCCGACAGGTCACGCCGCTGCCAGCGCGCGTAGTCGGCCTCCCATTCGCCCCGCAGCCGCGCGATCACCGATGGCGACAGATTTGGGGCGTCACTGCCGAGCAAGGCGGCGAGCGCCTCCCCGAAGTCACCCATCGAGACCCCGCGCAGGTAAAGGATCGGCAGCAGTGCATCCAGGCTCCGCGTCCGCCTCGCCCAGCGCGGCAGGATGGCCGAGGTGAAGCGGATGCGCGCGCCATCCTCGCCGGCGCCGCGGTCGCGCAGCCGGACCCGCTGCACCGCGACCGGCCCAATGCCGGTCTGCACCAGGCGCTCCGGGCCATGACCGTGACGAACCAAGCGGTCACGCCCGTCCGGCAGCTGAACACCCTTCATCGTGGCCAGGAACGCGTCGGCTTCGGCTTCGATGGCTTGCGCCAGAAGGCGGCGGGCGCCGTTGCGCAGAACCGCCGTCAATGGATCGTCGACCTCGTCAGGCTGACGGAGAGAAACAACCGTGCTATCGCTCATCGTGGCGTATCGCTCCTTCGGGAGGTTCAGGCAGGCTTCGTCACCCGCCTCGATACGCCGCCTTTCTCACGCCGCCATCACCCAGATCCGGCCATAGCTCTACCGCGATGCTGGACGCGGTGATGGCGGCATTGTCGGAGTGGTCGGTCTCGGCCCGTGAGGGGCGTTGTCGATAGCGCCGTCGATCTGCCATATGGCTCGGCGGCACCGCGGCTGTCCACGATTACGCTGGCGTCGCTCGGCCGCTGAGCCAGACGTAGCGCTTCATGTTGAACGCCAGATTGGCCAGCCGATCTTCACATGCGCCCGGGCGATCCCGATGGTGCGCACGAGCAGCGCCATCGGCCCCTTCTGACGGGCAAAGACATGCTCGACGGCCGAACGGATCGCCGACTTGCGCGCGTTTGCCCGGCGAGTGCGTTGCGCCATCGGCCGGCCTTTGGGCTTCTTGCGGTGAATGCGCGACACCAGGCCGTGCTCGGCCAGCAGTCTCTCGTTCTTTGCCGAGCGATACGCAGTGTCGGCCCAGACATGGCTTGCCGTGTTCTGCCCGTCCAGCATCGCTGCCAGGCGGGCGCCGTCGTGTGCCGCGGCATCGCTGATGGTCCAGCGGCGGATCAGCCCGTGCCGGCGGTCGATCGCGATATGGCTTTTGTAGCCGAACGCCGGCACCGCAAGGTCGACCTGCGGCACGCCGTCCTGACGCGGCTTGGCCTTGGAGAACTTCACCGTCCAGCGGGCGTCCCGATCTTTCTGCCACAGCTTCGCCGGCCTCTCCGCCCAGCCCTGCGGGATGCGTCCCGCCTTGATCGCCTCCTTCTCGGCCGTGGTGTTGCGCTGGCGGGGTGCGGCGACGATCGTCGCGTCAACGATCTGCCCGCTCATCGCCAGGTAGCCGGCCGACCGCAGCGCCGCGTCGAAGCGCTGGACTAGGCGCTCCACCGCGCCGGCCCGTTTCAGCGCCTCGCGGTAGTTCCAGATCGTGTTGGCATCCGGCACCGGGTCGGCCAGACCCATGCCGAGGAAGCGCATGAACGACAGTCGGCCGCGGATCAGATACTCGCAGCGTTCGTCGGATAGCGTGTGCATCGCCTACGGCACAGAAACTGCTGCCGCGCGCCGTTGACCCGACCGGACGCTTCCCGGTGAAGCGGTGGCAGAGTGTCTAGGGTGTTGCGATCTAATCCAGCCGAGCAGCCTACGCCCGCGGCGTCAACTGGTCGTGGCCGTCCGCAAAGTCGGGTGGGCCATCCCAAAATCACATCCACCGTGGGTCGTAGAAGCCTCTTCGGGGGTCACTCAGGACGCTCCCTAGTATGCCAGTTTATGAAGCCCAGGTCGCCGTAAAATTGCTGATACAGAAAAATCGTGCGACCCTCGACGGCCTGCTGGAATGCGGTAAGCCGTTTATGATTCCACTCTCGGTCTGTCCCTGACGCTTCCCTCCAGAGCTCTTTACAGCCGTCGGAGAACGCACAGTCGCACATCTGACCTTTCGCCTCATCCGAGCAAGGCGCGATAAAGTCATCCTTCAAGAATGGCAGCTTCGTCACAATATCCGCGTCTTGATCGCTCTTGTTTGTCGATGAAATCCACGAGACGCAAATTCCCTATCCCGTCACCCAGGGCAGCTCGTCCCTCGTTCATTCTGCTTACCAAAGCGTCATTCACTTGATCAAAACGATGTCTTAGCGACTTCCAGTTCTCACCCCAGTCACTCCGCGGGCAGATGTGGTCAACGTCATAGGGAAGGTCGTCCTCATGATCCGTGAGCGGGGCTACCCCGGGAAGACGCGCTTTATATAGCGCCGCTGCAGCCAGGGAAGAACTTTCCGACCGGTCCACCACCAGTGAGCGCCGATTTCGTTCCTAGTTTTGTCAACGCCGAACCTTTCTCTGTCGGTGAGCCAGCCGGGGCCCCAACTCCTGTAGGGCAGCCGGTCAGCAAACGTGTTCGACGGAATCAGAGCATAGGCACAACGATCGCCCGAGGTGGTTCCGATAAGGTGGTGAAAGAGCTCTTTACCTGGAAAATCTTCGGCCAGCTTCGAAACTTCCCGCAGAAGCCCGAAACTCCAAGTTGCTGCCTTTTCGTTATTCCATACACATAAATGCCAGAACATCGCGAAGCGAACCGCTTCCTCACGGGCGCCAGGCGAGTCTGTCCACCCTGGACGAAGCGTTGCCCAGAACACAAGGACTTGCCACAGCTCTGCCGGAAGAGAAGTGAGTAGAACGTCAGGGATCCAGAAGGCGCCCACACGTTCATCGTGCGATAACATCTCCTTGACAGCCGCGAATGTTTGGCTAAACGGCCCTCCGAATGAGTGCCGCGCGTTCGTGGACGCGGGGATTAGCTCTCCAAGCTTTTCACGCAAGGGATCCGCCGGATCAGACATCATCGAACTGGCGAAATCTTCGACCTTCGGAACGTTGCCTCGGCCTTCTGGAATTAGGGCATTGGCGACGCGCAGTGCTGTGGCCATGATCTTAGTCGGCTGCAGGACGCGGCCGGCACTGTGATAAATGTCAGCTACAGCTGTTCGTATAGAAGGTGCGTGGTATTTGTAGATCGAGTAGAGCCGCTCCTCCACGCTGAGGGGTGCCACCCGCTCCGATCCGCTCAAACAGCGTTAGTTGATCTTGATGAGGATCAAAAAAGCGGCCAGGTTGGATCCTCAGCAGGGCAACTTGCGCCTTTTCCATTCGTACAAAAGCGGCATCTAGTGCTTCAAGTGCCTGCGGAGGTGCGTCATTCACCAATCTCCGTAGCGCTTCTAGCCCCGAAGTTTCGTCCGACTTTGACGAGTTCCGCCAAGCTGAAAGAAGCTGGTGAAGTTTGAAACATTTTTTGGAGAATCCGAAGGGCAGCGGGAGGTTGCACGATCCGACGGTGAGACCGGAAGACCTCGCCGTCGAACAATTCGTGGTCGTAGGCAGGCCGCTTACGTTCATCATCGATGATGTAGAGCTCGCAGCCATCCTCAAGCTGTTCACGGGCTCGGCGTCGCTCGTCCAAACGTAACTTGCTGCCGCTTTTCTTATCATATCCGAACGGTTGGGCCCTTGAGCTGATGCGAAGGCACGGAAACTGTAGTGCCTCGGGATCGCCGAGATCGGCCCAAAGGCACCGTTGTTCCTCCGGCAAATGGCCTGCACCCACTAAGAGGGCACGTAATCGCTGCTGGCCGTCAAGAAGATCAAAGCCTGCGTAATCTATCTCGCGGGTCTCGCCATTCAGGAGAACGACTTTCCGATCTCCGCCCCGCCTTTCCACGATGTAGCACATGCCGATCGGCAAGCCTCGCATCATCGAATCCCAAAGGTCCAGCACTTGCTTAGGCCGCCAGACTGCGCTGCGCTGCATCGGCGGCATGGCAAGGACCGGGCTGTTATTCGGATTGGGGCCCCCGGCTAAAATAGCCTCCGATCTGTGTGCCCATTCAATCAGGTCAAACAACTTGAGCGCGCTAATTTCGTGCTCAAAGTGCGGCCATTCAGGCATCGTGCTCTTCCTCGCTTTGCTGCGGCGAGGCGCAGCGCATCCCACTTTATCGGACCAGAACCGGTCCAAGTTGCTGCCCATGCTCGTTGTACCGTGACCAGCACGAGGCTCCCTCGGCGGACACTGCCGTCGAATGGTGTAGCCCTGCAGCTCGCAGTCGCCGGATGCCGTCAGCACCATTCCTCTCTGGTGTCCACGTTCATCATAAATGACTAGGCTGCCGCTCCGCTGGATCACGCTACCAATCGCCATGTTCTCGTTTTCCTCCAAACGTCCGACCGGTCCCGGGCGCACGGCAGGAGGTTTCATAGCGGACAAATCCGACAAAAGCGGACGTTCGGCCGGTAGGTCATGCAGATTTCTCGTCGCTTGTCGGCGTCATGTCTTCCCGCCGCCAGACGAAACGACCTTCGTGACCGCGATGATGGGTGGCGACATCCGCAGCTGTCCTGGCAAGCTCCGCGCGCAACTCCGCTGGCGCTAGCACCGTCACCGCCGTTCCCCACGTGAACAGGTGCCAGCACATCTCCTGCACCCCGCCGGCGCGAAAGCGCACGGTCAGCGCGCCATCCGGCTCGCGCTCGATGCTCTGCGACGGATGGAACAGCCAGCCCGCCGCATCGTCCGCCGCCTCCGGCGCGAACCGCAGCACCACGTCGATCGGCTCCTCCTGGAACACCCCGAACGACTGCGCCGCGTAGGCGGCCAGGCGAAATCCTCCCGCCGCTGGAACCCGCGATCGAGCAGATCGACGGAGACGATCCGATCCAGCCGCCACAGCCGCATCTCCGGCAGCTCGTCCACATGCGCGACCAGCCAGCCGCGCCCGCCATAGAGAATCCCGTAGGGACACAGGATGCGCGTCGCCGGCTCCTCGGCGTCGCGCGCCGGCGTAGCGCACCACCACGAGCTGCATGCCGAGGATCGCCCGCCGCAGCGTCGGCAGCACGCCGGCGGCGATCACCGGCCGCGGCCCCGGCCGCATCGCGATGCCCTCCGCCTCCATCAGCGCGGCGATGTCCGGCTCGGCCCGGCGCAGCGCGTCCGGCCGCATCACCGCGCGCAGCGTGGTCGAGGCCTCCCGCAGCAGCGCGGCGCGGTCGTCCTCGCCGCGCGCCGTCGCATTCGCGCGCCGCCGTCTCGATCGCGGCCACTGCCTCGGCCCGGGGCTCGATCACCCCGACCAGGGCGCTGCCCGGCAGCCGCCAGCGCCGCACCCGCTCCTCGTCGTCCCAGCAATCCATCTGCGGGAACATGGCCAGCCAGCGAGTCGCGCAGCCGCTCGGCCGTGCGGCGCCCGACTTCAAGCTCCGCGGCCATCTCGTCGAGCGTGAGGCCGGTGCGGGTTGCCGGCCAGATGGCGGGCGAGGCGCAGCAGCCGTTCCGCCGGGGCATAGCGCATGCGCGCGATGCTGCCCCGACCTGTCGGCATGCGCAATCATCCCGCAGCCGCCTGCCGGCCGAACCCGACCGGCAGCCGGCCGCCGATCCGGCCCTCGCACTCGGCCGCCAGCAGCCGCAGCAGCGACGGCCGGATCGGCCGTCGCCGCCGCGCACCGCCGCCCGCCGCCGCACCAGGGCGAAGTCCGCCGGCGTCAGCGTCCGCAGCCCGTCCAGCTCCGCCGGCGCGGCGCAGGCCGAAGAACCGCCGGAACGCCAGCCGCGCCTGCGCCGGCGTCAGCCAGTCGAACCGCACCTTGACCAGGAACCGGCGCAGGCTGGCGCGGTCCAGCCGCTCGGCGAGGTTGGTGGTGCAGGCGAAGGGCAGCGCGTGGCTCTCCATCCAGGTCAGCATCTCGTTGACCTGGCTGATCTCCCAGCTGCGCACCGCATCGGCCCGCTCCAGCAGCAGGCTGTCCGCCTCGTCGAACACCAGGAAGGCGTGCGTGTCGCGCGCCTCGGCGAAGGCGCCGGCGATGTTCTGCTCGGTGCCGCCGACGAACGGCGTTGAGCAGGTCGGAGGCGCGCTTGTGCAGCACCGGCATGCCCATCCGGCCGGCGAGGTGCCGCACCCAGGCGCTCTTGCCCGCGCCCGGCGGCCCGGACAGCAGGAAGGAGACGGCGCGCGGCGCGCCCGGGCGCAGCAGGTCGGCCGTCAGCGCGGCGAGGTCGCAATCGGCGTTGACCAGCGCCGGATCGTAGGCCGGCGTCCGGCTCCGGCTCGGGCGCCGGCAGGCCGCCGCCGCGCACCGCGCGCGCCACGCCCTCGACGATCAGCCGCGCCGTCTCCGCCCCGCCGCCGGCCAGCCGCGTCGCCCGCAGCGCCGCCGAGGCGACGGCCGGCGCCGCCGGCACCAGGCGCGCCAGCCGCGCGGCATCGGCCTCCTGCAGCGCCACGCCCTTCCGCCTCGCCCATGCGGCGCCACAGCCGCGTGCGCGTCGCCAGGTTCGGCACCCGCAGCTCCAGGCACATGGTCATCCGGCGCAGCACCGCCGGGCCGAGCACGCCGATGTCGTTGGCGGTCCAGATCACCGGCACCGCCATGCGCTCCAGCAGCCGATGGATGAACACGCGCGAGCTGGTCACCGGCTCGTCGAACGGCGTGCTGCGGCTGACGAACAGGTCCTCCGCCTCGTCGAACAGCAGCAGCGTGTCGCCCGGGCGCGGCGAGGCGCTGGGCGAGGCGCAGCCCGGCCAGCCGCTCGTCGCGCGTGCGGCTCGTCGCCGTCGTCGTCCGCCTCGGCCACCGGGCGCAGGCGCGCGCCGACCCGTGCGGCCAGGGTCGCGGCGAACGAGGTCTTGCCGGTGCCCGGGCGGCCCGTAGAGCAGGATGTTGACGCCGCTCTCCTTGCCGGCGAGCGCCGCCCGCAGCACCGAGGCGGCGATCTCCGCCTCCCGGCCGAGATGCGCGAACGCCTCCCAGGGCAGCGGCTGCGGCTCGGCCGTCGCCGAGCAGCTGGTCGTAGAAATCCGCCGCCGGCGGCATCGTCCCGGCGGATCAGCGACACCAGCCGCTCCAGCACGGACAGCTCGCCATGCCGGTCGAGCTGCAGCAGGCCGCTCGCCAGCAGCTTCGCGTCCGGGCGTCAGCGCGAGTCGCGATCTCGGCGGGCGGCGCGCCCAGCAGCAGCGCGATCAGCGCCGGCATCGCGCTGGAACGCTGGGTGACGCCGCCGCGGCACTCGCTCATCGCGTCGAACAGCCGCTCGACCCGCTGGTCCAGCTTGTAGTGCAGGGCGAGCGCAGGATGCGCGCCGCCAGGCGGATCGAGGTCCAGCGCATCGCGGCGATCGCCGCGATCCAGCAGCGCCAGCCGGCGGTCTCGCCCGTCCGGACAGTTCCGCCTGCGGCCGTTCCAGCGCCGCGTCGATCTTGCGCCAGTCCGGCTCGCTGACGCCACGGCGCCGCGACCGGCTGATGCCCGTCCTCGTCGTCGGGAACGGCCGCGTCCGGCAGGCCGAACGCGGCGGCGTTCTGCGCCAGCCAGGCGGCCAGCGCGCCGGCTTCCGGGCATGCGGCGATCGACCGCCGCATGGACGTTGCGGGCGCAATCCAGCGCCAGCCGCGTGCCGCTGCGTGGCCGTGCCGCGCGGCGCAAGCGACGCCGCCGCTCGAAAGGGGCGCTCATGTCAGTCGTTCCAAGTCGTCGCATGCAGGAAGGGATGCACGGCGTGGGCGTCAGAACCGGACGCATGCGGCGTATGTGCGAACCGCAGGAAGGCGGTCAGGCGGGACTGAGGTCCTCTGGTTGCCGGAGGGAGACCATCACGCGAGCTCCCAGTCGCAGCTAAAGGAACCAAGCGCGACCGGCCTTATCCGCTCGTGCCCGGGACGAGACGCGCCCAGGTTGCCCGACCGGGTGTGCCGGAGATCGAAAGGGCGGCGGCGCCGGCCAAGTCGTGGTTCACCCATTCCAGGAAAGGCTCGAAAACTTCGGCGCACCACAGAGCCTCGCGCGAGGGAAAGACAGGCCGGTCGTCCTCAGGGCATTCCGAGCACACGTAACCACCTAGGATGCGCATCGGATAGGTCTCGAAGTAGCGGAGCATGTCCCACCCGACGCCATCCCACTCCACCGCGATGCCGATCTCATCGGTGACGAGGCCGGCGGTCACGATCCGGTTGAACCGGCAGAAGCCGATATCGATGAAGCCGTTTGTGCGCTTCAGCAGTTCCAGCTTGATCGCAAACCTTCCTGGTTCGCGGCATACCAGAAAAAAGGCCCTTTGCATCCTCCGTCGAGGACGAAGCCGGTGCGGCCACGGCTTGCAACGCGCGTCGGGTTGACGGATCGGGAGGTGGTGTTCCGAGTATTGAAGAGGTGGTTTGGACGTGCCGGTGACGGCCGGTTGAGCGTCGCCTGCGCACTCGGTTGATCGCAGTGTCACATACATTCGCCTGAGCTAATCCCCTGGGATAGCGGCACCGATCCGGCACCGGAGTAACGTGCCGGCGGGGCAGGACGCTGCCCGCCGACCCTTCTACGGCGTACCGGCTACCCTTGCCGGGGCTGGCACGCGGCCTCGGCCCGGCGAACTCCGCTGCGCGGGATGACCCGCGCCGCCTGCCGCGGATCGCCGAGACCAAGCTCGATCTCGATGAAGCCGTCGCGCCGGATGACGCGAGGACACCGCCAGCGTCACGCCGGTAGTGGACGATCTGGAAATGCGCCATCTCGATCCCCTCGCCGCGGCGGGCGATCTCGCGCCAGGCCGCCGCGCGGCGGGACGGAGCTGTACGCCGAGCGCCGCACGGGCTTCGGCGGACGGGACGATGACGACGGGAGCCTGAACCTGGAACATGGAAACCTCCTCGATGAGCGCGCAGGGCCAGCCGTCCGGACAGAATCCGGGCGCGGGCTGGCCGATGCGAGTCGAAGAGGGCGGGTCAGGTGTTCATGCGGTGTCCGAAATGATACCCGCGTGGACGGCGTCTGTCACGGCCGGCTCTCCGGAAAGTGCCGCGAGTGCGACAGAAGCGGACGTGGTGCGGCGGCATGACCGTGATGTCCCGTTGCCGGGGCATAGGCCGGCGCATGCTGGCTGCATCATCCCGGGAACCCATGGCCAGGCCTGCACCTCACCAAGTCGCGCTACATGGCCGGGCCTGCAATGTCTCCGGCGCCTGTGGCTGCTCGTCCACGAGCCGGCCCTAAGAAGACCCGCTCCTGGATCGCCGCTCGACATCGGGCAGGAGATCGGCCGCAAGGCGCATCTGCTGTTTCCCGGCGGCGTGCTGGTCGAGGAGGAGCCCTGGCAGCATGCCGAAGCAGTGCACCGGACCGCTGATACTGATGGCCGATGCAACCGTGCCCGCGATCTTCGAGGCGGCCTTCGAGCACGAAGGCATCCGCATCCGCGTCGACGTGCTCGAACGTCTCGAGAGCGGCGCCTGGGGCCTGCGCGAAGTGAAGAGCAGCGCGAGCATGAAGGGCCACCATGCCGATGATCTTGCGCTGCAGCTCTTCGTGCTCGCGGGCGCCGGTATCGCCATCTCCTCGATCGAGCTCGTCCACGTGAACAGGGCCTATGTGCGCGGCCCGGACGGGCATCTGCTGGCCGGAGTTCTTCACCCGCGTCGATGCCGGCGAGGCGGTGAGGGCGGCGCTCGCCGAGCTGCCCGGCCGGATGCCCGCCATGCGGGAGTGCCTGAGCCGCGGCGCACCAGCCCGCACGCCGAGCCGGGCAAGCAGTGCGGCACGCCCTATGGCTGCGAGTTCTGGGACCGCTGCACGGCGGACAAGCCAGCCGGTTGGTCTTGAAGCAATACGCAACTGAACGAAAGGAGACGACAAAACAAG
>CAVRCA010000008.1:0-35676 GCA_963719345.1 uncultured Alphaproteobacteria bacterium
GCGCATGTCGTCGACGAGATAGCCGATTCGCCGCTCGAAATCGCTCTTCTCGCCGGCGGCGCGATCGACCGGCACTTTGCAAACCACTTCGCACTCGTCGGCCGTAATCGGCACTGGCAGGTCGATCGCCGAGCCCGCTCCTTGCACGATGCGCACATAGGCCACTTGGTCGAAGGTGCGGGCGGCCGAAACATAGCCGCGCGGGTCGGGCGTGCCCAGCAAGTCGGCGTCGCCCAGCTTGGCGAATCCCTGATCGCCCGCGTAGACCGTGGCGGCTTGCACGGGCGTCGTGCCTTTCAGGTCGAGCAACCGCAGCCGCAGCCGGCCGGAGCGCGTCGGCAGGCGCACCGCTTGAAAACCGACCACGCGCGCGCCGCGTTGCCAAGGATCGGGCAAATTGCTCTCGGTGCGCACCCAATATGAGCCGCGTTGGCTTTCAATCCGCAAGACCGTGTAAGCGAGCGGAACGCGGCCCAGTGAGCCATCGCGCTGCCGCACGACCCAGTAGGGGGCCAAGATGGTGCCCGGCGTCAGCCAGTTGGCCAGCCGCGGGCCGCCGCGTGTTTGCGACCCGCGAAACTCAATCTCGACGTTGCGCTTGTTGGCGCCGGCGCCGCCGCCAGGCTTCAGTAGCCCGACGGGCGAAAAATCTTCGCGCACGGCGAGACAAATCGCCTTGCCCAGCCACTGGCGGTCGGCCGTGGCCCGCGAGCCGCGTCGGCCCAAGGTGCTCGATGTCGCGGTCGATTTGCCGCCACTGGATCCGATAGGCGGCGTCGCGAAAGTCGATCGAAATCAGAAAGACCTGCTCGTCATGTTTGGCAAATAGAGCATCCGAGGCGAAGTCGGCGGGCAACAGCGACAGGCCCTCGAGATCGCCGCCAGCCAAGCGATCGGCCAACGGATGCTCCGTCGTCACGCGCACCTCGGCCAACTCGCCAAACACGTTGCGGAGTTGGTCGCGCACTTGACGTGTGGTCGATTGTTTCAGTAGCGGCGTGAGGGCCGCGTGATTGGCAAAGCGCAATACGAACGATAGTCGATACGGTTCGGTTGCGTGCGAGCGAAGTTCGGTTGCGTCTGAGGGAATGACTCCCTCGGCGGCGCAAGCCGGCCCGCCGGCAAGGATGGCGGCGATGAGCCAACATAGAGCTACGCGGCGAACTGTCATGATTGTGCGGTCGGGCGTGTTCGCTGTTCGCGTTTTGAAAACGGCCAGCATCGGGAAGCGCATCTAACCCGGATTCTCCGAGATCGTCCGGCGGGAAGCAAGCGACAAAAGTAGCACAGGACAAGGAGACACTACCGAATCGCGCGTTCGATTCTGCGATCTCGGCGCTATTGGTGGCTGGGGCATAGCCGCGGCAAGACCCGTGTTGATGAACGCAAACGGTTACGCCGCGGCGGTGCCCCGGTACCGCCGCCACCGGGGCACCGCTTGGCCTTGCGCGTCTACCGGAAGCCCGTCTTGGCCAAGCTATGCCCCAGCCACCGCGCTCGGCTGGGCTAGTCGTGTTACGATGGTCTTGATGCCGCTGGCAAGGTAGGATCGTAATCGAGTTTGAGAACCGTCCATGACCTCCGTGCGCTCACTCGTGATCTTAGGTCTCGCTTCGTCGGCCGCCTTTGCCACGCGCCGTGCCGAGCGGCCGACGTGCCGTTTGAAGTGGAGCACCGCCAATTGGCCGCGCTCGGCGGGGAACACCTGGCGCATGCCATTGACCTGAAAACGCCGGCCGGACGTGCGATTATTGCCTGGGGCGAGCGGATTTTGATGTGGCCGCTGCCCGGCGGCGAGCAACAAGAAATCGTCGCCCGTGTTTCAGACATGGAGTATTCCAACGGCGGCTGCTCCCTGGACGTTGACGGCGACGGCGATGACGATCTGGTGGTGGCCCGCGGCAGGACGCGTTCGTGCGCCGATCCGAGCTTGTTTTGGTATGAGCAGCCGGACGGCGACGCAGTGGACCGCGCACACAATCGGCGAGTTGGGCCGCGGCAATATCGCGCCGCACGACATTCACCCCTTTGCCGCCCGCCGCGGCGATGGCGCCATGCGACGCGGCGTGGTGGCGGTCATCGATCGAAAGCAACTCGTCTGGTACGAGATACCCGAATGACCCGCGGCAGCCCTGGACGCCGCACGCCATCGCCGAGTTGCCGCTGGCAAGCCAGTCGGGCATCGCCGTCGGCGATCTGGCCGGAAATGGCCGGGCCGACGTGGCCTGCGGTATGTTTTGGGCCGAATGCCCTGCCGACCCGGGCGCGACCGCTGGACCATTCGCCGCTTCGGTCATTGGGAGGACGGCGGTTGGGGCGGCATGGCGAAACTCGCGCTGGCCGACATGGATGGCGACGGCGACATGGAGATCGTGGCCAGCGAGGCGGAAATTCCGGAGGCGCGTCTGGGAATCTTCACCCGCGACCCCAAACAGCCCGACGCGCCTTGGAGCTGCCGCGAGTTGGAACGGGGCCTCTACTGTCCGCACAGCCTGGTGCTCACCGATCTCGACCGCGACGGCCGTCCCGATGTGGTGGTGGGCGAAATGACCGCCGGCGGCTGGTCGTTTCCGTTGAATCCCGCTCCGCGGATCATTGCCTGGCTCAATCGGGGCGACAAGGCGCCCGACCGCCACATCTTGGCCGAAGGGTTGGGCGTGCATGAAATGGGTCTGCTGCCCGTGGCGGGCGACGATGGGCAGCTTTACGCTGTTTGCGGCGGATGAGATCCAGCCGCAAAAGTTTCCGGAGATGCGGACGCACGTCAGCCTGTGGACGGTTGGCCCACGAAAAAAAGATTGAAACATCAATAGGTTTTATCTGCCTGTTGATTCCGCGACTGCCGCGAGTGGATTCTCGGCATCCGCGCAATCGCGGTTCCCAGAGTGCCGCGGACAATGATTGGCTCCAGGCAGTCGCCTTGTAACCGACTAGCGGCAAAGCGAGTTAAGACCAGATCGCAAGTCGCGTCGGCCCATCCGGCACATGACGTGCTAAGTGTCCTTTCGCCGAACCAAGGCGTAAGCAGGAAAGGGCGACTAGCATGAAGCTAATCTTCTTAGGTCTGATCTTGTTCGTTGGCGGCTGGCGACGACGCAGACCTTCGAGGTCACTGGGAACGCTCAGAGCACCATGGGACAGTTCCCCACGGTTTGCGTGCAAACGACCTACCGCGTGACCTTTTAAGATGGGTCTGGCCTGCGCGAAATCACCGGGCTACGGGGCCTGAACGAGGCAAGGGTTTGTGTCCGATCCGTTTCCGCCGCCCCCTGCCGGCCTGCCCGGCAGGAGCGCAAGTTTGACAGGCTAAGGCGGCTCGTTTATCACAGCCCAGCAAACTTCTTCACCGGCCAGACAAGCTGGCAGGGGTCGTAGATGTTAGCCCCGCTAACGCACCTTAGCCTGGCAAACTTCTTCACCGGCCAGGCAAGCTCTATCATTCCGAAATTTGGTTGGCGCACGGTTTGCGTTGGTCAACCGGCAAGCTTGGCCTCCTGTTGTTGCCAGTCGTCATAGTAGCCGAGCAGGTTGTCGAGCGAATTGTCCTTCCGGAGCAGGCGTTTGGGAAGGCGGCCAAGGCCCGACTGATTTCGTTCTTTCTGCCACACGGAAAAAGGGCCAGCCGTTCGGCCGGCTGCCGCCAGCGTATCAGCCAGATTCTCGGGCGTTCCAAGCACCAGTTCCACATAACGCGGATTGTCCAGGTTCGGAACCAACATTGATTCCTCGGGCAATGCCTGAAAGTCGCGGGTCAACTTGCGGCGACCGTGCGTGCGGCGGCGAACACGCTTGGTTTGCCCCCAATGCGTTTCTAGCCCGTTCGTCGTTCGTTCGTGGAAGCTCTCTTCGCCGCTGGGGAGATATTCCCAATAACGGTCCAGATGCGTGTAGACGGTTGCGTTCAGACTTCGCTGCAGAAGATCGGCTTCCTCGAGGCTGCGTTGCCGGCACTCCTCCCGCAGTTCCTGCAGAGAGGAGATCATCGTGCGTTGCTCGGACGCGGTCAGCCGGTAGGAGTCGTGCAGAGGGCTGCTTCCTTGGGCCGAGAATCGAAACACGTCACGCAAGCGCTGAAACACCATCCAGGCGGCTTCGTAGTGCGTCGCCGCCGCCACAACCTGCGGGTCCGTCAGGTAGGCGTTCAGCATCTTCGCCAAGTTGCAAAGCGCCTGTGGCATTTTACGTCCGACGTGTTGTTCTTGCAGACGTTTCAAGCCGGCTCCGGCCCGCGCCACGCGACGGTGCAAGTACAGCAGATAGGGATCGAAAGGGAATCCCTGCCGCCGTCCGTCTCGGGCGTAGTCGAGAATCCATTGATGGAACGCCAAGAGCAACTCGCGTCCCAGCAGCTCAGGCCAGGGGCCGGCCACCGGCTTTCCCTCCAGGATGTCGCGCAACACCAATTCGCCTTGCGTCAGTTCGCGGTGTTCGCGGAGCCACTGAAGCTGTCCGGCACGTTGCTCTTTCATGCGAGGTTGCAGCTTCAACTGCCGCAGCAGCTTGGAAAGCGCGAGTTGCGGCGCCCGGTAGAGGTCTTCGCCGATGTCACGCAACAGGTGAAATTGGCAGACGTGGTGCTTCACGCCCTGCAAGGCGTGGTCGCAGGCGCCGCTCATCACGTCGCTTAAATCGTGCAGTACGCGATCGGGCAGGCCATACGCTTCCCGCAGTTCGGCCAGGCAAGGGGCCGCCTCGTCGAGGTTTTCACTGGAGATCTTCCAACAGCCCAGCAGCAGATCGTCTTCGGCCTCCATGACGCCAAAAAACACGGGGCTACCGACTTCCTGCGTGCCGTCGATCAGCCAAGTCACGGTTCCGCGCTGCTGCAGGTACTCGCGGATTTGCGGGGCCGACTGGCGGTGCAAATGGCCCAAATAAAACAGGAACTTCTGCTGAAGTTCATAGAGGCTGCTAAAAGGAATCTCCAGCGATGCTAAATCCACGGCGATGTCTTGCAGCTTGCGCCCTTGCAAGAAGCTCTCTCGGCCCACGTAGGCAATCAGATCGTAGGCGTAATGAGCGCCTCGAGGCACTAACCCCGCCAACCGGGGCGAAGGATGGGTCACCACGCCCTTTTCGCCACGTTCCAGGCGAACGATTTCTTGCGATTCGAATCGCGAAAATCGCAGACTCACCACCTGCCGACGGGTCGTCTTGAGAACGGGCCAAGGGCATCCTGCCGCGTCGCTCGGTGACGTCTCTTGATCGAACGTGTAGACCGTGTGGTTGGGCAAGCAAGCGGCGGCTTGCAGCTCTCCCACGCCGCTGTCCCGCAGTTCCTGGGCGAGAATCGAGAGGCTCAACGTTCCGTTTTTTTTTCCAATGAGTAGAACTGGATGACGCGCCGCACGTCCTGAGCCTGAATGCCGATGCCTTGGGAACGGAGCTTCTTCGCCAGCGACGCGGGGCTGGCCTTGGGCGTATCGATCAGTTGCACCAGCAGGCGAATGACGGTCTTGACGCTGATCCCTTCCGGGCAACGACGCGAAGGAGCGGTCTTGCTGGTCGCCGCGACCTGGCCTGCGCCACGTTGCTCTTGGCGTTGCTGTTGCTGGGCGGCGGCGCGGGCCGAATCGCGCGACAGATAGACGGTCTGACGTCCCCAAGAACCGCGCGTCAGCTCTTTCTTCTGCAGCAACCAGCTGAGTTGGTTATGGACGTGCGTTTGAAGTTGCTCCTGCAGTTCGGCTACGGTCTTGCCGGCGGACGACGCCTCGACCAGGGCACGAATCGTTTGCAGCAAGGTGCCGTGCGACGAAAAGCAGACTTTGCGATAGGTCCACAGTCCTTCGGTTGTGAAGTGGGGTGTCTCGCGCAGCGTGACGTAGGTGCCGTTTTGGTTGCAACTGGAAAAATATCCGTGCTTGCTGAGGGCCCTGCGCACGGTGCGGCGTGAGACATGGAGTTGTTTGGCCAAGGCCGCGCAGGTGGCGACGGTTCTTTGTTGCAGGATGCCGATCACGCGGTCTGGCTTGGCGGGCGCTTCCACGATTGTCCTTTCATGTAAACATAGCACGAAAACTATTCCGTTTTATATTACATGTAAGGACAAATGAGGCCAAGGTGACGGCTAGCAGATGAGAAAAGCCCGGCAATTTCGCGAGACGCTGTTGGAGGGGCCTGTCCCGCGCCTGTAAAATGAGACCCAGGGTACGGAGCCTAAACTATGGTTGGGCAACCAGATACTTCAATCCCAACCAAATTTCGGAATGATAGGGTTTATGCCGGTGGAGCGGTGATTGACCGGCTAGAAGCGGCGCCAACGCAACTCAGCTTTTCCCATTTCCGCGTCGCGTCCGCCGCCGGAGGCGGCGGACGCGACGCGGAAAGTGGCGGGACAGGTTGTCGCGGGGGCGATCTAGCGGTCAATCATCGCTCGACCGGGGCAAACCCGGATCGTGGCGGACCAAAACCAGCATCACGCAAGTCCAAAGCGAACGCATTTTGCGCACGCCAGAGCGGTGGCGCCTGTTGCCTTCTGATATCCTGCCGCCGGCCTCATTACAATTGCTTATGCTGGAGGCCACGGATCGAACGCCTAGGAAACACGGAGACCAAGCAAGGAATCGCGTTCTCTCGGGGGCGAATTCGTCTTCCGCTACTTTTTTTGAGTACATTTCCCACCCCTGCGCGCTTGAAGAGTCGATGGCGAACGATTCGGCCCCCACCGGGTTCGACGCCGCTCGGTTGGTCCAGGAGCACCAGGCGGGCGTGTGGCGATATTTGCGCGTGCCGGGCTGCGACCCCACCGAGGCCGAAGACCTGACGCAAGAGACCTTTTTGGCCGTGCTCACCAAGCCCTTTCACGATCATAACCACTCGGCCACCGCCGCCTACCTGCGGACGGTCGCTCGGAACTTGCTCATCACCAGCCGGCGGAAGATGGTGCGCGGACCGGCCGCCGTTGGCTCGGCGGGCGGCGAGTTTCAGTCGCTCGAGATGGCTGAAGCAGATGCCGCCTGGCGTCGCTGGGCTGTGCGGTCGGGGATCGGGGGCCGGGACGACGGCGAGGATTTGCTTGCCGCATTGCGGCATTGCCTGGAGGAACTAACCTCGCGTGCCCGGCAGCGCTGATCTGCGGTATGGCCGCCAGGCCACACGGGCAGCGATCGCAGCCGCGCTGAACCTCAGCGAAGATGGGGCGAAAAACTTGTTGCAGCGGGCCAAGCAGCAGTTGCGGCAGTGCGTCGAAAAGCGGTGTTCGGAAACACGGCGGTCCGATGAGCGGCCTTTGCGACAGGCGAACGAGGCGCATCGAGTGGAGTCGGCGCCCGGCAATCTGCGCCGGCGAAGGAGAGCAACCACGATGAACGATCACGACGACCGACTGCTCGACGTTTTCTGAGATCACTGGGCGGCATTCGACCGCCTGACGTTTCCGACCGGGTTCTGCGTGCGCTGGCTGAGCGAATGATGGTGCCTCAGGCATGACCGAACCGCCGGCTGCTCCGCGCCCCATTCCTGTGTCCGTACCGCAGATCGCGGCAAACGGGGTGCAGCCCAAGCTGCAAACTCAGCCCGCGACATCAGCCCGCGCCGCTCGTCGGGCGGCTTGGCTGCCATTCGCGCTAGCCGCGTCGCTGCTGTTGGCGGCCGGCGGTTATTGGCTGAGCCAACGCGGCGGCAGGGAGGCATCGCCGGCTGCGCTTGTCGCCGAGCAATCCGATGAGCCTTCCGATAAATCGAAAATGCCGGTGAGCCAGCCGTCGCGTGATTCGCTCGACTGCGCGAGCCTCCGGAGATCGGCTGGCGGCCAATGACGCGGCAAATGGCCCACCGGCGGACCGTTCGCGCGACCTCCAGCGTGATGCTTCTGTTGTGAATCCCTCGATCGCCGCGGAGGCACCTTCTTTGGCCGGACCGGCGGCCGAAAGCGTCGCCGTGGATAGGCCGGCTACGGCTCCCGCAAGCGACGAAGATAGCACGGAGACGCATCCTGAAACGGTCCAGCGTCCAAAGATCCCGCGGCTGATTTGGCCACCACTTCGCTCGATGGCCAGTCGCTCACGAGCGCCTGTCGAATTCGGCCACGACCGACGCCGAAGTCGTCGCCTTTATTGATCAGACAATCCGCCGCCACTGTCGGCAGGCGGGCGTCCGGCTGTCGCCCCGCGCCACCGATGCCGAGTGGTGCCGCCGCGTCTATCTCGATGTGGTCGGCCGCATTCCCACCGTCGGAGACTCGAAGCCTTTCTCATCGACAACTGGCCGCGATAAGCGTGCCCGGCTGGTCGATCTGTTGCTTTATTCCGACCAATATGCGGAAAGCCATGCCCGGTTTTGGACCGCTGTGGACCAACCTGCTCGTCGGCCGCGGCGGCGGCATGGAGCCCGGCAGCCTAGTCAATCGCGAGGCGTTGCAACAATATCTGCGGCGCTCGATCATCGGCGGTAAAGGTTACGACCAGCTTGTATATCGAACTTGTCAGCGCCAGGGTTCCAATCGGCCGGGCGACGACAATTACAGCGGCGCCGTGAATTTTCTGCTGGCCCATCTGGCGGATAAAGCCACGCCCGCCACCGCCAAGACGGCCCAGATTTTTTTGGGCATGCAGGTGCGCTGCACGCAGTGCCACAATCATCCGTTTAACGACTGGAAGCAAAGCCGCTTTTGGGAGTTGAACTCGTTCTTTCGCCAGGCTCGCGGATGTCGAGATGGTTGCCAACGTCGAGGTGGTTGGCGGTGAAGTCCCGTGCGACGCTCACCGACGCCGACTTTCTGGGCGAAGGCGGCGATGTCAACGAGGCCGAGGTCTATTACGATCGCGCAACGGACTAATGCACGCGGCCTACCCCACGTTTATTGATGGCACGGCACTGCCGGTCGATGGCCGCGTAAAAGTAGTCAATCGCCGCCGCGAGTTGGCCCGGCTGATTACGCGCAGTGATGATTTGGGCCGGGCATTGGTCAACCGTCTGTGGGCCCATTTTCTCGGCTATGGCTTCAGCAAGCCATTTGACGACCTCGGCCCGCACAATCGTCCCGTCGCATCCCGAGTCGTCGAGCGGCTGGCGAGCGAGTTCGTCGGGCAGGGTTACGACCTCAAACGGCTCACGCGCTGGATTGTGCTTAGCGAATCGTATGCGTTGTCGAGCAAATTTGGGTCAAAGCTCGGCAATGCCGGCGACGATCCCCAGACCGGCACGCCTCCGCTCTTCAGCCATTTTTACGTGCGGCAAATGTTGCCGGAGCAGCTTTATGACTCGCTGCTCGTGGCGACCGACGGCATCTGGCCGAGACGTCGTATGCCGAGCAGCAACGACTCAAAGACAATGGATGCGTCAATTTACCATTGTCTTCGGCACCGACGAAAACGACGAGGCGACCACCTTCGACGGCACCATTACGCAAGCCTTGGTGATGATGAATGGCGATCTCACACGGCAGGCCGTCAGCGGCCGGTCGGGCAGCTTCCTGGCGGGACATCTGCCAAGAAGCCTGCGGTGCGAGGCGTCTGGCGACCGCGGCAATCGCGGCGTGCTGACACCATCACCAACTTTATCGGGCCGCCCTTGGCCCCCGTACCGTCGCGGGAAGGAGTGCGCGTGGCCGGCGGCTATCTGACAGCCCTATCGGCGACGCCGCCACGCGTTGCAAGACATTTGGTGGGTTCTATTGAACAGCAACGAGTTTATTTTGAATCATTGACCGGAAAATTGGAAACGAGCAAACCATAAAACGGAAGATTCTGCTTGCCTCCCCATGCCCCTCGGAAAATAGCCATGTTCTGACGCCGGGATCGCCGGTATTGCCTCCGTCTACATGTCGGTCTGCTTGCTTTCATTGACTTCACCACCTCCTTGTTGGCCGCTTCAAAAGCGCGCACTGGCCAAGCCAAATAAAAACCGACGAACGAAAATCCAAAATGCAAAACCAAGAAATGAAGCCGAATCCCAAAAAAGCGCTACACGACTAGAGTAAGTAGCCAACTGCCATAAGCCGCCTTACCGTTAAGCCCCCCCTGGATAGCATGTTTCGAGCTCGCAATTCCCGCCGGCATGAGCCGCCGGCACTTCATGCAGCACCTGGCCGGCGCCTCGGCCTTGGCGTGCCCGCCATCTAGTTCACCAATGCCTTGGCCGCCAGCGCCACCGATCTGAAGAAGAGCACAAGGCGTGCATCATGCTGTGGATGGGCGGCGGACCGGCCACGATCGACATTTGGGACCTGAAGCCGGGCACCGACACCGGCGGCCCGTTCAAGCCGATCGCACCACCGGCGACCTGCAAATCTGCGAGCACATGCCGCTGATGGCCAAGCAGATGAAGCACATGGCGATCGTCCGCTCGATGAGCACCCGCGAAGCCGACCACAACCGCGGCCGCTACTACATGCACACCGGCTACGTGCCCAACCCGAAGGTCGAGCATCCCAGCTACGGCGCGGTGATCGCCACGAGCTGGCCGACCAGGTGCCCGACCTGGAAATTCCGCCGTTCGTTTCGGTCGGCGGCGGCAGCGTGGGGCCGGGCTTCTTGGGCATGACCTACGCGCCGTTCGTGGTCGAACCAACGGCGACGTGCGCAACCTGAAGTTCGCATTGACCAGGCCCGGCTCGCAGCAGCTGCTTGCCGACCTTGAAGCCATCGAGACCAACTTCGCCGAGTCTGAACCGCGGCGATGAGCCGAAAGACCACGACAAGATTCTCGAAGAAGACCGCTCCTGATGACCAGCAAGCAGATGGACGCCTTCAAGACCGACAAAGAGCCGAAGGAAGTCAGGAGCGTTACGGCGTGATCGGAATGCCGGCCGCGCCATGGGCATGGCCAACCCCGGCTTCGCCCGTGGCTGCTCGATGGCCCGCCGCCTGGTGGAGCAGGGCGTGTCGTTCGTCGAAGTCGATTTGGCGGCTGGGACACCCACGCCAACATTTCACGACGTTCGAGAACAAGCTGCCCCAGCTCGACCGGCCATGAGCGCCTTGATTGAAGACCTCGATCAGCGTGGCATGCTTGAAGACACGGCGATCGTGTGGATGGGCGAGTTCGGCCGCACGCCGCGCATCAACGGCACCGCGGGCCGCGACCACTGGGCCCGAGCTGGAGCGTGGTGGTCGGCGGCGCCGGCATGAAGGGCGGGCAGGCGGTCGGCGCCACCAACGAAGACGGCACCGAAGTGACGACCGAGCCCTACACGTCGGAAGACGTGATGGCTTCGGTCTTCAAGGCGCTGGGCGTTTCGCTGGAGAAGACCTTCACCAGCAAGAACAGTCGCCCGATGAAGATCGCCAACAGCGGCCGGGTCATCAAGGAACTGTTCGCGTAGTTGACGTGGGACGGATTTTCGTTCCGACCCGGCGGCTATAATGTATGGTCAGCTTACACCGGCTGTGGGGCGATTCGCCTCGCGGCTGGTTTCTGTAACCGTGCATGTTTCGGCGAAAACTTCTCCGCAATGGATAACGTCAACCCCTACGCGGCTCCGGCCGCTGTCGTCACCTTACCGCAGCCAACCCACCGTTGAGCTTGGCGAGGTCACTCCGGCGCGGTGCGTGGCTCGGTTGGAAGTGGGGTAACTATGTTGCCGCGGGTGTACGCGGGGCTGGTGGTCGTGTTCGTCGTGGCGTTCACTCTCTGGATGCACGCGAGAGGTAAGCGAGTGCATTTCCCGGCCGACGTTGATCCGCTGTTTGTCCTGCTGATTGCGATCGGATCCTACCTGGAACTTTGCATTTATGGAAGCGATCATCGGCGCCGTCATCGCGGCGAGGAATTACCATTGGTCGCATCGCCCCAGCGCCCTGGAAAACTAAGTTTCCACGCATACAATGCCGGACAGACAATCGCCGCGTAATGACATGCCCTCGGAACCATCCGCCATTCTGGCAGTTTGCCATGGATTCACCCGCCTCTTCATCTCAACCACTCCTTGCGACTCACGTGCCACGCCCGCGGCCCGCGTCTGGCCGCGGCTGGTGGCGGTGGGCGGTGCGGCTGGTGCTGTTGGCGTGCATCGTCGGTTCGCTGGCGGTGGTGATGCTGGTCGGGGCCGGGCTGACCGGCTTCGTTTCCTGGGCGACGACAGCGCTCAGCGAGCAGTATCATTCGCTCGTGCTAAGGCCCCAGAAAGTGGCCATGATCACGCTGAGGCACGATTCTCGACGGCGACGGCTTCGTGAAGCGGCAGATCGACCACGTGCCGCGACGACCTGGCAGTCAAAGGCGGTGGTGCTGCGGGTCAACTCGCCGGGCGGCACGGTCAGCGGCAGCGACTACCTCTATCATCATCTCAAAAAAATGGTCGCAGACCGCAAAATGCCGCTGGTGGTGAGCATGGGCGGCATCGCGGCCAGCGGCGGCTATTACGTCTCGATGGCCGTGGCGACGACGCGAAAATGTCATCTTCGCCGAACCGACCACTTGGACCGGCTCGATCGGCGTGGTCATTCCGCACTACGACGTATCGGGCCTGATGGAAAAGTGGGACATCGCCGAAGACTCGATCAAGAGCCATCGCCTGAAGCAGATGGGCAATCCCCACGCGGCCGATGACCGAGGAAGAGCGGAAATCTTTCAAGGGCTGGTGACGACAGTTCGCCCGGTTCAAGGAGATTGTGAAGGCCGGCCGGCCGCGACTTCGCCAAAGACGAGCGCGCTCGATCAAGCTGGCGACCGGGCAGGTTTTCACCACCACCAGGCGGTGGCCGGCGGCCTGGTCGACAAAGAGGGCTTTGTGGAAGACGCCATCGACCGCGCGATCGAGTTGGCCGAGCTCGACAAGAGACGTGCGGGCCGTGAAGTACAAGCACCTGGGCGGCATTTTCGACCTGCTGCTCGGCGCCGAGAGCCACGAGTTGTCGTCGTCACCCACCGGCGAGTCAGCCCTGCTGCTCGACATGACCTCGCCACGGGCCTATTTTCTCTGCACTGGCTGCCGCGTCGCTGAGGCATCAAACGGCTTGCGATCCTAACCAAGCGAACCTTCAGGCGACGAGCGGCGTATCTGGGTTCGGTGGTTCACGAGACGCTCGATGAACGCCACCGGGCGGCGCCGTTCGCGGAGCGCTGTGCAAGCTGGGGCGGGCCCGTTTCTTTCGGGAGCGAAGGTGTTTTCCGCGAGGAACAACCTCTGGCATTCCGCGAACATCCCGCCAGGTCAACTCGCCGAGTGCGGTACGCCACCAGCAAGTCCCCTACAGATGGTGGGATTCCTCGTGCCCAGGCGCCGGTCGTGCCGGCGCTGTGCGGGGCGTAACGATTTTGAACCCGTCTTTTTTTGCCAACCTTTTGACCAGGGGCGGATCGTGGCCTATACTCTCGTTAACCGCGAGTCCCTGGACCCGATTCGCGACCGCGTTGTTTGGATTTACCCTCTTGACATCCCTGGCCGTAAGAAACGGTTGCCGCCGCAATGCCGCGGCAGAGGGTGCCCTCGCCAGGGACCACCCTGCGTAGCTGACGCTTCGGTTGGCGTTTGTCACCCTCCAAGAGATGCGAACACCATGCGATTAAGGGTCTATCTTTGGCGTCTGGGGCTGTTGCCTGTCGCTCTTCTTCCTCCCCAGCCGCGTCGTTGCCCAGCAAGCGCCCCCACGGACGGCCGATCGCCGAGCGTCCGGCAAACCGAGATTGCCAGAGCGCTTACCCGCGGGCAGCGGCTCGAAACGAACGCCGCTGGGGCGAAGCACTCACGCTTTATGAAGACGCCACTGCGGCAGTTTCCCGCGGCCCGGCATATCGAGCAGCGACTGCAGCTTTGCCGCATTCACTATGACCTGTCGCGACGCTACGGCGACCGCGGCTTCCGCGAGACCATCGCCGGCCTGTCGCCTCGCCAGGCCCTCGACCTTTATTCCGAAGTGCTGCTGAAAATCCAGGCTCACTACGTCGACACGCCCGATTGGCGCCGGCTGGCCGACTACGGGCTCACCAGCCTGCAAGTGGCCTTGGCCGATCCGCTGTTTCTCCAAGCCAACCTGCCCAATGCGCCGCTCGATCGACGGTCTCGACGGCGTGCGCGGTCGGGCCAGCACCGCTCGTGTGAACAACCGCCACGGCTGCCTCCGAAGTCGCTTCGCTCGTGGCCCGCATCTGCCGCGATGAGCTGGGCCTGTCGGAAGCGGCCTGCATTCACGAATACGTCTGTGGTGCGACCAATTCGCTCGACGCTTACTCGGCGTTCCTCACGGCCGTCGCAGCTTCAACGAGGTTTACTCGCAGATCGAAGGCAACTTCGTCGGGCTGGGCGTCGAGCTGAAGTCGGACCAAGGGGCACTGTTGATCGTCAAGGTCATTCCGGGCAGTCCGGCGCAGCGAGGCGGGCATCGTCGACGGGCGACCGCATCGTGGCGGTCGATGGCCGTTCGACGGCCGAGCTGACCACCGACCAGGCCGCCAACCTGCTGCAAGGCAAGGAGGGCTCGTAGGTGATGGTGACCGCGCAAACCCCCGGCCAGGAGGCCGCGGCAGCTTCAGCATCCGCCGCGAGCACGTTGAGGTGCCGAGCATCGACGATGCCCGGATCATCGACGCGGGCTATGGCGTCGGCTATCTCAAGTTGACTTGCTTTCAGAAGACGACCACCCGCGATCTTGGATGCCGCCTTGTGGCGATTGCACCGCCAGGGTATGAAAACGCTTGATCATCGACCTGCGGGGCAATCCGGGCGGGCTGCTGAACACGGCGGTGGAGGTGGTCGACAAGTTTGTCGATCGGGGCACGATCGTCTCCACTCGCGGCCGTAGCCGCCAGGAAGACTACACCTATTCGGCTCGCGAGCCCGGCACCTGGCGGGTGCCGCTGGTTGTGCTGATCGACGGCGAGAGCGCCAGTGCCAGCGAGATTTTCGCCGGCGCGATCCGCGATTTCCACCGCGGCCGCATCGTCGGCAGCACAAGCTACGGCAAGGGTTCTGTCCAGGGCATTTTTCCGCTTAAACCTGGCCAACAGCGGCCTGCGGCTGACGACGGCCAAGTTCTATTCGCCCAAGGGTTATCCTTATAGCGGCATCGGCGTGAAGCCCGACGTAGCGGTGGCTCATCGGGTGGCCCGCATCGATCTCGACTCATCGGTCGAGTCCGCTACGGAGGCCGATGATGCGCTTGAGGCCGCTTTGCGCGAGGCGCGGTTCCAAATTGGCAACCGAACGCCGGCGACGACTGGCAGCGCAGCTGCCCGGTGACGTTGCACGGCATTGCACTTCCGTATGCCAGCGTGACTGCGAGCCAAGTGCTGATAAGCGGTCGGGCGGCTGGTACAATGCGGGCATACGGATACCGTTTCGCCACCGCCCGCGGCAGCCGCACCGATGACCCTTCGCCCGCTGACGTTCTTTTGGACCCATTGGTCGTTGCCACTCTCAATCGCGGCAGTGGCAGCCACCGCCGCGCTGTGTTACACGGCTTGGCGACGCAGTGGCTATCGGTGCGCGATCGGTATCACCGAGCTGGCCCGGCTGGCGCTGGTGACCGTGGCCGGGGTGCTGTTCAATCAGCCGGAGTGGGTCGAGTATTTTCGCCCCACGCAAAAGCCGACCGTGGCCGTGCTGTACGACGAATCGATCAGCATGAATACGGCGCGATGTGGTCGGCAGTCTGGATGACGGGGGCCGGAAAAAGGGGGATCGCAATCATGGCACGCCCCGCACCCGGCGCGAAGCCAGCGCGGCCTTGGCCGACCCGGCCACTTGGGCTTCGCTGGCCGAACGAATGGACGTGGTCATTCAGCCGTTTGCCACCCGATCTGACGGCGGCACCGACCTGAATGGCCCGCTGTCGAGGCGCTCGAAAAACACGGCACGCTGCGCGGCGTCGTGCTCGTCTCCGATGGCGATTGGAACGAAGGCCGGCCGCCCGTCGAAGCCGCCTCGCGCCTGCGGCTCAAGGGCGTGCCAGTGTTTGCCGTCGCCGTTGGGCAGCCCCATTGCGCTTGCCCGACGTTGAGCTGGTCAGCGTCGATGTGCCGACCTCCGGCGTGGCCGGCAAGTCGGTGCGGGTCGCGTTCTCGATCGAAGCTCGCTGCCGCGCGACCATCAGTGGCAGGGTTTGCTCGCCACGTTGACTCGGCGAGGAAACTCAAAAAAGGAAGTGACCATCGCCGCCGGCAGGGCGCACGAATGATTGGATCGTCTGGAAGCCGCAGGAAATCCGCGCCTATCAACTGACGGTCGAGGTGCCCGTCCATCACGACGAACTGCTGAAAGATAACAACCGCGATACCAAGCCGATCACGATTGCCGACAAGCAACACCAAGTGCTCGTGGTCGAATCGTCGCCGCGCTGGGAGTATCGCTATTTGCGCAATGCGCTTGGCGCGATCCCGGCATCAAGCTGTCGTGCCTGCTGTTTCATCCGGGACTGAGCAAAGTCGGCGGCGGCAACAAAGACTACATCACCACCTTCCCCGAACGCATCGATGAACTGAAGGACTACGACGTTGTCTTTCTGGGCGACGTGGGGGTGGGCGACGGCCAACTCACCACGGAGCAATGCCGGCTGCTCAAAGGGCTGGTGGCCCAGCAAGCGAGCGGGCTGGTGTTCATGCCGGGCTTGCACGGGCGGCAGGTGTCGTTGCTGGAGACTGAACTGGCCGACCTGTATCCGGTCGTGCTCGACGTGGCCCAGCCCAGCGGCTGGGGATCGCGCACGCCCGACCATTTCGAGCTGACGGAGACCGGCCGGCGCAGCTTGCTGACGCGGCTAGCCGACACGCAAGATGAAAACGCGGCGGTCTGGGAGGGTTTGCCCGGCTTTCAGTGGTATGCGGCGGTGGAACGGGCACACGCCGCCAGCGAGGTGCTGTGCGTTCATAAGAGCGCGACGAACGCCTTTGGTCGCGTGCCGCTGTTGGTGACGCGCACCTACGGCCTCGGCAAGGTGCTGTTCATGGGCACCGACGGCGCCTGGCGCTGGCGGAAAGGCGTCGAAGATAAATATCATTACCGTTTTTGGGGCCAGGTGGTCCGCTGGATGGCGTATCAGCGCACTCTGGCCGAGGGCACTCGGGACGGCTGATGCCTGAGCCTGAGTCGCCGCCGGTGCGCCACACGATGACGCTGCACGCCAACCTCATGGACGCCAGCGGCGAGCCGGTACAGGATGATGAGGTTTCGGCTCGCATCACGGCGCCGTCGGGCAAGACGCAGACGGTGCGTTTGGCGCATGCGGGCGGTGAGTGGGGGCTGTTTTCGGCCCAGTTCACGCCTGAAGAACCAGGGCAATACGCCGTGGCGCGGCGCGGCAAGCGTTCCGGAACGGAGGTCGACGCCGGCTTCTTCGTACATGGCGGCACGGTGGAGCGGGTGGGGCGTCCGATGCGGCCGGAAGTGCTGGAGAAATCGCCCGCGTCACCCAGGGCAAGCTGGTCGAGCTAAGCGATCAGACATCGTCGGCGGGGCCGCTGGGCACGGTCTTAACACGAGGACGATCAGCGGCAGGACCACGCCCTGGTCCGCAAAGTCGGTCAAGGACTGCACGCGCCCGGGGTTAGCGCTCCGTCGCGCTCCCGTCGCGTGACAACCGCGCCATCCGGATCAACGACCCGGCCACGCTGCGCCGTGGATCGACGTGACCAGCAGCAGCGAGCGCGTCTTTTGCGGCTCCACGGCGCTCTTGCGCGCCGGCGCCTTGTCGCCGCGCAGCCCGAGTGCGGGGCGGCGCCCGGCCGGAGCATGCGGGCGAGCAGCCGCCTTGCGTAGTCGGCCGCGAATGCCGGGGTGCGCGAGTGATAGGACGTCATCGCCGATGGAGCTCGCCGGTCTCTGCAGCAAATCGCGGAGAAAGCGCGCGGCATAGTCGGCGTTTGCGGCAGGGTCGAACGCGTCGTCAATGGAGGCGAATGCGGCCGGATGGGCGCGCAGGTTGATCTGCATGCAGCCGACGTCGATGGACTGCATCCCTGCGGCCCGCATCGCCGCCACGGCTTTCACCGCCGCTTCCTTGCTCCCGTAGAAGTGGCTCCGCCGGCCGCGTTCACCGACCACGGCCAGGGCACGACGCGGTTCCCGATCGGCCGCCCGCTCTCCACCGTTGCGATCGCCTTCATGACGACGGCGGCATGGCAGCCGGCGCTCGCGGCCGAGATCGCGGAGCCGCAAGCGCCGTCATCGCCGGCCCAGCCCGCCTGCGGCGTCGCCAGAAGGGCCAGAAACAGGAGAACGACAGTGCGCATGGTTCAGTGCACCTGCGCGGTGACCGCTGCGCGGCAGGAGAGGGACAGGCTGGTGCGATACGGGCGGAGACAGATCGCGGCGTTGCGCGGCTGGGCCGGCGCGTCCGCTTCGGCGGGCAGAAGCGGCGGATCGCGTCGGCGCAGACCTGCCCAATGTCCAGCTTGCGAGCCGGCGGCGACGGGACCGTCCTCTTCGAGCATTTGCGCCCTCCCGCGCCATGGCGGCGAGCACCAGCATCGAGCGCGGCGGGTCCGATTGTTCGGTGCACGCTATTCTTCCTTAATCGCGTGGCTCCTGTAACATCAATCTAGCGGAGAAGTCACGACGTTCATTGCGCGACGCGCAATGAGAGCGAGATACGGAGAGCACCATGGAGTCGATCACCCGGAGCATCACACGGCGAGCGCTGCTCGGCGCCTCGCTGCTAGCGGCCGGGTGCCGCCAGGCCGCGACATTCCGCCGCTCGCGGATTACCGGCCGCAAACCTATCGGCTCGGACCGGGCGACCAGCTCCGCATCATCACCTTCGGCGAGGAGCAATTGACCGGCGAGTTCCGCGTCGATGACGGCGGCCGCATCGCCATGCCGCTGCTCGGCAGCGTGCCTGCCGGCGGCCGCAGCCCGAAGCAACTGGAGACAGACATCGAGGCCGCGCTGCAGCACCAGGATTTCCTCAAAAACCCGCACGTCACCGTGGAGGTCATCGCCTATCGGCCCATTTTCGTCCTTGGCGAGGTCAGCAAGCCGGGCCAGTACCCGTATCAGCCCGGCATGACGTTCCTGACCGCCGTCGCCATTGCCGGCGGGTTCACCTATCGCGCGGTCCAGGACTACGGCACGGTGGTGCGCACGCTGAACGGCACGGCCTCGACGGGCCGGGTGACCCAGAGTTCGTTCCTTGCCCCCGGCGACGTGGTCCAGGTGCTCGAGCGCAACTTCTGATCAGCGCAGCAGGAGAAGGAGGCAGCCGCCGAGCGCCGCCCAAAGGACGAGCGCGAACAACACGCCGTTGGCCAGCCCCCGACCCGGGGCGGTCTCGTCGGCGTGGTCGTCTCTGATTGGAAGGCTACCGTCCAAGGCCAAGCTCGTTGTGCATTGCGATCGTTTTTCTCGCCCCGGTTGTGGGCGATCCGCGGCGCTCAGGTCAAATTAGAACGTCGTCAATCTGTGCAAGCTCGGCGGCGTTGTCGGGCGGCGAAGCGGGAGATGGACCATGATCAGCAGCCGGGCGCATGCGGCGATCGACTACAGCGTGGCGGCCGGGCTGGCGGCGCTCGCGCTCGCGCCGAAGCTGCCGCGGCAGACGCGGCTCACCTTCGGCGCCGCCGCCCTGTTCCACACTCTGTATTCCGCCCGCACGGATTACGAGGGTGGCCTGGTCGGGCGGATCGGCATGGGCTCGCACCTTTCCTCTGGACCTGTCGGCGCCGCGGGCATCACCCTCTCCGGGCTCCTCGCGGCGCCGGAGGAGCGTCCGTTGCTGCTCGGGGTGGGCCTGGCCGAGCTGCTGGTCGTTGCGGGGAGCGACCGTCGCGCGGCTGCCGGCGTGCCAAGCAGCACCTACGAGCCGCTCGATGTCCCGAAGCCGTTTGCCGAGGGGATCTGGGTCGTCGACAGCGTGATCGGCCCCGGCCTGCCGGTCCGCATGACCGTGATCCGGCTGGGGAACGGCGATCTCCTGCTCCATTCGCCGACCCGCTACAGCCCGCGCCTGCGGATCGCGCTGGAGCGTCTCGGCCGCATCCGGCACCTCGTCGCGCCCAACATCGCGCACTGGACGTTCATCAAGTCCTGGCAGCACGCGATGCCGGCGGCAGAGGTTTGGGCCGCGCCGGGGTTACGCGAGCGCGGCCAGGTTCGCCGCTCCCGCCTGCGCATCGACCACGTCCTCGGCCCAAGGGCGCCCGCTGTCTGGGACGGCGAGATCGATCAGCTGGTCGTCCCGGCGGCGCCGGGTTCCACGAGGTCGCGATATTTCACCGGGGGAGCCGGACGCTCGTGCTCACGGACCTCGTCCAGAATTGGGAGCCGCCAAACTCCCCTGGCCGATCCGCACCCTTGGCGCGCTGATCGGCACGCTCGCGCCGGTCGGGCGCGCGCCCGTCTACTTGCGGCAGTTGATCCGGCTCCGCCGCCGGGATGCGGCCGAGGCCGCCCGTCATCTGGTCGACTGGCGGCCCGACCGCGTCCTTCTCACCCACGGCCGCCCCTGGGAGCACGATGCCACCGCCCGGCTGCGTCAGTCGCTCGGTTGGCTGCTCGTTCCCGCTCAGCGGGCTGGGTCTGAGATACTGCCGCTCCGCTGAGCGCCGGGTGCAGTAGCGCTCGAAGGCGCGCCGCTCCGGCTCGAGGCCGAGCACCGTGCGCCAGGAGTGGCCGCGGAACGTGTGGGCGAGCAGCGCGAGGCCATGGCGGAGCGAGAACAGCGGGTCGTGCCGGATCATCGCCGGCATGTGCCGTACCTTTATCCAGCGATCGGCCCGCCAGCGCAGGTATTCCACCTCGCGCAGCCGAGATGCTCGCAGCGAACCACGGCCGTGGTGCCGTCGTATTGGGCCACGTCGTCGATCGCGATCAGGTCGCGCTGGCGCAGGTCGGCGGTCATCGGCGTGCCGGGATAGGGCGTGGGGTGCTGGATGTAGGGCCAGTCGATCCAGCGCCGGGCGAAGTCGAGGTTGGCCTCGATGTCGTCGCGCGTGTCGCCGGGGTTGCCCACGATCAGGCCGCCGACCACGAACATGCTGTTGCGCGCGGATGTGCCGGATCGCGTCGATCGCGGCATTGCCGCTGCGCTTGCCGTCCACGCGCTTGAGGTTCTTGCTCTCCGCCTTGAGGAAGCCGAGATCCTGCTGCAGCACGTTTTCGATGCCGAGGAAGACGTAGCGGAACCCGGCGCGGCGCATCAGCGGCGCCAGCTCGGCACCATGGTCGGCGATCGTCGAGGTCATCGCCTGCACGGTGTAGTCGATCGTGTGCAGCCCGGCGTCGATGATGGCGTGGCACAGCGCGGTGAAGCGCCGGACATCGAGCACGATGTTGTCGTCGACCAGGAAGATCGGCGCGCGCCGTGCGTCTTGGCGTCGGCGATGTCCGCGATGACGCGTTCGATCGAGAAGCGGTGGAAGTTGCGCCCGCGCATCTCGATGATGGAGCAGAAGCTGCAGTCGAAGGTGCAGCCGCGCGAGGTCTCGACGACGTCGCTGGCGCCCGATCATGGCGTAGCCGGAGAGCACGCGGGCCGCACGGTTGGGCAGGCGGATCTCCTCGCCGCCGAGCTTGGCGATGCCGCGCTTGCGGTTGTGCCGGAACGCGCCGTCGACGCGGAAGCGACAGGCCGTCGATCGCCTCGAACCCGTCGCCGCGCTCGATCGCTCGCAGCAGCTCGCGGAAGGTGATCTCGCCTTCGCCGGCGACGAGGAAGTCGGCGGGCGAGCTCCGCGTAGGCGTCCTGGCCAGGCTCGGGTCGTAGCCGCCGACGACGATCCGCACCCCGGGCTTGATCGCGCGCACGAGGTCCATGACCGCGAAGGCGGTGGCGCGCTGGAAGGTCATGATCGAGAGGCCGACGACCTCCGGGTCCCACTCGGCCATCAGTCGCCGGACCGTCGCTGCGACCAGTGCTGGGCCAGGATCAGGTCGGCCACCGCGACGCGGTGGTGCGGGTCGACGTTGCCCGCCAGCGAGGTGAGCGCGCCGTTCGGCATCCGCACGGCCTTCGCCGGCATGTGCTCGAACGAGTCCGGCATGGACATCAGCAGCACGTTCATTCGCCGTTCTCCCGCCTGATGCCGGGCGGCTCCCGGCGGCTTAGAACCCGAACATGTGGTCGAGCGAGAAGGCGCCGCTCGCTTCCATCAGGCCATGGTAGCCGAAGAGGCGGCAAGTGGGGTCGCGGATGATGACGTAGCCGCGCGGGCCGGCTTGCTCGAGCAGGTCGTCGCCGAAGTGCTCGTGCGGGAAGACCAGGGCGCTGCCGGAGCAGGCGATGTGCAGGGGGCGCTCGGCGATGAGCTGGCCGTCGCCGTCGTGCAGCAGGAGGGTCGTGCTGGTCTGCGGGTGCCAGGGGGCGGAGGCGGCGTAGATCAGGGCGGCGAAGCTGCGGCGGGTGCGGTCGCCGAGTTTCAGGAACAGCCGGGTCGAGAGACCCGGCGGCGGGCCGGAATAGCTTTGCGGCTCGTCGCGATAGGTCATCGCCGTGTTGTAGATGTGGGCGCCGAAGCTGCTCTCGGCGGCGTGGCCGCTCGCGCGGTGCTCGTAGCGGACCAGGCAGTGCATCCAGCCATCGGCGTCGCCGCCGTCCTGGAAATCGTAGACCAGCTCGGCGTGGCCGTCTCGGCGCCGAGCTCGTCGAGGTCGACGGCGAGCGCGTGGTCGCGCGGCAGGTTGCCGAGGAAGCGCTCGACGGTCTTGCGGCCGTCGGCGCCGAACACTTCGAGGCGGAGCGGCAGGTCGGCCTGGCTTTCGGCCATGGGCGTGGGCAGGACGATGCTGCGGAACCGGTCGGGCGGGAGCACCGGGAACGGCAGCAGGTAGCCGCGGCCCATCAGGTTGTGCAGCGACTTGATTTCCGGGTTGGGCTTGAGGTCGGCGCGCTCGACGTTGAGGTGGGCGATGCGGGTGCGGCCGTCGCGGATCACCTCGTAGCGCGGGCGGACCACGTGGCGGCCGGCGCGGACCTCGATCTGGGCGGGCCATTCGAGGCCGGGAAGCAGTTCGGCGACGTCGACGGCGTCGGTGGCGTAGCCCGGGAGTTCGCGGGGGAACGGGACCGGCTGTTCGGCGCCCATGCGGTCGAGCTGGACGGCGCCGGCGGGGATGGGGGCGGCGTGGCTGTTCTGCAGCCAGAGCAGGACGCGCTCGCCGGGTCGGGGGGCGGGCATGCCGGCGTAGCGGTCGCTGGGCCAGGCGTTGGCGTCGTGCGTGCAGGAGAGGCTGGGCTCGCCGCCGGTGCCGTAGGTGTCGAGCGCGTATTTGACCACGTCGTGGCCGGCGGCGCCGATCGCGTGGATGAAGAGCTGGCCGGTGAAGGCGGGGAGGGCGAAGCGGGCGCGGACCTCTTGGCTGTCGATGGCGATGCCGCCGGGGCCGGGAGGGGTCGGTTCCTCCCATTCGGCGAGGACCTGGCCGTCCTCGTCGAACAGGCGGCACCAGAGGCGGACGGATTTGGCGCCGTAGCCGGCCCAGTAGTTGGCGGTGACCAGGCGGGTGTGCAGGCCGGGGCCGCCGGGCTCGCCGGTGTCGCGGAAGAAGGCGTAGTTGGTGGCGAAGTTGGTCTGCTCGAGGTAGCGGCCCTTGTTGGTGAGCATCTCCGGCGGGAGCTTGGCCTCGTCGAGCGTCAGCACCTCGGCCCCTGCCGGGACCATGAAGCCGATCCGCTGGAGGATGCGGCCGGCGTCGAAGGCGGCGACCAGCAGGATGCGGCAGGGCGAGTGCGGCAGGTCGGTGAGCGGGCGGGCGGCGACGCCGGCGCGGAGCTCGCCGATCTGCGCGACGTCATGGACGAACACGTCCTGCGGGCGGGGCATGGAGGGGTGCATGGCCCAGAGCGCGCCGGCGACCCGGTCGGGGTCATAGACGGCGAGCGGGGCCGAGCCGATGCGCGCGGCGAGGCGCTCGATCGCCTCGGCGGCGAGCGGGTGGGCGAGGGCCTTGTAGATGACGTTGCCGCCCGCGCGGGCGTCGAAGGTCTGGATGTCGAGCATGGCGCCTCAATAGCCCAGGCGGCGGCGTACGTCTGCGCCTGCGGCCGGCGTGTCGTCGAGGGGCTGCGCCGGCCACATCTCGAGCCGGCCGGCGAAGGGGCGGATGCGGCCGTCCTCCAGGAGCAGGCGATTGAACAGGCGGATGCGGCGGGAGTGGCCGGGGAGCCCGGCCAGCAGCACCGGCGCGGCGGTGGCGACGGCTTCGGAGACCATGGAGACGCTGTCCTCCGTGACGACGATCGCGTCGGCGAGCGCGAGCAGGCCGAAATAGGGGTTCTCTCCGTGCATGTCCCATACCCAGGCGCCGAGCGGCTCGACCGCGTCGGCCAGGGCGGCGCGGGCGTCGGCGGAGGTGCGGCGGGAGGGGGTGAGCGCCAGGCCGACGCGGTCCGCGCGCATCATGCCGGCGAGCTGGGCGCCGAGCTGGGCGGCCACGGCGCGGTCGAGCCGGAAGCGGCCGTTGCTGCCGCCGACCAGCACGGCGACGAGCGGGCGGGGCAGGTGCGGCGAAGCGCGGGCGCCACTCGGCGGCGGCCTCGGCGAGGCGGGAAGGGGTGGCGCGGTGCAGCGCGGTGCGGGTGACGATCACGTTCGGGCCGGTCGAGGCCGTCGTGGCGGTTGACCACGACCACGTCGAAGCGGCTGGGGTCCATGCGCGGGTGCTGGATTTGGACCAGGCGGCGGCCGGGTCGGCGCAGGGCGTGGGCGACGACGGCCGCGGTGCCGCCGGCGCTGATGAGGATGTCGTGGCCGGGATCGGGCAGGCGGACGGCGCGGAGCGGGGCGGGCCAGAGCCGGGCGGTCATCCAGCGCCAGGGGGCGCGCGGGTGCAGCGCGACGAGTTCGGGCTCGAGCGAGGCGGCTTCGGCGAGGCCAAGCGCCTGAGCCTGGAGTCCGGCGAGGGGCTCGCTGAGGATCGAAGCTGTCTGCATGGCGCGCTTGTCTGGCCGCGTTGGGCGCGCGTCAATGTCGGGCGCATTAGTGCTTCGGTAATCGGGTTCGTGGTAAGCAGCGCCCGCGCAAAACGGAGGACGCGCTCTGTCGGAGCCGATCGTGAGGGACGCGGGGGCGAGGCTGCCGCGGGCGGGGATTTTTGCGGATCGTGTGGTGCTGTGGCGCGTGGCGGTGGCCGTTGTCCTCGGGGTCGCGTCCGTGGTGCTGCTGCTGACCGCGCCGGTGGACGACGATTTCTGGTGGCAGGACGCGCCGCGGCACGCGCTGAACGGCGCGTTCGTGCTGGACTTCGTGCGGGCGCATCCGTGGAGCGACCCGCTCGGCTGGGCGGCGGAGTACTATATCCGGTACCCCGCGCTGACGATCGGGTTCTACCCGCCGCTGTTCTACGCGTGGGAGGCGATGCTGTTCGCCCTGTTCGGGGTCAGCCACTTCGTCGCCCAGCTCGCGGTGAGCCCGTTCCTGTTCGCGCTGGGGCTGGGCGGGTATCGGCTGGCGCGGCTGCTGCTGCCTCGCCCGGCGGCGCTGGGCGTGGGGCTGCTCCTGCTCGGGGCGCCGGCGATCGCGCTCTGGGGCCGCCAGGTGATGCTCGACATTCCGGCGCATGCGGCGCTGCTGTGGACCGTGGTGTGCTTCGCGTCTTACGCGCGGCATGGCCGGCCGCGGTCGCTGTACGGCGGCATCGCGCTGTTCGTGGTGTCGCTCTATCTGAAGTTGAACGCGGCGTTCATCGCGGTGCCGATCGCGCTGACGCTGCTGGTGGCTCGCGGCTGGCGGGTCCTGCTCGACCGGCACCTATGGATCGGGTCGGCGCTCGGGGCAGTGGCCTGCGTTCCGATCGTCCTGCTCACGCTCCGCTTCGGCGCGGTGAACGTGGAGAACGTGTCCGGCCATGTCGGGCTCCCGATCACCAGCCTCGCCGCCTGGCTGTTCTACATCGAGGCGCTGCCGGAGCAGATCGGGTGGGTGCCGCTCGTGCTGGGCGTCGCCGGGGTGGCGTGGGTGATGGTGCGGCCGCCGCCGTTGAGCCGGCCGATGCTGGTGCTGTTCAGCGCGTGGCTGCTGTTCGGATACGTGGTGTTCTCGGCGATCAAGGTGCGCGAGGCGCGCCACGATCTGATGATCCTGTTCCCGTTGCTGCTCTGCGCCGCGTACGCGGTCTGGAGCTGGGTGCCGAAGCGCTGGGCGGAGATGGCCATTTTGGCGCTCGGCGTGGTGGTGTTCGGCAGCACGGTGCTGGCCGGGCCGCCACCGAGCGTGCGCGGCTACCGGCAGGTCGTCGACGACGTCGCCGCCCGGGCGCGGGCAGGGGCGGTCATCGTCTATTCGGGTTATCGCGACGGCAACTTCGTATTCGGCATGCGGACGCATCCGGAGCGGAGCGACCTGCGCATCCTACGCACCGACAAGCTGTTCCTACGGCTCGCGGTGACGCGAAACTGGGGGGTGCGCGAGTTGGGGATCGACGAGGCCGGGCTGCTGGACGCGCTCAAGCATAACGGGGTCAGTCTGGTGGTGGCGCAGCGCGGGTTCTGGAACGACATCCCGCAGATGCAGCGGTTCAACGCGTTGCTGGACGGGCCGTCGTTCCGCCGGGTCGCGAGCTATCCGATTACCGGCGACCTCAGCACCAATGACGGGCGCAACGATCCGGGCGGGGGCATGGTCGACATCTACGAGCCGACCTACGAGGTGCCGCCGCCGCCGGACTCGATCGATATCGACGTGCCATTCGGGCATGTCCGGCTGCATGGGACGCTCGCGCAGCCGGGCGCGCACTGACCGGGGGCGGATGTGCTCGCTCGAGCTCGGCCTAACAGCAGCGGCTGGGCAGGCTGGCGCGAAGCGGGCAGGATGGACCCATGCCGCTGATCAAGTATCGAAGCTTTAACCCGGACCTGCTGCCGCGACGCACGCGGCTGGAAGTGCCGGGCTGGGCGGGGACGCAGGAGCCGCGTCAGAACGGGTCGCACGAGCAGCCCTGGCATTGCATCCCGTTTACGGAAGCGGCGCGCGCCGGACTCGAGCTGCCCTATCCGCATCCCGACGAGCTGCGGGTGAGCACGCGCGATGGCGAGATCCTGTTCGAGGGCGAGTTCGGAGAGGCGGGCGACCCGGACGCGCGGCGGCCGCCGTTCCGCAGCTTCGGGCGGAGTACTATACGTATCAGCTGCTGCTTGACCTCAAGGTCGAGCCTGGGTGGGGTCTACGCATTGAGACGCACCCGCGATTTTTCACCGATACGACGGGGACGGTGCCAATCGCGGTGCCGGCGGTTCTGCGGCACTGGTGGCCGATGATCAATTTCGTGGTTTTCAAGACGCCGGCGCCGGGCCAGGTGCACGTGTTCCGGCCAGGCGAGCCGATGCTGGCGGTCAGCCTGGTGGTGCCGGACGAGAAGCTCGATCTCGCGCCGATGAGCGAGGAGGAGGCGGCGGAGCGAGAGCTGATATCGCGCCGGATCCACGCCAGCCGCGAGACGCTCTCGGCGGACACTCAGTGGACGTCATCGACCGATACCGTGTTCGACGGCACTTACCGAAGGCTGTTCGGGGCGGCCAAGAGCGCCAAGGAGCGCTGAGCGCCGCCGCCGCGTCTCGGAACCGCGTTTCCCGTCCTGGTCGGTCAGGGCCAGGACGGGCTCAGATCAGCGGTAGTAGCCGTGGTGATGATGGTGATGGTGATGGTAGCGGCGCCGGTAATACCGGTGGTGGTGGTGATGATGGCGCCCGGTCAGGTCGCGGAGCACCCGGCGGAGCTGCACCTGCTGGACATACGCATCAGGGCCGCTCGCGCCGTCCATGGCTTGCAGGATCTCGAGCGCGTTCGGGATCGGCCGGAGCAGGTCGGAATAGCTGGCGGCTTCGAGCACGGAGGCGGTCGGCGCTGGTTGCACCATCGCCTGCCCCGGCGTTGACGCCACCATCGCGCCAACCGCGCCCAGCAAACCCGCAACTGTCTTGTCCATCTCTGTTCCGTCTCCTTCAAGGTGCGCCCACGGCAGTCGCTTACTAACGGGCGAGATTGCGTTTCGTTTCAACGCGGTTGTGGATCCCTCTTTGCGCCTGCGTGCCGGGCCGGTTCCACCAGCTTTAAACAAATGGCGTAAAGCAACAATGAGCGATTCCACCACCGAGGGCGCGCTGTCCCGTGCCGAACTGGAGGCGGCGCTGGACCGGGCGGTGGCGGAGCGCGACGCTTGGGCGCAGGAGCTGTTCGAATCGAATCGCTTTGCGGCCGAGCTGGTGGTGGCCCGGCAGAACCTGGTGGACGAGTTGGCGGTCGTCACCGCGGGCGCGGCGCAGGTCGAGGCGGCCTGCCGCGAGCGCAACGAGGCGGCCTGGTTGGAACGTGATCAGGCGCGGATGGAGCGCGACGCCGCGCTCGAGCGGATGTGGGCCGCCGAGGGGATGCTCGACCACGTCGTGACGAGCACCGCGTGGCGAATCACCGGGCCGCTCCGGCACGGGCTCGCCACGATGCTCGGCCGTCCACGAGGTCGATACTGATCGACCTCGGCTGTAGGGACGCGCAGATCTGCGTGGTCGGCAGGGAACGTCCGCATCAGCCATGGCTGGCTGTCGCCGGCCGAGAAGGAGGCGCTGCTCGGCTCCTTCGACGTGTTCGTCAGTTGCTCGCGGGGGAGGGGTATGGGATCGGGCCGCGCGAGGCGCTGGCTTGCGGCACGCTCGTCGTCCCCTCGAATGTGGGCGGGCATGCGGACCTGTTCGGGGTGCCTGGGGTGTTCCCGGTGGAGCCGGAGCTGGCGGTTCCCGCGCGCTATCCCGAGATCGACAACCTGGTGTTCGGGGAGCAGCGCGCGGTACGGCCGGCGCCGGTCGCGGACGCGCTCGAGGCGGCGGCGGCCTTTTTCGGCACGCCGGACTGCGCCCGCACGGCGCTGGTCCGGCGGGCCCGCGCGCGGGACTGGAGCTTCTCCGGGCTGGCGGGCAGCATGGCGGCGCTGATCGATCCCAGCATCGGCCGCTACCGGGCGAGAAGGCCGCCCGAGGTCGCCATTCCGCCCGAGTTCGAGGCGGCAGTGGAGCGGCGGCTCGGGGGCCGGGCGGACCGGATCGGAGGCGTGCGGCGGCAGGTCTGCCCGGCCTACGACGCGGGGTTCTTCTCAATCTTCACCTCGCCGCGCGGGTGCGGGGGATCATGGGCAATGTCGGCACGCACGGGCAGGCGTATCTGGACAATTTGCGGATCAACACGCACGCGGTGGAGGCGGCGCGGCTGGCCGGCGCGCGCAAGGTGGTGGCGATGGGGTCGACGGCCATCGACTCCTACGCGGTGGCGCTGCCGATGCGCGAGGAGGATGTGTGGCTCGGGCCTCCGCACGGTTCCGAGGCGGGGTATGCGCATGCGAAGCGGGGCATGCTGGCTCAGCTCGAGGGTTACCGCACGCAGTGGGGGCTGGATTACGCCTATTGCATCTGCACCAACCTGTTCGGCCCGCATGACCGGTTCGACGAGCAGCATGGGCACGTGATCCCCTCACTGGTCTCGAAGTTCCACCGGGCCGTCCGCACCGGCGGGAGCGTGGTGGCGTGGTGGCGTGGTGGCGTGGGGAGCGGCGGGGCGCGGCGGGACCTGTTGTTCGCTCCGGATGCGGCTTCGGCGATGATCCGGATCGCGGAGGCGTGGACCGGGCCGATCAACCTGGCGACGGGCGAGTTGGTCACCATCCGGGAGGCGGCGGAACTGCTGGCGGACGTGTCGGGCTACGCCCGCGCGATCGAGTGGGACCGGAGCATGCCGGATGGGCAGACGCGCCGGGCCTATGACGTGAGCAAGCTGTGGGGGCTCGGGTTCCGGCCCAGATCTACGCTGCGTGAGGGGCTGGCGGAGACGTTCGCGTGGTTCGACGCGAACGCGGCCTCAGCAAGACGGTAGACGCGGGAAAGCGACCCTGGGATTCCCGACCGTTTCGGTATATACATAATCTCGCGTAACGTTCCCGCGCAAAAGGCACGCACGTCACGCACGGACGGGAGGGGCACCATGAAGCGGCTGGCTCTGATGTTCTCCGCACTGACCGCGTGCATCGCGGTCGGCGCCTCGGCCGCCGCCCAGACGCGTGGCACCACCTGCACCGCTCCTTGCCCCGACGGCAAGCAATGCGCGCTCGCCATCGCCCTGCCTTATGACGCCGAGCAGTCCGTCCTGGTCGCGTCCAAGTCGCTCGCGATCGGCGACGGCTCCGTCGTCAAAGCGGGGCGCGAGGCCGACGGCGCAATCAGCAACCTCGGTCAGGCAAGTACCGGAAATCGGCGCCTCAGCCAGCATCGGCGGCCTGTTCAGCAATGCCGGCGTCAGCCTCGGCGCCGCCGCCCGCGTCAACGGCCCGCTGAAGACCGCAGGCGCGCTCACCAACCCGTCCGGCGCCACCATCAAGGGGCGCGTCTCCACCAACGCCCCGATCCACCCCGACCGCCACCTGATCGCGACCGTAACGTTCAGCGGTGGGCCCGCCGTGGCCGTGGCCAGCGGCGCCGATCGCCGTCTCGAACCCGGCCGCTACGGCGCCGCTCAGGTCTTGGCCGGCGGCACCCTCACGCTGTCGGCCGGCACCTACTATCTCACCTCGCTCAGGGTCGCGCCGAATGCCACCCTGAGTCTCGACGAGAGCGCCGGGCCGGTCATCATCTACGTCCAGACCACCTTCGCCTTCGGCGGCACCGAGAGCGAAACCGGCGGCGAGGGCCACGTCCTCATCGCCGTCCTCGGCTGCGCTTCCGACACCATCACCGCCCCCTTCCGCGGCACCATCGCCGCACCCTCCGCCACGCTCTCGCTCGGCCCGAACGGCGGGCAGTCCTTTGCCGGCAAGTTCTTCGCCGAAACGATCACCCTCGGCCCGAAAAACTCGGTCAACGGCCTCGGCACCACCCTGCCCACCGTCCCGCCCTCCCGCACGCCGGTGCGGCTGCCCCCGGCGCTGCCCGCGCCACCCGCGACCCGCGAAAGCGGCTGCTTCCAGCACACCCTCAACGGCTGGCGGGGCGTCCCCTGCGCGACCGACGACTTCGTCAACCACCATTTCCCGCACCCCGACGCCCAGCTGACCGTCTCGTCCTCGGCCGTGCCGTCGCTCGTCTACGGCCAACTCGCCGTCACCATCCCCGCTGTCGCCTCGGAGCAGAACGCGTTCGTCTCCGCCGTCGCCGGCATTCCCGGCTGCACCAGCTCCGGCACCCCGGTCGCCAATCAGTTCAGCATCCAGAACAACACCAACCAGTGGTCAGGACCCAGCACCATCGCCGCCAGCGCCGGCGACACGGCGGCGACCCAGTTCACCATGCAGTCCGACGGCTCGACCACCGGCATCTGCATCTGGAACGTCGACGTCTCGTCGCAGAGCTACTCCCACTCCTGCGTGCCTACCTCGCCGGCGCAGCGCCCGGGCGGCCTTCGCCCGTTCGATTTCGGCAACCTCGCCGCCAGCATTACTTCCACCGGCAAGCTGGCGCTGGTCGCGCAGCTGAGTTGGGTCCCGCCCGGGGCGGCGAACGCCTACGCCGTCGTCACCGACGACACGTTCGGGCTGCGCGGCAACTGGAACCAGGTCAGCGGCGGCCTGCTCGGCCTCGGCAATTGCAGCCAGGCGCAGCTCACCTCCGCCCAGGTCGTCACCGAGGTCGCGGCCTCCACCTGCCAGGGCGACACCGACGCCACCAGCCCGACCTGCCCTTCGCCCGTGTTGCAACCGAACGCGACCGCCTTCGTCGGCGGCACCGGCACGGTCGAGACCAGCAATCTCCAGGCCGTCGGCACCCCGGCGGTCACCTTCCCCAACGCCGACCTCGCCGTGACCTCGCTCGTCAGCTCCACCACCGGCAACTGCGTCGGCGCCGGGCACGCCTATGTGAAGGACAACGACGCCGATTTCGGCGCGACCCCGTCCAATCTCGGCGGCCAGGTGTTCTGGGAAAGCCCCGACATCTTCCTCGTGCCGCACGGCACTCCGGTCGATCTCAACTCGGTCTCCACCGAGACACTGCTCACGCCCGGCGGCAGCTACGACATCTTCGTCCGCGTCCACAACGACCTCGGCTGCAACCCGGTCGCCAACATCCGCACCCTCGTCTATCTCGCCGACCCGGCCGCGCTATCGATCCAGTGGAGCCCGATCACCGGCGGCAATTACGTCGGCAACAACGGCGGCACGACCGGCGTCTCGGCGCCTGCCGGCGGCGCGGCGCTGATCGGCCCGATCCCGTTCACCGCGCCATCGAGCGGCCTCGGCAACGGGCACAAATGCATCCTCGCCGCCATCCAGGGTACCGGGGAGGCCGCGCCGCCCAGCGTGTTCGATGCGCCCAATTCCAATCAGGTCGCGCAGCGCAACGTCCAGTTCGCCAGCCCCTGCATCTTCCCGCTGACCAACGGCACCGCGTCCAACGGCACCGTCACCATCACGCTCTCGGTCACGCCCAACACCGGGCCCGCGCCATCCTTGACCGCCCAGCCCGAGGTGCAGGTCGCCTTCGACGACGGCGATTCCAGCTGGTTCAACGTCTGGAACGCGCAGTCGGGCAACGGCTCGGCCTTCAAGGTCACCCATTCCGGCTCGACCACCACCGTGCGCCTCGCCTCGTTCAGCGTCACGCTCGATCAGGTCCAGTTCGCCGCCGGGCAGACCCGCAACGCGACCGGCACGACGGTGCTGCCGAGCGGCTATCCGAACACCGTCACCCTGGCGATCGGCGCGTCGCTGTCCGAAACCAGCCAAGGCAGCGAGCACGTCGTCGCCAACGGCGGCTCCTGCGTCACTCCGCCGCAGCCGGTCATTCGCTGAGCCGACCGGCCGCCGCGGCCCGCCTCAGCGCGCGAGCCGCGCCCGGTGGCGGGCGAGGTCGGCTTCGACCATTTCGGCGACCATGTCTTCGAGCGGGATTTCCGGGGTCCAGCCGAGGCGGTCCTTCGCCTTGGCCGGGTCGCCGAGCAGGACGTCGACCTCGGCGGGGCGGAGGAAGCGCGGGTCGATGCGGACGTGCTCCTCGTAGTTGAGCCCGGCATGGCCGAAGGCCAGGCGGCAGAACTCGCGGATGCTGGTGGTCGTGCCCGGTGGCGATCACGTAGTCGGAGGCCTCGTCCTGCTGCAGCATCAGGTGCATGGCGCGGACGTAGTCGCGGGCGTGGCCCCAGTCGCGCTTGGCCTCGAGATTGCCGAGCGGCAGCTCGCGGGCGAGGCCGAGCTTGATGCGGGCGACGCCGTCGGTGATCTTGCGGGTGACGAACTCGATGCCGCGCAGCGGGCTCTCATGGTTGAACAGGATGCCGGAGCTGGCATGCAGGCCGAAGCTCTCGCGGTAGTTCACCGTCATCCAATGCGCGTAGAGCTTGGCGACCGCGTAGGGGCTGCGCGGGTAGAACGGCGTGCGCTCGGATCTGGCGCGGCTCCTGGATCTTGCCGAACATCTCGGAGGACGAGGCCTGGTAGAACCGGGCCTGGGGGCGGATGATGCGGACGGCCTCCAGCACGTTGCCGGCGCCGAGCGCGGTGATCGTGCCGGTCAGCAGTGGCTGCTGCCAGGAGGCGGCGACGAAGCTCTGGGCGGCGAGGTTGTAGATCTCGTCCGGCTCGTTGGTCTGGAGCACGCGGATCAGGCTCGAGAGGTCGGTCGAGGTTGCCGTCGAGCAGCTCGACGTCGCCGAGCACGCCGAGCCAGCGCAGGCGCTCGCCGATCACGTCGGAGGAGGCGGAGCGACGCATCAGCCCGACCACGCGATAGCCCTTCGTCAGCAGATGTTGCGCGAGGTATGCGCCGTCTTGTCCGGTGACGCCGGTGATGAGGGCTGTGGGCATCGTGCTCCCGAGGTTGGCCGCGGGACGGGTTAGCCCAGGCGTCCCGGCGCGTCCATGCGGGGCGGCGGGCCGGGCGTCGGAGGATTGTAACGCAACGGCAGCATTGGCCTGGCGTTCTCCTGCCAGGGTAGATGCGCGGACTGACGGAGGCGTGATGCGGACCAGGGTGCTGCCAGTGTCACTGCTGCCGCTGCTCGCGGCGTCGCCCGCGCTGGCCGATCCGCAAGGCCTCAGCACGGACGTCCCGGTTCGACCGAGGACGCGCTGGCGGTGCGGACCGGCAACGTTGGAGCTCCAAGGGGTGGGCGTCTACACCAACGACGCCCACAACAGCAAAGGGCGCGACCTGCTGAACCTGTCGCCGACGCTGAAGATCGGCGCGGCGAAGGGGCTGCAGATGGACGTGTCGGTGCCCTATTCGGTCGGCAACCAAAGCGGCGCCAGCCAGGGCACGAACGGGCTGGACTTCCTCTACCAATTCAATGACCCGACCCCGTTCTTTCCGGCGCTGGCGGTGCAGGCGGGCTATCAGACCCCCTATGGCGCGGGGCACCATACGTCGCAGTATTTCGTGCGCGGGCTGCTGACGCAGTGGCTAGGGCCGAACGAGCAGGCGCCGCGGCTGCACCTGAACCTGAACTGGACACACTCGACGACGCCATCGTCCTCGAACCGGCGGGACCAGCTCGAGTTGGGCGTGGCGTACTCGATGCTGGTCAGTCAAACCACGGCGCTGGTGGTGGACGTGGTGCACGGGGCCAAGCCGGCCAAGACGCAGAACGAGACGATCTTTGACGCCGGCCTGCGCTGGCAGATCAGCGACGATTGGGCGCTGAGCGGGGGCGCCGGGATCGGCATTGGCCAGCAGTCACCGGACTTCCGCATCCTGTTCGCGGTCCAAAAGGATTTTCAGCTGTTCTGAAACGAAGATGGCCCGGGTGGCGAGCCGGGCCATCTGTCGCAAAGAACTTGGCGGTCAGAGACGGGAACGCGCGCGGGCCGGCGGACGCGCTGGCTCTCGGGACGTCGCCGGCTCGCCTCGTGATCTCAGCGGTGGGTTAACCGATGTGGACGTTATCTAACCACTTGCTGTGGTACGTTTGCCGATCATCGGATGTCGGTGTCAGGCCAAGGTGCTGAGAGAGGACTGGGCTCTCGCCTGAACAGGGGAGGAGCTGCCTCAAGTGGATCGGACATCCCTGACGGATTGCGGCCGTTCGTTCGCAAGATCGATAGTATCTACCGGCTCACATCGGAGGAGGAGGGCGGGCTGGCGAGCCTGCCGATGCAGATCCGCGAGCTCCGGGCGGGCCAGGGAATCGTCCGCGAGGGCGATCGCCCGTCCCGCTGTTGCCTTCTCCTGGAGGGGTTCACCCACCGCTATAAAGTGCTCGAGGATGGGCGGCGGCAAATTTCGGATTCCATGTCGCCGGTGACATCCCGGATCTGCTGACCTTACATCTGCCGGTCATGGACCATGATTTCGGGACGGTGTCCGCGAGCAAGGTCGCGTTCATCCCCCATGACAGCATCCGTCAGCTCATCCGCAGCTATCCGCGCATCGGGGACGCGTTTTGGCGCGACACCCTGGTGGACGCCTCGATGTTCCGGGAGTGGATGGTGGGACTGGGTCGGCGGGAGGCGGTGGTCCGCGCTCGCCACCTGATCTGCGAGCTGATCGTCCGAATGCGCGTGAACGGGGTGATCAGCGGAGAGTCGCGCAACTCCCGCTCACACAGACCACTCTCGCGGATGCGCTCGGGCTGTCGACGGTGCATGCCAACCGGTGTGTCCAGGAACTGAAGCGACGGGACCTGATCACCTGGACTGCGAAGGTCGTCACGATCAAGGACTGGGGCGCGCTGCAGAGGTTCGCCGAGTTCGATCCGACCTACCTACACCTCCACGCAGAGGTAGAGGTATAGCGGCTGCGAGCCGCCGGTATGTGGTGCGACGCTTTTTAGCATGAGGATGCGCGGGCCGCAGCTCGCGCGATAAGTCGCCCCCGGACACCAGCTCTCGACCTCGTTCCGGGCGCGACTGACCCAGGACACGACCCGACACTCCGCACGCTGCGCGTCCTGGACGTGCCCGCC
>CAVRCA010000009.1:0-118328 GCA_963719345.1 uncultured Alphaproteobacteria bacterium
TACATAGATGGTGGTTATTGTAAAATATTTGTAGTTGTTTTACTTGAGATATTATAACACAATTGTCATCAAATAAATCATATCTTAGTTATTTTGTTTCCTGAAAACAATCACAATTATTTTACAAATATGTCTAGGCCACCGTTTACACAGCTGTTAACAGAACCGATTTAAAACATTGCCTTGGTTATATCGAACAGCGAGAGCTGCAAGGGGCCGGCCTCGGCCAGAGCCTGAACCTGCGGCGCGCGCAGCGTGGTGATCCAGTCGAGCCCGGCGGGCTTGAGGTCCTCGCGGATGCGCGCTGCGGTGATCATCCCGCGGTCGCCGACCAGCACCAGGTGCTGGAGACCGAAGCGGCGCTTCAGCGTCTCGACTTGCGCTGGGAGGGTGCCGGGATCGCCGGTGTCGCCCTCGAATACCTCGATTGCGATCGGCCGCCCCTCGCGGTCGCAGAGCAGGGCGTAGACGATCTGCAACCGATCCGGCCGGCGGTCCCGGCTGTAGCCGTGCCGGGCGAGCGCGCAGCACCGACCTTCCAGGTAGGACGAGCTGACGTCGTAGAGCACCAGCGTGCCGTCCTGCAGATGCCGCCGCGCCAAGGCCCGCTCGATACGATCCTGTTCCCCGCCGAGCCAGTCGAGCGCGGCATAGATCTCCCGCTCTTCGATGGCACCAAGTTCGAGCACCCGGCCGAGGCTGGAGCTCGCCGTCTCGTCGGTCAGCGCCCGTGCCGTCGCCAGCTTGGAGCCCGGTGCGAGCAGACGGCTCGCGATCAGCGCCAGCGCCAGGTCGCGCTCGCGCGAGACGGTGCGGCCGAGCAGGCGCGGCAGGTCGAGCTTGCACATCATGCCGATCACGGCTGCGACGTGGCCATGCGGCAGGGCGCGCTGGATCTCGAACACCTCCTCCGGTCGAGCCACCACCGCGCCGCCCTGCAGCAGCACGCGCAGACCGTCGATCACCGCCGGCGGCAGTTGCCCCAAATTGGCAAGCGTGCGCTTCTTGACCTTGCGTCCCTCGCGATAGCTCTCCCGCAAGAGCACCGCAGGCGCCGACCGGCCGTTCGGGACCACGTCGATGAACATGGCTGCAGCGAATCATGATGCGCCGCGTCGATGCAAGCCCCCTGTATGGACACATTGAGCCAATGAAAAGCATCTCTCGTGATTGCACCGCAGGCATAAGTTCACCCTTCTCAGTGCAAACTTCGGTATAGCGGTTGCAAACACCGATCTGTTGAAGCTGCCCCGCTTTCGTGAAGTGTTGATGGGTTTGGGTGATTACGGTTCTGCGGTGACGTCCTCGAGGGCGGCTTCGTAGGCCATGGGCGAGCGATAGCCGAGGGCGGAGTGCAGCCGTACCAGGTTATACCAGCCTTCGATGAAGCTGAAGCAGGCCATACGCGCTACAGCCTTGCCCGACTTGAACAGTGACTTCGAAAATCGGGTTTTGGATCAGCAGCTTGCGCTGGCGCGCGTGGTCATTATACCAGGACTCGATGATCAGAACCCGGGCGTCCAGTCGCGCAGGCCGATCGACATGATGGTCCACGGCTGTCGGACGAGCTTGTTCCAGCCGTCGCAGCAGTGATCGACGATGTTGTCGGTGCAGGTGAAAATCCGATTGGAGAGCCAGTTGTCGCGCATGAACTGCCAGACGTTTTCCTGTGGGCTCAGTTCGGGGCATTTGGCAGGTAGCGGAACGACAGTGATGTTGTCGGGCACCACGAGGCGGGGGGTCAGATGCCATCCGGCCTGATGCGCTGGTCGCGCGGCGCCGAGGGCCGGGTTCCGCGCTGGGCCCAGCGCCGAGTGACTTTGTTCTTCTGGCCGACACGGGCCTGATCGGCAAACCTGATGCGGTGGACGGCTCCTGTTCGGCATCAGTGTGCCAAGCTCGTGGCTGTTGAGTGCAACGAGCTGGAAGGAGCCGTTCTCTAATCGCGCCTCCCGTGTCAACTTCTGCCTGCTTGGTGCGGCTGCCGTGCGGGGTCACGGTTCTCTCCGCGGTCGGCGTTTGCGAGCCTGTCAGGAATTCTGTGTGAGGGTCTGTTGAACCTCACTTGTAGAAGTCTTGATGTGATCTGACGGTCACCCCAAAATCGGTGGGGTTGGAGGCCGGGGCGCGGAGCCCATGCGAAGCTCAGCGCCCCGGCCGGTGCCACTGGAGAGACCGTCATGACGATGACCGAGCGCAAGGTGATCAAGGCGAAGGTGGGCTGCTGGAACTGGCCAAGCAGTTGGGCAGCGTGACGCAGGCCTGCCGCGTCATGGGCTACAGCCGGGACAGCTTCTATCGCTTCCGAGATCTCTACGAGAAGGGCGGCGACCTGGCGCTGGCCGAGATCACCCGGTCCAAGCCCAACCTGAGGAATCGCGTCTCGCCGGAGGTGGAGGCTGCTGTGGCGGCGATGGCCATCGAAGAACCTGCCTGGGGCCAAGCCCGTGCCGCCAACGAACTGAAGAAGCGGGGCACCGACGTCTCCGCCTTTGGCGTTCGCTCCATCTGGCTGCGCCACGATCTCGAGACGATGAAGAAGCGGCTGAAAGCGCTGGAAGCCAAGGTCGCCCAGGACGGCGACGTGCTCACCGAAAGCCAGCTGGTCGCGCTGGAGAAGGCCAAGGTCGAGAAGGAGGCCCACGGCGAGTTCGACAGCGAGCATCCAGGCTACTGCCTGGCACAGGACACCTTCTACGTCGGCACGCTGAAAGGCGTCGGGCGGGTCTACCAGCAGACGGTGATCGACACCTACGCCAAGGTTGGCTTCGCCAAGCTCTACACGCGCAAGACGCCGCTGACCGCCGCCGATGTCCTGAACGACCGGGTGATCCCGTTCTTCGACGAGCACGGGATCCGGGTTGACCGGATCCTGACCGATCGCGGCACGGAGTATTGCGGCGCCCACGACCGGCACGAGTATGAGCTCTACCTCGCCGTCGAAGACATCGACCATACCCGAACCAAGGTGAAGAGCCCGCAGACCAACGGCATCTGCGAACGGTTCCACAAGACGCTGCTGGACGAGTTCTATCGCGTCGCTTTCCGCAAGAAGGTCTACGACACGGTGGACGCGCTGCAGGCCGACCTCGATATCTGGGTGACAGGCTACAATGAGCAGCGCACGCATCAAGGCCGTTGGTGCTTCGGCAAGACCCCGATGCAGACTTTCCTCGACAGCGCCGACGCCGCGCGCGAAAAGCAGAACCCGGCAAAGGCCGCCTGACGAGAACAGCTGACACGTTCGATCCGGCGGACACCCACCACGCCAGATCAAACGACCGTCAGATCAAGTCGCTACTTCTACACCTCACTCGGCAACGAAGCGATCGCCGAAGATGACGGCGAACTGCGTCCTTGCGGCATTCCATTCGCGTGGTGCCATCTTCCAGTTCTGGCTGACCTCGCGCAAGACCAGGAACAAGAGCTTGGACGCGGCCTCGTCGTTGGGGAAGTGACCGCGCACGCGAACGGCCTTGCGCAACCGGCTGTGCAGGCTTTCGATGGCGTTGGTGGTGTAGATGATCTTCCGCACCTCGAGTGGATACGCGAAGAACGGCACGACCTGCTCCCACTGGCGCAGCCAGGCCGGGGCGATGGCGGGGTAGCGCTTGCCCCAATAGCTGGCGGCAAACTCGTCCAACTGCTGGCGGGCCTGCTCGGCCGTGGCGGCGCGGTAGATCGGCTTCAGCGCGGCGGCGACCTCACGGCGCTCCTTCCAGGACGCAAAGGCCAGCGAGTGGCGGATCAGGTGCACGATGCAGGTCTGGACCTGGGCCTCCGGGAAGACCGCACTGATCGCCTCGGGGAAGCCCTTGAGGCCATCGACGATGGCGATCAGCACGTCGGCGACACCGCGGTTGCGCAGTTCGTTCATCACCCGCAGCCAGAATTTGGCTCCTTCGGTTTGCTCGATCCAGAGCCCAAGGATTTCCTTGCTGCCGTCCGGCCGGACGCCGAGGGCGAGATAGACGGCCTTGTTGCGAACCGTGCCTTCGTCGCGGATCTTCACCCGCAAGGCATCGAAGAACACCAAGGCGTAAAGGGCATCGAGCGGCCGGTTTTGCCATTCCGCCACCTGTTCCAGGACGGCGTCGGTGACGACGCTGATGAGATCCGGCGAAACATCGATGCCATAGAGCTCGCGCAGGTGGCCCTGGATCTCGCGCACCGTCATGCCCCGCGCGTAGAGCGAAACCACCTTGTCGTCGAAATCCGGGAAAGCGCCGGCGATATTTGGCGATCAGCTGCGGCTCGAAGCTGGCCTGCCGGTCCCGCGGCACCTGCAGCTCCAGCTTGCCGGTCCCGGTCAGCACGGTCTTCCGGCTATGGCCATTGCGGTGGTTGCGCGGCTCGCTGCCGCTCGCCTCGCTCCGCTCCGACGCCAGGTGCTGGTCCATCTCGGCACGAGGATCCGCTCGGCCAACGCCTTCTTCAGCTCGTCCAGCAGCCCATCCTGGGCAAATACCTCCTGCGGGTCCTTGCCCGCCAACAACTCCTCAATCAGCTCGTTCCGGATCGCCATACAGACCTCCACCGCTAAGCGGCACCATATGACCTCCCACACAAAGTTCCTGACAGGCTCCCGAATGCTCGAAGCGCGCCGCCAATCCTACGTCCTCGCCACGCGCTCGAACCATGTGCTGCGGCTGCTGACCAGGGACGGGCTGCTGCAAACCGATCCGGCGGAGATGGCCGATGCGCTGCCCCCTGCCGCTTGGCATGCGCACGCGGCGGGAGAAGGATCAAAGGGGCCGCGCCTCTACGACTGGGCGCGCATCGCGCTGCCATGGACGGTGGACGAGGGATTTGAACGCTGGCTGCTGATCCGCCGCAACAGGCGCAACTCCCATGAGCGGGCCTACTATCTCGCCTTCGCACCTGCCGGCACGGGGCTTGCCGAACTGGCCGGCGCGGCCGGCCTGCGCTGGACGATCGAGGAGTGCTTTCAGCGTGCCAAGGAGGAACTCGGGCTCGATCACTGCGAGGCCAGATCCTGGCAGGGCTGGCATCGCCACATGACGCTGTGCATGGCCGCGCTCGCCTTCCTGACCGGGTTGTCGGCCCAGCTTCGCCGCGCCGCCGGCGGCAAACCGAACGAAAGGAGTTCAAGCGCTCTCGCCGCCTGAGCATGCCGACGCTCCCGACACCGAGCGTGCCGGAAATCAGGACCATGATCGCTCGCCTGTTGCTGGCGCCGATTGCGCGGCCGGTCTTCGTGTTCGCTTGGTCCTGGTGGCGACGATGCCACCAAGCGTCAGCTTCCCAAGCGCATCGCCGCAGCCGACCAGCGCTGTTCCGCAACTGTGGTCCTTAATTCTGCGTGTTCGTCCGCGAGAAGCATATCAACGGCTACACTTACCTTTACCTCGTCGAGAGCGTGCGCGAGGACGGCCGCGCCAAGCAGCGCATCATCAAGAATCTCGGCCGCAAGGAGGTCGTCGTCGCCTCCGGAGAACTCGAGCGCCTGGCCGCCTCCATCACCCGCTACGCCGAACGCACTGTCGTCCTCTCACACCTCGAGGCGGGCAATGCCGAGGGGCTCGCCTGCAAGCGCATCGGCGCGCCGCTGCTGTTCGGTCGGCTCTGGGACGAGATCGGCTGCCGGGCGGTGGTCGACGGCTTGCTGGCCGGGCGCAGCTTCGAGTTTGCCGTCGAGCGCGCGGTGTTCGCCGGCGTGCTGCACCGGATCATGGTCTCCGGCTCGGACCGCGCCTGCGAGAAGTGGATGGCCGACTACGACATCCCCGGCGTGGATGGCTTGGCGCTGCATCACCTCTACCGCGCGATGGCCTGGTTGGGCGAGGAGTTGCCGGCGGAACAGCAGGCCGGAGCCACGGCCTTCGCTCCACAGACGGTGAAGGACCTCATCGAGGAGCAATTGTTCGCGCGCCGGCGCGACCTGTTCAGCAAACTTTCGATCGTGTCATGGACACCACGTCGCTGTCGTTCACCGGAGCTGGTGGCGAGACCCTGGGCGAGCGGGGCTATACTCCAAGGACCACCGGCCCGACCTGATGCAGATGATCGTGGCCGTGATGATCGATGCCGAGGGGCGGCCGATCTGCTCGGAGATGTGGCCGGGCAACACCGCCGACGTCACCGGGTTGATCCCGGTCGTCGACCGCCTGCGCGCGCGCTTCGGCATTGGCCGGGTCTGCGTCGTCGCCGATCGCGGCATGATCTCGGCGCCGACCATCGCCGCGTTGGAGGAACGCGGGCTGGAATACGTGCTCGGCGTCCGCGAACGCACCGACACGCTGGTCCGCCGCGTGGTGCTGGAGGACACACGGCCGTTCACCCCGCTGTGCATCCAGCGCGGCGGCGGCAAGCTAGACCCAGCTCTTCGTCAAGGAGGTCACCGCCGAGGGTCGCCGCTACATCGTGTGCCGCAACGAAGTTGAGGCGGAGAAGGATTGACCGGCAGATGGGGCTGCATGACGCCTGGATGCGCCGCCTGCACGCGTCCCGGCTCGACCCGCGCCGTACAAAGAACTGATGACACAGTAAGATTAGGCAAGAGCGCCCACGGCCTGGGCCATCACGTCCCGCGCGGCGGCTTCGGCGGCATCCACGCTGAGCGCTTTCATCGTCGGTTCCGTCGCGAGCGCCCAGCGAGCGAAGCGTCCGGCCGGAGCCATTTCCTCGGCACGATCGATCGTGGCGCCGCACAGGCCGACGGTAGGCACGCCGGCGGCGGCGGCAAGGTGCATCAGCCCGGAATCGTTGCCGACATAGACCGCACAGCGCTGGATGCACGCAGCGGCTTGCGGCAGGCTCAGCCGGCCGACGAGATCGATCGCGTTCGGCAGGGCGGCGAGCAGCGGTGCCGCACCGGCGCGCTCCTGTGGCCCGGGACCGGCCAGTACCGCGACCACCGCTTCCGGCAACGGGCCCGAGGCAAGACGCTGGGACAAGGCGGCGAAGCGCTCCGCCGGCCAGACCTTGTAGGCGGAGTTGGCCGTCGGACCGAGGCCGATCACCGGACGCCCCGGAGGCAGCAGCCGTAGCGCCGTCGCACGGTCCTCCGGAGCGGTCCAGACCACCGGCAGCGGCGCCGGACAAACGTCCAGCATGGCCGCGAACTGCTCAAACTTGCGCCCGGGCTGCCGGAACTTCACCGCGCGTCGCCGCGCGGGGACGAGGAAGGCGAGGGCCGAGCCGCGAGTGTCCACGACCAGGTCCCACACGGTGAACGCGACCCGGCGCCACAAGGTCAGCCAGTGCAGATCGTAAGGTCGCTTCTCCACCACGAGCGTGCGCTCTCGGTTGGGCATCCGGCAAAACACGCCGGCCGCAACCGGGCCGCAAGCGACGGTGATACGGCAATCGGGGTATCGCCGGATCAGATGGTCGAGCACGCCCGTCGTGATGACCGCATCGCCGATCCGGTTCGACGAGATGAACAGGATGCGCACCGCCTCACTCGGCTTCGCCCTTGCGGAACGGCGACTCCTCGGCAAGCGCGTCCATATCGGCGATGATCGCGGGTCGTTCCTCGTCCAAAAAGTTGCCGATCGCGCGGCGCAGCCCCTCGTGCGTGATCCAGTGCGCCGAAAAGGTCGGGCTCGGCAAATAGCCGCGCTGGATCTTGTGTCTGCCTTGCGCCCCGGCCTCGACCCGCTTCAGCCCGTGCGAGATCGCCCAATCGATCGCCCGGTAGTAGCACAGCTCGAAATGCAGGAACGGCCAGTCGCCCCGACACCCCCAGTTGCGACCGTAGAAGGTGTCCGTGCCGGCGAGATTGAGCGCGCCGGCTACCGTCGTGCCGTTGTGCTCCGCCGTCATCAGCACCACGCGGTCGCCCAGCCGTTCGCCAAGCAGGGAGAAGAATTGCCGCGTGAGATAGGCGCTCCCCCATTTGCGATCCACCGTCGAGGTGTAGAAGCGGTAGAACGCATCCCAGTCGCGCTTGGTGATCTCGCTCCCGCTGAGCGATCGGAAGGTCAGCCCGGCGGCACTTGCGTCGCGCCGTTCGCGGCGCAGCACCTTTCGCTTGCGCGAGTTCAGCGCGCCCAGGAAGTCGTCGAACGTCGCGTAGCCATTATTGTACCAATGGAATTGCATGCCGAGGCGCTGCAACCAGCCGGTCTCGCCCAGCTCCTGCCACTCGGCCTCGGTGCAGAAGGTGGCGTGGACGGAGGATAGATCGAGCTGCTCGCAGGCCTGCACGAGCGCCATTCCGAGCGACGCCACACTGACGCCCGACTCCGGTCGGACCAGCAGGCGTGGACCAGGGACGGGGCTGAACGGCACCGCGACCTGCAGCTTGGGGTAATACCGTCCCCGCGCCCGTTCAAAGGCGTGCGCCCAGCCATGATCGAACACATATTCGCCGTAGCTGTGCGACTTGGCGTACATCGGCGCGGCGGCCGCGACGCGCCCGGTGGCGTCGCGCAGCACCGCATGCTGCGGCAGCCAGCCGGTGCGAGGGCCGGCCGAGCCGCTGTCTTCCAGCGCGCTCAGGAAGGCGTGGCTGACGAAGGGATTGTCATTCCCGGCGCATCCGTCCCAATCGGCGGGATCCACCTCGGCGATGCGAGGGTGGAGGGTGAGTGTCAGTGGTTCGGAGCAGTCGGGCATGATCTGTCGGACATGGCAACGCAGTCGGGATCGGAAAGCAAGGCTCGCTCACTCGATCTCGAACAGGCCCTCGACCTCGACGGCGAAATCGGCGGGCAGGGAGGGTACGCCCACCGTGGTCCGGGCGTGCCGGCCGATATCGCCGAACACCGCCAGCATGAGGTCGGAGGCCCCGTTCATCGCCGACGGCGTGCTGAGTGAAGGCGGCCGAGGCGGCAATGAAGCCGCCAAGCCGGACAACCTGCCGCACGCGGTCAAGATCGCCGCCACACGCGGCGCGCAACTGGGCGAGCAGGTTGAGCGCGCACTGCCGCGCGGCCTGCTGTCCCTGCTCCACCGACAGGCTGTCGCCGATCTTGCCTGTGAAAAGGGGTTTGCCGTCCCGCATCGGACCCTGGCCGGATATTGCCACCAGCCTGCCGGTGACCACGAAGGGCACGTAGTTGGCGAGCGGCGCCGCCGGCACGGGCAGCGTCAGACCAAGTTCATCCAGCTTGGCGTCGATCCGGCCGGCCATGACGTTTTCCTCAGCGTTTCACGACTCGCAGCGCCTGACGGCGGACCCGGGGCGACGTCGCCTCCGTCGGCAGGTCGAGCGGCAGAAGCGGGGCATGATGGCGGCTGCCATCGCCGATTGTGTCGGCAGGTTCCGGCCCGGCCTCGGGCAAGTCCCGTCGCCCCAGGTAGTTCACGGCGAGGTGGCGAAAGACGTAGTCAAGCAGCGAGGTCGCGTGCGATACGGCCGGATCGCCTTCGACTGCGCCGGCCGGTCCGAAGCGGGTGAAGGTGAACGCCTCGACCATGGTCCGCAAGGGAACGCCGTGCTGCAGGCCGAGGCTGATCGCGTTGGCGAAGCTGTCCATCAGGCCTCGGAACGCCGCTCCCTCCTTTTGCAGCGCGACCGCGATCTCGCCGAGCGTTCCGTCGTCGTATTCCCCGGTGCGCAGATAGAGCGTGTGACCGCCCACCGAGGCGCGCTGCGTGTAGCCGGTCCGCCGTGCGGGCAGGTCCCGCCGGCCCGCCGGCGCGCGAGACGTCGCTGCGAGGCTGGCCGCCGGGCACGACGGCAGGGCTTCGATGAATGGCGCGACCGCGTCATGCATGGCGGGATGCGCCGTTGGGGCGGGCGGCGGGAATAGGTCGGTGCCGGCCAGCACCGCGGCGAGCGCCGACTTGGCCGACTGGCCCCGAGCCGCGAGGGCGGCGCGCGCCCAGTGCGTCAGGCCACCGCCGGCGGCGAACGGGGCGAATGCCGGGGCGATGCCGCCGGTCTCGACGCCGAGCACCGCGTCCGCCAAGCCGGGCGGTGCGATGGCCGTGGTCGCCGCATGAAGCAAGCCGCCGACGGCGTGCGCCGCCTGATGGGCCGAGTGCGCCAGCGCCGCCAGGCGTGGGACCCGACAGTTCTTCGGGGGCGCCGGCCATCCCTGGTGCGGCGTCGTAGAAGCACCGGCCCGTCCGGCGAACCGGGCGGACACGGCCTCGGCACGGCCCCGGAGGATGGCGGCAAGGCAGCGGGCGACGTCACGCGCGGCGTCGCTGTCGTAGTCAAGCCCGAGCCCGGCCAGGAGGCCGGCGAGATCGGCAAAGCCGATGGCCAGTTGAGTGGCAGCCGGGGCGGCGTAGGTCAGGGCGATCGCGGCGGTCTCGACGGCGTCGCCGAACGCATCGGCCTCGAAAGCGCCGCCCTCCAGGAAGGAGACTGCATTCAGCACGAACCCGGGGGACGCATCCGCCTCCCCGCGCCACACCGAGGCGCCCGGCGCCGCGCGGCGCGCCAAGAGCAGAAGGTGCAGTTCGTCGGCGATCGGCCGTTCCGCCCCGTCCCGTCTGGCGCGGTCGACGATGGGCGCGATCCACGCCTCGGCTAGACGCTCCAGCCGCACCGGACCGCCACCGGGAGCCAAGCCGGTGAGAGCCGCCGCCGCTTCGTCATCCCAAAGGCAGGGGAGGGTGACAGGACGTGGCGAGGCGTCGGGATCGGGTGCCGCCGCCGCCTGACGCATCCTCACCCCGTGCCACGCGCGCATGTTGCCCATGGCACTCATCCTAGGCTGGCCCGATCCCGCGAGAGAAGCACATTTCGGGGTGCCGGGGCGGGATATCCCCAACATACTGTAGCAAAGGGCCCCCGGGTGGACCGCCACCGCCCGGGTGCGTATATCAGCGCCATGAACCTCGGCACGCGCCTCTTCACCCTGTTCAGGGGTCGCCGCATCGGCACCGACTCGGTGGGGAACGTCTATTATGAGGAACGCGGCCGCCGGCGCCCGGGCCAGCGCAGCCGCCGATGGGTCGCTTATGCCGGGCTGCCCGAGGCGACGACGGTGCCGCCGGAATGGCATGCTTGGCTGCACTACACCACCAACCGGCCGTTGACCGAGGTCCCGCGCCGGGCGTGGCAAAAGCCGCACTTGGCCAATCTCACCGGCACGCCGGCGGGTTATCGGCCGCCGGGGCACGATTACCGTGGCGGGGTGCGACCGCCGACCACGGGCGACTATGAAGCCTGGACGCCGGGGAGCTGAGGTCGGCGATCATGGCACGCAGAAGCGCGGGCGAGGTGCTGACCGGCGCCGTGGTCCTGGTGATCGCGGCGGGCTTCCTGGGCTACGCGGTGGCGCACTCCGGCCGGACCATCGTGTCTGGATATGACCTGCACGCAAATTTCGACCGCATCGACGGGATGGGGGTCGGCGCCGACGTGCGGCTGGCGGGCGTGAAGGTCGGTTCGGTCATGGCCGCAAGGATCGACCCGAAGACCTATCTCGCGAATGTAACGTTGAACGTGGCAGACAGCATCCGGCTGCCGAAGGACACCAGCGCCGAGGTCACGAGTGAAGGTCTGCTGGGGGGCAAGTTCCTCAACCTCACTCCGGGGGGCGACTCGACCATGCTGAAGCCTGGCGACGTGATCACAATTACCCAGTCTTCGGTCAGCCTTGAGCAGCTTCTGGGCAAGTTCATCTTCAGCGTGACCGACATGGTGAACGCGGTGAAAGGCCAGCAAGGCGGCGCATCACCGGGATCGGGTTCCGGGCCGAGTGGCGGGCAGACCGGCGGTCAAGCCGGCGGGCAGCCCGGAGAGCCGAAATGAGCGCCGCGCCCGTGCGCTGGCCGCTAAGCGACGGCAGTCCGGTCGCTTGCCGCGAAAAGCTGAAGATGCTGGAAGAGAACCACGCCGAACTGGTCCAGGTCATGCAGGACGCTTTTGAGGACGCGGTTCTCATGGGTGTCGACGAGCAGGCGATGCGGCGCATTCTGGCAGAAATGGTCGAGTCGCTGCGGAGCCCGAAGCGGGTCGCCGCGGGGTCATGATCCGCCCGCTCGCCGTGGCGGCACTGGCGGTCGCGCTCGGCGCACCCCTGGCCGGCGCCCAATCGCCGCGTCGGCCGTCGCTTGCCCCCGCGCCGCTGCCAGCGGCAACGCCCGCCACGGAGGCCGGGTGGATACGCCGAGGCGGGGCGCAGCTTCAGGTGCTCGACAAGGTCAATGCGCGCAGCAAGATCCTCAACCTGCGCGACGGCGAGCAGGCCGAGTTCGGTTCCCTCACGATCTCCTTGCGCTCCTGCCTAGTCCGGGCGCCGGACCAGCCCGCCGACGCTGCGGCGTTCCTCGTCATGGCCGAACTCGCATCCGGGCGGCCCTCCATTCCGAGGCTGGATCTTGCAATCGGCTCCGTCCGCCTCGATGCTCGAGCATCCGATATACGACGTTCGCGTGCTGGCCTGCATTTCATAACGGGGGCGATGAGCGGGCCATGAGCGGACGGGTCGCACTTCCGGCGTTCGGCAGCACGGCGCTGATGCTCGACATGGACGGCACCCTGCTGGAGATCGCGCCGACCCCCGATGCGGTGGTAGTGCCGCCGGATCTGCTCGACATCTTGCGGCGGCTGCGCGCGCGGCTCGACGACGCGCTCGCCGTGGTCAGCGGCCGTCCAGTGGAGCAGTTGGAGGCGCTGCTTGCCGATGCGCCGTTTGCCCTGGCCGGCGAGCATGGCGGCGCGCTGCGCTGTCGACCGGACGGGCCGCTCGAGCGTGTCCCGCTGCCGATCCCCGACCCGGCCTGGATCGAACAGGCGGAGCGCATCGTGGACACCCATCCGGGGCTGCTGCTTGAACGAAAGGAGCGCGGGTTCGTGGTGCATTATCGGGCGGTCCCCGAACTCGGCCCGGCCGCGCACGACGCACTAACCGCCCTGCTGCGGGACGCACCGGCGTTCACCTTGTCCGCCGCGCGCATGGCCTGGGAGGTCCGGCCGCGCGGGGCGGACAAGGGCACGGCCGTGCGCTCGCTCATCCAGAACGCCCACTTCGCCGGGCGCCTGCCGCTGTTCATCGGCGACGACGTGACCGACGAGGACGGCATCGCCGCAGCCGTCGCGCTGGGCGGCGCCGGGCTGCGTGTGCCCGAGGCGTTCGGCGGCGCGCCGGCCAACGTGCGCACTTGGCTGGCGCGGGCCGCCGAAGCTGGCGCCTGGCCTGATTTGTGACGCTAGGCCAACGGCCGGGCGACGTGAGCGGCGTAGGACGTTCGCTGCAGCAGCCGGTCGTACCACGCGCGCAGATGCGGCACCGCAGGGCGGTCGATGTCCATCGTAAACCAGCGATGCACGTGAACGCCCCAGGCGATGTCGGCCAGACTGAGCGCGTCCCCGGCGATGAACGGGTAGCGCGAGAGCGGCGCTTCCAGAAAACTCCAGACCCGGCCGGCGTCGATGATGGCTTGCCGGAGCGCGGTCGCGTCGCGCTGGTCCGGCGGGGTTCGGACCATGCTCCAGAACACCACCGATTGCGGCCGGTTCAGCTGCGTCTGCTGGCAGTCCAGCCAGCGGTCCACGTTGCCGCGCGCCTCAGGGCTGGCCGGATAATAGGAGAGGCCGTCATTGGCAACACAGAGATAGCGCAGGATCGCGTTGCTCTCCCACAAGCTGAACCCGTCTTCCTGCAAGGTCGGGACCAAGCCGGTCGGGTTCATCGCCCGATACTCGGGCGTATCGGTGCCGCCGAACGCGCCACCCACGTCGATCCGCTCGTATTCGAGGCCGAGCTCTTCCAACAACCAGATGACCTTCATCACGTTGCTCGACGTGTCGCGGCCCCACAGGATACGGCGCATCTCACTCCCCCCGCTCGGTTTTCCGCCGCAGCGTAGGCGGGTTGCGCCGCTGCACAAAGCGGAGCACATGCCCCGCATGATGCTGCCCGCACGGACTCTCACTCTGCTCTGTGTGCTGGCGTCGGCCCTGGCGCTCGGCACCGCGCTGGCATCCGAGGCATGGGACGGGCTGGTGCCCTGCGCACTCTGCCTGCTGGAACGCTGGCCCTACCGCTTCGCGATCGCGCTCGGCCTGCTCGCCCTCGTCGTGCCGCCGAGGTTCGTGCGCGTTCTCCTCGCAATGCTGCTGGTCGTGATGGTGGTCGGGGTCGGGCTGGCGCTCACCCATATCGGCGTGGAGCAGGGCTGGTGGCCGAGCCCGATGCCTGAGTGTACCGCGCCGAGGCTGAGCGGTCGGACCCCGGCGGATCGGCTGGCCAACATGCCGGTGCATCCTGCCAAGCCGTGCGACGACCCGACGCGGCTGCCGGGAGTTCCGCTTTCGATGGCGGAGCTCAACTTTTTGGGTGCCCTGGGCATTTCCCTCCTCGCCGCCATCTCTCTCGGCACGGCGACGCGAAAGAGGCCACCATGAACCAGCGGAATTCCGTACCGGGCGACCTGCCGCCGGCGGAAAGCGTGGCGCGCATGATCCGGGTGGACCACGCCGGCGAATACGGCGCGGTGCGCATCTACGCCGGCCAGCTCGCGGTTCTGCGCGACCGGGGCAACGCCGCGGTCATCCATGAGATGCAGATGCAGGAGCGCCGGCATCTGAGCACGTTCAAGGAACTTGTCGCGGACCGGCGTGTCCGCCCGACCGCGCTGCTCCCGTTGTGGCACGTGGCCGGATTCGCCCTCGGCGCGGCGACCGCGGCCTTGGGCGAGCGGGCGGCGATGGCCTGCACCGTTGCGGTCGAGGAGGCGATCGACACGCATTATGCGGCGCAGGCCGCCGAACTCGGCGACAGCGAGCCGGTGCTGCGCGAGACCATTGAGCGCTTCCGCGCCGAGGAGGCGGAGCACCGCGACACCGCGCTCTCGCACGAGGCGGAGCTGGCGCCCGCCTACCGCCTGCTGTCGGCGGTGATCAAGCGCGGCTGTCAGGTTGCCATCGCGATCAGCGAGCGGGTGTAGCGCGCCGGATCAGCTCTCCAGCTCGCTGTCCCAGTAGAGGAAATCGCGCCAGCTCTCGTGCAGGAAGTTGGGCGGGAAGGCGCGGCCGTTGTCCTGCAGCTCCCACGTCGTCGGCTGGCGCGGGTTGTGGCGCGGGAACATTGAGCACTCCCGGGGTAGTCGCGATCCTTTGCACAGGTTGCAGTCGCCGCAGGCGGTGACGACGTTCTCCCAGGTCGTGCGGCCGCCCCGGCAGCGTGGGACGACGTGGTCGAAGGTGAGGTCCTGGGCGGGGAAGCGGTCGCCGCAGTACTGGCAGGTGAAGCCGTCCCGCAAAAACACGTTGAACCGGGTGAAGGCCGGCCGCCGGGCGGTCGGGATGTAGTCCTTCAGCGCAATCACGCTCGGCAGGCGCATGGTGTGGCTGGGCGAGCGGACCTCGGTCTCGTATTCGCTCAGGACGGAGACGCGGTCGAGGAAAACCGCTTTGACCGCATCCTGCCAGCACCACAGGGAAAGCGGGAAATAAGACAGTGGACGGAAATCCGCGTTCAGCACCAGTGCTGGGAACAGTTGACCGCCGTCAGGCAAACAGGCCGCTCCTAAGCGTACGGCGTGCGATCGACCGGCCTTACCGAGAGGCGAGCCACCGCGAGTTGTGCGCCGCCGAAATCACGACGGTTATTGCAGAGCGGAGAGAGTGCCGCAAGCCGAACGGCTGCCCTCCGGCCGGTGGTTTCGCCCAAATGTCATCACCACACTCCCCGGAATGCGCGCTGCAGGAACCGAGCACCGAGGGCGAGGCCCTCCTGGTCGATCCCGTGAGCAAGGCCGGGGCACCACAGCGTCTCCACCGGAACGCCCGCGCCCCGCAGCGCCGCCTCGGCGTCCCGCGAGCGGCCGATCGGCACCACGTCGTCATCCTCGCCGTGGACCAGCAGCACCGGCACTTGATGGCGGATTGTCTGCCGCAGGGTCTCGGCTCCGATCAAGGCGCCGGAGAAGCCGAGGATGGCGCGGGGCGGCGGGCTCCGTCGCAGGCCCGTGAACAGCGCCGTCATCGCCCCCTGGCTGAACCCGACCAGCGCGTAGGAGCCGCCGGTCTCGGGAAAGCGCGCGAGTTGCGCATCGACGAACCCGTCCAACGCCCGCGACGCCTCCTGCACGCCGCTCAGGATGCGCGCCGGCGTGCGGTCGGCGACACTGAACCATTGCCGCCCCATCGGCGCCATGTCGCAAGGCTGCGGCGCGTGCGGCGCGACGAACAGCGCATCCGGCAGAGCGTCGCCCCAGCTCGGGGCGAGATCGATCAAGTCGAAACCGTCGGCGCCGAGTCCATGGCACAGGACGATCAGTTGCCGGGCCGGCTCGCCCGAGCGCGGTCCCCACTCGGGGCCGGTCAGTTCCACCATCACTCGTCCTCCAAAACCGGTTCGAGGCGGCGTAGTCTGTCATCCCCCGCCATGTCCATCGTCACGCGCTTCGCCCCGAGCCCGACCGGCCTGCTCCATGTCGGCCACGTGCATGCCGCTCTGTTTGCTTGGCGGCGGGCCCGGGATGCGGGCGGTTCTTTTCTCCTGCGCCTGGAAGACATCGATCCTGGTCGCTGCCGTCCGGAATACGCCGAGGCGATCCACGACGATCTCGCCTGGCTGGGGCTGCGTTGGGACGGCCCGGTACGGCGGCAATCGCAGCACCTGGCCGAGTACCGCGCCGCCCTGGAGCGTCTGTCGCAAAGGGGCTTGCTCTATGCGTGTTTCTGCACGCGGGCTGATATCCAGCGCGAGGTGGCGGGCGCGACCGCGGCCCCGCACGCGCCGGACGGCAGCCCGGTCTACACCGGCACCTGCCGCGCGCTTGCGCCGGCGGAGCGTGCCAGACGGATCGCCGCGGGCCAGCCTTTTGCGAAACGCCTGGACACGGGACGGGCGCTCGATCAGCTCGGCACGAGCCTGAGCTTCGAGGAGGCCGGCGAGGGCCGGATCGACTGCCGCCCCGAGCGGTTCGGCGATCCCGTGCTGGCGCGCAAGGATGCGCCGGCCAGCTATCATCTCTGCGTCACCCACGACGACGCGCTACAGGGCGTCACCCTGGTGACGCGAGGCATCGACCTGAAACCCGTGACGGACCTGCACCGGTTGCTCCAGGCGCTGATGGGCTGGCCCGAACCGGCCTATGCCCATCACGGGCTGCTGACCGATGCGTCGGGGCGGCGACTGGCCAAGCGGGACGGGGCCGCCACGGTGCGGTCCCTGCGTGCGGCGGGCATGGGCGCCGGTGAGGTCAGGGCGCTCGCCGGAGCACGGTGAGACGGGCGGCGTGGCTAGAGGACGTGCCGCATATCGTAATGCAACTCGCAGATCGGCGTCTTGACCGTGAACCGCAGCCGACCGTCGAGGATGTAGCCATCCAGCACCGCCCCGTTGCTGATCGCATGCAAGCGGCCGTCGCTCTGGATCGGGGCCACGAAGATCGTGTCCGGCCGGTAGGCGAGGTGCAGCCTCTGGTCCCCGATCTCGATCTTCCCGAAACTGCTGCCCGGGCAGGCCGGCGACTGTGATGCCACCAGGATGACAGTACCTTTGTAGTTTCCGTCAGCCGTATCCTGCATCCGCGCGGGCAACTCCGAGCCGCCAAGGTTGGCCCGCGCGATCGTGGCGTGGTTCCAGGCGGCGCATCCGGCAAGGCTGCTTCCGGCAAGGCAAACGGCGAGGAGGGCGGCGAGCGAGGGCAACTTCGACAAGGGGCTCTCCCGGGCATTTATTGCGAGTGCGGAAACTTAAGCTTCAGACATGCGACCTAGATTGCTTCTATAACCCCAGCTTTCCTGCTTGAAGCAAGCGCGTGACCTTCCTGACCGATTTCGCCGACCAAGCCGTCGTACTTCCGGCCGGATTGACCATGGCTGTGATGCTCGTGCTGCTGGGTTGGCGGCGGGGAGCGTTGGCCTGGGCCGTCGCCGTCGCGAGCACGCTGGCGGCGATGCTGGTGCTGAAGCTGCTGTTCGCCGCCTGCGGCGGATTGCTGCCGCCCCTCGGCATCCATAGTCCGAGCGGTCATACCGCGGCCGCTGCCGTGGTATACGGCGGGGTCGGAGCCTTGCTGTTCGCCTCGCCGCCGCTGGCGCTTGTGCTCTCGGCCGGCGCGGCAGTCCTGTTCGGCACGTCGCGGGTGGTGCTCGGCTTCCACAGTGTCGCCGAGACATTCGCGGGCGGTCTCGTCGGCATCGTCGGAACCGCTCTCCTGGTCCGCATGGCCGGCCCGCCGCCGTCGGGAATGCGGAGCAGGGTCTTGGTTGCCGCTCTGCTCGTCGTCGTCATCCTGTTCCACGGCCACCATGTCCGGGCGGAGCCTGCCATCATGCGGTTCGCCTATCTGCTGCATCTCTGGCCGCTGTCGGCGTGCCGCCTTGGCTAGCCCTGGCCTCCCTCGCCGGCGGCGGGCATGATGCCGCCGGGATCGCAGGGAGGACCACAATGGGCGGCGAGACATTCGCGCATCCGGAATACCTGGTGGAGACCGGCTGGCTTGAGGACCACCTGAGCGATCCGACGCTCCGCATCTTCGACTGCACCACGCACCTGATCCCTGATCCGAAGATCACCTACACGGTCAAGGCCGGCCGCGAAGATTTCGAGCGTGGCCACATCCCGGGCGCGCAGTTCATCGACCTGCAGGCCGATCTGTCGGACCCGACCACCGAACTGCGCTTCATGCTGCCTCCGGCCGCGGCGTTCGCGGCGGCGATGGGCCGCTTCGGGGTCGGCGACGACAGCCAGGTCGTGCTCTACAGCACGGCCAACATGTGGTGGGCGACCCGGGTATGGTGGCTCCTGCGCGTGTTCGGCTTCGACAACGCCGCGGTGCTCAATGGCGGGTTCCAGAAGTGGACCAGTGAAAACCAACTCACCGAAACCGGCCCGGCCAAGCCCCGGTCCGCCGCGACGTTCACCGTTCGCGAGGTTCGCCCGCTGATGGTGGGCAAGGAAGAGGTCGCGGCGGCGATCGGCAACGGGGCGGTTTGCACGATCAACGCGCTGGCCCCTCAGCAGCACGCCGGGGCGGGTGGCAACAGCTACGGCCGGCCGGGCCACATTGCGGGCAGCGTCAACCTGCCCGCCGCCCATCTGATCGACCCGGAGACCAACGCGTTTCTGCCGGCCGACGAGCTGCGCCGCCGCTTCCAACAGGTCGGCGCGCTGGACAAGCAGGTGATCACCTATTGCGGCGGCGGCATCGCGGCCAGTGCGGACGCCCTGGCTCTGACCATGCTCGGGCATACGGACGTGAAGCTCTATGACGCGTCGCTATCCGAGTGGGCGAAGGATCCGTCGCTGCCGATGGAAACGGGCTGATCCTCGGGCTCAGCCCGCCGTCCAGCCGCCGTCGATCACCATGGCGGCGCCGGTCATCAGCGCGGAGGCGTCGGAGGCGAGGAACAGGATGGCGCCCATCAGGTCCTCCACCTGTCCGAGCCGCCCGAGCTTGATTTTCCCCAGCACAAAATCCCGAAACGCCGGATCGACGAGGAAGCCGCGCGCCAGCGGGGTCTCGATGAAGGTCGGGCCGATTGTGTTCACCCGGATGCGATGCGGGCCAAGCTCCATCGCCATTGCCTTGGTCATGCCCTCCATCGCCCATTTCGAGGCGCAGTAGACCGTGCGCAGCGGGCCGCCGACATGCCCCATCTGCGACGAGACGTTGATGATCGAGCCCGGTTTTTCCGCCGCGACGAGGCGTCGGGCGACCGCCTGGGCGACGAAGAACGCGGCCCGCACGTTCAGCGCCATGACCGCGTCGAAATCCTCGATGCGTACGTCGAGAACGTGGGCCGGCCGGTTGGTTCCGGCATTGTTCACCAGGACGTCGAACGGCTCCGCCGTCTCGACCAGCCGCGCGACGGCGTCCAGATCGGTGACGTCGAGCGGCACGGCCTCGGCCGCACCGCCCTGCGCCCGGATCGCTTCGGCCACCGCCTCGATCTCGTCGGGCTTGCGCGCGATCAGCGTCACGTGCGCCCCGGCCTCGGCAAGCGCCGCCGCCGCCGCGAGCCCGATGCCGCGACCGGCGCCTGTCACCAGCGCTCGCCTGCCGTCCAGCCGGAAAGAGGGCGTGCGCGGCAGGTCAGTCACGCTCAGTCGGCCGCCTCGCCATACGGGATATTGCGGCCGCCGTAGCGCCGGACCCGCACGTTGGCCTGCTCCGCGTGACCCACAAAACCCTCAAGCATGCACAGGCGCGAGCAGTATTCTCCGACCATGGCTGCGGCCTCGTCCGTGAGCACCCGTTGGTAGGTCACGGTTTTCAGAAACTTGCCGACCCAGAGCCCGCCGGTGTAGCGCGCCGCCTGCTTGGTCGGCAGCGTGTGGTTGGTGCCGATCACCTTGTCGCCAAAGGCGACGTTGGTGCGGGGGCCAAGGAACAGCGCGCCGTAGTTCTTCATGTGTGCGAGGAAGAAATCGGGGTCGCGTGTCATCACCTGCACGTGCTCCGAGGCGATGCGGTCGGCCTCACGGACCATCTCGGCATCGTCCTCGCAGACGATCACCTCGCCGCAATCCTCCCAGGCCCGGCGCGCCACGGCGGCGGTCGGCAGGATTTTCAGCAGGCGCTCGACTTCGGCGATGGTCTCGCGCGCCAGCCGCTCCGAGGTGGTGAGCAGCACTGCCGGCGAGGTCGGCCCGTGTTCGGCCTGCCCGAGCAGGTCGGTCGCGCACATCTCCGCATCGACGGTCTCGTCGGCGATCACCAGCGTCTCGGTCGGGCCGGCGAACAGGTCGATGCCGACCCGCCCGTAGAGCTGCCGTTTGGCTTCGGCGACGAAGGCGTTGCCGGGGCCGACGAGCATGTCGACCGGCTGCATCGTCTCGGTGCCCAGCGCCATCGCGCCGACCGCCTGCACCCCGCCCAGACAATAGATCACGTCGGCGCCGGCGAGATGTTGCGCGGCGACGATCGCGGCGGCCGGCTTGCCCTGATAGGGCGGCGCGCAGGTGATGATCCGCTCGACCCCCGCCACCTTCGCCGTCACCACCGACATGTGGGCCGACGCGACCATCGGGTACTTGCCGCCCGGCACATAGGAGCCGACCGAGCCCATCGGGATGTTCTTGTGGCCGAGCACCACGCCCGGCAGCGTCTCTACCTCGATGTCGCGCAAGGCGTCGCGCTGCGCCTGGGCAAAGTTGCGCACCTGGGTCTGGGCAAAGCGGATGTCGTCGAGCTCACGCCGCGAGAGGGCGGCGATGCAGTCGCGGATCTCCTGCTCGGTCAGCCGGAAATCGCTGCGCTCCCAATGGTCGAATTTCGCGGACAGCTCGCGCACCGCCGCGTCGCCGCGCTGCGCAATGTCGCCCAGGATGCCTTCGACGGTGGCGCGCACCTGGGCGTCGGCCTCGGCGATCGCGCCGGCGTCGCGGCCCCGTTTGAGCTGGTAGGCCATGCGGGTTCCTCCGATCAGGCTGCCGCCGCGAGCCGGCCGCGCGCCGCTGTCCGCATCATGTCGGCGCCCTTTTCGGCGATCATGATGGTCGCCGCATTGGTGTTGCCGGAAACCATCGTCGGCATGATCGAGGCGTCGGCCACCCGCAGCCCCGCGATGCCGCGCACCCGGAGCTGATCATCCACGACGGCCATCGGATCGTTGCCCATCTTGCAGGTGCCGACGACGTGATAGGTGGTCTGGCCGTTCATGCGCGCGAAATCGAGCCAGTCGGCGTCGGTCTGCACCGCGTCACCGGGGTTCATCTCGTAGGCGCGATACTTGTCCATGGCCGCGTTGTTGATGATCCGCCGGCCGATCTTCAGCCCGTCCACCAGCACCCGCTGGTCGATCGGGTCCCCGAGGAAGTTGGGCCGGATCGCGGGCGCCGCCAGCGGGTCGGACGAGCGGAGATGGATCGAGCCCTTGCTCTCCGGCCGGCATTGATAGGCGGTGAGGGTCATGCCCGGCTCACGCTCCAGCAGCCGCACTGCGGCACTGCCGTAGCTCGCGTGGGCGAAGTGATACTGCACGTCCGGCTCTTCGAGCTCCGGCCGGGTTTTTATGAACCCGAACGCGATGCCCGCGGTAAAGGTGAGGATACCCCGCCCGGCGGCGAAGAATTTGGCGATCTCGCCCGCAAATCGCAGTCCGCGCGTCTGCTCGTTCAGGGTGATCGGCAGCTTGACGCGCCAGTTCATGCGCGGTGCGTAGTGGTCGCGGTAGTTCTCACCGACGCCGGCGAGCGGATGCCTGACCTCGATGCCGTGCAGTTGCAGCAATTCGGGCTGCCCGATGCCGGATAGCTCCAGAATGTGTGGCGACTGCACCGCGCCGGCCGCCAGCACCACCTCAACGTTGCAGCGCGCCTGTCGCGCCTGTCCCTCCTGCATGAACGACACGCCGACGCAGCGCTTGCCGTCCAGGATCACCCCGGTGCACTGCGCGTTGGTCTCGATCTTGAGGTTGGGTCGGCCGCGGGCGGCATCGAGGAACGCGCGCGCGGTCGACCAGCGGCGGCCGTTCTTCTGCGTCACCTGGAAATAGCCGAAGCCTTCCTGGTTGCCGTTGTTGTAGTCGGGGCTGCGCTTGAAACCTTCTCCCAAAGCGGCGGTGATGAAGGCGTCGCAGATTTCGTGGTTCTCGCGCATCTCCGCCACGTTCAGCGGACCGCCGTAACCGCGCGCAGGGTCGTTGTTGTTGCGCTCGAAGTGTTCCGATTTCTTGAAATAGGGAAGCACCCCTTCGTACGACCAGCCGCGATTGCCGAACTGCGCCCAGGTGTTGTAGTCGAGCGGATTGCCGCGCACGTACAGCATGCCGTTGATTGAGCTGGACCCGCCGAGCGTCTTGCCGCGCGGGATCGGGATGGTCCGACCCTTGCAGTTCGGCTCCGGCTCGGTCTCGAAGCACCAGTTGTACTTCTTGTCGTTGAGCAGCTTCGAGAAGCCGACGGGGATGGGGATCCAGAAGCTGTCGTCCTTGCCCCCGGCCTCGAGCAGCAGGACCTTGTTGGCGGGGTCCTCGCTCAGACGGCTGGCGAGCACGCACCCGGCCGACCCCGCGCCCACGACGATGAAATCATAGTCCGACATTCCAGGTCCTCCCTCCGGCCAGCGTATCGTCAAGCCGCACCGGCCGAAAGGTGGGCCGAGAAGTCTACCAGGCCTGCTCAAGCAACGTCCGCACGGTCTGCGGCCCGTCGATCTTGCGCGGGTTGGTGGCGATCCAGCGGTCATGCATCGACTGCGCGGCGATGCGGTTCAGCAGTTCGTAGGGCAGCTCCACGTCCCGCAGCCGGGTCGGCAGACCGAGGCCGGCGATCAGCTCTCCCACGACGTCGCCGGCCGGCCGGCCGGGCTGGCCAAGCGCCTCGCTCACCAGCGTTTGCCGCTCGCCGTTCACCGGGGCATTGAACCGCAGCACATGCGGCAGCATGACGCAGGATGTATAGCCGTGCGGCACGCCCCCGGTCCCGCCCAGCACGTGACCGATGGCATGGCTCGCCCCCATCGGCACGCCGGCGCCGACCCCGGCCATGGAGAGCCAGGCGCCCGACTGGCAGTCGAGCCGGGCGTCGAGGTCGGCCGGGTCGGTCTTGACCGCGGGCAGCCCGCGTCCCAGCAGGCGCAGCGCGTGGAGCAGGGCGGCGTCGGAGTAGGGACCGCTGGCGACCGAGCAGAGCCCCTCGACCGCGTGGTCGAGCGCGCGGATGCCGGTCGAGAGCCACAGCCACTCCGGCGTGTGCACGGTGACGGCCGGGTCGAGGATCACGACTCGTGGGATCACCAGGGGATGGAAGTAGCTCTGCTTGACCTGCCGCTCGGTGTCAGTGCAGCCGGCGAAGGCGGAAAACTCGCCGGCCGAAAGGGTGGTCGGGATGGTGATGCCGCGCACCGTGGGCGGCCTGACGGCCGGGCGGGTGACGCTGCCGTCCGGCTCGGTCCGCCCCGCCAACGCCTCGAGCTGCGTTGGCTCGCGCACGTCGTTGCTCAGGCAGAGTTCCACCACCTTTGCGGCATCCGTCATGGAGCCGCCGCCCAGGGTGACGATCAGGTCGGCATCGGCTTGCCGGGCGGCATTGGCGGCGGCGACCACGTCCGTACGCGGGGTATGCGCCCCCATCTTGGTGCAGATGTCGGCCACCCGGTTGCCGAGCGCGTTGCGGAGCTGGGCCAGGACGTCGGTATCACGCGACAAGGTGCCGCCGACCATCAGGAACACTGAACGCGCCCCCAGGCGTTCGACTTGCGCCGCCAGTGCGGCGGCGAATGGGCGGCCAAAGACGACCTCCTCCATGGCCGGAAACCGGTGCGTGCCGCTCAGCATGTCGTTGCTCCCCCGATGACGCGAGCCCGCTTTCAGCGTAGCTTGGCCTGCACCGATACGCCACGCTGGAGGCATTGCGCATGGACACAGGTTTCGGATCATCGTTGCAGACCCGCTCGCTGCGCGGGGCGGTGAGCGAGGCGGAGTGGCAGGCCCGCGTCGATCTCGCCGCATGCTACCGGCTCTGCGACGCCTACGGCATGTCCGATATGATCTACACCCACATCAGCGCACGGGTGCCGGACGCGCCGGCCGAGTTCCTCATCAACGCGCACGGGCTGCTGTTCGGCGAGATCACCGCCTCATCCCTGCTCAAGGTGGATCTCGACGGACAGGTGCTGCATCAACCGGATTTCGGCTACGGCCTGCATTCGGCCGGGTTCGTCATCCACAGCGCGATCTACCGGGCGCGGCCCGATACGATGGCGGCGATGCACACCCACACCGTCGCCGGCATGGCGGTCTCCGCCCTCAAATGCGGCGTGCTGCCGATCACGCAGACCGCCATGCGGTTTTATGGTCAGATCGCCTACCATGAGTTCAACGGACCGGAGCGCGATCCCGGCGAACGCGAGAAGCTCGCAGCGCACCTCGGCAATCGCAACGTGATGGTACTGCGCAACCACGGCCTGCTGACGACGGGGACGAGTGTAGCGGAGACGTTCAACACGATGTATGGCATGGAACGTGTCTGCCAGGCGCAGCTTGCGGCGCTGGCATGCAACACGCCATTGAACGAGATCCCGCAGCCGGTGATCGACAAGGCGACCGCGATGTACGCTCCGGGTGCGACCCGCCGCTATGGCTTGCTCGAATGGGAAGGGTTGCTGCGGATGCTGGACCGGCGCGACTCCTCGTATCGGGACTGAGCGGGCGTTTGGGGGCGCCTACCGCCGGAACTTGCGCCCGGCTAACTGCCCCGCGAAGGATCTGCCATAGGCGGTGCTCAGGTGCGCTCGAATCCCGCCGCATGGCTCGCGCGCAGTTGCGGAGAACCCGGTGCCTGCGCAGGATCATTCCTCACATTGATCCGATCTCGTTCACTCGCAGTCAAAAACCCTCGCCCAACCCTTTTCTCCGGCGGGAGAGGGCCGGGTAAGGGCGTCTCCATCATAGCATTCGCTGCAGAATAATCTTCTGCACGTCCGAGGTGCCCTCGTAAATCTGGCATACGCGCTGGTCGCGGTAGAACCGCTCGACCGGGTAGTCCGCGAGGTAGCCGTATCCGCCGAGCGTCTGGATGGCAGCGGTGCAGATCGCCTCGGATGCTTCGGAGGCGAACAGCTTGGCCATGCAGGCTGCTTCCAGCGCCGGCTTGCCCTCCGCCTTCAGCCGTGCGGCGTGCAATACCAGTTGCCGGGCCGCTTCCAGCCGCGTCTTGGCCTCGACCAGCCGGAACCCGACCGCCTGGTGGTCGATGATCGGCTGACCGAAGGCGGTGCGGTCGCGAGCGTAGCCGACGGCATAGTCGAGCGCCGCGCGCGCGATACCGACGCTCTGCGCGGCGATGCCAATGCGTCCCGATTCCAGGGTGGATAGCGCGATCTTGTAGCCCTCGCCCTCCGCGCCGATCCGCTGATCTTCGGACACTTCCATACTCTCGAACGAGAGCGCGCAAGTGTCGGACGCCTTTTGCCCCAGCTTTTCCTCGACCCGCGCGACGATGTAGCCGGGCGTGTCCTTGGCCACCACGAACGCTGACAAGCCTCGTTTGCCGGCCGCCGGGTCGGTCACCGCGAACAGCACCGTGCTGCCGTGGATATTGCCGTTCGAAATGAACTGCTTGGCGCCGTCAATTACGTAGTGGTTGCCGCGCTTGACCGCGCGCGTGCGCAGGTTGGAGGCGTCGGAGCCTGCCTGCGGTTCGGTCAGCGCGAACGACCCGACATGCTCGCCGCTCGCCAGCGGCCGCAGCCAGCGGTCTTTTTGCGCGTCGGTCGCGAATTTCTCCAGCACCACGCAAGTCGGCGAGTTGTGGACGCTGACCAGGGTGGACACCGACCCGTCGCCGGCGGAAATTTCCTCCAGGGCCAGCGCGTAGCTCACCGGGTCGATCTCCGAGCCGCCCCATTCAGCCGAGGTGGTCGCGCCCAGAAAGCCGAGTTCGCCCAGTTCGCGGATGATTTCGGGCTCGATCTTGCCCGCCTTCTCCCGCGCTGCCGCGCCCGGGGCAAGCCGCTCCTGAGCGAATTTGCGCGCCATGTCGACGATCAGCGTGTCCGCTCCCGCATAGTCCAGCATTGCCGCGCTCCTGCTTTGGCCCTCATCCAACCCTCTCCCAGAGGGAGAGGCTTTCATCATACCTCCTCTCCCTCCGAAGGGAGAGAGCCGGGTTGGTGGCTCTCCTACTCAGCCGCGACCCTACTCGGCCGCAACCGCAACCGGCGTCGGCTCGCGTAGCCGGGCGAGCAGCGCGCGGCGGGTCTCCTGCGCGCGGCGCCAGTTTTCCAGTTTGATCGGGCCGAATCCGCGCACGTGGTCGGGGATCTCCGCCAGCGCGGCCACCGTGTCCAGGGTGGCCGGGCCGAGTGCCGCCAGGGCGGCGCGCATATCCTCGGCGTAGGCGTCGATCATGCCACGTTCCATCCGCCGGTCCTCCTGCCAGCCGAACGGATCGAGCGCCGTGCCGCGCAACGCCTTGCCGTGGCGCAGCACGCGGAACAGCGGCAGCGCCAGCCAGCCGGGGATTGCCACCTTCCGCTTCCGGCCGGTCGCCGGATCGGTGCGGGTGATCAGCGGTGGCGCCATGTGGAACACCGGCTTTTCGGCGCCATCGTGGTCGGCCGCGGCGTGCAGACGGGCGACCTCATACTCGTCCTTGTAGCCAAGCACACGGAACCAGCCCTCGGCCGCCGCACGGGCGAGCCGGCCAGGCTTGCCGAACACGGCGGTCTCGCGGGCGACCGCCTCCCCGACCAAGGCGCGATACCGCGCCGCGTAGGCCTCGTTCTGGTAAGCCGCGAGCGAGGCGGCTCGCGTCTCGATCATCGCGTCGAGATCCTGCGGCGCGTCGGGGCGCAGATCGGCCAGGATTTCGCCGATTTTCTCCGGATGCTGGGCCAGGATGCGGCCCCACAGGAAGGCGCGGCGGTTGAGCGCCACTGCGGCACCGTTCAGCTCGATTGCCCGCAGCAGGGCGGCGCGGCTGATCGGCAGCAGCCCGCGCTGCCATGCGAGGCCGAGCATCAGCGTATTCATCGCCTGGGAATTGCCGAACAGGTGCTCAGCCAGCGCCGCCGCGTGCAGCCATGTCGGCTTTCCCGCCGGCGTCGCGCGCTCGATCGTGCGGCGGTGCAGCCCGGCATCGATCTTCAGCCGCGCGTCGCGCTTGAACCCGGCGGTCATCGCGAGATCGAGGTTGCCGATCACCGCCGCATCCGGCCGGCAGGTCTCCAGCACGCCGGCGCTGGCCGAGACGGCGAGGTCGGCGGCAACCATCAAGTCCGCCAAGCCGCGGGGGATGCGCACCACGTCAAGCTGATCCGCCTCGCCGAGTTGCACGTGCGACAGCACCGCGCCGTTCTTCTGCGCGAGACCGGTGTAGTCCAGCGTCTTGACCGTGCGCCCGTCGAGCTGCGCCGCCTGCGCGACGATCTGCCCGGTGGTGACGATGCCGCCGCCGCCGATGCCGGCGAATACGCCGCGCCAAGCCGGCACGCGCTCTGGAACAACGGGTTCCGGCAGGCCTGCCTCGAGCCCCGCTTCCTCGGTCTGCCAGTGCGGATCGGCGGCCGGCGCGCGAGGCGGGCCGGCGACGGTGACAAAACTCGGGCAGAAGCCTTTGAGACACGAGAGGTCGACGTTGCAGCTCGTCGGATTGATGCGCCGCTTGCGGCCGAGATCGGTCTCCACCGGCTCGATCGCGATGCAGCTCGACTGCACGGAACAGTCACCGCAGTTCTCACAGACCGCTTCGTTGATCAGCACGCTGCGGGTCGGCTGCGCCATCTTGCCGCGCTTGCGGCGCCGGCGCTTCTCGGTCGCGCACACCTGGTCGTAGATGATGACCGAAACCCCGTCCTGCTCGCGCAACCGGCGCTGGATCGCGTCGAGCGCGTCGCGCTGGTCGCGGGTCGTGCCCGGGGGCAGCGCGTCGGCCGGCGGCAGGCGGTCCGCCTCGTCGGCGACGACGGCAATGCTTCTCACCCCCTCGGCGGCGATCTGGGCGGCGATCTGCGGCACGTTAGGCGCGCCCTCGGCCGGCTGGCCGCCGGTCATCGCCACGGCGTCGTTGAACAGGATCTTAAACGTCACCCGCCCCTTGGCGGCCACCGCCTGGCGGATCGCCAGCAGACCGGAGTGCTGATACGTGCCGTCGCCCATGTTGACGAACACGTGCTTGGTGTCGGTGAACGGCGCCAGTCCGACCCACGGGACCCCTTCGCCGCCCATGTGGGTGAAGGTGCGCGTGTAATCACCCTCCGCCAGGGCGAGGAAGTGGCAGCCGATGCCGGCGGTGGCAAAGCTGCCCTCCGGCACCTTGGTCGAGGTGCCGTGCGGGCAGCCGGCGCAGAACGCCGGGCCGCGCCGCAGCAGCCCGGCCGGGCGCTCGGCCGGGCCGGCAATCGCGGGCTCGGCGACCTCGATGCCGGCCGCACGCAGAAATCGGGCCATGCCGCCGGCGACGATCTCCGGCGTGAACTCCATCAGCGGCGTCAGCAGCTTTTCGCCCGCGAGCCCCACCTTGCCGGCGATCCCCGGGCGGCTGTCGGCCGGCAGGGAATAGAGCGCGTCGCGCGCCTGCCGCTCGACGAACGAGCGCTTTTCCTCGAGCACGAGCAGCGCGCGCTTGCCGCGGGCGAACTGTCTCAGCCCCTCGGTCTCCAGCGGCCAGGCCAGGCCGACCTTGTAGACGGCAATGCGCGGATCACCGGCGAGGCCGAGCATGGCGAGCGCATGCAAGGTGTCCATGTGCGCCTTGCCGACCGTCACCAGCCCGATCGGCGCGTCGCGACCGGCGGCGACAGAGTCGGTCGACCCCGTTCGCCCGCACCCACGCGCCGACGGCGGGCAGGCGCTCGTCGAGCACCCGGCGCTCCAACTCGGCCCGATCGGCCGGGAAACTCATCGCGTGGTCGATGTTGAGGCCGTGCGCCGGCAACGGAACGTCGGGACGGATGAACCGGCGACCCGAGGCGACGGACACGGTCGCATGCTGTTCGACCACGTCGGCGATCGTCTTCATCGCCACCCACAAGCCGGAGTAGCGCGACAGGGCGATGCCGGCCAAGCCGAAATCAAGGATGTCGGCGACGCCCGAGGGCGCCAGCACCGGCATCATCAGCAACTCGAACAACTGGTCGGTCTGATGCGGGTAGGTAGACGATTGCGCGGCGTGATCGTCGCCGGCGACCGCCAGCACGCCGCCGAGCGGGGCAGTGCCGAACATGGTCGCGCAGTGGAGCGCATCGCCGCTGCGGTCAACGCCGGGACCCTTGGCGTACCAGAGCCCGAATACCCCGTCGTGCCGCTTGCCAGGGAAAGCGTCGATCTGCTGCGTGCCGAACAGCATGGTCGCCGCCAGATCCTCGTTGAGGCCGGGCTGGAACCGGACGTCGTGCTCGTGCAGCAGCGCCTCGCGCCGCCACAACTCCTGGTCCATGCCGCCCAGCGGCGAGCCGCGATAGCCGGATACGAGGCCGGCGGTGTTGTGTCCCGCTGCCCGGTCGAGCTTGGATTGCTCCAGCAGCACGCGCACCAGCGCGTGGATGCCGCTCAGCAGGATCGGCGCGTCATACTCGGTGTAGCGGCTGTCAAGGGTGAAGGCGTCAGGCCCGAGACCGATGTCCATGTACCGCATCTCCGTCCGGAGTCCGGACATATATGATGATCTTCAAGTCTAGCCCCAAGATGCGCGAAGCGTCCTATCAATTCCGGGTCTCGGCCGGTTCCGATCGATCAGGAATTGGACGTTCGGCATCGCGAAGTGCAAAGCTCGAAGCAGGATGGAGGGACGCGCACGGTGAGTGGGGGCAACGAAGAACCGGCCGACCCGCAGGCGCTTGCCGAGGCTTGCGCCCGGGCGATGCTGGCGAGTGACCGGGCCACGAACAGCCTCGGCATCCGGCTCGAACAGGTCAGTCCGGGGCGGGCGCGCATGACGATGCCGGTGAGCGAGGCGATGGTGAACGGGCACGGCATGTGCCACGGCGGCTTCATCTTCACACTTGCCGATTCGGCGTTTGCCTTCGCCTGCAACAGTTTTGGCGAGCGCGCCGTTGCCCAGCATGGCGCCATCACCTTTCTCCGCCCGGGCAAGCTCGGCATGGTTCTGGTGGCGGAAGCCGTCCAGCGGGCAAGCGAAGGGCGAACCGGGATCTACGACGTGCGCGTGACCAGCCGCGATGGCGAGGCGATCGCCGAATTCCGCGGGCAATCCCGGACGTTGGGAGAGAGGTTTTTCGGTCAGCGCTCGCCCAGCAGGTGAAGCACGATGTCCCGTCGGTGCGGCGCCGCCCGGTGCTCGAACAGGTAGATGCCTTGCCAGGTGCCGAGTAGCAGTCGGCCATGCTCGATCGGGATGCCGAGCGAGGTCTGGGTGAGCGCCGTCCGCAGGTGGGCCGGCATGTCGTCCGGCCCTTCCGCGCCATGTACGTAGCCGGCGCCTTCCGGGACCAGCCGGCGGAAGAATGCCAGCAGGTCCGTCCGCACGTCCGGGTCGGCGTTTTCCTGGATCAGCAGCGACGCGGAGGTGTGCCGACAGAACACGGTCAGCAGACCGGTGCCGACGCCCTGGGCCGTCACCCACCGACGAACGTCGGCGGTAATGTCGATGAGCCAGGCTCCTCGGGTCTCTACGCTGAGATGGTGGATCGCTTGGATCATGCCGGTGGCAGCCCTGTTTTTCGTTCTGAAAAGGTTGTTTGTGGAAGAAATCGCCTCTGGTCAGGGGCGTTGCTGGTCCGGGTGGCGAAAGCAGGTGATCAGATGGTCGTTGACCATCCCCGTGGCTTGCATGAGGGCATAGCATATGGTCGGGCCGACGAAGCGAAAACCTCGCCGACGCAACGCCCGGCTCATCGCCTCGGAGACATCGGTGGTCGCGGGCACGTCGGCTCGGGTTGATGGCCGGTTAATCACCGGCGCACCGTCCACGAAAGACCAGAGATAGCGGTCCAGGCTTCCGGCCTCTTCCATGAGCCGCAATGCGGCGCGCGCGTTGTCGCGCACCGAGGCGATCTTGAGCCGGTTGCGGATCAGGCCCGGATTGGCGAGCAGCGCCTCCAAGTCGGCATCGGTCATCCCCGCGATCTTGCCGAGATCGAACCCCGCGAAGGCCCGATGGTATTCGGCGCGACGGACCAGCACGGCGCGCCAGGAGAGGCCCGCCTGCGCGCCTTCGAGGGTCAGCATCTCGAACAGGAGCCGGTCGTCGTGGACCGGCACGCCCCACTCGGTGTCGTGGGTACTCTTGTTCGAGCTTGCTGCCTTCGGCCCATCCACAGCGGAGGATCATGCGTCGTTGTCGCTCGCAGCGGTATGACAAACAATCTCGCGCCGCTGGCATTCCGCTTGCCGGTCGCAACCGTCTGCTGTTTAGCTGCGTTGCGCCCTCGGGTAAATGCCAACTCGAGCGGGTCGGCTGGCGAGCGTGCCGGCCCTCGGCCCTGGATTCCTCGCTGTCTCACTTAGGGAGCAGATCATGTCTCATCGTCTTACCATCGTCGCGGCCGCGCTGGCGCTGGCCGCTAGCCCCGCCTTCGCGCAAGGGGGTGGCGCAAACACCACCGGCAATGACACGGCTGCGGGTCGTAGCCCCGTGGGCGAAACCTCGAATGCCCCCATGCAACATACTGGCACGTCCCGCCACATGATGGGTTCCAGCCACCACCGGGGTGGCCGGATGGCGCGCAACGAAAGTGGCCGGCCAAGCAGCGCCGATCGCTCGGCGGACCAGCTCAACGCCCAGCAACTCTCGGAGATCCAACAGCGCGGCGGCGGCGGCATGGGTACCGAGGGCGGCATGGGCGGAGGCAGCATGGGCCCAGGCACCATGGGCGCCGGCAACATGGGCCCAGGCAACAGGGGTATGTCAGGCGGCCCCGGTGCGGAAGGCAGTGGCGGCATGACGGCGACGGGTGGCCCGAACGGCACAGCCGGCGCCGGCACCGCGGCAAATCCCGGCGCCGGGGCGGGCGCGGGCATGACCGGCGGCGGCCGGGAAGGTGGCGGCGGCAATGCGGGCGGCATGAGCGGCGCTGCCACGCCGGGCGCCTCGACCACGGGCCGCTAACCCGCAGGCCTAGGAGTGCGAGGGTGGGGCCCGACAGGCTCCGCCCTTCCTGCGCTGTCCCGCGAAAGAAAAGCCAGCCATGTTGCGTGCCTCAGGGCTGAGCGACGGGCAGCACCATCTGAAGCGCGAGCAGGAACAGCAGGACGACGAGCAGCAGCCGGATGATGCCGCCGAACAGGCGGAGCACGGCGGCGATCAGAACGACCGTCACCACGATCAGGATTATGGTCTGCAGCGGCGGCCCGACGCCGAGTTCCGTCAGCTTGCCGTGCAGCCACCGATCCGCGATCGCCAGCCATGCCCAAACCAAGTTTGCGCCGGCGATGAATAGCGCAATCAGCGCGTTGATACCCTGATTGATCCTGTCCAATACAACCTCTCCGGTTCATGCGAAATATTTAGCTTTGCATATCCAAGTAGGCTTTCGCTCACCTGCTTGCGCCGCACAAGCCAAATGCGCCCCACGGGGCCAAGCCTCTGCTTGGCCGGCCCGGCGCGACGGGCGGGGTCGGTGGACGGATGCACCGGGCGCGGACTGAGAGTCCGGGGAGATCCACTCGGGAGAGAAACAATGCGGGCAGCCGTTTTCCATGCGGCCCACCAGCCGATGACCATCGAAGCCCTCGAAGTCGCCAAGCCGAAGGCGCACGAGGTGCTGCTGCGGACTGCCTTTGCCGGCCTGTGCCACAGCGACCTGCATTTTCTGGAAGGCCTCTATCCGTACCCAACTCCCTGCGTGCTGGGGCACGAGAGCTCGGCCGTCGTCGAGGCGGTCGGCGACGAGGTCACCTATGTCAAGCCGGGCGACCGGGTCATCACCTGCCTGTCGGTGTTCTGCGGCACCTGCTCCTACTGCACCACCGGCCATCCCAACCTGTGTGACAACCCTGCGGTGAAGATGCTGCCCGGACAGGCCAAGCGGCTGTCCTGGAACGGCCAGCAGGTGAACCAGGCGTTCAACCTATCCTCGTTCGCCGAGCAGATGCTGGTGCACGAAAATGCCATCGTGAAGATCGGCCAGGACATCCCGATGGATGTGGCCGCCCTGGTCGGCTGCGGCGTGATCACCGGCGTCGGCGCGGTGTTCAAGACCGCAAAGGTCGAGCCCGGGAGCACCGTGGCGGTGTTCGGCTGCGGCGGTATCGGGCTGTCGGCGGTGAACGGCGCCGCGCTGGCCGGGGCCGAACGGGTGATTGCGGTGGATACGGTTTCCTCCAAGCTGGATGTCGCCAAGGAAATGGGCGCCACCGACACGATCAATGCGAGCAACGCCGACCCTGTCGAGGCGCTGAAGGAGATGACCGGCGGCGGCGTTCACTACTCGTTTGAGGCGGTCGGCCTCAAGCGGACCGCCGAGCAGTGTTTCGAGGCGCTCCGTCCGGGCGGAACCGCCACCATCATCGGCATGGTGCCGTATGGCATGAAGCTGGAGCTGCACGGCTACGACTTCCTGAAGGAGAAGAAGATCCAGGGCTCCTCGATGGGCAGCAACGCGTTTCGCGTCGACATGCCCCGGTTGCTGCATATGTGGCAGCAAGGCAAGCTGAAGCTGGACCATCTGATTTCCAGTCATATCAAGCTCGACGAGATCAACGAGGGCTACGCCAAGCTGAAGGGCGGCTCCGTCCTGCGCCAGCTCATCAACTTCGGCGCCGCGGCTTAGCTCCTGCCCGTCATTGCCGCTCCCGGACTTGATCCGGGGGTTGGCCCGGCATCCATGCGGCCCGCTCGGCAGAACTGAGGAATGGATGCCCGGAACAAGTCCGCGCATGACGGGTTGGGTGATTGATCGCCTCGGGCAGGGGCTTGCCGACCGGCCCCACGACGGCCCATATAGACAGTGGCTGGGGTGTCGGCTCGCGGGTGTCCTGCGGGCGCGGCTGAGATCATACCCACTGAACCTGCCTGGGTCATGCCAGCGAAGGGAGCCCTGCGATCCACGCCCACCCTCCTCCATCAGTTCGGTCACCGGAGCGCCCGGGCCTGCGGGTCGCGATCGTCGGCGCGGGTGCGATCGGCCTGTCGATCGGCTGGCGGCTGGCGCAGGCGGGATGCACGGTCGACGTGTTTGATCGCGATGCGGCTGGTCATGGCGCCACCTGGGCTGCCGCCGGGATGCTTGCCGCCGGGATCGAGGCGGAACCTGGTGAAGCCGCACTCACGGAGCTGAATCGGCGTAGCCAGGTTCTTTGGCCGGAGTTCGCTGCCGAGCTGCGGGCGGCGTCCGGCATCGACGTAGCGCTCCGTCGGGAAGGTACGCTCTGGGTCGCGCTGACCCGCGATGACGCCGCGCAACTCCGCTTCCACTACGACTTCCAGCGCGGGCTCGGCATCCGTCTGGAGTGGTTGTCCGGGGCGGAGGCGCGTCGCCGCGAGCCGCACCTGCACCCGAACGCGCCGGCTGCCGTGTTCAGCCCGGACGATCATCAGGTCGACAACCGCCTGCTCGCCGAGGCGCTGCCGATCGCCTTGCGCGCGGCGGGCGGCCGTCTGCACGAGCGGGTGGCGGTGAGCGCGCTCGATCTCGCGGGCGGCCGCGTTCTCGGGGTGCGGCTCGGCGAGCGCCGGCTTGCGGCCGATGTGGTGGTGCTGGCCGCGGGCGCGTGGTCGCCCTTGCTTGCCGGCCTGCCCGATGCGGCCCGCCCGCCGGTCCGGCCGGTGAAGGGACAGATGCTGGCACTCGGCATGGAGCCGGGCGTGCCACTGCTCCGGCATGTCGTCTGGACCGCCCGGAGCTATCTGGTGCCGCGCCGGGACGGCCGGCTGATCGTCGGCGCGACCACCGAGGAACGCGGCTTCGACCCGCGCCTCACCGCTGGCGGCATGCTCAGTCTGCTGGAGGGCGCTTGGCGCGCGGTGCCCGGCATCGAGGAACTGCCGATCCTGGAAAGCTGGGCCGGGTTCCGCCCCGGTTCGCGCGACGACGCCCCGGTGCTCGGGGAAAGCGGGGTCGAGGGACTGGTGCTCGCCACCGGCCACCATCGCAACGGTATTTTGCTTACCCCGGTCACGGCCGACACGGTCAGCCGCACCATCCTGACCGGCGAAACCGATCCGGCAATCCGTGATTTCGGCTTGTCCCGTTTCGCCCTCCAGGCCATCGAGGAGCCTGCATGACGCTGATCATCCGGCTCAACGGCGAGAGCCAGCAACTCGGGAGCGCCACCGTCGCCGAGTTGCTGGCCGCGCGCGGGGTTGAGCGGCGTCGCGGCGTCGCCGTCGCGGTCAACGGCGAGGTTGTCCCGGCGCGCCGCTGGGAGGAGCATCGGTTGGCCGACGGCGATGACGTCGAGATCGTCAGGCCGATTGGAGGAGGCTGAGATGAACGTCACCACGCCGGCCAAGATCGAGCCGGCCGATCCACTGGTCATTGCCGACCGTCACTACAAGTCGCGGCTGTTCATGGGCAGCGGCGGCTATCCAAACCAGCAGATCATGCTCAATTCGCTGTTCGCCGCGCGCCCCGCGCTGGTCACCATGGCGGTGCGGCGGGCCAGTCTGGAGAGCTATCCCGAGAGCCTGATCGATCTGCTCGGCAAAAAGTTCGACCTGCTGCCGAATACGGCCGGGTGCGCGACGGTGCGCGACGCGGTGCTGACCGCGCAGCTCGGCCGCGAGGCCCTGGAGACCAACTGGGTCAAGCTCGAGCTGATCGGCGACCGGGAAACCCTGTACCCCGATGTCGAGCAGTTGCTGCGAGCGACGGAGGAGCTGGTGCGGGACGGCTTCGTGGTCCTGCCGTACTGCAACGAGGACCCGGTGAGCTGCCGCAAGCTGGCCGACGCAGGGGCAGCGGCCGTAATGCCGCTCGGGGCGCCGATCGGCACCGGCCTCGGCATCTGCAACCCGTACGCGATCGAGCACATCTGCCGCAACAGCACGGTACCGGTGATCCTGGACGCCGGCATCGGCACCGCCTCGGACGCGGCGCTGGCGATGGAGCTCGGCTGCGACGGCGTGCTGCTCAACACCGCCGTTGCCCGCGCACACGATCCGCGGCGCATGGCGGTGGCGATGCGATCAGCGGTGGAGGCCGGCCGCGGCGCCCGGCTGGCCGGCCGCATCCCCAAGCGCACCCAGGCCGAGCCGTCGAGCCCGCAGCTTGGCCTGATCGGCGGGTGAGGCTGCCGTGGCCGCCGCTGCTGGTCATCACCGATCGGCATCAGGCAGTGCGGCCGCTTGAGGAAATCGCCGACGCGGCCTTCGCCGTCGGCTGCCGCTGGCTGAGTCTTCGCGAGAAAGATCTGCCCGGCGAGGATCGGCTGCGCCTGCTCCGGCGCTTGATCGCGGTCGGTCGCCCTTGGGGCGCGGTCGTCGGTGTGCACGGCGACCAAGCCGCCGCGGCGCTGTGCAGGGTGCCGCTCCACCTGCCCTCGGGTGCCTCGACCACCGAAGCTCGAGGCGCGCTCGGTCCGCATGCGCTTATCGGGCTTTCGGGCCATGACGATGATCTGCTCGCTGGCGCCGATGTCGAAACGGCGGATTACATGACGATGAGTCCCTACGCGACGACCCGCAGCAAGCCTGGATACGGACCGGCGCTTGGGGCACCCGGGCTTGCGGCGTGCGTCAGCCGCGCCGTCCTGCCGGTGATCGCCCTCGGGGGCATTGCAGCCGCCGATGTGACCGATTGCCTTGCCGCCGGCGCGGCGGGAGTTGCGGTGATGGGCAGCGTGATGCGCGCCGCCGAGCCCGACACTGCGGTTCGCGACCTGCTGCGCGGGTTCTCCCTCTCCCTTTGTGGGAGAGGGTCGGGGTGAGGGAGGCGGCCGCGTATCAGCCGGGCTGCTTGACCCGGTAGTTGCGATGGCAGGCGCCGCATGCCTTGCCCATCTCCTGGAAGGCGCTCGCGAACGCCGCGGGGTCGTTGGCGTCGGCCGCCTTGGCCAGTTCCGCCGAAGTGGTCGCCAGGTTGCCGGCGGCCTTCTCGAATCCCGGCCGGTCCGACCAGACCGCCGGCAGCGCCCGGGTGTCGTGCCCGTGCTCGGTACCGACGGGGAACATGTTGGGCACGTTGCTCGCCCACTTGTTGATTGCCAGGGCATCGGCTTTGAACGGCTTGACGTCCGTTACCTTGGCGTCGATCGCGCGCTTCATGTCGGCCGCGTTCGCCCCCATCAGGGCATAGGCCGCCTGACGCGCCCCGATGATCCCGTCGGCGGGGACCTGCACGGTCTGCGTCTGCGCCTGTGCCAGCCCTAGACACCCGGCAGCCAGCGCCAAGCCGGTCAGAACGTAACCCCGCATTCTTATTCCCCTGTTCAACTCGAACTTGCCCTGTTCAGTTCACACGTCAGGCGCCGCTGATCTTAGCGCCACCTGCTGACCGACCCCCATCGGGCGCGGCCAGCTTGCCTGAGCCGCCATCGCGGCCTCGATCTGCGCCAGCCGCTCGGCCGGGAACGGCGCTGAGCGCCGCGCGGACAGATCGACGTGGATCGCGAGCTGCTCCATCAGCGCGGCGCGACGCGCCTGGCCGGGTCGGAACATCTCCTGCGCGATGTGCATGCGCTTGGCGTCGACCGCCAGCACATGGTTGCGGACCGTCACGTCCTCGCCGGACGGCACCGGCCGCTCCAGCAGCGTGTGCGTCTCCAGGGTGAAGGTGGAGAAACGGGTCGCCCGCCGGTACGCTGTCCCGATGCCGATCCCGTCATAGAGAACGTCGATCGCATGGTCGAAGATGACCACCGCGTAGGCCGGCGACAGGACGTTCCGTGCATCGACCCAGTCCGGCCGGACGCGCTCCCGATGTTCCGTGTAGCCGGTGTCGACCATTCCCTCGCGCCCCTGGGCTAGCGGACTATCCGGCAGTTTCACGCTCTTGGGAACCACCTTGCCGTAAGCCGGGCGGCTTGGAACCTGCCGAGCCGCCCGGCGCGTTAGCGGCCAATGTCCGTATTGTCTTCCGTGCTGAGGGCGGCCGCCGCGACCCTTCCCGGAGGTCGCGCGCTCTTCCCCGAACCTCGCAGCATCGATCAACGCCTCGCGCGCATGCCGGTACGGGGGCTGCCGCTCGATCACCCGGTCACGATTCGCTGGAACGACTATGCCGTCCCCTTCATCGAGGCGGCGAGCGACCGTGATCTCGCCTTCACGCTCGGGCTCGTTCACGTCCATCTGCGAGAAGGCCAGCTCGCGCTCGCCAAGCGCATCGTCTACGGGCGGCTCTCCGAGGTGGCCGGCCGGTTCGCCCGGGACTTTGATTGCACCTTGCGGACCATCGATTTTCCCGGCGCGAGCGCTGCGATCGAGGCCGGCATGGTACCCGAGACCCTGGCCTGGACGCAGGCTTTTGTCTCCGGACTGAACTGGTATCAGTCGCATGTGCGCCCGACCCCGCCGGAATACGGGCTGCTCGGCCTCTCGCGCGAGGTCTGGACGGTGCGGGATCTGCTTGCGATCGGCCGGCTTGCGGGCACCGACATCAACTGGCTGACCTATTTCGGCCTGATCGGCCGGCGAGGCACGCCGGATTGGCCGAATGTCTGGCGCCGCGCGCTGGAGGCCGGCGGGCGGACGCTCAGCTTCGGCCCGGCCGACAGGCAAGCGTTGGCAGCAAACCTCCTGCTCGGCTTCAGCCGCTCCGGCAGCAACTGCATCGTGGTTTCTCCCGAGCGGAGCGCCAGCGGCGGCGCGCTGCTGGCGAGCGATCCGCATTTGTCCTTGCTGCTGCCAAATCTCTGGATTCTCGCGGGCGTGCGCTCGCCGTCCTACAACCTGGTCGGTCTGATGCCGGCGGGGCTGCCGCTGTTCGGGCTCGGCCGCAGCGAACGGATCGCCTGGGGCGGCACCAACATGCGCGCGGCGGTCAGCGATCTTTATGATGTGACCGGCGAAAAGCTGGAAAGTCGCGGGGAGCGGCTGCGCGTTCGACTGGGATGCGGCAAAACCGTTCTTCGCCGCCGCTCGCGCCTCGGGCCGATCCTCTCCGATGCGCCGCACTTCAAGGCACCGCCGAACGCCGCCATCGCGCTGCGCTGGGCCGGGCACGAAGCGAGCGACGAGATCACCGCCTTCCTGCGCGCGGCTCGCGCGACCACGCCCGACGAGTTCCGGGCGGCGTTCGCGACCTACGCGGTCGGGCCCCAGAACATGCAGTTCGCCGGTCGGGACGGCAACATCGGTCAGATCATGGCGGTCTGGCTGCCCCGACGGCGTTACCAAACTCCGCCGGATCTGGTGCTGGACCCCGCCGACCCCGCGATGGAGTGGGATGGGTTCGCGACCTCCGTCGATCTCCCATGGTCGCTCAATCCGCCCAGCGGTTTTCTCGCCTCGGCCAACAATCCACCGACCGCGACGGACATCCCGGTCGGGTTTTTCTTCATCACTTCGGAGCGCGTGGAACGGTTGCAGGCGCTTTTGGCGGCAAAGCCGAAACTCTCCGTCGATGATCTTCGGGCATTGCAGCGCGATGTCGTCTCGCCGGCCTCGGCGCGGCTCAGGGACGGGCTGTACGCGCCATCGAAGATGCCGGGCTGGCACCGGAGCAGCCCGCGCTGCTAACGCGCCTGCGGGATTGGGACGGCAGCTACGAAATATCGGCAGCCGGCCCGGTTGCGTTCGAGACCCTGCTGTATCGCGTGTTCCATGGCTTGCCGAACCCGCCCCGGGCGGACTGGAGCGAGATCGCGACATTCTTGTTAAGCGATCTTGCCGCGCTCTCAACGCCCGATCGAACCGCGCTGCTGCGCGACGCACTCACGGCTGCGGCAACAGACTGCGCGCGTTTCCCGACATGGGGCGATATGCATGTTATGCGGGTGCAATCGGTGTTCGCCAACATTCCGGTCATCGGCTCGCGTTTCCGGCTCCCCGACTACCCTGTCGCAGGCTCCCGGGAGACGGTGATGAAAACGTATCATGGCGTGGTCAACGACCGGCACCCGGCCGGCTACGGGTCGCAGTCGCGTTTCATTGCCGACATGTCGGACCCCGACGCGAGTTGGTTCGTCCTCTTCGGCGGCCAGGATGGCTGGTTCGGCAGCGCCAATTTCGCCGACCAGATCCCGCTCTGGCGGGCTGGCGAATATGTCCGGATGCCGCTTACTCCAGGCGCAATCGAGCGGGCATTCCCCCGGGTGCAACGCCTGGAGCGGGCCGAGTGATCGACGCGACGCCCCTGCTGCGGGCCTACGCGCGACAGCGGCTGCGCGTTCTGGCGCGCCAGGATGCGCCGGCGGTCCAGCTCCGGCAGTTGCGATACCTCGTGAGCCGCGCCGCGGCGACCCGGTTCGGCCGCGCGCACGGGTTTGTTCGCATCCGCTCGGTGGCCGATTTCCAGGCGCGTACTCCGCTGCGGCGCTACGAGGATTTCTGGCGGGAGTTCTTCTCGCCCGTCTTTCCGCATCTGGCGGGCGTGACCTGGCCGGGGCGGGTGCCGTTCCTCGCGCTCTCGTCGGGCACCAGCAGCGGGACAACGAAATACGTCCCGGTCACGCCGGCGATGGCGCGGAGCAATCGCGCCGCGGCGCTCGACGTGCTCGTCCATCATGTCGCGAACCGCCCCCGCAGCCGCGTGCTGGCGGGCAAGAGTTTTCTCCTCGGCGGCAGCACCGACCTGCGCCGGGAAGCGCCCGGTATCCGCAGCGGCGACCTCAGCGGCATCGCCGCGGCCCGGGTACCGCTCTGGGCGCGCCCCCGCTACTTCCCGCCGTCGGCGCTGGCGCTGATCGCCGATTGGGACCGCAAGATGGATGTGCTGGCACGCCTGTCGCTCGCCGAGCCGATCCGGGCGCTGAGCGGGACGCCGAGCTGGCTGTTGCTGTTCTTCGAACGGCTCGCCGCCGTGCAGCGCGATCGGCCGCCCCGGCTTACCAGCTTCTATCCCGACCTCGAACTGCTGGCGCATGGCGGGGTGAACTTCGCCCCATACCGCTCCCGCTTCGAGGGGTGGCTCGCCGGTGGCCACGCCGAATTGCGGGAAGTCTATCCGGCCAGCGAGGGCTTTTTCGCCGTGGCCGACGGCGTGCCCGGCGCGGGCCTCCGCATGATCCTCGATCGCGGCTTGTTCTACGAGTTCGTGCCGCTCTCCGAACTGGGCTCGGCGTCGCCCACCCGACACTGGATCGGCACCGCCGAGGCCGGCGTCGATTACGCCTTGGTGATCAGCTCGTGCGCGGGTCTCTGGTCCTACGTCGTCGGCGACGTGGTGCGGCTGGTGGACTGCTCGCCTCCTCGGCTGCTGGTGACGGGGCGCACCTCCTACTTCCTCTCGGCATTCGGCGAGCACGTGGCAGGCGAGGAGATCGAGCGCGCGGTCATCCATGCAGCGGCGTGGCTGGGCGCCGATGTGGCGGAGTTTGCCGCCGGGTCGGAGCTGGTTGGAGCGAAGGGGCGTCACGTGTTCGTGGTCGAGTTCGACGGCGAGAGGCCGCCCGGTCCCGAGGACTTCGCCGCCCGGCTGGACACGGCATTGTCGCGGGCCAACGAGGATTACGCGGCGCACCGCCGAGGCGGGCAGTTGCTGCCGCCACGCGTGTTGGTCGCCCCGGCGGGGGCCTTTACCGATTGGCTGCGTGGCCGAGGTCGGCTGGGCGGACAGAACAAGGTGCCGCGCGTCATCACCGATCCCGCGCTGCTCGGTTCTCTCCTGCGGCAAGTCGGGGCATAGTGCCGAAACGGCCCGCGGCCCATATAAGGTCGGCCATGATGGAGGAGCGCAGCATGACGGATCAGGCCAAGACCGATCAGGCCAAGCCGGGGCAGGAGGCGGCCACTCTCGGCGGCGGATGCTTCTGGTGCCTGGAAGCCGTGTTCAAGGACCTCGACGGCGTGCAGTCGGTGATGTCCGGCTACGCCGGCGGGCACGTCGCCAATCCGAGCTATCGGCAGGTCTGCACCGGCCGCACCGGCCACGCCGAGGTCACGCAGATCGTGTTCGACCCGAAGGTGGTCTCCTACGAGGACCTGTTGCGGGTCTTTTTCTCCATTCACGACCCGACCACCCGCGACCGGCAGGGCAACGACGTTGGGCCGCAGTATCGCTCCATTATCCTCACCCACTCCGACGCCCAGCGCACTGCGGCCGAAGCGGTGACGAAGGAAGTGGCGGACGCCAAAATCTGGCCGGGCAAGCTGGTCACGGAAATCGAGCCGTTAGAAGTGTTCTACGAGGCGGAACCCGAGCACCACGACTACTACGCCCGAAATCCGTACACCGGGTATTGCCAGGTCGTGGTCGCGCCCAAGGTGGCGAAGTTCCGCAAGACGTTTTCCCACCGCCTCAAATCGCGGGCTGCGTAGCCCTCATCCAACCCTCTCCCGGCGGGAGAGGGCTTCACTTCTCCCTCTCCCTCGGGAAGGGGCCAGGGTGAGGGACGACCTCCGCAAATCCAGGAGCACCGCATGGACCTGAACTTCACGCCCGAGGAAGTCGCCTTCCGCGAAGAGGCTCGCCGTTTCTTTCGGGACGAGTTTCCCGCCGATCTCCGCGAAAAGACGGCGGCCGGCCACCCGCTGAGCAAGGAAGAGATGGTCCGCTCCCAGCGCACGCTGAACGCGCGCGGCTGGGCAGTGCCGAACTGGCCGAAGGAGTGGGGCGGCCAGGATTGGACCCCGGTGCAGGTCTACATGTACCAGGACGAGATGCAGCAGGCCTTCGTGCCGCCGCCGCTTGCCTTCAACGCCTCGATGGTCGGCCCCGTCATCGCCCAATTCGGCAGCGACAAGCACAAGCGCCAATTCCTGGCGCGCGCCGCCAACCTCGACGATTGGTGGTGCCAGGGTTTTTCCGAGCCCGGCTCCGGGTCGGACCTCGCCAGCCTGCGCACGCGCGCGGAGCGCCGCGGCGACACGTACATCATCAACGGCCAGAAAACCTGGACGACGCTGGCGCAACACGCCGACTGGATTTTCTGTCTGGTCCGCACTGATGCCGCCGCCAAGAAGCAGGAAGGCATTTCGTTCATCGTCTTTCCGATGACTCTCAAGGGCATCACGGTTCGGCCGATCCAGACGATCGACGGCGGCCACGAGGTCAACGAGGTGTTCTTCGACGACGTGGAAGTGCCGGCCGAAAACCTGATCGGCGAGGAGAACAAGGGCTGGGACTACGCAAAATTCCTGCTCGGCAACGAGCGCACCGGCATCGCGCGCGTCGGCGCCTCGAAGGCGCAGGTTCAGCGCATCAAGCAACTGGCCGCACTGGAGACGGTCGGCGAGCGCCCGTTGATTGAGGACGCCAAGTTCCGTGAAAAACTGGCCGCGGTGGAGGTGGAGCTGAAAGCGCTGGAGATGACCCAGCTGCGCGTGGTTGCGGAAGAACGACGGATGGTGAAGGGCAAGCCCAACCCTGCTTCGTCCATCCTGAAGCTGAAGGGCTCTGTCATCCAGCAGCAGCTCACCGAGCTTGCGATCGAGGTCGTCGGCCCGTTCGCGATGCCGTACCAGCCTGTCGAGGCGGGGCAGAATGAGCCGGTGGTCGGACCGGACTACGCCACCGAGGCGGCGCCCGACTACTTCAACTACCGCAAGGTCTCGATCTACGGCGGCTCCAACGAGATCCAGCGCAACATCGTCGCCAAGGCGATTTTGGGGCTGTAGGGCAGGGGGCCCTGATCACCGTTCTTGTCATTGCCGGGCTTGACCCGGCAATCCACGCCGCAAGATGCGGGAGCGGCATGGAAGCCGGATCAAGTCCGGGCATGACGCAGCAAGTACTTCCGTGAGTGAGGGAACAGGTTCCGGAACATGGACTTCGATCTGACCGAGGAACAGCGGCTGCTCAAGGACAGCGTCGATCGGCTGATCGCCGATCGCTACGATTTCGAAACCCGGAAGAAGTTCATGGCCGAGCCGGACGGTTGGAGCCGCGAGCTGTGGTCGCAATACGCCGAGCTTGGCCTGCTCGGCCTGCCGTTCGAGGAGCGGCACGGCGGTTTTGGCGGCGGCCCGGTCGAGACCATGATCGTGATGGAGGCGTTCGGGCGTGGGCTCGTGCTCGAACCCTATTTCGCGACCGTGATCCTGGGTGCCGGCTTCATCCGCGCGGCTGGCAGCGAAGAGCAGCGGGCGGCGCTGCTGCCGAAGATCGCCGACGGGAGCCTGTTGCTGGCGTTCGCCCATATCGAGCGCCAGTCGCGTTACGACCTGTTCGACGTCGCGACCACGGCCAAGCGTGACGGCGAGGGATGGGTACTCGACGGCGCAAAGAGCGTCGTGCTGCACGGTGACTGCGCGGACAAGCTGATCGTCACCGCGCGGGTGTCCGGCAATCGACGGGACCGTGACGGCATCGGACTTTTTCTGGTCGACGGAAAGGCGGGCGGCGTCTCGCGCCGTGGCTACCCGACGCAGGACGGGCTGCGCGCGGCGGAGGTGACGCTGTCCGGCGTCAAGGTCGGCCCGGACGACGTTTTGGGCGAGCCCGGCAAGGGTTTGGCGATCGCGGAGCGGGTCGTCGATGAGGCGATCGCGGCGCAGTGCGCCGAATCCGTTGGGCTGCTCGTCTCGATGCAGGAACTCACCCTCGAATACCTGAAGACCAGAAAGCAGTTCGGCCGGGCAATCGGTGAGTTCCAAGCGTTGCAGCACCGCGCGGTGGACATGCTGGTCGCGGTCGAGCAGGGGCGCAGCATGGCGCTGTTCGCGACGGTGATGGCAGGGGAGCAGGACCCGACCGAGCGCAGCCGCGCGATTTCTGGTGCAAAAGTGCAGATCGGCCGCTCGGGCAAGCATGTCGGCGAAGAGGCGATCCAGCTGCACGGCGGCATCGGCATGACCATGGAATACAAGGTCGGCCACTACTTCAAGCGGCAGACCATGATCGACCTGATGTTCGGCACGGCGGATGAGCATCTGGCGAAGCTGGCCGCGCTGGGCGGGCTGTTCGGGACGGCAAAGGCGGCCTGAGCCAAACCGGCTGCCCGGGTAGCTGACGGTCCCGTTGCGCCGGCTTCGCGGACTGCTATCATCTGCATTGCCTTGATCGGACCGCCGGCAGCAACGGCGCCTGGTCGGCCAAGACACGAAAGTGTCGTGAGACAACCTCAGTCGGAACACACGTTTCTCTGTTGGGCAGTCCGCTAGGAGGAAAATATGGCAGTCGTAAAAATCCTTGAGTTGCTTGCCGAGTCCGAACAGAGCTGGGAAGACGCCGCGCGCCAGGCGGTCGCCGAAGCGTCCAAGACCGTCCGCGGAATCCGATCCGTGTACATGAGCGAGTTCCAGGCCACGGTCGAAAACGACAAGATCAAAACCTACCGCGCCAACGTAAAAATCTCCTTCGTCATCGAATCGAAGTAGGGCGCTGCGGAGAGGCCGGGGTCAGGGCGGATCGCGTAGAAGGTTGACGCCCCAGCCCCGGCCCCGACAAACTCGGTCCGCAACAGGTGGACGACGACCATGGGACTGAATAGCCTCAACCACATCTCGACCCGGCCGCGCGACCTCGAGGCGACCAAGGATTTCTACGTCGATGTCCTCGGCCTTGAGGTCGGCGCCCGTCCGACCTTGCCGTTCCCGGGCTACTGGCTCTACTGCGGCAAGCAGGCGGTCATCCACCTGATCGGGACTGAGCTTGGCGGCAGCGAGCCACCGCCGACCGGGCGGCTCGACCATTTCGCCTTCGAGGCTTCCGGCCTCGACGAAATCAAGGGCCGCCTCGCCGAGCATCGCGTCAAGTACGACGAGCGCGAGATCGCCTCGGTCAACCTGACGCAGCTCTTCATGCATGATCCGGATGGCGTCGCGGTGGAGATCAACTTCCCACACACCTAGACGCGCGCCCTGTGGGGGGCGGCTGCGGCCGGTGAGCACGGCGGCAAGGAGCCAGCACCGCAAGCAAGCGGGATGCTCGGTCCCGCACCCTTGCACCGTCGCGAGCCGCCGGGAGTAACGCCCCGGCGCCGCTGGGCGGGGCGGTCGCATCGGCCCCGCCCGCCTTCTCCCTCGCCGCCTTCCGCTCTACTGTGCCGCCTGAAGAGCGAGGGGGGAGACAATGCTGGATCTGGCCGGCAAGGTGGCCATCGTTTCGGGCGCGGGTTCGGTGGGACCGGGCTGGGGCAACGGCCGCGCGACCGCGACCTTGTTCGCACGGCAGGGTGCGAAAGTGTTCCTGCTCGACATCAACCGCGAGGCGCTCGACGAGACGCGCCGGATCATCGAGGAGGAAGGCAACACCTGCGAAACGCGGATCTCCGACGCCCTCGAATTCGGCGCAGGTCAAAGAGTCGATGGACGCCTGCTTGGCCCGGTTCGGGCGCATCGACATCCTGGTGAACAACGTCGGCGGCTCCGCGCCCGGCGGGCCGGTCGAGATGTCGGAGGAGGTGTTCGACCGGCAAATCGATCAGAACCTGAAAACCGCGTTTCTCGGCTGCAAGCACGTGCTGCCCGTCATGGAGAAGCAAGGCAAGGGAGCGATCGTCAACATCGCTTCCGTTGCCGGCCTGCGCGACCATCTCGGCCGCACCCATGTCGGCTACAGCGCGAGCAAGGCCGGTGTGATCCAGCTCTCGCGCTCGACGGCGGTGAAATACGCGCCGCTCGGCATCCGCGTGAACACCGTGGTTCCCGGGCTGATGAACACGCCCCTGGTGACGCATCGGCTGGCGCGCCAGATCGGCAACAACGACGCCGAGGCACTGATCGCCGACCGCCACCGGCGCGTGCCGATGGGCCATATGGGCGATGGTTGGGACGTCGCGCACGCCGTGCTGTTCCTCGCTTCCGACGAGGCCCGCTTCATCACCGCGACCGAGATCATCGTCGATGGCGGCATGATCGCGACAATTCCATAAGGTAGGGAGACGAACAGATGACCGAACGCTTTGGCCCGATCTCGCCGGAGACGATGACCGCCGAGCAGAAGCGCGTGGCGGAGACCATCGCCGGTGGACCGCGCGGCAGCTGGCAGCGTGGGCCGTTCAAGGCGTTGCTGCGCAGCCCGGAGATCGCCAACCGCATCCAGCACGTCGGCGAATACGTGCGCTTCAAGAGCTCGATCGAACCGCGGCTGAACGAGCTTGCCATTATCCTGTGCGCGCGCAAATGGACCGCGCAGTACGAATGGTACGCGCACCGCAAGCTGGCCCTGGAGGCGGGGTTGCGGCCGGAGATCGCCGACGCCGTTGCGGAGGGAAGGCGCCCGGACAACCTGCAGCCAGATGAAGCAACGGTGTACGATTTCGCGCACCAGCTCCTGCACACCGGGCAGGTGAGTGACGCGGCGTTCAATGCCGTCAAGGAAAAGTTCGGCGAGAACGGCGTGATCGATCTGATCGGTGCCGTCGGCTACTACACGATCGTTTCATTCGTTCTCAACGTCGACCGCGTTCCCCTGCCGGCCGACGCCACGCCGCTCAAGCCGCTCTGACGGGGAACGATCATGCAAGACCTTCTGCCGATCGCCCAACGCATCGGCGCACGCCTGAAGGAGCGCGGCGAGACCGTGGCGGTGTTCGAGTTCCTCGACCGGCGGCCTGGTCTCGGCGGCGCTGCTTTCCGTGCCGGGAGCCTCGGCCTACTTCCTTGGCGGCGGCGTGATCTATACCCGCAAGGCGCGGGACGAGATCGCCGGCATTGACGACGCTGCGATGTCCGCAATGCGCGCGTCCACCGAGCCGTATGCGCGATTGCTCGCGCAACGGGCGCGGGCCAAGCTCGGGGCGACCTGGGGTGTGGGCGAAAGCGGCGCCACCGGACCGACCGGCAATCGTTACGGCGACGCCGCCGGGCATACCTGCTTCGCCATCGCCGGTCCGGCCGAAGCGGCGACGACGCTTGAAACCGGCAGCGACGACCGGGTGGCCAACATGCGCCGGTTCGCCAATGACGTGCTGGGGGCCCTCGAGCAGGCTCTTGGGGCGACTGGCCGCTCCTGACCTCGACCTATCGGGAGTTGCCGCCGCATACTTTCTCCAGCGGCCTGTGCCGGCGGCGCTCCGTCCAGCCGAACGCGCCAGATCGTGCGGTCATGGACCTGGCTGGCAGAGCAGGGCGTCGCGCGCATCACCGAGATCAAGGCCGTATAGAATGGGTGCGTCAAACCCGTCTGGCCCATTGCGGGTGCTGAGACTGAGCGAGTTGAACGGGATACCTCGTACCTGCCAGGGTACGTATCGCGGAGTTCATCCTCCCCTCGTATCAGCACCAGTGCCGGGGCGGGCGCGGTCGCCGCCACGCGCAGCGGCTCGCGAACGGCCGAGACCTGGAGATGCGCGAAGACCGAGTAGCTGAGCACGAACCCGGCGTAGGCAGCGACCTGCAGGCCGGCCAGGCGCATCGGATCGAATCGCCAGCGGCCGAGCGCCCAAGGCACATTGCTGCCGAAGGCCCTCCCGAGGGTGAGCGGCACCGTCACCCAGCCGATGAACCAGTAGCGCGGGCCATACTGGTAACCGCCGAGGTCGGGGTAGAACAAAAAGAACAGGATGGTTGCCGGCAGCATCAGGTCGAACCAGCGCAGGGTCCGCTGCCGCACGCCGCGCCAGAGCGCGACGGCCACGAACGGCAGCAGCGCGGCGCAGGCAAACTCCATCCACCATGACGATTGCCAAACCGTGCGCTCGAGCGCGCGGAAAGGGTTGCTCGGCCCTTCGATGCCGTGCCCATAAAGCCCGTAGGTGAGGTCGGGAAAGCCCCAGGAGAGGGTTGTGACGAACGGGCTGCCGGTGATGCGCCAGTTATACCAGGCAAACATCGCGACCACCGGCAGGGCGCCGAGTGCCGCCCACAGGGAGCGCCGGACGAACACCCGTCGCCGCCGTAGCAGCCCGTCGAGAACATAGAGCCCGAAGGCGAGAAGGAACGCTTCGTAGCGCGTGGTCAGCAGCACGGAAAAGGCGAAGCCGAGGGCGAGCTGAGCCCAGACCGTTGGCCGCCGCTCATCGCGTAGGCCGAGCCAGGCGACGGCAAGAATGCACGTTCCCGTCAAGGTGTGGTTGAAGAACGAGGCGTTGTTGAACAGCGTGAACGGCGCTAGGAGCGAGAGCGCCAACAACGCCCCGCCCCGCCCGCGTGTCACCCCGAGTTGCCGCAAACCGAGGGCCAGGAACGCCGCCAAAAGAACTCCCAGCACGGGATTGGCTGCGGTCCGCAACCCGACCGAGGCAAACAAGGCGAGCACTGCTGGCCAGCCCGGCGGGTATTGCGACAGCCGCTTGCCGTCCTGGTCGGGCACGTACATCGTCTTGAGCACGTCGCCGAGCCCGGACGGCGCGGACGCGTTCCACAGTCGGCCGTGGCGCAATGTGTCGGCGAGGAAGTTATAGCCGTATTCGTCCGCCGAGACCGGATACGCTTGTAGCACGACATCGGCGAGCAGCAGCGGCACGACGAAGGCCAGCGCAAGTGTTGCTGCGGCGGCAAGGCCGGCGCCCGGGCGTTCCCGTTCCGGCACCGTGGTGCGCGCGCCCCATAGCACCAGCGCCGCGGCGCACAACCCATAGAGCAGGTCCACCGCGACCGTCATCCCCTTGCCAGGATGCCAGAGTTCGGCCACCCCGGCGCCCAGGCCGAGCAGGAACAACACCGCCGCCAGCAGCGTCAGGAAGGAACGGGTTCGGACCATGGCGCCCTTGTAAGTGTTTGAGGCGACGCGCCGTCAAGCAATTAGGCTCTTGCAGCGTCCTCAACTGTGCGGTCCGGACATGGCGGCCGCTCAAGAAGCAGGCCCACACGCCCTTCCTGGTGGTCAGCCATGCTGATGGACCGCCGCCTGGGGTGTCCCGCACGCTGGCTCCAGCGTAGCTTTTGGGGGCGCTCCTTGCACACGGACGCGCCAGATCGTCCGGTCGTGGACCTGCCGGCAGAGCAGGGCGATGCGCGCCTCACCGAGATCGATACCGTGTAGGATGGGACCAGTAAAACCATCCGGGCCGTTGCGGGTGGTATCTACCGCGTCGAAGTGGATTGGTCGGCTCTGCCAGGAGACGTATCGGATTTCATCGCTGGCGATCAGCACCAGCGCCGGGGCGGGCGCGGTCGCCGCCGCGCGCAGCGGCTCGCGAACGGCCGAGACCTGGAGATGCGCGAAGACCGAGTAGCTGAGCACGAACCCGGCGTAGGCGGCGACCTGCAGGCCGGCCAGGCGCATCGGATCGAATCGCCAGCGGCCGAGCGCCCAAGGCACATTGCTGCGGAAGGCCCTCCCGAGGGTGAGCGGCACCGTCACCCAGCCGATGAACCAGTAGCGCGGGCCATACTGGTAACCGCCGGCGTCGGGATAGAACACGAAGAACAGGACGGTTGCCGGCAGCATCAGGTCGAACCAGCGCAGGGTTCGCTGCCGCACGCCGCGCCAGAGCGCGACGGCCACGAACGGGAGCAGCGCGGCGCAGGCAAACTCCATCCACCATGACGATTGCCAAACCGTGCGCTCGAGCGCGCGGAAAGGGTTGCTCGGCCCTTCGATGCCGTGCCCATAAAGCCCGTAGGTGAGGTCGGGAAAGCCCCAGGAGAGGGTGGTGACGAACGGGCTGCCGGTGATGCGCCAGTTATACCAGGCAAACATCGCGACCACCGGCAGGGCGCCGAGTGCCGCCCACAGGGAGCGCCGGACAAACACCCGTCGCCGCCGTAGCAGCCCGTCGAGAACATAGAGCCCGAAGGCGAGAAGGAACGCTTCGTAGCGCGTGGTCAGCAGCACGGAAAAGGCGAAGCCGAGGGCGAGCTGAGCCCAGACCGTTGGCCGCCGCTCATCGCGTAGGCCGAGCCAGGCGACGGCAAGAATGCACGTTCCCGTCAAGGTGTGGTTGAAGAACGAGGCGTTGTTGAACAGTGTGAACGGCGCTAGGAGCGAGAGCGCCAACAACGCCCCGCCCCGCCCGCGTGTCACCCCGAGTTGCCGCAAACCGAGGGCCAGGAACGCCGCCAAAAGAACTCCCAGCACGGGATTGGCTGCGGTCCGCAACCCGACCGAGGCAAACAAGGCGAGCACTGCTGGCCAGCCCGGCGGGTATTGCGACAGCCGCTTGCCGTCCAGGTCGGGCACGTACATTGTCTTGAGCACGTCGCCGAGCCCGGACGGCGCGGACGCGTTCCACAGTCGGCCGTGGCGCAATGTGTCGGCGAGGAAGTTATAGCCGTATTCGTCCGCCGAGACCGGATACGCTTGTAGCACGACATCGGCGAGCAGCAGCGGCACGACGAAGGCCAGCGCAAGTGTTGCTGCGGCGGCAAGGCCGGCGCCCGGGCGTTCCCGTTCCGGCACCGTGGTGCGCGCGCCCCATAGCACCAGCGCCGCGGCGCACAACCCATAGAGCAGGTCCACCGCGACCGTCATCCCCTTGCCAGGATGCCAGAGTTCGGCCACCCCGGCGCCCAGACCGAGCAGGAACAACACCGCCGCCAGCAGCGTCAGGAAGGAACGGGTTCGGACCATGGCGCCCTTGTAAGTGTTTGAGGCGACGCGCCGTCAAGCAATTAGGCTCTTGCAGCGTCCTCAACTGTGCGGTCCGGACATGGCGGCCGCTCAAGAAGCAGGCCCACACGCCCTTCCTGGTGGTCAGCCATGCTGATGGACCGCCGCCTGGGGTGTCCCGCACGCTGGCTCCAGCGTAGCTTTTGGGGGCGCTCCTTGCACACGGACGCGCCAGATCGTCCGGTCGTGGACCTGCCGGCAGAGCAGGGCGATGCGCGCCTCACCGAGATCGATACCGTGTAGGATGGGACCAGTAAAACCATCCGGGCCGTTGCGGGTGGTATCTACCGCGTCGAAGTGGATTGGTCGGCTCTGCCAGGAGACGTATCGGATTTCATCGCTGGCGATCAGCACCAGCGCCGGGGCGGGCGCGGTCGCCGCCGCGCGCAGCGGCTCGCGAACGGCCGAGACCTGGAGATGCGCGAAGACCGAGTAGCTGAGCACGAACCCGGCGTAGGCGGCGACCTGCAGGCCGGCCAGGCGCATCGGATCGAATTGCCAGCGGCCGAGCGCCCAAGGCACATTGCTGCGGAAGGCCCTCCCGAGGGTGAGCGGCACAGTCACCCAGCCGATGAACCAGTAGCGCGGGCCATACTGGTAACCGCCGAGATCGGGGTACGCGAAAAAGAACAGGATGGTTGCCGGCAGCATCAGGTCGAACCAGCGCAGGGTCCGCTGCCGCACGCCGCGCCAGAGCGCGACGGCCACGAACGGCAGCACCGCAACGCAGGCGAACTCCATCCACCACAGCGAGAACCAGACCGTGCGTTCCAAGGAGCGGAAAGGAGTGTTCGGTCCCTCGGTGCCGTACCCATAAAGCCCGTAGGTGAGGTCAGGAAAGCCCCAGGAGAGGGTTGTGACGAACGGGCTGCCGGTGATGCGCCAGTTATACCAGGCAAACATCGCGACCACCGGCAGGGCGCCGAGTGCCGCCCACAGGGAGCGCCGGACAAACACCCGTCGCCGCCGTAGCAGCCCGTCGAGAACATAGAGCCCGAAGGCGAGAAGGAACGCTTCGTAGCGCGTGGTCAGCAGCACGGAAAAGGCGAAGCCGAGGGCGAGCTGAGCCCAGACCGTTGGCCGCCGCTCATCGCGTAGGCCGAGCCAGGCGACGGCAAGAATGCACGTTCCCGTCAAGGTGTGGTTGAAGAACGAGGCGTTGTTGAACAGTGTGAACGGCGCTAGGAGCGAGAGCGCCAACAACGCCCCGCCTCGCCCGCGTGTCACCCCGAGTTGCCGCAAACCGAGGGCCAGGAACGCCGCCAAAAGAACTCCCAGCACGGGATTGGCTGCGGTCCGCAACCCGACCGAGGCAAACAAGGCGAGCACTGCTGGCCAGCCCGGCGGGTATTGCGACAGCCGCTTGCCGTCCAGGTCGGGCACGTACATTGTCTTGAGCACGTCGCCGAGCCCGGACGGCGCGGACGCGTTCCACAGTCGGCCGTGGCGCAATGTGTCGGCGAGGAAGTTATAGCCGTATTCGTCCGCCGAGACTGGATACGCTTGTAGCACGACATCGGCGAGCAGCAGCGGCACGACGAAGGCCAGCGCAAGTGTTGCTGCGGCGGCAAGGCCGGCGCCCGGGCGTTCCCGTTCCGGCACCGTGGTGCGCGCGCCCCATAGCACCAGCGCCGCGGCGCACAACCCATAGAGCAGGTCCACCGCGACCGTCATCCCCTTGCCAGGATGCCAGAGTTCGGCCACCCCGGCGCCCAGACCGAGCAGGAACAACGCTGCAGCGAGGCAGACCGGAAAGAAACGAATTCGTATCATGCTGGTTTGATAAAGAAATGCTTGGGAGGCGCTCGTCAAGCCACAGATTTGAGCGAAGCGCTCCATTCTGCGTGAGATGAAGGCAGGACAAGAGCCGAATCGTTCACTACAATCTCACGTGGAGCGATAAATCCCTTGGACTGCGCCACTGGGATCGGGCAGAACCTCGCCATGACCCCAGGTGCCGATCTAAGTCCGCCCATTCAGGAAAACCGTGCGGACCACGCACAGGCTGATGCTCCCCTGTTGCGATCCGAAGCCGCACGCCGCGTTGCGCAGACCGGCCCATCGGTGATGCCTCTCGGCAGGATCGCGGTCCTTATCCCGTGCTATAATGAAGAGGTCGCAATCGGCCATGTGGTCGCCGATTTCCGCGCCGCCCTGCCGCAGGCGACGATCCACGTCTACGACAACAATTCCACTGACGACACAGCCGCCTCCGCGCGTGCGGCGGGAGCGATCGTGCGGCGCGAGACCTTGCAGGGAAAAGGTCACGTGGTCCGGCGCATGTTCGCCGACGTGGAAGCCGACGTCTATGTCCTGGTCGATGGCGACAACACGTACGATGCGAGCGTAAGCCCGGCCATGGTGCATACGCTAGTTGCCGACCAGCTCGACATGGTGACCGGCACGCGAGTGACCGACATCGCCGCGGCCTACCGCCCAGGCCACCGGTTCGGCAACGCAATGTTGACCGGCATCGTCGGCTGGGTGTTCGGCAACCGCATCACCGACATGCTTTCGGGTTATCGTGCCTTCTCCCGCCGGTTCGTAAAGTCGTTTCCCGCCCTCGCGACCGGCTTCGAGACGGAGACCGAGTTCACCGTTCACGCGCTCGAGCTCAAAATGCCGATCGGCGAGGTCAAGACTAGTTACCGGGATAGGCCGGTCGGCTCGGCGTCGAAACTGCACACGGTGCGCGACGGCGTCCGCATCCTGCGCACCATCGTGATCCTGGTTAAGGAGGAGCGCCCGCTCCAATTCTTTTCCCTGACGGGACTGGTGCTGGCGCTGCTGGCACTCGCGATCGGCGTGCCGGTCATCGTCGAGTTCCTGCACAGCGGCTTGGTGCCGCGGCTGCCGACCGCCGTGCTTGCCGCGAGCCTGACGTTGCTTTGTTTCCTGTCGATCGCCTGTGGACTGATCCTCGATTCGGTGTCCCGCGGCCGCAAGGAGATCAAGCGGCTTGCATACCTCGCCATTCCGGCGGCCGGAGCAAGCTCGACTTCCGGTGCTCCCCCGGTCTGACGGAATACTCAGCGGCTCGGATGCGGCTGGTCTGCCATTAGCCGGGAAAGTGTCGGTTCGATCACGCCGGCCAGCCTCTCCTGCGCCTGCGCGGTGGGATGCAGCGGCGGCTCCGGGGGAGTGAGCAGCGGGTCGAAATAGAGGCTCCGGTCAAGTCGGCCATTCCGCATGAACAGGGACGTCACATCAAAAAACGTCGGGTCCCCACCAGAAGGGTAGCGCGAAGCGAGCGCGCGGTTGATCGCCACCGTGGTGTCGCTGGCCCAAGCCGACCGCTCGCTCGGCAGCACGCTCAACAACAGCAGCTTGGTTTGCGGCAGACGGCGGTGCAACTCGTCGATGTTGGCGGCAATACCGGTGGTGGTGGCCTCGGCTGACCAGTGCACCCGACCGAGATTGTTGGCGCCGATCAGGACGACCGCGACCTTGGGCGCGATGCCGTCCACCTCGCCGTTGCGGATGCGCCATAACAGGTTGGCCGTCGTGTCGCCCTTGAAGCCGAGATTGACCGCGTTGCGATCGCCATAGAAGCGGTTCCACCCGGGTCTGAAATCCGCCCAGTCCGGGGGACCGACGCGCTCCCAGTCCTCGGTGATCGAGTCGCCGAGGAAGATCAGGTCGACCCTGCCTTGGCGCAGCCGTTCGAGCGCGGCGAGGTGCCGGGCGCGCCACCAGGGAAGGTCGAGGCGCGAGATCGGGGTAGCGGCGAGCGGCTCGTGCGAGTGGGTGCTCGGCGCGGCGGCAAGGAGCGGGAGCGCTGCGGCGAGCGTCAGTGCGAGGCGGCGCAGGCTTGTCACGCTCCCGTAATCTCGGCGATCTCCGCCTCACCATAGCCGGCTTCTCGCAGCACCTCCGTCGTGTGCTCGCCGAGGCCGGGCGGCAGGCGACGGATCGAGGGCGGCGAGGCGGAGAAGGCGGCCGGAACCGCGGTCAGGACCGTGCGGCCGTTGGTCGGGTGATCGACTTCCTGGAAAAAGCCGGTTTCGCGCAAATAGGGATTGTCCAGCAACTCCGGCAGGGTGCCGGCCTCGCCACAGGGGATATCGGCTCGCTGCAGGATGTCCAGCCACTCGGCGGTGGTGCGAGACTGCATCCCTTCCGTCAGCACGGCATAGACGGCGTCCACGTTCTCCGTGCGCGCGCCGATGCTGGCGAAGCGCGAATCCTCGATCAGCTCGGGGCGGCCGATCGCCGCGAAGATGCGCGCCCACTGGATGTCGCTCACGGCAATGACCGAGACGTACCCATCCCTGGTCCGATAGGGCCGGCGATGTGGCGTCAGCATCCTGGGGTAGCCCATGCCCCGTTCGGGCTCGCCGATCGCCGCACCCCAGAGGTGCTCGACCAGCATGAAGTTCAGCATCGTCTCCATCATCGGCACATGCACTTCCTGGCCCTCGCCGGTGCGCTCCCGGTGGAACAGAGCCATGCCGATCATCGAGGCCAGCATGTGTCCGCTCACCTTGTCGGCGGCGACGGTCGGAAAGTAGCGCGGCGCGCCATCCGGCCCGGCGTTCAGCGAGGCCGTGCCGCTGAGCCCCTGGATCAGATCGTCATAGGCCGGGCTGTCCTGCAGCGAGCTGCCTTTGCGAAACCCGCTCGCGCAGGCCAGGATGACGCGCCGGTTCTGCGCGGCGAGGCTGGCGTAGTCGAGCCCGAGCCGCTCGGCGGCACCCAGCCGCATGTTGTGCACCACGACGTCCGCCGCCGCGATCAGCCGGTCCAGCGCCGCGCGGGCCGGCTTGCGCTTGAGGTCAAGCACGATGCTGCGCTTGTTGCGGTTCAGTGCGACGAAGTAGGCGCCCATGTCCGGGGCGCGCGAAGGGCCGATATGCCGGCAATTGTCGCCGGCCGGGGTCTCCACCTTGATCACGTCGGCGCCCATGTCGCCGAGGATCTGGGTCGCGAACGGGCCAAGCACCACGGTCGTCAAATCGACGACGCGGATACCGGCGAGCGGGCCGCGGTTTTCGTCCGTCATCGGGCGGCTTTCCGAACCGTGTGGGTCACGCGACGAGATACAGCACGGCCAGGCTGCCAAGGCCGAACACGATGCAGTAGTAGGCGAACGGGTTCAGCGCCCAGGCATCATTGGTGCGGAAGTAGCGCATCAGGAAGGCGGTGCTCGCGAACGCGGTCACGCCGGCCAGGATCGCGGCGACGACGGAGAGCTGGAGCACGCCCGGCGCGATGTCCTCGTGCAGCAGCTTGGGCAGTTCCAGTACGGTCGCGCCGAGGATGACCGGCGTGGCGATCAGGAACGAGAAATGGGCGGCGCCCTCATGCCCGACGCCACGCAGCAGCCCGCCGACGATGGTGGCGCCGGAGCGGGAAATGCCGGGGATCAGCGCGAGGCATTGCCAGCAGCCGATTATCAGTGCGTCGATGGCGGTGAGGCTGGACAGCGGCCGGCTGCGTGCCGCGCCGCGCAGCCGCTCACCGAACAGCAGCATCGCGCCGTTCACGACCAGGAACACCGCCGCGACCACGGGCGAGCCGAACAGCGTGCGCAGGAATTTTTCAAGCAGGAAGCCGACGATCACGGCGGGAATGGTCGCGAGGACCACGAGCACGAACACCCTCCGGCTCTCCTTGACCTTGTGGGGGGAGCCGATGCCGAGCACGCCCGAAAGCAGCGCCCACCAGTCTTTCCAGAAATAGAGCAGCAGGGCGGCGGCGGTGCCGAGGTGGAGGGTGACCAGGAAAGGCAGGAAGGCGGCCGAACGCTGATCGATGCTCCAGCCGAGCAGCGGCGGTAGGACGACGGCATGGCCGAGGCTGCTGACCGGGAACAGCTCGGTCGCCCCCTGCAGGATGGCGATGACGATCGCTTGCAGCGTCGTCATGGCGCGCGGGCCTCGCAGCCGAGCGCTGCCGCCGGCGTTCGGTGCATCGCCATTCGACGTATTCCCTTGGGTCCGGATTCCGCTGACCGCGTTGCCGCGGCCTGGTGTTCCTGGCCGAAAGCTTCGTCCATTGCAACCCGAACGCGACCGGCGGACAGCACCAGGCGGGAGGCCGGCGCGTCAGTCGTTCATGGGGTAGGACGCCATGAGCTGGCGCTGCCGACGCCACAGCCGGAACATCTCGGTGAGGCCGCACGGCCGGTAGCCGCGGGCCCGATTAGCCGCCCCGATGCGCCACGCCCAGCCGTAATGCACGAACTGGGCGCGCCACGCCGCCCGGAGCGTAGTGGCGGGGTCCCAGACGTGGGTCGCCTCCGACCCGGCGCCGTTGATCTCGATAATGCGAAACCCCTCGCCGCGGCGGAATGCGGCCAGCGATTCGAAGCGGACGTCGAACCGCCCGAAGTGGAATTCGGGCATAGCACGGGCGATCCGCTCGATGGCCTCGGTCAGCGCCGGGGTCGCCTCGCGCGTCGCGTCCTCGAACAGCGACCCTTTGCAGTGATTGCCGACGAAGACGAGCCGGACCCGCTCGCCCTGGGCGGGAACGTCCGCCAGCCGAGCTGCCAGGCGCGGCAGATAAAGATGCGGGACCAGGCCGGCGCGTGGGTCGGCCAACACGAGCTGCTGCAAGGTGGAACGGCCATCCCCGATCACGTAGGGCGCGTGCTTGAACGTGATCGAGGTGATCCGACCCTGCGCCCGCCCAGGCTGGCGCACGTAGAAGATGCCGGCCTCGCCTTCCTCCGGTGCGAACGCCTGCAGCATGAGCCGGCAGCCGCCGGGGAACTCGCGGAGGTAGCGCGCCAGTCCGGCTTGGTCCTCGATCAGCCGAACGCCGGTCCCGTTGCAGCCGATGTCGGGCTTGGCGACCACCGGCCAGTCGATCGCCGCAGCGCGCAGCTGCCGCTCCGCCTGCGCGAGCGCCTGCTCCGGAGTACCGGTCACTTCGAGGCTCGTGTAGGGAACCAGCCGGGAGCGTTCGCCCACGCCGACCTGATCGAGGATCGATATTTTCGACTCGCCGCACAGGCCGCCGGCGGTGATCCGCGGGTTGGCCGCCGTCGGCAGGCTCATGTCGCCGTAACGCAGCCCGAGCGCGATCCACTGCACGACGATCGGGGTGTAGAACATCCAGGACGGCCAGAACTCGAAATGCGAGACAGGCTTGTCCTGCGCGACCGCCGGCTGGGCGGTGCCGAGCGCCGTTTCGACCGTCATGCCGGCCCCGTCGGCGAGGCGTCCGCTTCCGGGCCGCTCCGTGGGCCGTTCGCCGGGCCGCTCACTGAGGGGCGCCCTGCAGTCGGGTGGCGACCCGGCCGACGACGAAGAGGGTCACCGCGAACCCGGCCGCACCCGCCCAGCGCCAGGCGCCGAAATGATCGATGAGCACCTGACCGATCCGGAGCGAAACCGCGAACAGCAGGGTGGTCCAGACCAGGGTCGCCGCGATTGCCGCCAAGGTGAACTGCCGGAAGTCGGCCCGCAGGAAGCCGCAGGCCGTGTAGGCGGGCAGCCGCATGCCCGGCAGGAACCGGCTGATCAGCACGACCCGAAACACGCGGCCCCGCACCCACTCGCCGAGCGCGCGCGAGCGCTCGGGCGGGACCAGCCGGGCGATCCAGCCGATACGGCTCGACAGGCGGCCGAGACCGTAAAGCCCCAGATCACCGAGCACGACGCCCGCATAGAGCGCGACCAGCGCCACCCAAACGGCGATGCCGCCCTCGTCGGCCCGCATGGCGGCGAGCACCGTCGCGGCGTCCTCCAGGACGAATGTGCCAAGGATGATCGCCACTGCCTGGGCAAGGGGACTCGTGCCGGCCAGCTTGAGGAGGATGACGAGGGAGTTGCCGACCATTCCGCCCGGACGAAGTGAGATCGCGTTACAAGGCTCTCCCGAGACCGGGGTTCGGCCGGAAGACGATCAGCACCCTGTGATAGCCTCGCCGGGTTTGACCGCGCAAGAGGCCGCCATTTAAGCTGAAATCGCTCCGCGGATCGGGGCGCAGGGGGCAAGAGCGCGGATGAGCGGGCACCACCACGCCCTCGGCCACGACCATGCCGGCCCGTCGCACGGCGACCACCATCACGGCCCCGGTTCGTACGACCGCGCGTTCGCGGTTGGGGTGTTTCTGAACGCGGCGTTCGTCGTGGCCGAGATCGGGTTCGGCCTGGCCGCCAATTCGGTCGTTCTGGTCGCCGACGCCGCGCACAATCTGGGCGATGTGCTCGGGTTGCTGCTCGCTTGGGGGGCGAGCTGGCTGGCGCGTCGGCCGCCCACGCCACGGCGGACCTATGGCTGGGGCCGCAGCTCGATCCTTGCCGCGCTGGTGAACTCGGTGGTGTTGCTGGTCAGCGTCGGCGCCATCGCCTTCGAGGCCGCGCGTCGCCTCTTCCATCCCGAGCCGGTCGGCGAACTTACCGTGACCGGCGTCGCGGCGGCCGGCATCGTCGTCAATGGCGTCACGGCTTGGCTTTTCATGCGCGGGCGCAAGGACGACCTCAACATCCGCGCGGCGTTCCTGCATCTAGCCGGCGATGCGGCGGTCTCCGCCGGCGTGGTACTCACCGGTCTGCTGATCGCGCTCACCGGCTGGTTCTGGCTCGACCCGCTGGCGAGCCTCGCCATCGCGGCGGTGATCCTGCTCAGCACCTGGGGCGTGCTGCGCGATGCCGCCGATATGGCGATGGACGCGGTGCCCGGCGGGGTCAGGCCCGAGGCGGTCGAGGACTACCTGCGGCGACTGCCGGGCATCGTCGAGGTGCATGACCTGCACATCTGGGCCTTGAGCACCACCGAGACGGCGCTGACGGCCCATCTCGTCTCCGTGCGCGAACGGGATCGCGACAGCCTGAGCGGGATTGCGGCCGAAATCCGCCAGCGCTTCCGCATCGGACACACGACCTTTCAGGTCGAGACCATCGCGGATGCGGAAGCTTGCGAACTGCGCCCGCACCACGTCGTGTAATCACCGCGAGAGTTGGGACACCAGCCATGGACCTGCAACTCGGCGATAAAACCGCTTTGGTGACCGGGGCCAGCATGGGCATCGGCCGGGCCATCGCGCGGGGTCTCGCCGCCGAGGGCGTGCGGGTCGCCGCAGTCGCGCGGCGCGAGGAGCTGCTGCGCACCCTCGCCGCGGAGATCGAGGCGGCCGGCGGGCCGGCCCCGGCGCTGATCGCCCAAGACATCATGGACGAGCACGCGGTGGCACGACTGCGAGAGGCCGCACAGGCGGCACTGGGCCAGGTCGACATCCTGGTCAACTGCGCCGGCGGCAGCCGCGTGCTGCCGGTCGACGCCCCCGAGGAGCGGTGGACCGAGGCAATGACCCTCAACTTCACCCGCCAGCGGCAGATCGCGCACGCGCTGCTGCCCGGCATGATCGAGCGGCGCTGGGGTCGCATTATCAACATCACCGGCAAGTCCGAGCCGGAACACCTCAACGCCGCCTTCGCCGCCAAGGCCGCCATGCACGCCTGGGCGAAGGGCCTGTCGCGCGAGGTGGGCCAGCACGGGATTACGGTCAACTCCATCCCGCCCGGGCGGATAATGAGTGAGCAGATCCGCCGCAACTACCCCGAGGACTATCGTCGCGCCTTCGCCGAAGCCGAGATTCCGGTGCGCTATTGGGGCGAGCCGGAGGACTTGGCCGTGCTGGCGGTCTTCTTGGCCTCGCCCCTTGCCCGCTATATCACCGGGGCCGTCATTCCAGTCGACGGCGGCTTGCGGCGCTACCAGTTTTGAGGGTGCATCCCGTCTGGGCTTGCCGCGTTAGGTTGCAGTCGTGCTAGTTCACTGCTGACGATCAACTAGGGAGTTCGCTATGCGGAAGCGTTTGGCTTTTGGCCTATCGATGCTGATGTTGCTGGGTGCCTCGTCCATGCTCGTGGGCTGCAACACCACCGCCGGGGCCGGCAAGGATCTCTCCAATACCGGCAAGGTCATCACCAACCAGGCGGACAAGAACAAGCCCTGATCGCCGGCTCGGACTACCCGCCACGCCGTCGGCCTGACCGGCCGGGGCGCGGCGGGAACCCGACAACCTTTGGAGAGCACCATGAACCTCGGCCGGCTCGGCGTATGGTATGCGGTCGACCGGCTCAAGGGCGACCAGGTCCGCCAATTCCTAAGCACCGTCGAGGGCCTGGGCTACGACGCGCTCTGGTACCCGGAGGCGCGGGGCTTCGAGTTGCTGTCGGTCGGCAGCTTCATGCTGGCCAATACGACCAAGCTCAAACTGGGCAGCTCGATCGCCAGCATCTATGCCCGTGATTTCTTCACTGCCCAGCGCGGGCTCATCACATTGCGCGATCTCTACGCGGACCGTTTCATCCTTGGCCTCGGGGTCAGTCACCTGCCGATGGTCGAGGGGCTCCGCGGACACCGCTACGAAAAGCCGGTGCCGGCAATGCGGGCCTACCTGGACGGGATCGCGCGCGACCAGACCGACGATCTGCCCGTCGCGGTCGCGGCGCTGGGGCCGAAGATGCTGGCGCTCGCCGCGGAGCGCAGCCGGGGCGCGCTCCCGTACAACGTAACTCCCGAGCACACGGCACAGGCGAAAGCCATCCTCGGCCCGGCGAAATGGCTCGCGGTGGAACAGAAGGTATGCCTCGAGACCGACCCGGCCCGCGCGCGGACGTTGGGCCGTGAGGAGCTGCGCCGCTACATGGGCTTGCCGAACTACCGCAATAATTGGCTCCGCATCGGCTTCTCGGAAGCCGATCTGGCCGACGGTGGCAGCGACCAGTTCATCGACGGCATGGTCGCCTGGGGCGACGCGGCCACCATCAAGGCCAAGCTGCGGGCGCATTTCGAGGCTGGTGCTACGCATGTCTGCGTGCAGCCGGTCCACGCTCCGGAGGATTTTGACGCCCGGGACGCGACGCTCAAGGCACTGGCCGACACCTGACGGCAAGCGCCAATCACCCCTGACCCCGGCCCTCTCCCGCACGGTTGCGCGCGGGGGGGTTCCCGTGTCTCATTGTCGCAGCGGGCACCCGAGGGGAGTCAGATCATGAACGACAATGCGATGTCCAATCGCTTCGACCGGACGCTTGAGGATCTCGGCAATGTCGTCGAGCTTGGTCATGTGAACGTCACGGTGCCGGACCAGCGGCTCGCGACGCTATTCTATATCAGCGGGCTTGGCCTGACCCGCGATCCCTATCTGATGACCGGGGTCGACAACATGTGGGCCAATGTCGGCCGCGCCCAGTTCCATCTGCCGACCCGCGCGGCGCAGGTGGTGCGCGGCGTCACCGGACTGGTTCTCAACGATCGGGAGGCGCTGCTCAACCGCCTCGCCAACGTGCGCAAGCTCCTGGAGGGAACCAAGTTCTCGTTCAAGGAGACCGATGACGGGGTGGAGACGACCTGCCCATGGGGCAACCGCATCCGCTGTCATGCCCCCGACGAGGCTCGGTTCGGACCGCTGCGGGTCGGCATGCCGTACGTCGAGTTCGACGTGCCGCCCGGCTCGTTGGACGGCATCGTGCGCTTCTATCGCGAGATCCTGGAAGGCACGGCCGGGATCGCGACCGACACCAAGGGCAAGCACGCCAGGGCCGTGGTCGGTGACGGCAACGTGTTGATCTTCCGGGAGGCCGAGGTGGAACTGCCGGAGTTCGACGGACATCATATCCAGATCAGTCTGGTCGACTTCTCCGGGCCGCACCGGCGGCTTCTCGAACGTGGCCTGATCACCGAGGAGAGCGACCAGCACCAGTACCGTTTCCAGGACATCGTCGACCCGCAGGACGGGAAGGTCATCTTCACGGTCGAGCATGAGGTGCGCAGCACCAAACACCCCATGTTCATGCGGCCGCTGGTCAACAGGGATCCGACGATCAACAACCGGAACTACAAGCCAGGGCACGAGGCGCTGCCCTGGTCGGTGTCGCATCGGGCTGCCGGGCAACTGCACTAGACTGTTTGCGGCTGACCCTGGCGGCCGGCGTCCGCCAGATGAAGGCGCAGAGGTGAAAAGGCGCCAGAGGTGAAAGAGGATCGACCGATGTCGTCGTCTGAGCTCGACCTGCTTTGCATCAACACCATGCGCACCCTGGCCATGGATGCGGTCCAGAAAGCCAATTCCGGGCACCCCGGAACGCCGATGGGGTTGGCTCCCGTCGCCTACACGCTTTGGAACGAGCGGCTGGTCTACGATCCGGTGGATGCGACCTGGCCCAACCGGGACCGCTTCGTGCTGTCGGTCGGCCACGCCTCCATGCTGCTCTATTCATTGCTGCACCTCGCGCAAGTGCAGGCGCGGGACAAGCACGATGCGCCGCTGCACCGTCCAAGCGTGACCCTCGACGACATCAAGAAGTTCCGCCAGCTCGACAGCAATACGCCGGGTCATCCCGAGTACCACATGACCACCGGGGTCGAGTGCACGACCGGTCCGCTCGGCCAAGGGGTGTCCAACAGCGTCGGCATGGCGATCGCCGAGCGCTGGCTCGCCGCCTACTTCAACCGGCCGGACCTGCCGCTGATCGGCTACAATATCTACGCGCTATGCGGCGACGGCGACATGATGGAGGGCGTCGCCAGCGAGGCCGCCTCGCTCGCCGGGCATCTGCGTCTCTCCAATCTGTGCTGGATCTACGATTCCAACCGCATCAGCATCGAGGGCTCCACCTCGCTTGCCTTCAGCGAGGATGTCGGCACGCGCTTCCTGGCCTATGGCTGGAACGTGCTGCGGGTGCGCGACGCCAACGACACCAAGGCGATCCGCACCGCGCTCGACGAGTTCGAGCGCGAGACCAGTCGGCCGACCTTCATCCTGGTCGAAAGTCATATCGCCTACGGCGCGCCGCACAAGCAGGATACCAAGGAGGCACACGGCGAGCCGCTGGGCGAGGACGAGGTCAGGCTCACCAAGGCGGCCTATGGGTGGCCGGAGGACGCGAAGTTCCTGGTGCCCGACGGCGTGTATGAGCATTTTCGCCAGGGTATCGGGGAGCGCGGGGCGGCGGCGCGAGAGGGATGGATCGCCCTCTTCGATCGCTACCGCCAAGCGCATCCGGACCTCGCCAAGCAGTTCGAGACGATGCAGCGCTGGGACCTGCCCGATGGCTGGGAAGGCGCGCTGCCGACCTTCCCGGCAGACCCGAAAGGGGTCGCCAGCCGCGATTCCTCGGGCAAGACGCTGAACGCGCTCGCCGAGCGGATTCCCTGGCTGCTTGGTGGTGCGGCGGATCTCGCGCCTTCGACCAAGACGAAACTGGCGTTCGGCGGCGCGGGCGAGTTCGAGGCCACCAATTACCTCGGCCGCAACTTCCACTTCGGCGTGCGCGAGCACGGGATGGGAGCCATCTGCAACGGCATGGCGGTGTCGAAGCTGCGGCCGTTCGGCTCGGGCTTCCTCATCTTCTCCGATTACATGCGGGGCGCGATCCGGCTGTCCGCCATCGAGGAAATCCCCGTTGTGTGGATATTTACGCACGACTCGATCGGTGTCGGCGAGGACGGGCCGACGCACCAGCCGATCGAGCAACTCGCGTCGCTGCGCGGCATCCCCGGCCTGCACACCATCCGCCCCTGCGATGCCAACGAGGTGGCCGAGGCGTGGCGAGTGGCGCTGCGCGAGAAGCACGGACCGAGCGTCCTTGTTCTGAGCCGCCAGCCGCTGCCCACGCTTGACCGGGCGAAATACGCCGCCGCCTCGGGGCTCGCGCGCGGCGCCTACGTGCTTGCCGATCCGCCGGACGGCGCGCGCCCCGAGGTCATCCTGATGGGGACCGGCAGCGAAGTCTCGCTGTGCGTTGGCGCCTACGAGCAGCTTACTCAGGAAGGCGTGCGCGCCCGCGTCGTCAGCATGCCGTGCTGGGATCTTTTCGAGCAGCAGGATGAGGATTATCGCACCTCGGTTTTCCCCGACGACGTGCTCGCACGGGTGGCGGTGGAACAGGCAGCGACGCTCGGCTGGGATCGCTATGCCGGCCTGCATGGCAAGATCATCGGCATGCACACGTTCGGCGCCTCTGCCCCGCTCAAGGATCTGCTGGTGAAGTTCGGCTTCACCGCGGACGGCGTCTTGAGCGCCGCCAAGGAGCAGCTGGCGCGCCACGCACGGATGGCGAAGGCGGCCGAATGATGCCCGACCAGCAAGCGCCTGGCACCCGCGTGCTCGCTACTCCGGCGCGCAAATCCGCGCAGCCGCCTGGTCCGTGTGCGATGGTGATCTTCGGGGCGGGAGGCGATCTGACCCATCGCCTGCTGTTTCCGGCGCTCTATAATCTCGCGACCACCCGGCTGATCCCGGAGAAATTCGCCATCGTCGGAGTCGACATCGCCGACCGGACCGTGGAGGACTGGCGTAATAGCCTGCTCGACAAGCTCAAAGGTTTCGTCGGCAACAAGGCGAGCGAGGACGACATCCCGAACGTCGATCAAGGCGCGTGGGATCGGCTCACCAGCAACATGTCCTATGTGCAGGGCGATCTGAACGACCCTGCGCTCTACAACAAGCTGAGTCAGCACCTATCGGACGTCGCACAAAAGGCGGGCACCGGCGGCAACGTGCTGTTCTACCTTGCCATTGCCGACCGGTTTTTTGCTCCCGTCGTGGAGAACCTGGGCAAGGCGGGGCTTGCCCGCGAGGATGGCCAGAACTGGCGGCGCGTGGTCATCGAGAAACCGTTCGGACACAGCCTGCAATCCGCCAAAGACCTGAACGCGCGTGTCCTGCGGGTGCTGAACGAGAGCCAGGTCTATCGGATCGACCATTTCCTCGGAAAGGAAACGGTTCAGAACATCATTGCGTTCCGGTTCGCCAACGGACTGTTTGAGCCGATCTGGAACCGCGACCGCATTGATCACGTGCAGATAACCGTCGCCGAGACGGTCGGCGTAGAACATCGCGGCCGGTTCTACGAGCATACCGGCGCGCTGCGCGACATGGTGCCGAACCATGTGTTCCAGCTGGTCGCGATGGTGGCGATGGAGCCGCCGGTCGGTCTCGATGAGAACGCGATCCGGACCAGGAAGGCCGACGTGTTCGCGTCCATCAAGCCGCTCGGAAAGGACGACGTGGTGCGCGGGCAGTACGGGGCTGGCACCGTGCTCGGCCAGTCCGCTATTGCGTATCGCGAGGAGCCGGATGTCGCGCCGGATTCCAATGTCGAGACCTACGTCGCGATGCGGCTGCATATCGACAACTGGCGCTGGGCCGGGGTGCCGATTTTTCTCCGCACGGGCAAGCACCTCGCGCGGCGGACGACCGAGATCGCCATCCGCTTCAAGCAGGCGCCGTACGCGCCGTTCGAGGATACGCCGGTCGATGACCTTCGGCCGAACTGGTTGGTGCTGCAGATCCAGCCGGACGAGGGCATCTCGCTGCAATTCGAGGTCAAGCGTCCCGGTCCCTTGGTCCAGCTCGCTCCCGTGCGGATGACGTTCCGTTACAGCGACTGGTTCCCGCCGGAACCGAACGTCGGCTACGAGACCCTGATCTATGATTGCATGATCGGGGACCCGACGCTGTTCCAGCGAGCCGACATGGTGGAAGCCACGTGGCGGGTAGTGCAATCGATCCTCGATCTATGGGAAATTTCCGAGCCGCGGCATTTTCCGAACTACGCCTCCGGCTCGGAGGGACCGACCTCGGCGGATGCCCTGATTGCCCAGGACGCGCCGCGTCGGAAATGGCGGCCGATCGCGGCGCAGAATGGTGGCCGTCGCTGACGGGGAGAGCATCGCATGACGCCAGCACGCGGCACGCTCAAGGTGTTCGATGATCCGCAGGCGCTCGCCCGCGACGGCGCGCGGTTCCTGCTAGAACGCGCGGGCGCGGCAACGGGTCCCTTCGTGATCGCGATGTCGGGCGGTTCGACCCCCAAGCCGATGTATGAGCTGCTCGGCGAATCGCCGATCCGGGAGGCGTTTCCCTGGGATCGCGTGCATTGGATTTTGGGTGACGAACGCTTCGTCGATATTGCCGACCCGGCGAGCAATTTCGGCATGGCCTGTGCCGCCTTCCTGTCCAAGGTTCCCGCCCCGCGCGACAACCTGCATCCGGTGCCGTTCGCGGGGCTGACGCCTGAGCAGGGCGCGGCGGAATACGCCAAGGTGCTGCAACGACTCTATGGCGCGGACACGCTGGATCCGGCGCGGCCGCTGATCGACATCGATCTGCTGGGGATGGGCGAGGACGGGCATACCGCGTCGCTGCTGCCGGGCCAGCCGGTGCTCGAGGATCGCCGCCAGTGGACTGCGGCGGTGCTGCACGGGCGTTCCGAGCCGCGCGTTACCCTGACCTATCCCGCGCTCGAGAGCAGCCGGACGACGGTGTTCCTCGTCGCCGGAGCGGGCAAGCGGGACATGCTGGACCAGGTGCTGTCGGGCACGAGCAACGTGCCTGCGGCGCGCCTGCGGCCCATGGGCGAGTTGCTCTGGTTTGTCGACCGCGCCGCCGCCGGGCGCTGGGCCACCTGAGCCGGTGAACGTGCAGGACCCGGCCAAGCGGGCGGCCGCCGAGGCCGCCGTGGCGCTCGTGCAGGATGACATGCTGCTCGGTCTCGGCACCGGGTCGACCGCCTGGTTCGCCGTCGAGGCGGTCGGCCGTCGGGTGCGCCAGGAGGGGTTGCGCGTGCGGGCGGTGCCGACCTCGATCGAGACGATGCAGCATGCGACGGAGTTGGGGATTCCGCTGGTCGAACTCGGGTCGGTTGCGGCGCTCGACCTCGCCATCGACGGCGCCGACGAGATCGAGCGTGGCACCCTCGGGCTGATCAAGGGTCTCGGGGGAGCCCTGTTGCGGGAGAAGATCGTCGCCCAGGCGGCCCGCCGGTTCGTGGTGATCGGCGATGCGGGGAAGGTCGTCGATCAGCTCGGCGAGCACGCCGCGCTGCCGGTCGAGGTGACTCAGTTCGCGCACGAAGCGACCGCGCGCCGGCTACCTGGCCAAGCCGCGCTGCGGCGGCGGCCGGACGGGACGCCGTTCGTCACCGACAACGGCAACCTTATCTATGATTGCGGCGCTCCGTTCGTCTCCGCCGCGCCTGAAGCGGTCGCGGCCAGCTTGCAGGAGATCGCCGGCGTGATCGGCCACGGGCTGTTCCTCGGCTGCACGGAGGCCGCGATGATCGGCTTCTCCGACGGCACGGTGCAGGTGATGCGGCCGGAGGCCCCCTGAGCTGGCAATGACGGACAACGGTCTCGCGCAACCGGCGCCCGGGGTGGTCGTGGTCATGGGCGTGTCCGGCTCGGGCAAGACCACGGTTGCGCGGAACTTGGCCGACGCGCTGGGATGGCATTTCGAGGAGGGCGACGACCTCCATCCGGCTGCCAACGTGGCCAAGATGCACGCCGGCACGCCGCTCGCCGACGAGGATCGCTGGCCCTGGCTGCGGGCGATCGCCGCGGTGATCGACGACTGGCGGGCGCGCGGCGTGCATGGCGTGCTCACCTGCTCGGCGCTCAAGCGAGCGTACCGCGACATTATCATCGGGCGGCGCGGCGACGTCGCCCTGATCTATCTGCGTGGCGCGCCGGGGCTGTTGGCCAGCCGAATGCAAGGACGGCAGGGGCATTTCATGCCGTCCTCCCTGCTCGCCAGCCAGTTGGCAACCCTGGAGGAGCCCGGCGCGGACGAGCTCCCGATTGTCGTCTCGATCGACGACACGCCCGAGGGGATCGTCGGCAAGATCGTCGGCGAGTTGGCGAAGCGCGGTGCGACGGGCTTGCCCGCTGCGGGGTGACGGGCCCGATGCCCCCGACTACGATCCGCAATCAACACCCGGGGAACGTCCATGTGGCAGCCGCACCTGCAATATCCCGATCCGTCCGTTCGTGTCCTCGACCCGAGCTTCGCGCCCTATCGCCTGGCGCTGGCTTCAGTCGAGCGGCTGGCGGAAGGCTGCCGCTGGTCGGAAGGGCCGGTGTGGTTCGGTGACGCCCGATGCGTGTTGTGGAGCGACATCCCGAACAACCGCATCCTGCGCTGGGACGAGGCGACCGGGGCGGTGTCCCCCTACCGGCAACCGTCCAACAACGCGAACGGCAACACCCGCGACCGGCAGGGGCGGCTCGTCACCTGCGAGCATGACGCGCGGCGCGTCATCCGCACCGAGTACGACGGCAGCATCACGGTGCTGCTCGATCGGCATGAGGGCAGAAGCCTCAATTCTCCAAATGACGTGGTGGTCAAGTCGGACGGGTCGATCTGGTTCACTGACCCGACCTTCGGGATTCTCGGCTACTACGAAGGCCATAAGGCCGAGCAGGAGCGGCCGCCGGCGGTCTACCGCATCGACGGGCAGACGGGCGCGGCCAGCGTCGTTGCCGACGACATCGAGGGCCCCAACGGTCTGGCGTTCTCGCCCGACGAATTGGTCCTCTACGTTGTCGCTTCGCGTGCCAATCCGCGCACCCTGGTCGCCTATGACGTCGTAACGGACGGCCGCAAGCTGGCGAACGGGCGGATTTTCATCGACGCCGGCCCAGGCACGCCGGACGGGTTCCGCGTCGATGTCGACGGCAATCTCTGGTGCGGCTGGGGCATGGGCGATCCCGAACTGGATGGGGTGCGCGTGTTCAATCGCGACGGCGCCCCGATCGGCCACATCGGCCTGCCTGAGCGCTGCGCCAACCTCTGTTTCGGCGGTCGCTACCGCAACCGGCTGTTCATGGCCGCCAGCCACTCGCTGTATTCGCTCTACGTGAACACCCAGGGCGCGCCGGGCGGCTGATCGGTCCGGCTCAGTCCCGAAGACGGGCGGCCTTGGCTCGCCGGTGCAGCCATATCGCGCCTGCCGCACAGACGAGCAGTGCGCTCCCCGTGATCATCGCATTCCGCCAATCGCCTGCCTGCAGCTGCTCCAGCGACAGGCCGGCGAACTGCGCCGGAAGCACGTGCGCGGGCGCCCAGACGAAGGCCGAGCAGATATTTGCGATCAGGAAACGGTTGCGGCGCATGCCGGCCATCCCGGCGACCAGCGGCACGGTGGACCGCAGCACCGGGACGAAGCGGCACAACGCCACGCTCATCGCGCCGTAGCGGTCGAAAAAGGCTTCCGCCTTCTTCATCAGGATCGGTCGCGTGGCGAACGGCCAGACGCCGCGCAGGCGATGCCGATAGCGGTGGCCAATCCAGAACGAAATGCCGTCGCCGATCACCGCGCCGAGGATCGAGACGATCAGGATGGGCACCATCGGCAGTCCGGCCATCGCTGCCGCTCCGGCAACCGCCATCAGGATCGGTGTCCCGGGGATCAGGATGCCAAGTACGGCGACCGCCTCGACCACGGCGGCGGCGAACGCGACCAAGATGGCGGCGCCCGGATGCTGCGCCACCAGATCCGCCGCTCGGGCGATGATGTCCCACACCGGGGTCACCCGCGCATGCCGCAAGGCTGTCCGGAAGCAGCCATGTCTGAAAAACCATCCATCATCTCAGAGTTGAGCGTAACACTTCGTTGCGCCGCTGGGGAGGCCTCCTTGCGGCTAAATCCGGGGACTTTCCGGCTTGCCGGACCGGGATTAGATCGATCCGGACGGGCGGGAGAAAGTGAGTGGAGACGATCGATTGCGTGGTCGCCGGAGCGGGCGTGGTCGGGCTCGCGGTCGCCCGGGCGCTCGCGCTGGCGGGGCGCGACGTGATCGTGCTCGAAGCGGCCGAGGCCATCGGCACGGAAACGTCGTCGCGCAACAGCGAGGTCATTCATGCCGGCATCTACTACCCGGCCGGTAGCGTCATGGCGCGCACCTGCGTCGAGGGACGGCGCGCCCTGTATCGCTATTGCGGCGAGCGCGGCGTGCCGTTCAACAATTGCGGCAAGCTGATCGTTGCAACGTCCGAGGTCGAGGACGGCATGCTCGCCGCGATCCAGCGACGGGCCGAAGTGAACGGCGTCGAGGGCATGCGCGTGCTGACCGGCGAGGAGGCACGGGCGATGGAGCCGAACCTCGCCTGTACCAGCGCGCTGCTGTCGCCCACCACCGGCGTCGTTGACAGCCATTCGTTCATGGTGGCGTTGCAGGGCGACACCGAGAACGCCGGCGGCGTGCTTGTTTTTCACAGTCCGATCGAGCAGGCGCGCGTGCGGGACCGCGGGCTCGAAATCGACGTGGGGGGCACCGATCCGATGACGGTACGCTGCCGGTTGCTCGTCAACTCGGCCGGCCTGCACGCGCCCGCTCTCGCCCGCCGGATCGACGGCATGCCGCCCGAGCGGGTGCCGACGGCCTACTATGCCAAGGGAAACTACTTCACCCTGTCCGGCCGCTCGCCGTTCTCGCGGCTCATTTATCCGGTGCCGGTGCCGGGCGGCCTCGGCGTGCATCTGACCGTCGATCTCGGCGGCCAGGCGCGCTTCGGCCCCGATGTGGAATGGCTCGACCGCATCGACTACACGGTCGATCCGGCGCGCTCGCAATCGTTCTACGCCGCGGTCCGCCGGTATTGGCCGGCGTTGAAGGATGGCGCGTTGCAACCGGGCTATGCCGGCATCCGCCCAAAGATTGTCGGACCCGGTGCGCGCGGTCAGGATTTTGTGGTGCAAGGCCCGCAAACGCATGGGGTGCCGGGGCTGGTCAACCTGTTCGGTATCGAAAGCCCAGGGCTGACAGCGGCGCTGGCGCTCGCGGACCACGTCGCGGAGGTCGCGTTGACCGGCTAACCCACGCTCACCGTGGTGATCTGAGGACGTGTCGCTGAACCTTACAGTTCCGGGAACGTCCTGCTACACCGTTTCGATGGACAGCAGCTAACCTACTGAAGTTTACTTTGTTTTTGAGAGAGCTTTGTCTGGCCCGCGGATTGCAATCTCCTTTTTGAGCCAATCGTGGTTCGAGGCAGGAGAATGTGATGTTCGGCAAAGTACTGTTGGCGGGTGTGGCGTCACTTGGTTTGGCGATGGCGTTCGGCACACCGGCATGGGCGGGCAGTATTCAGATTGGACCGTTCGGCTCCGACACGCTGACGGCGACCGTCGCCAGCGGGCAACCGGCGCCGTTCATGCTGGGCGACTTCGGTGTGGCCAGCACACCCGGACTGGTGTCCACGGCGCCGATCCAAATTGCCTATGGGGGCCAGATCACTTTCAGCCCCAATGCGACGCAGCCTTATGGCGGTGTGTACTTTGGCGATACGCCGAACGTCGCGCTGTCGCCGTTCGACGGCACCCGCCTGCCGCAGCAGAACTACCTGGTCGCCGAGAAGAACGACCCGGTGACGATCAGCTATCCGCTCCTGTCGTCAAGCAACAAGTTCAGCCTGCTCTGGGGCTCGGTCGACTCCTACAACACGCTCGACCTGAAGTTCTATCTTGGCTCGGCTCAGATCGAGGATCTGACGGTGACCGGCAGCGAGGTGGAGAGAGCGGCGGGTATCACCTCGGGCGGGGCAGCCTCGGCGTTCGTGACGGTTCAGGAGGGAGCCCTTCAAGGCTACGATCGGATCGTGCTCACCTCGTCGCAGGCCGCCTTCGAGTTTGATCCCAGCGTGCAGGTGCCGGAGCCGGCCTCCATGGCGCTGCTCGGTGCGGGTCTCGTCGGCATGGGCGTGGTACGGCGCCGCAAAAAGGCGCAGTAAGCCGCGCACTGGGTGGACAACGGAGCGGCGCTGAGGAGCGCCGCTCTTCGCTGTCACGCACTTGGCCGCACGTCAGGCCAGAACCGCACACCCTCCCGTGCGAGGCCACCGCCAAGTGCAGCGGGCGTTCCGTCCGCCCGCCAGCAGGCGGCTCCGGTCAACAGTCCCTCCGTCCCGAACCGGACCGCGCACATCCCGCCGCCGACATGCGGCACCGGAACGACGTCGTGCCCGCGCTCGCGCAACGCTTGGCGCACCTCGGCTGAAAACCCGGTCTCCACCTCGAGACCGAACCCCTGCGTCCAGAGGCGCGGCGCCTCGACCGCCTCCTGCAAGGACATCCCGTGGTCGATCAGGTTGATCACCGCCTGCATTGCGGAGCCGAAGATGCGCAGGCCGCCGGGCAAGCCGAGCGCGAAGGCCGGTTTGCCGCCGCGGAGCGCAATGAGCGGGGCCATCGAGGTCGTGACCCGCTTGCCGGCTGCCACCGATAACGCACGGCCCGGGCGAGGGTCGAACAGGTGCATGTAGTTGTTCGGGATCATGCCTGTGCCGGGCACGATGAAGCGCGCGCCGAACAGGCTGTTGATCGTTTGCGTGCTGGCAACGATGTTGCCCGCTTCGTCTGCCACCGTGACATGGGTGGTGTGGGACGAGCTCGGCCGCGGGGACGCCGGCGGTCCATGATTGAGCCCGCCGCATGTCGATCGTGGCGCGGCGCTCGGCCGCGTAGCCGCTGTCGGTGAGACGCGCAACCGGCACGTCGACGAACGCCGGATCGGCGGTCGCGGCTTGGCGGTCGGCAAAGGCGATCTTCAGCACCTCGGCAAGCAGGTGCAGCGCGTCGGCGGAGCCGAATCCTATGCCGCGCACGTCGAATCCCTGCAGGATTTTCAGCATCTGCACGATATGGACCCCGCTCGAGGCAGGCGGCGGCGGCCCGACGATTTCGTGGTCGCGGTAGGCGCCGTGAACCACTGCACGGTCGATGACGCGATAGCGGCCGAGGTCGTCCACGGTGATGAAGCCGCCACTCCTCGCCATGTGGTCGACGAGCGCACGTCCGAGGGCGCCGTCGTACAGGAAACCCGGCCCTTCCTTCGCGATCGCCGCGAGGGTGTCGGCGTAGGCACCCTGGACCAGCCGGGCGCCGGCGGCGATCGGCCGACCATCCGGCATGAACAGAGCGGCGATCTCGGCATCACGGGCGAGATCGGCGGCGCTCTCGCTGGCGCATTCGTGCAGATAGGGGGTGACGCGAAAGCCGCGCGCCGCGTGACGAATTGCCGGTTCGAGCACGTCGGCGAGCGGAAAGGTGCCGAACCGCGCCAAGGTGTCGCACCACGCCTTGAGGGTGCCCGGCACGGCCACCGCGGCGGGACCGACGGCGTTCCGCCGGCCGAGCGCGTCCATCGTCCCCGGCGCCGCGGCCGGGTCGGGGTGGAACGTCTCCGGCCCGGTCGCCAACGGTGCGGTGCCCAGGCCGTCGACCACGACGTGGCGTCCGTCGGCGAGACGCAGATGCGCGATCCCGCCTCCCGCGATGCCGACCATCATCGGCTCGACCACGGTCAGGGTGAAGAGAGCCGCGATGGCGGCGTCGATCGCATTGCCGCCTGCGGCCAGCATCTCGACGCCGGCCGCGGACGCCAGCGGATGATTGGTGACGACCATCCCGCGCGCGCCCTCGGCCGGTTGCTTCTCGCAGGTAAAAAGCGTGCCCGCTCGTTCACGCCATCCGGACTTGCTCATGCTTGCTCTCCCGCCGGTGGTGGCCAAGTGCGGCAGCCTGCATGACAATGTCCGTCGCGTGAACCGACAGGAGACCCCATGGAGCTGAACGGACAGGCCGCCATCGTAACCGGCGGCGCCTCGGGCCTGGGGGCGGCGACGGCGACGGCGCTGGCCGGGGCCGGATGCAAGGTGACGGTCGTCGACCTCAACGAGGCGGCTGCGACGGGCGTCGCCGAGCGGATCGGCGGACTGGCGGCGGCATGCGACGTGGCCGACGCGGCCTCGGCCGAGGCCGCCTTCGCCCGCTCCCGCGCGGCGCATGGAGCGGCCCGCGTGCTGGTCAACTGCGCCGGCATCGGCGTCGCCGGCCGGATCGTCGGCCGGGAAGGACCGATGAAGCTTGCCGACTTCGAGCGGGTGATCCGCATTAACCTGACCGGCACCTTCAACATGCTGCGGCTCGCGGCGGCGGAGATGAGCGCGCTTGAGCCGGGCGCGGACGGCGAGCGCGGGCTGATCGTCAACACCGCGTCGATTGCCGGATACGAGGGACAGGTCGGGCAGGCGGCCTATGCCGCCTCGAAGGCCGGCGTGATCGGCCTGACGATCCAGGCGGCTCGCGAGCTGGCGCGATCCGGCGTGCGCGTGATGACGATTGCGCCGGGGTTGATCGAAACCCCGATGTTCGGCGGACTGCCGGACGAAGTCCGGCAAGGGCTTGCCGCGTCGGTGCCGTTTCCGGCGCGGCTCGGCATGCCGGAGGAATACGCCGCCCTGGTGCTGCACATCGCGGCAAACCGGTTCCTCAACGGCGAGACGATCCGGCTCGACGGCGCGCTCCGGATGGCACCGCGGTAGTCGCCCGACCCTCTCCGCGGGTGGAGAGGGTCGGGGTTAAGCACTCAGACGGCCCGACCGTTGTCGACGCCGGTCTGCTCGCTGGCGACGCGGTAGGTGGTGTCGACCCCATTCTGCTCGCTGGCCGTGCGGTAGCTGGTGCCGACGCCGTTCTGCTCACTGGCCGTGCGGTAGCTGGTGCCGACGCCGTTCTGCTCGCTGGCGATGCGGTAAGCGGTGCCGACGCCGTTCTGCTCACTGGCGGTGCGGTAGCTGGTGCCGACGCCGTTCTGCTCGCTGGCGATGCGGTAACCGGTCTCGACGCCGGTCGCTTCGCTCGCCGTGCGGACCGCGCGGCTCTGCGTGTCCGTTACGGCTCCCTGGAACCTGCCATCCCAGCAGTCCGACCAGAGCGACGGTGGCCAACATGGCTGTGCGCATTTGATGCCTCCTTGGTGCTTGGTTGCTGGATGACCCTTCATCCAATGCACCGGTTATGGAGGCTTCCCGCTCCGCCAGTCGGTGACGCACGTCACACAGTTGCGGATTCTCGAATTTTCTTGGCGATCGTCCTTATGCGCCCTTCGCCTCCCGCCGGCGGCTGTGCAGGATGAACTCCGTGTAGCCGTTCGGCTGCTCGCGGCCCTTGAAGATCAAGTCGCAGGCGGCGGCGAAGGCGGGGCCCTCAAACGTCGGCGCCATCGGCCGGTAGGCGGGATCGCCGGCGTTCTGGCGGTCGACCACCTCGGCCATGCGCCTGAGCGTGGCCATGACCTGATCCTGGCTGACCACTCCCTGGTGCAGCCAGTTGGCGATGTGCTGGCTCGAGATGCGCAGGGTGGCGCGATCCTCCATCAGCCCGACATCGTGGATATCGGGCACTTTCGAGCAGCCGACGCCCTGGTCGATCCAGCGCACCACGTAGCCGAGAATGCCCTGGCAGTTGTTGTCGAGTTCCTGCGCGATGTCGTCCGGCGACCAGTTCGGCCGGTCAGCGACCGGGATGGTCAGCAGGTCGGACAGCGGCGCGCGCGGACGCTTCGCCAGCTCGCTCTGGCGCGCCGCCACGTCGACCTCGTGGTAGTGCAGCGCGTGCAACGTCGCGGCCGTCGGCGAGGGGACCCAGGCGGTGTTGGCGCCGGCCTTCGGGTGGCCGATCTTCTGCGCCAGCATGTCCGCCATCCGATCCGGCGCCGCCCACATCCCCTTGCCGATCTGGGCCCGGCCGCGCAGGCCGCAGGAGAGGCCGATGTCGACGTTCTGGTCCTCGTACGCCTTGATCCACGGCGTGTTCCGCATGTCGTTCTTGCGGATCATCGGCCCGGCTTCCATCGAGGTGTGGATCTCGTCGCCGGTGCGGTCGAGGAAACCGGTGTTGATGAACACCACCCGGTCCTTCACCGCGAAGATGCATGCCTTTAGGTTGGCCGAGGTGCGGCGCTCCTCGTCCATGATGCCCATCTTGAGCGTGTTGCGTGCCAGCCCGAGCAGATCTTCCACCCGGTCGAAGATCTCGCCCGCGAAAGCGACCTCCTCCGGCCCATGCATCTTCGGTTTGACGATGTAGACGGAGCCCGTGCGGCTGTTGTGGATCGGTCCGCCGCCGCGAATGTCGTGCAGGGCGATCAGGCTGGTGATCGCGCAGTCGAGCATGCCTTCGGGGATTTCCGCACCGTCCCGGTCGAGCACCGTGTCGGTAAACATGTGGTGGCCGACATTGCGCACCAGCATCAGGCTGCGGCCCGGCAGGGTGAGGCTGCCGCCCGACGGCGTGGTGTAGCGCCGGTCGGTGTGCAGCCGCCGCGTCATCGGCCGGCCGCCCTTCTCGAAGGTGTCCTGGAGAGTGCCCTTCATCAGGCCGAGCCAGTTGCGATAGGCGAGCACCTTGTCCTCGGCGTCCACCGTGGCGACGGAGTCCTCGCAATCCTGGATCGTCGTGACCGCGGCCTCCATGACGATGTCGGCGAGACCCGCCGGGTCGTCGCGGCCGATCGGATTGGTCCGGTCGATGCGCAACTCGAGGTGCAGGCCGTTGTGCTTGAGCAGGATCGCCGAAAGGGCGGTCACGTCGCCGACATAGCCGACGAACTGCGCTGGGTCGGCAAGCCCGGTCGTCCTGCCGTCCGTGAGAGCGACGGTGAGCGCGCCGCCGGCAAGCGCATATCTGGTCGCTTCGGCGTGGCTGCCGGACGCGAGCGGCACCGCCTGGTCGAGCACCGCCCGGGCGCGGGCGATGACCCGCTCGCCCCGCATCTTGTTGTAGCCGCCCGCGCGCGTGGCGCCACCGTCCTCGGGGATCACGTCGGTGCCGTAGAGCGCGTCGTAGAGGCTGCCCCACCTTGCGTTGGCGGCGTTCAGGGCATAGCGCGCGTTGGTCACCGGCACGACGAGCTGTGGCCCGGCGATGCTGGCGATCTCCGGATCGACGCCGGTCGTGGTCACGGCAAAGTCGGCCGGCTCGGGGCGCAGATAGCCGATGCCGCGCAGGAATTCCTCGTAGGTGGACTGGTCGAACGGCTTGCCGCGGTTGTCCCGGTGCCACTCGTCGAGCTTGGCCTGCAACGCATCGCGCTCAGCGAGCAGGGCCTTGTTGCGCGGGGCGAGGTCGTGGACGAGAGCGGAAAAGCCCGCCCAGAACGCGTTGGGCGCGACGCCGGTGCCCGCGATCGCCTCGTTGACGACGAACTCGTGCAGGGTCTTGGCAATCCGCAGTCCGCCGGCTTCGATTGCATCCATGACGCGCGCTCCTCCAGTCTGGCGTGCCTGTCTGCCTCAATCGGGTTCCATTGGCGAGAGGCGTCCCAAGCCGGAAAGAGCAGGAGCGTGTGTTGACCGCGTTGTCGCCCGTGCGGTTGCATTCTAAAGTTGCTTCAACAATCGGGAGGATAGGATGGCGGACCGCTTCGGCACGACGCGACGTGGGCTGCTGGGAGGAGTGCTCGGCGGGGCGTCCGCTTTGGCTCTTGGGGGCACGGGACGGGCTCAATCCCTGCCGCTTCCTGCCGCTCCCGTCGCCTTGAACGTCATCGACGTGGGCGGCCAGCTGCAACTGGTCCGCGACGCGATCGAGGCGTATCGCACCTCCCACGCGAAGCTCGTGTCCGGCATCACCTACAGCCAGGCACCGGCGCCGGAGCTGCCTGGCAAGCTGAAGGCGCAGCAATCGGCGGGACGGGTCGATATCGACCTCGTGCTGACCGGCACCGACGGGCTTTCGGCCGGGATTGAGCAGAACCTTTGGGAGCCCCTTGTCACGGCGCACGCGGCGAGCTTGCCGAAACTGGAGGACATCTATCAGCCGGCTGCCTGGGCGATGCAGGGCCTCGCGCAGGGGCAGGCGGTCTGCACGGTGTTCTGCCCCGCCGGTCCGCTGCTGGAATATATGCCGGATCGCGTGAAGAAACCGCCCACCAGCGTCGAGGAACTGCTCGAGTGGACGCGCGCCAATCCGCAGCGATTCTTCTACGCCCGCCCCGCCAACTCCGGCCCCGGCCGGACCTGGCTCCAGGGCCTGCCCTACCTGCTGGGCGACAAGGACCCCAAAGACCCGAAGGACGGCTGGGGCAAGACCTGGAGCTATCTCGCCGAGCTTGGCAAGAACATCGAGTACTACCCGACCGGAACGACGGACACGATGAAGGAGCTGGCCGAGGGCTCGCGCGACATGATCACGACGATGACCGGCTGGGACATCAATCCGCGCTCGCTCGGCATCGTGCCGAAGGAGGCGGAGGTGGGCACGTTGAAGGGGTTCCACTGGGTGACGGACGCCCAGTATTTCGCCGTCCCTCGGGGCGTCGCGCCGGACAAGCTCGCGGTGGTGCTCGACCTGACGAGCTTCATGCTGACCAAGCCGGCGCAGGCGACCACGTACGACCGCGGCTTCTTCTACCCGGGGCCGGCGGCGAAGGACGTGCCGCTCTCGGCCGCGCCGCCGGAGAGCCAGGCCATCATCAAGGAGTTCGGGCGGCCGGTCTATGACAAGCTGATCGCCGAGGTGCCGATGGAAACGCCGCTGCCGGCGGACAAGCTCGTCTATGCGTTCACGCGCTGGGACCAGGAGATCGGCGCGAAAGTCGGCCGGTGATGGCGATCGCGGCGCCCGGGTTCCGTGAATTGCGGCTCGAACGCATGAGCCGCGATTTCGGCCTGCTCAATGCGCTGCGGGACGTGAACCTGACGGTGCGGCGCGGCGAGTTCATCGCCCTGCTCGGACCGTCCGGCTGCGGCAAGTCGACCGCGCTGAACTGCTTGGCCGGCCTGCTGCCCCTCACCGCTGGCGCGATCTGGCTGGACGACCGGCGGATCGACCCGCTGGCCCCGGAGCAGCGCGGCTTCGGCATGGTGTTCCAGAACTACGCGCTGTTTCCGCACATGACGGTGCGCGGCAATATCGGCTTCGGCCTGCAGATGCAGCGCCGGCCCAGAGAGGAAATCGCCCGACGTGTCGAGGAGGCTCTGCAACTGGTCCGCCTGGGCGAGCAGGCCGACAAGCTGCCCGGCCAGATCTCCGGCGGCCAGCAGCAGCGGGTGGCGATCGCGCGCGCCATCGTCGTCGAGCCGCCGCTCGTGCTGATGGACGAGCCGCTGTCCAATCTCGACGCCAAGCTGCGGCTGGAGATGCGCGCCGAGATCCGTCGCATCCACGCCCTGCTCGGCTGCTCGACGATCTACGTCACGCACGACCAGGACGAGGCGTTGTCGCTCGCCGACCGCATCGTCGTGCTGCGCGCCGGCGAGGTGCGCCAGATCGGCACGCCGGAGGAGCTGTATGCGCGTCCCGCGCACGCCGACGTCGCCGAGTTCATGGGGTTCCGCAATCTGCTGGCGACGGAGGCGAGCCAGGCGCCCGGGGGCCTCGCGGCGATCGCGGTCGGCGGGGCAGGGATGCTCGGAACCCCCGTCGAGATGCTGCGGACCGGCGCTGCCCGCGCGGCGATCCGGCCGGAGGACCTGACCCCGAGCGATGACGGCCCGATCGCCGCGACGGTCGAGACGATCGAGTATCGCGGTCGGGACTTCTACGGCCTCGCGCGCGCGGCCGACGGGACGGAGCTGTTCTTCCGCTCCGAACGGCGGCTCGCTGCCGGCGAGACGGTGCGGCTCGGCGCCGCGCCCGAGCGCGTCCTGGTCTATGCCGCATGACGGACCGGGGCGGCCTGCGCCAGCGCCTCGCGCGACGCGGGCTCGACGGGGCGACATTGCTCGTGCTGCCGGCCGTGGTGTTCGTGCTGGCGCTGTTCGTCTATCCGTTTCTCTACGGACTCGTGCTGTCGTTCCGACCGAAGGAGGGCGGCGCATTCGCCAACTATGCGCGGTTTTTTGCCGATCCGTTCCTCTACGACACGATCGGCACGACCTTGCTGATCGCCGTGCCGGTGACGCTGCTCAACATCGTCATCTCCGTGCCGGTGGCGCTCCGCGTGCGGCTGATGCGCCGACCGCGTTTGCTTACGACGCATCCTGGTGGTTCCGATCACCTTGGGAACGGTGCTGGTCGCCGAGGGATTGCTCAATTACCTGGGTCCGCGCGGCTGGCTGAACCGCGTGCTGCTTGAAAGCGGGCTGGTGGCGCATCCGGTGCGCCTCGTCCACAACTATTGGGGCGTTTTTCTTTCACTCGTGATCACCGGCTTTCCGTTCACCTTTCTGCTCACCTTGTCCTACGTGACGGGCATCGACCCGGCGCTCGAACAGGCCGCGGCGATGCTCGGGGCGCGGGCACGGGCGCGCTTCGCGCGCGTCCTGCTGCCGCTGCTGATACCAGGATTGGTGATCACGCTCTGCCTGTCGTTCGTGCAGGCGTTCTCGGTGTTTCCGTCCGCGGTGCTGCTCGGTGCGCCCGCCGGGCCGACGCGGGTGATCTCGATCGCGGCCTATCAGGCGGCGTTCGAGCAGTACGACTACTCGATGGCCTCGGCGATCGCGATGATCATGGCGCTGGTGCTGGTCATCATCGTGGGCCTGCTGCTCGGCCTGCAGGGAATGGCGTATCGCGGGCCGGCCGGGGGCGGGAAGGGGTGAGCGATTTGGCGCAACCCTCGCCCCGACCCTCTGCCGGAGGCAGAGGGAGCAAGAAGCCCTCTCCTTTCGGGAGAGGGTTGGGTGAGAGCCTTTGGGCGTTCGCGGTTTGGGTGCTGGTCGGGTTCTTCGTGGTCAATCTGCTGGCCATGATCGCGGCAGTGCTGATGAATTCGTTCTCCACCCGCTGGTTCACGACCTGGCTGCCGGTCGGCTACACGCCGCATTGGTACGCGCTGGCCTGGGACGAGTTCCAGCTCCCGGATATCCTGCTCGTGACCATCGAGGTGGTTGGTGCCGTCGTTCTGCTGTCGGCGCTGCTCGGCGTCCCCGCCGCCTACGCGCTGGCACGGCGCGATTTCCCGGGCAAGCGGGCGATCATGCTGCTGTTCCTGCTGCCGCTGCTGGTGCCGCCGATCACCTACGGCATCCCGCTGGCGACGGTGCTGTACCAAACCGGGTTCGCCGGCACGATCTGGGGCGTGATCATCGCCAACCTGGTACCCGCCGTGCCGTTCGTCGTGTTCATCATGATCCCGTTCATCGAACAGCTCGATCCGCGGATCGAAGCGGCGGCGCGGGTGTTCGGCGCCGGGCTGCCGCGGATGTTCGTCCGCGTGCTGCTACCGCTGCTGCTGCCTGGAATGCTGGCGGCACTGCTGCTGGTGCTGGTGCGCACGGTGGCGATGTTCGAGCTCACGTTCCTCACCGCCGGGTCGGGCAGCCAGACGCTGGTAGTGGCGCTCTATTATGCGGTGTTCGCCGCCGGCGTGCGCGCCGGGCAGTCGATCGACGCAATGGCAGTTGTGTACATGGTCACCACGCTGGTGTGGCTGCTGATCGCGCTCCGCTTCGTCAACCCGACGCAGATCGTCACGCGGGCACGACGGAGCTGAGCCGACATTCAAGGAAAGTCACGCGGCGGCGAACTTGCCCAGCAGCCGGACGTGCGAGCGGATGCCGTGGTGGAAGCAGCGCAGCTCGAATTTTTCGTTGGGGCTGTGGATCTGGTCGTCGTCGAGCCCAAACCCCATCAGCAGCGAGTTGATCCCGAGCTGGCGGCGCAGCGACTGAACCACCGGGATCGAGCCGCCGCTGCCGATCAGCACGGCCGGGCGTCCGTATTCCTCCGCCAAGGCCGCTTCCGCGGCGCGCACCCAGGGCGAGTTGGTTGGCACCTCGATGCCCGGCGAGCCGCCCGACCCGGACCTCCACCCGTGCGCCTGGCGGCGTGCGCGCGTCGAGGAAGCGCCGCACCCCGGTAATGATCGCCTGCGGCTCCTGGCCCGGCACCAATCGGAACGAGAGCTTGGCCGACGCCTCGGAGGCGATCACGGTTTTTGTTCCCGGCCCGGTGTAGCCGCCCCAGATGCCGTTGATGTCGGCGGTCGGCCGCGCCCACAGGCGTTCGAGCGCCGGCCGGCCCGTCTCGCCCGCCGGATGCGCCAGCCCGATGCCGCCGAGGAACGCCGCCTCGTCGAAGCCGAGCGCCTCCCATTGGCGCGCCTGCTCCGGCGCGAGCGGTTTTACGCCGTCGTAGAAGCCCGGGATCTGCACGCGCCCGTCCGCATCGTGCAGCTCGCCGAGGATGCGGGTGAGCGCGTTGATCGGGTTGAGTGCCGAGCCGCCGAACAGGCCGGAGTGGAGGTCGCGGCTCGGCCCTTTCAGGGTGATTTCGGCGAAGACGAGGCCGCGCAGGCGCGTCGTGATCGCCGGGGTGTCGATGTCCCACATGCCGGTGTCGCTGATCAGCGCCAGATCGGCCGCCAGCGCGTCCCGGTTGGCCGCCAGGAACGGCTCGAGGTTGACGCTGCCGACCTCCTCCTCGCCCTCGATCAGCACGGTGAGGCGCGCTGGGATGCCGCCACCTGCCGCGTGCCAGGCGCGAAGCGCCTCGACGAACATCATCACCTGGCCTTTGTCGTCGACCGCGCCGCGCGCGACGATGCGCTTGCCGCGCGGCCCGTCAACCAGCTGTGGCTCGAAGGGCGGGCTGGTCCAGAGATCGAGCGGGTCGGCCGGCTGCACGTCGTAGTGGCCGTAGAACAGGATGTGCGGCCCCTGGTAACCGGGCGGTCCCGGATGGTGCGCCAGCACGACGGGGTGCCCCTCCGTCTCGCGCAGTCCCGCCTCGAATCCGAGCCCCGTCAGTTCAGCGCGGAGCCACTCGGCGGCGCGGCGGCAATCGGGCTTGTGCGCCGGTTGCGCGCTGATGCTGGGGATGCGGAGCAGCGCGAACAGGGTTTCGCGCGACCGATCGAGTTCCGTATCGACATGCTGCAGGATGGGGTCGATGGCGTGCATGCCTACTCCGCTGCCACGGCCTGGGGCGCGGTTAGCCCGTGGCCTCGGATGGTGGTGCGGCGCAGGTCGCGCACCTCGCCGAGGTCGTCGTAACGCCGGCCGCGGTGCATGGTCTGGCGGTTGTCCCACATCACGAGGTCGTTCACCCGCCACTTGTGGACATGGACGAACTCCGGCTGCGTCGCGTGCTCGGTGAGGTCGCGGATGAAGGCGCGCGCTTCCGGCATCGGCCAGCCGACGATGGCGCCGATATGGGCCGAGAGGTACAGCGACTTGCGCCCGGTCACCGGATGGGTGCGGACCAGGCGGTGGCGCACCGGCGCCGTGCGGCTGGCGTAGTCGCCGAACTCGGTGAAGCCGAGTTCCGCCCGCGAGTAGGCGATCGAGTGCTCGGTGACGAGATCCTCGATCTCCGCCTTGGTCGCCGGGTCGAGCGCATCGTAGGCGGCCCGCATGTCGGCGAACTCGGTGTCGCCGCCGGCGGACGGCACCGCGCGGGCGGACAGCAGCGAGTAGGTGGCGCCGGTCGCCCGGAACGACGCATCCGAGTGCCACAGGCGGTTGCCGAGGGAGTAGAGCCGCTTGAGGTCGTCGCGGGCGCGTCGCCGGTTCTCCTTGTCGAGGTTGGAGACATCGGCGAGTTGCTGCGAAAGGCGATACTCGCCCGGTTTGGCCATCTCGCCCGCAACCGAACCTTCAAGCTCGCCGAAATTGAGCGTGAAGGCGACCTGCTGCTCGTCGGTGAGCGGCTGGTCGCGGAACACGAGCACGGCGTAGCGGTCCATCCCAGCCTCGACCGCCGCGACCCTCTCGGTGCTCAGCGTGCGGCTGAGGTCGATGCCCGACATTTCGCCGGCGAAATGCGGGTTGAGTGGGTGAAATGTGATGCTCATGCGGGCTCCTCTAAGCGGGTTTTGTTGCCTTGAGCGAGAACGATAACGGCAGCCACGGCTTGTCGGGCCAGTGATAGGTGCCATCGGGTTGCGGAACCAAGCCCTCGAACATGCGCCATGTGACGCGTTCGTGCTCATGCAGGAACGCGAGCGTAAGACCGGCCTCAAGCAGGCTGGTGACGATCGTGCCGAGGGGGTGGAGCCAGATGATCTCCGTGCGGTTCCGAAGTTCCACCGAGTTGTTGATGTAGTCGTGCGGGTTGTCGAGGACCAGCGGATCGGCCGAGAAATAGGGTGCGAAGAACCCGGGCCTGCCGTCCGGCGATCGCGTCGCGTCGTCAAACACGAGCGCGATCGGGTGTTGCTCGGCAAGGTAGAGCGCACCACCCGGCTTGAGGAAGTGCGCAACGATTTCCGCCCAGCCCTTGATGTCGGGCAGCCAGTTGATCGCGCCCCAGGTGACGAACACACGGTCGAACGCGCCGGGCTCGCCGATTGCGGCGCGGGCGTCGTAGAGGTCGGCCTCGACGAAGCGCGACCGGTCCGCAAGGCCCAGCTCGGCGGCAAGCGTCCGTGCCGCGGTGATCGCCGAGGGCGAGAAATCGAGGCCGACCACTTCGGCGCCGCGCTGGGCCAATGCGAGGGTGTCGTTGCCGAAATGGCATTGCAGATGCAGAACGCGCAATCCGCGCACGTCGCCCAGTTCCGCCTCGACGATCGGGTCGAAGCGGGCGTGGCGGGCGCGCAGCGAAGCGACGTCATAGCCGCCGGGTGCGAGGTGGATGCCGACCAGCTCGTCCCACCGCGCCCGGTTCGACGCGCGCCAATCAGTTTCCTCCGGCACCAGAACTATCCTGCGCAGAGTTCCATCACGCCGCGGATGTCGGGCAGCGTGTCGAGGCCGTTCACCGCGCCGATGATCTGCTCGGCGCGCGCGCCGAGCAGCGGTGCGACGAGGGCGGAAAACTTCGCCTCGATGCGGCCGCCCTGCGCCGCCACATCCTCGGCCGGCACACCCGAATCGTGACGATGGGTCACGCGCTTGCCATCCATAAGCTCGAGTTCCACCTCGGCCAGGGTATGCGGCCAGCCGGACTGGAATTCCATCTCGACCTGGTCGCGCAACGCGATCAGGCGGGGATCGGCGGCGGTCGCCTCGCTGTAGCTGTCGAGCGCCTCGGTGGGCACGCCGGCGAGTGCCATCGCCACCGCAAGGCGCAGGCTGAACTTGGCTTCGAGCCCGGTACGCGGTGCGGCGATGTTGCAGACCCGGTCGGTCGCCTGATCGACCCGCAATCGCACGCTGCTGATCTGTTCAGGTTTCAGATCATGCTTGTTCCGCAGCGTGCGCGCAGCCTCGATCGGGCCGTGCACGAGGTAACAAGCGGCATGATACTTGAACAGGTTGGCAAAGATGTGCCACCCGCGCTCCGGTGTCGGTGAACGCGCGCTCGGGCACGAAATCGGCGCTGTGTGTGCGGGCGAAACCCTGCGCGCACTCAAGCGCGTCCGCCCGGCTGGTGAAGCCACGGCTGGCGAGCTTGGCGGCGAGCAGCCCGTTGGAGGCGGCTTTGCCGGCGTGCAGCGGCTTGCACATCGTGCCGAACATCGACTTGAGCCCGGCGGCCTGGGTCGCCGCGATGCCGAGCGCCGTCGCGGTGGCGGCGGCATCGAGCCCGAGCAGGTGCGCGCAGGCCGCCGCCGCGCCGAAGCTGCCCACCGTCGCCGTGGCGTGGAAGCCGAGCCCGTCGTAGTGCCCAGGCGCGATCGTGCGGCCGAGCCGGCATTGCAGCTCGTAGCCGGCGACGAAGGCGGCGAGTATTTCGGCGCCGCTGGCGCCGCGTTCCTCTGCCAGAGCCAGCAGGCCGGGCAGGATGGCGACCGAGGGATGGCCGGGCATCGCCATGTTCACGTCGTCGAAATCGAGCGCGTGCGAGGCGCTGCCGTTGACCAGCGCGGCGGCGAGCGGCGGCAGGCGCACCGCACTGGCCGATGACGGTGGCGGACGGAGTGCCGCCCTGCTCGGTCATCTCGGCAAGCACGATCCCCACGAGCGGATCGTTGGCGCCGGCCAGGGTGACGGCGAGATAGTCGAGCACGCATTGCCGCGCCAGCGCGCGTACGTCCGGCGGGAGGTCGGCCAAGGTGAGCGAACTCGCCTGTTCGGCCAACGCGCGCGTCAGGCCCGCGCTCTGCGTCATCACGTTCACGGCTTTTTTGTCCCTGACTCATCGTCCCTGGAAATTCGGCTTGCGCTTCTCGTTGAAGGCGCCGGACGCCTTCGCGCCGGTCCTCGGTCGGCACCATGCGGTTATACGCCTCGATCTCGAACATCGAGCCGCGCTGTAGAGGTCCATCTGCAGGCCCATGATGGATCGCGTGCTTGGCCTGGCGCACCGAGATCGGCGCGTTGGCGGCGATCGTGGCAGCCGTGTCCAGCGCCGTCGTCGAGCAGCCGTCGGCGGCGCGCAGACGCGGTTGACCATGCCCCATTCGTAGCCCTGGGCGGCGGTGAACGGCTCGCCGGTGAGGATGATCTCCTTGGCCCGCCGCTCGCCGACGGCGCGCGGCAGGTTCTGCGTGCCGCCGGCGCCCGGCATGATGCCGAGCGTCACCTCGGTCAAGCGCGAAGCGCGCGCTGCTCGGCGGCGTAGATGAAGTCGCAGCACAAGCGCGAGTCTCGCAGCCGCCGCCGAAGGCCGCGCCGTTGACCGCCGCGATCACCGGCACCGGGCAGCCGATCAGCGCCCGGATGCCGCGCTCGAAGATCAGGTGCTGCGCCTGCCACTCGCGTCGGTCATGCCGTGGCGCTCCTTGAGGTCGCCGCCGGCGCAGAAGACGCGCTCGCCGGCGCCGGTCAGCACGATGCAGCGAAACTCGCGCGGGTCGGCGTTCAGCCGTCCCACAGACCAGCAGATCGCGGCCCATCTGCGTGTTCATGGCGTTCGCCGATTCCGGCCGGTTCAGCGTCACCAGCAGGGTGTGCTCGCGGGGCTCGTCCAGGCGGAGGGTCTCGTAGGTCTTCGCCATGTCGCCCGTCCGGTGCTCAGCCGGATCGGACGCTAACAAGCGGGTTCCGCAGGGTCAAACCGCTGCGATTACGGGCGGCGGGGTGGCCGTCGCCGGGTGCTCTGGTATGATCCGGCAAGAAGGGTCCGGAAGTAATGAAAATGGCGAAAGGAGTGAGACTTCGACCGGGCAGCCCGGCGTGCCGCCCTGCTTGCCAGTCCGCTGTTCCAGGCGATGTCGCCGGCCGAACTGGACCAGGTGCTGAAGTTCTCCCTGGAGCGCAGAGGTGGCCGCGCGGCGAGATCATATTCCAGCAGGGCGACGAGGGGTCGAGCATGATGGCCGTGCTCAGCGGCCGCGTGCGGGTCGGCACGATCTCCGCCGAAGGGCGGGAGTTCACGTTCAACACGATCGGTCCCGGCGAGGTGGTCGGCGAGATCGCGCTGCTCGACGGCAAGCCGCGCAGCGCCGAGCGTCGCCAGCGAGGATACCCAGCTGCTCGTGGTCGAGCGCCGAAATTTCATCCCGTTCCTGCGTCACAACGACGACCTCTACCTTCGGCTGCTGGCGGTGCTGTGCGAGCGGCTGCGGCGGACCAGCGTGGTGCTCGAGGAGCTGGCCCTGCTCGAGTTCCCCGCCCGGCTGGCCCGGCTGCTGCTCAAGTTTGCCGACAATTTCGGCCAGCCCGACGGGCGGGGGGTGCGCATCCAGCTCAAGCTGGTCGCATGGCGACTCGGCCAGGCAGGTCGGGGCCTCGGCGCGGAGTTGGTCGCCAAGGAACTCAAGAAGTGGGAGCGCGAGGGCCTGCTGCGGCAGGAGCGTGCTGGCTACTACGTGGTGGTGAAAGCCGGGCGAACTGCGCCGACTGGCGGGCTGAAACCCAGTCCGGGCGATTGGGTTTCGCGTCGGATCAGTGCGCAAGGAGCCCCCCAATGCCGGTTGACCCCAGCGGCGTGACCTCACGCGGCGCACCTTGTTCGGCTACCGGCGCGGCTGGGCTCGCCGGCCTGGGCATCGCCGCGGCCCAGGCCGCACAGCCGTCCGACATGCTCGGCAAGGTCGCCGACGGTCAGGTGAGTCTGCCTTCCCTCGGGCCGGGTGACCCGGGCGGCCCGGTCAGCGCCCGGACCCTACGCCTCGCCGGCTGGGCATTGCCGTGGTCGGTCTCGGGCACTTGGCGCTGCAGGAGATCCTGCCGGCGTTCGGCGAGGCCAGGCACGTCCGCGTTACGGCGCTGGTCAGCGGCGAAGCGGCCAAGGCCCGGGCTGTCGCCGCCCAGTACGGCGTGCCGGAGAAGAGCCTCTACGATTACAAGAGCTTCGACGGACTGCGCGACAATCCCGAGGTGGACGTCGTCTACATCGTGCTGCCGAACGCCATGCACGCCGAATACACGGTGCGGGCGGCGCAGGCCGGTAAGCACGTGCTGTGCGAAAAGCCGATGGCGACCTCGGTGGCCGACGCCCAGTCGATGATCGACGCCTGCCGCAGCGCCGGGCGCAAGCTGATGATCGCCTATCGCTGCCAGTATGAACCTTATAACCGCGCCCTGACCGCGCTGGCCCGCTCGGGCGAGTATGGCAAGGTGCGGCTGATCGAGGCGGTGAACGGCCAGAACAGCGCCAATAACGGCCAGTGGCGGCTAGATCGGGCCATGGCGGGCGGCGGCTCGCTGCCCGATGTCGGCCTCTATTGCCTGAAACGCCGCGCGCTACCTCACGGGCGAGGAGCCGGTCGAGATCAGCGCCCGAATGACGCAGCCGAAGGACGATCCGCGATTTCGCGAAGTGGAGGACGTCGCCACCTTCACCCTCGGATTTCCGAGCGGCGCCGAGGCGGTCTGCACCTCGGGCTACAGTTTCTATGAAAGCCGGCGGTGTCGGGTCATGGCCGAGCGGGCCTGGTTCGAACTCGACCCCGCTTTTTCCTATAAGGGCCTGCGGCTGCGGATCGGCCGGGCGCAAAGCGGGGCCGGCGTGGTCGAGGAGCGCCACTACCAGAGTGGCAGCCAGTTTGCCCTGGAGATGGACCAGTTCGCCCAGGCGATCCGCGACAACCGCACGCCGCGCACCCCGGGCGAAGAGGGGCTGCAGGATCAGAAGCTGATCGCGGCGATCTACCAGGCGGCGGCCGGCGGCGGCGTGCTGAAGCTGCCGGAGGTCGCCGGGCGCGACGTCACGCGCGGGCCGATGCCGGGGTGAGGGGTCTTTGCGGAACGCTAACATCGATTGACAGGTCACACCGGCGACTAGGCATAAGGCGCCATGCGGTCTGGCCTGTGTCTGCCGATTGCCTGTATGCTGCTCGCCTGCGTCGGGTTGGCCCACGGGCAGCCGGCGCAGGACCGCAGCTTCGTCACCAGCGACGGCGTGCGGCTGCATTACATCGAGGCCGGCCCGCCGCATGGGCATACGCTCGTGCTTATACCCGGCTGGACCATGCCCGCCTGGATCTGGAGCCCGCAAATCCGTGACTTCGCGGCCGGCTATCACGTGATCGCCTTGGACCCGAGAGGACAGGGCGACTCCGAAGTCGCTCCGTCGGGCTACGAGCCGATCCGCCGGGGGCAGGACATCGCCGAACTCGTCGCCCGACTCGGGCCGGAGCCCGTGCTGCTGGTCGGCTGGTCGCTCGGCGTGCTCGACACGCTGGCCTACGTCCATACCAGCGGCGACCGGCGGATCGCCGGATTGGTTTTGGTCGACAACTCGATCGGTGAGGATCCGCCGCCGGTGATCTCCGAGGTGCGGCTCCATCACGGTCCCAGATTGCCGGCCGACGTGCTGATGCGTCGCTTCGTCCGCAGCCTGTTCCACAAACCGCAGAACCAGGCCTATCTCGACGTGCTGACCGCGGTCGCCCTGCGCACGCCGGAATACGCCCGTCATGCGCTGCTCGCCTATCCGATGCCGCGCAGGTACTGGCGGGAAGCGGTGTATTCGACCGCCAAGCCGATTTTCTATGCCGTCCGCCCGCTCTGGGCGGGACAGGCCGCCAATTTCCAGCGCAATCACCCCGGCGCCGAGACCGCGGTGTTCGCCGATGCCGGTCACGCGCTGTTCGTCGACGATGCGGCGCGCTTCGACACGCTGCTCGTCAGCTTCATTCGCCGCCGGATCTGGCCTTGACCTCGGCTCCTGCCCCTCGGGCATCCCGGGGGACCGCGTTGCTGCCGCTGTTCCTCATCTCCGCCGCCTCGATCGGCTACGAGATCGCGCTCACCCGGTATTTCGCCGTCGCGAAATGGTCCGAGTATGGCTACTGGGTGATCTCCATCGTCATGGTCGGCTTCGCGCTGAGCGGGGTGGTCCTGGCGCTATTCCGGGACGCCTTCGCGCGCAACGCCGGTTGGCTGCTCCCCATCCTGCCGGCGACGCTGATCGCCGCCGCCGCGATCGGCTACCACTTCACCACGACGAATCCGTTCAACCCACTGCAATTGCAGAATGAGGCGACCTGGTCGGCGCAGCTCGGCAACATCGCCGCCTATTATGCCTGCCTACTGCCGTTCTTCTTCCTGACCGGCCTCTACATCAGCCTGAGTTTTGTCCTCAACGCGGACCGGATCGGGCGGGTATACGGGTTCGATCTGACCGGCGCCGGCGCCGGCGCCGCCTTCGTGCTGCTGCTGATGTTCGTCGTGCATCCGTTCATGCTGGTCCCGGCGCTGCTGCCGCTGATCGCCCTCGGCGGCCTCATTCCGGTGGCCGAGCGGAGGGGGCGCTGGCGACGGACAGGGGCGGCCGCCGCTCTCGTGGCACTGCTCGCGGCCGAGGCGGTATTGATCTGGGACAGCCAGGCGGCCTTCAATGATTTCAAGCCGATCTACGCCCCACTGAACACGCCGGGTGCAAAGGTGCTGGCCGCGCGCCGCGCGCCGCGCGGCTTCTATCAGTTGCTCGACGACTTCACCGAGCGCGTCGACACCGATATTTCCAACGATGCCGGGATGCTTGGTCTGCCCGGCCCGCCACAGACCTTCGGTCTCTACCGGGACGGCACTCGGATCGCGGCACTGCCGAAGCCCGGCGCGCTCGACGCGCGCTACGGGCCGGCGTCGCTCGACGCCCTGCCGTACACCTTGCTGCGTGCGCCGCACGTGCTTCTCGCCGGCGCGTCGGGCGGGTTCCGCATCGCCGAGGCGGTCAGTCTCGGCGCCGGGCGCGTCGAGGCGGTAGAGCCCGAGCCGGTGCTGCTCGAGGCGCTGCGCCACGGTTTCGGCCCGTCTCCCCCACAACCCGAAAGCGCCCGGGTCAGCATCTCCGGCCGATCGCCGATCGCCGCGGCGCGCGCCGACGGTCCCTTCGACCTGGTCGATGTGTCGGCCGATTTCCTCGATAGCGCGGAGGCCAACGGCACCGCGTTTGCCGCCGAGGCGATCGCCACTTACCTGCGTGCGCTGAGCCCGGCGGGTATCGTCTCGCTGCCGGCCTCGATCCGGGATTTTCCGGTCTACGCGCTGCGGCTTCTCGCGACCGGGCGGGAGGCGCTGATCAAGGTCGGGATCGATGACCCGGCGGCGCATGTCCTGGCCTATCGCTCGGCGTGGAGCGTACGGGTGCTGCTGTCGCGGCAGCCCTGGAGCGCCGAGCGCATCGCCGCCGCCAAGGCGTTCTGCGATGCTCGCTCCTTCGATATCGCCTACTTTCCCGGGATCGACGTCCAGGCGGCAAGGGCGAGCCTTTACAATGATTTGCCGGCGGTCTCGTTCGACGCGGGCGAGGTCACTTCGGGTGGCCCGGCCGACGCCATAGCCGACGAGGCGCGCGCTGTGCTCGACGGCGCACCGACCGCCTCGGCCCGCGCGTTCAACCTGGAGCCGATCACCTTCGACCGGCCGTTCTATTATTCGGTTCTGCGGCTCGGCCATCTCGATACCCTCCTGCGGCGGCTGGAAATCTTGCCGCAGGCGGAAATCGGCGCGCTGGTGAACCTCGCCGTGCTCGCGCAGGCGCTGGTGATCGCGGCCGTGGTGCTTGTCGTGCCGCTCGCGGCGCGTCGGCGGCTGCGTGGGGGCAGCGGTGGATTGTTACGGGCGGCAATCTATTTCCCAGCCTTGGGCCTTGGCTTCCTGTTCATCGAAATCTTCCTGATCGAACGTGCCTCCTTCTACCTGAACGATCGCAGCACTGCGTTCGCCCTCGTGCTGACCGGCATGCTCGTGGGTTCCGGCCTCGGCAGCATGGCCATCGAGCGCGTCCGACCCGACCCGCGCCGCGCGACGGCGATCGCCTGCGCCATTGCGGTCGCCTGGTGCGTGCTGCTGGTGCTGGTGTCGCAGCCGTTGATGCTCGCCACGTTGTCGCTGCCTTGGTTGCTGCGTGGCGCCCTGGTACTGCTGTCGCTCGCGCCGGTTTCGGTCGCACTCGGAATGCCGTTCCCCCTCGGACTGGCACGAGCGGGGACCGGCGGTCTGCTGCCCTGGGCCTGGGCACTCAACGGAGCATTTTCGGTCGTCGCTACCCCCCTTGCCAACCTGATCGCCCGGGAGGCAGGCATCAGCAGGGTTCTACTCGCCGCCGCTGTGCTGTATGGGCTCGCCCTGATAACGTTTCCGCTCATGAGGAAAAGCAGTCAGTGGCAGGACATTCCGGAAGCATCACCCGTCGGGGACTGATAGCGACGGCTTCGGCCGCTGTCCTGGCCTCGTCCGGTCGCGCGCGTGCGGCGTCCGCGCCCTGGACCCGCGAGGCATTCGAGCAGGCGATGCACCGCTCCGGCCGGCCGGTGAGCCTGACCGACGAGCAGTTCGAGGCAATCCAGGCGCGCAAGCCGGCCGCCCTCAAACTGATCGACCATTACTTGACGGAGCGGCTGGGGGCGGCCGACCCGAAGGTGATGGCCGCCTTCGAGACGGTGCCCCGCGAGTACTTTCATTATGTCTACTCGGAGCATCGGGCGACGCCAGGGGACGCGTACGAGGATACGCCCAAGCCTTGGGCGCTCGGCTACGGATCGGCGCTGTCGGACTATCTCGGCCAAGCTTACATGACGCAGGTCGCGAAACCCGGCGTGAACGACGTCACCCTGGAGATCGGCACCGGCAGCGGGTTCCAGAGCGCGCTGCTGTCGCGCATCGTCAAGCAGGCCTACTCGATCGAGATCATCGAACCGCTTGGTCACGCGGTCGGAAAAATCTTTTCGCCGCTCGGCTACGACAACGTCCATACCCGCGTGGGCGACGGCTATTTCGGCTGGCCGGAGGTGAACGGCGGGTTCGACATCATCATCGTGACGTGCGCCGCCCAGTATGCGCCGCCCGAGTTGTTCAAGCAGATGAAGCCGGGCGGACGGATGATCATTCCGATCGGCCAGCCGTTCAAGCGCGGCCAGGTGCTGTACGTCTATACCAAGGATGGAAACGGCAAAATCCATTCCCGGCGCGATGTCGGGGTATTCTTTATTCCGATGACCGGGGCGATGATGAAGAACCCTGCGCCGTCCGCGACGCCGGTGGCGGCGGCCACCGAACCTGCGCCCGCCGGGGCCAAGCCGGGGTCCGAATAGACGCTACTGGAGGGCGCCCCAGCGCTCGACCGCCGGCTCTGCGGTGGCCCATTTCCATCGTTCAGCCTGCCGGCAGATCGACGCGGTGTACCAACTCCTCGACGCGCCGTCATCGACCGAAAAGACGATCTCCTTGCACGCGGCGAGCGGGGTGCTGATGTCGCGGACTACACGCAACTGGCCCTGTTCGTCGCCGATCGGGATGTCGTGCCGGATGCGCCAGGTCGTGACGCCGTTCGGGCCGAGGCCGGCCGCGGCCTCCGCGATCGCGTCCTGCTCGGCTTGGTGGCGCGAGCGGCCGACGTAGCGCACGGTCGCGTCGGTTACCGCGTCAACCGCAATGCCGACCGCAAGACCCACCGCCAGATTGCCCGAGGCGCCCCCGGCGATGCCGCCGCCGATCACGCCGGCGATCTCCGGGACCGCTTTGCAGCCGGCCAGTGCCGAGACGAGAGCGGCCACGACAAGCAGCCGCGAAGTGGCGATCACTGCAGCGAGCCCCATCGCTCGGTCGCCGGTTCGGCGGACGCCCACTTCCAGACCTCGCCGTCGCGGCAGACGGTGGCGAGGTAGAACGCCCGTTGCGGTTTGTCGCGCGCGTTCGTATCGACCGAAAACACGATTTCCTTGCAGGTGAAGTCCTGCCCACCCAGCAAGCGGACGACGACGAGGTCGCCGTGCTCGTTGTTTTCGATCGGGATATCGTGGACGACGCGCCAGTGGCCGACGGCGCCTTCGGCGAGCGGGCCGGCGGCTTCGGCGATGCGATCCTGCTCGGCTCGGTGGACGACGCGCTGAGCATAGTCGAGTCCGGCCCGCGCGCCGGCGGCGACCCCCAGGCCGATGCCGGTGGTGATTGCGGCATTGTTGGTAACGGCCCGTGAAATACCGCCGCCGGCAACGCCGGCAAGGTCGGCCGTCGAGGCGCTCAACAGCGCGTTACAGCCTCCGGTCGCGAAGACGCCCATAAGGGCGAGACTTGCTCGTCCGAGCGCCGTCCGCGTCAACGCTCGCATGCCATTCCAAACCGCTTCCCTGTATGCCCAAGGCTCGGCGCCTAGCAGCGAGTTGGATTCGCCGACAAGGGAGGCGGCACGGGAAGAGCATCGATGCCCCAAGCAGGGCCGAAAGGACCTGCTTCTCTGCTCCTGAACCATCATGCTGGTCATGGCGGGACGGCATCAAGACGCCGAGCGGACGGCCGGGCAGGTGGCTGGCGGCCGGATCCACGCTCGGCTCGGACCGCCGCTCGGCCGTCAGGCGGTCTGCGTAGACGCCTCCAAATCAGCCGATGACGACCTTCCCTCCACCCTGCTTGCTGTCCCGAAGGGCCCCCGCGCCAAGGTGCAAAGCCCCGCTTTCATGAGGGCATGCCAGAACGGTGCATACTCGACGATGCACCGGTAGCCGATGCGTCGGGGCTCGCGCGCAAGGCGATAGAGCCAGCGCAAATTGAGCTTGTCGACGAGGGCGGGGTAGAAGTTGAAGCGCTCTCCGAGGTGGTCGAAATAGCCGCCACAAGTGAAGCCGATCCCGGACCAGCCGGAACTCGACAACGCCACCAGAAAGGCTTCCTGCCGAGGAGCGCCCATTCCGCAAATCACGATCTCGGGATCGACGGTCATCACCTCTCGTTTCAGTGCGTGTTCCGGGGCGTATCCATCGAAGGCGCCGACGACTCGAATGCCGGGATAGACATCCTCGATTTGTCGAGCCGCGGTCTCGGCTATGCCTGGGCGTCCGCCGACCAGCGCAATTCGCATCCGACGATCGCGGGCGAAAGCGAAGACCCACGGGGCGAGTGAAGTGCTATCGAAACTGATCCGCTGAACTCGAGCGCCTCGGCACCAGCCGGCCGCTACCGCGAGAGCGATACCGTCGCAGAAAACTGCGTCCATCCGGTTCAGAGCCTCACGATATCGGCGGTCCGCCTTGAGCAGGCCGACGCTCTGCGGGTTCGCAAAGGTCGTTAAAAAGGCTCGCGAGCGACGCGTCGTGAGCGCCCTTTCAAGGAGCAGAGTGGCGCTGGCGAGTGAGTTGGCCCTGGACAAAGCAAGTCCCAGAACATCAGGCCCCAGCATACCCGGTAACTCATCGGACCCGCGGAGGTTTGAAGGTCGCTCGAAGCCTCGGCTGCCTGAAGCCGCTTCCGCGATGTTCGAGCGGTTCATCTGGAGGATTGCAATGACACGCGGCCCCTGTAGAGGATCTTTAACGATCTATATACCTAATTTTAACCTGTAGATCAAGAAAACGAGACGACAAAACGGAAATGGATACGTCTGCTTCCGTTGCGTTCTGGAGAGCGACCCGGGACGGCCGGCTGGCCATTTGGCCGATGTCGCGAGTTCGCAGGGGACGGAACGACTGTCGACCCCGAGTGCGGCACCGGTGTCGCAACGAGGAGCGGGCTTGTCTGGCGGCCGAGGCGGCCTAGCCTGGAAGGCGGCCAGGCAAATTCGGGGGGACGCTGTCGCGGTGTCGAAACTGACGGATTATACAAGCTACCGGGACGCGCAGCGCCTATTCGCGCCGGCGCGGCTATGGGAGCTGTTCGACGGCGACAAGGCGAGGCTGAACGTCGCCCATGAGTGCATCGACCGGCATGCAACGGATCCGACGCGGGTCGCGATCTGGGTGGCATTTGCCGATGGCCACGACGAACCGATTACGTTTCGCGCAATCTCCGACCTCTCCTCGCAGTTCGCCCAATGGCTTGCCGCGCGCAGTATCGGCAAAGGCGATCGGGTGGCGATCATGCTCGAGCCGTCATTGGTTTTCTACGCGGCGCTGTTCGGTGCAATGAAGGTGGGTGCCGTCGCCGTGCCGTTGTTCACGCTGTTCGGCCCGGATGGCGTTCGGCTGAGACTCGACGACTGCGATGCATGTCTGCTGCTGACCAATGCAGAAAAGGCCGAGGAACTCGGGATGCTGGGGCTCCCCGTCGTGGTCTGCGGCACGGGGCTGATGCACGAGCTTGCCGCGTTTCCGGCCCGCTTCGAGCCGCAGACAAGCGCCGATGATATGGCGATTTTCCAGTACACGTCGGGCACAACCCGCCAGCTGCCGCAGGCCGTGCGGCATACCCATCGTGCTCTCGTCGTGCTCATGGTCGCGGCCCTATACGGCACCGGCATCCGGCCCGGCGACCGGTTCTTTTGCCCGTCATCCCCCGCCTGGGGCCATGGTTTATGGCACGGCACGCTGGCACCTCTTGCGCTGGGCGTGCAGACGGGGACCTACTCCGGCCGGTTCGACGCCGAGCGGCTGCTGCGCGCGCTCCAGGCCTCCAGGACGACGAACCTGTCGGCGGCGGCGACGCACTACCGGCTCTTGAAGAACAGCGGGGTGGCACATCGCTACAACATCGGCTTGGAAAAGATGTCTTTCACCGGCGAGCCGATCGACGCCGACACCCTCGCCTTTGTGGAAAACCAATTCGGCACCGCGTTGTGCAGCATGTATGGCACCACCGAGGTCGGCGTGCTGCTGGTGAACTATCCCGGCGCGGCCGACTTCCGCGTCAAGCCAGGCTCGCTCGGGAAGCCGGTGCCGGGAGTGCGCGTCGAGGTGCAGGCGGCAGACGGCACGCGCTGCGGGCCGGACCAAGTCGGCGAGATCAAGGTCTGGCGGCACGGCGCTTGGTTTCCGACCAAGGACCGCGGTCGCATCGACGCGGACGGCCATTTCTACCACGGTGGGCGCGCCGACGACGTCATCATCTCGGCCGGCTGGACGATCGGCGCGGTCGAGGTGGAGGACGCGCTGCTTAGGCATCCCGCAGTGCAGGAGGCCGCGGTGATCGGCGTTCCGGACGCCACGCGCGGACAGGTGGTGAAAGCCTTCATTGTCACCGATTGCGCGCCGGAGGTGACGCTGGCCGCGGAGATCCAGGAGTTCGTCCGCACCCGGCTCAGCCATCACGAGTACCCCCGCGTCGTCGCCTTTGTGACGGAGCTGCCCAAGACGCCGGCGGGGAAAGTGAACCGCAAGATTCTGCGCGACCGCGAAGGGTCGCCTGCTGCCTGACACGGAGCTATCCCAATGCCATCCGACGCCACGCGCCACTTCCCGAAGATCACCGACGAGGCGCTGGACAGCCTGCGAAAGCGCATCGGCGTTCCGATCGAGAACACGGCCGAGCCCTGGTGTTACGAGGCGACGCGGGACAACATCCGTCACTACGCGCACGGGATCGGTGACGACAACCCGCTCTGGTGCGACCCCGCCTACGCGGCCAAGACGCGTTACGGCGGGATCATTGCCCTGCCGAGCTTCCTGTTCGCGACCAGCCGGATCGTCTCGGGGTATGTTGGCGGCCTTCCGGGGGTGCACGCGATGTGGGCGGGAGCTGAGTGGACTTGGCACAGACCGGTGCTGCGCAACGATACGATCACGACGGAAGCGTCGCTCAAGGAGCTGATCGAGCACCAGACGCGCTTTGCCGGACGAGCAATCCAGCAGATCTACCGGGTCAAGTTCTTCAATCAGCGCGGCGACGAGGTGGCGGAGGCGGAGAGCTGGTGTTTCCGGACCGACCGCGACGAGGCGCGCGAAAAGGGGACGAAATACGCCGAGGTCCGGGCCAAGCCGCAGACGGCATATACCGACGACCAGCTCGCTGACATCTACAAGCACTATGAAGACGAGAATGTGCGCGGCGCGACGCCGCGGTACTGGGAGGATGTCGCGGTCGGCGAGGCGCTGCCGACGATGGTGAAAGGGCCGATGACCGTAACGGGCTTCATTGCCTATGCCCAGGGCTGGGGTGGTCTCTATATCCGCGCGAACAAGCTGGCGTGGAAACTGGTCCACGCCCATCCGGGCCTCGGCATAAAAAACCGCTTCGGCATCCTTGATTGCCCCGAGCGGGTGCATTGGGAAGAGGAGTTCGCGCTCATGGTCGGTGCCCCCGGGGCCTATGATTACGGGCCCGAGCGCTGCTCGTGGCTGACCCATCACCTGACGAACTGGATGGGCGATGACGGCTTTCTGCGCCAGGCGACGTCACGGATCCGCCGCCACAACCCGGCCGGTGACACGTTGTTCATCAGGGGGCACGTGACTCGCAAGTTCGCGGCGGATGGACGGTATCTGGTCCAGATCGCGCAGGAGGCCCGCAACCAGGACGGTGAACTGTCGGCGACGGGCAGCGGCGTGGTCGAACTACCGTCGCGCGCACCCTAAGACGGCTGATGTCTCGCGTGGCCGCCGGGCCGCTCTCAAGTCCCGAAAGGTTCAGGCGCGGCTGAGCAGGTGGAGCGAGTTCGGCGGCCTCGACTGCCGTTCGCCAATACCGCATTCAGGCGTTTGAGGCGCCGCTCAAGAAGACCCCCTCGGCGTTCCTTGGATCGAACCGGAGGACGTGGCGCCTGCCGTCGTGTTCTTCGCCTCGGATCGGGGCGAGGATGGTGGCGGTGTCACCCACGATGTCACCGGCGGCGACGGCGCGTATCACTCGGCCTAACGCGAGCCACGTCTTGCGATGTGCGGCTGGACAGAGGCAGCCGTCTCGGGCGTGCGCTTGGTCGTCCTGTTGAACCCTTCTCCGTTGAAGACTTTCCTGAGCCTCCGGATATGGCGAAGAACAGGCGAGGCGCCGTCCTCCCAGGAGCGTTCCCAGAAGTGGACGGCCAGTGTGCAATCCTGAATGCAGCTCTCCTCGAACGCCTCGTCCCAGGAGAAAGGAAAAAAGACCGGAGTTGGAAGGATACAGATGTCCTTGACGTAGCAGCCCCCAGATACATGCCCCTGTAGTCCGTGTTCACGCAACAGCCGCGTTATGAGTTTGGGGCCGTAGCGAGTCGGCCGATCCAGACCGCAAGGAACGGTCCGCATGCCCAACAGTCTCTGCAGGGCCAGCGCGACGAACCAGTGTCCGGGGCCGGCACCGAACACACTGTTGGCGACGAGGTCGGAGACCTGCCTCTCGTTTTGGAAGGCGAAAAAGCAACGGTGTTTGAGAACGGGGTCAAGCGGGCGACGGACTTCTATGTCTGTGTCGAGATAAACGCCGCCATGTCTGTGGACCGCCATCAGTCGGACGATATCAGCCACCTTCGCCCATTTACGATGCCGGTAAGCCTCACTGACGAGTGGTGCCGAAAAGTCGATGTTGGTCTCGTTCCAACATACGAGTTCCCAGTCGGGATTGTGAGCCTTCCAGGTTGCAATGCACGCCCGTTGCTTCTCGGGCATCGCACTGCCGACCCAGACATGGTGAAGCGTCTTTGGCAGCATCTGGCGCTCTCTTTCCCCCAAAGGCTGATCGAACGGCATGGGGTCTAACTCGTATTTTTGGATAGTGGCTAAAAATGCTTGTGAGAGCCAGAGAATTCCAATATATGGACGCTTGAACATTGGAGAGGCGAACGGTGGACGTCGTTGTAATCGGTGCGGGCCCATACGGTCTCTCCGTGGCCGCTCATCTCCGCGGGCTCCAGATCCCCTTCCGGGTTTTCGGCAAGCCGATGTCGCTGTGGCAGGACCACATGCCCAAGGGCATGCTTCTCAAGTCCGACGCCTTCTCCAGCAACCTGTCCGCGCCGGACAATTCCTTTCCGCTGGAGCGGTTTTACCGTGAGACCGGCCGGACGAATTACTCGCATCTCGGTCTGCGGGTTCCCGCCGAAACGCTGATCGAGTATGGCCACGAGTTTCAGCGCCGCTATGTGGGCGAGGTGGGAAGGGAACACGTCGTCGGGGTGGCGAGAACCGGCGGACGGCTTGAAGTTACCCTTGACACCGGCGAACAGGTCTCCGCGCGAAAAGTGATCGTCGCGGCGGGTCCATTGTCCCTGCGTCATGTTCCCGACAGTTTTTCGATGTTGCCGCCCGCAATGCTGTCCCACAGTTCGGCCCACCACGATCTGGCCAAGTTCCGCGGGCGGCGCGTGATCGTCGTCGGCGGGGGACAAACCGCTTGCGAAACATCAGCCTTGCTGAACGAGCAGGGCGCTGCGGTCACCATACTGACCCGACGCCCGATGTTTTGGTTCAAACCCGAAAACGAGGATAACCCGCGCGCGCACCGCAGCGCATGGCGGCGGCTTCGGCGTCCGAACTTCAGCTTGGGACCAGGTTGGCGTACATGGTTCTGGTCCGAGGCGCCCTATCAGTTCAGTTATCTTCCGAGCGGCATGCGCCACGCCAACGCCTACACCACGTTCGGTCCCGCGGGTTCGGGCTGGTTGAAGCATCGGGTCGACGGTGTAGTGCCGATCTACACCGGCGGTCTACGCAACGTTCAGGCACGCGGCGACGAGGTGCGCCTGTCGGTGGAGACGAGCGACGGACCGATCGAGCTTGCTGCCGACCATGTGATTGCGGCGACCGGCTACAAAGCCGATTTCCGGCGCCTGTCGTTCCTCGACCCCGTGCAGAGCGAAATCCGGTCGGTCGGCGGCGTCCCGGTGCTCAACCGGGCTTTCGAGTCGACCGCACGGGGGATTCATTTCGTCGGCTATCTGAGCGCACCGACGTTCGGCCCGTCCATGCGGTTCATCCACGGCACCGGGTTCACGGCAAATCGGATTTCTTGGAAGCTGGCCCACCTCGGCGCCGGCAGACAGCGTGCGGACGGGTTTGCCGTACGACAGCCGACAACGGTCCACGCCTCCTCATAACTTCTATCAGGCGTTACCACGTGCAAGTCATTAAAAGAGATCTGCAAGCAGGCGCCTTGGCAACTCCGGCGCCGCTTGACCGAACCCCCGTTGCCGCGGCGCCAAAGTCCCGGCGGCTGAAAGTGGTTCTGCTTTGCCACTATGGTCGGACCGGATACAACATCCTGAGGGCACTCAACAGTATCCGAGCAAGGACGTTCCTCATCCATGATGACCGCTCTGCATCCTTGCGTTTCTCACGTTCCTGCAAGGTCGTGCACGCAACGAGTCATATCGGCTGCGCCGATCCTGCGACGGTCATAGCGATCATCAACGATTTGCATAAGTCGTACGGCATCGATAGCGTTATGGCCAGCGATGTCGAGAGTCTCACATTCTTAGCCCGGATCAGGGACCGTCTGCTTCCGCCGGTTTTTCCCACCGCCGATCCCGAGACCTTGGTGAAGCTCGATAACAAGTGGGAATTCTACAAGCTTTGCCAAGCAATTGGCGTCCCAGTGCCGAAAACCTTGTTTTTTCCCAAGAGAGCCTCGATCGATCCGGACATCGTCGATCGGGAGCTTGGTTTCCCGGTTGTTGTGAAGCCTGCCGCGCTTTATGGACAGCGGGGCATCAAAATCATTGCCGACAAGGCGGCCCTCCAAGCTGACTTGTCGAGTGATAACCTGTATGACCATAAAGGCTTGGTCATCCAGGAGTACGTTGAAGGACAGGACTGGGCTCTCAGCGTCTTCGCCCGCCACGGAGTGGTGGAACACTGGACGGCTTGGCTTTGTCCTGGGCAACTGGACAGGAATTACGGGGGCGGTCGGTTCATGGCAACCGAATTTCACGGCCGCGAAGACTTACTGCAGATGGGCCGCAACATCGTAGCGGCAACAGGTTTTTCCGGCGTAGCCAATTTTGATGCACGCCTGGACTTCTCAATCCGATACGATGAAGTTGTTTGAGTGCAATCCGCGGTTCTTTAACCGCATGCTGGCTGCCCGGCTTTGTGGACTGGACTTCGTAAGAGCCGGTCTTCCTTACAACGGAACTCAGCGATCGAGTCTGGCGGAGGGTCAATACTATTCTTGGCACGAGCTGTTCTCCAGCCGGGGGGTGCGGCGTTTTCTCGCCGGGAAATGGCGATTGGCACCTGTAGCTCAGGACGTATTCGAAATGTTTTGCGATCCGCTGCCTCCACTGATGCGCAAGGCTCGGCGCGAGGACTCGCACCAATGATCGTTATATCGCAACCGCCAGCGTCTCCTTTGAACCGTGCCGGGTTTGCCGGAGGCTGGCTTTCCTGAGTCACGCCGCCATCGGGAGTGTCTCAAGTTCGGCATAGTATCGCGCTTCGGCTTCAGCCGGAGGCATGTTTCCGATCGGTTCGAGGAGGCGGCGGTTGTTGAACCACTCGACCCATTCGAGGGTGGCGAACTCGACGGCTTCGAGCGAGCGCCAGGGTCCGCGTCTGCGGATCACCTCGGTCTTGTAGAGTCCGTTGGTGCTCTCCGCCAAAGCGTTGATGCTCCTATATCGGTCAAGGGGCATTTGTTGCGGCAGAGGCAGTTTTTGGCGGGTTGCGGAGATAGCCGAAGATTTCTCTTGCTACGTATCGCTTGAGGCAGCGGATGATCTCTGATTTGCTCCTGCCCTCCGCCGTGCGGCGCCGGACGTAGTCCACGGTTCGCTGATGGCCACGCATGCGAACGATGACAACACGGTAGAGAGCTGCATTGGCCTGTCGATTACCGCCGCGGTTGAGCCGGTGACGGTTGGTTTTGCCGCTGGACGCCGGGATCGGACAGGCGCCGCACATCTTGGCGAAAGCTGCTTCCGATTTGATGCGCTCGGGATTGTCGCCAACCAGCAGCAGCATATCAGCGGCGGTGCCGGTGGCGATGCCCGTCATCTTGCCCTGGATAGCATCGAGCTGCTCACGCAAGGCGGCCGGGGCGCTGACGATGATTGCTTTCAGGGTCTGCATGGCCTGACTGCGACCTTTCACGGCGGTGTCGCGCGCGACCTTGAGGTGACGGATCATCTCGACCGAGCTGGTGCCGGACTTCGGACAACTGGCGGCCTGACCGCTCAGCACGGCGCGCGCCGCACTTTCGGCATCGACGGTATCGCTTTTGCCTTTCTGATGGCGGAGTTGGCGATTGGGGCGGTTGACCTCGAGCACGACTTGCCCCTACTCACGGAGGAAGCGCGACAATCCGGCGCCATACGAGCCTGTGCCTTCAATCCCGATGGTCTGGATCGAGCCGAGCGCGGTCGCCCAGGCCTCGAGTGCCTGGTAACCGGTCCGGTTGGCCGGAAAGGTGGCGGCAGCCAATCGTGCGCCCAGGCTGTTGATCGCGACGGCGGCGTGGACATCCTTGTGGGTATCGACGCCGATGATGACGTCGGGAACGTGGGTCGTAGTCACGGTAAACGTCTCCAGGCCGGTTGTGATGGCCTGACGATCCAGCGGGCGAACAGGACTGTGACGGGAAGGCGCCCCTCAAGCTCCTATGAGGCCACGCGTCGCGGACCGGCAGGTGCTGCCCGGAAAGCCGACAAGTCAACGCAAGGACACGGGGTCACTCGTAGGCTGGGATCAGGCTTTCCAGGCAGCACTGTAAACTCACAGTCGTAGCTGTCGCCGACACTGCCGACGGAAGGTTCGATGCCCGCCTCGGCGAGCCGCTCGGTGTAGCGGATCGAGACATACTGGGCGCCGCGGTCACTGTGATGAATCAGGTCGCCGCTCTCGATGGGCTGGCGCGCGTGCAAGGCTTGTTCCAAGGCGTCGAGCACGAGCCGGCATGGGCGGTGCGCGAGGCGCGCCAGCCGACGATCCGGCGCGCGTAGGCGTCGATCACGAACGCCACGTAGACGAAACCCGACCAGGTCGCGACGTAGGTAAAGTCCGACACCCACAGTGCATTCGGGCAAGGCGCGCGGAACTGGCGGTTGACCCGGTCCCGCGGGAACGGCGTCGATGGATTGCCGATCGTGGTCCGAACCGACTTGCCGCGCACAACCCCTTGCAGTATCAAGCGACATCCGGAGTTGGACAGTTACGACAGCGAGAACTGGACAGTGACATCACGCCGATCCGGCCGCCGGATTTGCTTCGCTGTTCCGCTTCAGCAGACCGGATCGCCGCTTCTCGCGGAGGCGGTAGCTGTCGCCCCGGATGGTGACGACGTGGCTGTGGTGCAGAAGCCTGTCCAGGATCGCGGTGGCGACGACTGGGTCGTTCAGGATCGTTCCCCACTCACCGACGCTGCGGTTGCTGGTCACCAAGATGCTGCCACGCTCATAGCGGCGGCTGACCAGGGCAAAGAACAGGTGCGCGGCCTGCGGCTCGAGAGGCAGATACCCAAGTTCGTCGATGATCAGCAGCTTCGGCTTCGAGTAGCGGATCAGCTTCTCCTCCAGTCTTCCTTCCGCCTGCCCCTTCACCAGCGTGGTGACCAGCGCCATGGCCGGGGTGAACAGCACCGAGTAGCCGTTGCGGATCGCTTCGCGGCCGAGGCCGACTGAAAGATGGGTCTTGCCGACGCCCGGTGGCCCCTGGATCAACAACGTGTCGCCGTTCGCCACCCAACGGCAGGCGGCAAGGTCGCGGATCTGCTTGGGGTCGAGCGACGGCTGGGCCGCGAAGTCGAAGCTCTCCAGCGTGCGCACAAAGGGGAACTTGGCGATGCCCAGCCCCATTTGGATGCGCCGCTCCTCCCGGTGCGTCACTTCGGCCTCGCACAACAGGCCCAGCGTCTCGGGCAGCGTCATCTCCCGGCGCGCCGCCTCATCGAGCAGGCTGTCCAGCCGGTCGCGCATCGCGGTCAGCTTCAACCGGCCCAGCATCTCGGGCAGGGCGGCCCCCACCGCGCTCACCAGCCACCCCCAACCGCCTGCTCATACTCAGCCAATGGGCGCAGCAACGCACTGGCCGGAGCCAGGAGGTCGGCGGCAGGCGCAGGCTTCGCGTCAGCGACGATGCCGCGCAGATGGGCCGCCATGACGGACCGCTCGCGTCGTCCTTGTCGCTCGGCATGGCGCGCAACCTCCGCGCCGGCGTGCAGGATCCGCACCTCGCTGCCGCAGACCAGCACGCTGACACCGGCATCGATCAGCTGCCACGGCACGCTGTAATGGTTGGTGTCGACGTTGACGCAGCCGTCGTTCTGCACCCGGCGCGCCAGCTCGCGCAGCTGGCCGAACGGCGGCCGGTCCCGAAGCGGGCGCAGGTTCGCTGCCTCGTCACGCTCGAAGCGCCCGATCGGCGTCTCGCCTGTCGTGCCGTGCAGGCGAACATCCGCCACCTCGCGCATCCACCAGGCCAGGTGCGCCTCCAGTGCCGCCCAGCTGGCGAAGCAGCGGCCGGCGATGGCGTTGTGCTTCACGTAGCCGACGCCGCGCTCGTCTTTGCCTTTGGTGCGCGCCCGGTAGGGAGCACAGGCTTGCGGACGCACGTCCCAGTAGCGGGCAAAGGCGGAGAAGCGTTCGTTGAACAGCACCTCGCGCGTCTGCCCGTCGTGCCGCTGGACCAGGGCCCGGGCATTGTCGAGCAGGATCTCCCGCGGCAGCCCGCCGAAGTGCCGGAACGCGCCCTCCAGACCCTGGAACCAGGAGGTTTGCCGCTCATGGCGGAACGCCTGCACATACACACGCCGCGAGTAGCCCAGCGTCGCGACGAACAGGTAGGCCCGCACGCTCTCCTCACCGATCTGGACTTGCCGCTCACCAAAGTCGATCTGCAGCTGCTGCCCAGGTGGCGTCTCAAACCGGACCGTCGCCCGCGCCTCAGCCAGAAGCTCCCGCCGCAGATGTGCCACCGCCCGCTCTACCGTGCGCAGGCTGATCCTGAGGCCGTGCTCCGCCGCCAGCTCCTGACGAACCACGTCCGCATTGCCCCGATGTTGCCGAAAGCGCTCCGACAACCAACCCTGCAGCCCTGATAGAACACTGTCCCGTGGCGATGCCCGGAACGGCACCCAGCCCTCCGCAGCAACATAACGCTGCACCGTCGTCGGGCTGCAGCCAACCTCACGCGCAATCCGCCGCAACCCCCAGCCAAGCCGATACAGGTGCAGCATCGCTGCCACCTCGTCCGGCATCCTCATCACCCCACTCCGCGGCTGTTCCACCCGCGGGCACTGCACCACGTCCAACATCAACCCGAACTCCCACCCTCATAGGTGTCCAGTTCTGCCTGTCGCCCGTGTCCAGTTTCTCATGTCGCCCAACAGCAGGCCCATCTGCCGCATCAGCCGGGCCACGGTGCAGCGTGCGGCGGCGATGCCCTCGCAGCCGAGCTGCCGCCACACCTTGCGAGCGAGTGGAAGACGCCTCGCTTGAGACGTTGTTTGGTGAGTTTGGCGAAGAAGCTTTCGACGGCGTTCAGCCAAGAGGCCGACGTCGGCGTGAAGTGGAAGGTGAAGCGCGGGTAGCGACCGAGCCACTCGATCACCTTGGGATGCTTGTGGGCAGCGTAGTTGTCCAAAATCACATGGATCAGCTTGCCCGCGGGGACCTCGCGCTCAATGGCGTTGAGGAAGCGGATGAACTCCTGGTGCCGATGACGCTGCATGCAGCGTCCGATCACGCGGCCTGCCGCAATGTCCAAGGCGGCAAACAGCGTGGTCGTGCCGCTCCTGATGTAGTCATACGTCATCGTGCCGGAGCGGCCGCGCTTGAGCGGCAGTCCGGGCTGAGTGCGATCAAGCGCCTGGATCTGGCTCTTCTCGTCCACCGAGAGCACCACGGCACGCAGAGGCCCGTCTTATGCACCTCCCCTCGCTGGCCCTTCAGCTGACGCTGTTACCGGGCCCAGGCCACTCCGCGCAACCGGTGGAGAATGGGTGCGCGGAGCTCCAGCACGTTCAGGGCCAAAGCCGCCACGCAGAATGCCAGACCGCCAAGACAGACCTGGAGAGCAAAGACTACGGGTCCGTGGCCAAATATGTTGAGGGGAACAACAACCAAGCTCATCACAGCCAAGGCGATAGCGACGCGCGCGAAAACTTGCCAAGGCAGCGGTAGGGTATAGGCGCGCTGCCCAAGAATCCAGCTCACGAAGCAGGACACGAACATGGCGACCGTCATCCCAATGCCCGCACCCGTCGGTCCCAAGCGCGGAACCAGGTGGAGGGTCAAAATTACTGAGACTACTGCCGCGACCACCAAAACCCAGATCAGATCCTGCGATTTCTTTCCTAGCTGAAACGCATGATCAAGATAACAGGTGCGCATGGAGCTGAAGAACTGCGTTGCAGCAAGCCATGGCGTCAGGCGAGCGACCTCGGAGGCATAATTCGCGCCGACTAGCGTATGAGCAAGCCCATTTGCGGTAAGCACCATGCCCAGCGAAGCCGGCGCGAGAATAGCGAAGAGAACGCTCACATTCGCCGTAAGCTGGCGATCGGCGGCAACCGAATCATTCGAACTCGACGGCCCGCACGGCAAGCTGGTACCCCGCCGCCGTGAGTCCGTAGGCGATTACCCCAAGGCTGTTCTGCGCTAGAATATAGGCTGCGGTATAGTAACCTAAGGCCTCCGTGCCGTCGAGGCTATCTACCAGCCACCGGGTCCCCGTGGTCGCTACGCCACTCAGGATGAAGCACGCTGCAATCGGCAGTCCATAGCGGCAGATCTCGATCGCCAACGTGCGATCGAAGCCGCGCGGGTGCAAGCTCCAGCGTCGCGACCGTCCCAGCCACGACGCCGCGAGCATGCCAATTCCATATCCCTCCGCCGTCCAAAGAGGGTCGTCGGTCAACCAAGCTGCGCCGCACGCGGCGACCAGGACGAAGAATGACCGGCCTAGGCACATCAGGAGATAAACGCCGGGCTGGAAATCGGCGACTTCGAAGCTGGCGATCAGCTCGAACCATGCATACGCCCAGATAAGCGTGACGCCCACTCCATACACAGCAGCCGAGTCCCCGTGGAACACGCCCAGCGCCCACGCGAGCGCCGTGATCAGGACGGTTCCGGCGGCCAGCAAGAAATAGATCTGGACAAAGGTTGAGAGCGTTCGCGGGTCGTCCCGTCGAGACTGGTAAAGTCGTGCAAACGACGCGTTTATCCAGTCGAAGAATATGGTCGTTCCGAAGGTCATCACGACGAGAGCCAGCCCGTACCGACCATACGCTGCGGGAGGAAGCAAGCGGGTCAGGATGGCCGTGGTGCCCAGGGCGATGAGGCCGACCAGAAGACGCGCGGCGACGTAAATCGCGCTGTGCTGAAGCAGCATGGCGCGCCTATAAGTCCACTGCAGCAGGTGATCGGAGAAGGGCCGCCGACAGCCAAGGCCGCTTCAAATCGCACTTGCGGTTCGACCAACCGGGCGTCTCAGGGGCAAACGCTCCGGCCTGGGCGCGCCACGCACGTGCAAGAACGCCTGTGCCCTCATTGGGGCTGGCTGGATTGGCGCTGGTCATGAAAAGTAAATCCAATTCGTTCGGATGAGAAACGGTGCCGCCATAGCGACCCGGTCGGTCCACTTACGGTCATGCGTCGCGGGACACGCGATAGCGGGATCCGGCTTCAAGATGATATCGTACATGCGCTGAGCTCGCGTTCCTCGATACCACCCTGCGATCAGGAGACTTGGGAAACCAGAGCACGGTAGCGACCCGCAATCGCCGCCGCCGAGAAGTCATTGGCGCGGGCCCTCAGTGCGACCGGATCAGTACCGATCATGCAGAGCCGCGACAATGGCGCCGGCGATGGCGGCGGGATCTGCAGAATGAACGAGCCGACCCCACCTACCGCCGTCCAGGATCTCGGCCGGTCCATACTCGCAGTCAACGCTCACGACCGGCAGGCCGGTTGCCATTGCCTCGACAAGCACGTTGCCGAACCCTTCATATCGCGAGGTCAAAACCAGCAACCGGGCCCGCGCCATATATCGCCAAGGATTGGGATCGTTGCCGAGCAACAGGGCGCGGTCGGTTAGCCCCAGGCGACCGATCAGAACCTGAAGTTCCGGCCGCAAAGGGCCGTCTCCGATCAGGACGAGGCGGGCGCGGATGGATGAAGGAAGGCGCGAAAACGCCTCGACGAGCAACTGCGGGTTCTTCTGATCCACTAGGCGTCCAACGCCTAGGATCACAGGGTCTTCACCGGGAGCGAACCATGGGTGGTCAACGTCACGTTCTGCGAGGGCCAACAAATGCGGCGTGACGATCGGATTGTGAATCACCGTCGTCGCCGTGCCACGCGGCAAGAACTGCCGCAGATCCTTGCCGACCCCGTGCGATACGGTCACCACCGCGGCAGCGAAGCCGAGCGTCATGCGGTATAAGGTTGGGACCACTCGAAAGTTCAGCGATCGGTGCGCTTTTGTCTCATTCGAGAGCGGCGAGTGGACACTCGCGACAACGCGGGTCGGGCGACCGGCAAGCCAATTCGCCCAGACCGCGAGAACGTTGTTGAACGATAGGAACGCGATAAGAACGTCGGGCTTTTCGCGCCGAAGATACTTCACGAGTGGCCAGAATGCTGTCAGCGTGCGATGGGCGTTCAGGCTGACAACCCTAGCCGATGACGGGATAGCCGAAACAAGCGGTCCACTCGCCCGATTGACGAGCAACGTGACTTCCAGGTCGGGTGCCGGCATTGCGGCGACCAAATTCAGTGCGACCCTCTCCGCCCCGCCAGCACTCAGGTCCGGAACATAGAGGACAACTCGTTTCACCGTGTAGCGACCCCACTTGTAATCGACGCGCCATCTAACGACGCGCATCGCTCCATTTGATGCACATGAACTAGACCAAGATCAAAATATGCTCCAAGCGACAGGGAACCGCAAGGAAAGTCGTCCAGAGACACTGTTCGGAGCGGCATTCCTGCCGAAAGCCTTGCCTGCCTGGTCAAGCCTTCGCTGTCCAGCGTTGCAGCTTGCGGGCTGCCGTTGACTTTACCTGGTTAAAGGTAGGACGCCAGCGCCTTCCGTCGACAAACGTGATCTCCCCGGCCGGACAGATTGTATGCAGCCCGCTGCTGTACGGCGATTTCCGGCCCGAGACGGCGGATCTCCTCCTCTTCGAAATGCGCGGGATCCAGCCGGCGGACCGCATTCAGGATCACTGCCCCACCATAGGTATCCGTGCAGTCCTGGCCGGGTCTGACAAGTACTCCGTTCGCCACGAATAACGGGCCGGCAGGCCGGGCCCCGCGGCGGGCGGTCTTGACGGGATTGCACGGGTGAGCGGTCCAGGGATCGCCTATCCGGGACGTGTAAAACAGATGGAGGTTTGCAATCGGATGGTCGTCCTCCATGGTGCAGAACAACCACCACCGATCCGATCCGCGCCACAACGTCGGGTCGACAATGCTGTGTCCATCGAGCAGCGGCCCAAGCGGTTTGAGCGAACCACCGGTTTCGTGCCAGAGTAATGCGCCGCCCGCTTGCCAGCTCTCGGCGGTCAGCAACGCCGCGCCGCTCTCATCGTTGAAGGGGAAAGGATAGGAGAGGTGGAACGGCTCGCGCAGCAGCGGCTTGAACGGAGCGAGCAGGGGGTCATCTCCGGGTCCAATCTCGGCGGACCAGATCTCGCCCAGGTCGCGGGTTCGCTCGAAGCATTCCGCGTAGAGGATTAGCACGCCGTCGTCGCGCATCCGGCAGGACGGGTCGGCTAGAAATTGGCTGGTCGGAGGAGGTGAGCGCCACTGCACGGGGCCGACCAAACCGCGCTCGACAATGTCAGCAGCGCTCTGACGGACAAGACCGATATTCCAATCTTCGACACAGACTCGATGCGCGAAGGCGTTCAGTCAGCGCATAGCGCGACCCTGAATGGTCCGATGACATGGGTGCGAACCGCTTTCAGTCGGCACTGAAGGTCGCGAACCCGCCGAACGCGGTCCGCAGGAGGATGCCGAGATCAAGGCGGATGGACCAGTTCGCGATATACCAGAGATCGAGGTCCACCCGACGATACGCCTTCTCGATGGTGTCCACCTCTCCGCGCAGTCCATTGATCTGCGCCCAGCCGGTGATGCCTGGACGAACCAGATGTCGTGTCCGGTATCTATCGACCGCCTCGAAGTAGTAGTTTCCCTCGACCTGCATGTGCAACGGATGCGGCCGCGGACCGACCAGCGACATCTCCCCCCGCAACACGTTGATCAGCTGCGGCAGCTCGTCAATGCTGGTCCGGCGTAACACCCGCCCGACGCGGGTCACCCGAGGATCACGGCGCGTTGTGCGTTGCTGACCGTTGGCGTCGCCGGCGTTCACATACATACTCCGGAATTTGAACACCCGGATGGGTTGGTTCCCGAGTCCGAACCGCCACTGGCTAAACAGCACCGGGCCCGGGGACTCGATACGAATAGTGATTGCCGCCAGAACCAGCACAGGCGCCAACACGACGATGGCAAGGCAACTCAGGGTGACATCGATCATGCGCTTGATCAGACGGGAGGATCCCTCATGAGGGTCAGGTATGAGGTCCATGAGCGCGAGATGTCCCAGGGCTGAGCGACGACGGGGCACGTTGGCAAGAGCCGGGCGGTCGAATGCGAGCCGAACCCGGAAGGGCTGTTCCGCAAGCCGCTCGCATACACTGGCCGCCCGCCTTGCTGCATCCGCGCCGGTCAGGAGGACAAGATCCGCCTCTTGCCGGCTCGCCAGCCCGACCAACTGGTCGAGTTCGGCCGGATCCCGGTCGTCCACGTGACCGACAATTTGCCATTTGCGTCCTGTCACACGCGACTCCGCGAGGGATGCCACCTCAGTGGCAGGACCGACTACGACCAATCGACCGCCCGCAACGGAGCGGCGCTCGAAGGTTGCAGCTGCCACTCGAACCAATCCCGATCCGGCCGCCGATATACAAGCCCATGGAAGCAAGATGTGCCAAACGTCCTGCAGCGTCGTTGCTTCGGCTGCCCCAAGCCAACCGATCCAACCGATCAGGCCGAAGGCTGCCAACACCGCTCCTGTGACACGTGCTGCCTCGAGCGCGACCGAGACGTCGGGAGCGTGTTCCCGGACACGCAGCGCTTGGAAGATGATGGCGGCAAGAGCACCGGCGACGATGCCGACGCCGAGAACTTCGGCCAGTCGGAATGCCGGACCGGTCGGACCCACCGCACTCACAACCATCCCGGCGAATACGACCTGAACCGCGTCGATCGTGCCGACAAGGGCCCGAATGGCGGGAGCTCTCATCCGTTTTGGGAGCGCCGCGTGGGCTGGGTCGGCCAGCAGCCGACGGAGGCCATGATCAATACGCGGGCGGATCTGCGTGACCAAATCCAAATCCTCATCGGTCCGGACCGCAGCGCTCGAGCGAATTGCCAGCAGATTAGCCATTCCGACGCCACTTTCACCGATAAAGAAGCTTGATGTCAGGCGCGGGCTCGCCCATGAAATTGCCGAGTGATCTACGTAGAAGCATGCCTCAGCATCTCACGCCTGGATTTAAGGATCTGCTCACACTTTTGCGCGCACGTAGCTGAACGGAGCGAGCTCCAGTCTCCATCAATGGGACTTTCACAACCAGTGTGTCACAAGACCTCAAAAAAGGTCAAGCCTTAAATTTATGTATTTTCTGCATTACAATCTTAAGGAGAGTTGCTTACAATTGAGACATGTGGAGACGACACTCGAGATTGCAAGTTTAACTAGGAGGAAACCTAAAGTTGTATTTGACCGTCTACCCGATAATCGAACTTGATGCGAAACGGACTGGCGCGCCATCAAGGCTAGCAAGTTTGGCATACATTCCGCCCCCCCGATCATTCTGAACGCAAGAGTTCTCGATATATGTTGCGTTTTCCATTTCATTTGATTAGACGCATCCACAGATAATCGGTATCGATCGATCGGACCGTCCGATCAGTGTAGCGCGTTTTACCAGATGGGACACTCGTTGGTATGGTGGTTCGTCTAAACGGCATGGCGGGGATGTTCGGCTTAGCATGGTGCTACTCAGGCGCCGCCTTACCAGCTCAGCGAGCAGGGTTCCTTGGCGGCTCGGACCGGTCTGCGTACCCTGCTGGCGGCTGGTTGGGGCCTTTTAGGACGTAGATCCGCCCGCTGGCGAAGCCGGCGTGAGGTCAGAGGAGAGTTGGAGCCGCTAGGTCTCCCTTAACTGGTCTAAATAGCGGGGAAGGCAGTACGCCGGGGCAACGTATTGTGGCATGCACCTCTCGGATAAGGTCGGCTCGGGGCAGCAAATTCACATGAGCGAGGGTCGGAGCAATTTCATGCGGTATGGGTATTCCCGGCGGCCCGGCTGTCGCGGCGGTGAAAAGGGCCGGACAGCCGCACCATTATGGCAGTCGTCAGTAAGGAGCCCGCATCGGTGAACATTCTCGTCCATGAGAAAAGTTCAGTCCGCCTCTCAGCCGGTGAGCCTTTGTTTCGTGAAATGCGGGCGTTGCTGTCTGGGCTTCTGCGTCCGATCGATCAGCATGGCTCGATCGTTCTGCATCTTACGGCGGCCCGGGGCGGCGAAGGCACGACCACCATCGCTCGCGCCCTTGCCGCCTGTGCCGCGCAGTCGCAATGGTGTAAGGTTGCGTTGCTCGATGCCAATCGCTCGCTGGTCTGTGAAACGACCGAGTTGCCGCTGCCCGGTATGGTGGACGTGTTCGCCGAGACCGGACAACTCGCTATTCGGCGGCTCGATCTCGGCGGCGCCGAGTTTGGGATCGGCCGGTTGAATAGCTCCGGCCCTTTCTTGCCGAAAGTCGAGGCGGTGCGTGCCTTGTACCAGCGTCTGCGCCGAGAGTTTGCACTGACAATCATCGATACGCCTCCGGTACTCGAGGCCCGTGACACGGCAGCCCTGGCTGCTCTGGCGGACGGTACGATGCTTGTGGTTGCCTCGGAGCAGACCCGCATTGCCGAGGTCCGACGGGCGCAGGTGATTTTGGAGCAGCTCGGCGCCAGCGTGCTTGGCGTGGTGCTTAACAAGCGGAGGCGTCACCTGCCCGGCGTGCTGGACCGAATGGCGTGACGCTCGCCGGCCCACTTCCGCTATGGTGTCTAACCTAGGGTACTCATCAGGCGGGCTGCCCTGGTTCGTCCTCTGGCTCGCTGTTTATCTTCTGTGACCGTCGCCCGAAAGTTTGATGACAATGCAGGATGCCGAAAGTTCTGGGATGCCGTCACTCGGCGAGGTCGCCACGCTCGTGTCGATGCGCAAAGGCAAGCTCCTCGCCGCCTTGCTGATTCCGCCACTGATCTTTGCCCTGCTGTATTTCCGGGTGCAGCCGGTTTACCAGGCAGAGACGAGCCTGCTGGTCAAGAACGGGCGCGAATACTTGGCACCGGACCACGGGGAAGGGGGGAGCGCACCGCAGAGTACCAAGGAGACCGACATCAACTCCGAATTGGAGCTGCTCACCAGTCGCGCGGTTGCGACAGAGACGATCAACCGAATCGGCCTCGACAACCTTTATCCCGGCATCCAGGCTGGGTTTACCGGGGACCGAATGGACGCTGCTACCAGGGCATTCCAGGCAAGCTTGTCCGCCTCGGCGGTAAAACTGTCTAACATCATCCAGGTCACGTTCAGGGGAACCGACCCGAAGAAGACATCCCAGGTACTTGACACGCTGGTACAGGAGTACCAGCAGAAACACGCCGAAGTATTTGCGGAGAATTGCTCAGCCGTTTATCGGGACACGATCGCACGAGAGCTCGCCGAGTTCGAGCAACTCGAGCGCGACCGCGGCAAAATCAAAGTTGAGAATGGCGTCTCCGACATCGCCCAGCAGCGCGCGGCATTGATTAACGAGCAGGTCGCGGTGCAAACCCGGCTGGAAGAGGCGACCAACAAGCTGAACACGCTGCAAAAGCGCGTCGCCTACCTGCAGTCGGTCCGACCTGATATCGCGGCGACTGTGGCGTCGAGCGTAACCGACAAGAACGACGAGATGATTTACGCTCGAGAGGCGATGACCGATCTGCAAACCTCTGAGGCCTCGCTGACGGCACGCTATGGAGCCGATCATCCGGAAGTCCGCCGCGTGCAGGATCAGATCGCCACGTTACGTCGTCGCATGAGCAGCATGCAAGATCGGACCACCCACGTCAGCACGCAGCCCTCGCAATTGGCTCTCCAGGTTCAGCAGGAATTGGTAATGGATCGGGCCGATCTCGCTCCATTGTCGGGTGAGATCCAGCGCTATTCCGACCTTCTGGCTTCGATCGGCAAGGACTTGAGGCGGATGGAGACAGCTGACACGGATCTCCGCACAATTGACGCGAGATTGGAAGATCTGAAGGACAATCTGAAGGCGATGCGGACGCGATACAACCAGGCGCGCACCGATGAGTTGATGGACCGCGCCAAGCTGGTGAGTGTCGTTCAGGTGACGCCGGCGATTACGCCCGGGCAAGCCGGTGTTCCCTCGGGCGAGTTCCTTCGGGCTCACAGGGATGCTGCTAGGCCTGTTCAGCGCGGGGTGCGTTCTCGTGTTCGCAATCCTGACGAATAGAACCCTGGTCACCGAGGATAGCGTGGAGCGCCTCCTCGGTCTTCCGGTGCTGGTTTCGGTGCCGCGTTTGGCACGCCAGCGTCAACCGGTGGCATTGCTCGGTGAGTAATAACGAGGCTCGGTGATCGGCCTCCCGGCTTTTCTGATGCGGATCGCGTGTTGATTTTCGTGGTCGCTGCCAAGCATGATGTCCTCGTGTTCTCGCCCGTTGGTCGGTTGCCGGACAGCGGGCTGGGCAAGGGCCGAGGGCGGCGGCGCAAGACGACGGTTGATCAGACTCTGATACGCGGGTTGGCAACCGCAGGACGGGGTTCGTCTTGGGCCTTCCGCGATCTCAAGGTCGCGGATGCTTGCCCGCTGAATGTATGGCCCGCCCCGTCTGCAAGCTGTGTTGACCTTGTCTGGCGTGAGCAGTCTGCGTGCCGGCGTCGGAGCGAGCTTCCTGCCAAGATAGAGATCCGCGCAGCCCGGTCCTTCAAATCAGAGCGGCCTCGCAGGCCGTTCAATGCAGTCAGGCTTCCGTGCTGCCGGTCGACTGTCAGGCCATCTCTGTCACCACCTCCCGCAGATCTCGTGGACCGGGCGATCGCTTCCGGTCGCCCCGATCAACTCTTCATTGTCAGCTTGCTGCCACCATGGCCTCGTACGTCCGGCCATGCGCGAGCACGGCCCAGACGATCCGCGCCAGCTTGTTGGCCAGCGCCACGATCGCGGTGTTCTTGTGTGCCCTGGCGAGCAGGCCGCGCACCCAGTGCCCCAGGCGGGTATTCGTTGCCGCCAGTCTCGGCATCACTGCGCGGGCGCCGTGGATCAGGTTCTTGCGCAAGTAGCGGCTGCCCCGCTTGGTGATCCCGAGCAGTTTTGGCTTGCCGCCCGTTGTCGCCTGCTTCGGCACCAAGCCCAGCCACGCCGCCAAGTCGCGCGCTCTCCCGAAGGCGCTTGCATCGCCTATCGCCGCGACCAGCGCGGTCGCATTGATCGGTCCAATACCGGGCACGGTTGCCAACCGTCGGGCTGCCTCGTCCTGGCGTGCGCTCGCCGCGAACTCGTCGTCGAACACCGCAATACGGCGGTCGAGTTCGACCCACTCCGCACGCATGTCCGTCACCAGCAAGCGCATCCGCGGGCTGATTGGATCGGACTCTCCTGCCGCCAGCGGCGTGTCGACCCAAGCCGCCAGCGACCGCCAGCGCTGCGGCAGCACGATGCCGCGCTCCAGCAGTAACGCCCGCATCTGGTTGATCAGCGCCGTCCGTTCAGAAACCAGGCGCTCGCGCGCCCGGTGCAAGGCTTGCACATCGAGCTGCGCTTCCTCCTTCAACGGCACGAACCGCATGGTCGGGCGGGTCGCCGCTTCGGCGATCGCCTCGGCATCGCGGTCGTCGTTCTTCTGCGCTTTCACATACGGCCGGACGTATTCGGGAGGCATCAAACGGACCCGGTGGCCCTGCGCCTCCGCCGACCGACCCACATAATGCGCGCCGCAGCACGCCTCCATCGCCACCGCGCACGGCCGCAGCTTCGCAGAGCAGCCCCGTAAGCCCGTCGCGCGACACCCGGCGGCGCAGCACCACGCGACCGGTCTCGTCCAGGCCCGCGACGCTGCAACTGTTCTTGCCCAGATCAATCCCGAGCACTGCGATATCCGTCATCCCGTCCTCCTCGCCAAAGAGGCAACCCTACTCGGGTCACCTCAGGGAGGGGCGGGCCATTCCATAATCAGACCCGGTCCGCGTCGGGCAAGCCCCGCGAAGTAACGCTCAATGAGGGTTGGTATGA
>CAVRCA010000010.1:0-59751 GCA_963719345.1 uncultured Alphaproteobacteria bacterium
GCGGAACGAGCGACCGAAATCGCCCTGCAGAACGTGGCCAGCCAGCCGGTAGCGCCGCCAGATCGGCAGGTCGAGACCCATGTCGTGGCGCAGCGCCGCGACCTTTCGGGCGTGGCCTGGTCGCCGAGGATCGTATAGGCGAGATCGCCCGGCAACAGCGAAGCGATCAGGAAGGTCAGCAGCGACACCGCCAGCAGCACCGGTACCAGATAAAAGGCCTGCGCGCGACGAACGGCAGCATGGGAAACTATTCCAGCCAGCTGTCGGAAACGTCGATCACCCCACTATACATCTTCGGCACGCCTTTCACTTGGCGTCGAGATCGCGTAGTAGGTGTTCTGGAAGGTCCAGAACCAGATCGCCTCCTGGTTGATCAGCCGGCTGATCGCACAATAATCGTCCGTGCGCGCTGCGACTCGCCGGTGGTGCGCGCATGCTCGAGCAGATGGTCGAGCTCGGGATTGGAATAATTGGCGAGCGCGACCGGGCTGCCGGTGTGGAAATTGGCGTACATCTGCGGGTCGGGATCGGCGAGGTCGATGATGCGCCATGGCGTGAGCTGGAACTGGCGCATGAAAGCGCGCGGCAGGATCGTGGCCTGGTCGACCTGCTCGATCTCCATGTTGGCGCCGACCTGCTTCCAGAACTGCTGCAACACCTGGCCGACCGTGCGGCCGCGCGGCGTCGCCGTGACGAGCATCTTGAACTCGACCGGCTTGCCGTAGTCCTTGAGCAGCGCCTTGGCCTTCTCGGGGTCATGGGCAGCGCGCCGTCGTCCTTGCACTTGACCCAGGAGCCGTCGCCATAGGGATTGGTGGCTGGCTCGCGAGCCCGTTGGTGATCGCCTGCGACATCTTCTTGCGGTCGATCGCCATCACCAGCGCCTGGCGCACGCGGACGTCGTCGAACGGCGCGACCTTGGTGTTGAACGCGTAGACCGGGCGCCGGACCCCGTATAGATGTGGACCGCCAGCTTCGGATCCTTCTTCGCCTTCTGGATATTGTCGGCGTCGTACTCGTCGTCCCAGACGATGTCGGCCTCGCCCGATTGCAGGCTGGCAAAACGCGACTGCGCGTCCGGCAGCGGCTTCAGCACGATCCGATCGAGATAGGGATGGCCCTTGTTCCAGTAGTCCGGGTTCTTCTCCAGCACCATGCGGTCGCCCGCCGTCCAGGACTTCAGGATGTACGGCCCGGTGCCGACAGGATTGCGGTTGTAGTCGTCGCCCTTGGCTTCCAGGCGGTCGGCGACTGGATCGCATTGTTCGAGCTCGGGACGCTCAGTACCGCCGGCAGGTTCACCGAGGGATCTTTCAGATTGTAGACCAGCGTCAGATTCGTCGGGCGCCTGCACGTCGTTGATGCCGGCAATGTAAAACGCGCAGCGGCATTTGTTGGCCGGGTCCTTCTGCCGGTCGAAGTTTGCCTTGGCGGCCTGCGCATTGAACGGCGTTCCGTCCTGGAATTTGACGCCGGGCCGGAGCTTGAAGGTCCAGGTCTTGAAGTCGTCGGAGCTGCCAGGACTGTGCGAGCTTTGGCGCCGGCTCGCCCTTGTCGTCGAGCGTCGTCAGGTATCGAAGATGGCGGCGGCCGCGGTTTCCGCCGACGTGTCAAACACGCCGACCTTCAGCGGATCGAAACCGGGAATGTCCAGTTCGAGACCGACGGTGATGCTGCCGCCCGACTTTTGCGCGAGCGCGGGGTCCGCCGAGCAGCGACAGCGCCGCCAGGACGCCAGCCACGTGGAGAGCCCAACGCTTTCCGGAAGTCGCCAAGTTCGTCACCCTCCCGCGAGGCGTGTGCAACGCCCCTTCCGCCGGGCACATTAGAAGGCGGAGGGCAGATAGACTAGCGGACGAAACGACCTGTAGGAGAACCCGATGACCAATATCGGCCCACTCGAGGAGACCGTGCTGCCCGCGGAAGTCCGATTCCTGGTTCGTCGGCGGCGTCAACGGCCTCACGATGCACGTGCTGGAGGCGGGGTTCGAGACCACGGGCCGGCCGTGTGTGCTCCTCCTGCAACGGGTTTCCGGCAGCCCCGCCTATTCCTGGCGCAAGATCATGCCGAGCCTGAGGCTGCTGGCTTTTACGTCATCGCGCCGGATCAGCGCGGCTACGGGCGGACGACCGGCTGGGACGGAAGCGACCAGGGCCACCTCCATTCCTTCCAGATGCTCAACCTGGTCAGGGACGCCCTCGCGCTCGTCTCCGTGCTGGGGTATCGCTCCGTTGCCGCCGTCGTGGGACACGATTTCGGCTCGCCGGTGGCCGCGTATTGCGCCATCGCGCGGCCGGACGTGTTCCGCTCCGTCGCGCTGATGAGCGCGCCATTCGCGGGACCGCCGGCGCCGGGGGGAACGGCCGGCTCGTACCCGTCATCGGAGCCGACGATCCTGGATGCCCTTGCTGCGCTCGACCGGCCGCGCAAGCACTATCAATGGGACCACTCCAGCGCGCCCGGCCAATGACGACATGCAGCAGGGCTGCAAGGCGTCCACGCCTTCCTGCGCGCCTATTTCCACGCCAAGAGCGCGGGCTGGCCAGGAAACCGACCGTTTCCGCTGCGGTCCTCGACGGCCAGCGAAATGGCGAAGATGCCCACCTACTACATCATGAACTCGACGAGACGATGGCCGAGACGGTCGTGCCCTACATGCCCTCGCAGAGGAGATCCCGGCGTGCCGATGGCTCCCGGAGGACGACTCCGCGTTGACAGCGCCGAATACGGGCGGCTCGGCTTCCAGGGCGGGCTGCAATCGTACAGGTGCCGCACCGATCCGCGCTACAGCGCCGACCTGCAGCTCTTCTCGGGGCGCACGATCGACATTCCGTCCCTGTTCATCGCCGGCGCGTCGGACTGGGGCGTCCACCAGAGCCCCGGCAGCTTCGCGCGGATGCAGGAGCACGCTTGCACGCGACTGACGGGGTGCCACCTCGTCGAGGGCGCGGGACACTGGGTGCAGCAGGAGCAGCCCGAGCGGGTTGGCGCCCTGCTGCTGGATTTTCTGCAAGGTCAAGGGTGACGGCATGAACGGTCCATTGCACGGCTACCGCATCGTCGATCTGACCTCGATGATCTCCGGGCCGCTGGCCACGATGCTCCTGGGCGATCAGGGCGCCGACGCGATCAAGGTCGAGCCCCCGCGCGGCGGTGACCACACGCGTGCCGGAACCAATCGGCGGGGCGGCTTCTCGCCCTTTCTCAACAACAACTGCAAAAAGCGGTCGGTCGCGCTCGACCTCAAGACCGAGTTCGGCGTGCAGGCTCTGCTCAAGTTGGCGGCGACCGCCGACGTGTTCGTGCACAATTTCCGGCCCGGGGTGGCCGAGCGGATGGGTTGGGAGAGGCTGCGATCCGAGTTGTCGCCCCGCGCGTCGTCGACGTTTCGATCAGCGGTTTCGGCGAGCATGGGGGACGCGGGCAAACCGGTCTACGATCCGCTTGTCCAGGCGGTCTCCGGCCTTGCCAGCATCCAGGGCGGCTCGGACGAGGCGCGCCCGCGCTTGGTGCGCACCATCGTTCCCGACAAGCACACGGCGATCGTCGCGGCGCAGGCGATCACCGCCGCGTTGCTGGGCGCGAGCGCACCGGCCAAGGCGAGCATGTCCGCTTGTCCATGCTCGATGCGATCGTGGGTTTTCGTGGGCGTCCGACATGGGGAGCCAGACGTTCGTCGGCGACGAGTTCCCGCAGGCGGAGGCGGCGAGCTTCATCGACCTGATCTACGAGACGGCCGACGGCTACATCAGCGCGGCGGTGCAGACCGACCGCGAGTGGGCGGCGCTGACCCACGCACTGGACCGGCCGGAGTGGCTGGCCGATCCGCGGTTCGCGACACCCGCGCTGCGGCAGCGGAACATCAACACCCGCCGGCAGATGATCCAGGACGTGTTGATCGCGCGGCCATCGGCGGAGTGGCTGGAGCGGCTGACCGCGGCGGGCGCGCCATGCGCGCCGGTGCTGACGCGGAGCGAGGTTTTGCGCCACCCGCAGGTGCAGGCCAACGGGATCATCGTCGAGACCGAGCACGAGGCGGCCGGCCGGCTGCGACAGGCGCGGGCGGCGGCGCGGTTTTCCGCAACCCCCACCAGCCTCCGTCGAGGCGCCCCCGGCCTGGGCCAGCACACCGCCGAAGTCCTGACCGAACTCGGCTACGCGCCGGACGAAATCGCCGCGATCCTCACGGCCTGATCGCATGAGCTGGCAGCACCGATTGGATGACATCGCGCGCGCGCGGGCCGCCGCAGACGCAAGGCGGCGACCAGTCGGTTGCACGTCAACACGACCGGGGCCGGCTGACCATCCGCGAGCGGATTGACGCTCTGCTCGATGCCGGCAGCTTTCGCGAGATCGGGTCGCTGGCCGGCAGCGCCGAGCGCGACGAGACCGGCGGGCTCGTTGCGTTCACCCCAGCCAATTTCGTGCTCGGCACGGGCCGCATCGACGGGCGCACCTGCGTCGTGGGCGGCGAGGATTTCACCATCTCCGCGGCTCTCCTTCTCCCGCCGGACTGCGCAAAAGCGTCTATACGGAGGAACTCGCCGGCCACAACCGCATCCCGCTGGTCCGGATGCACGAGGGCGCCGGCGGCAGCGTGACGGGCCGGGCCGGCAAGTCGGGGCCACGTACGCTGTCCGCCCCCGCTACGATCCGCCGCGCTTCGCCTCGGTCGGCCGCGCCCTGGCCACGGTGCCGGTCGCCTCGGCGGCACTCGGGCAGTGGCCGGACTGCCCGCCGTGCGGCTGGTCTCGTCGGACTACTGCGTCATGGCCCGGCACACCGCGCAGATCATGGCCGGCGGCCCGGCCCTGGTCGAACGCGCGCTCGGCCGCGCGGTGACGAAGGACGAGTTGGGGGGCGCCGCGCTGCATGAGAAGAGCGGCGTGATCGATGACGTCGTGGAGGACGAGGCCGCCGCTTTCGGCGCGATCCGCCGGTTTCTCGGCTACCTGCCGCAGAACGTCTGGGAGCTGCCGCCGGTCCAGACGCCTTCGGATGATCCGGAGCGCCCGGAGGACGCGCTTTCCGATATCGTCCCGGTCAATCGGCGACGGATCTACGACATGCGCCGCATCCTCGCGGCGGTGCTCGACCGCGACACGGTGTTCGAGATGGGGCGTCGCTACGCGCCCGGGATCATCACCGTGCTGGCGCGGCTGAACGGGGTGCCGGTCGGCGTATTCGCCAACGACTGCCGTCATGCCGCCGGCACCATGAGGGCGGAGGGCGCGCGCAAGATGCGCCGCTTCGTGGAGTTCTGCGAAACGTTCCACCTGCCCGTCATCACCTTCGTCGACGAACCCGGCTTCATGATCGGCCCTGAGCTGAACGCGAAGGCACGCTGCGCGCTGGGCGGCCGCGGTGCTTGCGGCGGCCCTCTGGACCGTGCCGTGGGCGACCGTGATCGGGCGGAAAAGCATGGGACTGGCCGCGGCGGCGCATTTCGGCCGGGGCGCCTACGTGCTCGCCTGGCCGTCGGCCGAGATGGGTGCGTTGCCGGTGGAGGGTGGGTCGCCGTTGCGTTCCGGCGCGAAATCGCGGCGGCCGACGACCCGGTTGCGACCCGCGCCGCACTGGAAGAGAAATTCGCCGCCGGCGAGACGCCGTTCGCGCGCGCCGAGGCGCTGTCCATCCATGACATCATCGACCCGCGCGAGACCCGGCCGCGGCCTGGCGGCGCCGGGCTCGAACTGGCCTGCTCATTGCTGGGCGGACTGCTGGGTCTCGACCAGTTTTTCATATCGGCCGTAAGCTGCCGATCGCCCGTCAACCGGTGAAGAAGTCGTCTCTGCTGGAATCCGTGTCCGGATTTGAGATATTGTTAAGCTATGCGGTTCATCATTTTGAGTATGTTGTCCACAAACTCGCTCGCGGCCTTCTCCGCAAACCTCACGGCGCCGGGTTCGCTGGACGCGACGCCGGTGTCACGGGTGCGGGCGACGGGCGTGCAGGCCCAACCGCAGGCGTCGCCCCTACAAAAGCCCCCATCGACCGATACCCTGTCGATGCCGACGCCGGGTCGCCCGATGCCGCGCGGCTCGCTCCTCGATCTGTCGGTCTGAGCGAGGACGCACCTCGTCCGGGGATGACTTGCGTTTCATCTCGCGAAATTATTTGCCACGTCTGGAGCGGTTGACGCCGAGGGCTTGAACCTCGCCCGTGTACGCTTCAGTTTTTCCGGTCATGGCCGATTTCATCCGTCGAGTCCCTGAAGGTGACAACCGCGAGCGATCGGTATGCGCCGAGTGCGGCCACATCGCCTACGAGAACCCGAAGGTCGTGGTGGGCTCCGTCGTGGTGTCCGACGGCAAGGTGCTGATGTGCCGCCGCGCCATCGATCCGCGGCGCGGCTTCTGGACGCTGCCGGCGGGCTATCTCGAACTGGGCGAGACCGTCGAGGAGGGTGCGCAGCGCGAGGCCCTGGAGGAGGCAAGCGCTCGGATCGAGCTTGACGGCGTGCTCGGCCTGTTCAGCATCAGCCGCATCGGGCAAGTGCAGGTGATCTTCCGTGCCCGTTTCGAAGGGCCGCCCTCATATGCCGCCGGTGAGGAAAGCCTCGACGTCCGCCTGTTCCGGCCGGACGAGATCCCTTGGGCGGACATCGCCTTCCCCTCCGTGCATTGGGCGCTCCACGCCTGGGCGCGCGTGGGTCAGGGCCCGCTCGGCGCACCGGCGCGCAACCCAGAGGAGGATTTGCGGGGCGCCGAGGGTTTGCCGCCGGGTCTTGAGGGCGGCCTATGATGGTCCGGGTGCCCGGCCGGGGAAGGATCTGGGCGGCGGCAATCGTCTGGACGCTGCTCGCCGCCGCCAAATCGCCCAACCCAACCGAGGATTTCCCGGTGCCGCCGATACCGCCGGATCACCCGCCGTCAGATCAGGCGGCCCCGGTCCCGGACAGCGACTTCGCCGCTCCAAGCCGACCGACGCGACAGGGGACGCAGATCCGTCCGCATTTCTTCAATCAGCCGATCTACAACAACGGCCAAGGCTATGTGCGCGGCTCGACGATCGAAGGGCAGCAGGACCAACGGTCGAAACCGATCCCGGGCATCAACCTCAACGTGCCTTTGCAGTAAGCCGCCCAGGTCGCTCGCCACCGAGCTGCCGACGATCCCGTTGAGGAACCGTCAACACCTCGGCGGACCAGCGACGCGACCCGACAATCCCTGATCGCGTTACCGGCCGGTGCCAGCGCCGGCGCTTCCCGCCGAGCCGGCCGCGCCCGCCCCGGTCGTCCCGCCCGCGGTGCCGCCAGCGCCACCCGTGTTGCCGAGCCCAGTGCCCGCGGCGCCGGAGCTTCCGCGAGAACCGGAGTTCACCATCCCGGTGGACGTCGTCGACCCGGTGCCCATGTTGCCGGCCGATCCCGTCGTGCCCGCGCCCATGCTGCCCGTTGACCCGGCGGTGCCGCCGCCCATCCCGCCGCTGGCGCCGCCGCCGCTCGTTCCCGTCCCACCGCCGCCGCCCTGCGCGAGGGCCGGAGCCGCCAGCGCGACCGCGAACACGGACGCCAGGATCAATGTCTTGCTTTTCATGCGAGTTCCTTCGCGTTGCGTCATCCCCGAGCGCCAAACGGCCAGGTGGCCGGCGGGTTCTGGATGTCGGCTACTCCGCGGCGTCACTCACCCGTGTTGAGGGTATTTGCGTGACCGCCTGCCCACTCTCCTGCCCGAGAGCAAGGATTTCCTCGCGTCCCCGATCGGCGAGGAAATCCCCGTCGAAGCGATGGCGGCCAATGAAGTGCAGGCATTTCGCTTCCCGCCGCGGTCCGCCCGGGTAGAAGCTGGCATAGGCGGGATACGGCAGCACGACGGCTCCCGGCGAGTTCGCGATGGCGAAGTTCGAGCCGCATTGCTCGGTGCCCCACTCGGTCCAGCGAATGCCGACCAGCGCCTCCATCTTGGCGTGGAAATCCTCGATTTCGGCCGCCGAAACCCCACCCTTGGCAAAGCCCGAGAACCCGGAGGAGCCGCGGACGTAGCGCGAGCGGTCACGGTCGGGGTATCGCTCGAACGCCCGTTCGGCGACGATGCCCACATAGTTCTCCTCCTGGGGCACCTTATGCGCCGCCAGGGCGGCCTCGCGCATCGACACGATGCCGGCGCCGTCGGCCATGGTGAACGGCACGTTGCGGCTGGCGCAGTCCAGCGCTTCCGCAAGGTCAGGACCGAAGGCGAGGACATCGGCATCAAGCTGGATCACGAATCCGTCCCGCGCCTGGCGGAGGCAATAGACGAGCCGCTCCCATGTGCCGCCCCGCTGGCAAGCTCCGGGTTCGATCCGCTCGAGTTCCTCGAACTCGATGCCCTCGACATGCTGCCGCAGCAGTGCGCGCTGAGCCTGCGGCAATTCTGCCCCGACGATGGCCACGATCCGGCCGCCTCCCATGCGGCGATAGAACGCCTTGATGCTGAGCAGGTACATCGGCACGTCCGACGCCGAAATCATGCTCACGATGGTCCAGGGTGCGTCGATGACCCGGATCGGCGGAGTGGTCAGGACGCCCCTGATCTGCTGGTCGAAGCGCCGGGTGCGAAGATTGCGTCGCAGGCGATAGAACATGATTTCTCCGGAGGAGCGCCCGGATCGCTTGCCACGCCGCCCCCTCCTCGGTCCAGCGGCAACTTGTGGTCGCAATCAACCGAATTGCAGACCGCTGCCGGCACGCTCCAGTTGTCGGATCACGTCGCGGCCGCGCTGGGCAAAGATGCCGCCGTCGAACCGGTAGGTGCCGATGAAATGCAGGAGCTTGGCGTCTTGGGCCGCGACCCCGGGCGCGAAGCTGGCGTAGGCGGGGTGGGGTAGCACGACACCGCCGGGCGAGTTGGCGATTGCGAAGTTGGAACCGACCTGCTCGGTGCCCCAGTCGCGCCATCGCGACCCAAGCAAGGTCTGCATGTTGGCATGGAACTGCTCGATACCGGCGCGGCTGAAGCCGCCCCGGGCAAACCCGGCGAACCCGGAGGAGCCGCGGACGTAGCGCAACCCGTCGCAGCCGGGATAGCGGTCGAACAATCGTTCGGCGACATCGCCGATGTAGTCACCGTCGGTGGACTGCGCCTGCGCCGCCGCTTCCCGCATCGACAGCAGCGGAGAGCCGTCGCCGAGGGTGAATGCGATGTTAGCCTGCACGCACTCCAGCACTTCGCGCAGGTCGCCGCCGAATGCCAGGACGTCGGCATCGACCTGAAGCACGTATTGCTCCGACGAGCGGTCGAGAATGTGGACCAGCCGCTCCCACGTTCCGCCTCGCTGGCAGGCGCCGCTGTCGAGGTCGGCACCGACCAGAACCTCGATGCCGGGAAAATGCCGTTCGAGCAGCGCGCGGGACCGGGCGGGCAGGTCGGCATGCACGATCGCGACCAAGCGGCCGCCGCCCAGGCGCGTGTAGAGCGACTTCATGCCCAGCAGGTACATCGGCACGTCGCAGTTCGCGACCATGCTGACGAGTGTCCAAGCGGTCGGGCGGACGCGCAGCGGCGGTGTGTTCAGGACGTCGCGGATCTCGTGGTTGAAGCGCCGGAGCTTGAGCGTGCGGCGCAGATTATAGAGCACTGGCTTCTCCGGCCCGGATGGCTGATCCTGCTTGCCCGCGCGGCCTTGCCAGAAGGTGAATGGCGCGGCGCGGCAGTCGGCAGTCCGCCGCTCAGAACCCTCGCCGGAACGCCGAGTCCGCCTCGCGTTCCAGCCGCTCGCGGTGTTCTGGATGGGCAATCGCGATTATCCTGCGGGCGCGCTCGCGGATCGGTTGGGCGCGCAGCTCGGCGGCACCGAATTCCGTGACGACCACGTCGACGTCGGCCCGCGCGGTCGTCACGCTGCCCGAGAGGCGCGTCACGATGCGCCCAACTCCTCCCCGCGCCGTGGCCGGCAGTGCGACGATGGCATGCCCGTGGGGCGCACGCTGACCGGCGCGGATGTAATCGGCTTGGCCGCCGATGCCGCCGATGTATTCATCGGCGGTATGCTCGGCGCCGATCTGGCCGGTGAGGTCGACCTCCATCGCCGAGTTGATGGTGACGAGATTGGGGAGCCGGATCAGGGCCGCGTCGCCGTGCGTGTAGCGCGCGTCGCGGACGCCGATGGCGGGGTTCATGTGGGCGAGCCGGTAGAGGCGCTCGGTGCCGGCCAGGATCCCGGCAATCGAAACGCCCCGGTCGATCGGCTTGCGCGCGTTGGTGACGACGCCGGCCTCGACGAGATCGACCAGCGCATCGGTGATCATGCCGCTGTGGACGCCGAGATCCCGCCGGTCGCCGAGCGACTGCAAAACCGCGTCGGGGATCGCGCCCACGCCCATCTGGACCGTTGCCCCGTCCGCGATGTAGCGCTGGGCGTGGCCGGCAATCGCCTGTTCGAGGGGTCCGATCGGCGTTGGCGGCACCACGATCACCGGACGCGAGGTGGGCACCAGCACGTCGATCCGGTCGGGCGCCAGCACGGCGTCCCCGTAGGTGAAGGGCGTCCGCTCGTTCACCTCGGCGATCACCGTGCGCGCCCGGGCGACCGCCTGGGAGATCGAGCCGTTGGCGACGCCAAAACTGTGGGCCCCGTCCGGCCCCGGCGGACTGGCCTGCACGAAGGCGACGTCGCACCCCACCGCGCCGTCGGCGATGTAGTCCGGCACTTGGCCGAAATGGCCGGGGATGATGTCCATCACCTGCGCGCGCGTGAGCCGGCGCAAGGTGCCGATGCCGCCGATGCCGCGGAACCGGATGTGGTCGGCGTGTTCGGGCCGCAGCGTGTCGGAGAAGGCGACGGTGAGGAACACCGAGACCCCGCCGAGTTCGGCGCGTTGCGCCACCAGCGCCTCGGTCAAGGTCTGCGGCTCGGCCGTCCCCTCGCCCCAGAAGATCGCGTCGCCGGGCCGAACGAACTCCCGCAGGTCGAGGTGTTCGGGGCGGACAATGCGGGTCATGGCGCGGGGGTCAGTAGGATTTGGGCAGTCCGAGCACCCGTTCGGCGATGTAGCTGAGGACAAGCTCGGGGCTGATCGGCGCAATGCGGGGGATCAGGCTTTCGCGGAAATAACGCTCGACGTGATATTCCTGCGCGTAGCCCATTCCGCCATGCGTCATCACCGCGCGCTCGCAGGCGCGATAGCCGGCCTCCGCGCCGAGGTATTTCGCGGCGTTCGCCTCGGCGCCGCACTCCTTGCCGCTGTCGTAGAGCTGCGCCGCCTTCAGCATCATCAGGTTGGCGGCCTCGAGTTCGGCCCAGCAGGCGGCGAGCGGATGCTGGATGCCCTGGTTCTGACCGATCGGGCGGCCGAACACGACGCGGTCCCGCGCATATTGGGCGGCGCGGGCGAGAGCCACGCGGCCGATGCCGATCGCCTCGGCGGCGATCAGGATGCGCTCGGGATTGATGCCGTGCAGGATGGCGTGAAAGCCCCTTCCCTCCTCGCCGATGCGGTCCTCCAAGGGATTTCCAGCCCGTCGATGAACAGCATGTTCGAAATCGACCGCGTGCCGACCCAGCTTCTCGATCAGCCGCACCTCGACCTTCGAGCGGTCGAGGTCGGTGTAGAACAGCGTCAAGCCATCGGTCTTCTTGCGGACCTCCTCGAGCGGGGTGGTCCGGGTGAGCAGCAAGACCTTGTCGGCGACCTGCGCCGTCGAGGTCCAGATTTTCTGTCCGTTGACGATGTAACGATCGCCGCGCCGTTCGGCGCGGGTGCGGAGCTGGGTGGTGTTCAGCCCGGCATTGGGCTCGGTGACGGCAAAGCAGGCTTTTTGCTCGCCGCGGATCAGCGGCGGCAGCATGCGGCGCTTCTGCGCGTCGCTGCCGAACACGACCACCGGGTTGAGCCCAAAAATGTTCATGTGGATGGCGGAGGCGCCGCTGAGGCACGCGCCCGATTCGGCGATCGCCTGCATCATGATGGCGGCATCAGCGATGCCGAGACCGGCGCCGCCGACCTCCTCCGGCATGGCGATGCCGAGCCAGCCGGTCTCGGCCACGGCTCGGTAGAACTCGTGCGGAAAACTTGCCTCGCGCTCCTTGCGCAGCCAGTACTCGTCGCCGAACCGGGCGCAGAGGCGGAGAACCTCCTCGCGGATCTGCTCCTGCGCGGGCGAGAGCGTGAAATCCATGTGGGCGCTCCGTTTCTGCAGGATGGGTCCGAGTGTGTTGAGGGGCGCGAGCAGCGTCAACCCGCCGCCTCGCCCGGCTCAGGATGCGAGCTTGCAGCCGCCTTCGGCCAAGGGGCGCCACGCCTGATCGGCGGGGATGGTGGCCAGTACCTTGTAGTAGTCCCAGTCGGCCTTGCTCTCATCGGGCCGCTTGACCTCGCAGAGATAGGCCGGGCTCACCGTCAGGCCGTCGGGGCGGATCGTCGCCTCACCCAGCGCGTCGTCCTCGACCTTGTTGGCCTTCATCCACCGCGCCACCGCCAGACCGGATTTCTTCGCCTCCGCCGGTCCGAGGGCGGCAACACCCTTCAGGTAATGCAGGACGGCGGAGTAGTTGGCGACCTGACACATGTTGGGCGGCGCGCCGATGCTGCCCTTGAGCCGATTGGTGAGCCCGCGGGTGCGGTCGTTCAGGTCCCAGTAGAAGTTGTTGGACAGGATCAGGCCCTGGGCCGCCGGCAGCCCGAGCGCGTGGACGTCGTTGATGAACAGGACGAGGGCGGCGAGCTTCTGGCCGCGCTTGGTGAGGCCGAACTCGGCCGCCTGCTTGAGGCAGTTCACCACGTCGAGCCCGGCCTCGGCGAGGCCGACCACCTTGGCGCCCGAGGACTGGGCCTGGATGAGGGCGGCGGAAAAATCGTCGTTCGGGAACGGCACCGCGACCCCGCCCACCACCTTGCCGCCGCTGCGCTCCACCACCGTCGTGGTGTCGGCCTGCAAGGCCTTGCCGAACGCATAATCGGCGCGGATGAAGAACCAGCTGTCGCCGCCCTGCTTGACCAGCGCCGAGCCGGTGGCGCTGCCGACCATGTAGGTGTCGTATCCGAAATGGATCGTGTTCGGCGAACAGGCTTTGCCGGTGAGGTCGGACGTGCCGACGTTGCACGCCAGCATGAGCTTGTCGTGGTCGCGCACCACGCTGTTCAAGGCCAGCGCCACCGCCGAACCCTGGATATCGGTGATCACGTCGACGCCCTGGTCGAACCACTGCCGCGCGATCGCGACCCCGATATCGGGCTTGTTCTGGTGGTCGGCGACCAGCACCTCGACGGCGAGCCCGTGCGGAGCGGCGAACTCGGCGACCGCCTGGCGTACGCAGGCCACCGAGCCCGGACCGCCGACGTCGCGATAGACGCCGGACTCGTCGTTGAGCACTCCCACCCGGATCGTGTCTTTCGTCTGGGCGCGAGTGCGACTTGCTCGAGTGGCGGCGACGGCCGCGGCGGCCGCCAGAGTGGCACGTCGGGTCAGCATGGCGGAGTTCCCTTTTCGGCAAGCTAGCTTGTCGCGGCCGGACCAGCCAGGGGGCAACCTTGACCGCTTTCGCCACGCCGTCCAGCGTTCGCCAGGAAGGAACCTGGACCATGAAGGCTGTACTCTGCCGGGCGTTCGGCACGCCGGACACGCTCACGATCGAGGACGTCCCCGTCCCACCGGTCGGACCCGGCCAGGCGCGAATCCGCATTCGCGCGTGCGGCCTCAATTTCGCCGACACGCTGATGGTCGCCGGCCAATATCAGGTCAAGCCGCCGTTCCCGTTCGTTCCCGGCATCGAAGCCGCGGGGGAGGTCGTCGAGGTGGGCGAAGGCGTCAGCCGCCTGCGACCGGGCCAGCGGGTGATGACCTACTTGCGGGGCGCGGGCGGCTTTGCCGAACAACTGGTCATCCGCGACGAGCTGGTGGCGCCGATCCCGGATGGGATGGATTTCGTCACCGCGGCCTCCTTTCCGGTGACCTACGGCACCTCGCATCTCGCGCTGGCTGAGCGCGGCCGCTTGCGGGCTGACGAGACGTTGCTCGTGCTCGGTGCCGCGGGAGGAGTGGGCCTCACGGCGGTGGAGATCGGCAAGCATTTGGGCGCACGGGTGATCGCGGCGGCAGGGGGCGCGGAGAAATGCGCCGTCGCGCGCGAGCACGGCGCCGACGAGACGATCGACTACGTCCGCGAAAGCATCCGGGACCGGGTGCGCGCGCTGACCGCCGGGGCGGGCGCCGACGTCGTGTTCGATCCGGTGGGCGGCGAGGCCTTCGATCAGGCGTTGCGGGCGGTGAACTGGGATGGACGCCTGCTGATCATCGGCTTCGCGTCCGGCCGCATCCAGTCGGTGCCGGCCAATCTTGTCCTGGTCAAGAACGTCTCGGTGGTCGGAGTGGCGTGGGGCGCGCAATCCGACCGCGACCCCGCCGCGTCGGCCGCCAAGCTCGTCGAGCTGCTGCGCTGGTGGGAGAGAGGCGCGCTACGCCCGCGCGTGGCCGCGACCTTCCCGCTCGACGATATCGAACAGGCGATGCACGCGCTGCTCTCGCGCCAACATGCCGGCAAGATCGTGCTGACCGTCTGATGCACTTGGCCATGTCGGAACCCGAGTTACGGGTTGCGCCGCCAGACCTCCTCCTGCAGCACGGTCGCGAACAGCACCCATCCGAGCAACGGCAGAGCGGCCCAGGCAGCCCGTCGATCGACGGCGGCCGCCGTCGCTGCCGTGGCGGCAGAGGTCGCGACCATGCCGGCCGTGACCTCGAGCGCCTCGTCCAGCCGCTTGCGTCCGAACAGGATCCACGAGAAGCCCGCGATACCCAGCAGGTTCAGACCCCAGGCCCCGAGCGCGAGGCCGCGCGCCGACGACGGCCTCGCGGTCAGCAACCGGTATCCCGAATACCCCAGCAGCGCGTCGAGACCGGTCCAGGCGATGCCGAACACCGGCCCCGGCGGCGTGAAGGACGGCTTGCGGAGGGCCGCATACCAGGCGGCGGTGCGCGGGTGATCCGGGGTCGGACTATGTCGTCGCCCTATGAGTTGCGCCGCCACCACGGCCGAGGCCGCCAGTCCGGCGGCCGGTGTTTTACGCATCGCCATCCCCTTCATTGCGTCATGGCCCTGACGCGACATGCCGGCCGCAGTTTCGCCGCAATGACGCTGTCATCCGTCCTTTCCGTCGGGCCGCTGGCGGGGGTGATGTCGACCACCCGTCCGGCTAGGATCGGCGGCAGGAAAAAGGTCCAGGGAGGGAGCCATGCGACTCGAAGGCAAGGTCGGCATCGTCACAGCCGGAGCGTCGGGCATGGGACGTGCCGGAGCGGTGCGGTTTGGTCGCGAGGGTGCGGCCGTCGCGGTCGTGGATCTCGACCGCGAGCGCGCCGAGGCGGTCGCGGCGGAAATCCGTGAGGCGGGCGGCCGGGCAGTGGCGCTCGCGGGCGACCTTACCCAGGACCAGTTCGCCCGCGAGATCGTCGGCCGCACGGTGGCCGAGTTCGGTCATCTCGACTTCGTCTGGAGCCATGCCGGCCATCCCGGCCCCGCCTCGCTCGAGGGGATCGATATGGCGGACTACGCGCTGGCGATGGACCTCAACTGCCGTAGCGTGCTGGTCACGACCGAGGCGGCCATTCCGCAGCTGCGCGCCCGGCGCGGCGGAGCGCTGCTCTACACCGCGTCGATCTCCGGCCTGATCGGCTCCCCCAACAGCCCGGTCTATTCGATGGCGAAGTTCGGCGTGATCGGGTTCATGCGCTCGCTCGCCAAGCGGTTGGCACCGGATCGCATCCGGGTGAACGCGATCTGCCCCGGCCCGATCGACACACCGATGTTGCGGACCTTCGTCCTGCGCCCCGACCAGCAGGCTCCGGCCGGCAAGGATGCCGAGAGCCTGGTCGTCGAGCGAGCCGGCCGGGTGCCGTTCGGTCGGCCCGGCCGGCCGGAGGAGATCGCCAACGCGGCGCTGTTCCTGATTTCTGACGAGGCCTCCTACATCTCCGGGGTCGCGATGCCGGTCGATGGGGCGGCCACGGCCTGACCGGAGCTCGGAACCGTCGGTCGGGACCGGCCGTTAGGCCGGGAAGCGTCAGTGACCGGCGCGATACTCGCGTGATTGGTTGAACGGATGGCGCAGCGCAGATTTCCCCGCTGGTTGATCGCCCTCGGCGCAGTCGCAGCGGTCATTGTCCTGGTGATCGCGTTCTGGAACTGGGATTGGTTCGTCCCGCTGGTGAACGCCCGGGCATCAGCAGCACTTGGACGCCCGGTCACGGTCGAGCACCTGCATGTTCACCTCGGCCGGGTCAGCCGCATCGTCGTCGATGACGTGCAGGTGGCGAACCCGCCCAGCTTTCCGCCGCGACTCGCGCTTCGCCCGCATCGACCAACTCAGCGTCGCCATCGACGTGCTCGGCTTCCTGCACGACCGTTCCAACATACGCTTTCCGCGCATCGAGGTTCACCATCCCGTGGTCGAGGTGGCGACCGGGCCTTCCGGGGAACCGAACTGGAATCTCGGGACGGGTTCGTCGGCGTCCTCGGGCTCGTCGAGCGGACCCTCGTTCCAGATCGGCGACCTGCGCATCGACGACGGACACGCGCACGTCGTCATCCCGAAATTGAAGAGCGATTTCGCGCTGGACGTCGCGACCCGGGAGCCGGCGGAACAGGGCAAGGAAGCGCAGATCGTCGTGGACGCCAAGGGCACCTACGCCGCCCAGCCGATCACCGGCCGGTTCATCGGCGGCGCGTTGCTCTCGCTGCGCGACCCCGCAAAGCCGTACCCGATCGACCTGCGGCTGGCGAACGGCCCGACCCACGTCACGATGACCGGCACCGTGCAGGACCCGCTCGCCTTCAAGGGCGCCGACATCAAGCTCGACCTGGCCGGGCCGGACATGGCGCAGCTCTACCATCTCACCGGCGTTCCGATCCCGGAGACCCCGCCCTATCAGGTGACCGGCAATCTCGACTACGCGGACCGGAAAATCCGGTTCACCAACTTTGCAGGTCGCCTTGGGCATAGCGACATCGAGGGCTCGATCGCGGTCGACCCCGGGGCCGAACGACCGAAGGTGACAGCCGACCTTGCCTCCCGCCTGGTGGACCTCACCGATCTCGGCGGGTTCATCGGCGCGACGCCCGGCAAGGCGGGCGAGGGCCAGACGCCGCAACAACAGCGCGAGAAGGTCGAGGCGGCCAAAAGCCCGAACCTGCTGCCCGACCAGCCGCTCAACCTGCCGAAGCTGCAGGCCGCCGATGTCGAGCTGAAATATCGCGGCAAGCGTATCCAGGGACGCTCGATGCCGCTCGACAACCTCGCGGTGGATGCCACGATCCAGAATGGCGGAATCCGAGTTCACCCGATCAGCTTCGGCGTGGGCGCGGGGGAGATTTCCACCGTGGCGGACATCACCCCCGCCGGCAAGGCGCTGAACCTCAAGGCGGATGTGAGTTTCAGGCAAGTCGATGTCGGCCGCCTGCTGTCCGCAACGCACGTGTTCGGTGGCGCCGGGACGATCGGCGGCCGCGCGGTGGTCAGCGGGACCGGGAACTCGATCGCGCAGATTCTTGGAAGCGGCAATGGAGACGTGAAGCTGTTCATGACCGGCGGCGATCTCAGCGCCTTGCTGGTCGACCTCGCGGGCCTCGATTTCGGCAACGCCCTGCTCTCCGCATTGGGGATCCCGAAGCGGGCTCCCGTCCGCTGCCTGGTCGCTCATCTGCCGCTCGAGCAGGGTGTCCTCAACACGCAGATACTGGTGGTGGACACCACCGAGGCGAACGTCGTGACCACGGGCAGCATCAATCTGCGCAACGAGACCATCGACTATCAGATCAAGACCGACCCCAAGCATTTCAGCATCGGCGCGCTGCCGGTGCCCATCGACGTGCGCGGGCCGCTGAAGGCTCCCAGCATCCTGCCCGACCCCAAGCAGCTTGCGGTGCGCGGCGGCGCGGCGGCGGCGCTGGGCGTGTTGCTCACACCGCTTGCGGCGCTGCTGCCGACCATCCAGCTCGGCTTGGGCAAGGACACCGATTGCAGCGCCACGATCGCGTTGGTCGCCAGCCAGGGGACCAACCGCATGACGCCAGCCGAGGTCGGCCGGCAAGCCGGCCACGGACCCGCATCCGGCGCCCGCCCTCGCCGGTAGAGCTCGCATGGTGCATAACCGGGACGATCAATCCCCGAGGATGAGTGCGAGGCTCCACTGAGCGACGCGACGACCGACGGATCGACCGGCACGCTCGCCGAGCTGATGCAACGATGCGGGACAGGCGATCGCGCTGCATTCCGACGCATCTACGAATTGCAGGCAGCCCGGCTGCACGGCATCGCCCTGCGCATCACGCGCCGCGCCGCGCCGGCGGCCGATGCGGTACACGACACGTTCGTCAGCGTCTGGCAGTACGCCGACCGTTTCGACCCGGCGCGCGGCTCAGCGGAAGCGTGGCTCACCAGCATCGTCCGCTATCGTGCGCTCGATCTCGCCCGCCGTGGCGCCCGCGAGATCACTGGATTGGAGATGCCGGAACAGTCGGACGGCGACCCGGACCCGCTTGCGCGTCTGATGGAGAGCGCCGAAGGAGCGGCGCTGCACCGCTGCCTGGAGGACCTCGATCCCGAGCGGCGGACGCTGATCACTCACGCCTTCATGGACGGGTTGACGCACAGCGACCTTGCCGGGCGGTTCGCGATGCCGCTCGGCACGGTGAAGTCGCTGATCCGGCGCGGACTGGCGGCGTTGCGCAAGTGCCTGGAGCCCGGGGGCGGGTATCCATGAGCGGCGATCCCGAGGATTTCGACCTGCTGGCCGGCATCTACGTGCTCGGCGCGCTCGAAGCGGATGAGGCGCGCGCCGTCGAGGATCTCGCGGCCCGCGATGCCGGCGTCGCGCATGCCGTCGAGGCCTGGCAGAACCGACTGGCGCCGCTCGCCGCTGCCGTCCCGCCCAGTCCCGTCCCGCCCGATCTGTGGGCCAGCATCGAGGCGACCATCGGCTTCGCGCCCGAGCCGACGGCCGCGCCGGCGGCGCCCGCGAGCGCCACCGTCGCGCCGCCACCGGCGCTCGCCTTGCTACGTCGTGCTTGGCGCAGCCTGCCGGTGTGGCGCACCGCGACCGCCGCGCTCGCGCTGGCGGCGGCATTTGCGGGCATCACCCTTGTCACCCGGCCGGAACCGACCCGGCTGGTGACGACGCTCGCGCCGGCGGGCAGTCCGGCCCCGGTCTTCGTGGCGCAGGTGGAGACGGACGGCACCCTGCTCGTCCGGCCGCTGTCGGCGGTCCAGGTGGCCGGCGGCAAGGATCTCGAGCTGTGGGCACTGCCGGAGGGCGCGCAAAAACCGATCTCGCTCGGGGTGCTGCCCCCGATCGGGCGCAGCGTGTCGGGCCAGAAGCTGCCGCCGGCGCCGGTGCAGTTGCTGGTCAGCCTGGAGCCGGCCGGGGGTTCGCCGACCGGCGCGCCGACCGGACCGGTGCTGTTCGGCGGGACACTGAAGCGGTTCTAGCCGGGAACCGCCGGTGAGCGTTCCCGTTCGCCTCAGCGAGACAGCGTGGCGAAGCCCCGGAGCGCAGCATGATGGAAAATCCTCTCCCGCCGACCGACGCGGGTGGGCCGCCCCGCCGCAAGGTGCTGCGCTGGACCGGCATGCTGGCCGGTGCGAGCGGCATCGGACTGCGTGCCTCCCGCGCGCAGCCCGTGCGGCAAACGGCGGACCCGCATCATCAAGCGGCCGGCGGGCTTCACAAGGGAATGTTCGGATTCACTCTGGCGCACGAGCAGTTTCCTGTGCCGACGCTGGTAGAACTGGGGGCGCTGGCGTCGCGCTCGGGATTTCAACTGCTCGCCACCAGCGATCATCTGCAACCCTGGCAGGCCAACCAGGGGCACTCCGGGCAGGCGTGGATCACGCTGGGCGCGCTCGGCGCCCAGGCGCGGCAGAGCTGGATGGGCACGGCCGTCACCTGCCCTACCCTGCGCTACAATCCGGCGGTGGTCGCAGAGGGCTTTTCCACGCTCAGCCAACTCTATCCGGGACGCATCTTCCTCGGCGTCGGCTCGGGCGAGGCGCTCAATGAACAGGCCGCCACGGGTGAATGGCCAAAATGGCAGGAGCGGTGGGATCGACTGGTCGAAGCGATCGACATCATTCGCGCGCTCTGGGCCGGAGAGCACGTCAGTCACAAGGGACAGTATTACACGATCGAGGCCAAGCTCTACGATCCGCCCAAACAGCCGGTCCCGATCCTGACCGCGGCGAACGGCCGCAAGTCGATGCGGCTGGCAGGCCAGCACGGGGACGGGCTGATCACCGATCCGCAGAGCTGGAAAAAGTTCAAGAGCGAATGGGAGGATGGCGCCCGTGCGGCCGGCAAGGACCCGGCGTCGATGCCCGTGATGGTCGAGCACTACGTCGTTGTCGGCGACCAGGCCGACGCCGATCGAGCCGCCGAACTATGGCGCTTCGGCCCCAAGGCCTGGAAGGGTCTCTACGGCGTGCCCGACCCGGTGCAGATCCAGCAGAAGGCCGAGGCGGGCACGCCGCTTGACGAGGTAAAAAAGGGATGGGCAATCGGCACCGATCCCAAGGTGCACATCGCCGCAGCTCACGAGCTTCTCGACAGCGGTGTGACGATCGTCAACGTCCACTCCGGGCAAGCCGACCAGAAGCGGGTGATCGAGTTCTACGCCACCCACGTGCTGCCGAAGTTCAACCAGCGGGCGTAGTCTAGGAGGTCGGCATCAGCACACGGTCGATCGAGAAGATCTCGCCGTTCGACTGTGCCACGTCGTAGACGATGATGTTGGCGACGTCGCCCTTCTCGTCCTTGACGACGATGTTGTCGCTGCCGTTCATCATCAAGGTGAGCGTGCCACCGCTTACGGTCTTCAGCATCGCCTTGCCGTGGCCTTCGATAATCATCGAGCGCAGCTTGTTCGCGTCGTATCGGCCCGGCACGACGTGATATGTGAGGATCTTGGCGAGCGTGGGCTTCTCGTCAGGCTTGAGCAGCGCCTCGACGGTGCCCGGCGGTAGCGCGCTGAACGCGGCGTTGGTCGGCGCGAACACGGTGAACGGGCCTTTCGTCTCCAACGTATCGACCAGGCCGGCTGCCTTGACGGCGGCGACGAGCGTTGTGTGGTCCTTCGAGTTGACCGCGTTCTGCACGATGTTCTTGCTGGGATACATCGGCTCGCCGCCGACCATGACGGTCTGTTCGGCAAGCGCCGGTCCGGCCAGCATACCGGCAACCGCAAGCACCGCAGCGGCACGTTTCATTGGTAACTCCTGAAGGTTGACGGCGCGATCATCACGATCGCTGTTCTCCCTACAGGCAGCCCCGCCGGCCGGATGCAGCGGACGGCCGATTTATCCCGGCCGGCTCTCGTGGGCGATCACATCGGCAAGCTCCGCCGCACGCCGCAGGTCGGCGACGAAGGCGCGGTACTCGCGGGCCTTGCTCTCCTCGTCGGGCACCCGCAACAGGAACGACGGATGGACGGTGACGAACGCGGCCTGCCCGTCGGCAAGCGCGATGCGCCGGCCGCGCTCGCGCCCAATCGTGACTACGCGGCCGAGCACGGCGCGGGCGGCGGTGGCGCCCAGCAGCACCAGCAGATCGGGCCGCACCTCCTCGCATCTCGGCGTCGAGCCAGAACTTGCAGGCGACGATCTCCGGCGTCTCGGGCTTCTGGTGAATGCGCCGCTTGCCGCGCGGGATGAACTTGAAGTGCTTGACCGCATTGGTCACGTAGGTCGAGCGCCGGTCGATGCCGGCCTCCTCCAGCGCGCGGTCGAGCAGCTGGCCGGCCGGGCCGACGAACGGGCGGCCGACCAGATCCTCCTGGTCGCCCGGCTGTTCGCCGATGAACATGACGCGCGCATCCGCCGGGCCTTCACCGAACACGGTCTGCGTCGCCGGCTCCCACAGCGGACAGCGGCGGCAGGTCTCCGCTTCCTGCGCGGTGCGCGCGAGCGGGGTGCCGGCGGCGGCAGGCCCGCTGTCGTGCGAGCGCTCGCGCACCGGGCCGAGCGGCATCTTGTCGGGTGCGCGCACATCCTGCTCCAGCATCTCGTCGGTGCGGCCACTCGCCGCCCGGATCAGATCCGGAATCGCGCGAGCCTCCGGCAAGTTGCGCCAGTATTTCTTCGGCATCTCCGCCGTCATCGCCGACACCTTCAGGCGCGCGGGATTGAAGATCGCGCCGAAATAGGTCCGCCAGTAGGCTTCGAGTGCGTCGTCGTCGGGCACCTCGCGCGGGTCGGCGCCCGGGCCGAGGCGCAGGGTCTCGCCATCCCAGTGCGCGCTGCGCCCGGGAGTAAGGATCGACCATGTCATCGTCGCGAAGCGGCGCACGAAGAACGCGGCATTGGCCGCGAGAATGTGATGGTCCGGCTCGAACCAAGCGACGTAGCGGGTCCCTTCCGGCTCGGCGACCACGCGGAACCGGAGGAAGGCGCGCATCTTGTGGATGTCGCGACGCACCGCCTGGGCGAGCCGCTGCGCGCGCTGCACGTCGGGGTCCGTGGCCTGTTCCAGCAAGTGCCGCTCGCCGGCCTGCGCGCGCCAGACGAGGCGATACAACAACGAAAACCGCTGCGGCTCGCGCGCCAGGATCGCGACCTCGGCGAGCGCGACCAGCGCCCGGGGAACGTTGAAGGTGCCCTCTGCCGTGGGCGGCGGCCCGTCACCGCCGAACAGATCGGCCGATTCCCCGACCGCCCAGACCACCTGGTCGGGCGCCACGCCGGCGAGCACGAGCGTGCGGGTCGCACGCCGCCAGCCGTCCCAGTCCGTCTCGTCGGCGAGGACGACGCTGTGCATCAGGCGAACAGCTCGCCCTGCGTCGGCGGCGGCGCGAGGCGGCGGGCAAGGTCGATGCGGTCGAGGCCGCTCGGCCGGTAATCCGGCGTCACGACGAACGGTGCGATCTTCGTCATCGGCAGGCGCAGCCGTGCGAGGTCGCCCATTCGCAAACTCCGGTGCCGCCGCGCGGCGAGGATGCGATCGACCGAGCGCACGCCGAACCCGGGAACACGCAGCAGCTGTTCGCGAGTTGCACGGTTCACGTCCATCGGGAAATCTTTGCGGTTCGCCAGCGCCCAGGCAAGTTTGGGGTCGATGCCGAGATCGAGCATGTCCGCCCCGTCGGTGGCGATTTCCTCGACGGCGAAACCGTAGAAGCGCATCAGCCAGTCGGCTTGGTAGAGCCGATGCTCGCGCACCAGCGGCGCGCGCACCGGAGGCAGCGCCGAGGCCGCGTCCGGGATGGGACTGAAGGCCGAGTAGTAGACCCGCCGGAGGCCGTACGAGCCGTAGCAGATTCGTGCTCATCCGCAGGATCGTCCGGTCGTCGGAAGCGTCGGCGCCGACGATCACCTGCGTGCTCTGGCCGGCCGGCGCAAAGCGAGGTGCGCGCTTGTCCCGGGCCTCGTCGATCCGCGCCCGCATTCGGCCCATCGAGCGGCGGATGCTGGCGGCGTTCTTCTCCGGCGCCAGGCGCGACAGGCTGGGCTCGGACGGCAGCTCGACGTTGATGCTGAGCCGGTCGGCGTATTTTCCCGCCTCGGCCAGCAGCGCGGGGTCCGCGTCCGGGATCGTCTTCAGGTGGATGTAGCCGCGGAACCCGTGCTCCTCGCGCAGGGTGCGGGCGACCCGCACGACCTGCTCCATCGTGTAGTCGGGATCGCGGATGATGCCGGAGCTGAGGAACAGGCCCTCGATGCAGTTGCGCCGGTAGAAGCCGAGCGTGAGGGTGACGACCTCCTCGACCGTGAACCGGGCGCGCCGCACGTTGGAGGAGCGGCGGTTGATGCAATACAGGCAGTCGTAGACGCAGGAATTGGTCAGCAGTATTTTCAACAAGCTGATGCAGCGCCCGTCCGGCGCGTAGGCGTGGCAGATGCCCATGCCCTCGGTGGAGCCGACGCCGTCCGCCTGGCCGAGCGAATGCCGCTTGTCGGTGCCACTCGAGGCGCAGGAGGCGTCGTATTTGGCGGCGTCGGCCAGAATGCCGAGTTTTTCCAGCAGCTCCATGACAGCCTCGCGGTTTCTACTTTGTTCTAAGATCAGCGCGCCGAAGTTCAACCCTTGTTTGCGGTTTCATGGCGGCCCTGCCCTCGGTCTATGCTGGAGAGGGACGCCACGGAGAGTGACTTGCAGGGTTTTGCGCGAAGCTATCGGCCGCTGATCATGGGGCGCCGCGGCGCGGTGGGGACCAATCACCCGGTCGCGGCCCAGGCCGGGCTCGACACGCTGCGGGCGGGCGGCAACGCCGTCGATGCGGCGGTCGCGGTGGCGGCAACCCTGTTCGTGGTCGAGCCACACATGTCTGGCCTCGGCGGCGACGCATTCTATCATGTCTGCCTGAGCCCGTCGGCGCGGACGGAGGTGTTCAACGGCACCGGGCCGGCCCCGCTCGGCGCCTCCGCCGAGCGGTTCGCTTCGGGCGGCATGGCGGTTCACGGCCGGCTCAGCGTCTCGGTGCCGGGGGCGCTCGCCGGGCTCGCTTCGATGCACGAGGCGCACGGCTCGCTTCCCTGGCCCACGCTGTTCGCCGCCGCGATCGACGCCGCGCGGCAGGGTTTTGCCGTCACCCACGCCTATCGCCATTTCAGCGGCGACGCCCGCGCCATGCTGGCCGCCGACCCGCGCAGCCGCGCGATCTTCCTCGATGCCTCAGGTGCGGCGCCGGCCGTGGGCGCGCTGATCCGCCAGGAGGCTCTGGCGCACACGCTTGAGGAGATCGCCGCCGACGGGGCGGAGACGTTCTACCGCGGCGCTGTGGCGGGTCGTCTCGCGGCCGGGATGCTTGCCGCCGGCGTGCCGATCACGGCAGCCGACCTCGCCGGCTGCGAGGCCGAGCGGCCCGCCCCGATCAGCATTTCCTACCGGGGCCTGACGGTGGCGCAGACGCCGCCCAACTCGACCGGCTTCACCTTCCTCCAGATGCTGCGGATGGCCGAGAGATTTCGACCTCGCGCGGCTCGACCCGGTGTCGCGCATCCATGTGCTGGTCGAGGCCAAAAAACTCGCCTTCGTCGATCGCGAACGCTACGGCACCGATCCGCGCTTCGGCGGCAGCGTGCCGATCGACCGGTTGCTGTCCGATACCTACGCGGATAGCTGCGCCGAAAAGATCGATCAACGGCGCGCGGCCGACCTGCCGTTGGCCGAGCCGGAGCGGGCCGGCGACACCACCTATTTCTGCGTCGTGGACAGCGCCGGCAATGCGGTGTCCGGCATCCAGAGCCTGAACTCCGCCTTCGGCTCCGGGGTGACGGCGGGTGACACGGGTGTCCTGCTCAACAACCGGATGGCCTACTGGCACCTCGCCGCCGGTCACGCCAACCGCCTTGTTCCCGGCAAACGGGTCCGCCATACGATGAACGCACCGATCGTCACCAAGGACGGCCGGCTGTGGGCGGTTTTCGGCACGCCGGGCGCCGACCATCAAGTGCAGGTAAACCTGCAAATCCTGACCGCGATGGCCGATCTCGACGCCGATCCCCAGCAGGCGGTGGAAGCGCCGCGCTGGAGCAGCGCGCAACGCGGGCAAGGGGCCAACTGGCCGCACGAGGGCGATGGACGGCTGACCGTCGAGCCCGGCTTCGGCGAGGCGGTGCTGCGCGGATTGGAGGAGCGCGGCCATCGCCTCGCCCGGGTCGGCCCGTTGGAAGGGCCGTGCAGCGTGCAGGCGATCCGGGTCGCGGACAATGGCGTTCGGATCGCCGGGTCCGACCCGCGGCGGGACGGCTGGGCGGCCGCGTGGTGAGCGGTCGTCTCGCGGCGCTGCCCGTCGCGCTGCTGCTGGTTGCGGCCGAACCCGTGCCCGCTCCGTCGCCGACGCCTGCCATTCCCAGCCGCCCCAGCCACGCCGGCCGCCCCATCGACATCCGCCGCCCCGGTGACGCCCACCGCCCCAGCGACCCCGGCTGCTCCGCCGGTACAGCAGGTGGCGGCCAGCACGGCGATGGCGATTCTCGGCCACACGGTCGATGGCCAGAACGGCAAGGACATCGCACGCATCGTCGACGTGCTGATCGACGGCAGCGGTCAACCGGTGGCGGCGGTAATCGATTTTGGTGGTTTCCTCGGCGTCGGTACGCGCAAGATCGCGGTTGATTGGAAGAGCCTGAAATTTTCGCCAAACGATAAGGAGCACCCGATCGTGCTCGACATGAGCACGGACCAGATCCGGGTGGCCCCCGCCTACAAGGAAGAGCAGACCGCCCCGGTGCTGTCGTCCACCACGACGCCTCCCGCCGCCTCGTCCGGCCCGACGCCCTCGCCAGCGCTGGGGGCGGCGCCTGGGGCTGCCCCCGCGCCGCCGGCTGACGCCGCCCCTCCCTCCCCGGCCCCGACGACCCCCGAGCCGCCGCCCGCAGCCGGCTCGGCCGCTCCGCAACCGCCAGCCGCCGAGCCGAGCAAGCCGCTCTGACGCGATCCGGCATGGCATCAGCTCGCAGCCTCCGTGCGCTCGACTTCGTTAATTTCTTCGTGGCCGACGTGCAGACCGGCTTCGGTCCGTTCATCGCGGTCTACCTGACCGCGTTCAAATGGACACAGGGCGAAATCGGCGTGGCGCTCAGCCTCGGCACGATGGCCGCTCTGATCGGGCAGGTGCCGTCCGGGGCGCTGGTGGACGCGGTGACCAACAAGCGCGTGGTCGCCATGGTGGGCGTGGTCGCCATCAGCGCCAGCGCGCTGCTGTTCGCGCTGTTTCCGCTCCTGCTGCCGGTCTACATCGCGGAGGTGCTGCACGGAGTCGCGAGCTGCGTGCTCACGCCGGCGATATCGGCCATCAGCCTGGCGCTCGTCGGGCACGCCGCGTTCGGCGAGCGGCTGGGACGTAACGCGCGGTTCGCCTCGGTCGGGAACGGCATCGCTGCCGGTATCATGGGGATCATCGGCAGCTACGTCTCCCCGTCGGCCGTTTTCTGGCTCACCGCCGCCCTCGGCCTGCCGGCCCTGGCGGCACTGGCGATGATCGGCCGCGTCGAGCCGGTGGAGCGATCGCCCCGCACCGACCCGTTCGACTGGCACGGGCTGCGCGACCTGCTGGCCGACCGCCGGCTGATCGCGTTCGGGGGATGCGCGCTGCTGTTTCATCTCTCCAACGCAGCCATGCTGCCCTTGGCGGCCGCCTCCATCACCCAGTCGGCCGGATCCATGGCGAACCTGATCGTCGGCACCTGCATCGTCGGGCCGCAGATCGTCGTCGGGCTGATGTCGCCCTGGGTGGGCAACCGTGCCCAGCGCTGGGGCCGTCGACCGCTGCTGGTGCTTGGCTGGGGGATGCTCGCGGTGCGCGGCATCCTGATGGCGGTGCTGCCCAACGCCTGGCTGCTGATCGGCGTGCAGGCGCTGAGCGGGATCAGCGGCGCGGTGTTCGGAGTGATTTTTCCGCTGATCTCGGCCGACCTTACGGTCGGCAGCGGCCGCTTCAACCTGTGCATGGGCGTGCTTGGGCTCGCCGTGTTCGTCGGCGCCTCGCTCAGCACGACGATGGCCGGCTGGACCGCCGACCGGTTCGGCGACCCTGTGGCCTTCCTCGCCCTGGCGGCGGTCGGAGTGCTGGGCACGCTGATGTGCCGGTTCATCATGCCCGAGACGCGGCCGGTTCTGTCGCGGCAGCCCGCGTTGGCCAGGTAGACCGGCGCCCGGCTGCCGATCTCCCCCGACCTGTTGACTACGATAGCGTTCAACCGTTGAAGGTGCTTACATCCGGTGAGTTCGCCCTTTTGGATCGGGAGATCGCTGGATGATGAAAAGATTGGTCGTTACCGTGGCGGCATTGGCAGGGCTCGGGATGCCGGTTGCCGCGGCACCGCTCACGCCCCTGGTCGTGAGCGGCTACAATCAAGACATTGTGGTGGATGGAGGAGCGCCGTTCTACCGCAACACCGTAACCGCCAACATGGATTACGGCTCGGACTTCCCGTCCAACCCCAGTCCCGACATCACCACTTGGTACGCGACGGGGGTCGGCGGCAGCCCGGACGGCTTGCCGACCGGGACGACCTTCCCGGCCCAAGCCGACCCCAACACCCGGTTCACCTTGCAGCCGGCCAACACCGACAACGCTGTGCTGCTCGACTTCTCCAGTTCCACCGCGCACGTGACCCTGAGCACGCCCGCCCGCTTCGGCACCCTGGCATTCCTCACCGCCTCGGGCAACGGCAGCGCCGGCTTCAGCGTAGTCGGCGATCTATCGTCCGGCGGGACGGTCGCATTGGGCAGTATCGCGTCTCCCGATTGGTTCAGATGCCGGCCCGATCGCGGTCAGCGCCGGAGGCCGGGCGAGCGTGTTCCGCGATCAGCTTTTTGACTACGGCGGTGGCTCGCCGTCGCTGTTCGACGAGACCCTGCCGCTGGCAGCGGCCACCGGCACGCTGACCGGCTTCGACCTGACATGGACCGGGGGAAGCAACAGCACGGCAATCATGGGGATCAGCGGCGCGACATTGGTGCCGGAGCCGGTCTCCCTGGGGCTGCTCGGCGTCGGTTTGCTCGGCCTCGTCCTGGTCCACGCCCGCCCTAGCCCGGCGGCAGCCCCATCGCGACGCGCATGAACACGCGCTTCAGGGGCGGCAACCGGTGCACGGCCCCGATGCCGACGTCCCGCACGATGCGAACCAACGGGTTGTCGGTGCTGAACAGCCGGTCCAGCCCGTCCGTCGCGAAGAGCATGGCGAGGTTGTCCGGGCCGACGCGCGCGCTGGTAGCCGGCCAGCAGGTCCGGCGCGCCAGGGTCGGCACCGCGCGAGGCAGCCTCTATGACACGATCGGCCAGGGCGGCGGCATCGCGGAAGCCGAGATTGAGGCCCTGGCCGGCGATCGGGTGGATGCCATGCGCGGCGTCGCCCACCAGCGCCAGCCGGGTGTCGACATAACGATGCGCGTGGAGCGCGCCCAACGGATAGCGCCAGCGCCGGCCGATGGGACGCACCGCCCCGAGATGGTCGCCCAGTCGGCGAGCGATCTCGCGGCCGAACCCGGCATCGTCCATCGCCAGCACACGCTCGGCGATCGGGGTGCGCTCGGTCCAGACGATAGCGGACACGTGCAGCGACCCAGGCAGGCCGCACATCGGCAACTGGGCGAACGGCCCCGACGGCAGGAAGTGCTCGAGCGCCACGTTGTCATGCGGCCGCTCGTGGGCGATCGCCGAGACGATGCCGGTCTGGTCATAGGGCACGCGGGTGACAGGGATGCCGGCGGCGCGCCGCAGCGGCGACTGGCGCCCCTCGGCGGCGACCACCAGGCGGCAGGCGATCGCCGGGCCGCCGTCGATGCGTACGGTGGCGCCGTCAGCCCGCCGCTCGGCCTCGACGGTCGCCGGCGCGAACACGCGCAACGCCGGCAGCGCGTGCAGATGGGCGTTGATCGCGACCCGCAGGCTGCGCGCCTCGACCATCCAGCCGAACGCCGACGCGGTCGGGTCGGACCCGTCCTGACCAGCCGCTTCCGAAGCTACCTCACGGTGGTCGAAGTGGAGAAAGAGCCGCGACGCCGGGCGGCCGATCCGACCGTCCGAGACACGGATCTGCCGGATTGGGCAGGTCGGCTCCGGCAGCTTGTCCCAGACGCCGGCCGCCTCCAGCAGGCGGCGGGAGCCGGCCGCGATGGCATAGGCCCGGCCGTCGAAATCCGGATGCTCCATCGGCGGCAACGCGGCGCGATCGACCACCACGGTCGCGACGCCCGCGCTCGCCAGACGACAGGCGAGCGCGCCGCCAACCGGACCCGCGCCCACCACGCACACGTCGGCCGCGATCTGTTCTGTCATGCTGCGGCTGCCATGCTGAGGCTGCAAGTGGGGCTGGAAGCCTCCGCCGGCAAGCCGAAATCCGGTTCTGCCGCCGTCGGTTCCACGGTATAGCTCAGGTGCGGTCTCAGACCGTGCGCGCACCGATTCGTCCCTTGGAGCTTGACCGCATGGCCGCTGCCGCCCAGGCCCGCCGACTGGCCTCACCGGCCGTTCGCTCCCTGATGCGCCGCCGCTTCGCCGAATTGAGCGGGCTGGCGCTCGGCCTGATGGGTTTGGCGTTCCTGGTGGCGCTGGCGAGCTATGATGCGCGCGACCCCTCGCTGAACACCGCGACCGGGCGCTCGGCCGTCAACCTGGCCGGACCGGCCGGCGCGGTCCTTGCCGATCTGCTGCTGCAGGGTTTTGGGGTCGTGGCCGCATTGCCGGGCCTCGCCATGCTGGCCTGGGCCTGGCGGATCGCCTCGCATCGCGGGCTGGGCAGCTTCGCCGCGCGGCTCGCGGCGACCCTCGCCGCACTGCCGGTGCTGGCAGCGGTCGCAGCGGCCTTGGCGGGGGGTGCCGGGCGGCTGGCCTGGCCCACTCCTGCCGGCCCCGGCGGCGCGATCGGCACATTGCTCGGCAACGGTGCCCTGCGGGCCGGAGGCGAGGTGCTGGGGGCTGTCGGGACAACGTTGATGGCCGGCCTTGGAGTCGGGTTGGCGGTGACACTGGTCTTGCTGTCGTTCGGGCTGAGCAAAGGCGAGTGGCGGGAGGCCGGGCGGGGCGCAGCCGTGGTCGCACGCACCACGGCGCCGCTGGCTCGCGGCATCGCCGGTCTGCTCGCGCGCGCCGGTGACGCGGTCGCCGGACGGCTCGGCCCGCATTGGCGGCGGCTGCTCCGACGCGTTCCGGGTCAGGCCGAGCCAGCCCCTGCCCCGGAGAGCGTCGTCCGCGCGGAGCCTCGGGCGGTGGTGCCGAGACCGGACGCCGCGCCGCCGCCGGATGCGCGCCCGCCGGCTGTGGCCCGCCTGCGTCCGCCGCAGCCGGTCCGCCGAGCCGCGCCGGCGCAGGAGAGTTTGCCGCTCGCCGACGGCGAATGGCGGTTTCCGGGCCTCTCGCTCCTGAAACCCGCACCGGTCCGCGCCGGAACCGGCCCAAGCGCCGACGCGCTGGAGGCGAACGCCCGGCTGCTCGAGACCGTGCTCGCCGATTACGGCGTGCAGGGCAGCATCGTCGAGATCCGCCCGGGTCCGGTCGTGACACTCTATGAGCTGGAACCCGCCCCCGGTATCCGCAGCGCCCGGGTTATCGGGCTGGCCGACGACGTGGCGCGCAGCCTCTCGGTCACCGCCGTTCGCATCGCCACCGTGCCGGGCCGCAACGTGATCGGCATCGAGGTCCCCAACGCCAAGCGCGAGACCGTCTTTTTGAGCGAGCTGCTGGCCACCGAGGAGTGGCAGAAGAACGCGGGCCGGCTGACCCTGGCCCTCGGCAAGGAGATCAGCGGCGCGCCGGTGATCGCCGACCTCACCCGCATGCCTCACCTGATGATCGCCGGCACGACCGGCTCGGGCAAGTCGGTCGGCGTCAACGCGATGATCCTGAGCCTGCTGTACCGCCTGTCGCCCGACCAGTGCCGGCTCATCCTCATCGACCCCAAGATGCTCGAACTCTCCGTCTACGAGGGCATCCCGCATTTGATGGCGCCCGTCGTGACCGAACCCAAGAAGGCGGTCACGGCGCTCAAATGGACGGTGCGGGAGATGGAGCGGCGCTACCGGGCGATGAGCCAGCTCGGCGTGCGCAACGTGGGCGGCTACAACGACCGGGTGGCCGAGGCGCGCGCCCGTGGCGAGGTGGTGACAAGGCGGGTGCAGACCGGGTTCGATCCCGACACCGGCCGTCCGACCTTCGAGGACCAGCCCCTGGTGCTCGAAGTTCTGCCGCACATCGTGGTGGTGGTGGACGAGATGGCGGACCTGATGATGGTCGCCGGCAAGGAGATCGAGGCGGCGGTGCAGCGCCTCGCACAGATGGCCCGCGCCGCCGGCATCCACGTGATCATGGCGACCCAGCGGCCGTCGGTCGACGTGATCACCGGCACCATCAAGGCCAATTTTCCGACCCGGATCAGCTTTCAGGTGATCAGCAAGTTCGACAGCCGGACCATCTTGGGCGAGCAAGGCGCCGAACAGCTGCTCGGCCAGGGCGATATGCTGTTCATGGTGGGAGGCGGCCGGATCATGCGGGTGCACGGGCCGTTCGTCTCCGACCGCGAGGTGGAGGACGTGGTGGCGTTCCTGCGCGAGCAGGGCGAGCCGGCCTATGTCGAGGACGTCACCGAGGCGGCCGACGAGGATGACATGGGCGCTCTCCCCGGCCTTGCTGCCGGCGCGGACGGGGAGGCCGGCCTGTTCGATCAGGCGGTCGCGGTGGTGGCCCGCGAGGGCAAGGCGTCCACCTCCTTCATCCAGCGCCACCTCTCGATCGGCTACAATCGGGCCGCCAAGCTGGTCGAGCAGATGGAGCGCGAGGGTATCGTCGGGCCTGCCAATCACGTCGGCAAACGCGAAATCCTGGTGCGCCGGACCGCCGACGAGGACTGAGCCGGGTTGCCGCGCTACCCTTGAAAGGCTCGCTGCCGTCGAAGCAGGGCGATGCCGGCAACCCCGGCGCCGAGCAATGCCGCCGACGCGGGCTCCGGCACGTCCAGACGGGCGAGCGTCTGGCTACCGGGACTTGACACGGTCAGGACATTGCTGAACGGGGTCGCGCTCCAGGTCGGACGGGCGCCGACGACGTTGGCGAGATACTGGCTTACGAGGCCGCCGGACCCGTTCAGCCGGTTGTCGTCGGCATGGAACGAATAGTCGGCACCGAGTTCCGTCGACCAGATCGCGATCTGGACCGCCGCGCTGACCTCGGCCGTGCTGTAGGTCGGGGTGACCGCCTCGGTGCCGGCCAACATCGCATCGCCGTGCGAGATGAGCGCGTTGATCTGTCCGACCTGCGCGTCGGAGAGGGGAGTGCCGTTGCCGTTGCTGGTCAGCGTGCCCGGTCGTGTACGTGGCCGGCGCTTGCAGCCAGTCGAACAGGTCCACGCACCAGACCAGGAGGTCGGTGTGAGGCGCACCGGGACCGGACGGGGCAACCGCGAGGTCGATCTGGCCCGCCCCACTGTATTCATCGTCGATGTTCCCCGGAGCGTAGGTGCTGTGCACGTTGACGTTGTTCGGAACCGAGTAGCCGGTCACAGCAATGTTGCCGGCGCGCGACGCCGCACCGGCGGCGATCAGGATCCCGCCACAGAACACGGCCAGTCGCCAAAGTCGGAGCCCGCCCTGCATCCACGCCTGCCATCTTAAAATCCGAGACAGACTAGAGTGAACCTCTCTGGATCGCAAGCGGAATGTTTAAATCTTGAGACAGAACCTTGTCAGAGTCGGCCGCCTGTCCGGCCGGCCAGTGCTCCGAGCCGCAAACGCAACGCGGTCAATTTAATGAACCCCTGGGCGTCCACCTGATCGTACGCCCCCTGATCGTCCTCGAAGGTCACCATGCCTGCCGAGTAGAGGCTTTTGGAGGATTCGCGGCCGACCACCGTCGCGTTCCCCTTGTAGAGCTTGACACGCACTTGCCCGGTGACCGAGTGCTGGCTCTCGTCGATCAGCGCCTGCAACATGCGGCGCTCCGGGCTGAACCACAGACCGTTGTAGATCAGCTCGGCGTAGCGCGGCATCAGGCTGTCCTTGAGGTGCGCCGCCTCGCGGTCCAGGGTGAGGCTCTCAATGCCGCGGTGGGCGGCGAGCAGGATCGTGCCGCCGGGCGTCTCGTAGACCCCGCGAGACTTCATGCCGACGAAGCGGTTCTCGACCAAGTCGAGCCGGCCGATGCCGTTGGCCCGCCCCAGCTCGTTCAGCCGGGTCAGCAGCGCGGCCGGGGAGAGCCGGACACCGTCGATCGCCGTCGGATCGCCGCGCTCGAACTCGACGGTAATCAACGTTGGTCGGTCGGGTGCGTCCTCCGGGTGGATGGTGCGTTGATACGTCGAATTCATCTGGTTCGACGGCCGGGTCCTCGAGCAGCTTTCCCTCCGAGGAGGAATGCAGCAGATTGGCGTCCACGCTGAACGGCGCCTCGCCGCGCTTGTCCTTGGCGATCGGGATCTGGTGCGCCTCGGCGAACTCCAGCAGCTTGGTGCGGCTGGTCAGGTCCCACTCCCGCCACGGCGCGATCACCTTCACGTCCGGCTTCAGGGCGTAATACGCCAGCTCGAAGCGCACCTGGTCGTTGCCCTTGCCAGTCGCGCCATGCGCCACCGCGTCGGCGCCGACCTCCTCGGCAATGGCGATCTGCTGCTGGGCGATCAGCGGGCGGGCGATCGCGGTGCCGAGCAGATACTGCCCTTCATAGAGCGCGTTCGCGCGGAACATCGGGAATACGAAATCGCGGACGAACTCTTCCCTGAGATCGCGGACGAATATTTCCTTGACGCCGAACATCTCCGCCTTCTTGCGGGCAGGCTCGAGTTCCTCTCCCTGCCCAAGATCGGCGGTAAAGGTGACGACCTCGCACCGATAGGCGGTCTGCAGCCACTTCAGGATCACGCTGGTATCGAGCCCGCCCGAATAGGCAAGCACGACCTTCTTCACGTCCTTCACGGGCAAGACAGCCTCCACGGATCAGCGGTTCTCGGGAGTAGCCCCCCGTCCACCGATCGCGCAAGGTGCCGCCATGCGCCGAAAACTCCTCCTCGCCGCCCTGTGCGCTCTGCTCACCATGGGGGCAGTGCGGCCCGGTCTGGCGCAGCCCGTGCTGGATGTGGGTGCGGTCCCGGGGCTGGATGCAACCGGAACGGCCGAATATGCCCGGTTTCTCATCGCCAACCTGCCACGCGCCTTTGCCGTGTCGACGAACGGTCGCGCAGGCTGGGCCGGGCCGGCGCCGAGCAGCGAGGTCGCCCGCGCGGTCGCCCTGCAACGCTGCGCCCAGGTGGGCGGGACGCAATGTGCGATCTACGCCGACGACCTCGAAGTCACCTGGCACGGCCGGCCGCGTCAGGTTCAACCACCGCCCGAGCCGCTGATCAGCACGGGCAATTACGCCTTCGTGCCCGACGGGCGTTATTTCTGGCGCGGGCCGGCCGCAGCAGCGGGCGTCTACGTCTGGTCGCACGGCAAGGGGCCAGCGCTCGACACCGACAATCGTGGCCTACAGCCGCAGCCCCATGTGCGCCCCTTCAACAACGCCGGCTTCGACGTCCTCCGGTTCGACCGCGCCCCGTTCGCCGACGATCCCAACCGTGCCGCCGGCTGGCTGCGGGACGGGTTGGCGGCACTGCGTCGACAAGGCTACCGCCGGGTCATCGCGGGCGGCGAGTCGCGCGGCGGGTGGACCAGCTTGCAGATGCTCGATGCGCCCGGCGCAGCCGATGTGATCATCGCGATCTCACCTTCCGCCCAGGGCACCGCGTCGAGTTCCCTCCACCTGACCCAGGCCGACGATCTCGCACGGATTTTTTCTGCGGCGAGCGCCCCCGGCCCGCGGCTCGCGGTGGCCGAGTTCGGGGGCGACCCGTATGCGGGCGATCTCGACGCCCGCATGGCAGCACTCGCCAGCCTGCGGCCGCGTCTCTCGGGATTGCTGGTGATCGATCGGCCGCCCGGCTTCTCCGGTCATGGCGGTGCCGCCAGCGAGGCGTTCGCCGAACGCTACGGCGCCTGCCTGCTCCGTTTCGCCACCGCTCAGCCGGCGCCAACCGGCTGCTGACGGGTCTCATGGATGAAGCCGGCGAGCCACAGGGTCAGCAAGGCGATCCCCGCCGCGACGCCGAGAAACGCCGCCCGGTAGCCGATGACTGCGATGGCGCGGCCGAACGCCAGCGCGCCGAGCGCTTGGCCGAGGAACAGCAGGAACACAAACGTCGTGACCGCCGTGGTCCGCGCGTTGGGCAGCAGTTCGGTCGCCCGCGTCTGCAGCACCGGGTGCAAGGTGAAATAGCCGAGCCCCAGGCCCGCCTGCACCAGGATGAACACCGGCCAGTGCCGGGTCGCCATGCCGATTGCCAGCGCGGCTGCGATCAGCAGCCCGCCCGCCAGTATCTGGCCCGCCTCGCCGAGCCGCTTGATGATCGCCGGGGCGAACCGCGTGTAGCCGAACGCGCCGACCCCGAACGCCGCGAGCACCAGGCCGACGACGCCGTACGACAACCCGAACTGTTGGGTGAGGTAGGGTGCGATGAACGGGAAGCAGCCCGGCAGCAAGGCGCCCTCCACCACGGTCGCGAGCAGCAGGCGACGGGCGACGGGCGCGCGGGCGAGCGCCCGGTAGTTGGCGAGCTGAAACGTGTTCGGCCGGCTCCGGTCAGGCAGCGTACCGATCCGCCGCGCGAGAGCCGTGGCGACCACCGCTCCGGCCAGGGCCAGCACCACGAACGCACCCCGCCACCCCACCGTCGCCCCGAACAGCCCGCCAATCGGTCCGGCGAGGGTCTGTGCCAGAACGATCCCGGTGAGGAACCGGCTCACCACCGCTTGCCGGCGCTCATAGGGAACGGCGTCGCCGATATAGGCGAGGCAGATCGGGATCAGGCCGGCGCTGGAAGCTCCGGCGCAGGCCCGCAGCACTGTTAGCAACGGGAGGTTGTCGGCGAGTGCGCAGGCCCCCGTGAAGCCTGCATAGCCGACCAATGCACCGAGCAGCACCTTGAGTTTGCCGAAGCGGTCGCCGACTGGTCCGAGGATCACCTGATTGATCCCGTAAGGCAGCACGAAGGCCGCGATCAGGACCGAGACCGTCGCCACGTCACGATGGAAATCCTGCGCGATCGGAGCAAGTAGCGGATCGACGATGCGGGCGCCGGACGCGGAGAGGAACCCCGCAGCGGCGAGCAGGGCAACCGGCAGTGCGGCCGGAGCCGTCGATACGGATATGGACACCGGCATGGTTACAAGCGGCGCGGGCAAAGGTTCCCTCTCCCTCGGACCGAGAGCCCGAAATTGAGTCAGGCCGCCGGCCGGTTTCGCCGGCTGGCAGTCCGCAGTTGGCCGCAGGCAGCCAAAATATCCTGCCCCCGCGGGCTTCGCACCGGAGAGGCAAAGCCCGCGTCCATGATGATCCGGGCAAACCGGTCGATTGCCACACCCGTGCTGGTCTCGAACCGGCTGCCGGGCCAGGGATTGAACGGGATGAGGTTCACTTTCGCCGGGATGCCCGTGATCAGGCGAACCAGTTCGCGCGCGTCGGCCGGCGTGTCGTTCACCCCCCGAAGCATGATGTACTCGAACGTGATGCGCCGCGCGTTCGACGCTCCCGGGTAGGAACGGCAGGCGGCGATCACCTCCGCGATCGGGTATTTCCGGTTGAGCGGCACGAGCTCGTCCCGCAACTCGTCCCGCACGGCGTGCAGCGACACCGCCAGGTTGACGCCGAGCTCCGCACCGCACCGCGCCATCATGGGCACCACGCCCGAGGTGGACAACGTGATCCGCCGGCGCGACAGCGCGATGCCCTCGTTGTCCATGACGATGGTCAAGGCGCGTGCGACATTCTCATAGTTGTACAGCGGCTCGCCCATTCCCATCAGGACGATGGTCGACAACAGCCGGGGCGTCTCGCCTTTCGGGCTCGGCCACTCGCCATAGGCGTCCCGCGCCGCCATGAACTGGCCGACGATCTCGGCCGGTCCGAGATTGCGCACCAGCGCTTGCGTGCCGGTGTGGCAGAAGCGGCAGGACAGCGTGCAGCCGACCTGCGACGAGATGCAGACAGCCCCGCGATCCTCTTCGGGGTCGGGGATGTAGACCGTCTCGGCCTCCTGGCCGTCACGGAATCGGAACAGGAATTTCCGGGTGGCGTCCGTGCTGGTCTGCACGTTAGCCGCTTCCGGCCGGCCGATCACGAACCGCTCGGCCAGACGCTGCTGCAGCGGCCGCGCAATGGAGGACATCCGCGCGAAGTCGGTGACGCCCTGGTGGTAGATCCAGTGCCAAAGCTGCTTGGCCCGGAAGGACTTCTCGCCGATCTCCGCCAGTTCGGCCGCGAGTTCCGCCCGCGACAGCCCGACCAGATCGCGCCGCCCGTCGGCCAGCCGCGCCGCCGGCGGCGCGAACAGCGCGGCCTTGGCGAGAATGCGCCACCGTTCGACCTCGGTCAGGTCGGCTGTGGGAAGCTCGCTCATGGCGCCGGGCAGGCCTTGACGACCGCATCATAGGCCTGGGTGAAGCCCCGAAGGCCGAAGGTGTCAGTGACCTGCGCGCCGCGCGGTCCCGGCGAGCGCATGACCGCCTGCCGCCCGTTCCGCAAATCGGTCACCACGGCGGCTCCGTCGCGCGCGAAGGCCGACCGCCCGCTCGTGTAGAAATTCCTGTTCGCCTGCTCCACTTGCAGGTTTGCCTCGGTGTTCTCCGGGAAGGGAAACCCGCTGCTGAACGCCACCGTATCCCGGCCAGCCGGGCGCTGCGTAACCGTGAGCACCGGCCGACTCCGGCCGGACATGGTCGGGATGGATGTTGTCGGATAGGCGAAAGCGTAGCAGATGGTCTGCCCGGCCTCGTCCCGCGTGACGGCCGTCCAATCCTCGAACTTGCCGATTTGCTGGGCTCCTGAACCGGCCGCCCTGGCGGGCCCATGGCGCGGAGCGGCGGCGGCCTGCGACGAAAGGCCGGACGTCACCAGCGGCACAAGGAGGATGACGGCGAGGGAACGCATGGCCCGACAGATACGAGACGTGTAGTCGCCGGACAAGGCTTCGCGTGAAAGTTGTCCTCACCGCCAATCTGGCCTCTGCCTGAGCGTCGGTCTATCCCTCCGGCCCATGACGGATGCGACCGACGCCCAGCTTGCCGCCCAATACGAAGCCTACCCGTACCCCAAACGCGATCCGCGGGAGGAAGCGAAGCGGCTGGTCGTCGGCAGCCCTGGGCACCTGCGCGAAATCGATTACTGGGTGTTCGGCGCTCGTCGCCCGGCGAGCCGGCCGCTGCGAGCCTTGATCGCCGGCGGCGGCACCGGTGATGCGACTGTCATGCTGGCGCAGCAGCTGGCGCGTGACGGCCGGCCGGGCACCGTCACTTGGCTCGACCGCTCGGCAGCGGGCGAGGCGGTCGCGCGTGGACGGGCCGAGGCACGCGGCCTGAAAAATATCGAATGGGAGCGTCGCTCGCTGCTCGATCTGCCCGGCTCCGGCCTCGGTCCGTTCGACTACATCGATTGCTGCGGCGTGCTCCACCACCTGCCCGACCCGGCGGCGGGTCTGCGGGCGCTGGTCTCGGTTCTCGCGCCGGGCGGCGGGATCGGGTTGATGGTTTATGCCCCGCACGGCCGCACCGGGGTCTACATGGTGCAGGACGCCCTGCGGATGCTGACGCCCGCCGAGGAGCCGCCTCCGGCTCGGCTGGAGATCGCCAAGCGGGTCATGCGTCATCTGCCGGAGAGCGCGTGGCTGCGCGGCAACCGCTACTTCGCCGACCACATCAGCGGCGGTGATGCGGGACTCTACGACCTGCTGCTCAATCCTCGCGACGCGGCATTCACCGTGCCCGCCCTGGCCGCCATCCTCGAACAGGCGGGCCTGCGTCCGACCTGCTGGGTCGAGCCGATGCGCTACGATCCGGCAACCTGGCTGCCCGACCCCAAACTGCGCGAGCGCGCGGCGACCCTCGACCCGGTCGCGCGCGGCGCGCTTGCCGAGGCGCTGACCGGCAACATGAGCACGCATGTCGTCTATTGCGTTCGCGCATCGGAACATCAGCCGGCCGCCGACCCGATGCACCCCGAGGCGGTGCCGGTGGCGCGCGAAATGGCCGCGAACGAACTGGCCCGACACATTCGGCCCGACGGGACGTTGCCGTTCCTGTTTGACGGCCTCCGCGCCTTGGTCCCACTGCCGCCGCTCGCGGCCCCGATCCTCCGGCTGGTCGACGGCCGCCGCAACGTTGCGGCGATCGGCGCAGCGTTGGCCGCTCGCGGCACCGCAGAGCAAAGCTTTGCTCGGGCCTGGCGGGCCACCTTCGCGCCACTCGAGCGGGTCAACCGCCTGCTGCTCGCTCCGCCGGCGTGATCGTGCCGCGACGCCGGCTGGTCTGGGCACCGCCGGCACGAGCATGTCCGAGCGCAGGCGACTGGTAGCGTTTGCAATCGACGGCAGCACGGCGAGGGTAATGGACCTGATCAGGACTGAGCTTTAATCTGCCGGTTCGTTTAAGGCCGTTAGGCCACCGCTCCGTCCGGCGGAGCGCCCAGGGAGAACCCAAGAAATGATCGACCGGCGCACGCTGCTCGTTGCGACCCCAGCGCTGCTACTGCCCCGCTTGGGGCGCGCACAGGCCCGTCCGAAGATCAAGATAGGCGTCTTGACCGATCTCTCGGGCACATATCGCGACAACACAGGCCCGACGTCGGTGGCCGCGTCCGAACTCGCGGTTCGCGAGTTTGCCGGTCAGCGGGAGTTCGACGTCGAATTGATCAGTGCCGATCATCAGAACAAGCCCGACATCGGCGCCGCAATCACGCGACAGTGGTTCGATGACCAAGGTGTCGACGTCGTCGCCGATGTTCCGACCTCGTCCGTGGCGCTCGCGGTGGCCGAGATCGCGCGTCAAAAGGACAAGATCATGCTGAACGCGTCGGCGACGACTTCCGCTCTGACCGGCGAACAATGTTCCCCGAACACTATCGTCTGGAGCTTCGATACCTACGAGAACGCCAAGTCCACGGGCGGGGCCGTGACCAAGGGCGGCGGCGATACCTGGTTCTTCGTGACCGCGGATTATGCCTTCGGCCACTCGCTCGAGGAGCTTACGGCCGCCGAGGTGGCCAAGGACGGCGGCAAGACACTCGGCCGTGTGCGCTATCCTTTCCCGGACACCACCGACTTCTCGGGATTCTTGCAGCAGGCGGCTGCCAGCGGCGCCAAAGTCCTTGGCTTGGCCAATGCCGGCCTGGACACCGCCAACTGCATCAAGCAGGCAAACGAGTTCGGTTTGAACCAGAAGATGACAATCGCGCCTCTGCTCATGTTCATCCAGAATGTTCAGTCGGTCGGCCTCGACATGTGCCAGGGACTGATTGTAACCGAGAGCTTTTACTGGGATCTCAATGACGGGACGCGCGCGTTTACCAAGCGGCTGCTGCCGAGCTCGCCCAATCAGAATTACCCCAATCAAGCACACGCGAGCTCGTACTCGTCGGTTCTGCATTATCTGAAGACGGTGAAGGCAATGGGCGCCGCGGAAGCGAAAAAGAGCGGAGCTGCGACAGTCGCTCGGATGAAAGCAATTCCGACCGAGGACGACGCCTTCGGCAAGGGTCGTATCCGGATTGACGGCCGGGGAGAGTTCCCTGCCTATCTGTTTCAGGTGAAGACGCCGAGGGAGAGCAAATATCCTTGGGACTATTATAAGCTTATTGCCACCACACCCGGTCCCGAAGCGATTCGACCGCTTAACGAAACGCATTGCAGCTTGGTCAAGAGCTGACCTTTTGCGGGCAAGCCAAACCCAGGTTTGGGAGCCGTCGTAGCCAGTGATGGGGCTCGCGGGTAGGAGGCGTTCGTCGCAACGGCTATTCTGGCAGTCCGCCCAGACGCAGTCCTTCCGCCCAACGAGCCAGGTCCTCGGACCGTCGGAACGGCGAGCGCTCCACGCCCGCGCGCACCGAGAAACCCGGCTCGAGAGCGAGCAGTCGCGCCCTTACCGCGGCAACCTCCTCCGCGCGATCGAGATGGGCCAACGCCACCAGCAGCGCCTTCCAACTGGACGAGAAGCTTGGATTGAGCTGAGCAGTCAGTCGGCCCAGCGTCGCGGCCTGTTCGTACTCGCCCAGCATGATGTGCGGACCCATCAGGCCTGCGTTGAAGAGGAAGGCATGCGGATCGAATGGTGAGAGCAGGCGCGCCCTCTCCATTCGACGAATCGCATCCCTATGCTCTCCACGATAGTTCTGGGCGAGCCCCGACATCACCCATGCAAGCGGCAGAGCCGGGTTGAGCGCAATGGCGCGCTCGTGCAGCACCATCGCCTCCTCGATCTGCTTGTTGAGGAACCCGCGCACGTGTCCGGCAATGGTGAGCGCCAGAGCGTCCGACGGATCCAGTGCCACTGCCCGCTCCGCCAATTCTCCGGCACGCGCCATCGCCGCTTCCGGCTCGGCAATCCAGCCTTGACCCACCGCCAACAGATGCCAGTACGCGCACCAGACATGGGCCACTTCGCTCTGCGGTTCGAGTGATACCGCCTCCTTGAGCATTCGCCCTGACCGTTCGAACCCCTCGCGCTCGAGCCGCAGGATACCCGGGATCGCGCTCATCGTGAGGTCGTAGGCGGCGGGAAGCGCTCCGAGCCGAGCGCCCGCTCTTCCGCCCTCACGAAGCAGCAGCTCCGGCTCGATTTGCGCCGCTGTCTGGGCAGCTATGGCATCCTGGGTTTCCAACGCGTCGTCGGCTTCGGCGACATCGAAGCTGCGGGCCCAGACGACCTCGCCTCCAGCACGCATGTCTTGCAGACGCAGCCCGATGCGTATCTGTTCACCAGCAAGCCGGGCGGTACCGCTCAGCAGGTAGTCGAGGCCAACCTCGGCGGCGTCCTCGTCCGGCGCCGAGGAGACGAGACAGGCAATCCATCGAAAGCGCGACAGCGCGGCGATGATTTCGTCAGATAACCCCTCGATCACCGGCGTTCGACCACCAGCGCCGAGAATACGCAGTTGCTGGACCCCTAAGCGAACTCCTGCCGCAGTCGGGGCGGGCAACGCAGGGCTGAGCAACCGGGCCTGTTCCACCTCGATCCAGGCATCGAATGCCGGATCAAGGCCGACGAGGTCCTCAAGCAATCCGCCGGCGGGCCGCTCCGCAGCGTTGATATCCAGCCACAAGGCATGCTCACCCAAGCGCACTTGCTCGCGATCCGCCTCGATCAGGCCAGGTCCAAGCGGATGCAGCAGACCCTGCAATTCGTGCAGGCACTGCCGAAGCGAACCTCGCGCCTGCTCGCGGTCTCGCCTGCTCCATAACAGCCCCGCGATGCGTGTGCGCGACACCGGCTTCGGAGCAGCGAGGGCAAGCACCGCCAGCATCGCGCGGGCTTTGCGGGTTCGGGGCAAGACGCTTCTGCCTGCGGCATCGGTCGCCTGCATAGGGCCAATGACATGCACCCACAGACGCGGAGCGACGTGCTGGTTGAGCGCCATGGACATTGCGTGCCAAGCTACCGAACCAAACCCGTTATCAGCAAGAGAACTTTGCAACCGAAACCGCTTGACACCGGCCGGCAGTGACTTTAGAGAGTGCCCCGTCAACGGGCGAATTGCGTCCTGCTGGCACCCTCCCCTTTGTCGCAGAACTCTTCAACGGCTCGGCTCGCAGACTCTGCGGCCGAGCTGTTGCGTTTTCTCGACAAGCTCTCCGGACGAGGATGAAGCAGCGCGCGGCCTGGGCTGACGCAGCACCCAGCAGAGGATTACACGATGCATAAGCCCCCGCCCCTGATCGTCGCCCGCCCCGAAATCGTCGGTGACAATCCTGCGCACACCAACCGGGAATTGCCTCCGCGGCCGCCAATCACGCGTCCGGAGATCGCCGATGCCGGTCGCATCCGCACGGGCGGAGCGTTTCGGCGGGGCCGGGAGGCGGCCTAGTAAGCACCCGCGAACGCCGCAGCCGCGCGCTCAGCCGGCTGCGGCGTCGGTGCATTGACGTCAGATCTGCTGCCCAGACACCGCGCGAGATCGGCAACCATGATCCCGTCCCCCGGCATCGAGTTTTTCCGCCTGATCCCGGAAGCTCGGCAGGCCCAACGCGCCGATCGCTCGGCGCGTGGCTCGCTACCCACCCGTGCCACCCGGTACTGCGACGCGGTTACCTCCGCATCAGGCTGGGGCTGGCATGTCTTCGCCCCGCTCGAGTTTTCCTTGTGGTGGGACGGCGATGCAATCTTCTGGACCTACGGCGACATCGGCGAGTGGCTGCCACTCGATGCCGTGCAGTTTCCGCATTTCGCCGCGCACTTCGACGGGATCGCCCCGGACGAGGCAAAAGGTGGCTCGCCGCCATTCTTGACGGCTCTGCCCGAACCCGGAGGCGTCCAGGTCTGGACGGGTCTGCTGGCCAAGACCGCCCCCGGCTGGAGCCTGCTCACCCGCTCCCCGGTCAACCTTCCCCCGACGGGCGGGGTCTCGCTGTTTGAGGGGATCGTGGAAACCGACACATGGTTCGGGCCGCTGTTCGCCACGCTTCGTCTCACCCGAACAAATACTCTCATCCCGATCAGGATGGATGCTCCTCTGGCGCAGGTGCAGCCGCTTTGCCGCGCCACTTACGCCCAGCAGACGCTTGCCGCCGCGACCTTCAGGGACACGCTCACATCGGAGAATTGGGCCGACTACATCGAGACCGTCGTTCGCCCAAGCGACGATATAAACCGAGGACCGGGGAGCTACGCCGTAGCAGCCCGGAAGCGGCGACGGGCCGAGTGCCCGTTCAGCACAGTCGGCCCTCGAGCGGAACCGGCCTTGAGCTCGGTTCGGAGTTGAAAGCTCAGCTTACTGCCGCGCCAGGGGGAGTTTGGGTAAACCCGTCCCTCAGACGCGCGAAGCGGAACAGGAATTCGGCAACGTCGCCGAGACCTGGTCCGCTGCGAAGCTTCAGAACATTGGAGAGACCCCAGATTTCCTCGACCGCATCCGCGGCTCCGGCAAGCGCTTGGTCGGCACCCGTGATCAGCATGATCGGCAGCTCGGGATCGTGCGCAGCGACCGTCTTCATGATGTGGCAGCCGTCCTGCAGACCACCCTCAAGCTCGCAAATGATCGCCATCGGCAGCAGGGAGTTGAGCAACTCCCCCAGATTGGCGTTGGTGCCGACCCGGCGCATTGGAAGACCAAGAAACTCGCACATCGGGCCGACGGTTGGCGACAGCCGGGGCCGATCCTCGACGACAAGGACAAGTTGACCCGGGAACGGCGCCCGCTTGCCGGCGGTCGAAACCCTTCCATGGCGGTCAAGCATGGTCATGGTCTCCTTTGGAGATCCCTGGTGGCGAGGATCTCGCCCGGCATTCTGGCCGAGGGCTATGTAGTTCCGTCGTTCGCCGGGAGTGAGTTCTCCGTCAGGCACCGTGAATTCGGCACCAATGGACATTGGAGGAGTTGCAAACTGCAAAATTGGGGTCAGCCAGCCGCCCGGAGTCCTCGAAACCACAATCGACCTCGGGACTCTCAATCTGGTAAAAAGTCCGTGTACGAAAATGCTTGCCCAGTTGCCCCAAAAGATCGTATAAAACGATCCATGATGGCGAGTTGCGCACTTAGCCATACGCAACGAAAGCCAATCAGACAATGCCGATCGAAACCCAGCAAGCCGCGGTTTCCGCGGCACAGGATGGTGGTCGGCACGCTCTAGGACAATGGGCCGAAAAGGTGCTGGCGCCGCTCGGTCTGGCTCCGGCGGCGCACCATCGGTTGCTGCTCGACGAACTCGACAAAGTGACGCGCGGCGAAACGGATCGGCTCATGGTCCTCATGCCGCCAGGTTCCGCCAAGTCCACCTACACGTCGATCTTGTACCCTGCATGGTGGTTCAATCAGCACCCAACCAGCAGTGTCATTGCCGCCTCGCATACGGCCGATCTGGCCGAACATTTCGGGCGGCAGGTGCGCAACCTGATCGTCGAGCACGCGGCGGATCTCGGCTACGGCCTCGCCAATGACAATCGGGCCGCAGCCCGCTGGCAGACGAACAAGAAGGGAACGTATTTTGCAACCGGAGTTCGCGGCCCGATCGCAGGACGCCGGGCCGACCTCGCGATCATCGATGATCCGATCAAGTCCCACGCCGAAGCGGACAGCGCTGGTTTCCGCGACACCGTGTGGAATTGGTATCGTGCGGATCTTTCCACCCGCCTGAAACCCGGCGGACGGATCATCCTCATCATGACCCGGTGGCACGAGGACGACCTGGGCGGTCGCCTGCTCGCCCACAGCCCCGATGAATGGCGCGTGCTTCGGCTGCCCGCCCTCGCCGAAGGCGGCGATCCGCTCGGACGAGCACCGGGCGAACCATTGTGGCCCGAATGGGAGAACCGAGATGCGCTCTTGCGCAAGCGCGAGACGGTCGGCAGCCGGATATGGGCAGCCCTTTTCCAGCAGACTCCCCGGCCTCCGGTCGGCAGTCTGTTTCAGACCAATCAGATCGACGTGCTCGACGAGCCGCCGGCCGCCAGCCTTGGACATCGGGTCCGCGCTTGGGATTTCGCCGCCACTGCCAAGATCGGCAGCAACGACCCCGACTGGACGGTGGGATTGAAGCTTCAGCGCGATGCAGGAGGACGTTTCGTGGTTATCGACGTCGTGCGCCTTCGCGGCACCCCGGGAGTCGTCGAGGACGCGATCGCCCGCACGGCGGAACTGGACGGAAAAGCGGTTTCGATCGGTCTGCCCGAAGATCCAGGTGCCGGCGGCAAATTCGCCATCGCAAGCATCTCTCGGCGTCTGGCGGGGTACCGGATTGAAGGCTCGCGCGAGCATGGCAGCAAGGCGGCCCGTGCCGGCCCGGTCGCCGCGCAGGCGGAAGCGGGGAATCTCGCGATCGTGCGGGCCCCCTGGAACCGGACGTTCTTGGATGAGCTCCGGGACTTCCCGCATGGGGTCAAGGATGACCAGGTGGACGCATTGTCGCGTGGCTTTGCGATGCTGCTCGGCAACGCCGTCCCGACCCGCCGCCTGAACGTGCCCTTGCTCGCCCGCTAGCGGCGAGGTGCGAAGCGTTGACGGCCGGTGCCGCGCTCGCGCCGTCGCCAGCTGCTCCGTCGTCAGTTGTCCGGGGTTTGAATGTTCGAAACAATTTGCGACCTCATCCCTCGGGACGGGAGCTATCCGGCACGAGCCCGTACGCTGGATCTGATGCGGCGCGTACTCGACGGCACGCTCTACGACGCCTTGCCGTATCAATTTCACGAGGAGCGCAGCGCCTCCGGTGAGTACATCCCCTTGCGCGCGCGGCGTCCCTCGGTTCGCTACGCGCTGTGCCGGATCGTCGTCGAGGACAGCGTCGCCCTCCTGTTCAGCGAGGGTCACTTTCCGACGATAGACTGCCCCGACGCCAAGGTTCGCACCGCTCTGGCCGACATCGTCAAGGAAGCCGGCCTGAACCAGCTTATGACGGAGGCCGCGGTACGCGGCGCCGTCGGTTCGGTCGCAATCCTGATGCGGGTCTTGCGCGGCCGGGTCTTCTTCAGCGTTCTCGACACAACGTACCTGACCCCGATCTGGGACTCCGAAGCGCCCGACACCTTGGTCAGCGTGACCGAGCGCTACAAGGTAAGCGGCGGATTGCTCGTCGCAAGCGGCTACTCGGACGTCGATGGACAAGCCGACTACTGGTTCATGCGCCGCTGGGATGCACGACAGGAAATCTGGTTCTTGCCGTGGCCGGTCGGCAGCATCAGTGAACCTCTGGTCGACTCCGACCGTACCGTCAATCACGGCCTCGGTTTCGTGCCGGTAGTATGGATCCGCAACCTGCCAGGTCTCTCGGTCTCGGGCGATCCGAATGACGGTGCCTGCACGTTCCGCGCTGCCATCGAAACCCAGATCGAGATCGACTACCAGCTCAGCCAGGCAGGACGGGGCCTCAAATACAGCAGCGATCCCACGCTGCTCATCAAGGAACCCGCCACGACCGATAGCGAAATCGTCAAGGGTGCCGGCAATGCTTTGCTGGTCTCGGAGAAGGGCGACGCCAAGCTGCTGGAGATCGGCGGGACCGCTTCGGCGGCCGTAATCGAGTACGTACGGACGTTGCGCGAGTTCGCCCTGGAAAGCGTTCACGGAAACCGGGCGAACGCCGATCGGCTCTCCGCCGCACAATCGGGTCGAGCATTGGAGTTGATGAACCAGGGGCTGATCTGGCTGGCCGACAATCTGCGCATCAGCTACGGCGAGGGGGCCCTGCTTGCACTGGCCCGCATGATCCTCCGAGCATCCGAGGTCTATCCGTTGCGAGTTTTCGGCCAACAGATCCCGCCGCTTGGGGCAACCAGCCGTCTCTCGCTGAAATGGCCTCGCTGGTACGCCCCGTCGGCCGATGATCGCCAAAAGGATGCCCAGACGCTCGCTACGCTGTTCGCGTCCGGACAGATTTCAAGAGAAACGGCGATCAAATCCATCGCCGACATATACGACATCGAGAATATCCCGGCCGAAATCGCCCAGATCGGCATTGATCGCAGGAACCGAAAATTGTGACGGATGACATCTCGCCTTCCGAGAACAGCCTGTTTCAGGAACTTCAGGCGCGCGCCGACGCGCTCGAAAAACAGCTGAACCGCGTCCAGCAGGAAGCTGACAACCGTCTCTTGCGCGCCGAGCTGAAGGCCGAGGCAACCCGCGCGGGAATGATCGATCTCGACGGACTGAAGCTGCTGGATCTGTCGGCTGCCAAGCTGAACGCCAGCGGCGAGGTCGAGGGCGCCTCGGCCATGATGGAGCAACTCAAGCGCGCCAAGCCTTGGCTGTTCGGCGGCGCCTCGTCTTCAAGTCCCACAATGCCGCCTCCAGCCCAGCCACCACGCCAGAAGCGCGCGATGGAAATGACCGACGCCGAGTACCGCGCTGCGCGTGCAGAGCTTCTGAAACGCCGCTTCTAACAACAGGAACGTTGCCGCATGGGTATCCAGAATTTCCCCGTCTCCCTGCAACCGATCATTCAGCAGGGCTTCTTGGAGCGCGAGTTCCAGCAGGCACTGCAGTCCCGGCTCGGCTACCGCGCATGCGCCGACCGGGAAGACATCGCGGTCGGCATCGGTGAGACACTGACCAAGACCCGCGCCGGATTGAAGCCGTCGGTCACGACCCCGGTGCCGGCCAATCTCAACACCAACCTCGATAACGGCCTGACGCCCACCACCTGGGGCGTCGAGCAATACACGATCAGCATCAACCATTATGCTGCAACGACCGATCTCAACATGGTCGCCGAGCGCGTTGGCATCGCCTCGCAGTTCCTGCAGAACGCTTTCGCCAACGGAGAGCAGGCGGCACGCAGCCTCGACGAGCTTGCCCGCAATGCGCTGTTCGGTGCTTACTTCGGCGGCAACACCCGAGTTCGCACTGCCCTTTCGTCGGCATCCCCGAATGTCGCGGTCGACGATGTCCGTGGATTTCTTAACAGTTTCGTGAACGGCGTGCAGACGCCGGTGAGCGGTGCAGCTCCTCTGACGGTCACGGTCGGCAGCAATGCCTACACGCTGGTCGGCACTGCCATCGACTCGACCAATGCCTCCAGCGCTGCCACGATCGGGGGTGTCTCGGGTGTGCTCACCTTCGCCACGAACGTCTCGGTCTCCGACGGCACAACCGGGAACACTGTAACCGCAGCGAGCGGTTCGGTCATCGTGCGCCCGGCTCAGCGAGCCAACACGAGCCTGCTCGCGGCCGGCGATATGCTGACCATGTCGTGCCTGCTCGACGCGGTAGCCAAACTGCGCATGAACGCCGTTCCCGAAATCGACGGTGTCTACAACTGCTACCTCGACCCGGTCTCGGCCCGTCAGCTGTTCAGCGATCCGGACTTCCGTCAGCTGTTCCAGGGCGCAACCTCGGCAAACCAGGTCTTCAGGCAAGGCATGGTCAATGACTTCCTCGGCCTCCGCTTCATTCCCACGACCGAGGCCTACGTGCAGGCTCATCCGACCCTCTCGGGTCTGATGGTGCGACGGCCGATCGTCTGTGGTCAGGGTGCGCTGATCGAGGGCGACTTCGCCGGCATGGCGGCTGACGACGTAGCTCCCAAGGACTCCATCGTGTCCGTCGTGGACGGAATTGCCATGGTCACGCGCGAGCCGATCGACCGTTTGCAGCAGATCATTGCGCAGTCCTGGTACTGGATTGGCGGCTTCTGCGCTCCATCCGACACCACCACCAACCCGACGGTCATCCCGACGGCCACCAACGCTTCCTACAAGCGTGCGGTCATCGTCGAGCACATTGGCTGAAAGCGGAGGGACGGAATGTCTATCGGAGCTTCACAGCCGTTCCGTCCCGCCGGAACCGCTTCCGTTATCGCGGGAACCTCGGCAGCGACGGTGTCGCTGCCGAGTGGCGGTGACTTGCTGCTCGTGACCAACGCCGCTGGGACGATCGCCTTCGTCCGGCTTGGGTCCGACCTTACGGTCACCGCGACGACTGCGGACTTGCCGATCCTACCGGGCAGCCGTGTGCTGCTCGGGGTCAACTCGCTCATCAGCACCGCTGCGGTCCTACTCGCGTCGGGGTCGGGCAGCGTCTTCTTCACCCGTGGTGACGGATCCTCCATCTGATGCCCCCAATGACCGATGCCGAGAAGACGGACGTTCGTCGGTTCTGCGGCTACCCGGCGTACGGCGCCGGCGCCGCCGGCTTCAACTCCTGGCGCTTCTATCAGGCGTATGGAACTCTGGAATACCGCATGAACAATCTCTCCGACTTCGAATTGGCGGTCATTCGCCGCCAGCTCGGAACGCTGAGCGCTCTCGAAGCGGCCATTCCGGAAGCGGCGGGACACCTCGACACCAATGAAGCGGCCACTTGGCAGCGCAACCCCAACGAGCCGCGCGACCGCCAGAAGCTGTTCGACGACATGCGCCGCCGGCTCTGCGGCTTCCTCGGACTGCCGCCCGGCCCCGCCCTCGGCGATGCCGCCGTCACACTGGTGATCTGATGAACGGCGCCTTGCTGCAGGATCGCCTCAGTCGAGGCCTGGGTACCGCTGCCCGGCGCATCGGCGCGGCAACCGATGCCTACCGCCCGAACGGCGCGGTTGATCCGCTCGACCCAGCCAATCGCTTCCTGCGCCTGTCTGCCGCATTCGGGCCGGTCGACGGCAAGTTCACTCGGCCAAACGGCTACGGCGCTCCCCTCTGGGCCGGCATTTTCGACGCGGCCTACACTCGACCGGGAGATTACCTGGTCCAGAAAGACGGAACCTGGTTCGTTGCCGCTCAACAGCCGCTGCTGCCGGTTCTGTGCGTTCGCGCCGATCGCATCGTTTCATTCGTCCGTCCCCTGGCGCCGAGCGGCGTCGGTGTGAACGCGTATGGTGGCGTGGCACTCAGTTCTGCAACGCCGCTGCTGACAAGGTGGCCCGCCAGCCTGCTCAACGCCTCGTCCGGCAATCGGCCGAGTGCGAACCTTCCCGCGGATAGCTCAAATGAGACATGGACCGTCCTGCTTCCCGCCATCGATGGCGTCGTGCTGCGTCCCGCCGATCTGCTGACGGATGATCTTGGCCGTACCGGCGTTGTTGCCGGCGCGGAGCTCACCGATCTCGGGTGGCGGCTTACCGTCAAGCAATCGAGCACCTGATGGCCGATCAATCGGACGTGGAGGCAGCGCTCGTTACGCTCGCCTCAGCCGCGCTGTATCCGCAAGGAACAAATAGCGCCAGCGTCTGCGGCCAACCTTGTCGGATCTATCGCGGATGGCCCAACCCCGCGGCACTCGATGCGGATCTGGCGGCCGGGCACGTCAATGTCACCGTTTACCCGGTGGACGGCGCCATCCGCAACACCACCCGCTATCCGGACGAGTGGGTGACGGACCGACCGGTTGCGACGCTTACCGTCGAAGTGATCGACAACGAGGTGACGTTCGCCGGGACCGCCGACGCAGGTCAGCTTGCTGGGATCGCCTATGGTGGAAAAACTTACGTCTACCGCACTGGCGACAGCGATACGCCGGCACTGGTTGCGGCCTACCTGGCAGCTCAGATACGCCAGGATTACATCGCGCAACTTACGGACTTAACTCTCGTGCTCCCCGGTGCGTCAGGCGTGGTCGCCCGGGTCGTCACCGACGGCGCAGCGCTGCGGGAAGTGCGCCGGCAGAACCAGCGGTTCCGGGTTATCTGCTGGTGCAATGACCCTCTGGTCCGGGACGTGGTTGCCGCCGCGATCGACAATCAGCTTGCCGGCATCGATTTCATTCCGCTGTCCGACGGCACTCAGGGCCGGCTTGCCTTCGCCGGCGGGAATACGCTGGACCAGTCGCAGGATGCTGGGCTCTACCGCCGGGATATGACTTACGAGATCGATTACCCCACGACTGTCTCAGCCGTGCAGCCGGCCATGCTCTTCGGCACCGGCTCGGTAAACACCATACCCATTATTGGCTGAATCCAGGAGTACTCATTGACATGCATCTCGTCGTGGTCAAGCCGTTTGCCGGGCTGGAACGAGGCGATATCGTCACCGACGCCGTGCGCGTCGCCGAGATCCTCAGAAGCGAGCACGCCGCCTTCGTCGTCCGCGTGGTTCCACGCCAGTCCGAGGAGGGCTGAGCCATGCCGATAGTCCAGCAAGGCAGCATCAACACGACGGCTCTGGTTGTCCCCGACCTCTACGTCCAAATCGTTCCGCCGCAAAACCTCGTGTTGAACGGCGTGCCGACCAACGTCGTCGGCGTGGTCGGCACTGCCACCTGGGGGCCGGTCGGGCAGCCGGTCGTGACTGGCACGATGGCGGACTACGCTCGAACTTTCGGGCCGATCCTGCCGCGCCGATACGACATGGGGACCCAAGTGGCGACGGCCGTACAACAGGGCGCCCAAGCGTTTCGCTGCGTGCGCGTGACGGACGGAACCGATGCGGCAGCCCAGGTGACCCTCCCCGGCAGCACACTCACCTTTACCGCGCTGTACACCGGCACCCTGGGGGGTCAAATCGCCGTGGCGCTCACCTCAGGCAGCGCCGCCAATAGCTGGCGCTTGACGGTGTCGCTGCCCGGACTTCGCGCCGGAGTTGTTCGATAACATCACCGGCTCGGGCGCAGGCTTCTGGACGGCACTCGCCGCCGCGGTCAATACGGGTGCGGGCCAGCAGCGCGGTCCGTCGCAGTTGATAATCGCCAATGCCGGTGGCGCCACGACGGCCCCGGCCGCATTCTCGACCACTCTCGGGGCAGGGACGCCAGGTTCGGACGGCGCCGGTGCCGTCACCGCGGCAACCTTGGTCGGTTCCGATACCGCTCCGCGGACGGGGATGTACGCGCTCCGCGGCCAAGGATGCAGCCTTGCGGTTCTGGCGGATGCCGACGACTTCACTCAATGGACCACCCAGGCGGGTTTCGGCCTGTCCGAAGGCGTCTACATGATCCTGACCGGGCCCGCCGGCGATACGATCAACAACGCGACAACCATAAAGCGCGCGGCCGGCCTCGACAGCTACGCGGCAAAGCTGATGTTTGGCGATTGGCTCTGGTGGTCGGACCAGACCAACGCGAGCATTCGCCTGGTTTCACCGCAGGGTTTTGTAGCCGGTCGCCTCGCCAACTTGTCGCCCGAGCAGTCGAGCCTGAACAAGCCGCTTTATGGCGTGATCGGCAGCCAGAAATCCGGTTCTCCGGGAACCGGACAGAGCACATCTTACTCTGCCGCGGAGCTGGCGGTGCTGCTTGGCAGCGGCATCGACGTGATTGCAAACCCGCAGCCGGCGGGCAGTTTCTGGGGCGTCCGCGGAGGTCACAACAGCAGCTCCAACGCGGCAATCAACGGGGACAACTACGGCCGGTTGACGAACTATATCGCTGCCACGCTGGCCGCCGGAATGGGCCAATACGTCGGCCAAGTGATCAACGCCAATCTGTTCCGCCGGATCAGGGCAACGCAGCTCAGCTTCCTGCAGAACATGCTGAGCCAGGGCTTGCTCGGCAGCACGGACGGTTCGCTGCCGTTCAACGTGATATGCGACGCAAGCAACAACCCCAACAGCCGTACCAGCATCGGCTACGTGCAGTCCGACGCGCAGGTCCGCTACCAGGCGATCAACGAGAAGTTTATCGTGAACATGGAAGGCGGCCAGACCGTCCAGGTTAGTCGCCAGACCCTGCCTCCCGGGCAGGCGGCGTAAGGAGCTCACATGGCGATCAACACCACTTTCTCCGTCGGCCGCGATTGTCAGCTGGTGGTCATGGGACCGACTGGCCGCGTGGATCTCAGTCATGTCACGGGATTCGAGAGCCGGCAGATCACTCATCCCCTTCGCGTGGACCGACTTGACGGCACGCAGATCGCCGCGGAGCTACCGAGGGGATGGGAAGGGAGTTTCAACATCGAGCGCGGCACCTCCTCCGTGGACGACTTCGTCGCCGCAGCTGAGAACCAGTTCTTTGCGAACGGGCGAGTTCCGCCGGGAACTCTGTATCAGTATGTGACGGAGACAGACGGCAGCACGTCGACCTATCAGTATGACGGCGTGGTTTTCAAGCTGACGAGTGCAGGTGAGTGGAAGGGTGACGCGAGCGTCAAACAGAAGCTCGAGTTCTTCGCCACCCGCCGCAGGCGGGTCTGATGCCCGACGTTGAAGCCTCATCCGCGATGCGGCCGTCCGAAGCGATCGTCGCGGCAGCTACGGCAACACAGGTTGCGGTTGACGAGCAAGGTCGCCGGTTGAGTCTTCGCCGGATGACGGTTCTCGAGAAGCTGCGCTTGTTCAAGGCAGCAGGCCCCGTGCTGGCGCAAAATCGGCCCGTGGCTGGGAATTGCCGTCCTTGCTTGCTCAGTTACCGCAGTCGACGACATTCCGGTTCCGATGCCGGTCAATGAGCAGCAGATCGAAAGTCTCGTGGCGAGATTGGGCGATGCAGGCATTTCGGCAGTTGCGTCCGCCGTTGCCGCTACGCCGGAGCCGACACCCGAGGCGCTGAGGCAAGACGCGGGAAACTGAGCAGGCACCCCGACCTGATCGACTGTCTCTACCTGGTCAGGAACGGGGTGCCATTCGATGTCGCTTTCAGCCTGTCCGCCGATGAGCGGCTCGCCTGGGTGGTGGTGCTTGGCACCCTCGACGGCGGCAGCTTCGATTGGCAGGCGCTCCGGTGGGAAAGCCAATCATGATCGCGATCAACGGTCTGCAGCAGGCTGCCGCTGCCCTGGCGCGGCTTGATCTTGCTCCGACCCAATCCTTACTGCTGGGTGCGGAGGCCGCTCAACTCGCTGCTGCGGTCCGCAGTGTTCTCGCGCAGGCTCCCGGTGGGACCATGCAAGCCCCTGGAGGCAAACCGGGACGCTTCAGGACAGCGTCTTTGCCGAAGCAGAAAAGGATCAAGCGGTTGTCGCGTCAGCCGACCCTGTGGCGGTCCATCAGGAACTCGGCACGCGCTCAGTGCCGCCACGTCCCTTCCTGGCCCCGGCGGGTGCCGCAGCAGCCGAAGATGCGGCCCGGCGCATTGGAAAAGGGATCGCTGATGCTATTCGGGATGCACTCGCATGATTGACGCGTACGAAATCGGCATACGCCTTGCTCTCGACAATGGCGTCTCGGAGGGTCTCGCTACGATCCGTCACGACCTGAACGTCCTCGACGCCGCGATCGCCCACTCGGCGGCGGGCCTGATTGCACTGAAACAGCTCGCAGGGGGCATGCCTGTCCCGGCAACAACCCACGTCGCGGTCCCAGCTGCGCAGCCCTCGGTGCCCCGGGCTGCGATCGCGAGCAAGGAACTGCCGACCGCAGCCTCTGACCCGGGTACCCAACAGCTCCCAGTCGCCGCCGCAACCGCCGTCCAAACCGAGGTGCCGCAGCGGCAACTCCGCGAGGCAAGTACACCCCTGACCGCTCCTGCCTCGCTATCGCCACGGGCAGAGCAAACCTCGCCAGTATTGCCCCGCGAGCCGAAGGCTGGCAGATCCGCGGAGTTGCCCACGCTTGCTCCTGCACGCGATTTCGCTCCGGTTCGGGATGAAGTGCGCCAGTCTCCGCCGCCTCGCGAGCGGCCAGCGCTCGCGCCACTTGAAACGCCGGGAGGCCCTGCGCGCCCTGTCGCTTCCGCGCCCATCATTGCCGCGAACACTGCGGCTCCGCGCCCGGCTGCCACGCCCCCATTCGCAGCGCCGCACCTTGACCGCCCCGCGGCGGTGCCGGCACCCGTGCGGACACCGCCGCTCCCCGTGGTGCCCCTTACCACGGCCCCGCTCGTCGCCACCCCGCCACCGCGGCCGAACCACTCCGACGCGGAAGAGAAACGTGCACATTCGCCAGCCCGCAGGGCACCATCGCCTTCGAGCGCGCCCACACCGTCAGCCTCTGCGGCCCAAGCCATCATCATACCCGCGCCGGATGTCGAACAACGCCCATCAAGTGCTCCGGCGAGGTCGCCAAGGCGCCGCGTTTCCGCGCCCACCGAGACCACTCATCCTTTCGAGAACGCTGTACCAACCGCCATTCAAGCGCCTCCTCGGCGGCAACTCATCAGCCCAGCGGGAACATCATTCTCGATGGCCGTAATCTCGGGCGATGGCTGGCAGAGAAAATGAGCTTGGCCACAGATCGGCCCCCATCCGGAGCAACAGGTTTTGACCCGCGCATTGGCCCAAGCTGGCCTGGCGCGCCCAACGGGAGCTAGGGACGGGGGCACAAGCCTCGCTCTGTTTCGCTTTGTCGTCCCGGCTTCGCTTCCTGCGAAACTGGATGTCGCAGCATCCGAGGGTTGGCGGCGTGCCTGACGCACTCCTGCACCGTGAGAGGAACTGGGTTCAGTCATGCCCGACATTGCACTCATACTCGGGCCCATTGTGCTCAAAGACTTCGAAGTATCGGCGGGGATCTGCTTTGGCGGACAGCAGCGGTTGGCCGTCCATCAACTTCCGACGGGGCAGCGGGTCATCGACGCACTCGGGCGCGACGATGCCGAGATCGTCATCACCGGCATCTTTTCAGGTCAGGACGCGACATTGCGCGCTCGGGCTTTGGACGAGATGCGCTCCTTGGGCGCGACCGTGCCACTCACGTGGGACGTCTTCTTCTACAGCGTCGTCATACGTGACCTCCAGGCCGACTACCAGAACGCCTACTGGATTCCTTACAGGCTGACCTGCACAGTGCTCCGCGACGAAGCATCGGCCCTTATCGAGACTGTTCTGTCGGTGGCGGGCTCTATACTCGCCGACATTGGCACGGCGGCAGGACAGGCCCTTGCTGGGATCGACTTGAGCGGGGTGCAATCGGCACTCGCGGCTCCGGGTTCCACAACTCTAGGAACGCTCGCAAATAACCAGGCAATGACCAGCCTCGGGACGTCTCAGGCCGCGATCGACGGCAGTCTCACGCAAGCCAACGATCTGCTCGCGTCATCGGCCTCTACGCTTTCGACCACCTCGGACGCGACGGCGGGCTCGGCAGCGTTCCTGACCACCACCGCCGCGGCCGGCCAGCTCAGTGCGCTTGCGACCATGCGTGGCTACGTGGGTCGGGCTGCCGCAAACCTTGCCAACGTGAGCACTTAGGTCATGAGGACCATCACCATCGCCGGCGGCAATCTGTTCAAGATTGCGGCGGAACAGCTCAACGACGCGACCCAGTGGATCCGCATAGCCCAATTGAACAACCTCTCCGACCCGATGATCACGGGAGTGGTCACCCTGCTCATACCGGAACTGGACGCCAACGCGGGAGGGGGAATTGCTGCTCAGTAATGTGCGCTATCCGCGTCTCAAAATCCTGGCAAATGGAACACCCGTTGCGGGAGCGATCGAAGCGCAGATCCATGCCAACAATCACTATTCGGCCGACCGCTTCAACGTCAGCCTGGCGTTGTCAGCCGACCCATTGGCTGCGCCCTTCTGGTCGGGAACACCCGATATTGCCCTTGATGTGCAGATGAGTTTCGATGGGCTGGCATTCTCGAGTGTGATGCAAGGCGCAGTCGACCGTGTCGAGATCGATCCCGTGCGAGGCCTTGTACATGCCGAAGGACGCGATCTCACCGCCGTTCTGATTGAGACGCGCACTCAGGAGACCTTCTCGAACCGCACCTCGAGCGAAATCGCAGAACTGATGGCCAGCCGTCACAACCTTCAGGCACAAGTGGTTCCAACGAGCACTCCGGTCGGTCGATACTATCAGAGTGAGCACGACCGGATTACTCTCGGCCAGTTCAGTCGTGCAACTACCGAATGGGACCTCCTCACGTTTCTTGCACAACAAGAGGAGTTTGACGTATTCGTCAACGCGCAGACTTTGTACTTCCAGCCTCCGTCGGGTCCGACGAATGCTGTGACACTCACGCCGGATGACGCCTTTGATATCCGCATGGAGCGCGCACTCACGCTCGCTCGGGACATTGAAGTGACCGTCAAGAGCTGGAACAGTCGTCAGCAGGCCGCGTTCACCCAGACGGCTCGGGCGCATGGGCCGGGATCGTCGAGCGGCACCCCGCAACGATACGTCTACGTGCGGCCAAACCTCACATCGGATCAAGCTTTGCAAGTTGCTCAGCAGAAGCTCAAGGAACTGTCGCGGCACGAGCGAGCAGTCACGATATCCATGCCCGGAGAGCTTGCGATCACTCCCCGGAGCCTCGTCACCATCGAGGGGACCGGGACTGAGTTCGATCAGACCTACTATGTCGACATGTTGGAGCGGATCTTGAGTGCCGAGGCTGGCTTTACCCAGCATCTGCGCTGCAAAAACATGAGTTCGGCCTCGCAATCCTCGCCGCCGGGTGACATCGTCGCAAGCGTGACGGGCTGAGCGGAACTCGGCGCCTCGCAACGTCCTCGCAACACCCTGCAACGATCGGTTCTTTCCATGGAACGCTTCTTAAACGCGCTCAAGGCGCAGGCGGGTGCGCTGGACCAGGGGGGCGGCCAGGCTCGCTTCGGTCTCGTCACGTCCGTGGACTCTGCCTCGGCAACTGCCCGCGTGCAGCTGCAGCCCGAGGGCGTACTAAGCGGATGGTTGCCCGTACTCTCGGCCTGGGTAGGCTCCGGTTGGGGCATGATGTGCCTGCCTTCGCCCGGCGACCAGGTCCTGATCCTCTCGCAGGAGGGCGACGCAGAGCACGGACTGATCGTCGGCGCTGCCTTCAGTGACTCACGCCGACCGCCTGCGGCACCACCCGGCGAACTATGGATGGTCCACCAGAGTGGCAGCTACATCAAGTTGACCCAGGACGGAACTGTACAGGTCAAGGGTGACCTGCACGTCCAAGGTGACGTCTATGATGGTCACGGGTCGCTCGATCGGCTTCGGCAGCATTACGATTTGCATACCCATGGTGGCGGCCCCGCCCCGAGCCCACAGGACTGACATGCCCGACATATCACATCAGTGGGGCTCCGATCTTACTACAGCGGCAACCGGCGACCTCACCACATCCTCCGGGGCGCTGCTCGGGCAGCAGCGGGTCCTGCGGCGACTACTCACCAACCCCGGCGACTATATATGGCAGCCGGACTACGGCGCCGGGCTCGCGCAATTCATCGGCCAACCGGGCAATGCCCTCCAGATCAGAGCCGTGATCCGCAGCCAAATATACAAAGAAGCGGCCGTCGCTCGTAGCCCTGAGCCGATAATCGATGTCCAGTTGTCCCCAGCCGGTGCTTTCGGCACCGTCTATGTGCATATCCGTTACGTGGACGCCCCAACGGGCCACACCCAGATTCTCTCCTTTTCAGTGAGCGCCTGATGCAACTCTCGCTGCAAAATTTCACTACGCTCGTTCAGAACATGGCAGCTGCGGTCCAGTCGGCATCAAGCCAGCTACTTGATCTCACCGTCGGCTCTGTCCTGCGAGCCATCCTCGAGGCGAATGCCTCAATCGCGCTTTGGATGCAGTGGCTGATCCTGCAAGTGCTGCAAACCACACGTGCAGCGACCAGCAGTGGCTCCGACCTAGACAGTTGGATGGCGGATTTCTCATTATCCCGCTTACCGGCGGCTTGCGCGTCCGGTGTTGTCACATTCTCCCGGTTCGTAGGCACAGTACCGGCCCTCATCCCCATAGGGGCGCTGGTCCGGACCGCCGACGGAACCCAGACATTCGCCGTTGTTGCGAACAGTTCCGCTGCGACGTTTTCAGCGGCCCAAAATGGCTACACCGTGGCCGCTGGCGCACTCTCGCTCGACGTTCCGGTTCAAGCGCTGATTGCTGGCAGTGGCGGCAATGTGCAGGCCGCCAGTGTAGGTCAGCTGGCGACCGCCATTCCTGGCATTGATGCCGTCATCAATGCTGCGGCGTTCCAAAATGGGCTAGACGCCGAGGCGGACAATGCCTTCCGGTCTCGGTTCGCCAACTACCTGGACAGCCGATCGCGAGCGACGGCGATCGCAGTGGGATATGCCATAAACTCGATCCAG
>CAVRCA010000011.1:0-40864 GCA_963719345.1 uncultured Alphaproteobacteria bacterium
GGCGGAAGGCCCAGCGGTGTAATTTTGCACGGTAGCGGTATTGGACGCAATGTTGAGGGGTGGGTTAGCGAGAGGTGGCCGATCCTCCCCTGAGGAGGGCCTGGAGGCCGAGTTCGACGTCGCTCATGCCCATGACGCGCTCGATGGTGCCCTTGCGCAGCTCGCTGGCCAACGCGAGGACGTCCGCGGTCACGACCGCGGAGTTGCCGGTTCTGCGCCTCCATCCGGTCCAGTTCGCGGGTTTGATCGGCTGACGGCTTTTCGGTCCGCCAGCGGCTGATCTGCTGGGCGTAGATGTCGACGAACTCCAGCTGCTCGGCATGAACCTGCTCGACCCGGTCGATGGTGGCGTCGTCGAGCACGTGCGGTCGCGTCCGCGCCTCGGCCAACGTTCTCATGTGCTCGCGCGTGTCCTCCAGGGCGCCGTCGATCATGCTGGCGATCAGCGGCATCTGGCTGATGGGCTGCCAGTTCACCGGGTCCTTGTGCGGCATGCAGGCTCCTCTGGCTCAGGCCATGACGGGTTCGGGCGCTGCCTCGGCGCGCCGGCGGGGGGACTGGAAGTAGCTGCCGTTGGGGATGACGTGGGCGTGCGCCAGCGGCGAGACGCGGGCCAGGTCCTCGTCACGCACCTCGTGTCCGGCGGCGCGGAGCTGGTCGACGATGCGGGCGATGTGCACCGTGTTCCAGACCAGGACTGCGTTGGAGAGCAGGCTGAGGCAGCTGGCCTTGTTCATCACCTCCTCGTAGTCGCCGGAGCGGAAGCCGCCCTGGTTGGCGAAGAACAGCGACTTGGCGAGGATGTGGCGGAACTCGCCGCGGTTGAGCTGCAGCTGGATGGCGTCGCGCAGCGGCGCCTCGTGGATGTAGCGCAAGATGTGCAGGGTCTTCATCAGGCGCCCGAGCTGGCTGAGCGCGCCGGCGAGGCGGTCGGAGGCGTTCGCGTTGGCCAGGCGCTGCATGACGACATGGGCCGGGGTCAGCCGGTCCTTCAGCGACGCCGCGAGGCGGACCAGTTGGTCCCACTGCTCGAGGATGAGCTCGACGTTGATGCGGCCGCGCAGCAGCGGCTGCAGCGCGCCGTAGTCGGCGTCGCGGTCGATGCGGCTGAGCACCTGGTCGGGCAGGTCCTTCAGCCGCGGCATGAAGGCGATGCCGAGCAGCGCGCAAAGACCAAACAGATGCTCGGTGAAGCCGTGGGTATCGGAGGTATGTTCACGGATCGCCAGCACGGTGTCGTTGTCGAGGATGCCGCCGAGCACGTAGCCGGCCTCGCGCGGGGCGCAGGAGATCGCCTGGGTGGCGTAGACGCTGTGCTGGTCGGAGGTGTGCGTGTAGAGCGCGAGCGCCCGGTCGTAGTAGCCGAAGTAGCGCGGGTAGACGCTGCCGAGCAGGCTGTCCCGCTCGACGGCGAAGCGCTGGCCGTCGGAGGAGGAGCGGCTGCCGTCGCCCCAGATGCGGCTGAGCTTCAGGCCGTGGTGATGATCGACCAGGACGGCGTTGGCGGCCTTGAGCGTGGCGTCGCGCAGGAACCAGCGGCTGGTGTCCTGCAGCGCCTCGGCGGTGAGGCTGTCGACGCTCTGGCTCATGGCGGCAAGGCCGAGATTGGTGCCGTGCGCGATCAGGGTGGCGAGCAGCGAGCGGTGCGGGTCGCCGCCGTGCGGCTGGTATCCCCCGAGCGGCTGGAAGGCGCGGGTGAAGCCGCACCACTCGTCGACGTCCTGCAGCAGGTCCTCGATGCGCACGCGCGGCAGGCTGGCGCCGATGGTGGCGCGCAGCTCGCGCAGCGCGGGCGGGATCGGCAGCGCGTCGCGCCGCTTGAGCTTGAGCCGGCCATCGCGGACGGCGGCGAAGCGGTTGCTGGGCAGGCCGCGTTGCGCGGCGCGCGCCGCCCGGTCGAGTTCGGTGCCGAGCCGGGCCAGGAACGCCTGCCCGTCGGCCGGCAGGTCGAGGCGCTGGTAGGCCTGCTCGCGGGTCTGCTGCCAGTTCGCGGTCGTCATAGACCAGGTTCCAGAAGGAGACGTGGTCGCGGCTTTGCGCCAAGAACAGGCTGCCGGCGCGCAGCGCGTCGCGGACCGCGAAGGCGAGCGAGATCTCCCAGATGGCGCGGTCGAGCTTGCCGTCGGTGACGCAGGTGCGGGCCGCCAATCGGCCTGCACGAAGCCGTGCGGATCGTCGGTCGTGAGCGGGCCGCGCGTGCCGGCATCGAGGGCGCGCAGGATCTCGACCGCCCGAAGCAGGGTCTCGCTGCCGGCGGCCGCCTGGAACGGCAGGGCGAGAAAGGCCGGCAGGTATTGGCGCAGCGTGCCGTAGCGCGCGAGCATGGCGTCGAGATGGCCGCGCGCCTCCAGCCGCTCGTAGGCCCGGCAGGCGATGGCCGCCTCGATCAGCGCCGGCGGGTTCTGCGCATCGCGGAACGCGGTGACGGTTTGCGCGCCGTCGGCCGCCACCAGCGCATCGACGGCGCCGAGCACGCGGTGCAGCCCGTCGCGGGCGCGGCGGCGCAGGGTCTTGCGCCGCTTCTCGACGGCGTTGCGCGACCTGCGGTTCATGCTGGTCAGGAACAGGTCGTTCATCTCGACGATCTGGTCGAGCAGCGTCTTGCGAGCCTCGACCAGGGTAGCAGGCGACCAGCGCGTCGCGCTTCGGCTTGGCGAAGCGGCGGAGATCGCCGGCATCGTAGCGGCGTCCGAGCTGGCCGAGCTGGCGCACGATCCGCGGATCGAGATCATCCAGTCCGGCGCCGGCGCCGAGCAGCTCCTCGATCAGGCGCAGGCGGACGATGTCGCCTTTGATCACCGCGGCATTGGCCGATTTCGGGTAGTCCTTGAGCCGGAACAGGCTGGAACGGGCATCGCCCTCCGGCACTTCGACCAGCAGCGTGATCGCCTCACGCAAGTTTGGTGGCAATCGGGCTCGCGACCATATCGAACAGGCCGGTCGTGGCATGCATCACCTCGGCGCCGACCAACCGTTCGAGGGTGCTCATGGCCGGCAACATGACCCGCCAGTCACGCAGCTTGTCTTCGGCGTATCGCAGGAGCTCGGCGGCGGTACGGCCCTCAATGGCGCGCGGGCGCAACCATTGCCGTAGATCGACGGCAGCCTGCCGGTCAAAATCGCGGATGCCGAGATAGCGGCGGATGCGCAGCGACTGCTCCCGCTCCGTCTGGGCACGGCCGGGCCGGTCAAGGAACAGCACCGGCGCCAGCCCAAGCTGGCGGGACAGGTGGTTGACGATCTTGATCGGTACCCGGCGGTAGTCGTCGAGGAAGCAGCCATGGCTGCGCATGACGCAGAGCTGCAGGGCGAAGCGACGACGATGATCGCCGCTGCGGCATTCGGCGATCACGGCCAGATCCGCCGATGACAGGCTCCAGTGCCGCGCGAGCTCGTCCTCGCTCGGATCAACGGCTATGGGCAGCCGACGGGCCTGCGGTGCCGTGGCCTGTGGATCATCCATCGACATTGAGATGCGAGCGCTCCAGGTCGGCCGCGAGGTCGTCGCGCGATGGTCGCGTGTAGATGGCCGTCGTGTCGAGAGACTCGTGACCAAGCAGGCTGGCCAGTTCCAGCAGCTTGCCGGGATTGTCGCGCAGGTAGCCCAGCGCGAAGGTGTGGCGCAGCGTGTGCGCCGAAACCGCAACCCGCTTGAGCCGGGCACGGCGGGCAAGGCTTGCGATGACGGACTGGATCGTGCGCACCGGCATCGCCGTATCGCGGCTGCTGACGAACAGCGCCGCGTTCGTGCCCGGCGCCTGGCGGTGTTCGAGATGCTGCTTGAGGGCGCGCCTGCCGGTTGCGTTCAGCGGCACCTCGCGGGCCTTGAGGCCCTTGCCCTGGCGGATGCGCACGCTGCCGGAGCGGTCGTTCATGGTGATGTCACCGACCTGCAACGCTGCGACCTCGCCGACGCGCAGGCCGGCCTGCAGCATGAGTTGCACCAGCGCGTAGTTTCGGGTCGCCAGGCCGTGCGAGGACGCCCCGGCGGCGCGCAGCAGGGCGTGGCTCTCGATGTCCGTCAGACCGACCGGCTGGCGATTGCGGATGGTGCGCATCGGCCGGACATTGCTCGCGGCGTCAGCGCTCAAGGCGCCGGTTCCGCGCGCCCATCGGCACAGGCGGCGCAGGGCGTCTAGGCGGCGGTTGACCGTGGCAGGCCGGCGGCCGGCCGCGACCATGTGCTGGCGGTAGGCGATCAACTCGTAGTCCGCCAAACCCTCGATCGTGAAGGGCGCGTCCTGGACCGTGCTGTGCCAAGCGAGGAAGTGACGCAGGTCGTAGCGGTATCCGCGCAAGGTGGCGGGTGCCAGGTCGTCATGCGCCAGGCTGGCAAGGAACGGGGCCATCCAGCCCGGCTCGACAGGGATACGAACTGCCGCTGCTTGTCTTGCACGCGATGTCATCCCCCGCGTTAGACCCCTCGTTTGCTGCGTGCAATACGCCCCAACCAACGACGATACCGCGTCCAACTCTAGTTGCACGCCATGATTGCACGCAGCAAACAGCCAGTTCATGTCAGATATCGAAATGGAATCAGCCGTTTTCGCTCGAAATCGCCGAAAGCTCGGCCGTGTTCTCGTTCCTTACCGTGCAAAATTACACGGCCGGGCCTTCCGACCCGAGGAGTTGAACCATGGCTGACTACAGCGCCTACCTCTCATTCTCGCAGAACAGCGGCACGGCGGGCGAGCAAGCAGTCTTCAACTACGGCCGGCAGATTTGGGCTTGCTGGTATGCGAACGGCGCCGACGTGGGATCGCGCACGGCCTTCCAAGTCGCATTAGGCGGCACGACGAACCTCAACATCACGAGGCCGGCGACGCCCGGCATCTACATGCTCAATGCCTACGATGCGCAGACGGGCGGCAACCTGCTCGCCCAGGGCAGTCCCGTCACGGTGACGGCCGCGCCGACGATCACGCTCAACAACCCCGGCAGCGAGACGGCCAGCACGGGCTTCACGGTCACGGGCAGCCTGTCCGGCTACGCGTCCCAGCCGACGCTGGCGCTGCTCAACGGCGGCACGGCTCTGACGGGTGTCACCTTCGCCTTCTCGGGCCTGACGGGCTTCTCGGCGACAGTGCCGGGCCAGTCGGCGGGCACGCTTGCGCTGTCCGTCCAGGACAGCGCGGGTGGCGTGACCTCGAACACGGTCAGCGTGACCGTCGGCGCCGCGCCGGACGTGGTGCTCACCGGCCTGCCCAGCTCCATCGCTGCCGGCCAGCCGCTCTCGGGCACCAGCTTCACCACGAACAACAGCGCCTACGGCGACTTCGTTCTTTGGGATCAGACCGCGGGCGCCATCGACGGCCTGGCGGTGATCGCGGACACGGTGACGCCGGACAACACGCTGGACTTCCTCGTGCCGCAGAATGCCGGCCACACCTACACGGTGCGGCTCGTGAGCACCACGGACAGCACGAGCGTGGTCTGGGAGAGCGCGAGCTTCAGCGTCACCGCGGCACCGGGCGCGCTGCCTGCCCAGGTCAGCGGCTTCACCACGTCCGGCGCGACCACAACCCAGGTCACCCTAAACTGGTCGGCGGTATCGGGTGCGACCGGCTATCAGGTGCTCGCCCGCGTCATCGCCGGCCAGCCTTGGGGCTCGTTCGCGAACACGGTCGTGAGCGGCACGAGCTACACGTTTACGGGGCTGGCGGCCAACGAGTTCTTCTTCCCGATCGTGACCGCGATCAACGCCAACGGGCGCGGGCCGGCAACTCGACCACGGTCGGCACGGCGTCGAGCTAGGGTGGAGGCGGTGCCGGGGCGCGTGCCTGTGACCTGGCATTGGCGGCATCCGCCGTTAGGTCCCTTCCAGCACCTTTCCGAACAGCTCCCATGACGATCCGGTCCAGCGGGTGAGCTGCATCTGCTGGATCGGGCGGTAGTCGGTCGGTGAGGTGTTCACCTTGATGCCCGGCAGCAGCGTGGGCAGCTCCAGGTCGTGCAGGTTCGCCGCTTGGCGCATGACGTTCTCGCGCGAGAGGTCGTCGCTGCACTGCTCCAAGACCTTTTTGAGCGTGAGTGCGACGGCGTAGCCGTAGATGACATTACTGTCCTTGAGGTCGGCCTTTGGCATCCACTGCTTCATGAAGGCGCGCCATTCGTTCATCCCAGGATCGTCTGCCCATTGCGGGTCGGTCTGATCCTTGGCGTAAGCAGCGCTGATGATACCCTTGCCGTTCTCGCCACCTGCCGGGATCATCACAGCGCCGGCCGAGGAGGAGCCGTAGGGCAGGTAGTAGGGCGCCGGATGCCAGTCGATCTGAGCCACTTTCCTGATCGCCTGGGCAGCAAACTTGGGCGAGGTCGCGATGAGCAGCGCGTCCGCGCCCGAGGACTGCAAGGAGACGATCTGGCTGTCCACTGTAGGGTCAGTCACTTCGTAGGAGGCCGTCGCGACCACGACCTCATCGTATTTCGGCCCGAGCGCGTCCTTGAGGCCGATCAGGTAGTCCTTGCCGAAATCGTCGTCCTGGTAGAGCACCGCGAGTTTGGCGTCAGGTGCCGTCTGCTGCATGTGCTTGGCGTAGATCTGCGCTTCGGTGCGGTAGCTGGGCCACCAGCCTATGCTCCAGGGGAAGTGCTTGTAGTCGCCCCACTTGTCCGCGCCCGAATGCACAAATAGCTGCGGCACCTTCTTGGCGTTGAGATACTGGCGCACAGCGGTCTGGGTCGGCGTGCCGAGGCCGCTGAATAGGAAGGCGACGCCTTCGGATTCGACCAGCCTTCGCGTCTCCTCCACCGTTCGCGGCGGGCTGAAGCCGTCGTCCACGGAAAGGAAGTCTATCGTGCGGCCATGGATGCCACCGCTCGCGTTCAGCATATTGAAGAACGCCGCTTCGGTGCGGCCGGTGATGCCCCAGGCCGAGAGGGGGCCGCTGTAGGCTTCGGTCTGACCGACTTTGATCGAGGTCTTGGTCACGCCCGGCATGTCCGCCGCGCGCGCAACCCAGGGGGCCGCAAGCCCGCCCGCGGCGAGGGTGAGCACGCTTCGCCTGCGCAGAGTTCTGTGCATCTCGTCCACCCTTTCAGGGCGGCCCTGGCCCGCGCCAGGGGCCCAGCGGCAGCGTGCTCAAGGCGCCATTATCCCGCAAGCACAATCATGTCGAATCTACATAGAAAACTGGCTGGCTCACACCGAGCCGCACGCCGTCGAGCGATCACCACTGCGTCGAGCTAGGGCGGGCTGAACTCCGCTTGCTCACGGAACCGAGACGACATAGAGAGCGCCGATCCTCGCCGCGTGAGATCGGCTCGCAGCGTGCGACACGGAGGAACGATCTTTGCGCCCGCTCCTGCTCGCCGGCACCTCGCTGCTGGCCGTGTCCGCCTCGGTCGCGAGCGCGTCCGCGACCGCGTTCACTTACACCGGCGGCTTCCAGACCTTCACGGTGCCGACTAGCGGCACCTACGACATCCTCGCCGACGGCGCCCAAGGCGGCAGCAGCATGTTCAATCAGAACGTCGCTGCCGGTGGCCTCGGCGCCGAGGTCGGCGGCGACTTCGCCCTCACCGAGGGCGAGGTGCTGCGCATCGCCGTGAGCGGCGCGGGCGGGGCCGGGAGCGGGAACCTCAGCAACGGTGGCGGCGGCGGGGGCAGCTTCGTGGTCGGGCCGGGCGGCGCGCCCTTGGTGATCGCGGGCGGTGGCGGCGGCGGCGAGAACGGCGGCGGCGGCGGTGGCGGTGGCGGCTCGTTCTTGGCCGCCGACGTGCTGGACAACGGCGACCGCGTCCTGCGCGCGGGCGGCCACAGCGGCAACGGCTCGGTCATGATCGACCCGGTCTTGCAGGCGCCGTCGCCAGCCCCCGTCCCCGAGCCGGCGAGCCTCGCCCTGTTCGGCACCGGCCTCGTCGGGCTCGGCCTGATCCGGCGGCGACGGCGCGGGTAAGGGTAGCGCGGCCGGTCAGAGGCCGCGCCTGCCAGCCATTGCACAACCCCGGCACTCCGAACCGTTCAGCTCAGCGTGTCGCGCCCGTAGCTGACGGGTTCGGCTGCGGTGCGACGCTGTCGGACGCATCGGACGGCTGGCTCCCGGTCGAGCTGCTGGGCGACGTGGACTGCGCTACGCCGGCCGTGATCAGCGCCATACCGATCAAGGCTTGCCCGCCTGCGGCAGGGCTGCCGCTGGTCGCCGAGCTGGGGTCGGGTGGCGCCGGGGTCTCGGGTCCTCCCGCCTGGGCGAATGCCGGCGTGGACAGGCCAAGGATAAGGGTCATGGCTGCGAGGAGGAGGGTTATGCGCATGACAGGTCTCCTGCGTGCGATCCCGTTTGTCACGACCCGGCTTGCAGTAAGCCGACCCGCATGAGGATGCATCCAGAAAGCCGGCCTGAGCAAGCTGCGAGTGCCTCCGTTACGCCCGCCCGCCGCTGTCATCGAGCAGCAGCATGAGCGGGTCGCGCGCGAGCGCGCAGGCGTCCATCGGGTCGCAGGAGCGCCGCGACCCTCTCCTCAGTCGGGAACGGAAAACCGCCCTAGCGTCGCGATCCCCGCAGCCGAGATCGCCGAAACTCGGCCGAGGCATCTGGGGCCATCCCACACCTCCGCCTGACCAGCGCCGTCGAGTGTCCGCTGTGCTAGCTCGCACGCCTCTCGGTCGGTGGCACAATTGGCATCGCTGCGGCTGACGATGTGCCCGCGGTCCACCTGGTAAATCCGATACTTGGTCACTGCACACTTCCGTGCCTGACAAGGCGGGAGGGCAAGCACCTCTCAGCCACCGACGCCTTGGGATGGGATCGTGCCAGTGATGCAGGGGGATATAGGCCAGAAGCCCGCGCTGGCGTAAGTTCTTTGGGAGACGAGATCAGGACGGAAGCAAGCCGATGCTGCCGCTGTTGGAAGATGACGACGGGCGAAAGCGCTGTCCTACGCATTGGATGCCGCTATCCGAGCCACCCGCGGATTGATCGCCCCCCACGTTCTCAGCTTACGCCGTCCCCCACGCGACCCCGCTGCTGGCATCCGCGATCCGCTGCCACTCGTCCCGCGCCGCCGCGCCGAAGTGCCCCGCGGCAAGCCGGGCCTGCTCCTCGCTGTAACCCGCGTCCGTGATCGCGCGCTCGACCAGGTGTTCCTGCTCCCGGCCAGCGTGCGGGCGAACTTGCACCCGGCGAGCTGGGCGGTGCGGGCATCGTCCACGGTAAGGTGGACTTTCATGGCGTCGTCGTGCAGGTCGATCACGTGGGAGTGCCCGGTAGGTTCCGCGCGACCTTCCGATAGCGATCCTTCAAGCGATTGAACGGCTGTTCCAGGCAAAACCAGGACGCTGTAGCCAGCGCTATCGACACGGCGCCGTAGACAGCAGCTCGCCGATAAGGCGCGACGCCGATGCCCCACGGGCCAAGCAGCCCCGGCACGAAGAGGTGGATGACGTAGATCCCATACGAGATTCGTCCGAGGTAACGCAGCGCGGGGTTATTCAGCAGCCATCCGCCAGGACCGGAGAAGCCGCGAGCGGCGCCAGCCACAATCGAGCAAAAGCACGGTAGGATGACGCTCTCAACCGCCATCGGCGGCAGCCACGGTGAGGCTACGAGGCGGTGCATTACGGCAAACGAGACTACTGCAACAGCCGCGGAAAGCAGAACTATCCAGGGGCGCAGCACCCGGTTCATGGTAGCAGGTACTGCCGCCAGAAGCGCGCCAGTCGCCAAGGCGTCCACGTTGTCTGGTAACAGGTAAACCGCCGCGAAGTTATTGTCTCCCAACAGATAGATGCCGGTGCGGATAATGGGAGCCGCCACGATCAGCCCGATGCAGACCGCCACGAGACGCCGGCGGCTCAGACCCAGCACGATCCACGGCCAGAGCAGGTAGAACTGCTCCTCCACCGCGAGCGACCAGAAGTGGGTTGCAGGACACCAGCGCTGCTGGGCGACCAAGCAGAAATTGACACCATGAAACACGTAGTAGGGCCAGCTCTGCCGAACGTCTGCGTTGGTCAGGAGCAGCACCAGTACGACAGCGTAGTAGAGCGGCAGGAGGCGCAGCGCTCGGCGCACATAGAAGCGTTCTATGAAGCCGACGGTCTCAGTCCCTTTGAGCAAGATACCTGTGATCAAAAATCCGCTCAGGACAAAGAATATTTCAACTCCGTAGCCGCCCACAGGAATGAAGCGGGTAAGAAAGCCGCCATAGTAGTGGTGGAGCATCACAAGCCCAACTGCGATGGCACGCAGGGCATCGAGTTGCGGCATGTAACCATTGCCTGGTAACGATGCGCTAGCCTTGCCCCGGCTAACCTCTGTAACCTCGGATAACTCTGACGCTGCCGTCACGGCGCAGCCTTCGCCTTCAGGCGCACGCCGACGCCGCCGCCGTTCTCTTCGATGAACTCCACGCCTGCTCGCTCAAGCGCGACTTGGATCACAGAGCGTGTCGCCTGGTGAGTTTCACCCTGCCCTGCTTCGAACCGGCTGACCGTCATCACTCCGATTTTTGCCGTCTCAGCTAGCTGCTTTGCTGTCCAGCCAAGAAGGCCGCGCGCGGCTCTGCACTGCTCTCCGCTAATCATATGGCGATTTTATATTTCTTTTTCCTTGCGAGCAAGAAGGATATGGGATATCTATATGAATAGAAGATAACCAGCAGAGAGAACAGGCGCCATGGGCCGGGCACTTCGCTACGTCGAGATGAACCGCAAGGCCGCCCACGGGAGTGGAAAAAACCTGGGCTGCTGGAACAAGGATCGTGGCAAGCTACCCTCTTTGCGGAGGGTTCGGCCCGTGCAGTGGACGATCAAGCTGGAGGCGAGCACGGAATGGGGTGAGGCCCAAACGTTCGAGATCGGCCGCTTGACGCGGCGCGTGGCCGGCTTGACCTCGCACGAGATCGGCCTGACCCTCGACGACGCGAAAGCACTCCTGGCCGAGCTGCAGCGCCGCGTCGTCCAGACCCAGATTGACGAGACGGTGTTTGCCGCCCGGATCTGCAGCGACTGCCTGAGCGTGCGGCCGATCCGCGACCGGCGCACCCGGGTGCTGCAGACCCTGTTCGGGACGGTGCGCGTCGCCGCACCACGGATCAAGCTCTGCATCTGCGTCGACAAGGGACCGTTCGAGGACGTGTCGTTCTCGCCCCTCTCGGAGCTCCTGCCCGACCGCTGCACCCCGGCGCTGCGCCGGCTCCAGGCCGAGCTCGGCGCTCGCCACTCCTTCCGTGAGGCAGCCCGTCTCCTCGGCATGCTATTGCCGTGCTCGCCGACAAACCACGCGAGTGTTCGCAACCGGCTGCACCGGGTTGCCGGCGACCTCCACGCCGAGGAGGCCAAGGTAGCCGAGACGACACCGGCCGCAGCGACCGAGACCGCAAGCGATCCTGGCATCGTCGTCGCGATCGACGGCGCGCACATCCGCGCGGCTCCCGGGTATCAGACCCGCCACCTGGACGTCACCGTGGGCAAGGTCGAAGCGGCCGGACGCCCGCCCCGCCGCTTCGCCCTGGCGCCATCAGGAACGGAACGGCCGCTATTGCCGCTTCGCGCAGCTCTGGCCGCACAGGGCTGGCGACCTAATGTGTCGGTGACCGTCATCAGCGACGGCGAGGCGGCTCTGCTCGAACTGGTGCGCAGGGCGACGGGATCCGACGTCACTCACATTCTCGACTGGTGGCACATCTCCATGCGCGTCCGCCATGCCGAGCAGGCTCTGCAAGGGGTCTACGCCCTGGAGCCGGTCCACCACGCCGGCCTCGACGAGGTCAGCGACAGGCTCGGTCGCATTCGGCATCTGCTCTGGAACGGGTACCACGACGAAGCACGACGTGAGCTGTCCGGCTTGCGACACCTCGCCGGCGAGGCCGTTTACCTCAACGGAGAGCAGCTCCGTGCCGCCGTCGTCCGGTTCCTCAGTCGCTGCGACACCCTGCGCGGCTACCTCGCGAACAACGAGACGGCGTTGATCGACTACGGCTCGCGCCAGCGCACGGGCCTGCCGGTCTCGAGTTCGCGCGCCGAGGGCTGCGTGGCCGAGATCGCCAACGCGCGGATGGCCAAGCGCCAGCGGATGCGCTGGTCGCCTCGTGGCGCGCACCGCGTCGCCGTCGTGCGTGCCTCTATGCTCGACGGTCGGCTCACGCCCGAACGAACATTGTCGAAGGCAGCCTGACCAGCCCATGTTTTTTCCACTCCCGTGATCGTCGCGAACCGCCTCATTCTCACGATTAACTACAACCCGACATCAGGTCCGCTGCGCCGTCTACAACGGCACGCTCGAGGATGCCGTCCGCTGTCGTCATTATGGTTTCCGGCCCCGGCCCGCGAACGACGACAACAGGTTCACCGCGACAGCGGCTTGATCACCCCAGAACTCCGCATGCTCTCAGTGTCAACCGCCGTTGCACCCCCAAACTCGCGACGGTCCGGGCATGACGGGGTTGGTAGGGCCAGGGTTTCAAACTAGGACACCACCCGGCGCCGCGCTAGGTTGACATTGGAGAAACATGATGTCAGTCCCGTGCAATGACACGACGCGTTCGCGGAAAAGGGGGCCACGCCGCTTGCTGCCGGTCGCAGTCAAAGATCCGGACGAAGCTGACGATTCGTTTCAAAACACCTCCCGCGCGGAGTACGTTTACCAGCACCTGCGCCAGGCAATAAGGGATGGGCGGTTCCAGCAAGGGGACCGCATCCGCGAAGACGACATCGCGAAGTCACTAGGGGTTAGCCGCACCCCGGTCCGCGAGGCGTTGCGTCGCCTACAGGCGCGCGGACTCCTGGATTTCGGCTCCGGTCACGGGCTCGGCATCGTCGAGCTCAGCCGCGTGCAGGTGCTCGAACTTTATGCCATGCGCGAGTTGCTGGAAGGCGCTGCGGCGTGCCTGGCAGCGCAGCATGCGACCCCCACCGAAGTAGGCTACATGCGCCATCTTCTCAACCAGTTCCGCGCCACCCGGGATCCGCAGCAGCTCGCGTCGATCAACCGCACGTTCCACCGCACCATCCGCGACGCCGCGCACAACCGCTACATGGTGCGGTCGCTGAACGACCTCAACGAGGCGCTGGCGCTTCTGCGCGGCACGACGTACTCCATCCTCGGCCGCCCCGAGACCGCCGACATCGAACATCGCGCCATTCTCGACGCGATCGAGAAGGGCGATCCCGACACAGCGGAAAGCGAGGCGCGGGCGCATATCCGCATGGCGCAGAGCCTGCGGATGCAGATGATAGAACCCGTGCTCTAGACTGCGAAGACACCATGTCGGCACGCACGCAATCACCCCGATCGGTCGATGCGCTCTGTCGGCTGAGCGCCACCGAAGCAGCAGCACGCATCGCGGCGGGCGAGCTTGAGAGCGAGACTCTTATACGGGCCTGCCTGGAGAGGATCGCGCAGCGCGAACCCCATGTGCGTGCCTGGGCGCAGGTCGATGCCGATGGCGCGCTGCGAGCCGCGCGCGAGGCCGACCGGCAGCGGAGCGCCAACGCACACCCCCTCGGCCCGCTGCATGGCGTTCCGATCGGGGTCAAGGACGTCATCGCCGCCGCGGGCCTCAGGACGGAGTGCAATTCGGAAATCTACATCGGTCATCTCGCGCACAGCGACTCCGCCGTCGTCGCCCTATTGCGCGCGGCCGGCGCGATCATTCTGGGAAAGACGGAGACGGTAGAATTCGCCGCCTGGGGCGGGCGAGTCGCGCCCACCGGCAATCCCCACGACCTGTCGCGCACGCCGGGGGGCTCGTCCACCGGCTCGGCGGCGGCCGTTGCCGACTGCATGGTTCCGCTCGCGCTGGGCACGCAGACCGGCGGCTCGATGATCCGGCCAGCCTCATTCTGCGGCGTGGTCGGCTTCAAGCCGACATTCGGCACCGTCAGCGCCGAGGGCGTGAAGCCCTATGCGGCCATGCTCGACACGGTCGGGTGGTACGCGCGCTTGGTCGACGATGCGGCCCTGCTCGCCCGCGTGCTGGAGATCAGCGACGAGCCGATGCCGTCCCCACGCGCGCCGGAAGGGTTGCGCATCGGCCTGTGCTGCACGCCTTATTGGGACCGAAGCCTTGCGGAAACGCGGGCCGCGCTGGCCGAGGCGCGCCGGCGACTGACAGAGGTCGGCGCCGTCGTGACCGAACTCGAACTCGGCGATGACTTCGCGACCCTGAACGAATGCCGGCAGACCGTGATGTGGGCCCAGGGGCGCGTCAGTTTCCTGCATCTGCAGCGCACCGCGCCGGACAGGATATCGCTGGGCATCCGCAAGAGCATGGAGCGCATCGGTAACGCGAGGCTGCGCGCGGCGCTGGACGAGGCGGCCGCGTTGCGGCCCCGCTTCGACGCGATGGCGGGCGATTCGACGCCGTGATGACGCCCAGCGTGCCGGGCGAGGCGCCTGTCGGATTGGTCTCCACGGGCGATGCGATCTTCAACGGGCTGTGGACGCTCCTCCATGTTCCGTGCATCAGCCTGCCCGGCCTGACCGGACCGCACGGGATGCCCGTGGGTATCCAGCTCGTTGGGGCGCGATACGCCGACGCCCGCCTGCTCGCGGTGGCGAAGACAGTCGCGCGGCTGTTGCAGACGCCGCCCTAACCAGAACCCGGCACGATGCCGGAAGGCAGGCTCTTGCAGTGGGCGGCGATCTCGCCGGGCGTCGTGATCCACAACTGGTCCCGCTGGCGCAGCACATGACCGAGCGCCCGGCGCAGCGCCTGCATTCGGAAGGCGTGGCCGATAATGAAGGGGTGGACCGAGAAGGTGAACACCAAGGGATATTTCGCCGAGCGCCGCAGCATCTCATCGAAGTGGTCGATGATCATCTCCTCGAAGTCGCGCCCGGTCTGGTGACGGAACACCAGCGCGGGGCTGTCGTTCACCTCCACGGAGTAGGGGACAGAGAGGATCGGCCCGGCGCGCGTGCGCATCCAGAAGGGCTGGTCGTCGGCGGGCCAGTCCAGGACATAGTCGTAGCCCGCCTCCTTGAGAAGATCGAGGGTGCAGACGGCTCTGCGCGAAATAGGGGCCCATCCAGCCGCGCGGCGGCTTCCCCGCATGTTTCGCGATGGCGGCGGTGGATTCGGCGATCAGCCTCGCCTCGTCCTCCTCCCACAGCGCGTCCTGGCGCTCGGCGTTGGTGCGGCCATGGCCGATATACTCGTCGCCGCGCCGGTTGATGCGTAGCGCGATCTCCGGGCAGGCGTCGAGCGCGGCGGAATTGACGTTGTGCGAGCCGGGCAGCCCGAATTCGTCCAGCAGGTCGAAGTAGTGCCAGATCCCGACGCGATTGCCGTAATCGCGCCAGGCGTAATTGCGTTGCGTCTGCGCCGCGTTCGCCGCCGTGGTGTCACTGCCGAGCCCGGCGCGGAAGGCGAAATGCTCGATGTTGTTGCAGAGCGCGAAGGCGAGGCGCGTGCCGTTCGGCCATTCGTAGACGGGCCGGGAGGGGAGCGGAGTGTAGTCGTAGCGACCGTGGGTCGGAAGTCTCATCTGCCACTCCGATGACGTTGATGAAAGGCCCGGCCGACGCAAGGGTGGTTCACCGGCCAGCAGTCTCGGGCCTGTGCCATTCCAGGATCTCCGCACCATTCCAGTGCAGCACATCGCAATGGCGGTTGATGTAGTCGTATACCTCTTCGAGATAGCGGATGCGATGCGGCTGCCCCGAGATGTAGGGGTGGATGGCGATCGCCATAATCTTCGGCCGCTCGGCGCCCTCGATATAGTAGCGGTCGAACATGTCCTGGCATTTGCGCAGCCAGTACAGGGGAATTCGTGGTATTGCACCGCCATCGTGGGAATGTCGTTCAGCTCGACGGTGTATGGCAAGGTCACCAGCGGGCCGTGGGCGGTGCGGATCTCGGTGGGCTCGTCGTCGTGCACCCAGTCGCCGATATAGCGGACGCCAGCCTCCGCCAGCAGATCGGGCGTCTCGTATGTCTCGGTCAGGCCGGGGCCCAGCCATCCGACCGGGCGCCTGCCGGCGAAGCGTTCGAGGACGTCGAGCGACTGATGGATCATCGCGCGCTGATCCTCCACCTTGTGGATCGGCATCTGCTCGTAGGCGTGGCCCATGAATTCCCAGCCGGCCGCGCGCGCCTGCGCCGCGACGCGCTCGTAGTCGAGGCAGACCCGGGCGTTGATCGACAGGGTCGGCCTGATGCCCAGGCGCTCGAACAGCTTGAAGAAGCGCCAGACGCCCACGCGCATCCCGTATTCGTGCCAGCTCCAGTTGGGCAGGTCGGGCAGGAGGGATTGGCCGGTCGGCGGTGACAGCACCTGGCGCGCCATCGGCCGCGCGATGTCCCACACCTCAAGATTGACGATCGTCCAGACGACGACGCGCGCCCCGCCGGGGAGCACGAGTTTCGGGCGATCGACGATCGCCGAATAGGCAAGGCGTTCCCGTGGCAGCATCACCTTCCTCCTATTCCCCACCTTGTCCGCCGTCGGCCCCAAGCGCCGACACCACCGCGTCGGCGAACGCGTCGGTGCCCAGGGTTCCGCCGATGTCGCGCGTGCGCGTGGCGGGATTGGCGAGCACACGCTCGACGGCGCGCTCGATCCGCCGAGCCGCCGCGATCAATACGCGGGCACCGTCGCGGCGACCCCGCCAGTCGAGCAGCATGGCCGCGGACAGGATCAGCGATGTCGGGTTGGCGATGTTCCTGCCCGCTATGTCCGGCGCCGAGCCGTGCTGCGCCTGCGCCACGCAGATGCGGTCCCCGCAATTGATCGAGGCGCCCAGCCCCAGGCTCCCCGAAAGCTCCGAGGCCTCGTCGGACAATATGTCGCCGAACATGTTGGTGGTGACGATCACGTCGAATCGGTCAGGCGTGCGGATCAGCAGCGCCGCGGCGGCGTCGACGATGACCTCCTCCAGTTCGACGTCCGGATAGTCCCGCGCGACCTTGCGAACTTCACGTAGGAACAGCCCGTCGGACAGCTTCAACACGTTGGCCTTGTGGACCACCGTCACCTTCCTGCGCCGCCCACGGGCCAGGTCGAAGCCCGTCCTGGCGATGCGCGCCGAGCCTTTCGCCGTGATCTTGCGGACCGCGAGCGCCATGTCGGCGTCGGGCATGAACTCGCCGCTCCCCGCGTGCATGTTGCGATCGGCATAGAAGCCCTCGGTGTTCTCCCGCACGATGACGAGATCCATCGGCCGGCGCAGGATGCCCAGGCCCTCGCGCGAGCGGCATGGACGGATATTTGCATAGAGCTCGAACGCGGCGCGCAGTTCGCCTGAGGGATTGATGCCGCCCTTGTCGCGCGGCGGATAGCGGTAGTGGTCGACCGGCCCGAGGATCACGCCGTCGGCTTCCGGAATGCGCGCGACCACCTCCGGCGGCAGTGTGCTGCCGAACGCCTGAAGGCTGGCAAGGCCGATCTCTTTCGTTTCGAATTCGAGTCCAAGCGACAGCGCGGCGTCGGCGGCGCGGAGCACGTCGAGCGTCGCGCGGGTGATCTCCGGCCCGATGCCGTCGCCGGGAAGCACAAGGATTTGCATGACGACCCTATCGCTCGTCTAGATTCCGCAGGGCGGGACCGGGACGACATCACCGCGGCGTCGCTGCGCGGCCGTCCGGGCAACTCCCCCTGCAGCACCTCCAGTTTCCCAATTGACACGGCGTTCGACGCTTGTATACGCTTGCACACAAGCGGGTGCGTCTGTCAAAGACCGACAAGGCACACGCCCTGCAACACCTCGGTCACTCACGGCCAAAAAGACGACGATCTGACGGGTCTCGGCGCCTCGGGCGCCAGAACATCGCGGCATGGGTCGAGCCTGGAAGTGGTGGCAGGGGTTGGGGTGCGCATGGTCTGGCCCGGTCAGAAGGCAGTTGTGGAAGGCGGCGGGGGTGGCGAGGTCCTGGATCGGGTGCCGGCCGCTGACGCCGGCGGTCCGAGCAGGATTGCCGCTCCGGCGCACGACGCGGCCGTGCGACATGGGAAAGGCGGTCGGGAAATAAAACGAGAGCGCATCGCGAAGCGGATGGGCGAGCCGCACGGACCTGCCGAACAACCGCTCGCGTGAAGCCGCGTCGACATGACGGCGGGACGCTACGTCATCCGCCGCCTTTTGCTCCTGGTGCCGCAGGTGCTAGGGGTCACAACCATCGTCTTCTTCCTCATCCACCTGCTGCCGGGCGATCCGGCCTACATGATCGCCGGCTCGCTCGCGACCAAGGACGTCGTCGCCTCGGTGCGCCAGCAGCTGGGCCTCGATCGTCCGATCTGGGACCAGTACGTCATCTACCTCGGCCACGTCGCGCACGGGGATCTCGGGAAGTCCTGGCTCACCAGCAGCGAGGTCACACAGGACATCCTGCAGCGGCTGCCCGCCACGTTGGAGCTGATCACGCTGGCGCTGATCCTCGCCTTCTGCATCGCGCTTCCGCTCGGCATGCTGACCGCTCTGCGACCAGGCACCATCATCGACCGGCTTGCCTCCGCGTACGGCATGCTCGCCGGCGCGATGCCCGATTTTTGGTGGGCGCTTTTCCTGGTCTTCATCCTCTTCGGCAAGCTCCAGCTCGTTCCCGCCCCGATCGGCCGGATCGACATCGCGCTCCTGCCGCCGCCGCAGGTGACCGGCTTCTACACCGTGGACAGCATCATCGCCGGGGATTGGCCCACGTTCTGGTCGGCGCTCGCCCATTTGGCGCTGCCCACCTTCACTCTGGCCTTCGTCTATGCCGGGCCGATCCTGAAGATGGCCAGATCGACGATGTCGCAAGCCCTGCTCGGCAACTTCGTTCAATACGCGCGCGCGAGTGGCCTGCCCGGCTACATCGTCGCCCGCTACGCGCTGCGCAACGCGCTGCTGCCAGTGATCACGATGACCGGCATCACCTACGGCTATCTGATCGGCGGCGCCGTGCTGATCGAACAGATCTTCGCTTGGGGCGGACTGGGCCAGTATGCCGTCCAGTCGATCACAAGTTCGGACTACATGGCGGTGTCCGGTGTCGTGCTCATCACGACGGTGTTCTCGCTACTCGTCTATCTGGTGGTAGACCTCCTCTACCTCGCCGTCGATCCCCGCATCCGGTACTGAGGCGGCGCATGGCCCTGGACAGTCGTCACCTCCGCCATCTGGTCAGGACCCGACCCTCGGTTCTCGTCGGCGCGATGATCGTCTGCGTGACGCTCATCCTCGCCGCGGTCGGGCCCTCAATAGCGCCGTTCGATCCGCGCACGGCCGTTCCCGGCGAGCAGCTGAAGCCGCCCGGCTTCGTGCATTTGATGGGCACCGACGATAACGGGATGGACGTGTTCTCACGCGTCATCGCTTCACCGCAGACGGACCTCACCATCGCCGCCCTGGGCACGCTGGGCGCCATCGCCGCCGGCATCCCGCTCGGGCTGATCGCCGGCTACTACCGGGGCTTCGTCTCCGAACTGCTGATGCGGCTTTCCGACATCGTCCAGTCGTTCCCGGTCTTCATTCTCGGCATGGCGCTCGTGGTCGTGACCGGACAGGAGATCAGGAACGTCGTCTACGTCGTCGCGGTGGTCAACTGCCCGATCTACGTGCGCCTCATCCGCGGCCAGGTACTGTTCCTGCGCGAAAGGCCGTTCATCGAGGCGGCGCGGGCGATCGGCGGGCGCGACAGTTGGATCATCCGCGAACATATCCTCCGGAACGCGATCGGTCCGGTGGTGGCCAACGCCTCGGTCACGATCGGATGGGCGATCCTGCTGACGGCCGGTCTTTCCTTCATTGGGGCCGGCGTGCGCGTGCCCACGCCGGAATGGGGATCGATGATCGCCGTCGGCGCCAAGAACGTCTACACCGGCGAGTGGTGGCCCTCGGTCTTTCCGGGAATCGCCCTGGCCTTCACCGTGCTTGGCTTCGCCCTGCTCGGCGAGGCGCTGGTCCAGCTAACCGACCGGACCAGGAGATAGCGGCATGGGCGCCCTGCTCGATGTCCGCGATCTCCGCGTGGAGTTCCACACGAGCGAGGGCGTCGGCCGGGCGCTGAACGGGGTCGATCTCAGCATCAACGAGGGACAGGTGCTGGGCATCGTCGGCGAGAGCGGCTCGGGCAAATCGGCCATCGCTCTGGCGCTGGTCAATCTTATTGCGCGGCCGGGCCGGATCGTCTCGGGTTCGGTTAAATATCGCGACCGGGATCTGCTGCGCGAGAGCGAGCAATCGCTGCAGCAGATTCGCGGGCGCGAAATCGGCCTTATCGTGCAGAACCCGAAATCGGCCCTCAACCCGTTGCTGACGGCCGGCCGCCAACTGATCAACGTAGTCCGCAGCCATGGCCGGCTTGACACCAAGGCCGCGACCGAACACGCGGTGCAGATGCTGACGAAGGTGGGAATTCCCGATCCGGAAACCCGCATGCATTCCTATCCGCACCAGCTCAGCGGCGGCATGGCCCAGCGCGTCACCATCGCGATGGCGCTTTCCAACAATCCCCGCCTCCTGATCGCCGATGAGCCGACGAGTGGCCTCGATGTGACCATTCAGGCGCAGATCCTCGATCTGATCCAGGCCTTGGTGGACGAACTCCGCTCGGCGACCATCCTGATCACCCGCGATCTCGGCATCATCGCTCAACACTGCGAGGAAGTGGCCGTCCTCTACGCGGGGCGGGTGGTCGAACGCGCGCCCGTCCGCGCCTTCTTCAAAAACCCGCTGCATCCCTACAGCGAGACCCTGATCAAGGCAGTCTCGATGACCCGCCAGCGCGGTCGGAGATTGATGCCCTGCACCAGCCCCAGCATCTACGAGCCGCCAGGGGGCTGCGCGCTCAGCCCGCGTTGCCCGCTGGTGCAACCCGTCTGCCGGCAGACACCGCCCGAATTGCGCGAGTTCTCGCGCGGCCATTTCGTGCGGTGCCATGTGCGCGCGGCCGGGGGCGCCTGATGGCGCCGTTGGTTCGGGTCGAGCATCTGGTGAAGCATTTCACCGTCGCCGGCTCGGCGAAGCCGCTGCAGGCGGTCAGCGACGTCTCTTTCTCCATCGGCCGTGCGCAGACCTTGGGAATCGTGGGCGAGTCGGGCTCGGGAAAGACCACGATCGGGCGGTGCGTGCTGCGCCTGATCGAGCCCACGAGCGGTCGGATTCTGATCGACGGGAAGGACTTCTCGGCACTGTCGCGCGAGAGCCTGCGTGTCATCCGGCCAGCAGATGCAGCTCGTCTTTCAGGAGCCGTTCGAACTCGCTCGATCCGCAGATGACGGTCTGGCAGATCGTCGCCGAACCCCTGCGGCTGCACACCAAGCTTTCGAGGGCCGACCGCCACGACCGGGTTCTGGAGTTGCTGGAGAAAGTGGGCCTGCCGCGCGGCATCGCCGACCGCCATCCCCATCAGATGGCGGCGGGGCAGCAGCAGCGCGTCGGCATCGCCAGGGCGATCGCGACGGAACCCAAGTTCATCGTGCTCGACGAACCCGTCTCGTCCCTCGATCCCACCGCCCGCGCCGAGATCATAGACCTGCTGATCGATCTCCAGGAGCGCCAGGGCATCACGTACCTCTTCATCTCACATGACCTGACGACCGTCCGCTACCTCTGCAACTCGGTTGCCGTGATGTATCTCGGCAAGATCGTGGAAATGAGCCGCACCGAGGAACTCTTCGAGCAACCGATTCATCCCTACACGCGCGCTCTGCTCTCGGCCGTTCCCGAGCCGGACCCGGAAATCCGACGCGCGAAATTCGTGCTGAAGGGCGAAATCCCAAGCCCCATCAATCTCCCGACCGGCTGCCATCTGCACACGCGCTGCCCGGCGGCGGAGGCGATGTGCCGCGCGACAGCGCCCGAGCTTGAGCAGGTCGGCGAAGACCACTGGGTGTCATGTCTTCGCGCCCGCGAACTCGGCTTTAGCGAAAGCCTGGGGGCCCCTTCCCGGCACGAGACGATGCCGCTGCTTGGGAAGCAGCCCGATGATCCGGGGTTGAGTGAAGTATCGACCCCAAAATCATAAGGAGAGACCGGAGATGATATCCCGACCGAGCACCTACTTGCCGACACGACGCGACGTCTTGCGGGATATGGGGGTGGCAGGTGGCCTCGCCTCAGGCAGCCTTGCCGTGCCCGGCCTGTTCTCCACTCCCGCGGCGGCCGCGGCGAGCAACGCGCTGATCGTCGCCGTCTCGGCGACGCCGGTCTCACTCGATCCCGAATACGGGGCCTCGCTGGAAAGTTGGGAACTGCCTGTCTTCATCTACGAGTATCTGCTTTGCTACTACTTCAAGAGGGGCGTGGACGGCGTCGGGATGCCGCAGTTCGAGCCGCCCTACGAGCCGCGCCTCGCCGAGAAGGTGGACGTCTCCGGCGACGGCAAGACGCTGACCTTTCACCTGCGCAAGGGCGTCAAGAGCGAGTACGGGAACGAGTTCACAGCCGCCGACGTGAAGTGGTCGTGGGACCGGACCTTCTCGCTCAAGACCGCGGGGATGTGGATGATGAAATCGTCCTCCATCCCAAGCGCGGATTCGATCAAGGTGATCGACCCCTACACGCTTCAGGTCGATCTGGCGGGCCCGAACTCGCTGTTGATGACGGAGCAGGCAACATCTCTCAACAACCCCGTGATCTACGATTCCACCGAGGCGAAGAAGCACGCCACCGCCAGCGATCCCTGGGCGAAGGATTGGCTGGGCAAGAACAGCGCCACCTTCGGGCCCTACAAGGTGACGCAGTTCACCCCGGGCCAGGTGGTGGCCTTCGAGGTCAACCCGCACTACTACCGCGAGAAGCCGAAGATTCCGCGGGTGATCTGGCGCGAGGTTCCCTCGTCCGCGACGCGGCTTGAGCTTCTGCTGGCAGGCGCGGTGCACATCGCCAAGGAACTCGAACCCCTGCAACGCCAGCGATGCGAGGGGAAGCCCGGCGTCAAGGTGACCGCGATCAAGGGCAACGAGGCCGTGATGTTCGCGCTCAACAACAAGGTCAAGCCGTTCGACGACGTGAAGGTGCGGCAGGCGATCGCCTACGCCGCGCCGATCGACGCGATCATCGACACGGTCTATCTGAAGCAGCCCAATGTTCGACTGTTCAAGGGTTACACGCCAGAATCTTATCCGGCCGCCATCGACTATTGGCCGTATTATCCGACCAACCTCGACAAGGCCAAGGAACTCCTGAAGGAGGCTGGGCAGGGGCCCTTCTCGTTCAAGCTCGCGCAGAACGCCGCGCGGCCGGAGCACGAGCAGGTCGCGATCCAGATCCAGACGCAACTCAAGAAGCTCGATATCGACGTGCAGATCCAGAAGCTGACGCCTGCCGCTTACCAGGAGGAGTACTTCTCGCGCAAGGCGGAGGCGGTGCTGGTGCAGGATTGCGCCTGGGTGGCCGATCCGGCCTATTCCCTCGGACTCTTCTTCGGTTCCGGCCCCACCTCGGTCGCCAACTGGATCAACTACAGCAACAAGGAAGTCGATACCCTTCTCGACCAGTGCTTCAACACCGCCGACGCCGCCAAGCGTCGGGAGCTTGGGCAGAAGGCCCACCGGATCATCGTCGACGAGGCGCCTTGGGCGTTCAGCATCGGCATCGGCTTCTACATGACCTGCGCGATCCGAGGTGTCCGGCCTCAACTGGCGCGCCAACAATCTGCTCGATTACGCCGAGATGTCGCTTGGAACCTGAGCGACGGCGGCGGGAATTCAGCGGCTGGCGGCCGCCCCGAGCGGGGCGTTCGCCGGCCGGTGAAGGTAACGCAATCAAGGAAGGAATCGTTCGGTCATGACCAGGATCGAATGGGAGCAGGAAGACGCCGCTCTCGGCAGGACGCAGATCGAAATGCCGCAATTCCAGGTTTCGACTGAGAAGTCGCGCACTCTCTACGATGAGGCGAAAAAGTACTCGCCCGCCGGCGTTCAAGGCGCGGGCCGGTACTACAAGCCGTTCCCGCTCTTCATGAAGAAGGCGTTCGGCGCCCGGATATGGGACGTCGATGACAACGAGTACATCGATTACCACGGCTCCTACGGCCCGGCGAGCCTGGGCTACAACGAGCCGCGCATCCGCCGCGCTGTAATCGACGCGATGGAAACAGAAGGCATTCTCTTCGCGCAACCCCATCCGCGCGAAGTTGACCTGTGCAGGACCTTCACCGAGATCATCCCCTACGCCGAGAAGACGACCCTGCATGGCGGCGGCGGCTCCGACCCGCTCTATAACGCCGTCCGGCTGGCGCGCACCTACACCGGGCGCAGCAAGATCCTGAAGTTCGAGGGAGGATATCACGGCTGGCACGACGAGCTTGCGCTCTCCGTCCGACCCTCGCCCGAACAGGTGGCGGCCTCGAACGAGCTGAAGGCGATCCCGGTTTCGTCGGGCGCCCTGCCCGAGCACGCGGCGCATACCCTGATCGCGCCGTTCAACGACGAGGAGATTACCGAGAGCACCGTCAAGCGGCACGGCAAGGATCTGGCGGCGATCTTCATCGAGCCTGTCGCGCATTCCTGCGGCTGCCTGCTCCTGAAGCCCGGCTTCCTCAAGTTCGTGCGCCAGCTCTGCGACGCGACTGGCTGCCTTCTGATCTTTGACGAGATCATCACCGGATTCCGCCACGGGCTCGAAGGGGCCGGCGCGCGCCAGGGCGTGCATGCGGACCTTGCCGCGTTCGGCAAGGCGATGGGGAACGGGTTCATGCTCGCCGCCCTCACCGGCCGGAGCAAGATCATGTCCTACATGGCTCCCGAGGGGCCGAGCTTCTATTCCGGAACCTTCAACGGCCACCTGCTCTCGGTGGTCGCGTGCCAGAAGACCATCGAGATCATGCGCACCGAGCCGGTGCACGAAAAGCTGTTCCACCTGGGCAAGATGATGTCGGACGGCATCAACGCAGCGATCCGGCAGACCGGGATCAACGCAGTCTGCTACAACTACGGCTCGATCTGGTGCGTCTACTTCACGGTCGACAAGGTCGAGTCCTACCGCGACATCATGCATTTCGCGGCGACCAAGGATTCACGCATCGACCGCGCCTATCATACCCATCTTCTCAACAACGGCATCTACATGCAGCCGAACTACACCAACCGTGCCTTCATCTCCTACGCGCACAGCGAGGACGACATCCAGAAAACCATCGACGTGTCCGCAGCCTTCTTCAAGGAGCATGCCTCCGTCCTGCGCAAGTCCCGGTGATACGGACTTGAGGGGGAGCGGCGTCAGCCAGCGTGGAGCGAGAGATGAAGCGAGTAGGCGTCGATATCGGCGGAACATTCACCGACCTCGTCGTGTTCGACGAGGTGACGGGCGCACTGGAAAGAACCAAGACGCTCACCACCCCACGTGCGCCGGAGGACGGGTTCCTGAAGGCGGTCGCCGATATCAAGGTGGATGCCGACGAGGTGTCGCACTTCCTGCACGGAACGACGCTCGTCACCAACCTGATCATCGAGCGGACCGGGGCGAAGCTGGGGCTGATCACGACGCAGGGATTTCGCGACGTGCTCGAAATCCAGCGCTCGTATCGCGACGAGCTTTACAACCTGCAGTGGGACAAGCCGAAGGCGCTGGTGCCGCGGCACCTCCGCCTCACCGATCGACGAGAGGATCGCGGCCGACGGCACCGTGCTGCGTCCGGTCGATCCCGAGGAGACGCGCGCGGTCGTCCAGCGCCTGCTCGACGAAGGCGTGGAGGCGATCGCGGTCTGCCTCATCAACGCCTACGCCAATCCCGTCAATGAGATGGCCGTGGCGCAGATCGTCCAGGAGATGGCGCCCCGCCTCGCGCTTTCGCTGTCGTCGGAGGTGGACCCGCGGATACGCGAATACGAGCGCGTCAGCACCACGGCTCTCAACGCCTATTCGATGCCGCGCATGCACCGCTACATGAGCCGCCTCGACCAGGCGCTGAAGCGCGACGACGGCATCAAATACCATGCATTCCGGCGGCGGCGTCATTCCCAGCGCCACGGCCGAGCGCTTCCCGATCCAGCTTCTCTATTCCGGGCCGGCCGGGGGCGTGCTCGCCGGACGGTTCCTTGCCTCCACGCTCGGGCGAGCCCAATGTCTGCACCATCGACATGGGCGGCACCAGCCTGGACGTGTGCCTGATCCGCGACGGCGAGCCGGACAGCCGCGACACGATCGAGGTGGAATGGGGCATCCCCGCCCGCACGCAGAGCATCGACATCCACTCGATCGGTGCAGGCGGCGGCTCGATCGTCTGGTTCGACGCCGGCGGCGCGCTGCGGATCGGCCCCGAATCGGCCGGATCGGATCCCGGCCCCGCCTGCTATTGCCGTGGCGGCACCCGGCCGACGGTGACGGACGCAAATCTGATCCTCGGCATCCTCAACCCCGAGGGGCTGCTGGGGGGAACGCTGCGCCTGGACCTCGCACGCGCCGCCCAGGCGTTTCGCGGGATCGCCGACAAGTTCGACGTGAGCGTCGAAAAAGCCGCCGCCGGCGTCTACCGGATCGTGACGGCGAATCTCGCCGAGGCGATCCGCGAGGTCACGGTCAAGCGCGGCACCGATCCGCGCGACTTCGCCCTTGTCGCCTTCGGCGGTGCCGGCGGCCAGCACGCCGCTGCCGTGGCGCGCGAGATGGAGATGAAGGGCGCCATCTTTCCGCGCAACGCCAGCACGTTCTCGGCGTTCGGCCTGCTCACCGCCGACCTCAAGAACACGCTCGCCAAGAGCCTCATGGTGCCGCTCACGCGCGTCTCGGCCGAGGCGATCGAGGCGGATTTCCACGAGTTGGTCGAGCGCGCCCGGCGGCTTCCTCGACGAAAGCGAGAGCGGCCTCGAGCGCATCTACGCCGACCGTTGGGCCGATATCCGCTATGTCGGGCAGTCCCACGAAGTCGCCGTACCGATCAATCCCCAACGCGTGGACCTGAACACGATCTACGCCGACTTCGAGCGGCTGCATCAGCGCCTCTACGGAACCAGGCTCGGCGACGCCGCCGAGATCGTCAACATCAGGGTGACTGTCGTCGGGCAGGTACCGAGGCTGAAGGCGAAGCCGTTCGTGCCGGCGGAGGTTCGCACCGCGCCGACCGGCGAGCGGCGGACGGTCTTTGTCGACCGTCCTTTGCCGATCTTCTGGCGCGACGGCCTGCCGCCCGGGTGGCGTCACGACGGGGCCTGCCTCATCGAGGAGGTGGATTCGGTGATCTACATCCCGGACGGACAGGTCGAGATCGACGAATACGGCAGCATCCGGCTCGCGTGGGGAGCAGAATGAACAATCATATGCGGGATACGGCGGCCCTTGGACAGCCGGTGGACCTCGATCCGTTCAGCGCGGAGATCATGCGCAACTATCTCATTTCGACTGTGAAGGAGATGGTGACGGCGACCGTGCGCACGGCGTACTCGACCTGCTTCAGCGAGGGCGAGGACTTCACCTGCGGGCTGTTCGACCGCAACGGCAACATGATTGCGCAGGCCGCCGGGGATCAGCGTTCACGCCGGCGGCCTGAGCCTGCTGGTGCGGCATTTCCTCGACAAGTTCGGCCATTTCGAGCCGGGCGACGTGATCGTGCATAACGATCCCTATACCGGGGCGACGCACCAGGGGGACGGCGCCATTTTCCGCCCCATGTTCTACGAGGACACGCTGGTCGGGTTCTCCATCAACCGGGGCCACTGGACCGATATCGGCGGCATGGCGCGCCGGCGGCTGGTCGGGCACCGCCAGCCACGTCGTCCAGGAGGCGCTGCGGCTTCCTGCCACCAAGCTCTATCGGGCAGGCGTGCTTAACCAGGAGATCCGCGACCTGATCGAGCATAATGTGCGCTTCGCGCGCCAATGGTGGGGCGACGTGCAGTCGCAGATCGCGTCGAACATCACCGCGGAACGGCGCGTACAGGCGCTGATCCGCAAGAACGGGCTGGACGTCGTCCTGAAGAGCTTCGAGGCGGCCATCGACTATTCTCGCGCGCGCTTCCTCAAGGCGATGGAGGCGATGCCGAACACCAGCGTCACCGCCGGCGACATCTACATGGAGGACAACGGATTCGGCGAAGGCCCATTCCGCGTGCAGGTGACGATCACCAAGACGCCAGACAGGATCGTCGTCGATTTCGCCGGCACCGATCCGCAGTCGCTCTCGACGGTGAACTGCTCGGAAGGGGTGGCGCGCGCGGCCACCTACATCCCGCTGATCGCGGTGCTTGATCCCGACGTCCCGCTCAACCAGGGGGTGATCGACCTGATCGAGTTCCGCGCCCCGCGCGGCTGTCTGGTTAATCCGGTCTACCCTGCGCCCTGCTTCGCGTCCACGGCCGATCCGGGCGACCGCATCAGCGAGATCATGCAGACTGGCGCTAAGCAAGCTGCTGCCCGAGCGGGTCACCGCCGGCTGCTACGCCACCGGCAACAACCTGACCGCCGGTGGCTACGACCCGGCGCATCACGAGGATTTCGTCTGGTACATTTTCGAGTTCGGGGGGTGCGGCGCGCGTGCCACGAAGGACGGCAACTCCGCGGAGTGGCACCTGATGGCGAACTGCAAGAACGAGTCGATGGAGGTGTGGGAGCAGCGTTATCCCGTGCGCTTCCAGTGTTATGAATTGGTCCAGGATTTCGGCCGGGCCCGGCAAGTGGCGCGGCGGCCTAGGCGTCACGCGGCACTTGGAGCTGACGCTGCCGACGGTGCTCACCGCCAACGCCGACCGCCACGTGCTGCCCCCGCATGGCCTGTTCGGCGGCGGCAGCGGGTCCGTCAACCGCTTCAGCATCATCCGCGACGGCCAGGACAAGACCTTCAAGGAATGGTTCAACATTCCGTCGCCATCGAAGTTCTCCAACATGCCGACGCGCGTCGGCGACGTGCTGGCGGTCACCCAGGGCGGCGGCGGCGGCTATGGCGACCCGCTGCAGCGCGACCCTGACCTGGTCATGGCGGACGTCGTCGACGACTACGTCTCGCCCGAGCGCGCCCGCAGCGACTATGGCGTCATCCTGGACCTGGCGGCGCGCAAGGTCGATGTCGCGGCGACGGCGCGCGAACGCGCGAGCCGCATCCGCCAGCGTGACGGGGAGATGACCACGCAGGAGGAAGGAATCCAGCCGGCCTCGACCGGCTTCCGGTGGCATTGGCGGCCTGTTTCGGTCTCTCGGCAGCAACGATGACCACCTTTCCGGTCGTCTCGCCGGAGGTCGTCTCCGAGCTCGGGCTGAATTACGCCCAGACCGGGGTAATCACCGCTGCCTACATGCTCGGATATGGTCTTTTCCAGCTTCCGGCCAGCTTTCTCGGCATTAGGATGGGCAGCGGACGCGTGCTGCTCGGCGCGATGATCCTGATGAGCGTCGGGGCGCTCCTGCCTTGCCTGTTCGCCCGCCCCGCGATCTGGGTGGTCTCGCGCTTCGTGCTAGGCGTCGCCGGTGCCGCCGTGCTGCCGCTTAGCGTCCACCTTCTGACCCAGGCGATGACCGGGGCGCGGCTGGTCAAGGGCCTTGCAATGGCCATCTCCGGATGGGGCACTCGGCATGACACTGGCGATGCTGGGCGCGGCGCCGCTGCTGCACCTGGTCGGCTGGCGCGCGGTGATGCTGGCGGCCGCCGCCCTCGGACTGGTCGTGGCTGCCGGCCTGAGCTGGGCGCTGCCTCCCGCAGCCGCGTCGGCGATCGGGCGGCCAAGAGCCCGCATCCCGCGCGGCTGCTCCGCCAGTTCGGCGCGAACCGCGCGCTCAACTGGATGGGCATCATCAACGCGGCCGGGACAAGCATGACGATCTGCGTCTCTGGCTGGCTGCCCCTTGTATGTCGCGCGCGATTTCGGCGCGCCGGCGGATGAGATTTCGGCAAGCCTGTCTCCCCTCGGGGTCGGAATCGCGTTCGGCGCGTGGGTCGGCGGCGTCCTCACGATCCGATGGGGATGGCGGCCGGTCGTCGTCACCTCGATGATTTCCGCCTGCCTGCTGGTCGCGTCGATCCCCCTCCAGTCCAGCGTTGTCCTCGTCGTCACGACGGCCATCGTGATCGGCTGGGTGGCCATGTTCTTCGCCGCGCCGACCCAGTCGCTGTTTCCGTTCGTGATCCCGGAGCAATGGACCGCGCTCGCGGCCGGCTACTACAACACCATCGGCTTCATCGGCGCCTTTTCCGCGTCGCTGCTGTTCGGGTTTTTGGCGGACCGCCTCGGCAACTTCACGGCGGGGTGGCTCTCGCTCTCCGTGATCTCCCTGGTCGGTCTGCTGGCCGTGCTGTCGGTGCCGATCCCGGCGCGCGTCCATTCCATGCCGCGCCCCGCGCCCGACATCGCGCCGATGCGAACGGAAGGAATGACGAGGAAAGGCCGAACACATGAAGAAGGACAGGCGTGACGGGACGCACCCATCCACGACCGGGGCTGATGGAGGCACGAGCCGCCTGGCCGCGGGCCAGCGGCATGTCGACGACTGACCACGACGTCGTCGTCGTTGGTGCCGGCAATGCCGCCTTCTGCGCGGCGCTCGCCGCGCGGGAGCGGGGTTGCCGCGTGCTGATGCTGGAGCGCGCGCCGGAGGAGGAGAGCGGCGGCAACAGCCGCTTCACCGCCGGCGCCTTCCGCTTCGCCTATCGCGGCGTCGGACGATCTGAAGGCGATCATGCCCGATCTCACCGAAGACGAGGTCGCCGACACGGACTTCGGCACCTACACGACCGACCAGTTTTTCGACGACATGTTCCGGGTGACTCGACTACCGCACCGACCCGGACCTCTGCGAGCGTCTGGTCACACGGTCGTTCGACGTGATGCTGTGGCTGCGCGCGAAGGGAGTGCGGTTCGCGCCGATCTACGGACGGCAGGCCTTCAAGATCGGCGGCAGGTTCAAATTCTGGGGCGGCCTCACCGTCGAGGCATGGGGCGGCGGGCCGGGCCTCATCGAGCCAACTGACGCAGATCGCACGCAGATCGGGAATCGAGATCCGCTACAACACCCGCGCCGTCTCTGCTGATTGGCGTCGACAACAGGGTCGAGGGCGTGCGGGTCAAGGGAGCGTCAGGCACCTACGACATCCCTGCCGCGCCGTCGTGCTCGCGTGCGGCGGCTTCGAGGCGAACGCCGAATGGCGCACCCGCTATCTCGGGCCGGGATGGGAGCTCGCGAAGGTGCGCGGCACGCGCTTCAACATGGGCGACGGCATCGACATGGCGCTGGAGATCGGGCGCGATGCCTTACGGCAACTGGTCGGGCTGCCACGCCGTGGGATGGGACTGCAACGCGCCCGAATTCGGCGATCTCGCCGTCGGCGACGGATTCCAGAAGCACTCCTATCCGTTCGGCATCATGGTCAATGCGCGACGGACGGCGCTTCGTCGACGAGGGCGCCGACTTCCGCAACTACACCTACGCCAAATACGGTCGCGTCATTCTGGAACAGCCCGACCAGTTCGCCTGGCAGATCTTCGACAGCCAAGGTGCGCCACCTGCTGCGCGACGAATACCGCATCAAGCGCGTCACGAAAGTCTCGGCGCGACACGATCGACGAGCTCGCGGACAAGCTCGAGGGGTGAACAAGGAGGCGTTCCTGGCCGAGGTCAGCGCCTTCAACGCCGCGGTCCGCGTGGATGTTCCGTTCGATCCCACCATCAAGGACGGCCGCTGCACCGAAGGGCTGAAGATACCGAAGTCCAACTGGGCCAATCGCATCGATGAGCCGCCCGTTCGAGGCTTATCAGATCGGCTGCGGCATCACCTTCACGTTCGGCGGCCTGCGCATCGATCCGGCGCACGGCGCAGGTGCTGGACACGGATCTGGAGCCGATCCCCGGCCTCTACGCGGCGGGCGAGCTGGTCGGCGGACTTTTCTACTTCAATTATCCGGGCGGCACGGGCCTGATGTCCGGGGCGGTGTTCGGGCGCGCCGCCGGGACGGCGGCGGCGGAGGCGGCCATGCAACAGGAAGCGGTCGCGGAATGAGTTCGTCCCGCCGGACTGGCGTCGCGGGACGTCCCGTTGTCCGCCGCGCCATGAAAAGCGGGCGGGTCTCCCACGAGTTGCTCCTCGATTTCGCCACAGCGGCCTACCGGACCGCCGGCATGCCCGGGGAGGACGCGCGCCTCTGCGCCGACACGCTTGTGCAGGCGGATCTGTGGGGCCACCAGTCGCACGGCGTCATGCGGCTGCCCTGGTACATGGCCCGGCTGAAGGCCGGAGTATGCGCCCCCGTCGCGCGCCCCGAGACCGTTGTCGACGCGGGCGCGGTCGCGGTTATCGAAGGGCACGACGCCATGGGGCAGGTCCTCGCGGCGAAGGCGGTCGAGGAGGCGATCGCGCGGGCGAAGCGCCATGGCATCGCCGCGGCGGCAGTGCGGCATTCCAACCACTTCGGCACTGCGCTTTACTTCACCCTCATGGCCGCGCGCGAGAACTGCATCGGCTTTCTCTCGACCAACGGCAGTCCGGCGCTGGCGCCCTGGGGCGGGCGCAGGAAGACGTTGGGGAACAATCCGTGGTCCTGGGCGTGTCCGGCCGGCAAGTACCCACCCATGGTCCTCGACATCGCCAACAGCGCCGTCGCGCGCGGCAAGATCTATCTTGCCCGGCAGCGCGGAGAAGCGATCCCCACAGGCTGGGCAAGCGATGCCGCCGGCGCGCCGACCAATGATCCCGCGGCAGCGATCCAGGGAATGATCCTGCCGATGGCCGGCCACAAGGGCTACGCCATCGCCGTCGTCATGGACATGCTGTCGGGAGTCCTGAGTGGCAGCGGCTTCGGCAGCCAGATTCATGGGCCCTACCAGTCCGAACGCCGGAGCAACGCCGGACATCTCGCGATCGTGCTCGACATCGCGGCGTTTCAGCCGGTCGAGGACTTCGCCCGTCGCGTCGAGGCGCAGATCGCCGAACTGAAGTCGGGGCCCTTGGCCGATGGAGCCAGCGAGATCCTATATCCGGGGGAAATAGAGGCGCGGAACGACGCCGAAAAACGCCGTGACGGCTTGGCCCTGCCGCAGCAGACCCTGGACGACCTGAAGACGCTCGCGGTCGAGTGGGGCTTGGCCGTGCAACCGCCTCTCGGTTAGGGGACCATCAGGATCTGTGGGGTGCCCGGGAGGGGCGTGAGAACAAAGCGGTAGTCTGGCCTGATAAAGCGACGGCCGAAGCAGCCCTGCCGGGAAGAGGCCGGCGCCGTCCCGCATCGGGCACCCCACAGATCCTGATGGTCCCCACCCGCCGCTGCTCATCGGGGTCGCGATAGAAGTCGCACGCCTCCGCGTGCGCCGGCCACGGCGGGTCCTGGTGGCGGCGGATGTGCGCCTCCGCGACCGGCACCAGCACGGGCGGGCGGACGCCAGGGCCGAGGCAGGAGCACGCGAACCAGTGCCCGGCCCCGGCATGCTGGTAGCGCTGCACGACCGCCGTGCCGGCCGCCCGCGCCGCGGGCACGGCGAAGCGCCCGAACGCCTCGCGCAGTGCCCGGTCCTCCTCCGGCGCCAGCGCGCGCGCCTCCCCCACCTCTCCCCTTCGACAAACACACAGCATCCCGTCCTCCTCCCGTCCGACGTCACCAGGCGACGAGGATCGCCCAAAGCGGTGCGAATGGAGCACGAGGCGGTGCGAACGGCGCACCGAAACGGGGCAAGCGGGAAAAGCAGCCAGCGAGACGGCGAGCACGCAGAAAGCCGGCGCCGTTCGCACCGCTTCCAGCGAGCCTCGGGCCATGGGGAAAGGCAGGGGCCAGAGCAGGGCGGAAGGCACGAACCCGGAAGGGCCGCTACCGCTGTGCCGGGCGGCGCCGCAAAGGGTGGGTCGGCCCCGGCCGCTGCGCTGGGCCGGCGCCGATCCCGCGGCCTCGCTGCGCTCGGGACCCCAACGCGCAAGCGCGTTGGGACCCGTCGCCGCGCCTTTGCCCCGCCGCCCGGCCCGCGGTGGGCGGGCGGCATGCCAAGCAGAGGAGAACGGAGCGATGAGCGGCCATGATGCCGAGCTCGAGAGCCTGCGCGCGGGCGTGAGCTGCGCGGTGCTGCTGGAGCGGCTGCCGCCGCCGTGGCAGCTCGATCAGCGCGAGAGCACGCGGCGGTGCCTGAAGTATCGCCGGGGTGCGGGCGAGGTGCTGATCGTCAACCACGACGGCCGGGGCTGGTGGGATCCGATGTCGCGGGCCAAGGGCGACGTGTTCACGCTGGCGCAGCACCTCGATCCCGGCCTCAACTTCGGCCAGGTGCGCCGGCTCTTGCGGCCCTTCGTCGGCCTCAGCCCAGCCTACCCGGCCCTGCCGAGGCGGCGGGAGCGGCAGGCGCCCCCGGTCCCGGTCGCCCAGCGCTGGGCCAGGCGCGCGCCGGTGCGATCAGGCTCGCCGGCGTGGGACTATCTCACCCGCACGCGCGCCCTGCCCGAGGCGGTCGTGCTCGCGGCCATCCAGGCCGGGGTGCTGCGCGAGGGACCGCACGCGAGCGCCTGGTTCGCGCACCTGGACCACGCCGGGCGGCTGAGCGGCATCGAGATGCGCGGCCCGGCCTGGCGCGGCTTCAGCCCGAACGGGACCAAGACCCTGTTCCGCCTGCCCGGAGGCGTGCCGGCCAGCACCGGCGCTGGGCGGCCAACCCGCCTGGCCGTCACCGAGGCGCCGATCGAGGCGATGAGCCTGGCCGTGCTCGAAGGCCTGCGGGCGGGACACGCTCTACCTGGGCGTCGCAGGCGGCATCGGGCCGGAGACGGTCGCTGCCCTGCAGCAGCTGCTGGGCGAGCTGGCGGGCGACCCCGAAGCCGTCCTGGTCGCGGCCACCAACGCCGATGCCGCCGGCGAGCGCTACGCCGAGCGGCTGGCCGCGATGGCGGCAGACGCCGGCGTGCGCTCGGCGCGGCTGCTGCCGCCAGGCGGCGAGAACGACTTCAACGACGTGCTCAGGACGGGGAGGGGAGCATGATCCCGCAGCAGCAACACGCCTGGCTGCGGCTCGGCTCGGGCCGGCGGCTCGACGTGCTCAATCCGGACCCGCAGGGGGGCTGGACCGACGCGGACCTCGCGGTCGGACTGTCGCGCACCTACCGCTGGGGCAGCACTTCACGCTGGGAGCTGCCGCTGTCCGTCGCCCAGCACAGCCTTACCGTGCTTGCCATCCGTGAGCAGCAGGCCTGGCGCACGCTCTCACCCGCACACGCCTTGCGCGAGCTGCTGCACGACGGCGATGAGTTCCTGATCGGCGGCTGGGACTGTCCCGCGCCCTTGAAGCCCCACCTCGGCGAGCCCTATGCGCGCCTGGTCGGCCGCCTGCGCGCCGCCATCGCCGCCCGCTACGGCCTGCCCGCCTGGAGCGCCGACGACTACACCCTGCACAAGCAGGCCGACCGGCTCGCGGCCGCGAGCGAGGCGCTTGCACGTCGTCGGCTACACGCGCCAGGAGATCCGCGACGACCTGCTGATCGAGCTCGCGCCCCTTGAGGACGACCCCTTGCAGCGCGACTGCCTGGTGCTGCCCAAGGAACTGCGGCCGTGGGAGCCGTGGCCGCCTGCCCTGGCCGCGCGGCTATTCCTGGGCAGGCTGGAGGTGCTGGCCGAGGAGGCCGAGCGCGAGGCCAAGATCACCGCGCTGGCTGCCGTCTTCTCCCGCCTGCCTGCGCACCGGCGTGCCCGGTGCAGCCAGCCGGTGACGGGCAGCGCCCTGCTCGACACGCTGGTCAGCGTCGAGGCGCCCGACGGCTCGGGCGGCTTCGAAGGCGTCGTCGTGGACGGCGCGCGCGACGACGGCACCTGGGCGCTCGACGCCGAGTTCACGGTCTTCACCACCGACGGTGCCCCCGAGGGGGTGCTCCTTCTTGTTCAAGGACACTGCTGCCATGTCGACGTACTCTGACCACCCGGAGGCCGCCGTGATCGCGGCGATCTCCAGCGGCACCGACGACCTTGCCGCCGACCCGCGTGCCAAGATCCTCGCCGGGCTGACGCCGGCGCAGGCCGAGGCTGCCGCGCACGACGGACCCATCCTCGTGCTTGCAGGGGCAGGCACCGGCAAGACCCGCACCCTGGTCGCCGCCGCCGCCTGGCGCATCGGTGTTGCGGGCGTCCCCGCGAACCGCATCCTTGCGGTCACCTTCACCAACAAGGCGGCCCGCGAGATGTGCGACCGCCTGCACGCCGTGCTCGCCGGCCAGCCGGTGCCCTCTTGGGTCGGTACGTTCCACGGCCTTGGCGCGAGACAGCTCCGTGCCGAGCCCGAGATCGCCGGCCTGCGGCACGGCTTCGACATCCTCGACGCCGACGACAGCAAGCGCCTGGTCAAGCGCACGCTGAAGGCGCTGCAGATCGACGCCGAGGCGGAGGGCAGCGAGGGCCGCGACCCGGTCAAGCTGGTCTGCACCCGGATCAGCCAAGCTCAAGGACCACATGATCGCGCCCGAGGAGGCGGCAGCGCGGGTGGAGGCGATGATCGCGCAGGCGGACCAGGCGCGCACGCAGGTCGATGCCGCCGGCCTGCGCCTGGCCGGGCGCGTCTACCCCGAATATCAGCGCAGGCTCCGTGAAACCAACTCTGCGGATTTTGGGGACTTGCTATTGTGGACGGCGCGCGCCATGCAGCGCGATGAAGCATACCGCAAGAGAGTATCGGAGAAGTTCGACTATATCCTCGCAGACGAGTATCAGGATGTCTGCTATGTGCAATACATGTGGCTGCGGATGCTTGGCGCTGATCATGGCCGTATCTTCGTGGTCGGAGACGATGACCAGGCAATATACGGGTTCAGGTCGGCCGACATAGCTTATATTCGCCGCTTCACGCGCGACTTCCCGCAAGCCCGCCAGGTGCGCCTGGAGGACAACTTCCGCAGCACCGGCCACATCCTCGCCGCCGCCAACGCGGTGATCGCGCTGGACCCCAAGCGCCTGGGCAAGACCCTGCGCCCGACCAAGGCGATGGGCGACCCCGTCGAGGTGGTCGGCTTCCGCAACCCCGAGGACGAGGCGTCCGGTCTGGCCGCGGAGATCAAGCGCCGCCACGGCGAGGGCGTGGGCTGGGAGGAGATGGCCGTGCTCTACCGCAGCTCGTTCCTCTCCCGCCCGATCGAGGAGGCGCTGATGCGCGCGCACGTGCCCTACGTTCTCGTCGGCGACCTAGGCTTTTATCAGAGGACGAGATCCGGGACGCGCTGGCGCTCCTGCGCCTGGCCGCCAACCCCGACCACGCGCAGTCCGACGAGGCGTTCCGCCGCGTGTGCAACACCCCCGCGCGCGGGCTCGGCCCCAAGGCGCTGGAGCTGCTGGACCCGGGTTCGCGGTCATTGGGCATGCACGGCCGGCTGCGGTCGGCTGGACGTATTGAATAGTCTCAATTTCCCGTCCAGAGCTCGGCCGCAAGCAGCGCAAATAGTTAGGCACACGACCTGGCGATTTTATCGTTGTGTGAATGGTGCAATTCAGCTATCAATGAGGCATGTATCTGCGCATCACCCAGCGACACAACCGCGACGGCTCAAGCGTCACCTACTACGCCCTCGCCGAGAGCGTCTGGAACGCCGAGGCAAAACGCCGAGAAGCCCACGTGGTGCATAGTTTCGGCCGTGCCGATCAACTCGATCGCGCCGAGCTCGAACGGCTGGTCAAGAGCATCAACCGCGTGCTCGATGACGGTGATGACGCCGGCGCAGCAATACGGCGACACGGATCGTCCGGAGATCGAGATCGAGCGGGTGTTCGAACTTGGCGTCGTGCTCGCCGCCCGCGCACTGTGGGAGGAACTCGGCATCGGCCCGGCCATCCGCCGATGCGCCGAACAGGCCAAGCTGACCGCGCCACACGAGACCGCGCTGTTCGCCATGGCCGCCAACCGCCTCGACGACCCGGTGTCCAAGCTGGCCTGCGCCGAACGCTGGCTGCCTGATATCGCCTGGCTTCCCGACGCCGCCGGACTGGCGGTCGATCAATGCTACCGTGCGCTCGACTTCCTGGCAGTCTGGGCCGACGAGATCGAACGCGAGGTATTCCTCAAGGCCGCCGACCTGTTCCGCCTCGATGTCGATCTGATCTTCTACGACACCACCACGGCTTACTTCGAGATCGACGAGCCGGACGAGAACGAGCAGGAATTTGCCGGCCGCTTGTATGCGCCGCTGCGCAAGCGCGGCCACAGCAAGGAAGGTCGCGACAACCAGCCGCAGGTGATCATCGCCCTCGCCGTCACGCGCGACGGCATGCCGGTGCGCTCCTGGGTGCTGCCTGGCAACACCGCCGACGTGACGACGGTCGCGCGTATCAAGGAGGATCTGCGTGCCTGGCGGCTCGGCCGCTGCCTGTTTGTCGGTGATGCGGGATGTACTCGGCCGACAACTGGTCTCAACTCAGTCGCGGACTGGGTCGTTACATCCTGGCCGTGCCGATGCGCCGGGTGCGCGACATCGAGGATGAGGTGCTGACAAGGCCAGGCCGCTACAAGCAGGTCGCCGACAACCTGCAAGTCAAAGAGGTATGGGTCGGCGACGGCGAGCGGCGTAAGCGCTATGTGCTGTGCCTCAACCCGCAGGAGGCGGAGCGTGAGCGCGCGCGTCGGGCGCAGTTGCTGGTCGAGCTCGAGGCCGAACTGGCGCTGCTGGAGCAGCGTCAGGAGGATCATCCGAAAGCCGCCTGTGAGCTGATGGCCTCGCGCCGTTACGGCCGTTACCTGAGCGAACGACGCCCGCGGCCGTCCGCAAGCTGGATGCAGCAAAGGTCAAGGCCGCGGAGAAGTTCGACGGCAAGTTCGTGGTGATCAGCAACGACGACACGTTATCGGCCGAGGACATCGCACTTGGCTACAAAGGTGGCTGGATCATAGATCTGCTTCCGGCGGATAAAGCAGACGGGCTTGCAGGTGCGGCCGATGTTTCACTGGACGCCGCGCCGGATCGAGGCGCACGTCAAGCTCTGTGTGCTGGCGCTGCAGATGCAACGGGCAGCTGAGATCCGCTGTCAGCTGCCCTGGGCGCGGATCGCCCATGCGCTCGGCGGCCTGAAGGCGGTGCGCTATCGCTGTGAAGGCCGGGCTATTGTTCAGCGGACAAAAATCCCGTCGAAGCTGGCCGCGATACTGAAAAGCTGACATATCAGTGCCTAAGCAAATCCTTGCCGTCGAGGAGGCGCCGCCAACCGCACGGCTTAGGCACACGCCCGAAATTTGCCTCTCGAAACAATTGAGATATCGGCAAATTCCGGCCGTCTGCCTCATGACCGCGAACCCAGGCCTGACCTTGGCCGCATCGAGCTTGGGCCGGCCACGGGCGTCGGTGCCGAGGTAGCGGTCGTAGCGGCGCGAGGCCAGCAGCGTGCAGGCCGCCTTGGGGTGATCGGCGTCGCGCTGCTCGAGGAGCGCCAGCTCGGCCGCGATCTCGACCAGCACCTGCGCACGGTGCTGGCGCTCGCGCTCGGCTTCCTGCGGGTTGAGGCAGAGCACGTAGCGCTTGCGCCGCTCGCCGTCGCCCACCCACACCTCCTTGACTTGCAGGTTGTCGGCGGCCTGCTTGTAGCGCCCGGGCCGGGACAGCACCTCGGCTTCCACGTCCTTCACGCGGCGCATCGGCACGGCCAGGATGTAGCGGCCCAGGCCGCGGCTGAGAGCGGCCAGGTTGTCGGCCGAGTACATCCCAGCGTCACCGACAAAGAGACAGCGGCGAAGTCGCCAGGCGCGCAGGTCCTCCTTGATCCGTGCGACCGTGCTCACGTCCGCGGTGTCGCCCGGCAGCACCCAGGAGCGCACGGGCATGCCGTCGCGGGTGACCGCGAGCGCGATGATCACCTGCGGCTGGTTGTCGCGACCTTCCTTGCTGTGGCCTCTGCGACGCAGGGGCGCGTAGAGGCGCCCGGCCCAGTCCTGCTCACCCTCGTCGGGGTCGTCGATCTCGAAGTAGGCGGTCGTGGTGTCGTAGAAGTTCAGGTCGACGTCGAGACGGAACAGGTCGGCAGTCTGAGGAACACGTCGCGCTCGATCTCCTCGGCCAGACCGCCAGGACATCGAGCGCGCGGTAGCATTGATCGACGGCCAGCCCGGCCGCCTCCGGCAGCCAGGCCACCTCGGGCAGCCAACGTTCGGCGCAGGCGAGCTTGGAGCCGGGCGCCTCCAGGCGCTGGGCAGCCATGGCGAACAGCGCCGTCGCGTGCGGGGCGGTAAGGCCAGCCTGCTCGACGCAGCGGCGGATGGCAGGGCCGATGCCGAGTTCCTCCCACAGGTGGCGGGCGGCCAGCACGACGCCGAGTTCGAACACGCCGTCGATCTCGAAGTCGGGGATGCCGGCCGTGGTCTTGTCGGCGACCACGCCATCGCCGCCATCGAGCACGCGGTTGATGCTGTTCACCAGCCGCTCGAGGGCGGCGCGATCGACCTGATCGGCACGGCCGAAACTATGCACCACCCCGGCCTTGCGCCGCTTTGCCTCTGGGTTCCAAACGCTCTCGGCGAGGGCGTAGTAGGCGACCGTCGAGCCGTCGCGGTTGTGTCGCCGGGTGGCGCGCGGATACATGCCTCACTGATAGCTGAATTGCACCATTCACACAACGATAAAATCGCCAGGTCGTGTGCCTAACTATTTGCGATGTTTGCGGCCGAGCTCTGGACGGAACTAAACTATCTGAATACGTTGAGCCGACCGCAGCCGGCCGTGCATGTCAGGTGACCACTAATTCTGAGACTGTGGATACGCAAGTGCTGACCCTAGCACCCTGAATTGAGACTGGGTCGGCCGCAGTCTCGAATTAACGTTCATTCTGGGACCGGACCCGGCGCACCGCTGGACGTCCGCACGGCCACTGTCTCCCAGTTCCAGTGGCTCGAGCCTGCTCGGCATCCACGATTTCCCGTATCGGGCCGGCTGGTCGGCTCGTCTCAAATGAGCGCGCCGACCCGGACGCGAATCCGAAATTAGCGGCACGAATCTCACAGTAGCGGAAAGGCTAAATTGCTGAAAGAACTCGATTCCTCGATGACGTTTTAACGGTAAGCGACAGGACGGCAGGCCGGTATACGCTCGGCGTGGCGCGGCTACGAGGCCTGGTGCCGCAGCCTCGGCCGCGAGCGCTCGCCGGCGACCCGGA
>CAVRCA010000012.1:0-86704 GCA_963719345.1 uncultured Alphaproteobacteria bacterium
CCGGCGGCCCCAGCGGAGGCCGAAGGCGGAGGCACGGCGATGGGATTCGCGAGGCTTCGCGGGGCCGGGCGCGAGCGGTACTTGGGCTGGCTCGGACGGTGCGGCGGCGCTGGCGAATGCGGCGGCGGGGAGAGGCGGTGCGGATGCGCTGGCAGTCGCCGAAGGCATCCCGGCCGAGAGTGGCGCTGCATGCAACAGTGCCGCGGCGCTGTCAGCTGCCATCGGGAGCGGCGGTGCAGCGGGGCTGGCGGGAGCTGACGAAGCGGCAGGCGAGACCGGCGGTACGGCAGAACTGGTGGTGGGGAGTGGCGGTGCGGCATTCGGGAGCGGCGCCCCAGCAAACGGCGAGGTGGTGCTGACAGTTGCGGCAGAAGCAGCAGACGAGAACGGCGCGGCAGCAGATGGTGCGGCAGAGCTAGCGTGCTCGGCGGTCGTAGCCGGCGCAGCGGCGCTATCAACCGCAGGGGGTGCGGCACTCGGGAGCGGCGTCCCAGCGAACGACGAGGCAGTGCTGACAGTCGCGGCAGAAGCAGCAGGAGAGAACGGCGCGGCAGTAGATGGCGCGGCAGAGCTAGCGTGCTCGGCGGTCGTAGGCGGCGCAGCGGCGCTATCAGCCACAGGCGGTGCGGCACTCGGCAGCAGCGCCCAAGCGAACGGCGAAGCAGTGCTGACAGTCGCGGCAGAAGCAGCAGCCGAGAACGGCGCCGCAGCAGATGGCGCGGCAGAGCTAGCGTGCTCGGCAGTCGTAGGCGGCGCGGCGGCGCTGTCTGCCATAGCGACCCCTGGAATCGGGGCTGCGGCTTCAGCAGCGGCACTCGCGGCTGCCACATTGCTGACCGGCGCCAGCGGTACAGCGGAAATGCCGGTCGCGGACACAAAGGTCATCCGCTCCGGCCCCGCGGCCGGGACTGGCGCGCCCTGCGGCGGCTGCGCGCCCTTCACAGCCGACCAGCGCGAACCGGCGACCGATCCTTGGGTGCGCCATGAGCCGACGACGCTCGGCTTCGCGCTGCTGTCCGTCTCTGGATCGGGTGTCGTGGCTGGGCTCGGCGCGCCTTCGTGGGGAGCGGTGGTCGGGTGCTGCGAAGCCTGTGCGCTGATGCTTGCCGCGGGCTGCTCGGCTGCCGCCGCGGCGCACGGCTCCATTGCGCCGGCCTCGACGAGTTCCGCTTCCTCGATCTCGTCGGCGACCAGGCGGACGCCGGACTGCCAGGTGGGTTCGGTGCGGGTTGGGGTGGGGGTGGGGGCGGAGACGAGTTCTTTTGGGCGGGAGAGGGGGCGGAGGCCGAAGACGTCGTCGTCGTGGCCGATTTCGCAGAGTTCGTGGAGGCAGATGCCTGCGAGGTGCGCCACTTCGCCGATGCGGGCTCGGTCGAGGCCTCTTACCTGGAGGGCGCCGGGGCCTGCGGGGGAGAGGCGGGCGCCTTCGGATTCGAGGGCTGCGGCCAGGCGGGCTGCTTGGGGGCTGCGGACTTGGACGACGGTGGCTCGGCGTTCGTCGAAGACTTCGGCGGCGGAACGGCTGGCGATCACGCGGCTGATGCCGTCGGTTTCGTCGCGGCGCAGGACGATGACGTGGTCGGCGGTGCCCGCGAGGCTGTCGGGGTCGGTGGCTGCGATCAGGACGGTGCGGCCCTGGGCCGCGTAGGCGCGGATCAGGGCGTGGAACCAGGTCATGCCATGGGGATCCAGGGCGTGCGGTTCGTCCATGATCAGGGCTGCCGGGTCGCCGAGGAGGGCTGCGGCGATGGCCAGGCGCTGGCGCTGGCCGGGGTCCAGGCGGCCGCAGCGAACGGTGGCCTGGGTGGACAGGCCCGCGACTTCCAGGACCTCCGCGATGCGGGGCTTGGGGACGCCGCCGGCGGCCGAGTAGAGCGCCAGGTGGGCTTGGACGGTGCGGCCGGGGTGGACCGCGTCGGGGTTGAGGGCCAGGCCGACCTCGCGGACCGCGGGGCGCAGGGCCCGGTAGGGGCGGCCGCCGAACAGGGTGCGGCCGCCGCCGGGTTCGAGTTCGACCATCAGGCGCAGGACGGTGGACTTTCCCGTACCGGGTGCGCCGAGCAGGGCGGTCACCTGGCCCGGGTACACGTCGAAGGAGACCTTCTCGACGGGGCCGCCGCCCTCCTCGCCCGCGCCGCGTGACCGGCGGGTGCTGGTCAGCTCGATCGCCTCGATCACCGCGACTCCTCTTGCTCCGGGCTCTGGCTGCCGCACGTCGCCGGGCGTCCGGCGCCGGTGTCCATCGGTTGATCACCGTCCGCGACATCGCTGTCCGCTACGGTAGCCGTGATCACTCACGGGACCGGGGGAAATCACCGTGAAGAGTGATGAAGTGTCGCTGCCGACTGCCTGCCCCCGGCTTCTGGACAACCCCGCCCAGGCGCGCGCACCATGAGAAGACCCCCCACCCGTGAGGAGGTCTGCGCCATGGGCCTCGCCCCCGCCGTCCCCCTTTCCGCCGCCATCGCCGAACACCTGGCCGCGACCGAAGGCAAGCACGGGTTGTACGCCGAGATCGTCGCCGCCGACCCGCGCCTGACCTTCGCCGTCGAGACCTTGATGCGCGAGCACGCCGAACTGCGCCGCACCATGCAGTGCGACCTGACGACCATGAACGACAAGCAGCTGGCCGAGCTGTCCCGGCGGCTCGACCGGCACTGCCAACGCGGGAACGACCTGGTCTACGAGGCCTACATCGTGGATCTGGGCGGAGAGACCTGACAGACCGCTGAGCCCGCTAGTCTGCGGACGGCCGCAGCATCGGCGGGTTCAGCAACGTCGCGGTCCCCCGCCGGAACAGCTGGGCCGGCCGGCCACCCTGGCGCGACGTGGTGCCGCCGGTCGGCACCAGGAAGCCCGGCGTGCCGGTCACCTTCCGGTGGAAGTTGCGCGGATCGAGCTGCACCCCCCACACCGCCTCGTAGACGTTGCGCAGCTCCCCCACCGTGAACTCCGGCGGGCAGAACGCCGCAGCCAGCGACGAGTACTCGATCTTCGACCGCGCCCGCTCCACGCCGTCGGTCAGGATCTGTGCGTGGTCGAAGGCCAGCCCCTCCGATCCGGGCAGGTCGGCGACCGGCAGCCACTCGGCAGCACGCGCGTCGCCGCCGGCAGCCGGGAACGGCCCCTCGGACCCCTCCTGCAACGAGGTCAGCGGCGCGAGCGCCAGGTACGCCACCGACACCACCCGCATCCGCGGATCGCGATCCGGGCTGCCGTAGCTGGCCAGCTGTTCGAGGTGGACGCCGTGATCCGGCACGCCGTGCGAATCCTGTCCGGCGACCTCCAGCCCCAGCCCGGTCTCCTCGGCCAGCTCCCGCACCGCGGCGTCGCCGAGGCTCTCCTCGGGCTTCACGAACCCGCCGGGCAGCGCCCACCGGTCGGCGAACGGCTGCTCGCCGCGTCGCACGGCCAGCACACTGAGCCCCTGCTCGGCGACGGTCAGCACGACCAGATCGACGGTCACCGCGAACGGCGGGTAGTCGGTCGGGTCGTACGCCGGGTCGGTGACCGGGGCGGGGTCCTGAGGCATCCGGCCATCCTAGCCTGATGTCGTCAAGGTGACGAGAACCAGGGTCGGCGGTTCGGGGCACAGCAGGTCGCCGGACTGTTAATCGCAGGAACGTCCGACGCCGGCTGCCTACGATCGCTATATGACGAATGAGGATCCTGAGTGGATCACGATCATCGCGTACGAGAACCTCCCGGGCTGCCCGGCGCCGCTGCACGCCGTCGCCGATTGACTGCTCGACCGCGGCATCGACTGGCTCCCCTGCGGTCTGGAAGACATCCGCATCAGCCTGTACTGCGGACGGCGCGCCGACGGACACTGGCACGGCACACTCCAGATCGAAATGCGCGCAGACCAGCTACGCCTCCTCGGCCTGCACCCTGAGCAACCGTGGTCGCGCATCACCGGACCGCCGCGCCCCGGCTGGGCACGCGCCGAAGCGCTACGGCACATGATCGGCTCACGCAAGCACCGCCGCCGCTAACCGCCGCGGCGCCATTCCGCTCCCGATGAAACGCCACTCGGCGATCTCCACCTTGGTGACGCCCAGCAGGATCGGAGACCACGCACGACGCTCGGCGACCCAGCCGATCAGCGCCCGGGGATCGGGCACCGGGGCGGCGAAGTGCAGGATGTTGAGGTACCAGATGTCGCGCCGGAACTCGTTCTCGAGCCAAGCGTCCGGCCCGAGAGCAGCGGCATACGCGGCCGACAGGCGGTCCGCGGCGTCGTCCACCGGCAGGGCGCACGCCATCACCGACAACCGGGTCAACGTCAGGCCGATGACCTCGAAGGCCATAGGCCGGACACCGACCACCGCCGTCTGCAGCGCTTCCGCATAGCGAGCGACACAGGGATCGTCGTCCCGGATGTCGTCACGCGGATACTCGAGCGCACGCATGGTCAGGTGCGAGCTGTGCGCGGCGCCGGTCAGCCAGTGGCCGTCGCCGGCCACCGCCGCGGCCTCCGCAGTGAGCGTCTCCAGGGTTGCCGCCGCCCGAGGATCCGGACGGAGCACCGTGGACACGCCCCACCGCCGACCGCCGTCGGCCGGGACCAGCTCGATCCCGTGCGTGCCGTCGGCGAGCGCCGCCGCCCCCTCGGCGAATAGCCGGTCGAAGGCAGTGTGGTCAGTCCGGCGGGTCACAGGCTTGCTCACTCGGTGTCTCCTGACTCCTCCTGGCTGGCCGCCAGGTTGGAAGGAGAGACACGTGGCCGGCTTCGACCGGTTGCGCCGCCGCCTTGTCGGCGACCTCAGCCGCCCGGTGTGTCGGCGACGAACTTATTACGAACCAAAGAACCTCCCTCCTGTCTGCTGGTGCCACCCGACCTGCGGTGATGTGATGGTTTTGTGGCAGAGGCATTGAGCGCCGGCGGCGGAAGCGGTGACGGGCCGGGCCGGTCGGACCGAGGGGGCCGGCCGGTCGGGCGGCGAGTCGTGTTCGGCCTGGTGGGACTGGGCACCCTCGGGGTGCTCGGCGGGTCGACCGTGCAGCGGTTCCTGGCGAACGTGGCGCAACACGACCCGACGGGGCTGGCGAATCTGCTGCCGTTGGGCGACCAGTTCCGCATCTACACGGTGACCGGGAGCGTCCCGACGCCCGACCCGGCGACCTACCGGCTCGTCCGTCATCGGGACTGGTGGACAACCCGCAGCAGTACTCACTGGCGGATCTGGCGGCGCTGCCGCAGACCGACATCGTGCGCGGACTTCCAGTGCGTCACCGGCTGGCGGGTGCCGAAGGTGCCGTGGAGCGGGGTGCGGTTGAAGCGACATGCTCGCGCGGCTGGGGTCAAGAGTCCATGCGAAGGCGCTGCGATTCGTCTCCTTCGACGGGACGTACACGGAGTCGTTGACGCTGGACCAGGCCCAGAATCCGGACATGCTGATCGCGCTGAAGATGCTCGGCGGGCCGGTGAGCCACGACCACGGCGGGCCGGTGCGGCTCTACGCGGCGCCGATGTACGGGTACAAGAGCATCAAGTGGCTCTCGGAGATCCAGGTGGTGGACCGCGGTCCATCCCGGCTACTGGGAGGGCTACGGGTATGACGATCGATGCCTGGGTCGGCAAGTCGAACGGGAGGACCGGCGATGTCCCGACCGGCTGAGGCCGGCCGCGTCCGGCTCCGGATCGAGCGGTTCACGCGGGCCGAGCGGTACGTCCACCGGGCGACCGCCACGTTGATGCTGACGCTATCGCGACCGGCGCTGGTGCTCTACCTGCCCGCGTTGTCGGTCCGGATCGGGCACCGCCAGGCCGTCGCACTGATCCATCTGTACTGCGGCTTCGCCCTGCCGATCCCGATGGCGGCCGGGGCTGTTCTCGCGGGCGTACCGGGCAGACGTGCGGCGGCTGAACCGGCACACCGAGGCCGACCGCGCATGGCTGCGCAACCGCGCCTGGCGGCGGGAGCGGGCCCAAGAGCTCGCGATTCCGGTCGGCAAGTTCAACGCCGGGCAGAAGCTGAACGCGGCCTTCCAGTGCGGCGCGATCCTGGTGATGGCCGGGACCGGGACGCTGATGTGGTTCCCGCACCTGGTCGGGGTGTCGGCGCGGACCGGCGCGACGTTCGTGCACGACTGGCTGGCGCTGGCGATCGGGTTCGTGGTGATCGGCCACGTGTGGTTCGCGCTGAACGACCGGCAGGCCCGGACCGGGATGCGGACCGGCTGGGTGACGCGCGGCTGGGCGGAACGGGAGCATCCGGCCTGGGCGGCCGAGCTGGCGGCGGAGGAGGGGTCCGGAGACGGAGCGCCGGACCCGGACGCTGTGGGTGAGGCGGAGGACCGCGCGGCCCGCGGTGAGGCGGGCGCGCGCGACCGGGTGGAGGGCCGAGGCGTGCATCAGGCGCGGGCCTGGGACAGGTAGCCGACTCTGGCCGTGCAGGGGGCGTGGCGCGGGGTGACGACGACGTCCATGGCATCCGCGGTGGGCCGCAGATGCGCCGCCATCTGGGGGTCGTCGTCGATCCGGTAAGCCGATCGCAGGCACGTGGAGGAGACCGGTAGAGCGGCCGTGGCCGTAACCGTCGCGGGTGCCGCCAACCGGCTCGCAGTGCCCTGAACGCTGTCGGCGGCCTGAGGGGTATCGGCAGCCAGAGGGGTATCGATCTGCGTCGGCGCGACCACCATCTGCTTGGTGTTGGCCGGCTGTGCAGACGGGATGAGCGGGCCCGAGACAGTACGAGAGCGTGCGCCGCGAACGGCTGCGCGGTCACCGGAGCGCCACTCGGCAGGGGCACCGCCCGCCGGTCCCGAACTGAACGAGCCGTCCGGACCGGTCGAGTCGGCGGGGTCGGCAGGGTCCTGCGGCATGCCGGGGAACTCGGGGTCGTCGGTGCGTGGACTGGCGCGCGTCACGTGGTAGGCCGAGATCTCGCCTCGGGTGCCGTCGGGGAGGACGACGGGGCGGGGGCGGCTCATCGACTCGGTGGTCTCGGTGGTCTCTGTGCGCCAGGGGACGTAGTAGTCGTCATGGTGCCCGCTCAGAACGCGGTCCCACAGGCCGGGCTCGGCCGGACGGGCCGGAATGGTGAACGACCAGCCGCTGGCCGTCCAGCCCTGCACCGTGACGGCACCGGGTCCGGGGAGCACCTGGCCGTGCGGCAGGTGGTGTCGGGCGTGCGGCGCCTGGGGCTTGGCCGTGCCGTCGCCTGCTACGGCGGCGGACGTGGCGCCGAAGGCCGCGCCCGGAAGCAGCGGCACAGCCAGGGCTGCGATCGCGACGGCGAGGCCGGAGGTGCCGCGCCGGGCCCGAGCCGAAGCGGGGTCACGCTGCTGGAAACGGTGGGCGGCTCGGCGGCGGACGTCGGCCGCGGCCAGGGCGCGGGGCAGGCGGATCTGCGTCTGCTGCGACTCCGGAAGCTGCTCCGACTGCTGCGCCGGGGCCGGGGTGGCGACTTGCTCTATGCGGTTCATGGCATCTCCAGATCGGTTTCGGATTCGGTGGGGACTTTTTTGGCCGAGCGGGTGGTGGAGCGGGGAGAAGGGACGGGGGCCGGAGCGGTGTCCGGATCGGTGTCGTCACGATCACCCGTGTCGCGATCAGGGGCGTCGGGATCGACGGCGGTCTCGCCGAACAGGTCGCGCCGCGTACTGGCGGCGGACTCGCGCACGCCCTCGCCGTCGATGGCGTGGTGCAGGCCGGCGCGGATCAGCGAGGCGAACTTGTACTCGGAATCGATGGCCAGCGCCCGGTCCACCGCGCACTGCGCGATGGCGGGCCGGCCGATCGCCCACGCCGCCCACGCGGCCAGCGCGTAGGGGGCGAGGCGAAGATCGGGATGCGGCGCGCGCCGCGCCAGCTCCGCGCTCAGGCGCAGCAGCCGCCCGGCGGAGTCCACGGTCGCGGCGGCGCACGCGAGATAGTCGCGCACGCGCCAGTTGAGGAGCGCGACCAGCAGCTCGGCGGCCTCGGCGTCGGTGATGGCCGGCGGCGTGAGCAGGGAGCTGGGCGGCTCGGCGAGCGCACCGAGCGGAAAGCCCTCAGAGGCGGCGGCGACGGACGGGACGCGGTTCGTGGCGCGGCGGGAGGAGCGCGCCGCCGGGATGACGGCAGAAGCGGAGCCATCGGCAGCGCGAGCCGCGTCAGGGTTCGAGGAAGAGGAAACCGACGAACCGGTCGACGGAGCCACGGGCTGATCGGTGGCAGGACCACCGGCACCGGGAGCCATGTCAGGGTCCGAGGAAGAAGCCATCGAGCCGTCCGTCAACGCCGCCGCTGCCGCCGACTGATCGGCAGCAGCATCGCCCACCGGATCGGAGCCGTTCGCCCGCGTCGGCAGGGCAGCGGTCACACTGTCGGACAGGCCGCGGCGGCCGGCTCGGGGGCCTTCGGTGCGGGACGTGCGGGGAGCGGACTCGCCGGCGTCGGCGCCACAGCGGGCCAGCAGGACGTCCATCAGGCGGCGAGCGTCGGCCAGACCCGCCTCGGTGTCGTACCAGCCGGGGTCCAGGTGTTCGACGGCCGCGGCGGTGCGCGCGAGGACCTCGGGCGGATACGGATCCAGAGTCGCGTCGAGGGCTTCGCGGCTGGCGTAGACGGTGTGGCCGCGGGCGGCGAAGGCTCCGGCGAGGGCAGCCGGGGGCTCGGCGGGGACCACCGTGCCGGCTGCCGGGCAGCAGCGGTTGTTGCGGCACATGTAGGACCACCAGCGGCCGTTGGCCGTGTAGAGGGCGTCGACGACGGTGACGCGTTCGTCGCTGGCCGCCGCCTCGAGCTGGGCGCGGAACGCGGCCATCAGCTTGCGGCAGTGGTCGGGGCGGCCCTTGGCCCCGGTGGCGCCGCGCGGGCCGAAGGCGACCAGGATGGCGATGTCCGCGTCCTGATCGCGCAGGCGTGCCGCGAGTTCCAGGGCGGTGGCGCGTTCGTGGCCGCGGACCTGGTCCAGGTCGATACGGACGCCGTGCCGGATGAAGCTGCCGCCCTCGGGCGAATGGCTGACGCCGAGCACGACCAGGCTGTTCTCCGGATGGAAGCCGAACAGGAACGGGACCGAGGCGACCACCGAGCCCGGGGAGGCCAGCCGGACCGTGGCGGGTGGGCCGGCAGGCCGGCCGGACGAGCTGAGGCCGTCGACCGCGTCGGAGCCCGCGGGGGCATCGCCGGGGCTGCCATCACCGCCACCGCCGTCACCGCCGCCGTCACCGCCGCCGCCAGCGCCACCGCCATCACCTGCACCGACGCCGGCGCCGTCCGCCGCCTGGCCCGGAATCGCGCCGCGCGCACTGCGCGGGCGGGGCGGGGCCTGGGCTCCGGTTCCGCTGCCTGCGGTATCGGGGCCGCCGGGCTGGAGGCCGTCGGGGGCGACGGCTCCGGGGGCGGTGGTGAGGTCGTGGCCGCACATGCCGGAGGCCTTCATCTCCAGCACCACGTCGTGCGGACCGGGCGTCGGGTCCGCGAACTCCATGAGCTGCAGTTCGCGGCCGCCAAGAAACGTAACACCTCGCATGTGGCATCTCCTCCGCTGGACGCTTGACGCGCTCGCTGAGGCTCTATTAGCGTGCTGAAACTCTGACAAATCAAGCGCTTCGGATTGGATCGGAAACCCTATTATGGTACTGCCGACTCGACGTGACGTGCTGGGAGCGGCGGTGCTCGGAGGGGTGAGCACGTTTGCCGTCCGTCGCTCGCGCGCACAGGCCAAGAATGCACCCGGTGTGACGGATACGGAAATCCTGTTCGGCCAGACCATGCCGTACAGCGGTCCCGCCTCCTCGTACGGCACGATTGGCCGGGCCGAGGCGAACTACTTCAAGATGATCAACGACCAGGGCGGCGTGAACGGTCGCAAGCTCAACTTCGTCAGCCTCGACGACGGCTATTCGCCGCCGCGCACGGTGGAACTCACCCGTCGGCTGATCGAGCAGGACAAGGTGGCGTTCCTCTACGGCCCGCTCGGCACGCCGACCACGAACGCCACGCGCAAATACGTCAACGACCGCAAAGTGCCGCAACTCTTCATCGCCTCGGGGGCCACCCAGTTCGGCGACCACGAGCGCTTTCCCTGGAGCATGGGATGGCAGCCGACCTATCAGGTCGAGGGCCACATCTTCGCCAAGCACATCCTTGCGGTCGCGCCCGACGCCAAAGTGGCGGTGCTTTATCAGAACGACGATTCCGGGAAAGACTACTTCAAGGGGATCAAGGACGGGCTCGGCGACAAGGCTGACAAGCTCATCGTCGCCAGCAACACCTACGAGGTGACCGATCCGACCGTCAATTCGCAGATCATCAGTCTCAAGGGGAGTGGCGCCGACGTCCTGTTCATGACCGGCATCCCCAAGTTCATCGCGATCGGCGTTCGGAAGGTCTATGACGCCGATTGGCACCCACGGCTGTTCTTCATCTCCAGCACCGGCTCCTCCGTCGCGACGGGCATCGTGCCGGCCGGGGTCGAGAAGGCGGTCGGCGTGATCACCGCGACCTACATCAAGGACCCGACCGACCCGAGCTGGGCTCCCGATGCGGGCTTCAAGGATTGGATCGCCTGGATGGCCAAGTTCTATTCCGACGGCGATTTGAAGGACGCGAACAACGTCTACGGCTACTCGTCGGCCCAGACGCTGGTGCAGGTCCTCAAGCAGTGCGGGAACGATCTCTCGCGTGAGAACATCATGCGGCAAGCGACCAGCCTGAACCTCGAACTGCCGATGTTGCAGCCCGGCATCCGGATCACCACCAGTCCGACGGACTACTACCCGCTGAAGCAGATGCGACTCGTCCGCTTCGACGGAAAGGCCTGGCTGCCGTTCGGCGAGGCGATCACCGGGTAGTTGGCGGTCCTATCCAGACGGCCGCTCCCTCCGTCGTCATGGCCGGACTTGGTCCGGCCATCCACGGGTGTTCGGCGCCCCCGAAATCGTGGATGCCCGTGCCAAGCACGGGCATGACGGGCAAAGCGAGAAGCGAGGCTACTCCGCAGCTGCGAGCTGCGCCTCGACGCTCTTCGCGCCACGAATAAGCCTGCCGGGCAGGGCGCCGGTGGCCTCGCCATTACGATAGACGATTGCGCCTGAAACGATCGTGGCGTCGTAGCCCTCGGTGCGCTGCACCAGACGCCGGCCGCCGCTCGGCAGGTCGTACAGCACCTCCGGGGCATGCGCCATCAGGCGGTCGAAATCGATCACGTTGACATCGGCCTTGTAGCCGGGCGCCAGCACGCCCCGATCGCCGAGCCCCAGCGCAAACGCATTGTCGCGGGACAACCGGCGCACGACCCATTCCAACGGCAGGCGCTCGCCGCGTGAGCGGTCGCGCGCCCAGTGCGTCAACGTCGTCGTCATCGTGCTGGCGTCGCAGATGATGCTGACATGCGCGCCGCCGTCGCCGAGGCCGAGCAAGGTGTTCGGGTCCTCCATCATCAGCTTGACCGTATCGAGCGTGCCGTCGGCGTAGTTGATGATCGGGCGATAGAGGATCGCCTTGCCGTCTTTTTGCAGCAGCATGTCATAGACGACATCCTGCGGGTCGCGACCTTCCCGAGCCGCCCGTGCCGCCACGCTCTGGTCGGGTCCGGGCTCGTAGTCGGGCGGATCGTTCAACGGAAAAATCTTCTCCCACGTGTTCAGTCGGTGCCGCTGTGACGGGTCGGCGGTTTCCTCCGCAAGCAGCCGCGCCCGGAACTCCGGCGTCCGCAGCTTGGCAAGCCTCGCGGCGAAGGGCAGGTCCCTGATCTCCGACCAGCTCGGACGGCCGATGAACGGGTTCTGCGAGATCTCGAAGCCAAGCATCACCCCGATCGGCCGGCCCATGACCTGGGCCTTCATCACGTGGCCGCTCGCGTTCACCTCGGCGACCTGATCGAGCAGCTCGCGCCACAGCTTTGGGCGCTGCTCACGCTGCAAAAGGGAGAACGTCATGGGCCGGCCGGACGCTTCGACCAGCCGGCGCAGCATCCCGAATTCTTCTTCGGGCTCGTCAAAATCGGAAATCACCTGGAACCAGCCGGCGCCGGCTCCGCGCATTGCCCGCGCGACGGCGGCAAGTTCGGCTTCGGCGGCGCGCAGCGTGGGCGTGAAGTCGCCGGCCAGCGTCTTGTGCGCGATGGTGCGGGAAGTCGAGAAACCCAGGGCGCCGGCCTTGATCCCTTCGGCCGCCAACTGACCCATGCGCAACCGCTCGAGTTCGGTCGCCGGCTCGCGATCGGCGCCGCGCTGCCCCATCACATAGACGCGCACCGCGGCGTGCGGAACCTGCGTCGCCACATCAAGGTCGTAGCGCCGCGCGTCCAGCGCGTCGAGGAATTCGGGGAACGTCTGCCAGTTCCACGGCAGACCTTCCGTCAGCACGACTTCGGGGATGTCCTCGACCCCCTCCATCAGCTTGACCAGCATGTCCCGCTGCTCCGGGACGCAGGGCGCGAAGCCGACTCCACAGTTGCCGATCAGCACGGTGGTGACGCCGTTCCAGGACGATGGGCTGATCTGGCTGCCCCAGGTGACTTGCGCATCGTAGTGGGTGTGCACGTCGACCCATCCCGGCGTGACGAGCCGGCCGCGTGCATCAAGCTCCTGGTCACCTTTCGGCAGGTTCTTGCCGACGGCGACGATCTTGTCGCCGCGGATCGCGACATCCGCCTCGAACGGGGTGCCGCCGGTTCCGTCCACCACCGTGCCGCCCCGGATGACGAGGGTCTCTGCCATTGCGCCGCTCCTCCAACTGCTACTGCACGGTAGCACCTGGAGGAGTAGGGGCCAAATTGCCTAGAAGGAAGGGTGGTGCGGTCCGCCGCTCGCCCGTTCCCAGGCGGCGGCGACCCGCAAGACCGCCGCCTCGTCGAAATAGCGGCCGACGAACTGCACCGATAGCGGCAGGCCCGTGCGGGACAGCCCCGCCATCATCGCCAGCGCCGGATGACCGGTCACGTTGAACGGCGTGCGCGCCTGCCGCGGATAGGTGCGGGCGGTCGCCTCGCTGTCCTCGATCCTGCTCGCAGGGTCCATCGAGCTTGCACAAAGCAGCACGTCGAACTCCCGGAAGGCGTCTTCGACGGCGGCGATCATCTGCGTCCGACGTCGCTGGGCGCCGACATAGTCGCCGGCCTGGACGAACGCCCCGGCCATCAGGCGGCGGCGGGCGAGTTGGCCATAGTCGCCCGGCCGGGTGCGCAGCCATGGCGCGTGGATCGACCACGCCTCGCTGTTGAGGATGACCCGGTTGACGGCCGCGAACTCGCCCAGCGAAGGCAGCGAGACCGGCCGCACCCGCGCGCCCTCCTGCCCGAGCCGCCGGGCGACGGTCTCGACGGCGGCGGCTACCTCCGAATCGGCGACGAAGTCGCTTTGGTGGAAATGGGACACATATCCGATCCGCAGATCCTGCACGCCGCGGTCGAGCAGGCGATCACAGCGAGTGTCCGCCATGACTGCGCTGGCCGGATCGGCCGGGTCGTGTCCGGCGATGGCCTGCAGCAGCAGCGCGGCGTCCGCCACCGTCCGAGCCATCGGCCCGACATGGTCCAGCGTGTAGGAGAGCAGGAAGACCCCCCGTCGCGAGACCAGCCCGTAGGTCGGCTTCAGGCCGACGATGCCGCACGCGCTCGCCGGGTTGCGCACCGATCCGCCGGTGTCGGTGCCGAGGGCGAGCGGAAACAATCCGGCCGCGACTCCCGCGCCGGAGCCGGAGGAGGAGCCGCCGGGATGGTGGTCTGCGGTTCCAGGGGTTGCGGGCCGGCGGGAACGGCAGGTCGAAGCTCGGACCGCCGATCGCGAATTCGTGCGTCGAGAGCTTGCCGATGATGATCGCTCCCGCCTGCCGGAGGCGTGCCAGCGCCGTCGCGTCCGCCCGGGCAACATTGTCGACCAGGATCTTCGAGTGGCAAGTGGTGGGAAGGCCAGCGACGTCGATGATGTCCTTGATGCCGACCGGAATGCCGTGCAGCGGTCCCCGGAGCCGTCCGGCGGCGATCTCCGCTTCCGCCGCGCGTGCCGCATCCAACGCCGCGGCCGCATCGAGACGAATGAACACGTTGAGCTGAGGGTCGAGCCGTTCGATCCGGGCCAGCAACGCCTCCATCAGCTCGACGGGGGACAGCCGGCGGGCGGCGAACGCCCGGCCGAGCTCGGCCGCGCCGAGCCAGTGCAGCTCGCTCAAAGCATCGTTCCCGCACGCATCGGCGGCCACGGCTCTGCCGCCGGGTCGCTCGGGAACGCGATGACCGCGGCGTGGCTCTCGGCCTGGGCGGCCGCCGCTGCGACGTCGTCGGGAAACTCCGCAAACGCCTTGTCGAGCCCGGCTGCCCTGGCCAACGTCTTGAGAAGCTGCGCGTCCATTGCAGTGCCCTCCTACTGCCGGCGATGCTGACATGCCGGGACGGGAGACCGCAAAAAAAGAGGGCGGCGCACGCGGCGCCGCCCTTCAAGTGTGCGCGGCCGAAGCCGCGCTGATCGGGGAGGAAACAGGAGGCCGACAACCTTGTCGGCATCCACGCCACTGTATGCACCTAGCCAGGTTTCCGGAAGGTTAACGGGGCGGCTTGCCGAACCGTCCGCGACGACTTTTTATGTCGCTCACGCGGGCCTGCATGAGGAACCCTGGATGGACACGCCACCGCCGCGAACCGGGCCGTTGGTCGGGCTCAAGGTTTTGGAGTTCGGCCACTACATCGCCGGGCCGTTTTGCACCCGCATCCTGGCCGATCTCGGAGCCGAAGTGATCAAGGTCGAGCCGCCGGGCGGCGATCCCCATCGCGGCTGGGGGGCGGCAGTCGACGGCAACTCGGTCTGGTTCAGCGTGCATGGGCGCAACAAGCTGTGCATCGAGCTCGATCTCAAGCGGGATCGCGACATCGCGCTTCGCTTGGCGTCCCGGGCGGACGTGCTGGTCGAGAACCTGCGGGCCGGCGGCCTGGAAAAACTCCGGCTGGGGCCGGACGAATTGCACGCCGTGAACCCGCGCCTCGTGATCGCGCGGGTGTCGGGCTACGGCCAGGACGGCCCTTACCGGGATAAGCCGGCGTTTGGAGCCATTGGCGAGGCGATCGGCGGCATCCGGCACCTGACCGCGCATCCCTCCGGCACCACCGACCTGCCGCCGCCGCGCTGTGGCATTTCGATCAGCGACGACCTGGCCGGAATGTATGCGGCGATCGGGCTCCTCTCCGCCCTGTGGCAGCGCGACGTGACCGGCACCGGCCGTGGCCGGGTGATCGACGTCAACCTGGTCGACAGCGTGTTTTCCCTCATGGAGGGGATGCTGCCCGAATACGCCTTGGACGGCCGGGTTCGTCAGCCGGCCGGGGCGGCCCTGGAGACGGCGGCGCCGACCAACACGTATCCCTGCGCGGACGGCAAGTGGCTCTGCATCGCCGGCAACTCGGACTTGATCTTCGCCCGCCTGATGCAGGCGATCGGCCGGCCGGAGCTGGCCAGGGAGCCGCGTTTCGCGACCAACAATGATCGCTGCGCGCACCGCGACGAATTGGACGCGGCGATCAGCGCCTGGACGCGCACGCTGCCGGCGGTCGAGGCCGAAGCGAAGCTGGAGGACGCCGAGGTGCCGTGTGCCCGGCTCTACGACATCGCCGATTGCGCCGCCGATCCGCATTTTCGCGCTCGCCGGGCCGTGCTGGACGTGGTGGACCCGCTGATCGGCCGCACGCTTCATCCGGGCCCGGCGATCCAACTCGATGGCGACCCGCCGGAGGCAGCGATCGGCTGGCCCGGTCCGGCCGTCGGGGCGCACACTGACTACGTGCTGCGCGATCTCTTGCAAGTGGCGCGCTGACGTCACGCCCGAGCAGGGACTGCCCGGCTGGCAAACTGCCGGCGTCCCGGCTAGCGTGCGTCCGGCCGCCGACCCATATGTGATGTGGCGCAAGGGTTCGGCGGCGGCATTCGGCCGCCAATGGAGACAGGAATGGGTAGCTTCAGCATCTGGCACTGGCTTGTCGTGCTGCTCGTCGTCCTTCTGCTGTTCGGCAGCGGCAAGGTGAGCAATCTGATGGGCGACTTCGCGAAGGGCATCAAATCCTTCAAGAAGAACATGGCCGACGACACTGACGCCTCGATGGAGACCGTCGACGACAAGCCCTCGGGTTCGATCTCCGGCCCGGCGGGTGTGGGGGCGACGAAGACGCCGGAGACCGTTCGCCGGGTCTGACCTGCCGCACCGCACAATCATCTTGTCGGCGGCCGGCACCGAAGGCACTCTTCCGCATAGCTTCCCGGCCGGAGAGTCCCTTGGACACACATCGCGTCTCACCGACAGCCCGGACCGTTCGCTGGGGCACGTTTGACGCCGCCTATCCGCCGGTGTTGACCGTTCAGTCAGGGGACAGCGTAGTACTCGAATGCGTCTCGGGTGGCCCGGAGGTGATGCCGGAGCCGGGATCAGGCTTTGCGATCCCGCCGACCCTGGCCGCGATCCACGCAGCGCAACTGTCGCGCCTCGGCGGTCACATCGTGACCGGCCCGGTCGCGGTCGCCGGGGCGCAGCCGGGCGACATGCTCGAAGTGCGGATCGAAAAGATCGAATTCGGAATGGAGTGGGGTTACTGCGGTTTTCGCCCCCTGGCCGGCACCTTGCCGGAGGATTTTCCGACCCGCTATCTCAGTCATATCCCGATCGACCGCGCCCGACGGACCTGCCGCTTGCCGTGGGGGACCGAACTCCCGCTGGCCCCGTTCTTCGGCGTGATGGGCGTGGCGCCCCCGCCGGCCTACGGCACGATCTCGACCATCCAGCTGCGTGAGCACGGCGGCAACCTCGACAACAAGGAGTTGACTGAGGGGAGCACGCTGTTCCTGCCGGTCTGGACCGAGGGAGCGAACTTTTCGGCGGGGGACGGTCACGGAGTGCAAGGGGACGGGGAAGTCTGCATCAACGCGCTGGAGACGGCGCTGACCGGGACGTTTAAGTTGATCCTGCACAAGGGGGGCGGCCCGCACGCGCCCTTGCTGCAGTATCCGCGCGCCGAGACGGCAACGCACTTCATCAGCATGGGCATGCATGAGGACCTCGATCTGGCGATGAAGCAGGCGCTCCGTCAGATGATCGCCTTCATTTGCGGCCGGGCCAATCTGTCCCGAGAGGAAGCCTACCAGTTCTGCTCCTTGGCGGTCGATTTCCACGTGACGCAGACGGTCAACGGAGAAAAAGGGGTTCACGGGCTGCTGCGCAAAGGCCTGCTTTTCTAACTCGGTTGTCCACAGCTTTTTTCACTCTGCCTCTAGTTGCGCATTGAGCGCCGCTCGGGGCTCCGCTACCGTATCTGGTATCAGCAGAGCGCGGAGCCCACGATATGGAGTGGAACGACGAGACCATCGGCCGGCTGCGCATGTTGTGGTCGGACGGGCACTCCACGGCGGAGATCGGCCGCCGCCTGGGTGTCTCAAAAAATGCTATCGTCGGGAAAGCGCATCGGCTCGAGTTGCCGGCGCGGCCGTCGCCCATTCGCCGGGATGGCTCCCTTGGCTTGCCGTCACGCCCGGCAATCCGGCGCGTGGCCGGGCCGACGCTGCCGCCTTTGCCCAGCGCGGAGCGGCCGGCAGCCGCGGCGCACCGGCGCTCCGACGCGGTCCGGGCCGAGCCCTCACGCCCCGAGCCTGCCCGGACTGAACTGGCTCAATCTGAACTGGCCCAATCTGAACTGGCCCAATCGGAACTGTCCCGATCGGACCTGGCGCAGGCCGAACTGGCCCGATCCGAGCCCGCATTGCTGCGGCCGATCGCAGCCGTCCCTGTACCGGGGCAAGGCCGGGCGGCTCCCCCCGTCCTTTTGGCCGCACGGTTGCTTGTTGCTGGCCGATCGGCGAGCCAGGCACGCACGGATTTCACTTCTGCGACGCCAACTCGGTACCGGGAAAGCCTTACTGCGCGGCCCATGCGCAACTCGCGTATGTGAAGGTGCGCGACCGACGCGACGACGCGGCGTAACGATCCGTTGCGGCTTGCATGCCGGGGCGGTAACGTTCCGGCGGGGCAGGCAATCCGACCATCAGACAGAAGCGGCTGTCTTGCCCTGGGCGAAGGGCGTCGGTTGAGCGCGAGAACTGACCAGTGGCGTCCGAGGCCCGTCAACCAGGCGAACGCTGCGGGTTCGCCTCAGGAGGAAAGGCGCCGCATCGATGCCGAATGGGACCGTGAAGTGGTTCAATTCAACCAAGGGATACGGGTTCATCGCTCCCGATTCGGGAGGCAAGGACATTTTTGTTCACATCAGCGCGGTCCAGCAAGCCGGGCTGCGTAGCCTCAACGAGGGGCAGAAGGTGGCCTATGAAGTCGAACAGCAATCGAACGGCCGGACGGCCGCCGTGAACCTCATCGCATCCGATTGAGGGCTAGCTCCCCGCCGTCGAGCGCCGGGCACCTTGCGCCGGTTGCGTCGCGGGTTTACGCAACCAGAACAACGAACGGATACTGTTCTGCTGCGCATGGATGAGGTCTTGCACTCCCGCCGCGGTTCGCGGGGACGCCGTGACGTCGGATCTAGGTCGCCGCTGGATGCTGAAGCAGTGCGGACGGCTTATCGCCGATGGGCGGGCATATATGACGCGGCGTTCGGCGGTGTTTCGGCGTTCGGGCGACGTCGGGCTGTCGCCGCCGTGAACCGGTTCGTCGGCTCCCGCGTGCTCGAAGTGGGCGTCGGCACGGGTCTCGCGCTGCCGCACTACGCGCCGGGGAAGCGGGTCACGGGCATCGACCTGTCGACCGACATGCTGGCCCGGGCGCGCGAACGCGTCGCCGCCCAGCGCCTCTCCGGCGTGGAGGCGCTGCTGGAGATGGACGCCGAAGCGATGGCGTTCCAGGACGCGACGTTCGACATCGCGGTCGCCATGTTCGTCGCGTCGGTGGTGCCCCATCCGCGTCACTTGCTGGCCGAGATGCGGCGCGTGGTGCGTCCGGGCGGCCACCTCCTGTTTGTGAACCATTTTGCGGCGCAGGCCGGCCCGAGGCTGTGGATCGAGCGCGCCATGGCTCCGGGATCGCGTGCGCTCGGATGGCATCCCGACTTCGCCGATCGGCGCCTTGCTCGCTCCCGAAGACTTGGCGATCGCCGAGAGTTCGCCGGTTCCGCCGCTAGGCCTGTTCACCCTGATCGAGCTGCCCAACGAGGCCGTGCCGTAGACAGGCGACGTCCGGCGCGTATCTGTTCCGGGGAGCATCTTGATCTGCAGCGACGCCTCCGGTACGTCGAGCAGACGCGGTGCGCCGAAGCTTGGGTGGCCAGGTGAACGTGACGAAGCAGAAAGCGGGGTAGATCGGTTCATGCAGCTAGCCAGGCGGCTTCTTGCCGCGCTTTTCTCGGCTGCCATGGTGCCCTGGCTGTTCGCCTCCAGGGCCTTGGCGGATGGCGTTCCCAGGCCCTGGGAGATGGGCATGCAGGCGGCCTTCGGCCCGATCAAGGCACGCGTCATCGACCTGCACAATCTCGTCCTGATCATCATCACGCTGATCACCCTGTTCGTCGGCGTGCTGCTGCTCCTGGCGATCTTCCGCTTCAGCGCGCGCCGGCATCCCACGCCGAGCCGAACCAGCCACAACACCGTGCTGGAGATCGCCTGGACGGTGCTCCCGGTGCTGATCCTCGTGGTAATCGCGATCCCGTCATTCCGTCTCGTCTACTATCAGGATCGCACACCCGATGCGGCGCTGACCATCAAGGCGACCGGTCATCAGTGGTACTGGGAATACACCTATCCCGACAAAGGCGGCCTCGATTTTTCGAGTTACATCGTGCCCGACGATCAGCTCAAGCCCGGGCAGAGGCGGCTGCTGGAGGTGGACAACCAGCTGGTGGTCCCGGCCGGCAAGAACATTCGCATGCTCGCGACCAGTGCGGACGTGATCCACAGCTTTTTCATTCCGTCGCTTGGGGTGCAGCGTTACGCGATTCCGGGCCGGACGATCGAGACCTGGTTCAAGGCCGACAAGCCGGGCGTCTACTATGGCCAGTGCAACCAGATTTGCGGCCAGAACCACAGCCGGATGCCGATCTCGGTCCACGCGATCCCCGAGCAGGAGTTCGATGCGTGGGTTACCGATGCCAAAGCCAAGTTTTCGGATGCGGCACCCGCCGTCGCCGGGCAGCCGGTCTCGCTTGCGGCGGCCGGCGCTGACCCACATGGTCGGTGCGTGAAGGAGCTTTTCGACGATGTCGGTCACCACTCATGATCACGCGCATGACCACCATGATCATCAGCCGGGCTTCGTGGCGCGCTGGCTGTTCAGCACCAACCACAAGGACATCGGCACGCTCTACCTGAGCTTCGCGGTCGTCGGCGCGATGGTCGGCGTCGTGCTGTCGGTCATCATGCGCGCTCAGTTTCAGCACCCCGGCAACACCATCGTCACGAACGGGCAGGAGTGGAACACGATCGTCACCGCCCACGGGCTGATGATGATCTTCTTCGCGGTCATGCCGGCGACGATCGGCGGCTTCGGCAATTGGTTCCTGCCGATCATGATCGGCGCGCCCGACATGGCGTTCCCGCGCCTGAACAACATCAGCTTCTGGCTGCTGGTCGCCGGCGTTCTGCTGGTCCTGATCGGATTGGTGCTGGGCGAGTCCGGGTCCGGCTGGACGCTCTATCCGCCGCTCTCGAACAGGACGTACGAGCCCGGGCCGGGGATGGACTGCACGCTGTTCGCGCTGCATCTGGCCGGCGTCAGTTCGCTGCTCGGCGCGATCAACTTCATCACCACCATCTTCAACATGCGCGCGCCCGGCATGACGATGCACAAGATGCCGCTGTTCGTCTGGGGCGAGCTGGTGACGGCCTTCCTGCTGCTGCTGGCGATCCCGGTGCTGGCCGGCGCGATCACGATGCTGATCTCCGACCGCAACTTCGGCACCGCGTTCTTCGATCCGGCCGGCGGCGGCGACCCGGTGCTGTTCCAGCACCTCTTCTGGTTCTTCGGCCACCCGGAAGTCTACATCATGATCCTGCCGGGCTTCGGGATCATCAGCCACGTGGTCTCGACGTTCAGCCGCAAGCCGATCTTCGGCTATCTCGGCATGGTCTACGCCATGATCGCGATCGGCGTGGTCGGGTTCGTGGTGTGGGCGCACCACATGTTCGTCTCCGGGATCGACGTCGACACACGCGCCTACTTCATGGCGGCGACGATGATCATCGCGGTGCCGACCGGCATCAAGATCTTCTCCTGGCTCGCCACGATGTGGGGCGGCTCGATCGAGCTGAAGGTGCCGATGCTCTGGGCCATCGGCTTCATCTTCGTGTTCACGATCGGCGGCGTGACCGGCGTCGTGCTGGCCAATGCCGGCATCGATCAGGTCGTCCACAACACCTACTACGTGATCGCGCACTTCCACTACGTGCTGTCGCTCGGCGCGGTGTTCTCGATGTTCTGCGGGCTTCTACTACTGGATCGGCAAGATGTCGGGCCGCCAGTATCCCGGAGTTCTGGGGCAAGGTGCATTTCTGGCTGACGTTCATCGGCGTGAACCTGACCTTCTTCCCGATGCACTTCCTCGGGCTGTCGGGGATGCCGCGCCGCTACCCGGATTACCCCGATGCGTTCGCCGGATGGAACATGGTTGCCTCGATCGGGGCCTATATCGGCGGCATTCGACGGATGGTGTTCCTGTACGTCCTCTACCGGACCTTCACCTCGAAGGAGCATGTGGCGGACAACTACTGGGGCGCGGGCGCTACCACGCTGGAATGGACCATCAGCTCGCCGCCGCCGCTCCACAGCTTCTTGGAACTGCCCCGGATCCGATGATCGACACGGCCTTGCGGCGAGATCCGGTGAGCGAGATGTCCACCGGCACTGCCGCCAGGAAGCGGCGAAGCCCGCCCGGCCGAGGCCGACGCTGCGCCGTTCTGCTCGGACGCGGAGGTACGGCGACTGGCTCGCGTTGCTCAAGCCGCGGGTGATGGCGCTCGTGGTGTTCACCGGCCTGATCGGGCTTGCTCGTCGCGCCCGGGCATCTGCATCCGGTGCTCGCCTTCACCGCCGTGCTCTGCATCGCGGTGGCCGCCGGCGCCGGCGGGCGCGATCAACATGTGGTACGACCGCGACATCGACGCGGTGATGCGTCGCACGCGCGGCCGCCCGATTCCGGATGGCCGCATCGCGCCCGGCGAGGCGCTGGGCTTCGGCGTCACCTTGGCGCGTCGCATCCGTGCTCGTCATGGGGCTCGCCACCAATATCGCGTCCGCCGCGGTGCTGGCGCTGTCGATCGCTTTCTACGTGTTCGTCTACACGATCTGGCTGAAGCGCCGCACGCCGCAGAACATCGTGATCGGCGGCGCCGCCGGCGCCTTCCCGCCGGTGATCGGCTGGGCGGCGGTGACCGGCTCGGTCGATCTCGTGCCGCTGATCGCTGTTCGCCATCATCTTCTTCTGGACGCCGCCGCATTTCTGGTCGCTGGCGCTGTTGGGCGCACGACGACTACGAGCGGGCCGGCGTGCCGATGTTGCCGGTGGTCGCGGGCGCGCGGGAGACGCGGCGGCAGATCCTGCTCTACACGGTGCTGCTGGTGCCGGTGTCGCTCGCGCCGTGGCTGATCGGCTTCTCCGGCCCGATCTACGGGTGCGCGGCGTTGTTGCTCGGGGGCGGCTTTCCTGGAACGCGGTGCGTGTGGCGCGGACCGGCAGGACGCGAGGCGGGGTAAGCCTGACCAGGGACGCTCCGGCCAAGGCGGCGTTCAGGTATTCCATCCTGTATCTGTTTGTTCTCTTCTCCGCGCTCGCCGTGGACCGCCTGGTGGGCTGAGATGCCCGACCAGACGCCGCCCGGAGCGCGCCGGCCGAGACGCGACGACATTTCGCGCGCCGCCGCCGCGGCCGCAACCTCGCGATGCTGCTCGCGCTGGTCGCGCTCTTGCATTCTGTTTTACGCGATCACGATCGTGAAAATGACGCAAGATCTGAAACGCGACTGCGCGGCCGTCGATGCAGGACGCAAGTAGCAGAAGGTACAAGGCTGATCGGATTGGGGCTCGTGGTCGCTGGTGCTCGGCATGGTCGGCCTCTCGTTCGCGGCGGTCCCGCTCTACAAGCTGTTCTGCGCGGCGACAGGCTATGGGGGCACGCCGAACATCGGGGCTCGCGGCGGCTCCGGGCGCGTCGCGCAGACGATCACCGTGCGCTTCAACGCCGATACCAATCCCGACCCTGCCCTGGGAATTCGCGCCGGCCCAACGCGAGGTCCGGCTGCCTCTCGGCGACGAGCAGGTCGCCTTCTACACCGCCCGCAATCTGGCCGCCGCGCCGGTGACCGGCGTCGCCGTCTACAATGTCACGCCCGAGAAGGTGGGCAAGTATTTCCACAAGACCGCCTGTTTCTGCTTCAACCAGCAGACGCTTGGCCGCCGGGCAGGAGATGCAGTTCCCGGTCAGCTTCTGGGTGGATCCGGCGATCGCGAGCGATCCGAACACCAGCGACGTGCGGACGATCACGCTGTCCTACACGTTCTTCCGCTCGCTGGACGACGCCGCGAAGGCCGGAGCTCTGGCAAAGGCCGGCCCGCATGTCGGGCCGCGCGCCGACCTGTCCCGGTGAGAGTGCATCGAAGCAGGGCAACGTCTTCGCCCTTGAACCTTCGGGGGTTTTCGGGATGATGCCGGCGAGTGCCCGGATGGGCGTTCTCATCTGGCAGAACTGGTAACGGATCAGCATGGATACCGACGCGCACGTCGCCACCATCCCGGCGAACTCGGGATTGAAGCAGCCCTACCATCTGGTCGATCCGAGCCCTTGGCCGCTGCTCGGCGCTTTCGCCGGCGGGCTGACGTTGCTCGGCATCATACTTGCCGCGCACTACGGCAGCTATCTTGCGCTCATTGTCGGGGCGGTCGCGGTGGCCGTGGTGATGGTCTTCTGGTGGCGTGACGTGATCCGGGAGAGCCGCGTCCCCGGGCTGCACACGCCCGTCGTGCGGCTGGGCCTGCGCTACGGCATGATGTTCTTCATCGCCAGCGAGGTAATGTTCTTCGTCGGCTTCTTCTGGGCCTACTTCAACTTCGCCTTGTTCCCCGAGAACGTGTCGGGCGCCGCGGTCGCCGTCTGGCCGCCTGCCGGCGTGACCACGTTCGATCCGTTCCACCTCCCGTTCCTCAATACGATGATCCTGCTGCTTTCGGGCACCACGGTTACCTGGGCGCACCACAGTCTGTTGGAGAACGACCGGCGCGGTCTGCTGATGGGCTTGGGATTTACGATCATCCTCGGCCTCTGCTTCACCTCGCTGCAGGCAATCGAGTATTCCGATGCTCCCTTCAAGTTCGCCGGCGGCGGGGTTTATCCCTCGGTGTTCTTCCTGGCGACCGGGTTCCATGGCTTTCATGTCATCATCGGCACGACTTTCCTGATCGTTTGCTGGATGCGAGCCCGTGGCGGGCAGTTCACACCCGAACGCCATTTCGGCTTCGAGGCCGCGGCCTGGTACTGGCATTTCGTGGACGTGGTCTGGCTGTTCCTGTTCGTCTGTATCTATTGGTACGGCGCCTCGGCGAGCACCGGCGGAGTCCTCGGGGGCTGATCAGCCGGTTGTCGGGGTCAGGAGTCGGACTGCCGACCGACCTTCGCGGCCGGAGCCTGCGCGTCCTGCTGTGGCCCGCACTGATGACGCTCGGGATGTTAACCGTGCTCATCGGGCTCGGGGTTTGGCAGGTCCACCGGTTGGCATGGAAGACGGAACTGCTCGCGGCCATCGATCGGGCTGAGGCTGGACCTGCGATACCGTTGACCGATGTGCCGTCACCATTCGCCAAAGTGCGTGTCCAGGGGCGCTTCCGGCCGGACCTCGCGGCCGTCTACGGCGTCTCCGTGCGGGACACTCCGATCGGACCCGTGATGGGCGCCGATCTGCTTCAACCTCTGGAGCGCGAGGACGGTTCTCTCGTTCTCGTCGATCGTGGCTGGGTGCCGCAGTCGAGCGATAAGGAGGTCGCAATGCCCTCGGGGCCCGTATCCGTCGAGGCGTTCGTCCGGCCGGCGGAAGCGCCGCACTGGTTCAGTCCAAGCGACGACGTACCGGGCCGTCATTTCTATACCTTAAACCCGTCGGCGATCGCCGCCGCCCTCGGACTGCGATCGGTGGCGCCGTTCACGCTGGTAGCACTCGGCCAGCCATCCCCTAGCGGCTATCCGATTGCCCGGACCAGCCTGCCTCGGCCGCCGAACAATCACCTGTCCTACGCCATCACCTGGTTCGGCCTGGCCGGCGCATTGTTGGTCGTCTTCGTCGCCTGGACCCGTAAGGCTCTTCGTCCATGAACGCTGCCTATGACCGACTGGTCACCCGCTTCGCCCGGATCGCGACCCTCGGTGAGGCGAGTTCCATGCTGGGATGGGATGCCGCGGCGGTTATGCCGCCGGGCGGGGCGGCGGCGCGGGGCGACCAATTGGCCGTTCTGGCGGGCGTCGCCCACGCCATGCTGACCACCCCGGCCGTCGCCGACGATCTCGGCGAGGCGGAAGCCGCAGAGGAGACGGACCCGTGGCGTGCGGCCAATCGTCGGCTGATGCGCCACGCCTATACGCGGGCCACGGCGCTGTCAGCCGATCTGGTCGAGGCGCAGGCGCGGGCGAACTCGGCGTGCGAAGCGGTCTGGCGCGAGGCACGGCGGACGGCCGACTTCCCGCTGGTGCGGGCGCGCCTGGAGGAGGTGGTCAGCCTCGTTCGCCAGGCGGCAAGCGCCCTCGCTCCGGCCCTCGGCATGAGCGAGTACGACGCGTTGATGGACGGCTACCAGCGTGGCATCGGGGCGGCGGACGTCGCCCCCGTATTCGCCAATTACGAGACATTCCTTGACTGGGCCTTGCCGCAGGCCGAGGAGCGTCAAGCCCGATCGCCGGCGCCGGTGCGGCCCGCCGGGCCGTTTGCCGCGTCGGTTCAGGAGGCGCTCTGCCGCCGGCTCTCCGAACGGGCGGGCCTGGACTACGAGCACGCCAGGCTCGACCGCTCCACGCATCCGTTCTGTGGCGGCACCCCGACAGATGTGCGCATCACGACCCGCTACAACGAAGGCGACTTCGCCCAGAGCCTTCTCGGCGTGCTGCACGAGACGGGCCACGCCCTCTACGAGCGCGGCCTGCCGGCCTCGTTCGCCCGCCAACCGGTCGGGGAAGCGGCGGGAATGGCGGCGCACGAGAGCCAGTCCTTGATCGTCGAGATGCAGGCCTGCCGGTCGGACCCCTTCCTGGGCTGGCTCGGCCCGGAGCTGCACGCGGCCTTCGGCGGTGATCCGGCGCCGTTCGAGCCGGATAATCTCGGCCGGCTCTGGCGTCACGTCCAGCGCGGCTTCATTCGGGTCGAGGCCGACGAGATGACCTATCCGGCCCACATCATCCTGCGATTCCGGCTGGAGCAGGCCTTGATTGCCGGCGATCTACGCGTGGCCGACCTGCCCGGTGCCTGGAACGACGGAATGGCGCAGCTTCTCGGTCTCACGCCGCCGGACGATGCTTTTGGTTGCCTGCAGGACATCCACTGGTACGACGGCGCCTTCGGCTACTTCCCGAGCTACACTTTGGGGGCGATGTCGGCCGCCCAGCTGATGGCGGCGGCCCGGCGAGAGGTGCCCGAACTGGATGAGGGCCTCGGACGGGGTGACATGGGGCCGCTGCTCGGTTGGCTGCGCGCCAGGATGCACAGCAAGGGCAGTCTGCTCGACTTCCAGGATCTCCTGCGTGCGACCACGGGCAAACCGCTCGATCCGGCCGATTTCGAGGCGCATCTGGCCAGCCGTTACCTGGCCTAGGCCGATGGCCCACCGTGCGGGACTGCTGGTGGTGCTCGGTGCGGCCCTGCTCGGCGCCTGCGCGCAGAAGCCGCCGGCCTTGCGTATCCCCGCGGCCCCGGCGGTGCCGGCAACCGATGTGGATGGAATATACCGCGGCACCAGCACGCGCTTCCGGGCGGACGCGCGTGCCTGCCCCTCTCCGGGTATCATCGTGCTGCGGGTCGTCAACGGCCTGTTTCAGTATCGCTGGAACGGGCATACCGAGGTTGATGCGACCATTACCCCCGACGGCGCCGTTCAGGGAGCGCTGGGCGATATCAGCCTGGGCGGCCGGCTGGCAGGCGAGCGGATCGAGGGGGACGTGCAGAGCCCGAGCTGCGCCTACCATTTCCGCGCCGCCAGGCGGAAGAACTGAGCCGGACGTGGCGAAGCGGCGGCCTTCGGCCTAAGTTGCGGTCATGCGCTACGTTTCCACTCGCGGCCAGGCACCGGTGCGCGACTTCTCCGGCGTCTTGCTGGCAGGTCTCGCTGAGGATGGCGGGCTGTATGTTCCCGAGGCTTGGCCGCATTTCTCGCCGGCCGACTGGCGTGCCTTGCGCGGCCTGCCATACGCGGACTTGGCTGCCCGCGTCATGCAGCCCTTCGTGGCGGGCGCGGTGCCCTTCGAGACGCTGCACTCGATGTGCGGGGAGGCCTATGCCGCCTTCGACCACCCCGCCGTCGTGCCGCTTCGGCAGCTCGAAACCGGGCTATGGACGCAGGAGCTGTTTCACGGTCCGACACTGGCCTTCAAGGATCTGGCCATGCAGCTGCTCGGGCGGCTGTTCGACCATGTGCTCCGCGAGCGCGGCGAGCACGTCACCATCGTGGGTGCCACCTCGGGCGACACCGGCTCGGCGGCGATCGAGGCCTGCGCGAACCGGGCCCGGGTCGATATCGTCATCCTGCACCCATACGGGCGCACCAGCGAGGTGCAGCGACGCCAGATGACGACCGTGCTGGCCCCCAATGTCGGCAATGTGGGCGTCGAGGGCACGTTCGACGACTGCCAGGATCTCGTGAAGGCGATGTTCGCCGATGCGCCATTCCGCCAGGAGATGCACCTCTCGGCCGTCAACTCGATCAATTGGGCGCGAATTGCGGCGCAGGTTCCCTACTATGTGGCGGCCGCGTTGGCCCTCGGCGCGCCGGACCGCGAGGTCGCGTTCGCCGTGCCCACCGGCAATTTCGGCAACGTGCTGGCCGCCTGGGTGGCCCGGCGCATGGGGCTGCCGATCGCGCGGCTGCTGGTGGCGTCGAACCGCAACGACATTCTTGCCCGGTTCCTCGCCGCCAACGACATGTCGGTTCGCGGGGTGGAACCCACCCTGGCGCCGAGCATGGACATCCAGGTCAGCTCCAATTTCGAGCGATTGCTGTTCGAGCTGCTCGACCGCGATCCGGCGGCCACGTCCGCGACCATGCTGGACTTCCGTGCGACCGGCCGCATGACAGTGCCGGAAGCGGCATGGAAGCGCGCGACCGGACTGTTTCATGGTTTCCGGCTGGATGATCAGCAGACCGAGGCCGAGATCCGTCGGCTCAGCCAGTCATCCGGCTATCTCGCCGACCCGCACACTGCCATCGGCATCGCCGCGGCTCGCGCGCTGCCATGCACCCACGGCGTTCCCACCGTCGCCGTCGCGACGGCGCATCCGGCGAAGTTCCCCGAAGCGATGCAGCGGGCCACGGGGACGCGCCCCCCTCTGCCGCCCCGGCTTGCCGACCTATATGACAGGGCGGAGCGCTACAGCTTGGCCCCGAACGATCTCGCCTCGGTCGAGGCGCGCGTACGAGCCACCGTGCAGAGGAATGCCGCATGACCGACGATGCCGGTGACGCGATCCGCGTCACCCGACTGCCTTCCGGACTGACCGTCGTGTCGGAGCGAATGGACCGGGTCGAGACGGTCTCCTTCGGCGCCTATGTCGGGACCGGCACCCGCAACGAGTTGGCCGAGGAGAATGGCGTCTCCCACTTTCTCGAGCATATGGCTTTCAAGGGCACCGAGCGGCGCAGCGCCGCCGAGATCGCCGAGGAGATCGAGGCGGTGGGCGGTCACCTCAACGCCTATACGGCGCGCGAACAGACCGCCTACTACGTCAAGGTGCTGAAAGAGGACACGGCACTCGCCGCCGACATCATCGGCGACATCCTGACCCATTCGGTATTCGAACCCGAGGAGCTGGAGCGCGAACGGGGCGTCATCCTGCAGGAGATCGGCCAGGCCAACGATACGCCGGACGACATCGTCTTCGATCACTTCCAGGAGGCGGCTTATCCCGGCCAGCCGATGGGTCGGCCGGTGCTGGGCACCGAGGACGTGATCAGGGGGCTCTCCCGCTCCACGCTGACCGGCTACATGCGCCGGCACTATCCGGCCAGCAATATCGTGGTCTCGGCCGCGGGACGGCTTGAGCATCAGGCGATACTGGACCTCGTCCAAACCCATTTCGCCGACCTGCCGAACGCCAAGCTGCCGCCGGCCTCCCCCGGGCTCTACCGGGGTGGCGAGTTCCGGGAGACGCGCGATCTCGACCAGGTGCATATCGTCCTCGGCTTTCCGTCCGTGGCGTATGGCGATCCGGACCATTATCCGACACTTCTGCTCTCCACCCTGCTCGGGGGCGGCATGTCGTCGCGCCTGTTCCAGGAGGTGCGCGAGAAGCGCGGCTTGGTCTACTCGGTCTACTCCTTCACCACGCCCTACATGGATGGCGGCTTGTTCGCGATCTACGCGGGCACCGGCGAGAGTGAGGCAGCCGAGTTGATGCCGGTCACCCTCGAAGAGCTGCGCAAGGTCCAGGAGGACGTGTCGGAGGCGGAACTCGCGCGGGCGCGGGCGCAGGTCAAGGCGTCGCTGCTGATGTCGCTCGAGAGCACCGGCAGCCGCTGCGAGCAGCTCGGGCGCCAGTTCCAGGTGTTCGGGCGCGTCATCCCGACCAGCGAGACGGTCGCCAAGCTGAACGCGGTCACCACCGACGACGTGCGCCGGGCGGCCTCCCGCCTGTTCCGGGCGACCCCGACCCTTGCCGCAATCGGTCCGCTGTCGCGGGTGCCCGGCCTTGCCGAGATCGCCGACCGGCTGGCGGTCTGATCCGATGAGCGACGATGTGGCGCTGATGCAGGATCTCATCGCCCGCGCCCGTGCGGCGGGCGCCGACGCGGCGGATGCGATCCTGGTCGGAGGCACTGCGGTCGGCGTGCAACGCCGGCTCCGGCAGACCGAGCATGTGGAGCGGTCCGAAGGCCGGGATCTCGGGCTGCGGGTTTTTTTGGGCGACCGGGCCGCCATCGTCTCCTCCACCACCGTCGATCCTGCCGGCTTTGCTCAACTGGCGGAGCGGGCGGTCGCGATGGCGCGGGTCGTGCCGGCGGACCCGTACGCAGGTCTGGCGGCGGAGGCCGCTCCCACCGATGCCGGGCCGCTCGATATGGCCGACACCGCCGAGCCCGACACCGCCGCGTTGCTCGCGCGGGCGGCAGCCGCCGAGGAGGCAGCGCTGTCCGTTCACGGCGTGAATAATTCCGAGGGCGCCGATGCGGGCTACAGCCGGACCGAGGTTGTGCTGGTGACGTCGGCCGGGTTCGCTGGCCGTTACGCGCGGACCAGCCATTCGGTGTCGGCGACCGCGCTGGTCGGGCAGGGCACCGGCATGCAGCGTGACTACGACTATTCCTCCGTGGTGCATCTCGCCGATCTCGACGACGCCGCGGCGATCGGGCGCAGCGCCGGGGAGCGCGCGGTCGCGCGGATCAATCCCGTCCGGCCGCGCACCGCCAAGGTGCCCGTGCTCTACGATCCCCGGGTGTCCGGCGGTCTGCTCGGCCATTTGGCGGGCGCGATCAACGGCGCATCGGTCGCGAGGGGGACGACGTTCCTGAAGGAGAAGCTCGGGGCCCGCATCTTCGCCCCCGGCATCACGGTCCGCGACGATCCGCGGCGCAAGCGCGGCCTGCGCTCGAAACCGTTCGACGGCGAGGGGGTGCGGACCACCGCCCGCAATATCATCGAGGATGGCGTGCTCACCACGTGGCTGCTGGACAGCCGCTCGGCACGCCAGCTCGGCCTGAAGACCACCGGGCACGCCGCGCGGGGAACCGGCGGTCCGCCATCCCCCTCTCCTACCAACCTTTATATGGAAGCGGGGCGCCTCAGCCCGGCCGAACTGATGGCCGACATCAAGGAAGGTCTCTACATCACCGAGCTGATCGGCATGGGCGTCAACGGCGTGACCGGCGATTACAGCCGGGGCGCGGCGGGCTTCATGATCCGCGACGGCTCGATCGCCGAGCCGGTGGCCGAGATCACCGTGGCGGGCCACCTGCTGGAGATGTACGCGCATCTGACACCAGCCGATGATCTCCGCTTCAAGCGGGGCACCGATGCACCAACGCTTCGGGTCGACGGGATGACGATGGCAGGAGCCTGACCGGCTTCCTATATCTTGTCGCGTAGATGGAACATCGAACCATGCGCCGCACATCGTTTCTCCTCGCCGCCCTAGCCGTCGCGACACTGGCCCTGGCCCCCGGCCTGGCCGATGCGCGGGCGGGGTTCGGCAGTTCGATGGGCAGCCGAGGGGGCCGGACCTGGTCGGCGCCGCCGTCGACCAATACGGCGCCGTATGCGGCCCAGCCCTTCCAGCGCAGCATCACCCCGAACGCGCCCTCGCCGGGCTACGCCGCGCCAGGATATGGCGCGCCCGGGTACGCCGCGCCCCGCTCCGCCTTCACCTCCGGCCTGCTCGGCGGATTGGTTGGTGCTGGCCTAGGCGGTCTGCTGTTCGGTCACGGGTTCTTCGGCGGCATGCATGGCGGGTTCGGGTTTCTGGGCTTCCTGCTGCAAATATTCATCATCGTCATGGTGGTTCGCTGGCTGCTGCGCAGGTTTCGCGGCGGGCGGCCGAGTTTCGCCGGCGCTGCGAGCTTCCTGAACCCGTCCAGCACCGGTCCGCGGCCGATGCCGATGGGCGGCGGCGGTTCCGTACAGGCGGCCAGGGCCGGCCGGTCCCTCAACGTCACTCCGGCCGACTACGAAGCCTTCCAGCAGCTTCTCCAGCAGGTGCAGGCGGCCTGGAGTAATCAGGACCTGCGCGCGCTTCAGGGCCTCGCCACGCCCGAGATGGTCAGCTACTTCGGGGAGCAGCTCGCGGACCAAGCGAGCCGGAACGTCCGCAACAGCGTCACCGACGTCCGGCTGGTTCAGGGCGATCTGTCCGAAGCATGGACCGAAGGCGGCCGGGAATACGCGACGGTCGCGATGCGCTTTTCGATGATCGACGTGACGCGTGATGCCTCCGGCCGGATCGTCGATGGGAGCCCGACCGAGCACGTCACGGTGACCGAGCTCTGGACCTTCGTGCGGGCGCCGGGCGGTCGCTGGATTCTCTCTGCCATCCAGCAGACGCGCTGACCCTGGCCCGATTTATCCCACGACGACTTCGATGGGTGCGCTCGCGTCCTCCGCGACCAGAGGCGAATACCCGGCCGCGTCGCCGTCGCTCTGAGCCGGGATGCTCTGGTCGCCGAGGATCTCCACGCGCGCCGCACGCAAGCGCCTGATGCCCGGTAGCTTCGGCAGCAGATTGAGCGGCAGCGCGGCCCCATAGACGATGGCGGCCTCGGCTCCTGAACGCTCGAACAGCACGACCGATAGCCCGGGTTCGCCCGGGCGCGCCTCGGGATCGAGGACATACTGGCCGGCGTAGAGGCACCCTTTGCTCAGAACGACACTGGCGGCCTCGAACTCCACCCCGTCAGCGCGCAGCCGGATCGGCGAGAAGCGATAACGGGTGAGTTCGCGTACGGTCTGCAGGACGTACGCACCTCGCCCGCAGACGCGCTTGAGACCGAGCGGCAGCCGATGCACGACGTGAGCATCGAAGCCGACGCCCAGCATCTGTACGAACAGGCGGGAGCCGCTGGCGTTGCGGAGCAACCCCGGCCATAGCGGTCGGGTGCGGCCGAACGCGAGCGCCGCCGCGACGGCGCGAGGCGCAAATGGCAGCGAAAGCTCATGCGCGAGCACGTTGGCCGTCCCGAGTGGAATGACGCCGAGCTTGGCACCGGTTCCGATCAGCCCATTGGCGATCTCGGCGATGGTGCCGTCACCGCCCGCGGCAACCACCAGCGACTCGCCCGCTTGCGCAGCATTGCGTGCAAGCGCCTCGGCATGGCCGGGTCGCGCCGTCTCCGCAATCTCCAGCCGGATGCCGTTCGCCACCATGACGTCCAACACGCGCCAGAGAAATTGCGCGCGCCGGCGTCCCGCAACCGGGTTGAAGATGATCACCATCAACGGCGGTTATCGCTGAACGGCAAGAACGACCCGTGTCCATGGAAAAGGCCAGCCCACCTTGTCGCACCCGTCCATGGAACTTCAGTGATGGACGTATGGCAAAATGATGAAATTCGCCGACCGCGTTCATTCGGCGGTTGGTCATGCAATCTTCACTACTCCCAGGAGGCTGCCGGGCATATCTGCTTCCTCGTGAAGGCAGCAGAGCCGGCCCATCGATGAACGGACCTCGCTTCGATCGTGCCCGAACGGATTATCGAAGCATTTTCATTTCTGACGTTCACCTCGGCACTCGCGGCTGCCGCAGTGACTTCCTCGCCGACTTCCTGCGAAGGAATTCGTGCCAGAACCTGTTTCTGGTCGGTGACATCATCGACGGCTGGCGGCTCCGCAAATCCTGGTACTGGGACGCCAGCCATGATGAAGTGCTTCGTCTCATCCTGCGCCATGCTCGCGGGGGTGCCGATGTCACCTACATCCCCGGCAACCACGACGAGATGTTCCGGGCTTGGCTGCCGCTCGGTCTGGAAGTCGCCGGAATCCGGCTGCGCAAGGACGCCGTTCACGTCACCGCGGCGGGGCAGCGGCTGCTGGTGATGCATGGCGACGAGTTCGACAGCGTGGTTCGCTACGCGAAGGTGCTCGCCGTCCTGGGTGACGGCGCTTACGCGGCGGCCTTGGTGGCGAACCGCTGGTTCAACGCCGCCCGGCGCCGGCTTGGTCATCCGTACTGGTCGCTATCCTCATGGCTCAAGCGCCAAGTCAAGGAGGCGGTGAAGGCGGTGGACCGTTTCGAGTCCGCGCTGGCGAACGAGGCTCGGCGACGCGGGCTCGACGGGGTCGTCTGCGGCCATATCCATCATCCCGAAATGCGCGACGTGAACGGCATCCTCTACGTCAACGACGGAGATTGGGTGGAAAGCTGCACTGCACTGGTGGAGCACCATGACGGCCGGCTGGAACTCCTGGATTGGGCAGCGCTCAACGGGTTGTCGTTCTTTCAGCCGCCGTCGTCCGGTGCCCTCCTGCCGGCAGCCTGACTTGCCGTCAGGAATGCCTGCGGCCTCGCCGCATCGCACTCTCATCGTGACAGACGCGTGGCGTCCGCAGGTCAACGGCGTCGTCCGGACGCTGACGACGCTGGCCGACGAGCTGCGCCGGATAGGACACGCGGTGGAGGTGGTCGGGCCTGACCGGTTCCGCACGATCCCGATGCCCACCTATCCCGACATCCGGCTCGCCGTGCTGCCCTCCCGCAAGCTGGTCCGCGCCATCGAGGCATTCGGGGCGGATCGGCTGCACATCGCGACCGAAGGCCCGCTCGGCCTTGCAGCCCGCCGTTGGGCGGTACGGCAGGGAGTGCATTTCACGACGTCGTTGCACACGCGGTTCCCTGAATACATTCAGGCCCGCATCGGCCTGCCGCCGGGTATCGCCTATGCCTGGATGCGTCGCTTCCACAACGCCTCGGACGGGACCCTGGTCGCCGCCGGCAGCTTCCGGGATGAACTGATCGGGCGCGGCTTCAGAAACATTCGTGCTTGGTCTCGGGGCGTCGATCTCGACCTGTTCCGGCCCGAGCCGCGCGAGCAATGGAACTTGCCGCGGCCGATTTTCCTCTATGTCGGCCGCGTCGCCGTCGAGAAGAACATCGGCGCATTCCTCGACCTTGACCTGCCTGGCTCGCGAGTCGTCGTCGGCGGTGGCCCCCAGTTGGCGGAGCTGCGGCAGCGCTATCCCGACGCGGTGTTCACCGGTCCGCTGTTCGGCCAGGCACTGGCGCGAGCCTATGCGGGAGCCGACGTGTTCGTCTTCCCGAGCCTGACCGATACGTTCGGCCTCGTCCTGCTTGAGGCGCTCGCCTGTGGCACTCCGGTCGCCGCCTTTCCGGTCACCGGGCCCAAGGACGTCCTGGCCGAGGCCGCCCAGACCGTCGCCGCCATCAATTCGGACCTGCGCCAAGCGGCGCTCGAAGCGCTGGCTGGCGACCGAAACGCCTGCCGGACCTATGCGGAGCGGTTCAGCTGGTCCGCCTGCGCGAAGCTGTTCCTGGCACAACTGGTTCCCATGCGTCCCTAGCCAGGTCGGCACTGCCGGAAACTGGCCGCCTTCCGCGGTTGCAAGCGGCGTGCTACCGCCCGCGGATGACTGGTCAGGGCCTAACCCGGTGCTGAAGCGTGTCTCGCGCCAGCCAGCCGTGCAGGTGTGCCTGGCCGGGCTGCTCGGTCTCTACCTCGATTTGGCGCTGCGCACGACCCGCTGGCAGATCGACGGCTGGGAGCACATGCAGCCGCACGCTGCTGGCGCTCCCGCGATTGCTGCCTTCTGGCACGAGCGCCTCGCAATGATGCCGATGCTCTGGCAAGTCGTGAGCCGCCGGGGGCTGGCCGCCGGATTCCCGACGAGGGCGCATGTGCTGGTCAGCCGCCATCGTGACGGGCGGTTCATCGCCGCCGTGCTGCGTCGGTTTAACGCCGACGTGGTCTACGGCTCGTCCTCGCGCGGTGGCGCTAGCGGGCTCCGCGCCATGCTCGCGGTGCTGGCCACTGGCGAGCACGTCGTTATCACCCCCGACGGTCCGCGTGGCCCACGCCGACAAGCGGCGCCTGGAGTGGGCCAGCTCGCGGCGCTTTCTGGGGTTCCTGTGCTGCCCTGTGCCGCCCAGACAACCCGGCGGCGCGTTCTGTCGAGCTGGGATCGCATGGTGCTGCCGCTGCCGTTCGGCCGCGGCGCGTTGGTCTGCGGGCCGCCGATCTCGGTCCCGAGCGATGCCGGCCAGGCGGCGATTCCGGCCATTGCCTTAGCACTCGATCTCGTGGCGGAACGAGCCGATCGGCTCTGCGCCCAGTGATTTGTTTTCCAGTGAGTTGCGCCCAGTGATACGGCACGATTGTGGGCCGGGGCGATGACGGTCGCCGCGCCGGTTCTGAGGCTTCTCTTGCGGGCGCGGGCGCGGGCCGGCAAGGAACTGGCTTCGCGATTGCCCGAGCGACACGGTGTCGACCCGACGCCACGCCCGACCGGGCGCCTGTTCTGGCTGCACGCCGCGAGCGTGGGCGAAACCGTGTCGGTCATGCCCGTCATGCAGGCGCTCTTCGACCGCGCGCCGGCGGCGACCGTCCTGCTGACCACCGGGACACTCACATCCGCGCGCCTGCTGGCGCACCGGCTACCCGAATTCGGTCCACATCAGGGGCGCGTGCTGCATCGGTTCGTGCCGCTCGACGTCCCTGCCTGGGTCGCCCGCTTCCTCGCCCATTGGCAGCCGGATGCGGCCGGGTTCGTGGAGAGCGAGTTGTGGCCGAACATGATCGCCGCATGCCGGGCGCGACGCATCCCGCTCGCGTTGCTGAACGCGCGCCTGTCGCGGCGCAGCTTCGAGCGGTGGAAGCGTGTCCCCGGGTTGGCCCGCGAGCTGCTGGCGGCGTTCGCGCGGATCGAGGCACAATCCGATGCCGATGCCGAGCGGCTGCGATCCCTCGGTGCCCGCACCGTCGAACGCGCCGGCAACCTCAAATTTGCGGCGCCGCCGCTGCCGGTCGATCCGAACGAGCTGCGCCGGCTGCAATCGCTGCTGGCCGGCCGTCCGGTTTGGCTGGCGGCCAGCACGCATCCCGCAGAGGAGGTATTGGTGCTCGCCGCCCACCGGATCGTCGCCCGGACGCACCCGGGAATGCTCACCATCATCACGCCGCGCCATCCCGAGCGCGGCGCGGCGATCGCGCAGCAGGTCGCCGAATTGCCGGTCTCCCGCCGCTCGCTGGGCGAAGACCCTCCCACTGCCGGCGTCTGGCTTGCCGACACGCTGGGCGAGCTTGGACTGTTCTACCGCCTTTCCCCGATCGCCTTTATCGGTCGCAGCCTGATCCCGCCCGGCGGTGGTCAGAACCCGCTGGAAGCGGCGCGGCTCGGCTGCGCGATCGCGACGGGGCCACACACCGCCAATTTCGCCGACATCGTCGATCTGCTGCGTCGGTCGGGATCGCTGACGGTGGTCTCGGGTTCGGAGGCACTCGCGGCGTGGGTGGACACCATGCTGGACGACGCAGGCGGCCGCGAGGCCGCCGGGCGCGCCGGGATTGCGGCTGCCAGCGGCTACACCGAGCTTCCCGCGCGGGTGGCGAACACCTTGCTCGGCCTGGTTCGCTGAGGTCTGAGTTGCCCGTCATACCGGGATTTTGGGCGGCCAGAGGCGGCACGGTGCTGCCCTTTCTGCTGCGTCCCCCGGCGGCCTGCGTGGAATGGCTGACCGCGCGGCGCGTTTCGCGCCCGGGCTGGCGTGCCCCGGTGCCGGTGATCTGTTGCGGCAATGTCAGCGTGGGCGGCGCCGGCAAGACGCCGCTGGCACTTGACCTGCTACGCAAGCTGAATGCCAGAGGGGTGCGCGCGCACGCGTTGTTGCGAGGTTACGGCGGCAGCGCGTCAGCCACGCGGCGTGTCGAGCCGGACGATGATCCGATCCTGGTCGGGGACGAGGCGCTGCTGCTGGCTGCACTCGCTCCGACCTGGATCGGGGCGGACCGTGCGGCAAGCGCCCGGGTAGCCGTGGCGGCGGGTGCCGAGGCGCTCGTGCTCGACGACGGGCTGCAGAACCCGACATTGTGCAAGGACGTGTCGTTTCTGGTGATCGACGGCGGCTTCGGGTTCGGCAACGGTCATGTTCTCCCGGCCGGGCCGCTACGCGAGCCGGTTGCTGCTGCGGCGGCGCGCTGCCGGGCAGCGGTGCTGATCGGCGCCGACGAGACCGGGGCATTAAAGCAACTGCCGTCGGACCTGCCGGTGCTGCGCGCCCGCCTGATCCCCGGCCCCGAAGCGGGGACGCTCGCCGGCGTCCGGGTGCTGGCGTTTGCCGGCATCGGCCGGCCCGAAAAATTCTTCCGGACCGTCCGAGACACCGGCGCGCTGGTCGTCGGGCAGCGCCCATTCCCGGACCATTACCGGTTCACGCCGCGCGATCTGGAAAGGATCACCGCAGACGCGCACGCGCTCGATGCGACCGCCGTCACGACGGCCAAGGATGCGGTCCGGCTGCCGCCGACGATGCGCGTCGGGATACGCGTGCTCACGGTGAGCTTGGCATGGGACGACGACGCGCCGATCGAGGCGCTGCTCACCGAAATCCTTACCGAAGTTCACCGGCGCTCAGGATGACGTAGTCGCCCTGCGGCGACGCGCGCCCGTTTGCCGCCTGAGCGAGGTCGGTCGCCAGCCGGTCGGCAACGTCTATCCGGTAATGCGCGGAATCCCAGTAGTTCGAAGTCATTGTCGGTGATCGGGCTAGGGATCATGAAGTCGACCAAAACCGTGCCAGGCCGGCCGCCGGCGATCGCGGTCACGCGTCGCTTGCACTCGTCCCACTCCTCGCGCACCGCGCCGGCCGTGGGGCGCAACACGTGGTTGAGCGGGGCGAAGAACAGGATGACGCGGGTCCGGTTCGGCATGCGGTCGAGGTCGTTCCGCAGCAAATCCAGCGCCGGGTAGGGCAGATCGCGCGCATCGGCGGGTGCCGGCCCGGTCGGCATGGCCGCGGCTGCTACTTTGAGATGGAAAGCAACCCGCGCCGGGTCATAGAGGCGGTCATCGGGCACGAAGCTGGTGTAGCCCGCCCGACCATAAACCGGCGGCTTCCATCCGAGCAGCGTGGCGAATTGAATGCCGGCCTGTTGCACCGTGTAAAGGTTGAACAACTCGCGATAGCCGAGCCAGCGGTTTTTTCCATACATCCACTCGGGAAACGGCCGCGGCGTGTAGCGCTCGAGCTTGCGCGTCAGACACCAGATATCGTCGAGACCGATGATCACGACCTTTGCCGCCGGATGCACGCGGAGGAAGACCTCGAGCAGCCGGGATTGCTCGTACGCCGTCGCGGCGTTCATCGCAAGATTGGCGAACCGGGCCGCCGAACTCCCGATCCAGCATCTCCGGCCGCAACAGGCGGCTGGTGGACGTGCCGAAAACCGCGCTGTCGAACTTTTGCGCGCGGGCCAGCACGGGAAACGAGAACCGGGCATTGGTCGCGACCGGCACGCGGTCGAGCGGCGGCGACAGCGGCAGGGTGTCGAACGGATCGACCATCGCCACGAACAGGAAGATGAACCCGGCGACGCGCCCGCCGTGCCGACCGCGCGCGGGAAAAAGCGGCGCCAGGCGTCCGGCCCAGAACTTGAAGCATCAGAACTGGAAATAGATGAAGGCATTCTGGAGCCGGCCACCGGCGAGCAGCAGGAGGAACACGATCGGCACGCCGGCCGGCAAGGCGACCCAGCTCCGCGGCTGGAGTCGGATAGAGCGGCTTGCTGGCTGGTCGGCCCGAGCAGACTGATCACGGCCCCGCCGACCAGCGCCAAGATGGCCTCCCGGTCGAGCCGCACGCGCCCGAGGCCGTCGAAGCCGGCAATGGAGGCAAGCATCCGGCCCGCCGTGGCGAAATCCGGTGAGCGGAACAGGACCCATGCGGCCATGACGAAGAGCAGCGTCAGCAGCCAGCCGGCCGGGTCGGGCAGCCGCAGGCCGCGCTCGGACCAGACGTGATTCGCGGCCAGCGCCGCGCCGTGCAGCGCCGCCCCAGACGACGAACGTCCAGTTCGCGCCATGCCACAAGCCCGCCGAGCAGCATCGTGAGAACGACGTTGACCGCCTGCCGCACCGGCCCGCAGCGATTGCCGCCGAGCGGGATGTAGAGGTAGTCGCGCAGGAAGCGCGACAGCGTCATGTGCCAGCGCCGCCAGAAGTCGCGGACCGACACGGCGCGGTAAGGGGCGTTGAAGTTGAGCGGCAGCGCAGGCCGAACATCAGCGCGAGGCCGATCGCCATGTCGGAGTAGCCGGAGAAATCGAAGTAGATCTGCAGCGTGTAGGCACCGCAGGCGGTCCATGCCTCGGCGGCGGTGAGCGTGTGCGCCGCGCGCCTGCTGAAACAGCGGGTCGGCTATCTGCGCCAGCGTGTCGGCCAAAGCGATCTTCTTGGCCAGCCCGATGACGAACAGGACGAAGCCGCGCGAGAGGTTCTCCCACATTTCCGGCCGGCGCGGGTCGGCGCGGAACTGGTCGATGATCTCGTTGTGCCGCACCAGCGGGCCGGCGATCAGTTGCGGGAAGAACGTCACGAACATGCAGAAGTCGAGCAGGCCGTAGATGTGCGGGTCGCCGCGCTTGAGATCGATCAGGTAGGAGATCTTCTGGAACACGAAAAAGCTGATGCCGAGCGGCAGCACCAGATCCCAGGGGTGCCAACCCTCGCCGAGCAGCGCGAACGCGGTTCCCGGAAGAAATCGGCGTATTTGAACAGCCCGAGCACGCGCGAGATTGAGCGCGACGCCGAACACCGGAATGAAGCCGGCGCGATAATGGGCAAACCATTGCACGACCAGCCAGTTGGCGAGCGTCAGTCCGACCAGCAGCGGGACGAAACGAAAATCCCACCAGCCGTAGAACACGAGCGATGCCAGCACCACCCAGCCCTGCCGCCAAGCGCGGTAGGGGGCGAGCGCGTAAAATCCGCCGAGCGCCACCGGCAGGAAGCCGAGGATGAACAGCTGCGAGCTGAACAACATGGGGCAGCGCGGCGGGCTAGCCGGGTGGCGTCAGTCGAGCATCTCCAATAATCCCGCCATCAGCGCCGCCCGGGGCGCGAGATGCTTCCACAGGATGTGCTCATGGCTCGCATGCGCGCCGGAGCCGAGGCACCCCAGGCCGTCCAGCGTCGGAATGCCAAGGGCGGCGGTGAAATTACCGTCGGAGCCGCCGCCGCGCGTCTGTTTCGGCATCTCCTGGCCCATGCCGGCAGCGATCGCCCGTGCCTTGTCGTAGAGCGCGGTGATCCCCGGCAATTCGGTGAACGGCGGGCGGTTCATCCCGCCTTCGACCGTGACCGTGCATCCCGAGGTCAGGGCGGCGAGGCCGAGCAGCCGCGCTTCCATCTCCGCGCCGTCGGCCGCGGTGCTGACCCGCAAGTCGATCTCGCATCCGGCTTCGTCCGGTATGACGTTGGGACGGGTTCCGCCCCAGATCGGCGCCACGTTGACGGTGATGCCGCGTCGCGAGTCGACCATCTCGTTGATCGCCACGATCTGCCGAGCGAGTTCGACCACGGCCGAGGCGCCCTCGTCGAAATTCGTTCCCGAATGGGCGCCAATGCCCGTCACTCGCATGACGAACCGCCCGACGCCCTTCCGCCCCGTCACCGCCGCCCCGCCGGCGCCCGCCGGCTCGGGAATCAGCGAGTAGACGGCCTGCGCCCCTCCCGCTCGATCAGGGTGCGGGAGGTCGGGCTGCCGACTTCCTCGTCCGGCGTGAGCAGGAGCGTGATCGGCCGCCTGGTGGGGACCTGCTGGCGCAGGATGGCCCGGACCGCGTGGAAGGCGATGAAGCTGCCGGCCTTCATGTCGTGGATGCCGGGGCCGTGTGCGCGCGCGCCATCGACCCGGTACGGCATGCTCTCAAGCGTGCCGAGCGACCACACGGTGTCGAGATGGCCGGCAACCAGGATCGGCTTGCCTTGGCCCCATGGCCCCGTCTCGGGGGTGCGAGCGATCAGCGCGTCGCCGAAACCGTCGCGCCCCGGAACCCGCGTGAGCACCGCGCCGGCGCCCTCCAGCTCCCTCTCGGCGACGTCCATCAGGCGGTTGACGCTCGACGGGTCGGTGGTAGGCGTCTCGAGCTTCACCCAGTCGGCCAGCTCCTTGAGCAGGTCCTCGGAACGGCCCACTTCGGTTTGCGGCATCGGTTCATCCGTGCGATCAGGGAAGGTGGGTGCTGATCGCACGATCCGGGCAACCTGTCCAACCGCGCGCAACCGGGAGGTCCAATGCGCATCTTCCGTGACTGGCGCGATCTTCCGGTCGACGCGCGCGGCGCCACGGTCGCTCTGGGTAACTTTGATGGCGTGCATCGCGGCCACCTGACGGTTCTGCAGGCGGCCCACGCGGCGCGTCCGGACGCCCCGCTGGCCGCCCTGACCTTCGAGCCGCATCCGCGCGAGGTGTTTCGTCCCGACGATCCGCCGTTCCGGCTCATGCTGTCCGCCGAGCGGGCCGACGCGCTCGCCGCTCAGGGGGTGCGCCTGCTCTATGAGCTGCCGTTCGATCGGGAGTTCAGCCTGATGAGCGCCGAAGAGTTCGTCGGCAAGGTGCTGCACGAGGGGCTGGGAGCCCGGCATCTCTCGTGCGGCACCGATTTCGCGTTTGGCCATCGGCGCGGCGGCGATACGCGCTTCCTTGCGGCGCGGGCGGAGGCGCTCGGGACCGGCCTGACCCTGGTGCCGCCGCTGGCCGACGCCGAGGGGCCGCTCTCCTCGACCCGCATCCGCCGGGCGCTGCAGGACGGCTACCCGGAGCGGGCGACCGACGAGCTTGGTCGCCCGTGGGCTATCCGCGGCATGGTCGCGCATGGCGATAAGCGCGGCCGCACGATCGGCTTTCCTACGGCGAACATCGCCCTCGGTCGCCATCTCGAGCCAGCGCGCGGCGTCTATGCGGTGACGGTGCGCTTGCCCGACGGGCGGGTGTTCCGTGGTGCGGCGAACATCGGTCGCCGGCCGACGGTGAACGAGGGGCCGGAAAGCCGCCTCGAGGTCAACCTGTTCAACTTCGATGGCGACCTCTACGGGCAGGAGCTGACCGTCTCGCTGCACGCCTACATCCGCGCCGAGCAGCGCTTCCCGGGGCTGGACGCACTGAAGGCGCAGATTGCCCGCGACGCCGCGGAGGCGGGGCGGTTGCTTAACTCGGCGTTGCCGGCCTCCGCATAACCTCAAGCATGGCGATGGTGTATAGGGCAGTCCGAATTACCGTCCCGGCCGCGCAGCGGTCGGGAGTACCTTTCGCGCCCTGACATCAAACGCGACCGAGCGGTCGCGGAGATTGCCGATGAACGATCCCACATCGACCGAGCAGGTGATGACCGACCAGGTGAGGGACTACCGTGACACGGTGTTCCTCCCAGCTACCTCCTTTCCGATGCGCGGCGACCTGCCGAAGAAGGAGCCGCTGATCCTGGCCCGCTGGGAGCGGATGGGTCTGTGGCGCAAGCTGCGCGAGACCTCTGCCGGGCGGCCGAAATTCACCCTGCACGACGGTCCGCCCTACGCCAACGGCGGCCTGCATATTGGCAGCGCGCTCAACAAGATCCTTAAGGACGTTGTCAACCGCACGCGGCAGATGGCGGGCTACGATGCCGATTACGTGCCCGGCTGGGACTGCCACGGCCTGCCGATCGAGTGGAAGGTCGAGGAGGACCATCGCGCTGCCGGCCGGAACGCGGCGAAGGACGAGGTGCCGGTGCTGGAGTTTCGCGCCGAGTGTCGCGCCTATGCCGAACACTGGATGGGCGTGCAGCGCGAGGAGTTCCGCCGGCTCGGCGTGGAAGGCGACTTCGCCAACCGCTATGCCACGATGGATTTTCCGTCCGAGGCGGCGATCGCCGGCGAGATCGGCAAGTTTTTGCTCAATGGCGCGCTGTATCGCGGCCTCCGCCCGGTGATGTGGAGCCCGGTCGAGAAGACCGCGCTGGCCGAAGCGGAGATCGAGTACCACGACCACACCAGCACGACGATTTGGGTGCGGTTCCCGGTGCTGCGCGCGCCCGACCCGACGCTGGTTGGTGCCGCCGTGGTGATCTGGACGACGACGCCTTGGACCATTCCGGGGAACCGTGCGCTGGCGGCCGGAGCGGAGATCGAATACGCGCTGCTCCATGTCGATGGCGTGAACGAGGGATCGCTCGCCGTGGTTGGCGAGCGCCTGCTGGTCGCGCTGCCGCTGTTGCCCGCGTTTCTGGAAACCGCCGGCATCGGGCTGCATCACGTGATGCACGTCTTCACTGGGGCCGATCTCGTGGGAACGGTCTGCGCGCATCCACTGCGCGGCCATGGCTTCGATCACGATACGCCGCTGCTGCTCGCCGACTTCGTCACCACCGAGCAGGGCACCGGCTTCGTCCATATCGCGCCCGGTCACGGCGATGACGACTTCGTGCTTGGGCGCGCGCACGGCCTCGAGATCCCGGAGACGGTGGGCGACGACGGCACCTTCAACGCCTGGGTGCCGCTGTTCGCCGGCGTTCACGTCTACAAGGCGGCCGACCCGGTTTGCGCGGCGCTCCTCAAGGCCGGGGCACTGCTGGCGCGCGGCAAGCTCGTACACTCCTACCCGCATTCCTGGCGCAGCAAGGCGCCGCTCATCTATCGAGCGACGCCGCAATGGTTCATCCGCATGGACGGACCCGAGCGCATCCGCGACAAGGCGCTCGACGCGATCGACGCCACCTATTTCGTGCCGGAGCAGGGGCGCAACCGCCTCCGCAGCATGGTGGCAAGCCGGCCGGACTGGTGCATCAGTCGCCAGCGCGCCTGGGGCGTTCCCATTCCTGTCTTCGTCGACAAGCGCACCGGTGAGCCGCTGCGCGACCCGGCAGTGGTGGCACGCATCGTGGAAGCGTTCGAAGCCGAAGGCGCCGACGCCTGGGTCTCGTCTCCCCCGGCGCGGTTCCTCGGCCCCGACCGCGATCCGGACGACTTCGAGCAGGTGCGCGACATCGTCGACGTCTGGTTCGAGTCCGGCTCGACGCATGCGTTCGTGCTGGAGGCGCGCGGAATGCCGTGGCCGGCCGATCTCTACCTCGAGGGCTCCGACCAACACCGCGGCTGGTTTCAGTCCTCGCTGCTCGAGGCGGTGGGGACACGCGGCGTGGCGCCGTTCAAGGCGGTGCTGACCCATGGCTTCGTCATGGACGAGCAGGGCCGCAAGATGTCGAAGTCGCTCGGCAACACGACGGCGCCGCAGCAGGTCATCGCCCAGTACGGCGCGGACATCCTGCGGCTCTGGGTGATGTCGTCCGATACGACCGAGGATCTGCGTGTCGGACCGGAGATCCTGAAGCAGCAGGCCGAACTCTACCGCCGCCTGCGGAACACCCTGCGCTGGGTGCTCGGCAGTCTCGCCGGGTTCACCGAGGCCGAGCACGTTGCGGAGGGGGAGATGCCGGAACTCGAGCGCTGGGTGCTCCATCGTCTCACAGAACTCGACCGGCAGATCCGCCGCGCGACGGAGAGTTACGACTGGAGCGGCGTCTATCCGGCACTGCACAATTTCTGCGCGGCTGATTTGTCGGCGTTCTACTTCGATGTGCGCAAGGACGCGATCTACTGCGACCGGCCGGACAGCATGCGGCGGCGGGCCGCCCGGACGGTGCTGGACCATCTGCACCGCTGCCTGACGATCTGGCTGGCACCGGTGCTATGCTTTACCGCCGAAGAAGCGTGGACCGCCCGCTTCGGCGAGGAAGGCAGCGTTCACCTGCAGACCTTCCCGGAACTCCCGCCAAGCTGGGGCGACGATGCGCTTGGCACCAAATGGGATACCATTCGCGGTATCCGGGGGATGATTACCAGCGCGTTGGAACAGGAGCGCCGAGAAGGTTGGCTCAAGTCCTCGCTGCAGGCGCGGGTCACTCTGGGCTCGCCCGAGGCAGAAAGCGATCTGCTTTCGGCTCCTGAGTGGGAAGAGGTCGCGATCGTCTCGGAGGTCGTGACGTATGTTGACCCGAATGAAGCCCCTTCGGTGAAAGTCGACGCCGCCCCGGGCGAAAAATGCGTGCGGTGCTGGCGGGTGCTGCTCGAAGTCGGTGACGACCGCCGGCACCCGACACTGTGCCTGCGCTGTGCCGACGCGGTCGAGTCGGGGCTGGTCTGCCGGGCGGCGGCATGACCCGTGCCGGCCGCGTCCGCCTCGGAGCCGCCGTCGCACTCGTCGTGCTGCTGGCCGACCAGGCAACCAAGTTCTGCATGCTGTACGTGATCCAGCTACCCGTTCTGGGGCAGGTTCGCCTGTTGCCGGTGCTGAACCTCACCATGGTCTGGAATCGTGGCGTGACGTTCGGCTTGCTCAACGGCGTCGGCGGAGCGAGCAACCTTATCCTCGCGGCCATTGCGCTTGTCGTCGTCGCAGTGCTTGCCTGGTGGTTGTACCGCGCCGAAACCAAGCTGGTGGCAACGGCGCTCGGGGCCATCGCCGGCGGGGCGGTCGGCAATGTGATCGACCGGCTGCGTTTTGGGGCGGTGGTGGATTTCATCCACGCGCACGTCGGCGACTGGTCCTGGTACGTCTTCAATGTCGCCGACGCCGCGATCGTCTGCGGCGTGGCGGCGCTCGTGATCGACGGGCTCCTGCCCAGGCGTGGTGGCCGCCTTGCCTTGCCGGTTGCCGAACCTGCGGCTAAGGAGGCACCCCATGCCAACCACCGCTAACGTTTCGGTCTTTCCCGGTCGGCCCACCGCCTTGCTGATCGCCGGCGTGGGCCCGATGCTTGTCATGCTGGCGGGATGCACCGATTACGGGACACGCGAGTTTGGCGTCCAGCGGGGGCGGCAGGAGCAGACTCGGGTGACCAGCCCGCCGCCGTTGTCGATGCCGCCGATCCTCACCCAGGACGCGGCCGGCGGCGACCAGACGGCGGACTTGCGGTCTTCGCCGCCGCAATCGGCAACGGGGGAGACGCCGCATCAGGCCGCGCCGGTGGCACCCAGCCAAGGCGAGGCGGCGCTGCTCGACGAGTCCGGGCCGAGCGCAAATGCCAATATCCGCGACAAGGTGGACCACGACGCTCAGATCGGCAAGGCGGACCCGGCGCTGTCCAACTCGTTGCTGTTTGGCGCCGACACCAGCCAGCAACCCATCATCCAGCGAGGCAGCAAGTCCTGGTGGGACCGGATTTTCTAAGGTGACGCCGATGACGGAGCAACTGACGGAGCAACACACGGGGGAAGAGCGGCGCCGACCCCGCCCGCAGGTCCTTACCGTCGTGGCCTTGGCCGGATTGGCTTTGGCCGGGTGTGCCGGACGGGATGTCACCGACACTTTGGGCCTAACCCGGGACGCGCCGAACGAGTTCGTCGTGACGACGCGTGCTCCGCTGCAGATGCCGCCCGCCTTCGACCTCCGCCCGCCGGCGCCGGGTACGCCGCGGCCGCAGGAACAGCCGGAGCGTCGGCAGGCCGAGGAAGCGTTGGTGCCAGAGACGGCCCTCGCAGGCGCCTCCGGCCAGGATAGTCCCGGGCAGGAAGCGATCGTGCGTCAGGCCGGTCCACCGGCGCCGAACGGCATTCGCGCCGAGGTCAATGCCGAAGCGTCGAAGGATGTCCCCCGGACGACAATCACCGACCGGTTGCTGTTCTGGCAGAAGCCGCCGCAGCCCGGCACGCTGGTGGACCCGACCCGCGAGGCGCAGCGGCTGCGCAGCAATGCGGCACTCGGCCAGGATGTCCAGCAAGGCGACACGCCGATCGTCCAGCCGCAGCGGCGCAACCTGCTCGGCGAGATATTCTAAGCTACAAGGCGGTGGCATCGAGCACGGCGACCCCGGGCAGCGTCCTGCCTTCCAACCATTCCAGGAACGCGCCCCCGGCGGAGGACACGTAGGTCAGCTGGTCGATCACGCCGGCCTTCTGTAGGGCGGCGACGGTATCCCCGCCGCCCGCCACGCTGCGTACCGAGCCCGTTTCGGTCGCAGTGGCGATCGCCTTTGCGTATGCCATCGTGGAGACATCGAACGGAGGCACTTCGAAGGCGCCAAGCGGTCCGTTCCACAACACCGTGCGGAGCGATGCGAAATGGGACAGGATCGCCTGCACCGTCGCGGGGCCAACATCGAGGATCATCGCCTCGTCCGGCACCGCCGAGACCGCCACAGTTTCGGTCGCCGGATTGGGCTTGAACTCGTAGGCGACCACTGCGTCGATGGGCAGCACCACCTCGCAGTTCGCCTGCGCCGCTTTGCCCAGGATGTCCCGAGCCGTCTCGTGCATGTCGGCTTCCTGCAGCGACTTGCCGACGCCCAGCCCGTTGGCGGCAAGGAACGTGTTCGCCATCGCCCCGCCGATCACCAGCAGGTCGACCCTGCCGACCAGATTGCCGAGTAGTTCGAGTTTGGTCGAAACCTTGGCTCCGCCGACGATCGCAGCCACCGGGCGCTGCGGGTTGCCGAGCGCCGCGTCCAGCGCTTCGAGCTCCGCCTGCATGAGCCGGCCCGCATAGGCCGGAAGCAGCTTGGCGACCCCCTCAGTGCTCGCGTGCGCGCGATGCGCGGCGGAAAAAGCGTCGTCGACGTAGATCTCGGCAAGCCCGGCGAGTTCCCTGGCGAACGCCGGGTCGTTCGCCTCCTCGCCGGGGTGGAAGCGTGTGTTCTCCAGCACGAGCACGTCGCCGCGCGCCATTCGCTCGACCGATTGCTGGGCGGGTACGCCGATGCAGTCCTCGGCAAAGCGCACTCGTTGGCCGAGCACCTCACCCAGTGCCGTCGCGATCGGTGCCAGCGACATCGCCGGCACCCGCTTGCCTTTCGGCCGCTCGAAATGGCTGCACACGATGACCTTGGCACCCTTGGAGACGAGTTCGCGGATGGTCGGCGACAGTCGCTCGATGCGGGTAAGGTCGGAGATCTTGCCATCGCGGACCGGCACGTTCAGGTCGGCGCGTAAGAGAACCCGCTTGCCGGCGACATCGACCCCCTCGAGTGTCCGGAGAGGCATCGGCTCAGAGCCGGCCGAACAGCGCCGCGGTGTCCGACATGCGATTGGAAAAGCCCCATTCATTATCATACCAGCCCATCACGCGGGCCAGCGCGCCGTCGACCACGGCAGTCTGCGTCGCGTCGAACGTGCAGGACGCCGGCGAGTGATTGAAATCCATGCTGACCAGCGGATGCGTATTGTAGTCCAGAATGCCCCGTAACTCGCCCGTCGAGGCCTGCTGCATCACAGCGTTGATCTCGGCGACGCTCACCTGCTTCTTCAGGTTCACGTCGAGCGAGACCAGCGACACGTTGGGCGTTGGGATGCGAATGGCAGTGCCGTCGAGCTTGCCCTTCAGCTCCGGCATCACGAGGCCGACGGCGCGGGCGGCGCCGGTGGTGGTCGGGATGGCCGAGACGGCGGCGGCGCGAGCGCGATGGAGGTCCTTGTGCAGCGTGTCGACCGTGTTCTGGTCGCCCGTGTACGAATGGATCGTGACCATGTAGCCGCGCTCGATGCCGAACGTGTCGTGCAGCACCTTGGCCATGGGCGCGAGGCAGTTCGTCGTGCAGGAAGCGTTGGAGATCACCGTCATCTCGGGGGTGATCGTCTTTTGATTCACGCCATAAACGATAGTCGCGTCCACGTTGTCGGCAGGGGCGGAGATCAACACCTTGCGGGCGCCGGCCTGGATCAGGGCCGAGGCTTTTTCCTTCGACGCGAAGATGCCGGTGCATTCCATCGCAACATCGACGCCCTTGTAGGGCACCTTGGTGGGATCGCGTTCGGCCGAGACCCGGATCGGCCCGTAGCTCCGGCCCCCCGCCCGGACGGTGATGGTGTCCCCTGATACGTCCACCTCACCGGGGAAGCGGCCATGCACGCTGTCGAAGCGGAACAGGTGGGCGTTGGCCTCCACGCTGCCGAGGTCGTTGATCGCGATGCACTCGAGGTCGTCTCGGCCGCTCTCGATGATCGCGCGCAGCACGAGCCGTCCGATGCGTCCGAATCCATTGATGGCGACCTTCACGGTCATCGCTCGCCTCTCCTTCTGTTCAGCCCGGTGCCTGCCGCACCAATGCTTGTCAGGCAGTTGCTTATTCAGCCCAGTCGCTTGCGAACCGCGGCCACGATGGCTTCGGACGTAATCCCGAAAAACCGATATAGTTCATCCCATGGTCCGGAAGCACCAAAGCCGGTCATCCCGATGAATATACCACTTTCGCCGAGCCAGCGCTCCCAGCCAAAGCCGCAGGCGGCCTCGATGCCGAAGCGAGGCACTCCGCCCAGCACCTCGGCCCGGTAGGTCTCCGGCTGGTCGGCGAATAGCTCCCAGCACGGGAGGGAGACCACGGCGGCCGGAATGCCCTCCCGGGCCAGCACTTCGCGGGCCGCGATCGCAATGGCGACCTCGGAACCGGTGGCGATCAAGGTCGCTCGACGCGGGCCCTCGGCCTCCGCGATGACGTAGCCGCCCCGACTGCAGCGGTTCTCGTTGGTGTCGCCCCGCGGCTCAGGGACATGCTGGCGCGCGAGCACCAGCAGGCTCGGCCCTTCGGACCGCCGGATGGCGAGTTCCCAGCATTCCGCGGTCTCCATCGCACAAGCTGGCCGGAAGACGTGCAGGTTCGGCATGGCCCGCAGGCTCGCCAGGTGCTCCACGGGCTGATGCGCCGGACCGTCTTCGCCGAGACCGATGCTGTCGGGCGAGAGCACGTATATGACCCGCTTGCGCATCAGCGCCGCAAGTCGCAGCGCCGGTCGCAGGTAGTCCGTGAAATTGAGTGTCGCCGCGCCATAGGGAATGAGGCCGCCATGCAGCGCCATTCCGTTCAGGCAAGCAGCCATGCCGTGCTCGCGCACGCCGAAGTGGAGATACCGGCCGCCATAGCTGCCCGGAATGACCGCTGCCATCCCTTTGACCTGCGTGAGGTCCGACCCGCTCGGATCCGCCGAGCCACCGGCCAGCTCCGGGATCGCGGGTGCCAGCGCCTCGAGTGCTTTCTGGCCTGCCTGACTGGTCGCGATGGTCGGGCGGAGGTCGGCGATCTCCGCCTTTAACAGGGCAACCGCCTCGTGCCACGTCTCCGGCAGGCGCCCCGCCATCACCCGCTCGAACTCGCCGCGCAAGGGGTGACGCGCCGCCCGCTTGAGCCAGGCGCGCCGCGCCCCGGCACCCCGCATCCCCGCCGCTTGCCAACGCTCGGCAAGCCCGTCCGGGACGGTGAACGGGGTGTGGCTCCAATCCAGCGCCTGCTTGGCCGCTAGGGCATCAGCGCCGTTGAGCATCGTGGCGTGCCCGGTCGTTGTCCGGCACACAACCAGCGTCGGCTTCTTGGAGCGGACCGCGAACGAGAGGGCGGCAGCGACCTGCGACGCGTCGTGTCCGTCCACGCCCTTCACGGCCCAGCCTTGCGCCGCGAACAGCTTGGCATGGTCGGCCAGGGCAAGGGCCTGGCTGCTCTCGGGCAAGGCCGCACTGTCGAGCAGGACCGTGATCTTCTCCAGTCGCAGATGGCCCGCCAAGTCGACCGCCTCGTGCGCCACTCCTTCCATCAGATCGCCGTCGGACGCGATGACCCAGGTGCGATGGTCGACCAGCGACTTGCCGAACCGCGCCGCCATCATCCGCTCGGCAAGCGCCATGCCGACTGCGGTCGAGATCCCCTGTCCAAGCGGTCCTGTGGTTGCTTCGATCGCGGGATGCTCGCCGAACTCCGGATGGCCTCCAGCGGGCGAGTGCAGCTGACGATGCCGCTTCAGCTCGTCGACGCCCATGCCGGCATGACCGGTCAGATGCAGCAGAGCGTAGAGCAGCATGGAGCCGTGGCCGGCGGAGAGGATGAAGCGATCGCGATCGGCCCAGCGCGGATCCGCGGCATCGAATTTCAGGAACCGCGTCCACAACACCGTCGCGGCATCCGCCATGCCCATCGGGGTCGCGAGATGGCCCGACTTCGCTGCGCCGACCGCATCAACCGCCAGTGCCCGAACAGCATTCGCCATCGCTCGCACGCTCGATCGCGGACGAGCAGGAACCACCACCTGGGCAGCGAGTGCCGGATCGGTCGCGCTCAGTTGACCTATTTTCCCCGATTGTAGATTCTTGCTGGGCGTCCGGCTATAGACGCGACCGCGACGGCGGGCAACCCGGACCCGGAAAGCCTATTGCTGCGCGTCCTGCTTCAGCACTTCCCCGGCCAAGTAAAGGCTGCCGCATACCAGCACCCGGCCGGATTTCTCAGCGTCGTCAGCAATCGAGCGGAGCGACTGTTCGACGGTCGGACCGGGGCGCGCCACACCTCCCGAGGCGGCGACGATCGCTTCCACCGGCAGCGCCAGATACTGTCCTGGCTCCGCCACGGCCCACACCGAGGCGGCGAGCGGCAGCAGCGGCTGCAGGAAGGAAGCGGGCTCCTTCGATTGCTTCATGCCGACCACAAGATGCGTCGGCCGGTCGGACCAGTCGTCCAGATGACGCGCGAGGGCTGCCGCCGCCCCCGGATTGTGGCCACCATCCAGCCATAGCTCCCAGCCCGGCGGCAGCAGCCGGGCCAGCGCGCCGTGCAGGATTTGCAGCCGCGCCGGCCAGTGCGCCGCCGCAACGCCGCGCGCGATCGCCGCGATCGGCAACCCGGGTGCCAGAACCCGGAGCGCACGGATGGCGATCCCCGCGTTGTCAAGCTGATGCGCCCCCGCCAGTCCAGGCGGCGGCAGATCGACCACGCCCACGGTGTCCACGTAGCGGAAGCCTGCTCCGTCCGCGACGACCCGCCAGTCGCGGTCGCGCAGCAGCATCGGGGCCTCCATTTCGGCCGCTCGCGCCAGAATCGCTCTCAGTGCTTGTCCCGGCTGCGCCCCGACCACGATCGGCACGCCCGGCTTGATGATGCCGGCCTTTTCGGCGGCGATGGCGGCGAGCGTGTCGCCGAGCATTTCGCGGTGATCGAGCGAGACCGACGTGATGGCGCAAGCCGCCGGCCGGTCGATCACGTTGGTCGCGTCGCCCCGACCGCCCAGTCCCACCTCCAGTACGCACAACTCCGCCGGGGTTTCGGCGAACAGCAGGAAAGCGACGGCGGTAATGACCTCGAAAACGGTGATCGGCGCACCCGCGTTCGCCCGCTCCACCGTCTCGAGCGCTGTGGCCAACGCGTCGTCCTCGACAAGCCGTCCGGCCACGCGAATGCGTTCGTTAAACCGCACGAGGTGGGGCGAGGTATAGACATGCACCCGCCAGCCGGCTGCTTCCGCAATGGCGCGCAGAAACGCGCATGTGCTTCCCTTGCCATTCGTGCCCGCGACGTGGATGACCGGCGGCAGGCGGCGTTCCGGGTGGCCGAGCTTGCCGAGCAGCACCAGCAGGCGGTCGAGGCTGAGATCGATGAGCCGCGGATGCAGGCCATGCAGGCGCTCGACGATCCCCTCGATTCGAGGGCTCAAGCCGCTTCCTTGTCCTTGACCCGCAACAGGTCGATCAGCCGACCGAGAATCTCGCGCAACTCGGCCCGCCTGATCACCATGTCGAGCATCCCGTGCTCCAGGAGATACTCCGCCCGCTGGAACCCCTCCGGCAGCTTCTCGCGCACGGTCTGCTCGATCACGCGAGCGCCCGCAAAGCCGATCAGCGCGCCGGGTTCCGCGATCAGCAGGTCGCCCAGCATGGCAAAGCTCGCGGTCACGCCGCCGGTCGTCGGGTCGGTCAGCACCACGATGAACGGCAGCCCGGCTTCCCTGACCAGCCGCGTTGCGATGATCGATCGCGGCATCTGCATCAGGCTGACCGCGCCTTCCTGCATCCGCGCCCCGCCGGACGCGGTGTAGACGACCAGCGGGGCATCCTGCAGTACTGCGAGCCGCGCCGCCGCGACGATCCCCTCGCCGACGGCTGCGCCCATCGAACCGCCCATAAAGTCGAACGACATCGCGGCCACCACGGCGCGACTGCCGGCGATCGTGCCGTGCGCGACAAGGATGGCGTCGTCCAGTTGAGTCTTGTCCCGCGCTTCCTTCAGCCGCTCCGTGTATCGCTTGCTGTCGCGAAACTTGAGCGGATCAAGCGGCACCTTCGGCAGCTCGATCCGAGTGTAACTGTTCTCATCGAAGGTCCAGGCGAGGCGATCCTGCGCGCTCGCCCGCATGTGGTGGCCACAATGCGGGCATACTTTCAGGTTCTTCGCCAGTTCGGCGCGAAAGATCATCTGCTCGCAGGACGGGCATTTGTGCCAGAGGTCTTCCGGCACTTCGCGACGGGTGAACAGGGTGCGGATTTTTGGCCGCACATACTCGGTGAGCCAGCTCATGCGGGCACCCGGACGCCCCGCACCCCGTCGGCCAGCGCGCGCACTTGGTCGAGCACGCGCCGGATGCTGTCGGGCCGGGCGCGACCGTGCTCGTCAAGGCTAGCCGCGAGCGTGTCGATCAGCGCCGAGGCGACCACCGCGCCATCCGCGATGCCGACGACCGAAGCGGCCTGGGCCGGCGTGCGTACGCCGAATCCCACTGCGATCGGCAGATCCGAAACCCGGCGAATGCGTGGGATGTTGGCGGCCAGATCCTCACCGCTTGCGGTGCGCGTGCCAGTGATCCCGGTGATGCTGACGTAGTAGACAAAGCCCGAGCTGCCCTGCAGCACGAAAGGCATCCGGGCGTCGTCCGTGGTGGGTGCGACCAGGCGGATGATGTCAAGCCCGCGGGCGTTGGCGTCGGGAACCAGAAGGTCGGCTTCCTCGGTCGGCAAGTCCACCACGATCAGCCCGTCCACTCCAGCAGTCGCGGCGTCGTCGCAGAACCGCCTCGTTCCATACGAAATGACTGGGTTGAGATAGCCCATCAGAATGATTGGTGTGTCGTCGTCCTCACGCCGAAAGTCGCGCACCATGGCGAGCGCGCGGCCGAGGGTGGCGCCGGCCCTCAATGCCCGCTTGCCGGCAGCCTGGATGGTCGGGCCGTCGGCCATCGGGTCGGTGAACGGCATGCCGATCTCGATCAGGTCGGCGCCCGCCTTCGGCATCCCGCGCAGGATCGCCATCGAGGTCGCGGCATCCGGGTCCCATGCCTCCAGAAACGGGATTAGCGCGCCCCGCCCTTCCCTCTTGAGCGCCGCGAACCGGGCTGCGATGCGGCTCACAGCTTGACCCCGAGATGCTCGGCGACGGTAAAGATGTCCTTGTCGCCGCGACCGCACAAATTCATCAGGATGATGGCGTCGGCGCTCAGCTCGGGAGCGAGTTTCGTCACATGCGCCAGCGCGTGCGCCGGTTCGAGGGCGGGGATGATGCCCTCGGTGCGGGTGCAGAGCTGGAACGCCGCCAGGGCCTCCTCATCGGTTGCGGCCACGTATTCGACGCGGCCGGTTTCGTGTAGCCAGGAATGCTCCGGCCCGATCCCCGGGTAATCGAGCCCTGCGCTGATGCTGTGCGCCTCCTGGATTTGGCCGTCGGCGTCTTGCAACAGATAGGTACGGTTGCCGTGCAGGACGCCCGGACGCCCGCGCGACAGGCTCGCCGCATGCTCCTGGGTATCGAGCCCACGTCCGGCTGCCTCCACACCGACCAGCCGCACCGAGGGGTCGTCAAGAAACGGATGGAACAGCCCCATCGCGTTGGAGCCGCCGCCGATGCAGGCCACCGCGACGTCGGGCAGCCGCCCCTCCGCCGCCTGCAACTGCACCTTCGCTTCTTCGCCAATGACCGACTGGAAATCCCGCACCATTGCCGGATACGGGTGCGGGCCGGCGACGGTGCCGATGAGGTAATAGGTGTCGCCGACATTGGCGACCCAGTCGCGCATCGCCTCGTTCATCGCATCCTTCAGGGTGCCGGCGCCGGAGATCACCGGCTTGACCTCGGCCCCCAGCAGCCGCATCCGGAACACGTTCGGCTTTTGGCGCTCGACGTCGGTAGCGCCCATGTAGACGGTGCAGGGCAGGCCGAACAGCGCGCACATGGTCGCGGTCGCCACCCCGTGCTGGCCGGCGCCGGTCTCGGCGATGATCCGTGTTTTTCCCATCCGGCGGGCCAGCAGGATCTGGCCCATGCAGTTATTGGCCTTGTGGCTGCCGGTGTGGTTCAGCTCGTCGCGCTTGAAGTAGATTTTTGCCCCGCCCAGCTCGCGGGTCAGCCGCTCGGCGAGCCAGAGCGGGGTCGGGCGTCCGACATAGTTCGTCATGTAGGCGTCGAGTTCAGCCTGGAAAGCCGGGTCGGCGCGGGCCTCGTCGTAGGCGCGGCCGACCTCCAGGATCGCCGGCATCAGCGTCTCGGCCACGAAGCGCCCGCCGAACTCTCCAAACCGGCCACGCGCGTCCGGGCCGGACCGGAGACTGTTGGGCGGGGGGAGGGGCTTGTTCACGAACGCTACTCCGGCGGAGTGACAGAAAGGGTCTCCGCAAGCTGGTGGTCTTAGCGCACGGTAACGGCCCGGTCATCACCGGACCTCGGTGCCGGCCGCATTGCAGCGTTGGGAGGAAGCCTTGCCCGTCATCACCTTCAGCAATCCGCCGACCGTCCACTCAACCGGCGGTCGCTACAATCACGCCGCCTTCGTCCAGGGAGAGACGCGGCGACTGGTCATCTCCGGCCAGGTCGGCATCGCCCCCGACGGCACCGTTGCCGAGAGCGGCGAGGCGCAGGTCGTTCAGGCAATCAGAAAATCTCGGTGCGGTGCTGGCAGCGCACGGCATGGGGCCGGCCGATGTGGTCAAAACCACCGTGTACCTGACCGACCGTGACCTCCTTGGGGCCTGGCGCGGGGCACGGGCTTCCTTGTTCGGCGAGCACACGACCGCCTCGACTTTGCTGTTCGTCGCCGGCCTTGCCGACCCGCGGTTCAAGATCGAGGTGGAAGCCGAGGCCGCCGCCTGACGTTTCCCGCTACACCGGAAACGGCGAAACACCGACGATATGAGTGTGCCCGCCCAGCATCAGCGCGTAGGCGGCGAGGCCGGCCGCGGGTCGCCACCAGCCGAGTTCATGGAGTGCGAGAGTGTTGCGGCCGGCCAGGATGGCGGCGAACGGCACGATCGAGGTACGCGACGCAAAGGCGTCCCACCTGGCGGCACCAAGGATGCGGCATCGCTTGGCGTCGATCGAGACGGTGCCGGCCACCGCCACCACGGCGAAGGCGGCGAAGAAGACCAGGGACGCCACATCGCCGTTGCCCACAAGGTGGACGAAGGCCCAGATCGCGACGCCCACCAGAAAGGGATGGCGGGTGATGCGCACAACGCCCTGCGGCGGGCGATCCACCAGAGCTTCCTGGGCGACGGCCGTCGGATTGGGCGTGGTCAGGCCGATGACGACGAACAGAAAGGCGGGCAGCATCAGCGCGATGGCGAACGGCTTCCACCACTCGAGCTGCCCCCAGGTGGGCACGTAGTCGGCATCGCGGTAGGCCCACACGAGCCAGATCAACGCGACTACCGAGGCGGCGGAGAATGCAAGCATGTAGCCGCGCGGCCCCATCTGCCCGACAACCCGGTCCCGCAAGGTGGTGCCGGAGACGCCGAGATGGATGGCGACGAAGAACAGGGCGGCGAGGACCACGGATGCCATGCCGTCTACCGATGCCGTATCAGCGGTGACACGGCAACCTAAGACGGAATACTGACCGGCGACGCGTCCCGGCGCGCCGCCGGTAGACTGGTCGGGGTTTTGGCCGGAGCGGAACTCCATGCCACCTTGCCGGGCGTACCGCAGGCGGGGCAGGCGGGGCGCCAACCCGGAAGCTGGGTGCCGCACGCGGTGCAGCGCCACACCGGGTCCGGCTCGGCGGCGGCCGCGCCGCGCAGCGCGTCCCGTTGCGCGGCTGTGCCGCGTCGCTGTCGCCCTCGGCTTCCGCAATGTCGGCCCGCAACACCCAGAGCCGCCGCTGATTGAACCCGGCTTCCTTCGCCCGGTCGGCGTAGCGGCGCGCCTCGTTGAGCAGGCCCGCATCCAAGGACGCGCGGGCCAGAAGCAGGAAGGTTTCCGGATGGTCCGGGTTCTCCTGCGCCAACCGCTCGGCCTCGTGCAGCCGGTCGGCGGGCGCGGTCAGCCGGCCAAGCGCCAGCGTCGCCAGATCCGGATGGGGTGAATGCGCCCAGGTCCGGCGGAGAACTTCGAGCGCCCGACCGGGCCGCCCCATCTCCTGCAGACGTCGCGCATACGCCAGCGCGGCGGGAACCAGGTCGGGATTTTCGTCCCACGCCTGCTTGGCCAGGCGCAGCGCGCGTTGCGGATCGGTCTCGGCGTCGGCGGCGGCGGCGGCGAGCTCAGCCTTCGGCTGGTCGGCATCGGCCAGCGCCAACGCCTCGGACCACGCGCCCGTCCGGATGGCCAGGGTCTGCCGCTCGGAGCGCAGCCACGCAGCACCGGGATGCGCCTGCTCGGCCTGGCGGGCGAGTACGGCCGCTTCCGCCCAGTCCTCCCGCGCGATCGCCTGACGCAGTAAGCCGCGCAGGCCGAGAAATCTCGCATCATCGCGGCTGGCCAGAGTACAGGAACGCGCCTTCCGCCTCGCCTTCCTGGCCGGCGAGGCGGCCGGCCTCGGCCGTCAGCAGCAAGGTCTGCGGCGTGTCGCCGAGCAACCGCCGCGCCCGCGCCGCTTCCCGGCGGGCGCCGCCGAACTCGCCGGCCCCGAGCGCCACCAAGGTGCGGGTAATTGCCAGATCACCCTGTCGCCGCCGCTGCTCGAAGCGCGCGCGACGGATGCGTCGGGGCAATCCAAGAATGAACCCGACCAGGCGGACAAGGAGGTAGAGCACCAGAAAGCCTACCAGCAGGCCGAAAGCGACGACCGGCGCCGCGGCCTCGAAACTGTAGTTGCCGATTTCGGCATTGACCGTGCCGGGCAGGCCAGCCAGCAACCAGGCGATCGCGACGACCACAGCCGCCGTGACCAAGGCGAGAAGGACCCGGAGCATCAGGCGTGGGTGGCCATGGTGGCCAGCGCAGCGCGCGCGTCGAGCAGGGACTGGGCTTGCGCCCGCCACCCGGAAATCGCTTGCGCCGCTGGGCCGGAGAGCCCGTCGAGAGCGGCGACCGCCCCGGCCAGATCGCCCGCCACTAACGCGCGCCGAGCGCGCGCGATTACGCCGGAGGCCGGATCGCCGACCAGCACGTGGTCGCCCTCACGCAGGCTCACGAGATCCTGGGCGCGCAGCCACATCCGGTCGAGAAAGGGCTGTCCCTCGGTCGAAGGGCGGCTGGCCTGCTCGGCGGCACTGGCGGCGGCCGGAAAGGACAGGCGCAGCGCAGCCTCGGTCGGCGGCGCGGCATGCGCGAACCGGCTCAGCGAAGGCGGCGCGCCAGGCAGATCGCCGAGCGGCTGGCCGCTGTCGAGCGCCGATTGGGCGGCCTGAATGCGGCCGATCCGCACCGCCTTGTCGGCCAGGGCGGGAACCTGTTCGACGGTCCGCTCAACCTCGCCCATCCGCTTGTCGCCCGCCTCGATCCGGCCGGACAGGACCGGCAGCGCGGCGGCCTCGTGCTCGGTTGCGGTCAAGCGAGTGCCCAGCGCGTCAAGCTTGTTGCCGAAATTGGTCTCTAGCCCCTGCTGGCGTTCGGCGAGCTGGTCTTCGCGTCCGGCCACCGCGTCGAGCCGGCTGGCAAATGCTGCGATGTCGCCCTTGGTCGCGACATCGGCCGGCACTTGCGGCCGCCCCTCGAGCTTGGCCAGACGCGCCTCGAGCGGCGCGAGGTCCGGCGCGGGCGGCGGCTCTGGCCGGGCCTCCAGCTTGGCCAGGCGCTCCTCGAGCGGGCCGAGATCCGGCGCGCTCGGTTGCGGCCTGTGTTCCAAGGCGGCAATGCGGGCCTCGATCGGGCGCAGGTCAGGTGGTGCGGGCACCGGACGCTGCTCTACGCGCGCGAGGCGCTGCTCGAGCGTCTGCACCTGCTGCTGCAAGGCGGCGACCTGGGCCGGGTGGACCAGGTCGTTGGCGTCAATCTGGGGCCGCGTAACGAACAGCCAGATAACGGCCAAAGCCAGGATGACGAAGGCGGCGAGGGCGAGCAGCGGCAGAGGCGCGAGCCGGCGGCTCAGCGGCTCGGTCGCGGCGGGCTCGCCGGGCGGGGGCAGGGCGCGTGTATCACTCATAGCAGCAACGCCAGCATCTCGTCCTGTGTGGGTCGGGCGGCGACGCCGATGCGCCGCCAGGGGAGGCGCTCTAATGCCACGCCAGCGGGCCGCCCGATAGCCAGGGCGTCCACCTCGGCGAATTGCGTCGCACGGCAGGCCTCGGCGGCGAGGCGTACGAACACCCGCGCGGTCTCGGTCGAGAAGAACAGGCACGCGCGAAGGGCATCGGACTCGAACGCGGCCCGGGCCGCGGTCGGTAAGCTCGGCACGGGGCGGGCGGCATAGACCTCGCGACGGATCACCGCGAAGCCGCGCGCTCGAAGCTCGGCTTCCAGCAATTTCCCTTGTCCCTCGCCGGAGGCGAGCAGCAGGGGGCCGCCGCCGGGTCGGAGCCGCTGCGCGGCCATGCTGGCCAGCGCGGTCGCATCGCCCGCAGCGCTGAAAACGGTGGAAAATCCGACGGCCTCGGCACGCTTGGCGGTCGCGTCGCCGACCGCCAGCAGCGGACACCGGTGCCACTCCGTCGGCAGAGCATCGACGGCGTTGCCGCTAGTGACCAGGATCGCCGTCATTGCCGCGGGATCGGGCAGTGCCACCGGCACTCTCTCGATAACGAGCACCGGCGCAAGGACGGGCTTAAACCCCATCCCGGCGACGCACTCGGCCGTCGCGGCCGCGCCCGGCGGGGGGCGGGTAATCAGCACGGCTCGGCGCGCGTTGAGAGAGGCGCGCGCATGGAAAGAGGACTGGGCGGCCGTCATGTCCGTGTCCTATTACCCGGCCCGGTGCAAGGAGGCGAATTGCTCATGCGGACCGGCCCGGTCCTCGGCCTTGAAAGCTCTTGCGACGAAACCGCCGCCGCCATTCTCGACGCGGACGGCGGCGTGCTGGCCGAGGCGTTGCTCAGCCAGGCGAGCGAGCATGCCCCCTTCGGCGGCGTCGTGCCGGAAATTGCCGCGCGGGCGCATCTCGCGCACCTGCCGGGGCTGGTCCGCAACGTGATGGCCCGCGCCGGGATCGGCTTTTCCGAACTCGGCGGCGTCGCAGCGAGCGGCGGGCCGGGGTTGATCGGCGGGCTGATCGTGGGGTCTGGCGTCGCCAAGGGCATCGCGATCGCCCATGGGCTGCCCTACATCGCCGTCAATCACCTCGAGGCGCACGCGTTGACCGCACGCCTGCCCGGCCTTGTCGCCCGCAAGGTGGCGTTTCCTTACCTGCTCCTCCTCGTATCCGGCGGGCATTGCCAGTGCGTCGCGGTGGATGGCGTGGGCCGGCATCGCCGCCTCGGCGGCACGGTGGACGACGCCGCCGGCGAGGCGTTCGACAAAGTGGCCAAGCTGCTCGGCTTGCCCTGGCCGGGCGGGCCCGCGCTGGAGCGGCTGGCCGAAGCGGGAGACCCGACGCGCTTTAGGTTCCCCCGTCCGCTGCTCGGCCGTGCCGGCTGCGACTTCAGTTTTTCCGGGCTTAAAACCGCGGTCGCGCAGGAGATTGCGCGCCAGCCGCCGGGTCCGTTGCCGGCCGGCCTGGCGGCCGACATCGCGGCTTCGTTCCAGCATGCCGTCGCGGCGGTGCTGGCGGATCGGGCCGGGCACGCGATGGCGATGATGCGCCAGACGGCCCCTGATGCCGACCTGTTGGTGGTGGCCGGTGGAGTGGCTGCCAACGCCACGATCCGCGCGACCCTCGAACGAGCCGCCCTGGAGGCGGGCTTCCGGCTGGCGGCGCCGCCAGTGCACCTTTGCACCGATAACGCAGTCATGGTCGCGTGGACCGGCCTTGAACGGCTCCGCCTAGGCCTCGTGGACGGGCTCGATTTCGCGCCGCGCCCGCGCTGGCCGCTCGACGCAACGGACATGCGGCGCGGGCCGTGAACTACCGTCACGCCTACCACGCCGGCAACTTCGCCGACTGCATGAAGCACGCGTTGCTGGTCTGGGTCCTGCGCGCGCTGATGCGCAAGGATTCTCCCCTGTTCGTGCTGGACACGCACGCCGGCCCTGGTCAGACCGACCTTTCCGCCGCACCGGCCGAGCGTACCGGCGAGTGGAGGGGGGGCATCGGCCGGTTGCTCGACGCGCCGCCGCCTGCGTTGGAAGATTACGTGGGCATGGTGCGGTCGGCCGGGTTTTATCCCGGCTCGCCCGTCCTTGTCCGCGCCCTGTTGCGGCCGCAGGACCGGCTGGCCTGTTGCGAGCTGCATTGCCGACGACGCGTTGGCGCTGCGTCGGCTGTTCGCCCGCGACAAGCAGGTCGGGGTGCATCATCGGGACGGCTGGGAGGCCTTGACCGCCCTGCTGCCGCCGCCCGAGCGGCGCGCCCTGGTCCTGATCGATCCGCCTTACGAGGATCGCGCCGAGTTCGCCACGCTCGCCGCGCGATTGCGGCAGGCGCACGCGCGCTTCGCGTCCGGGGTCTATCTCGCATGGTATCCCATCAAGCACCGCACCCCGGTGCGCGAATTTCACGCCGCGCTGCGCGACAGCGGCATCGCCGACATGCTCGCCACCGAGCTGGTATTGCGCGAGCCGGTCGACCCCGCCCGGCTGAACGGGTGCGGGGTGCTGGTGGTGAACCCGCCCTGGCGATTCCAGGCAGAAGCCGGACCGATCCTCGCCGCCCTGCTCAACCGCCTCGGCGACCGCGAGCGTGGCGAGGGCTGGTCCGCCCAGGTGCTCGCCAGTGAGTAGGATCGCCATCGTGGGGGCAGGGGCGTGGGGGACTGGGTTGGCGTTGCAGGCCCACCGCGCCGGATGCGACGTCGTGCTGGTGCCTCGTGCCCGGCACGCGGCCGAGATCGCCCGTTCGCGCCGGAACGCCCGGCTGCCGGGGTTCGCCCTGCCCGAGACGGTCGCTGTGACTGGCGAAATCCCAGATGAGTTTGGCGGCCGTCCTGCTGGTCCCGCCGCTGCAGCATCTGCGTGAGGTCGCGGCATGGCTGCCTCCTGGCCCGGCGCCCCTTATCGTGTGCTCCAAGGGCGTCGAGAACGGGACGGTGCGGCTGCCCCTGGAAATTGTTGCCGAGCTACACCCGGGTCGGCCGGCGGCGTTTCTGACCGGTCCGAACTTTGCGCCCGAGGTGGCGGCCGGGCTGCCCGCCGCCGCCGTGCTCGCGGCGCCCGACGCCGCGCTCCGCCAACGCCTGATCCCGCTGCTGGCGACCGCGACGTTCCGCGTCTACGGCAACGACGACGCGGTCGGCGCCCAGGTGGGAGCGGCGGCCAAGAATGTGGTCGCGATTGCCGCTGGCGCCGTGATGGGGGCAGGGTTGGGAGAGAACGCGCGAGCCGGGCTCATCACGAGGGGCTTGGCCGAGCTGCGCCGCGCTGCCGTCGCCCTCGGTGGTCGGGCGGAGACCATGATGGGCCTCTCCGGTCTCGGCGACTTGCTGCTGACCTGCACCGGGCCGGCCAGCCGAAACTATAGCCTCGGCGTCGCGCTTGGGCGCGGCGAGCGGCTGGCTGACATACTCGCGGCCCGCAGCGCCGTCACCGAAGGTGTCGCAACGGCGCCCGCACTCGTCGCCCGCGCGGTCGGAGTGGACTTGCCCGTTTGCCGGGCCGTTGCCGCCCTGGTGGCGGGTGAGACAACACTGACCGAGGCGATCGCGACGTTGCTCGCCCGTCCGCGCCGCGACGAGTGACGGCGAGCCCATTCCCGGCTACAGGGGGCCAATGCTCCGAGGTGTGCTGACCGTCGGCGCGTGGACGATGGCCAGCCGCCTGCTGGGCTTCGCGCGGGACATGATGATCGCCGCCCTGCTCGGCGCCGGGCCGATCGCAGACGCGTTCTTCGTCGCCCTCAAATTGCCGAACCTGTTTCGCCGCCTGTTTGGTGAGGGCGCGTTCAATGCCGCCTTCGTTCCCGCCTTCAGCGGCATGCTGCATGCGGAAGGACCGGCTGCCGCCCGACGCTTCGCCGAGGAGGCGTTTGCCGTGCTCGCCTTCTGGCTCGGCGCCCTCACCGTGGCGGGCGAGTTCGCGATGCCGCAGCTCATGGCCGTGCTGGCACCCGGCTTCGCGGCGGATCCGACGAAGTTCGCCCTCGCCGTGGACCTGTCGCGCATCACCTTTCCCTATCTCGTGCTGATCTGCCTCGCCGCGCTGCTGTCCGGGGTGTTGAACGGGCTCGACCGCTTCACCGCCGCGTCCGCCTCCTACATCCTGTTCAACGCGGTCTCGATCGCGGCGATGGTGTGGCTGACCCCATTCGTGCCGACGGTCGGTCACGCGCTCGCCTGGGGCGTCAGCCTCTCCGGCATCGCCCAGCTCGGCGTGCTGATGTGGGCGACGGCGCGGGCCGGCATGGCGATCCGCATCCCCCGCCCGCGGCTCACGCCGCAGATGCGGATGCTGCTGCGCCGGATGGGGCCGGGACTGGTCGGCGCCGGCGTGACGCAGCTCAATCTCGCGGTGGACGTGGTCATCTCCAGCCTGCTGCCGCCGGGCACCGTCTCCCTGCTCTACTATGCCGACCGGGTGAACCAGCTGCCGCTCGGCGTCATCGGCACTGCCATCGGCACCGCGATGCTGCCGCTGCTCTCGCGCCAGGTACGGGGTGGCGAGGCGGCGGCCGCCCGCACAACCCTCAACCGAGCGCTCGAGTATGCGATGTTCCTCACCCTGCCGGCGGCGATGGCGCTTGGCGTCGCGGCCTACCCGATCATGTGGGTTCTGTTCGGTCGCGGCGCGTTCGACGCCGAGAGCGCCCGGCTAAGCGCACAGGCACTGGCCGCCTACGCGCTCGGGCTGCCGGCGTTCGTGATCGTAAAGGTGCTGGCGCCCGGCTTCTTCGCGCGCGGCGACACTGCGACCCCGGTGAAGATCGGCATGTCGGCGGTGGCCCTCAATCTCGCGCTCAACTTGGCTCTCATGGTTCCGCTCAAGCATGTCGGTCCGGCACTCGCGACCAGCCTTGCAGCCATCTTCAACGTCGCCTGGCTCGGGATTGCCCTGGCCCGGCGCGGCCACCTGCAGTTCGATGAGCAGATCCGCACCAAGCTGCCCCGCATGCTGCTCGCCGCACTGGCGATGGCGCTCGTGCTGCACTTTGCCGCCGCCCCCTTGTTTCGGGACACCGGCGCGGCGCGGGGTTTCAGGTGGGTCGCCCTCGGCACCCTGGTCGGTATCGGCTGCGGCACCTATGCGGTGGCCGGGCAGCTGATGGGGGCATTCGACTTGCGCGACGCCGGCCGGATGCTGCTCCGCCGGCGCACCCGCAAGGCGGTCAGCTCCTGAGCTGGAACAACACCGTCGAGCGCTGCCTGACCTCGTAGGTTTCCCCGGCGGTCAGAGACCGGATGCCCCACACGTCCGGCGTATCGGTGTCGAACACCAGCGACCAGTCCCGGATGCCGGCGCACTCGGGCATGGTGAACACGACCGTTTCGTGGTCCGCATTCAGCACCAACAGCAAGGTGGCGGCGGTGCCGGGACGGGTGATCCCGGTCTCCTGCGCCCGGCCGTCCATCAACATGCCGAAGCATTTCATCCGGGCGTTCTCCCAGTCCGGCGATTTCATCTCCCGGCCGGATGCATTGATCCAGGTGACGTCCTTGACCCCCAGCTGCTCGTTATACTCTCCGGTAAAGAACCGCCCGCGATGCAGGATCGGGTGAGCCTGACGCAGCGCTGTCAGCAGCCGGACGAACTCGGTCAGCGACCGGCCCTCGGGTGCTACGGTCCAGTTGACCCAGCTGATCTCGCTGTCTTGGCAGTAAGCGTTGTTGTTGCCGTTCTGCGTGCGCCCCAGCTCATCACCGGCCAGCAGCATCGGCGTGCCCTGTGCGAGCAGCAACGTCGCCAGCAAGTTGCGTTTCTGGCGCTCGCGGAGGGCGCAAATCTCGGGGTCGCTGGTCGGACCCTCGACGCCGTGATTCCATGCGCGGTTGTCGGAGGCGCCGTCGCGATTGTCCTCGCCGTTCGCTGCATTGTGCTTCTCGTTGTAGCTCACCACGTCCTGCAGGGTGAAACCGTCATGCGACGTGACGAAATTGACGCTCGCCCATGGCTTGCGACCGCGCTTGTTGAAGATGTGGGCGGACGCGCAGAGCCGTGCGGCGAGTTCCGCGGTCATGCCGTCGTCGCCCTTCCAGAAAGCGCGCACGTCGTCGCGGAAGCGGTCGTTCCACTCGGCCCAGCCCGGCGGGAACTGCCCTACCTGATAACCGCCAGGGCCGACATCCCAAGGCTCGGCAATCAACTTGACGCTGGAGAGCACCGGGTCCTGCCGACAACTGTCGAGGAAGCCGCCACCCTCGTCGAAGCCATGCACCTCTCGGCCCAAAATGGTGGCGAGATCGAAGCGAAATCCGTCGACATGCATTTCCTGCACCCAATAGCGCAGGCTGTCGGTCACCATCTGCAGCACCCGCGGATGTGAGAGGTTCAGGGTGTTCCCGGTGCCGGTATCATTGATGTAGCGACTGCGCTGATCCGGCACGAGGCGGTAATATGAGGCATTGTCGATGCCGCGGAACGATAATGTCGGACCACGCTCATCGCCCTCCGCCGTATGATTGTAGACCACGTCGAGGATCACCTCGATTCCCGCATCGTGCAGATGAGCGACCATTGCCTTGAACTCGCCGGTGGAGTTGCTGGCGGAATAGCGCGGGTCGGGTGCGAAGAAGCCGATCGTGTTGTAGCCCCAGTAGTTCGTCAGCCCCTGTTCCAGCAATCTGCTGTCGTTGATGAAGGTGTGCACCGGCATCAGCTCGACGGCCGTCACCCCGAGCGAGCGAATGTGGTCGATAACTTCCTTGACCGCCATGCCGGCGAACGTGCCCCGCAACCGGCTGGGCACCGCCGGATGCAGCTTTGTGAAGCCGCGGACATGCGTCTCGTACAAAATGGTGCGTTCCCACGGCACGCGCGGCGACTGGTCGCGCGCCCAGGTGAAGGCCGGGTCGATCACTCGGCATTTCGGCACCAGCGCGGCACTGTCGCGTCCATCGAAGCTGAGATCGCCATCGGCGGCACCGACCATGTAGCCGTAGACCTCGGGCCGCCACCGCAGCGCACCGATATGGGCCTTAGCATAAGGGTCGAGCAGCAGCTTGTTGGCATTGAACCGATGGCCGTTCGCCGGATCGTAGGTGCCGTGCACCCGATACGCGTAGATGGTGCCCGGCCGCGCGTCCGGCAGGTAGCCGTGCCATACCTCGTCGGTGAACTCCGGCAGCGCAATGCGCTCCAATTCACGCTCACCACGCGAGTCGAACAGACAAAGCTCGACCTTCGTCGCATGAGCCGAGAACAACGCGAAGTTGACGCCCAGCCCGTCCCACGTCGCACCGAGCGGGTTCGGCAGGCCTTCGGTGATGCGCGTCTTCCGGCCCTCGGTCACGCCGCTACTCGGCCGCTTCCGAGGCCGGGGTGTCCTCATTGGCCGCGAGATGCGGCAGCATCGGCAGCAGGACGGCGAGATCCCGTTCGGCCACACAGACCAGGTACTGCTTCGAAGGCGGCGTCTCGTCGCCGGACTCGGGCAGCGGCAGGCCGTCCGGGCCGAGCGGCAACGCGGTCAGGCCAAGGTCGCCGTAGATCTTCAGCAACCCGGGCCCAGCGCGCCAGATGGCCGGATCGAGACCTTCCTGTTGCGCGAGGTCGCGCAGGCGCCAGATGGCGGAGACGCGGTCGCTCGCGGCGCCGGCCGGGTCGCCGAGGCCGAGCAGGATGCGGCCGCAGCGGCGGAACGGGATGCCGGCAAGCTCCGACTCGCCCCAGACGATGCCGTCGGCGCTGGGAGGCGGCGTGCCGCCCAGCATTGCCATTCGCATGCGCGTATCGATGGTCCAGGGTACCCATCGGACCCGGCCGGGGCGGATCAGCCGCCACGTCGCGATCAGCGCCAGCACGACGGTCAGCGCCACCGTCGCGCGCACCGAATTGGGCAGGTCGCGGGAGAGCACGATCTCCCACCAGCTGTTGTCCGACAGGAAACGGACATGCCGCTCAAACCCGGCCAGGGTCAGCACGCAAACGATGAGCGCGAACAGCGGCACGGCGGTGGACGGTTGCAGCGGGCCGCTCAGCAAGCGGGCATGGCGATAGAAGCAGCCCCGAAACGGTGCCACCAGCACCGTCGCGAGCAGCAGTACGGCCGGGATCCAAAGCCGCTCGCCCTGCGCCACGGTAAACGCTGCGCCTGCCATCAGCATGAACATGGTGGCGCCCCAGGCGAGGTTGACGCGCCGCGACAGGCCGATCGCCAGAACCATCAGAGCCGCACCGATCAGGGACGGGACGAACTGCCCCGCCTGCTGGGCGAGGTCCGCCAAATCGGGATCGATCCACGAGAAATCCGGCGCGGGCTCCAGCATCCCGAGCGAGAGCAGCATCGCACCGCATAGGGCCACCGCGCCGGTGATCGAGGCGACGGCGAAGTCGGGTTCGCTCCAGCGACCGATCGCCTGGACCGATTTGAGCATCGTGCCCCGGCGCAGCAGCACCTCGTTGCCGGCGAACAGGCTGCCCGCCAGGAACAGCGGGATCACGTAGTAGTAGAGCCGGAACACCAGGATGGCGCCGATGATCTGCGGCGGCTCGAGCCACGGCGACAGGCCGAGCAGCATCGCGGTGTCGAACACGCCGATGCCGCCGGGCAGATTGGCGGCGAGCCCGGCCGTGTAGGAGGCGACGTACACGCCGAGAAAGCGCGGCCAGGTCAGCCCGTCCGCCGACGGCAGCAGCGCGTAGAAGATGGAGGCGGTCACCGCGACGTCGACCGTCGCCAGCAGGACCTGGAGTACCGCCATACGCCAGCCGGGAAGTTCGGTCACGTGGCCGAAGAGGCGGACCGTCCCGATACCCGGGCGAGGGTGACGTAGCCGCCAACGATCGCCCAGAGGGCGGCGCCCAAGGCGTAAAGCACCCAATGCGGCAGATGCTGGCCGAAGAACGGAATGGCCTCCGGCTCGAGGAACAGGATGGCGCCGCCCAGCACCATGCCTCCCAGGCCGAACGTCAGGCTGCAGAACGCGACGGTCTTGGCGATCTGGACCGGCGTCAGGCCCCAATGGGCGTACAACCGGTAACGCACCGCCGCGCCGGACACTGCGGCGAACCCGATATTGTGCGACAGCGCGTAGGCGCAGAAAGATGCGAACGCCACCCGGCCATACGAGACCTTGTGGCCAGCGTAGATCGTGCCCAGCCGGTCGTAGAGCGTGAGCACGCCATACGACAGGATTGTCCAGAGCAGCGACATCACCAGCGCCGTGTCGGGAATGGCGCTGAGTGCCGCCGAGATATCGTCAAGCTTCAGACTGCGGAACTCGCGCTGCACCACGTAGATGGCGCCGAACAGGAGGGCGGCACCGAGCATGGCGGGCGCGCGGCGGAGATACTGTTTTGCCTTGTCTCCCACCCGTCTTGTGGCGCGCTCAGGCCGCATCAGCGGACCGGCTGAGGGCGGCTTCGATCAGAGCGACGGTCTCGCTCAGGCCGTAAAGCGCGACGAAGCCGCCGAAACGCGGCCCCTCCGGCTGACCGAGCAGGACCTGGTAGAGACAGCCGAACCAAGCGCGCAGCTCGGGGAAATCGTGCCGCTTGCCTACCTCGTAGACCACCGTCTGGATGGCCTCGGCGTCGGCCTGCTCGTCCATCCCGCGCAGTGTTTCGGCGAGATCGGCGAGGGCCTTCCGCTCGACCCCGTCGGGCGGCCGGTAGCGCTTGGCCGGCCGGACGAAATCGCGGTAGTAGGCGATCGCGTGGTTGACCAGACGATCAAGGAACGGCATCGCCTGGGGGCTGGCCTCGGGGCTGTAGCGACGGATGAAGCCCCAGAGTATGTCGGGCGTCTCGGCGTTCACCACGCTGGCGAGGTTGAGCAGCATCGCGAACGACACCGGACTGGTGTCGGTGGCCTCCCGCCCGGCCTGGATATGCCAGGCGGGATTGGTCCGCCGCTCCTCCTCGGCCTGGCCTTGCTCGCGCACCACGTTGGCGAGGTATTCGTCCACCGCGCGCGGGATCACGTCGAAGTGGAGGCGCTTGGCCCGGTGCGGCGCATTGTACATGAATTGGCTCAACGCCTCAGGCGGCGCGTAGCGCAGCCACTCCTCGACCGAAAGGCCGTTCCCCTTGGACTTGCTGATCTTCTGACCATGCTCGTCGAGGAACAGCTCGTAGGTGAACGTCTCCGGCGGCGGGCTGCCGAGAATGCGGCAGATCCGGGCCGAGAGTCGGACACTGTCGATCAGGTCCTTGCCGGACATCTCGTAATCGACCGCGAGCGCGTGCCAGCGCATTGCCCAGTCGGCCTTCCACTGCAGCTTGGCCTGACCCCGCTCCACCGAGGTCTCAAACCGCTCGCCATCGGCGTCGCGCCAGACCACCGTCCCCGCCGCTGCATCCCACTTTTCGAGCGGGACCTGCATCACCTGCCCGGTGCGCGGATGCAGCGGCAGGATCGGCGAGTAGGTCGCGCGCCGCTCCGGTCCCAAGGTGGGCAGGATCACCGCCACGATCTTTTCGTATTCCTCCAGAACACGGACGAGGGCCGAGTTGAATGTCCCGGATCGGTAGTACTCGGTCGCGGAGGCGAAGGTGTACTCGAATCCGAAGGAATCGAGGAATGCGCGCAGCCTCGCGTTGTTATGCGCCCCGAAACTCTCGTGCGTCCCGAACGGGTCGGGGACGCTGGTCAGCGGTCGACCGAGATATTCGGCCAGCATCTCGCGATGGGGGACGTTGTCAGGCACCTTGCGGAGCCCGTCCATATCGTCGCTGAAGGCAATCAGCCGCGAAGGCAAGCCGGTAAGTTCCGTAAAGGCATGGCGCACCCAGCTGGTGCGGGCCACCTCCCCGAATGTGCCGATATGGGGCAGTCCGGACGGTCCGTAGCCGGTCTCGAACACCGCCTCCGCCTTGCCCGACCCCGCCAGCCGGTTGCGCAGCTTGGCGGCCTCCTCGAACGGCCAAGCCTTCGGGATGGGGCCGACGGCCACGCCGGATCGTCGCTGGGACATTTCCGGAAGCTAGGAACCGCCTATCGCGCGGTCAATCTTCGGCTGTTCTTCAAGGCCGAGACCGGATGATCACTCGATGAAGCTTTCAGGCCATACTTCAGGGGTGGAGTCTTCGGTCCCATCCCGGTTGGCCGTGCCCGATGCACCGGCACTCGTTGCGGGTCAGGGACGCGCCGCGATCCTCACAGGGGATGGCGAACTCATTGTGCTCCCGGTGGCCCAAGCCGCCGCTTGCTTGCGGGCCCTGGCACCGCCGCTGGTGGTGCATGCGCCGGCCACTTTGCGTCGGCTCGGGATGCGGGCGATCCCTACCCTGGACCTGCTCGAGCTGTTCGCATTCGCCCTGCCGGCCCGAACCGCGATCCCGACGGTCTTGGGCCTCTGCCTCGCGCTCGACCTTGAACCGCCCACGGGAGGGTTGGAGGCGGAGGTCACTCTCCTCCCGCTGATCGCTGGTGTTCTGATGCACCGCCTCGCGGCGGGCGCTCACCTGCCGGGCAATCGCGACGCCGCCGTGATCTCTGCCTGGATGGGGCGTGCCGGCTGGGGCTGGGCACCTTCGGTGCAATCGGCACTTGGTACCGCCTCCGCCGGAACGCGCGGGACGCTCCAGGTATGGAAGAACCTGCCGGAATGGGAGGAGACCGCGCCGCCACCGTCGCCCTCCTCACACCCGGTGGGCGAAGGTGAAGCGCGGGCGAGACTGTCTCGCATCATTGGTCCCGGTGCCGAACAGCGGCCGGAGCAGGCCGATTACGCCGGCGCCGCGACGGCGGCCTTCGCCCCCCGCGAGCAACGGGGCGATCCGCACCTGCTCCTCGCCGAAGCCGGCACGGGCACCGGCAAGACCCTGGGCTACATCGCACCCGCCACGCTTTGGGCTGAAAAGAACCGCGGCACGGTCTGGATCAGCACCTTTACCCGGCATTTGCAGCGGCAGATCGAGGCCGAGTTGAGCCGGGTTTTTCCTGTCTTGGAGGAACGCCGCCGTCGGGTCGTGCTGCGCAAGGGTCGCGAGAACTACCTGTGTCTGCTCAATCTTGAGGAAGCGGTCGCGGTCGCCCGGGGCGGCCTGTCGACCGGCTCCGCAATCCCGCTGGGACTCCTGCTCCGCTGGATAGGCGCAACCCGGGACGGCGACATTCAGGGCGGCGATCTGCCGGGCTGGTTCGCCGAGCTGTTCGGCGCTGCTTCCGTCCTGGCGGTGGCGGACCGCCGGGGCGAGTGCATCCACGCTGCCTGCCCCCATTGGCGCCGCTGTTTCGTCGAGCACACGATCCGACGTGCCAGGACGGCCGAGCTCGTGGTCGCGAACCACGCCCTGGTCATGGCCCAGGCGGTCTGGGGCGGCCTCGATGACGACAACGTCCCGAGCCGCTATGTCTTTGACGAGGGGCATCACCTGTTCGACGCCGCGGACGGGGCGTTCGCGGTCGAGCTGTCGGGCGTGGAAACGGCCGAGCTGCGGCGATGGCTGCTCGGCGCCGAGGCCGGCCGTTCCCGTGCGCGCGGGCTGCGCCGCCGGGTGGACGACCTCATCGTCGACCGGCCGGAGCTGGCGGTCTCGCTGGATGCCGCGCTTCAAGCCGCTCGTGCGCTGCCCGCGCCGGGTTGGTCGTTGCGATTGGTGGAAGAGGTGCCGGAGCTTGGCGGCATCGATGCCGGTCGGTCAAATCCGACGGAGGAGTTTTTGCGGCTGGCGCGCCGGCAGATCGTAGCCCGGCTGCCGGGGGCGGATGAGCCGCCGCCTCGGGGGGTGCTCGAGAGCGATCTGTATCCGGTGGCGCGCGACCTCGCGCTAGCAGCCGAGAGGTTGGAACTCGCTCTCGCACGTATCGAGCAGCCACTCATGGCGTTTCGCAATCGCCTGTTGGCACGTCTTGGGGAAGTGGGTGAGAACGACGAGTCCGACGCGACCGAGCGCAACCGCATCGAGGCGATCGGCCGCTCGCTGGCGCGCCGGGCGATTGCCCCCGTGCAGGCGTGGCGGGCGATGCTGCGCGCGGTTGGCCAGCCACCACCCGAACCGGGCACCCGGCCGGAGTACGTTTTCTATCTGCGCCTCGATCGGCGCGAGGCCGGCGACCGCGACGTCGGATTGCACCGGCATTGGCTTGATCCGACAATCCCGTTCGCTGCCACCTTGGCGCAGCCCGCGCAGGGCGTGCTGGTGACCTCGGCCACCCTGCGCGACTCCGGGGATGCCGATCCCGAGACGTCTTGGCTCGTCGCCGAATCCCGGGTCGGCGCGCCGCATTTGCCCTCGCCGGCAATCCGCATCGCCGTAGCCAGCCCGTTCGATTACGCGGCACAAACCCGAACGATCATCGTAACCGACATCCCCGGGCGACGAACATCGCTGCACTCGCTGCCGCCTATCGAAGCCTGTTCGTCGCGGCTGGCGGCGGCGGCCTCGGCCTGTTCACCGCCATCCGCCGGCTGCAAGCCGTCCACGCCCGGATCGCACCGGAACTGGAGGCGGCTGGCATCCCGCTGCTCGCCCAGCATGTCGATCCGATGGACAACGCCACGCTGGTGGACATCTTTCGCCTCGACGAGGCGAGTTGCCTGCTCGGCACCGATGCGATGCGGGACGGCGTGGACGTGCCCGGCCGTGCCCTTCGCCTCGTCGTCTTCGAGCGGGTGCCATGGCCGCGGCCGGATATCCTGCATCGCGAGCGGCGGGTGCATCTCTCGAGCGGCGACCCGAAAGGTTATGACGACCGTGTGGCCCGGCTGCGTCTCCGTCAAGCCTTCGGCCGCCTGATCCGGCGTGCCTCGGATCGCGGCGTGTTCGTCCTGCTCGACCGCCAGACACCGAGCCGGCTGCTCTCCGCTTTTCCCGCCGGGATCGCCGTGCAGCGGATGGGCCTCACCGCAGCCGTCGCCCTCACCCGCGACTTCCTCGCCAAACCGTGAGGGCCCGGGTTGCTTGCTCAAGGAGCCCGCCGTCCACATTCTCGACCGAAGCAACGGAGAGGATTACATGCTGGCTCGCACCGGTCTCGATGCGCAGGAAGCCTTGGTGTGTACGATGGTCCTCGTTGCCGCAGCCGATGGCGGCATGACCGACCGCGAGATCGGGGTGATGGCCGGCGAGGTCCAGACTTTGCCCGTCTTCTACGATTTCTCCTCGCATCGCCTGGAGGCGGCGACCGATACGGCGGTGGCCCTGCTGGGCGAGGAGGACGGCCTGAGCCATGCGGCCCGACTGATCCGCGAGGCGCTGGAGCCGCGGCTGCGCGAGACAGCCTACGCCCTGGCCTGCGACGTGGTGGCAGCCGACGACGACGCCGGGCAGGAAACGCTGGAGATGCTCGAGTTCGTCATGAACGAGTTGCAGATAGATCCGCTGGTTGCCGCGGCGATCGAACGCGGCGCTCGCGCCCGTCGTCAGCGGGGGTGACCCCCATCGACCACAGTCGGGTGCGGGCGAACGGCATCGAGTTCCATGTCGCCAGCGCCGGCGTGGGTCGGCCGCTCCTGCTGCTACATGGCTGGCCGGAGTTCTGGCTGACCTGGGAGCCGGTCATGCAGCACCTGGCGGGGCAGTTTACCCTGATCGCGCCGGATCTGCGCGGCTTCGGTGCGAGCGACAAGCCGGACCTAGGGCCGTCCGACCGCGCCGGGCCGGACGTTCACGCAGCTGACATGATTGCGCTGATCGAGGCGCTCGGGTTCGGCAAAGTCGGTGTGGTAACGCACGATGTCGGCGCCAGCTTCGTCCAGCCGCTGGCTCGCATGCGGCCGGACCTGCTCGCCGGGCTATTTCTGTTCGACGTGCCGTATCCCGGGATCGGCGGGCGCTGGGCCGGTCCCGACCAGCTGAAGGAAATCTGGTATCAGTCGTTCCATCAACTGCCGTGGGCGGCGGCCATGGTCGGCGCTTCGCGGGAGACCTGCCGCACTTACTTCGGGCATTTCCTTCGACGCTGGAGCGCTCGCCCGGACGCCTTCGACAACGTGCTCGAAGCCTGGGTGGATAACTTCATGCAGCCCGGCAACCTTCAGGGTGGCTTCAACTGGTACATCAGCGCCAACGCGGACCGCCTCGCCGTCATGCGCGGCGAGAGCCCGGCACTGCCGCCGATCCCCGTGCCGACCTGCGTGCGCTGGGGCAGCGCCGATCCGGTGCTGCGGGTCGACTGGGCGGATCGGCTGGGAGAGACGTTTGCCGACCTTGATTTCGCCCCGTTCGAGGGCGTCGGCCACTTTCCGCATCGGGAGGCACCGGACCAGGCGGCATTGATGATTGCCGCGTTCTTCGACCGCATCTGGCCCCAATAAGTCCAGGGCAGGCATAACTTCTTTCCGCGAATAGACCCTTCGGATCAGTTGCTGCTCGCATTCCGCGAGGCACCCTGCTTATGGACATCGGGCGGGGGATACACGCACGCTGCCACGCTGCCACGCTCTACGCTCCCGCGCCACGCTGCGGCGACGCAGGGGACGCAGTTCTGGCCCGATTAGGTTGCGAGGCGATGTCTGACCAGCCGTTTGAGACATCTCTCCTGATCGCGCTTGTGCAAGGGATGAGCCGTCGCGGGGAGGCTGACGTGCCCGCCGTCATGCGGCGCGCGGGCCTACAAACCTCCGAAGAGGTGACGCGCAACGCCCTGAACGCTCTGCTCGCTGCCGATTGCTTGACGAACCCTGTGGCGCTTTCCGACGGCGGCCTTCTCGTGACTCTGACGCCTACGGGGCTCGCCCGCTCGCGAGACGTGCTGCGCGAGAATGTTGTAAAAATTCGACCCGAAACCGAGCCACGGCGGCCACGCCCTCCTGCCGCTGCAGGCGTCCTGGCTGGGCTTCGCGTGCTGGTGGTGGAGGACGTGGCGGCCCTGGCCTGGAACGTGGCCGATATTTTGGCCGAGGCCGGCGCCTCTGTCGTCGGACCGGTCCCCAGCGTGAAACAGGCACTGAGCCGGCTGGCCCGGGAAACGGTGGACTTGGCGCTTCTGGACTTCAATCTGCGGGGGAGCCCCTCGGACCCGGTAGCCGACCGGCTGGTCGAACTCGGGGTGGGATTCGTGTTCCTGACGGGCTACGGCGTAGATGGTATAGAAGGGCGGCACGCCGCTCGGCCAACACTAGGCAAGCCGGTGCAAGCCGAAATGCTCATCCGTGAGCTCGCCGCCCTTGCTGCCAAGAGTGGCCGTCGTCGCAGCTCTAAAACCGTTCCTGATCCGGGGTGCGCCGATGCGTCATGAGTTCCTGGCGAGGTGAGTGACTCTGCACACGGCTCGGAAATTGACCGGCTGTTTCGCGAGAACGAGGAACTGAGGGCAGAGCTGGCCCGCCTGCGGCGGCCTTCGGGCGGCGGCTCGCAATTCGGGGCTTCGGCTTCGGAGGATCTCGGCCCGAAATTGGCCCGGGCCAACTCAGGGATGGATAGTGGGCCAGCAGAACAACGGTACACTGAGGCGCAGATCCGGCTCATGCTGGCGAGCGCGGCCGACTACGCCATCATAACCACCGACGCGCAAGGCCGTGTTACCAGCTGGAACACCGGCGCATGCAAAGTGCTGGGCTGGAGCGAGGCCGAGGTGCTGGGCCGTGACGTCCACCTAATCTGGCCCGCCGAGGCGAACCTGGCCAATACGTCGGCGCAGGAAATGCGCCTCGCCGTGCAGGTGGGCAGCGCCAGCGACGACCGCTGGCACATGCGCAAGGGTGGCGGTCGCTTCTGGGCATCCGGCGAGTTGCTGCCCATGCGGGCCGAGGGCGGGGAGGTGGTGGGCTTCCTCAAAATTCTCAGTGATCGTACCCAGCAACGTCTGGCCGAGGACGCGCTCCGCGAGAGCGAGGAGCGCTTCCGCCACATTGTCGAGGGCGCGAACGACTACGCCATCTTCACGATGGACCTCCATGGTCAGATCGTCAGTTGGAACAGCGGCGCACGGCGCATTCTGGGGTATGACGATGCCGAGATCGTCGACCGCAGCACCCGGCTGCTTTTTACCTCCGAAGACTGCCTAAGATTGGAGCCGGAGTTGGAGATGCGGGATGCACTCGCGCGCGGACAGATTGATGGCGAGCGCTGGATGCGGCGCAAGGACGGCAGCTGTTTTTGGGCGTCACAGACCATGTCTGTGTTGCTGGACAACGCCGGCGCTGCCCGCGGCTATCTCAAGATCCTGCGCGATCGCACCGAGGCGCGTCTCGCTCACGAGGCCCTCCGGGAAAGCGAGCAACGCCTCGCGCTGGCTCAGGAAGCAGCTGGCATCGGCAGTTGGGACTTGAACCTCGCCACCGGGGAAGGAACGCTGCACGGCGCAGACCTTCCTCTTATGGGGCGTCCCCTCGCCCAGTGAGGACGGCGGCCAGTCCACAATGCAAAGAGGACTCGACAGAATCCATTCGGAGGACCGGGAGAGGGTCACCGGCGAGATCGGGTCGGCGATCGGCAATCACCTGCCTTTCCGCACGGAGTTTCGCGCGCTGCATCCGAACGGTGCGGTACGCTGGCTGGCCGGGATGGGGCGTGTGATAGCCGGGGGTGAGAAGGGCTGCGTTATTGGCGTCAACATGGACGTTACGGAGCAGAAAAGGGCCGAGCGCCGGCAGCAGGTGCTCATCTCCGAGTTGCAGCACCGCACCCGAAACCTGCTGGCCGTCGTCGGCCAGATATCGGAGCAGACCGCGAATTGTGAGCAGTCGCTGCAGGAGTTCGTCAGCCGGCTCAAACTCCGGCTGGCCGCGCTATCGCGCGTGCAGGATGTGCTCGCGCGCAGTGGTAATGCTGCCACTTTGTCCGACCTCATTCATGGAGAGCTGACCGCGCACGGGGCGGAGGTGGACGGCGAGAGAATTATCGTGCGAGGCCCGCCCATCGCGCTGCGACCAGAAACCGCTCAGACCCTGGCGCTCGCCGTCCACGAGTTGGCCACCAACGCGGTAAAATACGGCGCCTTGAGCCGCGCGAAGGGGAGGCTCGCCACGACCTGGGACGTGATCGGCGAGCACACTGAACGATGGCTGTCGTTCGAGTGGCGGGAGAACGGCCTTTCGGTGCCGGCCGGGAGCGAGATGCCGCGACGCGGCTACGGTCGCCAGCTGATCGAGGACGATCTGCCCTATGAGCTGGACGCGCAGACCTCGCTCGAGATCGGGCCAGACGGCGTGCGCTGCACCGTCCTCATGCCGCTCACGGGCGAGAGCGCCGACAGCGCCAAGCCGTCCACCTAACCCCCGGCCGAACGAGCCGCCTTCACGGCTTGTTCAAGCTCCGGCAGTTCCACCGCCCCGGGGATCAGCGCATTGCCGATAACCAGCGCCGGCGTCCCCTGGATGCCCAACGTTTGCGCCAGCCGAAGATTGGCGTCAATGCGGCGCTGGATCGCGGGGTCGTTCATGTCCTGGTCGAGCCGGGCCGCGTCGATGCCGAGGTGCCTCGCAGCGTTCAAGATTCCGTCCTTCGTCTGATCGGCTCCCGACCGCATCAGCGCGCTTCGCAGTCGATCGTAGGCGCCGGGAACCTGATCGGCCTGTCGTTGCGAGGCGAGCAGCGCCTTGGAGCCGATCACGCTGGCCGGGCCGAGCACGGGCAGGTCCTTATAGACCACCCGCACACCGTGATCTTGCGTCAGCAGCGACGCCATTACCGGATCCAGGCGACGGCAGTACGGACAGCGGGTGTCGAAGAATTCGACCACCGTCACGTCGCCATTAAGGTTGCCGGCAACCGGATCGGCGGGATCGGCGACGAGCGCCTGATGCGATGCTTCCAGCGCCGCGCGCGTCGCAACCGCTTGGTGGGCTCCTTCCTCGGCCTGCAGGGCGGTAACCGCATCGCGCAGGATTGAGGGGTCCTGCCTTAGCGCGTCGCGCACAATGTGGACGATCTCGTCGCGCTGGGCGGGGGTAAACTCGGCAGCATTTGCGGGCGGCAGTCCCGCGGCGGAGATGAGCAGCACGGGGAGGAGCAGCAAGCGGAAGAGGCGGGGAGTGCGCACCGAGCGGCCCTCTGGTTGCGGTGACGGGTGGGGGCCGACGGTTGCCGCCCCTGGTGAACCCGGTTATGGCACGGTTCTCGGCAAATGTTATGCGGACCGGAGCCGGCGTGCCGGGAGATCGGCCGCGGTCACGAAGGGTGGGCGTCAGTGCGGACGAGCGTGTTTCGATGGCGTTGCTGCATGGTGCTTGCTTCTACCCTCATCGTTGGTGGCTGTTCGACTATCTCGTCGGTCGGCAACAGCCTGTTCGGGAGCGGTCCCTCCGAGGGGAATCCCGGGCATGTCACGGGCTTTCTGGGCGGCGTAGTCGCTGACGAGCCACGTGCCGCCGTCGTAGCCCGGGAAGTTCTGTCAGCCGGCGGGACCGCGGCGGATGCGGCCGTGGCCCTCGGTTTCGCGCTCTCAGTGACCTTGCCGTCGCGGGCCGGATTGGGCGGCGGTGGAGGATGCTTGGCCTTTAGCCCGGGGCGCAGTTCCGTAAACCACGGCAAGCCCGAGGCCATCCTGTTCGTTCCCCCGGCTTCCGGCCGCAACGGACCGGCGGCCGACCGTCCTGGCGCCGTGCCGATGATGGCGCGCGGATTGTTCGCCCTGCACGCGCGCTACGGCAGGCGTCCGTTCGAGAGCCTGCTGGTCACGGCCGAGCAGATGGCGCGCTTCGGTGTTCCGGCGTCGCGGGCGTTCGTACGCGATCTTGCCTTGGTCTCAGGACCGCTCTTCGCTGACCCGGCCGCTCGCGCCGTCTTCTCGCACGACGGGTCACCGCTTGCCGAGGGCGACAAGATGGTGCAGCCCGATCTCGGCAGCACACTGGCCCAGCTCCGCGTGGCCGGAGTGGGCGACCTTTACCAGGGCGCGCTGGCACACCGGCTGGCCGAGGCGGCGCCGGCGGCGGGGGCGGCCATCTCTATTGATGACCTGCGCACCGCGCTGCCGAGCACGGAGCCGCCGATCTCCGTCCGGTACCGGCGTGACACCCTGGCCTTTCTGCCTCCTCCGACGGATGGCGGCGTCGCGGCGGCGGCCGCCTTCAAGGTGCTGCAGGACGACCCTTCGGCGCTGGACCGCGCCGGCGCCCGCGCCGTCGCAGTTGCGGCTCGCTGGCGCGCCGCGGGCGGCGACCCGGCGGCCTTGCTCAACGCCGACCTGCCGGCCGCCAGCCTGCCGCAGCTGCCGGCTTCCACGACGTTTCTGACGTTGGATCGGGAGGGCAATGCCGTCGTTTGTGCCGTCACCATGAACAACCTGTTCGGCACCGGGCGGATCGTGCCCGGCACCGGCATGCTGCTTGCCGCCTCGCCCGTCGCGCTGTCGCCCCCCCTGCTCGCCGCGGCAGTCGCCTGGAACGAACCGCTGCACGCATTCCGCGCAGCCGTCGGAGGTTCCGGGCAAGAGGCGGCGCCGCTCGCGGCCGCCCTCGCCATGCTCAATACGCTGCGCACGGGCCAGCCGCTCCCGGCCCCGGTGCCGGATCCGGGCCGGGCCAACGTGATCGCCTGCAGCCGCTACTTGCCGGATGCGGAAGGCTCGTGCGGCTGGGCTACCGACCCGCGCGGCTCCGGCCTCGCGATCGGCAGCAACTGATGACGCTGAAGGTGGGACGGGGTGCCGCCGCCCCGCCCTTCATGGTGATGGACGTCATCGCCGCCGCCAACGCGCGACAGGCGGGGCTGGCGCCGTCCGAGCCGCACGTGATCCGCATGGAGGTCGGTCAGCCCGGCACCGGCGCTCCGGCGGGAGCGGTTGCTGCGGCGATCGCGGCGCTTCGTGCCGGCGCGCCGATGGGATATACCGAGGCGTTCGGCCGACGCACCTTGCGCGAGCGGATCGCGGCGCACTACGCCGGCTGGTACGGCCTGACCCTGCCGGCGGACCGAGTGGCGGTTACGGTTGGCGCCTCCGGCGGGTTTCCGCTGGCGTTTCTCGCCGCCTTCGACCGGGGTGACCGGGTGGCTCTCGCGGCACCGTTCTATCCGCCCTACGTCAACATCCTCACGGCGCTCGGTATCGAGCCGCAGATCCTGTCGACCACCGTCGGGAGCCGCTTTCAGCCGACCGTTACGATGCTTGAGCACCTTGATCCCCGGCCCGACGGGCTGATCGTCGCGAGCCCATGCAATCCGGCCGGGACCATGCTGCACCCGGACGAACTCGCCGAGATCGCGCGCTGGTGCGACGCGAACGGCGTTCGGCTAATCAGCGACGAGATCTATCACGGCTTGAACTATAGCAGTCCCCTGGCCACCGCCGCGTCGTTCAGCCCGCATACGATAGTAGTGAACAGTTTTTCCAAATATTTCAGCATGACGGGCTGGCGGGTCGGTTGGCTCGTGTTGCCCGAGGACTTGGTCCGCCCGGTCGAGCGCCTGGCGCAGAACCTGTTCATCAGCGCGCCGCACGTGTCGCAGATCGCCGCCGAGGCGGCGTTCGACTGCCAGGCCGAACTGCAGGACAACATTGCCCGGTATCGTCGCTCCCGCGATCACCTGCTGGCGCATTTACCACCCGCCGGCTTCACCAAATTGAGCCCGGCCGAGGGAGCTTTCTATCTCTACGCCGACATCGCCGACCGAACGAACGACAGTGTGGCTTTCTGTGCGCGGATGCTTGCCGAGGCGGGGATCGCCGCCACTCCCGGCGTGGATTTCGACCGGGAGCGCGGTAATCGGTTCCTCCGGTTCAGCTACTGCGGCCCCGAAGACGATATTCGTGCCGCCACTGCGCGCTTGGCACGCTGGCGGTAGGCTTGGTCGCCTTGATGACCGGAATGTCACTAGCGTCGCACAAATCCGGTCAGGTTGCTCCATCCATATGCGACCAGCGCCAGCAATGCAGCAGTAAGGAGGTTCTTCCAAAAAACCCAGTCTTCGCGGCTAACGAAGCGCTTCGTCGTCTCCTCAAGCGCGTTGTGGAACATATCGGCTTGCCCACTCAGCGCTGCCGTTAGTCTGTCGGACATCGTCCTGAAGCTAACGTCGAGCTCAGAGTCACGAATGGTGAGCTTGTCCACTGAGACAGCAAGTTGACGTACCTGCTCCTCCAACCGCGCAAGTCGGTCGACAACCTCGTCAGCCATCGCAGCGAAGCCCATGTTGCGCGATGTGTGGAGTGCCATGGCAAGCCCCTCGACAAGCAGTTCACGAAGCAAAGGCGGGACTGCCCGAAGCAAGCAACATGGACAGCCCGGGGCCGACCAATATCGGACGGTGCCACAGGGGCGCCGAAGCCGTCACGTGTCAATCGGCACCCAAAAGGGACCCCCGATTGGAGTGCGCCCCCAGCGGTGGACAGATTGGGCGATTTGAATTGACCGTCGTTGCTGGGCTTCCGGAGGATGGAAGTCATGGCACGGCATCGTTCCCACAGTGTTGCGTTCAAGCGGCAGGTAGCTGAGGAGTTCATCGCGGGCGAGACCCTGCACGCGCTGTCCAAGCGGCATGACGTTTCGCGGCAGCTGATCCGCATCTGGGTCGGCAAGTTCGAGGCCGGCGCCCTGGACGAAGACGTGCAGGCGGCGGACCTGATCCAGGAATATGAGGCCAAGATTGCGGCTTTGGAGCGCATGGTGGGCCGACAGGCGCTCGAGATCGAGTTGCTAAAGGGGGCTTTGAAGCATGCACCCCGGCTGAGAAGCGCGAACACCTCCGTCGTCACCGGCCCCACGGCATCTCCGTTGCCCGGGGGTGCGAGCTGATGGGGCTTTCTCGATCGACCTTCTACGACACCCCGCCCGTTCCGCTGGATGCCGAGTGCCTTCTGGTGCGGATCGGCGCCATCTGCGACGAGTTCGAGTGTTACGGCTACCGCCGTGTCGGTGCAGCGCTGCGCCACCAGGGCGTCGTGGTGAACGGCAAGAAGCTGCGTCGCTTGATGCGTGAGAATGGCTTCCACCCGAAGCGGCGGCGGCGCTACGTGGTGACGACCGACAGCGACCACGCCGGCCCTGTCTTCCCTGATCTGGCCAAGGACTTCGTTCCCGACCGCCCGAACCAGCTTTGGGTCGCGGACCTGACCTACGTCGCCATCCCGGGCGGCTTTGTCTACCTGGCTGCCATCCTGGATGCCTGGTCACGCAAGGTGGTCGGCTATGCGATCAGCCGGTCCATGGAGGCCCGGGTTGCCGTGGCGGCGCTGAAGGCAGCCATTCGGAACCGCACTCCGTCGAAGGGCTGCATCCACCATTCCGATCGCGGATCGCAATACGCGTCGGAGGTGTATCGCGAATTGCTGGCGGATCACGGCCTGACGGGCTCCATGAGCCGCCGCGGCAATCCGTATGACAACGCCAAGGCGGAGAGCTTCATGAAAACGTTAAAGGTCGAGGCCGTCTACCTGGCCGCTTACGAAACCTTTGAGGACGTCACAGCTGATCTTCCACGGTTCATCGACGACGTCTACAACTCAAGGCGGCTGCACTCGGCCCTCGGTTACCTCAGCCCCGTGCAGTTCGAGGATCAGCACGCCCGGCAGACGGTCAAAACAACGGCTTGAAACTGTCCATCCCGAGGGGCGCACTCCAGATCGGCATCCAAAAGGGACCCCGGTGAGAGCGGCTTGTGCCGGTAGTCCATAGGGGGGACCCGCGCGTCGCGGAGTGCCCATGAGAGGCTGACGCAGCGCGCGCGGGGGGTGCCTGTGGACCCACCGGTGCAAGCCGCGGCGGCGTGGGAAGATCAGGCCCTGTTCTTGAACCGCCAGCTCTCGTTGCCGGTCTCGACGATGTCGCAGTGGTGGGTCAGGCGATCGAGCAGCGCGGTGGTCATCTTGGCGTCGCCCGCGAACACGCTGGGCCATTCGCCGAACGCCAGGTTGGTCGTCACGACCACGGAGGTCTGCTCGTAGAGGCGACTGATCAGATGGAACAGCAACTGGCCGCCGGATTGGGCGAACGGCAGGTAGCCGAGTTCGTCGAGCACGACGAAGTCCTTGCGGCAAAGATAGTCGGCCAGGCGGCCCTGACGCCCTGATCGAGCTTCGGCCTCGAGCTTGTTGACCAGGTCGACGACGTTGAAGAACCGGCCCCGCGCACCGTCGCGGATGCAGGCACGGGCGATCGCGATGGCGAGATGCGTCTTTCCGGTGCCGGTTCCGCCGACCAGCACGACGTTGCGCTGGTGCGCGAGAAAGTTGCCGCTGGCGAGGTCGCGGACCAGGGTCGCGTTGACCGGCGTGGTGTCGAAGCGGAAGTCGTCGACGTCCTTGGCCAGCGGCAGCTTGGCGATGGTGATCTGGTATCGGATCGATCGGGCCTGCTTCTCGGTGATTTCCGCGGTCAGCAGATCGCCGACGATGCGGGCAGGCTCGTGCTGGCGCTTCACCGCCGTGGTGATGATCTCGTCGAACGCGGCCTTCATGCCGTAGAGCTTCAGCTCGGACATGGTGGTCAGGATCTCGGCACGTTCCATCACACGGCGCTCCTGAGGCTGTCGTATCGGACACAATCGGCGGCGGGCGCATGTCGCAGCCGGAGCGCGTCCGGGGTCATGATGGTGATCGGCGGCTCCGGCTCGCGGCGCCGGGCCAGGATGTTGAGAACCACGTCGGCCGAGTGGACGCCCTCGCGCAGCGCTTCCAGGCAGGCCGCTTCCACCGCTGGAAGCCCGTCGCTCAGCACCGCGGCGAGGATGGCGACCATCTGCCGGTCGCCGTCGGCGGGACCGGCGAGCTTGCGGCGGATCCGCTCCAGTCCCGCTGGCAGCACCCAGTGCTTGAACGGCGCCCCGTTCCGCAGCGCGCCCGGCTTGCGCGCGAGAACCGGCACGTAGTGCCACGGGTCGAACACCGTCTGATCGCGTCCAAAGCAACGGCGATGTTCACCGACGAGATGCCCGGCTTGGCGCAGCTCGATCCGCTCGGCGTAGGCGCGGATCTCGACCGGCCGCCCGACCGCACCCGCCGCGACGGAGTATTTGTTGTTGTCGAACCGCACCAGGCAGGTCTTGGACACCGAGGCAGGCACCGCGTGGAAGCCGTCGAACCGCCCGGCACAGGGAACCAGACAGGGCCGCTCGGCCTCGAACATCTGCCAGATCGTCTGCTCCCGCATCTCGGGATGCCGATGCGCACGGGCATACGCGACGCATTGGTCCAGCAGCCAGGCATTCAGCTCGTCGTAGCTCTTCACCCGCAGGCGCGGGGTGAAGAACCGCTCGCGCACCAGCCCGACCTGGTTCTCCACCTGTCCCTTCTCCCAGCCTGACGCGGGCGTGCAGGCAACCGGATCGACAAGGTAGTGGCTGCACATCTGCAGGAAGCGGCGATTGTAGGCGCGCTCCCGACCAACAAGGATGGCCTCCACCGCGGTCTTCATGTTGTCGTAGATGCCGCGCGTGCAGGCGCCCTTGAAGAACGCGAACGCCCGGTCGTGCGCGTCGAACACCATCTCCTGCGTCTCGCGCGGATAGGCCCGCACAAACAGCATCCGGCTGTGGCAGAGCCGGACATGCGCCACCTTCACCGTGACCGTCGCGCCATTGATCAGCACGACCTCGTGGCTCCAGTCGAACTGATACGCCTCGCCGGGCGCAAAGCTCAGCGGAACAAAGGCATCAACCGACATCGTCGCGCGGTCGCGTTGCCAGCTTCGCGCATAGCGACGCACCGCGTCGTAGCCGCCCTCGTAGCCGAGCCCGCGCAGCTCCTCGAAAACTCGGATCAACGTCAACCGCTCGCGGCTCGGCTTCGCCTCGTTCGCCGTCAGCAGGCGATCAAGGCTGTCCTGCCAGGGACCGATCCGCGGCAGCGGCGGGTCTTCGCGCTCGTAGCGAAACTCCGTCGCTGCCGATCGCAGCACCTTGCGCACCACCTTCCGCGATACCCGCAACTCGCGGCAGATCGCCTTGATCGCCCTTCCCTGAACAAAATACGCCCGCCGGATCTTCGCGACCGTCTCCACGACCAACATCCCGAACTCGGCTCCCGATCATCCCGGGAACCACCGTGAACCCCACCGTCAGAGGGGTCCCTTTTGGACGCCGATCACCCCTCAAACAGGGTCCTTTTTCCACGCCGATTTACAATACTTCCCGGATAAACCAGGTTTCTGTCCATAAAGGCTCCAAGAATCAGTTGGTAATGCGCATCCAAGCGAGTGCCGCCACCGGTAGCACGCGAGCTACAGCCGCATTGATATCGGTATCCGTGACCTGGCCCTGGACCAGAGCAAGGCTGGCGTACTCGACCGCTCCAGCGCCATAGCCGCCCCCCGGGGTTACCCAGCCTGCGACTTGCGAGATGCCGCTTCCGTGCGGCCGGAATGCCGTAACGAAACACTGAAACGGCAGATTGAGATTGCCCCAGGCTCCGGCTACACCGTAGCCGGCGCCGACACCCCATGCCGCCGTGTCGGCTGGACGAGACGGTTCGAAGACAACCGGAGAACGCCCCGTGAGATCCTGCAGCACCCCGACGAGCGCGCCGCGGGTTGCCCTCTCACGCAGAAGCTCCTGGCCGATCCGAGTCCGAAAAGCAGAGTCGGACTGAGCGGCCCGCCGGCTGAGGCGTTGGCCAAAGTAGTCCAGCGCAATGAGGTCGAGCCAGATACCGCTGGCCGAGGCTATGCGCGTTTGCTTAGCGACAGTGCTGAGCAGGTCGTACAGCCAGGCCCAGCCATTTGCTAATCCGCTCAAGACGCCGTCCAGGATCGGATCGACATCTGCGAACCAGCGGGCCGGTAAGGTCGCCCGTATCCGCCGTAGCATATCCTTCTGATCGCCGGTCATGGCAGAACACTTCTCCTGGCCAGATGTCCCGTATCAATTGATCGAAATCTGACCCGCCTTGATCACGCCGGAAGCGGATACGACAACGTCCATACTCGAGCTATTGAGAAGCAACTGACTGACATTCTGCACGGCCGAGTGCGCACCATATGCAACTTGCGCGACCCGAGTTAGCGGCAGGGTTGCGCCGATCGGAAGCTGGTTAACGAAGTTGGCAACCGCAGCTGCCACGATCGCGACGACGGCTGGCTTCTGGGCCGGCGAGGCAACCGTTATGGTGAGCGATATGGCCACATTTGTGACCTGCGGTGGCACTACGGCGAAGATCGAGCCCACTGGACGGACCGCCTCGACGGCCCCAGCAACTGTCGTAATCAGTGCAGCGGAGGGTGAGCCAGATCCGTCGTCGAGTGTTACCACGAAGCGGCCAGGACGCCAGTTACCGGCGGTGTCCTGGTTCTCCTGAATTGAGTATTGAAGGCCCT
>CAVRCA010000013.1:0-13903 GCA_963719345.1 uncultured Alphaproteobacteria bacterium
GTAGGGCATGGCCGCGCTCACTTCCTCAATGTCAGGACGGCACCGCAGGCAGGGCTTCGCCATCGGCGAAACCGGCCGCCTCCGAGCACACCTCCTTGATTGGCCCTCCGGGCACTATGGGCATAGGAAGTCGCCGGTTGCCCACCCGCCCGAGGTGAGGCTCCGGCGGCTCGGCGGCTGAACTGAACAGGACTGACGGTAATGATTCGGTTTTCCCTGCTTCTCGGGATCGCTGTTGCGGCTGCCGCCCCGCTCGCCGCCGCCCAGAACGCCATCGCCCCGGACGCCCTTTCGGGCGAGTGGCACGGCAAGAAACTCTGCGAGAAGCTGTTCGAGGATACCCAAACCCGTATCCTGCGCTGCACCTTCCCGCCGGGTTCGATGGCGGCGCGTCACTCCCATCCCGGAGCGTTCACCTACGTGTTGAGCGGCGGCAAGGCACAGTTCCAGGATCAGAAGGGAACGCGCCAGGTCGAGGTCCGCACGGATACCTACGCGAACAGCCCGCCGATCCCCTGGCACGTGGTGAGCAACGTCGGCGATACGACCTTGCGCGCCCTGGTGGTCGAGCGGAAATATGAGCCGGCAGGGGGGAGCAGCGCCAAGCAGGCCACGGATAGTGGAACAAGCTCTTCCCATTCAAACTGACTGGCGGACGGTTACCCGTATTCCCTATCGCCGGATCCGTTCGCGACGTTTGCTGTTCTTGCCTCGAGTCTAGCGATGCGGGCCTCCAGATCGAGCCACCGGCGACTTACTGGTTGGTTGGCCGCATCCCTCCCGCTTTCGGGATAAAGGGGTTCACTGCTGGCCATCGGGATCGCGTCGAAGTAGGTGATCACCGTTTGGTCGTTTTCTCGGTGGAAGAACTGTTTGACGAGGACGGCGATCACCAGGGCGATGAGCACTGTGAGCAACGTGCTCAGCCGTGTGAACCGGGCCTCGAATCGAACCTCCAGATCGGCGCGCAAATCGGTGAAGCGCTGGTCCATATGGGCGCGCAGTTCGGCAATCTGCCGCTCGGTGACGGCCAATCGGCTGTCATAAGCCGCGACCTCCTCGGCGGCCTGCCGCGCCAGATCGTCGTCGACGCCGGCTTGGCGCAGTGCTTGGTTCAGCGCGCCTAACTGGAGCGCCACATCCCCCTTCCCCCCGCCCCCTCCCGCAAGGGGAGGGGGAGTCGGTTGCTTGTCTCACGTAAGGGTCAGCACCAGTAGCCGTTCTCAGGAGCCGATGCCGCCGAGGCAGAGATATTTCACCTCCACGAACTCCTCGATGCCGTATTTGGAGCCCTCGCGCCCGAGGCCCGACATTTTCATCCCGCCGAACGGCGCCACCGGCGTCGAGATGATGCCCTCGTTGACGCCGATAATGCCGCATTCCAGCGCCTCGGCGACCCGGAACACCCGGCCGACATCGCGGGTGTAGAAATAGGCGGCCAGGCCGAACGGCGTGTCGTTGGCGAGCTTGATCGCCTCCTCCTCGGTCTTGAAGCGGAACAGCGGCGCCACCGGGCCGAACGTCTCGTCGCGGAAGATGTCTGCCTCCTTCGGCACGTCGGTCAGGATGGTCGGCTCGTAGAACGTGCCGCCAAGCGTGTGCCGGCGGCCCCCGATCGCCACTTTCGCGCCACGCTTCACGGCGTCGGCCACGTGCTCCTCGACCTTCTTCAGCCCGTCGGTATTGATCAGCGGCCCCTGGGTCACGCCCTCCTCCAGGCCGTTGCCGACCTTCATTTTTGCCACCGCTTCCTTCAGCTTGGCGGTGAAGGCGTCGTAGATGCCGTCCTGCACCAGGAGGCGGTTGGCGCAGACGCAGGTCTGGCCGGTGTTGCGGTATTTGCACATCATCGCGCCCTTCACCGCCTCCTCGAGGTCGGCGTCGTCGAACACGATGAACGGCGCGTTGCCGCCCAGCTCCATGCTCACCTTCTTCACCGTCGGTGCACACTGGGCCAGCAGCTTGGCCCCGATCTCGGTCGAGCCGGTGAACGAGAATTTCCGCACCATCGGGTTGGACGTGAGTTCCTCCCCGATCGGGCCGGCCGGGCCGGTGACGACGTTGCACACGCCCGGCGGAAAACCGGCGCGCTCGGCGAGGACCGCGAGCGCCAGCGCCGAGAACGGCGTCTGGCTGGCCGGCTTGACGACGCCGGTGCAGCCGGCCGCCCAGCCCGGCCCCGCCTTGCGGGTGATCATGGCGGAGGGGAAGTTCCAGGGCGTCACGGCGGCGAACACGCCGACCGGCTCCTTGGTCACGATGATGCGCCGGCCCTTCAGGTGCTGCGGGATGGTGTCGCCGTAAACGCGCTTGCCTTCCTCGGCAAACCACTCGATGAAGCCGGCGGAATAGATCACCTCGCCGCGGCTCTCGGCGAGTGGCTTGCCTTGCTCGGCGGTCATGATGACGGCGAGGTCGTCCTGGTTCTCCAGCATCAGCGCGTAGAGCTTGCGCAGCAGGCCGGCGCGCTCCATGGCGGTCATGGCGCGCCAAGCGGGTTGGGCGGCATAGGCGGCCTCGATGGCCCGGCGCGTCTCGGCGGCGCCCATCGCCGGAACCTCGCCGATCACCTCGCCGGTGGCGGGGTTCTTCACCGGGGTCGTCTTGCCGCTGTCGGCCTGGACCCACTTGCCGCCGATGTAGTTCGCCTGGCGGAACAGGCTGGGGTCCTTCAGCGGCAGGTTACTGGCGGGGTTGAGCATGGCGGTCCTCCTCTCCCGGAGAGATAGGGGGTCCCGTGGTCATCAGGAAGGCCAGGGGCTCTGCCCCTGGACCCCGCCAAGGCGAAGCCTTTGGAATCCGGTCCTTAAGGGATGAGGTCCAGGGGCTCGGCCCCTGGCGGGTCCAGGGCAGAGCCCTGGCCTTTCTTCACATCGCGAACCGCACCACGGAAGCCGCCGCGATCAGCCACACCGCGCCGCCCACGTCGCGCCCTCGCCCGACTGCCAGCTTGACCACGGCGTGGACCACGAAACCCAGGCCGATCCCGGTCGCGATCGAGAAGGTGAACGGCATGGCAATCGCCACCACCACCGCCGGCAGATATTCGGTGGCATCGTCCCAGGCCACCTCGCGCAGCGCACTCGCCATCAGACAGGCGACGAACACCAGCGCCGGCGCGGTCGCGAAACCCGGCACCGCCATGGCCAGCGGAGCGAAGAACAGAGTGAGCAGGAACAGCCCGGCCACCACCAGCGCGGTCAGGCCGGTGCGCCCGCCGGCCTCGATGCCGGCCGCGCTCTCGATGTAGCTGGTCGTGGTGCTGGTGCCCAGGATCGCCCCGAGCACCGCCCCGCCGCTATCGGCCAGCAGCGCCTCGCGCAGCCGGGGCACGCTGCCGTCGGGCCGCATCAGCCCGGCCCGATGCGTGGTGGCGATCAGCGTGCCGGCATTGTCCAGCACGTCGACCAGGAAGAACGTGAACACCACGCTGGCCACGCCCAGCTGCAGCGCGGCCCCGACGTCCATCTGCAGGAAAGTGGGCGCCAGCGACGGCGGCGGCGCCACCAGGCCGTGGAACCGCGTCAGCCCGAACGGCACGCCCAGCCCGGCGATGGCCAGGATGCCGATCAGGATGCCCCCGGGCACCCGCCGCGCGGACAGGCCCGCGATGATCAGGAAGCCGGCGCAGGAGAGCAGCGTGGGGATCTTGCCCAGCGACCCGAGCGAGACCAGGGTCGCCGGGTTCGCCACCACCAGACCCATGTCCTGCAGCCCGATCAGCCCCAGGAACAGGCCCACCCCGGCGCCGATGCCCAGCTTGAGCGACAGCGGGATGCTGTTGATGATCCACTCCCGCACCCGCAGCAGGCTGATCGCCAGGAACAACAGGCCCGAGAGGAACACCGCCCCCAGCGCGGTCTGCCAGGGAATCCCCATGCCGTGCACCACGGCGTACGTGAAATAGGCGTTGAGCCCCATGCCGGGCGCCAGCGCCAGCGGGAAATTCGCCAGCAATCCCATGACCGCGCTGCCCAGCGCGGCCGCGATGCAGGTCGCGGTGAACGCCGCGCCATGGTCGATCCCGGCGGCGGCGAGGATGGCCGGGTTGACCACCACGATATAGGCCATGGTCAGCCAGGTGGTCAGCCCGGCCAGGAGCTCGGTGCGCCAGCTGGTGGCGTGGGCGGCCAGACCGAAGATGCGCTCGCCGAGGCCGGCCCGCGGCCCGACCAGCTGGCTCATTCCACCGTGACCGACTTGGCCAGATTGCGCGGCTGATCCACGTCGGTGCCCTTCAGCACCGCCACGTGGTAGGCGAGAAGCTGCACCGCGATGGCGTACAGGATCGGCGCCACGAACGGATCCACTTCCGGCAGCACCACGATCTCCGCGGCGATGCGGCCGAGCCGGGCGGCGCCGGCGGCGTCGCTGAACACGATCACCTGGCCGCCGCGCGCCGCCGCCTCCTGCAGGTTGGAGGCGGTCTTCTCGAACAGCGGCCCGGACGGCACGATGGCGATCACCGGCACCGCCGGGTCGATCAGCGCGATCGGGCCATGCTTCATCTCGCCGGCGGCATAGCCCTCGGCGTGGATGTAGCTGATCTCCTTGAGCTTCAGCGCCCCTTCCAGCGCGATCGGGAAGCAGTTGCCGCGGCCCAGATAGAGCACGTCGCGCGCCGCGGCGACGCGCTCGGCCAGGCGCTGGATCGGCGCCTGCGCGTCGAGCAGTTCGGCGGCGCGGCCCGGCACTTCCAGCAGCGCCGTGGTCAGCGCCGCCTCGGCCGCGGCCGAGAGCACGCCCCGGGCGCGGCCGGCGGCGAGCGTGAGGCAGGCGAGCACGGCCAGTTGCGCCGTAAAAGCCTTGGTGCTGGCGACCCCGATCTCCGGCCCGGCCAGCGTCTCCAGCACCGCGTCGGATTCGCGCGCCATGCTGCTTTCCGGCACGTTCAGCACCGAGAGCACGTGCTGGCCGCCGTCGCGCAGGCTGCGCAGCGCCGCCAGCGTATCCGCGGTCTCGCCGGACTGGCTGACCAGCAGGCCGAGCCCGCCCGGCGGCAGCGGCGGCGCCCGGTAGCGGAACTCGCTGGCGACGTCGGCATCCACCGGCAGGCGCGCCACGCTCTCGAACCAGATGCGGGCGACCAGGCCGGCGTAGTAGGCGGAGCCGCAGGCACTCATGGTGACCCGCGGCACGGCGGCCAGGTCGAACGGCAGAGCGGGCAGCACGACCGCACGGCTGCCCGGATCGACCATCCGGCGCAGGACGTCGCCGATCACCGCCGGGTGCTCGTGCAGCTCCTTCTCCATGAAGTGGCGGTATTCGCCCTTGCCGATCGCGGCACCCGTGTAGGCGGTCTGCCGGATCTCCCGTTCCACCTCGGCGCCCCCGGCGTCCAGGAAGCGCGCGCCCTGGCGGGTGATCACCGCCCAGTCCCCGTCGCGCAGATAGGCGATGCGGCGGGTGAGCGGCGCCAGCGCGAGGGCGTCGGAGCCCAGATACATCGCGTCCTCGCCGAACCCGACCGCCAGCGGCGCGCCCTGGCGGGCCCCGACGATCAGCTCCGGATGCCCGGCGAAGATCATCGCCAGGGCATAGGCGCCCTGCAGCCGGCCGAGTGCCGCGCCCGCGGCCTGCACCGGCGTCCATGCCGCGCCGCAGGTGCAGATCGACCAGCTGGGCGACCGCCTCGGTGTCGGTCTCGGTCTCGAATTCCTGGCCCTCCGCCTCGAGTTCGGCGCGCAGCGCGGCGTGGTTCTCGATGATGCCGTTATGCACCACCGACACGCGGGCGGTGCCATGCGGATGGGCATTGCTCTCGGTGGGCGCGCCATGGGTGGCCCAGCGCGTGTGGCCGATCCCGGTGCTGCCGGCGAGCGGCGCCCGGTCCAGCGCCGCCGCCAGGTTGGCCAGCTTGCCCTCGGCGCGGCGGCGGTCGATGTGGCCGTTCACCAGGGTGGCGATGCCGGCGCTGTCATAGCCGCGATATTCCAGGCGCTGCAGCGCCTCCAGCAGCACGGGGGCCGCCGGTCGGGTCCCGATCACGCCCACGATGCCGCACATCAGTTTTCTTTCCTTGCTTTGTTTGCGGGGCTTTCGGGCGCGGAATGCGGCCGCAGCCCCGGGCTTGTCCACCTGCACGCCGCGGGCGATCGCCAGCGCGTCCGGGGCCACGTCGCGCACGATCACGCTGCCGGCGGCGGTCATCGCCCCCGCCCCCACGGTCACCGGCGCCACCAGGGCGGTGTCCGAGCCGATGAAGGCGCGCTCGCCGATCACCGTGCGATGCTTGGCGATGCCGTCGTAATTGCAGGTGATCGGTGCCGGCGCCGATATTCGCGCCGGCGCCGATCTCGGCGTCGCCCAGATAGGTCAGGTGGTTGGCCTTGGCGCCCGGGCCGAGCCGGGCGGCCTTCAGCTCGACGAAATTGCCGACATGGGCGCCCTCGCCCACCACCGTCCCCGGCCGCAGCCGCGCGAACGGTCCGACGGTCGCGCCGGCCGCGACCGTGCAGCCCTCGAGATGGCTGAAGGCGCGGATTTCCGCCCCCGGTCCGACCGCGACGCCGGGACCGAAGACGACGTTCGGGCCAAGGGTCACGTCGGCGGCAAGCCGCGTGTCGGCGCAGAGGAAGACGGTCTCCGGCGCGACCATCGTCACCCCCGCCTGCCAGCGCCGCCTCGCGCAGGCGCCCCTGCACGACCGCCTCCGCGGCGGCGAGCTCGGCACGGGAATTGATGCCGCGCAGTTCCTCGGCCGGCGCCTCCAGCGCCGCAACGCGAACGCCCTCGGCGACCGCGTGGCCGACCACGTCGGTCAGGTAGTATTCGCCCTTGGCGTTGTCCGGCCGCACGGCGCGCAGCCAGCGGGCCATGTCGGGTCCCGCGGCGCAGAACACGCCGGCATTGCACAGATCGCCGGCGCGCTCGGCTTCGGTGGCATCGGTCCACTCGACGATGCGGCTGACATAGCCGTCGCGTCCGATCACCCGGCCGTAGCGGCCCGGATCGGCGGGGCGCATCGCGAGCAGGGCCAGCCCGACATCGCCGGCCCGGCGCCGTGCCAGCAGCCCGCGCAGGGTTTCCGGCAGCACCAGCGGGTTGTCGGCGTAGAGCACCGCCACCTCGGTCGCCAGCCGAACCGGTCGACCGCCTGCAAGGCCGCGTCCGCGGTGCCCAGTCGCTGCTGCTGCACGACGGTCGCGATACGGCGCCGCGGCCGCGGCCAGCGCCTCCATGACCGGGGCCGACCACCACGAGGAGCTGGTCGAACACCCCGGCGCAGCTCTCGATCAGGTGGCGCAACATCGGCCGCCCGGCGATCGGGTGCAGCGCTTTGGGCCGCGCCGACCGCATGCGGGTGCCGAGGCCGGCGGCCAGGATCACGGCGAGCGCGGGCATTACCGCCTGAAATTGCGGGGCTTGCCGCGCTATGTCAAAGCATTAAGTGCGAAGGCAAGGGGCGCTGCCCCCCTTCCCCTTGGGACCCCTCCAGAGGCGGAGCCTTCGCAATCCGTTACTCAGGGAGCGGGGTCTGGGGCCGACGGGCCCCAGCGGGTCCAGGGCAGAGCCCCGGCCTTGCCTATCCCGAATTGCGCCAGCGCTCCAGCCGCGCATCGAAGTGCTTCGGATGTGCCGCCTCCAGCAGCCGCACGATCTCGTCGGTCTCGTTCGGCAGCGGATGGACGGTCAGCATCGCATCGCCCTCCTTGACCGCCTCCGAATAGGTCAGCGTATCGTCGTCGGGCAGAACGGCGCTGCGAACCGCGCCGACGATGCTCCGGTCGGGCGGTTGCGCCGAAGCCGCCGCGTTCACATCCTGCCGGGCCTGCTCGAGCAGCTTCACCCGATCCTCGGGGATGCCGGCCAGCAGCAGTTGTTCGCGCGCCGCCTTCGCCGCCTGCGCCGTCTCGAAGATCGCCACGATGCGCCGGTCGTCCAGGGTGGTCGACGGATCGTGCAGCAGGCCATTCATGGTGGTCGGCTTGTCGTCTTCGTCCATGGCCGCAAACTCCCTCGCGATGGGGGGAGAACGGATCGGGCCGCGGCCGGTTTGTCGCCCCTCCCGGGGAATTCAGCGCGCGGCGCCGGCGGCAGGCGGTGGGCCGGCCTGGAGCGAGGTGAGATACAGCGTCGCGCTGCCAACCCAGCCGGTCTCGACCGTCAGACGGATCGGGATCGCAAGGGTGCCCGGGAGCACCTGCGCCAGCCAGGCCGAGCCGCGCCGTGGTCGGCGGAGCTCGACCGGATCGGCGTCGCGCTTGAACCCGGCGAGTTGTCGCCCCTCGAAATCGCAGCGCATCGCAGGACCGGAGTACGGCGAGCGGCCGGACCGGGCGACTGTCTGTTCGCCGGCGGTGCGGACCGTGACGTCGACCACGCGACGGCCATCGAACGTGGTCACGTGCCCGTCGCAGCGACCGGTTTGGGCCAAATGCCTGACGATCAGCACCATCGCGCTAAGCGTGTCGACGGTGTTGCCCTCCATGGCCGAGGGGACCGGCTCGCGGTCGTCGTCCGGCGGAACGAGGCTGCGTATCACCGGCTTGCCGTCCAGGTAATCCATCACCGTGGCTCTGGGCTCGCCGTGCAGCCGGCCCGTGCTGGCGAAGTGCGACGGGGCGACGCCAGCGCCGGCCCAGCTTCCCTGCACCAGGGCGTTGCTCTCGCTGTGCACGAAGGCGCCGAACAGGCCGGTGGTCGAGACGCTGAGCCGCGCCTGGTAGGAACCTCGCTGGAACGCGAGCCGGGCCTGCAGCCGCGCCGTGTTCAGCCCGGCCACATACGCCGCATAGTCGGCCGAGATTTCCGTCGCCGCAGGTTCCTGCGCCGCGCCGGGTGCCGGGCGGAGAAGCGCGCCGAGGACCGACGACGAAAAGGACCGGCACGGGGAGGCGGGCGGGCCGAGGCATGGGGCGGTTTGCCCGGGCCCGGCCGGCCTGGCAAGACATGCTTCGGCCAGCATGACGCCCCGGCGACGGCCGACCTATCACGCCGCTGCCCCAGATCGCGGCCCGGATGGGTGCGTAGCTCAGCGGGAGAGCACCGCCTTCACACGGCGATTTCTCTCCAGCGCGTAACCATTCCCGTGCTGAGTATTTCGGCCGCTTAAGCTTGGCTTGGCCATGCTCCGGCAATGGCGATCATAGATGCACGCGAGCGGGCCGCGGAGTTGGTCGCGCAGTTATGGAGTGCGACGCACTGGCCCAGGCGCGCCAGCGTCGGGAGTTTTTGCACGGCGGTGGGGGCAAAGCAGAGGCTGCCGGATGGGATCAAGTGTACGCTGAAATCATCAAGGAATGCCGCCTTCCCGCCTAGGAAGCGACTGAGACGGCGGACATGAGAACCTCTCTGCTCGTTCAATAACGCCCTTCCAGTAAGCGATGCCCAATGTAGCAACCTTGATCGGGTTGGGGTTTTCTATGGGGTGCTCAAGGTGAACCACAGGTGGATCGTAAGGCTTCTTGCCACGTCCATGCACACGAATAAGCCGCACGTATGGATATCTGTGCTCCTTCGGGATCGGTATACCGTTTACGGTCTCTAGGGTGATACTTGAGTCGCTTGTTGGCTCCCGGTCGTAGCTCGCTCTGACAGTTAGTTTGTGCTTAGAGTTTGACTTTGAACTCATGCGGAACGACCGAGCCGTCTGACCAACAGCATGGCTGACGCGGCGTAGAGGAAGGCGGTCGCCGAGGCGATAGAGGCCTCGAAGTCCTTGGCCAGACGCCGATTTCGCCCCAGCCAGGCAAAGCACCGCTCGACGACCCATCGGCGTGGATGGACCTCGAACCCGACTTGTCCGGGGATTTTCCGGACGATCTGGATGGCAATACAAGTCGCGTCCCTCACGCGTTCGGCCGCGTAAGCGGTGTCAGCGAAGGCAAGTTCTATGAAGGGAAAGCTTCGGCGTGAGGCCTTGAGCAAGGGCACGGCACCATCGCGATCCTGCACGGATGCCGGGTGGACCTGCAACGTCAATGCCCGGCCATCCGTATCGACCATCGCATGCCGCTTGCGGCCCTTAATCTTCTTCCCCGCATCATAGCCGCAAGGGCCGCCAGCCTCGGTCGTTTTTACGCTCTGACTGTCGACGACGGCAGCACTGGGGCTGGCGTCGCGCCCGACAAGCTCGCGGTCAAGCATGACCAGGCGATGGTTGATCGACTGCCAGACGCCCGCGTCTCGCCAAGCGGCAAACCAGCCATAGACGGTCTGCCGCGGCGGAAAGCAGGGCGGCAGCATCCGCCACGGAATGCCGCCCCGCAGGACATAGAAAATGGCGTTGACTAGTTCTCGCAAAGGCCATGCTGGCGGCCGTCCAATCGGCGAAACGCCGGGCAATAGCGGTTTTAGCACGGCCCATTCAGCATCGGTCACGTCACTGGCAAAGCGGAGCCCGTCGCGCATATGCTGCGCACGGGTGGTTGCGGTCCACATGGGTCTGTTCATCCAACTCGGTCTCGACAACCTGTTGGAATCACATCCTACCGTGACCACCCAGCCCCCATTACGACATCGTTCAGAGACAGCCTCTTAGAGTTGGGCATCTGAACGACCGCGAACGTCTTGTCATGCGCGATGACGGCGCTCAAACCATGCTCATCATCATTGCGAGCCTGATAAAGATACTCCAGCAGTTGGTCCTCGCGGCGCGCAGTCCGGACACCTTCGAACCATTGCATAGAATGCGGTGACACTTTGGCTCCTTGTTCGAGCACGGTATAGATGCTCTTGGTGGAGCACAGAAAACTGTACCACAATTCCCGATATCTTGAAAAGATATTGCAGTTTTCGAGGCTCTCAACCGCAGACCGCGCGCCGCTCAGTCGCGACCACGCCTTTTCGACAGCGAGTGAATTCATGTGAACCCCTTTTCCGCAGCTTGAGCTGTCACTTCAGGGTAGCAGCAGGATCTCATAAGCTGAGCTCCCATCTGCCCAGCCCTCGGTCAGGGCCGCCCAGCTCGGCCGTGAGCGGCAGCAGGTCTGGCAGCGCAGCCGCGAAAACACGTCGCCGAGCCGCCGGTTTGGCCCGTAGAGGCGGATAGCCGGATAATCTCGACTGGCGAAGCACGCGGCAGCGCGGGCGGGCAAGTTACCCGCAAAAGCCAGTCCTTGAAGGTCAGCAGCGGCTGTCGAAAGCCGCCTCGCGATCGAGCGTGGGGTGTAGCGGTCCTCGGCGTGGCCCATGGAAGCGCGCGAACGGACGGAGAGCAAGGTGCACGGAATCTGCACGGATCCTGACACCCTGTTCCGGCTTTGGGCGGCTTGTGGTGAACCGCGGGCCTTGCGGGGTAGCTCTCGAATCGCTAGGAAATCCGGCATTCCCGACCCCGAGGGGTGCGTAGCTCAGCGGGAGAGCACCGCCTTCACACGGCGGGGGTCACAGGTTCAATCCCTGTCGCACCCACCATGATCCGCACCCCCGTGCCTCATCGACCCCCGGCGTGCAACCGCAAGCTCATTTGCGCTGTTAACATGCGGATCGCGGGGAGGACAGGCGAGCCTCGAACTCCTCGGCCGACCGGCGAGGCACCCCGACGGTGCCCGCAACAAGAAGAGGAAACACATGCCGCAGAACACCCACACCAAGGCCGCCGAAGCGCACGACAACGCCGCCAAGGCGCACCGCACCGCGGCGGAGCACCACGGCAAGGGCGACCACGCCACTGCCCATCAGCACTCCGAGAAGGCGCACACGCATTCCAAGGATGCCCACGAGCACTCGACGGAGGCGCACAAGAAGAGCGGCGAAAAAGGCGGCAAGCGCTGAATTGCGCTCCCGGGCGGCGCCGCACTCGCCGCTGCCCGGGAATCCGCGCCGAACACTGAGGCGTCGCCGGACCCTCGGCCTGCTCATCGCCCTGCTGTTAATGGCGGCGAGCCGCGCCGAGGCGAGGGTCGACGGCGTCGAGATCCTGGAGCGGCAGGCGTTCGCGGACGGAACCCGGTTCGGCGACGCGGGCCCCTACGAAAAACTGCATGGCCGCGTCCGGTTCGCGCTCGACCCCATCGCGGCGGCAAACGCGCCGATCGCCGACCTCGCGCTTGCCCCCCGGGATGCGCGCGGCTTGGTCACGTTCAGCGCCGATTTTCTGATGCTGCGCCCCGCCACGGGCGGCGGCAACGGCACGCTGCTCTACGAGGTGAACAACCGCGGCAATATCGGCATCCTCGGCCAGCTCGACGACGCCCCGCCCAGCAACGACCCCGCCACCGCGGCCGATGCCGGCAACGGCTTCCTGTTCCGGCAAGGCTTCACCCTGCTGTGGTCGGCCTGGGCGGCCGACGTGGCCACGCGGCCGGACGAGAGGCGGATGGTGCTCCACCCCCCGGTCGCGACCGAGCACGGCGAGCCGATCACCGGCCCGGTCGCCTACGAGGCCATCGTCGATGCGCCCACGCCGACCACCGAGTTCACCGGCATGCTCGGCACCGCCTATCCATTTGCGCACGAAGCCGCACCGGACGCGGCGCTGACCCAGCGCGACCGGCCGGAGGGGGAGCGCCATCCGATTGCCCGGTCGGCGTGGTCGTTCGTGCCGCCTGCCTCCGGGGACACACCCACCCGGATCAGGCTGGACGGCGGCTTCCAGCCCGGGCGGATCTACGAGTTGACGTACACCGCCCGGGATCCGGTGATCCTGGCGCTCGGCATGGCCGGGATCCGCGACCTCCTGTCCTACCTGCGAACCCACAGGCTGGCCGGCGGGCCGGTGCCGCAGCACAGCCTGATCTTCGGCATCTCCCAGTCCGGGCGGCTGATCCAGACCATGCTGCTCCGCGGCCTGCACGTCGACGAAGCCGGGCAGCCGCCATTCGACGGCGCCTTCATTCACGTCGCCGGCGGCGGCAAAGGCGGCTTCGACTACCGCTTCGCCATGCCGACGCGGCATTTCAGCGTGCTGCAGGACCACATCTACCCGACCGACTACTTCCCCTTCGCCACCACGCCGGCGCGTGATCCGGTGAGCGGCGTCACCGCCTCCGTGCTCGACCGGGCGCGGCAGCTGAGATCGGTGCCGAAACTGTTCTACGTGAACGACTCCACCGAATACTGGAACCGATCGGCCTCGCTGATCGGAACCGATCCCGCCGGCACCCACGACGTCCCACCGGCGCCCGAGGCACGCATCTACCTGATCGCCGGCGCGCAGCACTATGTCGGGCGGCAGCGCGATCGCGGCCTCTATACCAACTGCGTCGACACGCTGGACCACTACCGCGTGCTGCGGGCGCTGCTCGTGGCATTGCAGGCCTGGGTTCGCGACGGCACCGAACCCCCACCCAGCGCGTATCCGCGGCTCGCCGACGGCACGCTGGTCACGGTGGCGGCCTACGAGGCGATGTTTCCGAACATCCCTGGCTTCCTGCTGCCCGAGGGAGCGTTGCGTCCGCCGCGGCTCGATTTCGGCCCGCGCTTCGCGAGCGCGCGCATCGCCGACATCGTCCCGCCGATCCCCGGTCCGCCATTCGAGACCCTGGTGCCGCGGCCGGACCAGGACGGGCTCGATCAGGGCGGCATCGAAATGCCGGAAATGCGGGTGCCGCTCGGAACGCGGACGGGGTTCAACACCTCGCGACGCGGCGGCCGGCTTTCCCTGGGCGACGGCACGCTGGGACGGCTCGTTCGTGCCGTTCCCCACGCACCGAGGCCGAGCGGCGCGCAGGCACGCGACCCGCGACCGTCGCTGCAGGCCCGCTACGCGGGGCGGGGTCGGATCTACGAGCACGGTGCCGGGCGGCCGCGGAGCGATCGGTGAAAGAGCGGTTCCTGCTGGGGGACGAGGTCGATCCGCTGGTGGCCAAGCGCGGGCGCTCCTCTATGACCGCATCCGCGCCCACGATCCGGGCGGACCCGAGCTGCTCGTATCTGTTCAGTCAATGAGCGAAGGAGGCCAGGGGCTCTGCCCCGGGCACCAGCTGGGGCCAGTCGGCCCCAGGCCCCATTACTTGAG
>CAVRCA010000014.1:0-21611 GCA_963719345.1 uncultured Alphaproteobacteria bacterium
GGCGTGGTCGCGGGCGAGCTGGACCGATCGGGCGGTGAGGTCGATCACCTCCTCCGGCTCGAGCCGCAGCTTGTATTTCATGTGCAGCGCGGAGGTGGCGAGCACGATGTGGATGTGCTTGCGCTCGGCCGGCTTCAGCGCTTCGGCGGAGCGCAGGATGTCCGCCTCGGCGCGCGCGAGAGGCTGGCGATCACCGGCCCGCGCACGGTTTCGGAGATCGCCCGCACGCTCTCGAAGTCGCCGGGCGAGGCGATCGCGAAGCCGGCCTCGATGATGTCGACGCCGAGATCGGCCAGCGCCTCGGCCATGCGGATCTTCTCGCCGAGGTTCATCGAGAAGCCCGGCGACTGCTCGCCGTCGCGCAGTGTGGTGTCGAAGATCAGGATGCGGTTGTCGTCCAGCTTGCCGAAGCTGGGATGGTCGATGCTCACGGGGGCGGTCCTTGGGTCAACTTGCGGGAGGGCGCACGACGGCGGGTCAGGGGTCCCCTGAGCGATGCCGACGGTCAGCCCTCGGCCGTACGCTCAGGGGCGGCTAAGTCGAAGGAGAAGCCCGAGGGCGAGCAGACGCGCTGAGCACCGTGCCATTGCACGGGCAGTCCGGCAGGCCAGACGCGCGCCGCAGAAAATCATGCCACCCGACATACGCCTTGAGAGCGGACGGCGCAACCGCCTCCGGCTCCCTGGGTTGGGAGTGCGGATCGGGCTGGCCGGTCCTTCCAGGGTGGAGCAGAGGAGACGGAGCATGGCCGGAATGTTCGACCTGAATGGGAGCCACGTCCTGGTCACGGGCGCTTCGAGCGGGCTCGGGCAGCACTTCGCCGAGTTCCTCGCCGGGCTCGGCGCCCGGGTTACGGTGGCCGCCCGGCGGAAGCTGCGCTGGCCCTGTACGGTCGACGCGATCCGGCAAAAATCCGGCCAGGCCGAGAGCGTCGTCATGGACGTGACCAACGCCGACAGCATCGAGGGCGCGCTCGACCGGGCGGAGGCCGCATTCGGACCGGTCACGGTGCTGATCAACAATGCCGGCGTCACGTTGACCCGCGCCGCGATCGACATCGACGAGGATGGCTGGACGCAGGTGATCGACACTAACCTGAAGGGCGCCTGGCTGGCCGCTCAGCGCAGCGCCCGCCGCATGGTCCGCGACGGCGTGGCGGGCAGCATCGTCAACATCGCTTCGATCCTGGGGGCGCGGAGGCAGGCGGCGTCGCACCCTACGCAATATCAAAGGCCGGCGTCATTCAGATGACCAAGATGCTCGCACTCGAATGGGCGCGCCACCGGATCAGGGTCAATGCGCTCGCGCCCGGCTACATCGAAACCGACATCAACCGGGAGTTCTTCGCAAGCGACCCGGGAAAGGCGCTCATCAAGCGCGTGCCGCAGCGCCGGCTGGGACACGCCGAGGAACTCGACGGAGCGCTTCTCCTGCTCGGCATCGCCCGCGAGTTTGTACATGACCGGCAGTGTCGTCGCCGTGGACGGCGGTCACCTGGTGTCGGGTCTCTAGCCGCGCCTCATGCCGCATGTCACAGGATTGTGCAGGCAACCGGTAGGTACGCCGATGGTTTAGCTGGCAATCCGGGTCGCCATCACGTCCTGGTGGACAATCCGGCAGCGGCGGCCTCCGGGCCCCGGTGCGCGGCGCCGCAACGGCAGAGCCCTGGGGAGCCTTTTGCATGGTTGAAGCAGCCGTTTCTGCAGCGGGCACTCTCTCTCGCGAGCCGCCCGATACGATGGCCATTTCGCTGACGATCAACGGACAACTCCATCGTCTCGACGTGGCACCGTGGACGACGCTGCTCGACTTGCTGCGCTACGATATCGGCCTGACCGGCACCAAGATGGGATGCGACCACGGCCAGTGCGGCGCCTGCACCGTGCTGCTGGACGGCAAGCGGATCAACTCCTGCCTGACACTCGCGATCATGAAGGATGGAGCGCACATCACGACCGTCGAGGGCCTCGCCGCTCCCGACGGCGCGCTGCATCCGATGCAGGAAGCGTTCGTCGAATACGATGCTTTTCAGTGCGGCTACTGCACGCCCGGTCAGCTCTGTTCGGCGGTCGGGCTGCTGGGGGAGGGTCACGCGCAAGGCGCTGAAGACATTCGCGAGCTGATGAGCGGCAATATCTGTCGCTGCGGTGCCTATCCCAACATCGTGGCTGCCATCGAGCACGTCATGCAGTCGGGCGAGGTCTCACGATGAACCGCTTCTCCTACGTGCGCCCGCGCGACGTGGCCAACGGCGGTGCGCGAGATCGCGGCGGACCCGACGGCCCGCTTCATCGCCGGGGGCACCAACCTGGTCGATCTCATAAAGTATAACGTCGAGCGGCCGACCAGGGTGGTCGACGTAAACCCAGGTGCCGGGACTGGACAGCGTGGAGCCGACGCCGGCTGGCGGGTTGCGCATCGGCGCGCTGGTAAGAATGCCGACCTCGCCTATCACCCCGAGGTGGACGCGCGCTACCCGTTGCTGTCCCGCGCAATCCTGAACGGCGCGTCTCGGTCAGTTGCGCAACGCGGCTTCCACCGGCGGCAATCTTCTCCAACGGACTCGCTGCTACTACTTCTACGATGTCGGGACGCCGTGCAACAAGCGCGATCCGGGTTCGGGATGTCCTGCCATCAACGGCGTGAACCGGATTCACGCGGTTCTCGGCGGCAGCGACAAGTGCATCGCGACACACCCATCCGACATGTGCGTGGCACTCGCGGCATTGGAGGCGACGGTCCACGTCGCGGGACCCAGCGGCGAGCGGGCGATCCCGTTTGCCGAGTTCCACCGGTTGCCGGGCGATACGCCGGAGATCGATACGACTTTGGCGCATGATGAGATCGTTCTCGCGGTGGAGCTGCCGCCGAGCGGGTTCGCGCAAAACTTGTACGTATCTCAAGCTGCGCGACCGCCTGTCGTACGCCTTCGCGCTCGTCTCCGTCGCGGTCGGGATCGAGATGGATGGCGAGCGGGTCGGGCAAGCGCGCATCGCGCTCGGCGGTGTGGCTCACAAGCCCTGGCGGGTGCCGAAGCCGAGGCGCTGCTGCAAGGAAAAATCCCGGAGGATGCAGCCTTTCGGGACGTGGCCGAGCGGTTGATGGCCGGGGCGCACGGCTCGACGCACAACGCATTCAAGATCGGCCTCGCCAAGCAGGCGATCGTGCGCGCGCTGGAGCAGGCCGCTTCGGGGACGCCCCAGCCGATCAGCGACAAGGGCATCGCGTAATGATGGCATTCGTGCAGGACCTAACGTCGGCAAGCCGCGCAGTCGCGTAGACGGGCGGGCGAAGGTAACAGGCAGCGCCACCTATTCGGCCGAGTTCGCCGGCCCGGAATGGCGTATGGCTATGTCGTGTCGAGCAGATCGCCAAGGGCCGCATCACGAAGATCGAACGACGGCCGCTCTCGCCGTGCCCGGCGTCATCCAGGTGTTCACGCATGAGAACCGCCGCCGCACCGCTTGGTTCGATTCCAAGTTCCAGGACGAGGTCGGGCCGCCCGGCTCGCCCTTCCGCGCGCTCTACGACCGCGATATCGTCTACAGTGGACAGCCAGTAGCGCTGGTGGTCGCGGACGATTACGAGACCGCCCGCTACGCGGCATCGCTCGTGCGGATCGAGTATCATGTGGCCGACCACACCACCGACCTCGACGCGCAACGCCGCCGTGCCTACGTGCCCCCGAAAGTGCGGCGGGCATCTCGCCCCCACCCAAGCCGCGCGGCGACGCCGATGCGGCATTCGATGCCTCGCCCGTCAAGGTCAGGCAGGAGTACAGGATCCCGGTTGAGCATCACAATCCCATGGAGACACATGCGACGACCGTGATCTGGGAGGGCGGAGGCAAGATCACCGTCCACGACAAGATCCAGGGCGTCCAGAACGACCAATCGTATCTGGCCAGTGTCTTCGGATTGGCGGAGGACGACGTCCGTGTCGTGACGCCATTCGTCGGCGGCGCCTTCGGCTCGGGCCTGCGCCCGCAATACCAAGTCTATCTCGCGGTCATGGCGGCGCTGGAGCTTGAGCGTTCCGTCAAGCTCGTGCTCACGCGCGACCAGATGTTCACGCACGTATACCGGCCCGAAACCATCAACACCGTCGCGCTCGGCGCCGCCCTCGATGGCAAGCTGCATCGCCATTCGGCACGACGCCGTCGCCTGCACGTCGCGGTTCGAAGACCACCAGGAGGTGGTCGTGAACTGGTCGGGCCTGCTCTATCGTTGCGACAACGTGCCCTGACCTACAAGCTGGCGCAACTTGACACCTATACCCCCGGCGACATGCGCGCTCCCGGCGCGCCACTTGGGTTGTTCGCCATGGAATCCGCCATGGATGAGCTTGCCTATGCGACCGGCGTCGATCCGGAGCGCTGCGCCTTGCCAACTACAGCGAGTCCGACGAGAACGAGGGCAAGCCGTACACCAGCAAGGAGTTGCGCGCGGCCTACCAACTCGGGGCCGAACGCTTCGGCTGGGCTGGACGCTCGCCAAAGCCCCGGTCGATGCGCGAGGGACGTGAACTCATCGGGTGGGGCATGGCGACCGGCGTCTGGGAGGCCCAGATGATGCAGACGAGCGCGCGCGCCACCCTCACCGCCGACGGCAAGCTCGAGGTGGCGAGTGCGACCGCGGATATCGGCACCGGCACCTACACGATCCTGACGCAGATCGCCGCCGACGCGCTCGGCGTGCCGATGGATGACGTGACGGTCCGAATAGGCGACAGCTCATTGCCGAAATCGCCGGTGGAAGGCGGCTCCTGGACGGCGGCGTCGGCCGGCTCCGCGGTTCAGGCGGCCTGCACGCCATCCGCGAGACGCTGCTCAAATACGCCCGCTCCGCCGACGATTCGCCGCTCGGCAACGTGGCGCTGGACCACATCGTTTTCGCCCAGGGCCGACTTGCACTCGACTCCGACCCGTCCCGCTTCGTGACCATCGCGGACGCGATGCGGGCGGGCAAGGTCGACCAGATCCAGGAGGAACAGACCGCAAGCCCCGATCCCGCCATCAAGAAGGCGTACACCGCCTACACGCACTCGGCCGTGTTCGCCGAGGTGAGGGTGGACGAGGAGTTGGGCGTCGTCCGGGTGACGCGCATCGTCGACGCGGTCGCTGCAGGAAAAATCCTGAACCCCAAGACGGCGCGCAGCCAGGTCGTCGGCGGCGTGGTGTTCGGCATCGGGATGGCATTGATGGAGGAGACGTTCACCGACCACGCGCTCGGCCGGTTCATGAACCACAATCTCGCCGAGTACCACGTTCCCACGAATGCCGATATCCACGACATCGAGGTCATGTTCGTCGACGAGCGTGACGACAAGGCCAGTGCGATCGGCGTGAAGGGGCTCGGCGAGATCGGCATCGTCGGTACCGCGGCTGCCGTTGCCAACGCCGTCTATCACGCCACCGGCAAGCGCATCCGGGACCTGCCGATCACCATCGACAAGCTGCAGCGAGAACCCTGAAGCCGCCTCGGCGAGGGCGCGATGCGGCTGCTCGCCCTGCTTCCTCCCCCGGCCGCGGTGCTGTTCGGCTTGCGCACCGCCACCTCTGGGTTGCTGGCGCTCTACATCGCCTTCGCGCTGCAGATCGACCAGCCCGCCTGGGCCGGCACATCGGCGATCATCGTCGCCCAGCCGGTGCTCGGCGCCTCGTTGCGCAAGGGTACTTTTCGGCTGATCGGCACGCTCACCGGCGCGGTATTCGCGGTGCTGCTCTACGCTGTGGCTCCCCAGGACCGTGCGGTTTTCCTGCTCGGGCTTGCGCTTTGGGGTGCGGCGTGCAGCTTCGTCTCGACCTTCCTGTCCGAGTTGACCTCCTACGCCGCGATGCTTGCGGGCTACACCGCCGCCATCATCGCCATGGACGCCGTGGGCTCGCCGAATGACGTGTTCCTGCTCGCCGCGGCACGCGCGAGTGCCATTACCATCGGCGTCATCTGCACCACCCTGGTCTTCTCGCTCACCGATTTTGGAAGCCAGCGCCAGGCGCTTGCCACCAAACTTGAGGATCTTGCAGCGCAGGCACTGGACGGCATCCGAGGCGTGCTGACCGACGCGGCCGCTCTGTCCCTTGACCAGCAGCGGGACCGACGCCGTGCGCTTGTCGCCGAGGCGGCGGCGCTGGAAACCGTCGTCGAGCAGGCCGCCGGCGAAAACTACGACCTGCGGTCACGCCAAGGTGGCCTGCGGGCGGCAGTGGCCGGCCTGTTCGCAATGCTGTCGTGCTGGCGTGGGATGGAGCAGCACATTCGGCGGCTGCAGCCATCCGAACTGATTGCAACGGAGCCGGCACGGCGTCGCTTGGCTCACGTGCTGGTCGAGCAGAAGACCGCGGTTGACGCACGTGCCTCGAGTGCCGCCCTGATCGCCGAACCCACGGGGGGCGTTTCGCAACGGCTTTTCACGGACCGTCTGGGGGAAGTCCTGACCGGACTGGCCAATGCGCAGGAAGGCATTACCCTCTTGCGCGACCCGATACACGCGCCGGTGCCTGCCGGTTATGGTCGCATCCAGCTGAGTGACCCGCTGGCGGCAGCGGTAAACGCGGCACGGGCGTTCATCGTCGTCAGCGTGGCGATCCTGATCTGGCTGGCGAGTGCATGGTCCGCCGGGCCGGTGTTCGTCACCTTCACCATGGTGGTGGTTCTCGTCTACGTGCTGCGCAATGAGGCGGCATTCGGAGGTGCCTCGATGATGGCGGCGGGCAGCGCCTTGGCGCTCTTGGTCGGCGGTATCGTAAAATTCGCCATCCTGCCGTTGCTTCAGGGATGGGGATTTGAGACCTATGCCACATTCGCCGCCGTGGTCGGCGGGTTCGTTTGCCTCGCCGCCATTGCGGCAGCGGGCTTGCCACAGGGGACGATGGCCGCGGGCATCGCCTTTGCCACGATGGCCAATTTCGTGCCGCTATTCTCGCCGACCAACGAGATCACCTACGACTACGCGGGTTTCCTCAACACGGCCATCGGGATCATAGCGGGTGCCACGCTCGGCGCCGCCGGCTACCGGCTGATCCCACCCTTGTCTCCCGAGTTACGCACCCGACGCCTGATCGCCCACGCGCGAGGCGATCTGATGCAGCTGGTGCGCGGACGTTGGCGGCTCAGCCCGCTGCAATGGCAACGGCGATCCTATACGAGACTGGTCCAGCTGCCGCCGCAGGCGACGCTGCTGCAGCACGGCCAGGTGCTCGCCGCCTTGTCAGTCGGGCGCGAGTTGTTGAACGTGCGCAGGCTGGCTCGGGCCGATACGACGGATCAGGACCATCAGTTCAGGTTGCGCGCGGCGCGGCTGGAAATCGCCGAGGCGGTCGCGTCGCATCCCGATTTCTTCGCGGGCCTCGGAGTGGAGAGGGTGTAGCGTGCTACCGCTCGACCAGATCGACGTGTTCGGCGCCTACGTTTCGCCCTTGGTTGTCGTCATGCTCGGCTGCGCGGCGGTCTGGCTCCTGCTGCGCCAGCTCGCGGATGCGCTCGGCCTGCTGCCCTACATCTGGCACCCCGCCCTGTTCTTCACGGCCATTTACCTGATCATGCTCGGAGGGATTGGATTGCTGGTCAGCAGTGGCATTCTCTGGCCGGCATGACGCAACGAGGCAAGCGTGTCTTCCGCGTTCTCGCGACCTGGGCGGTGGTGGCCGTGGCCGTCGCGATCGCGTTACAGTTCTGGCGCGTCTACATCAATGCCACGTGGACCCGGGACGGCCAGGTGCGCGCCTATGTGGTCACGGTAGCGCCGGAAGTGGCAGGGCAGGTGGTCAAGCTCGCCCTCGTCGACAACCAGTTCGTTCATAAGGGCGACGTGCTGTTCGAGATCGAAGCCTCGGATTACCGCATCGCGTTGGACGCGGCGCGCGCGGCATTGGAGAGCGCGCAGGCCGCCGAGAGGTTCCGGCGAGCCGAGGCGACGCGTCGAGCCCAGCTCTCGAACCTTTCGGTTTCGGCCGAGCAGCAGGAGCAGTTCGCCTCGGACGCGGCCGTTGCAGCGGCGGCAACGGCGCAGGCGGCAACGCAGGTCAGCAAGGCGGAACTCAACCTGGCACGCACGCAGGTTCGCGCGCCGGTGGACGGCTGGGTGACCAACCTGCTGTTGCGCAGAGGCGACTTCGCGCAGGCCGGCGGGCGCGCGCTTTCCCTCGTCGATGCGAACTCATTCTGGGTGGACGGGTATTTCGAGGAAACCAATGTGCGCCGGATCGCCGACGGCGATCCCGCGACGGTCTGGCTGATGGGAGATCGCCGCGGTCTCAACGGTCATGTGGACAGCGTCACGCGCGGCATCCAGACCGACGTGGGGACGACCGGCTCCAGCGGCCTGGCGAACGTCAATCCCGTGTTCACCTGGGTACGCCTCGCCCAGCGGGTGCCGGTTCGCATCGCGCTCGACCCCGTGCCCGCCGGCATTCGGCTGGTGGCGGGAATGACCGCGAGCGTTCAGGTCTATCCCCGGGCCAAGACACCTTGATCGGCGCGCGCAGGATCGGCGGTTCGCGACAGCAGGTGGTGATGGCAGGCGACGAACTGGCCGGAAGCGACCTCGCGCAACGCCGGCGTCTCGTCCGCGCACAGCCGGTCAGCCCGCGGGCAACGGGTGCGAAAGCGGCAGCCGGACGGCGGCGCGATCGGTGACGGCGGTTCGCCGGCCGGGACGTTCTCGACGACCGAGACGGTGGGGTCCGGGACGGGAATTGCGTCCAGCAACAGGCGCGTGTAGGGATGCGCGGGACCGGCGAACAGCTGTTCGGTCGGGCCGATCTCGCAGATGCGGCCGAGATACATCACCGCGACCCGATCGCTGACGACCTTCACCACCGCAAGGTCGTGGGCGATGAACAGCAAGGTCAGCGCGTAGCGGATTTTCATCGCTTCGAGGAGGTTCAGGATCTGCGCGCGAATGGAGACATCCAGCGCCGAGACCGGCTCGTCGCAGACCACCAGCTCCGGTTCCAGGATGAGCGCGCGGGCAATGCAAACCCGCTGACACTGGCCACCCGAAAACTCGTGCGGCAGGCGTCCCGTCGCGGTGTCCGGGTCGAGGCCAACCGCGAGCAGCATGTCGCGGACGCGCCGGTCGCGCTCGCGCCGGTCCCGCACGCCGGCGATGACCAGCGGCTCGGCCACGATGTCGCCGATGCGGCGGCGCGGATTGAGGGAGGCGATCGGGTCCTGGAAGATCAGTTGCAGCCGTCGCCGCAGCCGCCGCATCGCGGCCTCATTAAGCCCGGTCAACTCGACGCCATCGAAATTGACGCGTCCGGATGTCGGACGACGAAGCTGCAATACCGCCCGGCCCAGCGTGGACTTGCCGCACCCGGACTTCGCCTACCAGCCCCAGCGTCTCGCCCCGCCGAACCTGCAAGCTCACACCCGAGATGGCGTGGACGGTGTTCTTGCCCACGGAATACTCGACGACGAGATCGTCGATCTCCAACAGCGTCGAACTCATGCCGCCTCATCCAGCTGCAACGGCCGCCAGCAGGCGAACAGGTGAGGGTCGCCGGTGGGACCGGCCAATGGCGGCTTCGCCCGGCGACAGGTTTCGGCGACGCGTGGGCAGCGCGGGGCGAAGGCGCAGCCGGGAAGCGGACGGGTCGGGTCCGGTGGCCGCCCCGGGATTGCCGGCAAGGCGGTGTGGGGCGAGGCGGTGAGCTTGGGGACAGCGGCGAGCAGCGCCTGCGTGTAGGGCATCCTGGTGTCGGAGAAAAGCGCTGCCGTCGGCGCGCGCTCGACCACCCGTCCGGCGTACATCACCGCGACTTCGTCGGTGCGGCCGGCCACCACGCCGAGATCGTGCGTGATCAGGATCATCGCCATGTGCCGGCGGCGCTGCTCGCGCGCCAGCAGGTCGAGGATCTGCGCCTGCACGGTCACGTCGAGCGCCGTCGTCGGCTCGTCGGCAATCAGCAGGCGCGGCTCGCAGGACAGCGCGATTGCGATGGCGACGCGTTGGCGCATGCCCCCGGAAAGCTGGTGCGGGTACTGCCGCAGCCGCTGCTCGGGCGCCGGAATGCCGACGGCGGCAAGCAGCTCGGCGCTCCGACGCGCAATCGCTCCCTCGCCCAGCCCGAGATGTTCGCGCAACGTCTCGCCGATCTGGGTGCCGATGGTCAGGACCGGGTTGAGCGAGCTCATCGGGTCCTGAAACACCACGGCGAGCGCCGGGCCGCGCAGCCGACGCAACGCCGCGGGACGCAACCGCGCCAGATCGTCGCCCTCAAACAGCACGCGGCCGCCGAGCCTGGCCCGCCTGGGCAGCAGTTGCAGGATGGCGCGGGAGAGCATCGTCTTGCCGCAGCCGGACTCGCCGACGACGCCGAGCGTGCGCCCCGGCGCCAACCTCAGATCGACGCCGTCGACCGCCCGCACCGTGCCCCTCGGCGTCGGCAGCTCGACCGAGACATTTTCGAGCGCAAGCAGGGCATCGTCGCTCATAGCGCACTGCCGCGAGGATCGGTGAGCGCGCGCATCGTGTCGCCCACCATGTTGAACGCGAGCACGGTGATGAACATTGCACCCGCCGGCAGGAACGCGAGGCGCGGTGCGATCTCCAGGCTTTCGCGACCCTCGCCGATCATGATGCCCCAACTCGGCGCTGGCGGCGGCACGCCGAGGCCGAGGAAGCTGAGCGCGCCCTCGACCACGATGGTGATGGCGACGCCGAGCAGGAAGAACGCCAGCAGCGGCAACGCGACGTTGGGCAGCAGCTCGCGCGCCAGGATGCGCGCGTGGGTCGCCCCCAGGGCTCGCGCGGCGGTGACGAACTCGCGCTGCGCCAACGCCAACGTCGAGGCGCGCGCGACCCGGGTGAACGCCGGGATTCCCAACACGCCCAGCACCAGCACGAGGTTCAGGATGGATTGGCCGAGATAGGCCGTGACCGCCAGGGCGAGCACCAACGGCGGAAACGCCAGCAGGACGTCGGCCGCACCCACCACCAACGCCTCGAACCGGCCACGGAAGTAGCCTGACAGGATGCCCAGAAAACCGCCCACGACGACGCCGATCACCGGCGCGAGCAGGCCGACGGTGAGCGAAATGCGCGCCCCGTAGATAAGCCGCGAAAGCATGTCGCGACCGAGATTGTCGGTGCCGAGCCAATGCTCGGAACCGGGCGGCGCACGGCGCGCAAGGAAGTCGATGTCGGTCGGGCTGGGGATCGGCAGCCAACGGGCCGAGATCGCAAGCAGGGCGACCACCGCGATCCAGAGACAGGCCAGGGCGAACCCGGCTCCGAGCCGCCGCGCGCGTCCGACCGGACGGGCCGACACCTCCTCCAGTCCGGGATCGGCGAGTTCAAGCGCGTCCATGCCGGATCCGCGGATCGAGGAAGGCGTAGAGCAAGTCGACGACGAAGTTGACGAGGACGAAGCCGGCGGCGACGAACAGCACGACACCCTGCAGGATGATGAAATCGCGCGCGTAGATCGCACCGACCAGCAGTCGGCCGATGCCGGGCAGGGCAAAGATCGTCTCGACGATCAGCGCGCCGCCGATCAGCCGGCCGATGTTGATGCCGGTGACCGTCACCAGCGTCAGCGAGGACGGTTTGAGCGCGTGGACCAGCAGAATGCGCGCCGGGCGCAGGCCCTTGGCCCGGGCCATGGCGATATAATCCTCCTGCAAGGTCGCGATCATGTCGGACCGCAGCACCCGCATCAGCACCGGCCACTCGCCGAAAGCGAGCGTCAATGCCGGCAGCACGAAGCTCCGCAAATTGCCGAGCGGGTCTTCCGAAAAAGGCACGTAGCCGGTTGCTGGCAGCCAGTGGAGCTGCACGGCGAAGATGAAGATCAACAGGATCGCCACCATGAAGGACGGCAGCGCGAGTTTGCCAAACGCCAGCGCCGTCAGCGCGCGATCGATCCGGCCGCCGGGCCGCACGGCGCACAGGATCGCGACCGGAATGCCGATCACCAGGCCGGTCAGCTCGGCCATCACCATCAGCTGCAACGACACCGGCAAGCGCTCGGCGATCGCGCCGAGAACGGTCTGGCCGGTGCGGAAGGAGCGACCGAGATCGCCGTGCAGAACGCCGGCCAGCCAACGCCCGTAGCGCTGCCAGATCGGCAGGTCGAGACCCATCGCGTGATGCAGGGCGGCAACCTGCTCGGGCGTCGCCTGGTCGCCGAGCATCACGTAGGCAAGGTCGCCCGGCAGCAGCGAGGCAATCAGGAAGGTCAGGATCGTCACTGCGAGCAGCACCGGAACGAGGTGCGTCAGCCGCCTGCCGATCAGGCTGACCACGCCGCTACTGCACCCACGCGTCCGATACGTCGATCACCCCGCTGTACATCTTTCGGACACCCTGCACTTTCGCCTTGGCGATGGCGTAGTACGTGTTCTGGAACGTCCAGAACCAGGTCGCCTCGTGGTTGATCAGCCGACTGATCGCGCAGTAGTCGGCACTTCGCTCGGCCTGGTCGCCGGTGACCCGGGCGTGATCCAACAGCCGATCCAGCTCCGGATTGGAGTATTGCGCCAGGTTGACCGGGCTGCCGGTGTGGAAATTGGCGTACATCTGCGGGTCGGGATCGGCGAGATCGATGATGCGCCAGGGCGTGAGCTGGAACTGGTGGCTGAAGGCGCGCGGCACGATCGTCGCCTGGTCGACCTGCTCGATCTCCATGTTGGCGCCCACGCGCTTCCAGAGCTGCTGCATCACCTGGCCGACCGCGCGTCCGCGCGGCGTCGCTGTGACCAGCATCTTGAACTCGACCGGAGAGCCGTGCTCCGCAAGCAGCGCCTTGGCCTTCACCGGATCAGTGGGCAGCGCGCCGTCGTCCTGACACTTGACCCAGGAGCCGTCGCCGTAGGGGTTGGTGGCCGGCCGGCTCAGGCCGTTGGTGAGCGCCTGCGACATCACCTTGCGGTCGAGCGCCATGACGAGCGCCTGGCGCACGCGCACATCGTCGAACGGCGCTGCCTTGGTGTTGAACGCATAGACGGACGCGCCGGAGCCGGCATAGGTGAGCACCTTCAGCGCCGGGTCGTGCTGCGCCTTCTCGATGTTGTCGGCCTCGTACTCATCGGCCCAGACAAGGTCGGTTTCGCCCGCGAGCAGGCTGGCGAACCGCGACTGCGCGTCCGGCAACGGCCGCAGCACGACGCGATCGAGGTAGGGGCGGCCTTTGTTCCAGTAATTGGGGTTGCGCTCCAGCACCATCCGGTCGCCCGCCGTCCAGGACTTGATGACGAACGGTCCGGTGCCGACCGGATTGCGGTTGTAGTCGTCGCCCTTGGCCTGGATGGCGGCGGGCGACTGGATCACGTTGTTCGAGGACGGGATCGTCAGCACCGCCGGCAACAGCACTGAAGGGATCGCGCAGCTGGAACACCACCGTGAGATCGTCCGGCGCCTCGATCTTGGTGATGTTCTGCACGTAGAAAGCGCAGCGGCAATGGTTGTTCGGGTCCTTCTGGCGGTTGTAGTTCCAGACCACCGCCTGGGCGTTGAACGGCGTCCCGTCCTGGAAGGTGACGCCCGGGCGCAGCTTGAAGGTCCAGGTCTTGAAGTCCTCCGAGCTTGACCACGATTGGGCGAGCTTGGGCTGTGGCTTGCCCTCCTCATCGAGGGTGGTGAGGGTATCGAAGATCAGGGCGGCCGCGGATTTCGGCCGCGGTGTCGAACACCCCGACCTTCAACGGATCGAAGCCGGGGATATCAAGCTCCAGGCCGACGGTCGCGGTGCCGCCGGACTTCTGCGCGAGCGCGGGTCCGCCGAGCAGCGACAGCGCCGCCAGGACGCCAGCCACGTGGAGAGCCCAACGCTTTCCGGAAGTCGCCAAGTTCGTCACCCTCCCGCGAGGCGTGTGCAACGCCCCTTCCGCCGGGCACATTAGAAGGCGGAGGGCAGATAGACTAGCGGACGAAACGACCTGTAGGAGAACCCGATGACCGATATCGGCCCACTCGAGGAGACCGTGCTGCCCGCGGGAGTCCGATCCCGGTTCGTCGGCGGCGTCAACGGCCTCACGATGCACGTGCTGGAGGCGGGGTTCGAGACCACGGGCCGGCCGTGTGTGCTCCTCCTGCACGGGTTTCCGGAGCTCGCCTATTCCTGGCGCAAGATCATGCCGAGCCTTGCGGCTGCCGGCTTTTACGTCATCGCGCCGGATCAGCGCGGCTACGGGCGGACGACCGGCTGGGACGGAAGCTACGATGGCGACCTCCATTCCTTCCAGATGCTCAACCTGGTCAGGGACGCCCTCGCGCTCGTCTCCGTGCTGGGGTATCGCTCCGTCGCCGCCGTCGTGGGACACGATTTCGGCTCGCCGGTGGCGGCGTATTGCGCCATCGCGCGGCCGGACGTGTTCCGCTCCGTCGCGCTGATGAGCGCGCCCATTCGCGGGGCCGCCGGCGCCGGGGGGAACGGCCGGCTCGTACCCGTCATCGGAGCCGACGATCCGCGATGCCCTTGCTGCGCTCGACCGGCCGCGCAAGCACTATCAATGGTCCTACTCCACCCGCCCGGCCAATGACGACATGCAGCACTGCCCGCAAGGCGTCCACGCCTTCCTGCGCGCCTATTTCCACGCCAAGAGCGCGGGCTGGCCAGGAAACCGACCGTTTCCGCTGCGGTCCTCGACGGCCAGCGAAATGGCGAAGATGCCCACCTACTACATCATGGATCTGGACCAGACGATGGCCGAGACGGTCGTGCCCTACATGCCCTCGGAGAGCGAGATCGCGGCGTGCCGATGGCTCCCGGAGGACGAGCTCCGCGTCTACAGCGCCGAATACGGGCGGCTCGGCTTCCAGGGCGGGCTGCAATGGTACAGGTGCCGCACCGATCCGCGCTACAGCGCCGACCTGCAGCTCTTCTCGGGGCGCACGATCGACATTCCGTCCCTGTTTGTCGCCGGCGCGTCGGACTGGGGCGTCCACCAGAGCCCCGGCAGCTTCGCGCGGATGCAGGAGCACGCTTGCACGCGACTGACGGGGTGCCACCTCGTCGAGGGCGCGGGACACTGGGTGCAGCAGGAGCAGCCCGAGCGGGTTGGCGCCCTGCTGCTGGATTTTCTGCAAGGTCAGGGGTGACGGCATGAACGGTCCATTGCACGGCTACCGCATCGTCGATCTGACCTCGATGATCTCCGGGCCGCTGGCCACGATGCTCCTGGGCGATCAGGGCGCCGACGTGATCAAGGTCGAGCCCCCGCGCGGCGGTGACCACACGCGTGCCGGAACCAATCGGCGGGGCGGCTTCTCCGCCTCCTTTCTCAACAACAACCGCAACAAGCGGTCGGTCGCGCTCGACCTCAAGACCGAGTTCGGCGTGCAGGCTCTGCTCAAGTTGGCGGCGACCGCCGACGTGTTCGTGCAGAATTTCCGGCCCGGGGTGGCCGAGCGGATGGGTCTGGGAGAGACTGCGATCCGAGTCGTCGCCCCGCGCGTCGTCTACGTTTCGATCAGCGGTTTCGGCGAGCACGGGCCGTATGCGGGCAAACCGGTCTACGATCCGCTTGTCCAGGCGGTCTCCGGACTTGCCAGCATCCAGGGCGGCTCGGACGAGGCGCGCCCGCGCCTGGTGCGCACCATCGTTCCCGACAAGCACACGGCGATCGTCGCGGCGCAGGCGATCACCGCCGCGTTGCTGGCGCGCGAGCGCACCGGCCAAGGCCAGCATGTCCGCTTGTCCATGCTCGATGCGATCGTGGGTTTTCTGTGGGCGTCCGACATGGGGAGCCAGACGTTCGTCGGCGACGGGTTCCCGCAGGCGGAGGCGGCGAGCTTCATCGACCTGATCTACGAGACGGCCGACGGCTACATCAGCGCGGCGGTGCAGACCGATCGCGAGTGGGCGGCGCTGACCCGCGCACTGGACCGGCCGGAGTGGCTGGACGATCCGCGGTTCGCGACACCCGCGCTGCGGCAGCGGAACATCAACACCCGCCTGCAGATGATCCAGGACGTGTTGATCGCGCGGCCATCGGCGGAGTGGCTGGAGCGGCTGACCGCGGCGGGCGTGCCATGCGCGCCGGTGCTGACGCGGAGCGAGGTTTTGCGCCACCCGCAGGTGCAGGCCAATGGGATCATCGTCGAGACCGAGCACGAGGCGGCCGGCCGGCTGCGACAGGCGCGGGCGGCGGCGCGGTTTTCCGCAACCCCCACCAGCCTCCGTCGAGGCGCCCCCGGCCTGGGCCAGCACACCGCCGAAGTCCTGACCGAACTCGGCTACGCGCCGGACGAAATCGCCGCGATCCTCACGGCCTGATCGCATGAGCTGGCAGCACCGATTGGATGAGATCGCGCGCGTGCGGGCCGCCGCACGAGCGCAAGGCGGCGACCAGTCGGTTGCACGTCAACACGACCGGGGGCGGCTGACCATCCGCGAGCGGATCGACGCTCTGCTCGATGCCGGCAGCTTTCGCGAGATCGGGTTGCTGGCCGGCAGCGCCGAGCGCGACGAGACCGGCGGGCTCGTTGCGTTCACCCCAGCCAATTTCGTGCTCGGCACGGGCCGCATCGACGGGCGCACCTGCGTCGTGGGCGGCGAGGATTTCACCATCTCCGGCGGCTCTCCTTCTCCCGCCGGACTGCGCAAAAGCGTCTATACGGAGGAACTCGCCTGCCAGTACCGCATCCCGCTGGTCCGGATGCACGAGGGCGCCGGCGGCAGCGTGACGGGCGGGGGCGGCAAGTCGGGGCCACGTACGCTGTCCGCCCCGGTCTACGATCCGCCGCGCTTCGCCTCGGTCGGCCGCGCCCTGGCCACGGTGCCGGTCGCCTCGGCGGCACTCGGGGCGGTGGCCGGACTGCCCGCCGTGCGGCTGGTCTCGTCGCACTACTGCGTCATGGCCCGGCACACCGCGCAGATCATGGCCGGCGGCCCGGCCCTGGTCGAACGCGCGCTCGGCCGCGCGGTGACGAAGGACGAGTTGGGGGGCGCCGCACTGCATGAGAAGAGCGGCGTGATCGATGACGTCGTGGAGGACGAGGCCGCCGCTTTCGCCGCGATCCGCCGGTTTCTCGGCTACCTGCCGCAGAACGTCTGGGAGCTGCCGCCGGTCCAGACGCCTTCGGATGATCCGGAGCGCCCGGAGGACGCGCTTTCCGATATCGTCCCGGTCAATCGGCGACGGATCTACGACATGCGCCGCATCCTCGCGGCGGTGCTCGACCGCGACACGGTGTTCGAGATGGGGCGTCGCTACGCGCCCGGGATCATCACCGTGCTGGCGCGGCTGAACGGGGTCCCGGTCGGCGTATTCGCCAACGACTGCCGTCATGCCGCCGGCACCATGACGGCGGAGGGCGCGCGCAAGATGCGCCGCTTCGTGGAGTTCTGCGAAACGTTCCACCTGCCCGTCATCACCTTCGTCGACGAACCCGGCTTCATGATCGGCCCTGACGCCGAACGCGAAGGCACGCTGCGCGCTGGGGCGGCCGCGGTGCTTGCGGCGGCCCTCTGCACCGTGCCGTGGGCGACCGTGATCGTGCGGAAAAGCATGGGGCTGGCCGCGGCGGCGCATTTCGGCCCCGGCGCCTACATGCTCGCCTGGCCGTCGGCCGAGATGGGTGCGCTGCCGGTGGAGGGCGGGGTCGCCGTTGCGTTCCGGCGCGAAATCGCGGCGGCTGACGACCCGGTTGCGACCCGCGCCGCACTGGAAGAGAAATTCGCCGCCGGCCAGACGCCGTTCGCGCGCGCCGAGGCGCTGTCGATCCACGACATCATCGACCCGCGCGAGACCCGGCCCAAACTGTGCGCCTGGCTCGAACTGGTCCGCCCGTTGCTGGGCGGACTGCTCGGTCCGACCAGTTTTTCATATCGGCCGTAAGCTGCCGATCGCCCGTCAACCGGTGAAGAAGTCGTCTCTGCTGGAATCCGTGTCCGGATTCAGATATTGTTAAGCTATGCGGTTCATCATTTTGAGTATGTTGTCCACAAACTCGCTCGCGGCCTTCTCCGCAAACGTCACGGCGCCGGGTTCGCTGGACGCGCCGCCGGTGTCGCGGGTGCGGGCGACGGGCGTGCAGGCCCAGCCGCAGGCGTCGCCCCTGCAAAAAGCTCCATCGACCGATACCCTGTCGATGCCGACGCCGGGTCGCCCGATGCCGCGCGGCTCGCTCCTCGATCTGTCGGTCTGAGCGAGGACGCACCTCGTCCGGGGATGACTTGCGTTTCATCTCGCGAAATTATTTGCCACGTCTGGAGCGGTTGACGCCGAGGGCTTGAACCTCGCCCGCGTACGCTTCAGTTTTTCCGGTCATGGCCGATTTCATCCGTCGAGTTCCCTGAAGGTGACAACCGCGAGCGATCGGTGTGCGCCGAGTGCGGCCACATCGCCTACGAGAACCCGAAGGTCGTGGTGGGCTCCGTCGTGGTGTCCGACGGCAAGGTGCTGATGTGCCGCCGCGCCATCGATCCGCGGCGCGGCTTCTGGACGCTGCCGGCGGGCTATCTCGAACTGGGCGAGACCGTCGAGGAGGGTGCGCAGCGCGAGGCCCTGGAGGAGGCAAGCGCTCGGATCGAGCTTGACGGCGTGCTCGGCCTGTTCAGCATCAGCCGCATCGGGCAAGTGCAGGTGATCTTCCGTGCCCGTTTCGAGGGGCCGCCCTCATATGCCGCCGGTGAGGAAAGCCTCGACGTCCGCCTGTTCCGGCCGGACGAGATCCCTTGGGCGGACATCGCCTTCCCCTCCGTGCATTGGGCGCTCCACGCCTGGGCGCGCGTGGGTCAGGGCCCGCTCGGCGCACCGGCGCGCAACCCGGAGGAGGATTTGCGGGGCGCCGAGGGTTTGCCGCCGGGTCTTGAGGGCGGCCTATGATGGTCCGGGTGCCCGGCCGGGGAAGGATCTGGGCGGCGGCAATCGTCTGGACGCTGCTCGCCGCCGCCAAATCGCCCAACCCGGCCGAGGATTTCCCGGTGCCGCCGATACCGCCGGATCACCCGCCGTCCGATCAGGCGGCCCCGGTCCCGGACAGCGACTTCGCCGCTCCAAGCCGACCGACGCGACAGGGGACGCAGATCCGTCCGCACTTCTTCAATCAGCCGATCTACAACAACGGCCAAGGCTATGTGCGCGGCTCGACGATCGAAGGGCAGCAGGACCAACGGTCGAAACCGATCCCGGGCATCAACCTCAACGTGCCTTTGCAGTAAGCCGCCCAGGTCGCTCGCCACCGAGGTGCCGACGGTCCCGTTGAGGAACCGTCAACACCTCGGCGGACCAGCGACGCGACCCGACAATCCCTGATCGCGTTACCGGCCGGTGCCAGCGCCGGCGCTTCCCGCCGAGCCGGCCGCGCCCGCCCCGGTCGTCCCGCCCGCGGTGCCGCCAGCGCCACCCGTGTTGCCGAGCCCAGTGCCGGCGGCGCCGGAGCTTCCGCGAGAGCCGGAGTTAACCATCCCGGTGGACGTCGTCGACCCGGTGCCCATGTTGCCGGCCGATCCCGTCGTGCCCGCGCCCATGCTGCCCGTTGACCCGGCGGTGCCGCCGCCCATCCCGCCGCTGGCGCCGCCGCCGCTCGTACCCGTCCAGCCGCCGCCGCCCTGCGCGAGGGCCGGAGCCGCCAGCGCGACCGCGAACACGGACGCCAGGATCAATGTCTTGCTTTTCATGCGAGTTCCTTCGCGTTGCGTCATCCCCGAGCGCCAAACGGCCAGGTGGCCGGCGGGTTCTGGATGTCGGCTACTCTGCGGCGTCACTCACCCGTGTTGAGGGTATTTGCGTGACCGCCTGCCCACTCTCCTGCCCGAGAGCAAGGATTTCCTCGCGTCCCCGATCGGCGAGGAAATCCTCGTCGAAGCGATGGCGGCCAATGAAGTGCAGGCATTTCGCTTCCCGCCGCGGTCCGCCCGGGTAAAAGCTGGCATAGGCGGGATACGGCAGCACGACGGCTCCCGGCGAGTTCGCGATGGCGAAGTTCGAGCCGCATTGCTCGGTGCCCCACTCGGTCCAGCGAATGCCGACCAGCGCCTCCATCTTTGCGTGGAAATCCTCGATTTCGGCCGGCGACACCCCACCCTTGGCAAAGCCCGAGAACCCGGAGGAGCCGCGGACGTAGCGCGAGCGGTGGCGGTCGGGGTATCGCTCGAACGCCCGTTCGGCGACGATGCCCACATAGTTCTCCTCCTGGGGCACCCTGTGCGCTGCCAGGGCGGCCTCGCGCATTGACACGATGCCGGCAACGTCGGCCATGGTGAACGGCACGTTGCGGCTGGCGCAGTCCAGCGCTTCCGCAAGGTCAGGGCCGAAGGCGAGGACATCGGCATCAAGCTGGATCACGAATCCGTCCCGCGCCTGGCGGAGGCAATAGACGAGCCGCTCCCATGTGCCGCCCCGCTGGCAAGCTCCGGGTTCGATCCGCTCGAGTTCCTCGAACTCGATGCCCTCGACATGCTGCCGCAGCAGTACGCGCTGAGCCTGCGGCAATTCTGCCCCGACGATGGCCACGATCCGGCCGCCTCCCATGCGGCGATAGAACGCCTTGATGCTGAGCAGGTACATTGGCACGTCCGACGCCGAAATCATGCTCACGATGGTCCAGGGTGCGTCGATGACCCGGATCGGCGGAGTGGTCAGGACGCCCCTGATCTGCTGGTCGAAGCGCCGGGTGCGAAGATTGCGTCGCAAGCGATAGAACATGATTTCTCCGGAGGAGCGCCCGGATCGCTTGCCACGCCGCCCCCTCCTCGGTCCAGCGGCAACTTGTGGTCGCAATCAGCCGAATTGCGGCCCGATGGCGGCACGCTCCAGTTGTCGGATCACGTCGCGGCCGCGCTGGGCAAAGGTGCCGCCGTCGAACCGGTAGGTGCCGATGAAGTGCAGGAGCTTGGCGTCGTCGGCCGCGACCCCGGGCGCGAAGCTGGCGTAGGCGGGGTGGGGTAGCACGACACCACCGGGCGAGTTGGCGATCGCGAAGTTGGAACCGACCTGCTCGGTGCCCCAGTCGCGCCATCGCGACCCAAGCAAGGTCTCCATGTTGGCATGGAACTGCTCGATACCGGCGCGGCTGAAGCCGCCCCGGGCAAACCCCGCGAACCCGGAGGAGCCGCGGACGTAGCGCAACCCGTCGCAGCCGGGATAGCGGTCGAACAATCGTTCGGCGACATCGCCGATGTAGTCACCGTCGGTGGACTGCGCCTGCGCCGCCGCTTCCCGCATCGACAGCAGCGGAGAGCCGTCGCCAAGGGTGAATGCGATGTTCGCCTGCACGCACTCCAGCACTTCGCGCAGGTCGTCGCCGAATGCCAGGACGTCGGCATCGACCTGAAGCACGTATTGCTCCGACGAGCGGTCGAGAATGTGGACCAGCCGCTCCCACGTTCCGCCTCGCTGGCAGGCGCCGCTGTCGAGGTCGGCACCGACCAGAACCTCGATGCCGGGAAAATGCCGTTCGAGCAGCGCGCGGGACCGGGCGGGCAGGTCGGCATGCACGATCGCGACCAAGCGGCCGCCGCCCAGGCGCGTGTAGAGCGACTTCATGCCCAGCAGGTACATCGGCACGTCGCAGTTCGCGACCATGCTGACGAGTGTCCAAGCGGTCGGGCGGACGCGCAGCGGCGGTGTGTTCAGGACGTCGCGGATCTCGTGGTTGAAGCGCCGGAGCTTGAGCGCGCGGCGCAGATTGTAGAGCACTGGCTTCTCCGGCCCGGATGG